>CAVYGM010000011.1:0-486894 GCA_963768025.1 uncultured Cytophagales bacterium
TGAGTCTAAATTCAGATGTGCCATAATCCTTGTAAATTTTTATCTACCTCAATCGCGATCCCTACGTACCGGATCTATTACAGTTTTGAAAAACGTACCCAATCCAGAATCATGAGATTCTTTTCTTTTTCCTGGTCATTGTGAAATACAAAATACAGATCGGCAATACTACCGGGATTTCTGATTGCGGCGGTGACCTCCTGCCATTGGGGGCCTCTCTGACCGGGTGTAGCGGCGGGGGGCTGTACCTGCGCGGTACCCACAAGCGGGCCGGTGGGCGATCCGCTGTGGATGTCAATTCGTCCGCCCCGGCCGGGCATAGCCGCCACCTGGAAGGTCAATCTGGCCGATGCCCGTCAGGTCAATGGCCGGAAAACCGATGTAGGAGCCCGTCCTTGATGTCGCCTACCCAGGACTGATCGCTGCCGTCCTGATGCTTGCGGTCCACATTTGCCGACAGGGTGTAGGATTCGGCCTGAACGAGCGGATTGCGCAGGATTACTAGTTTGCTGACCCGTCAGAGGGCCGGTTACCGGATTACCTTTGTCAGTATAGCTGGCCGAAATAACGTAGCTTCCTTCCGCACTGCCACCGGCCGGAAGGTTGGGAGTATACATTCCTTTCAGCGGCAGGCGTTTGGTGGCGTCGGCGGTCAGCGACAGGATGTACCGCACCATCTCACTTGCTTCGGCTTCGGTATGCTGCGGATGCGCCGACATCATGTTTTTACCCCAGTTGCCGTTGCCGCCCGTCAGAATTTTACCGGCCAGCATGGGCACTGCGGCTTCGCCGGCCACTCCGTAGCGTTTGGATACTTCCATCAGGCTGGGCCCGATGGATTTGGCATTCATGGCGTGGCAGGAACCACAATCGCTCTCGGCCAGCAGGGTTTTGCCCTGAATGTATTTGACATTCACGTCGCCCGACTTCCGGGCTATTGGTGGTGAGCAGGGCCAGATCTTTTCCTTGGGCCAGATAATCGACGGCAAATTTTACCTGCTGGGGCTGGATGCCTTTGGTCAGGGTCCCATCTTCTTTATCGCTGACGCTTACGGTGTAGTTGAAGGGTACTTTGTCAAAATAAAACGAGCGGTTGCCCGTCAGGGCGATGTCCACCTGCGGCATTTCGTTGCCTACTTTTATGGTCTGCTCCACCGTGGACTGCTGCCCTGCGGCGTCCGTCACGGTTAGTTTGGGCTGGTACACACCCGCTTTGGTGTAGGTAAAGGTAGGGGCTACCTCCGTGGATTTCTGGCCGTTTCCCGCTTCCCACAGGTAGGTGATTTTATCGCCCCGGTCGTAGTCGAACGATTCTCCGGCCGATAGTTGGGTCGTCAGCGGTACCGCGCCTACCGTTTTGGACGCCTTGATTTTAGCCACGGGGCGCCGGTTTCCTTCCGCGTACTCAATCCGGATCAGCTGGGAGTCGGGGTTGCGGGCAAAGTAATTGACACCATAGGCCAGTACGTACATGGCACCATCCGCGCCAAACTTCATATCGATGGGCTTGGAAATAAAGGTCGAAGGCAGGAAAGGTTCTATTTTGCGCAAATCGCCCTCTTCGGTAAAGGTCAGTACTTTGATCCAGTTGCGGGCCCATTCGTAGATGAACATTTTCTTGTCGTAGTAGGCCGGAAACCGTACCTCGGATTTTTTGTAGTCGTCCAGGTAGTAAAATGGCCCTCCCATGGCGCTGCGGGAGCCGGTACCCAGCATCGGAAACTCAACCGATTTATCGTAAGGGTACCAGATCATGGCTTTCTGCGCGGGGGGAAGTACTTTCACCCCCGAATTGTTCGGCGATTCGTTGACGGGCCGGTTGGGGTCAAAGAGTGGTCCTACCTTGTTGGTCGCAAAATCAAAGTCCGCGTAGGGTTTGTTGTCTCCCACAAAATACGGCCAGCCGTAGTTGCCCGGTTTCCGGGCCTGGTTCCACTCGTCCTGGCTCTTGGGGCCGCGCTCGTTGGCTACGCCCCCATCGGGACCCACGTCGCCCCAGTACAGAAATCCGCGCTTATCGACCGTGATCCGGTAAGGGTTGCGGGCTCCCATGACATAGATTTCGGGCCGACCGGCCGAACCATCTTTCGGAAAGAGGTTGCCGTCGGGAATGGAATAGGAACCGTCTTTATTAACCGAAATCCGCAGGATTTTACCGCGCAGGTCGTTGGCGTTGCCCGACGACTTCTGGGCGTCGAAAGGCGCTCGGCCCGGACGTTCGTCGAGGGGAGAGAACCCGTCCGATTCTTTGGAGCTGGTATTGTCGCCGGTGGATAGATACAAGAGTTTATCCGGACCAAAGTATACGTTACCCGCCGAATGGCAGCAGGTTTCGCGCTGCACGGGTACTTTCAGCACCACTTTTTCGGAACTCAAATGCAGGGTGTTTCCGTGAATACGAAGCGCGAGAGATTTTGTACCGACTCATTGCCCACGGGTGAGTAGTAGAGGTACACAAAGTGATTCGTCTCAAAATCGGGGTCCAGTTCCATGCCCAGCAGGCCGTCTTCGTAATTACCGGTCAGGTGAACGGGAATCTTATTGATGATCTTGGTGGATTTTGTGGCCGGATCGTACAGTTTTACCTGTCCCCGGCGCTCGATGTACATCACCCGATTGTCGGCCATGACCTCCATCTCAATGGGCTCCTCCATGAACGAATCGAGGATCGTGAAGGTAAAGCGATTCTCTTCCGGTGTTCGTAAGGTATGGGCCTCGCGGTAATTCAGGGCCGGGCCTTCCACCGATGTTTTGATCCCATCCAGGATCTGATCGGTCAGGGCCTGATCCGGTGTACTGCCCGCCTGGGCAAAAAACACCCGTCCTCCGTCGTGCTTTTTAGTCCAGAATACCGAATTGCCGGTTCCAGCCGGTTTGTCGCCTCCCGTCAGCAGGTCATGGTACCAGGGCCATTGGTAGCGGCTGAAACCAGCCGCATTGATGATGCCTAATCCGCCTCCGGCCTGCACAAAACGTTCGACGTCGTTCTGCTGCCAGGTATCCAGTATATCCGATGAGGTTTGGAAAAGGAGGAGCGCATGGTAGTTTTTGAGGGAGTCCTCCGCTATATAGGCCAGGTTGGACGTAGTATCGGCCTGGATTCCCTTCTGTTCCACCAGGGAAAGCAACGCCCCGGCGGCCACGGAAGCGGCGGGTTGATTGCTGGTGTTTTTCAGAAAAATGAGCACGCGATCCCCTTGGGGTACCTGCCAGCCCGTCAGGAATAAAATCACCGTACTGCTTAGGACGGTACTGAGTAGAGATCGAACAGTAAGATTCATAGGTAGTTCAAAGTAAGGTTGCTGACAAATATAGAAGCGGGAAAAGAGAATTTCTATCGGTTTAAAACTCGTTTTTGTCCTATCCTATTTTGCTTTTTTCATTTTATTCTCAAACAAAAACACCCCGTTCTTATTCGCCACGACAAGATCCAGTTTGCGGTCGCCGTTGACATCCTGCGCCACGATGTTCAGTCCTGATCCCGAATCGTGGTCAATCAGGTGCTCCTGCCAGTAGGGGGCCTTGCCGGGGGTATGCTCAAACCACAGCAGAATGGCCGGGTCGGCATCGCCGGGATCGCGGCCGTGGTGCGCCAGGAAGCGTTTACCGGTAATGTATTCTTTTTTGCCGTCGCCGTTCAGGTCGGCCATGATGGAGGAGTGGGTTTGGGCGGTAGTGTTGCTAATGAGATGGGTTTTGAAATTGAGCTTGCCCGTTTCGTCCATTCCCTGCTCGTGCCACCAGATACCCAGTGCGTGGGCCGAGGCGCTCACCACGTCGTTTTTGCCGTCGCCGTTCACGTCCAGTACCTGCATGTGGGAGCAGGGTTCACCCAGGTTGGCCGGATGGAATGTCCAGGTACCTGCTTTCAGATCGGCGGTTCCCTCAAACCACCCCTCGCGCACCACCACGTCGTTGAAGCCATCTTTGTCAACATCTCCGTAGCCAATACCGTGGGAGAAAGATTCCGTACCGGGTACCTTTTCCTGACTCAGCGCAAAGCGTTGCCATTGCGTGTCGCCGGGTTGGGTGGGGGCTTTGAGCCAGATGATCTGTTTTTTGTCCTTATCTCCGCACAAAATATCCAGCCGACCATCCCCATCAATATCCACAAAGCCGGGTGACTCATTGGCGATCCCCACCGAGTCGGCAATGATGCGCTTTTTCCAGTCGCCGGGTTTGTTTTTTGGGTTCTCGAACCAGAAGGCCGGTTTTCCCGGAAAATCAATGATCACGACGTCATCCCAGCCGTCGAGATTTACATCCATGCCCAGGTTCAGGAAGGAATTGCTGTACTCCTTTCGAGGGTCAAAAGTGCGGGAAGGGGCCAGCTCGTGGCGCGTCCAGGTGGGGGCCTCAAACCAGTAGTAGCCCGCTACAATGTCTAGTTTACCGTCCTTATTCAGATCAGCTACGGCAACGCCTTCGGAGATGAAGTCGCCGGTGAGTTTGGTTTTCTTGAAATCGGATGATGTTTGGGCGTGAAGCGTGACTCCAGCCATTAGCATGGCTCCGCATAAAGCACGGAAACGGGTAGAATTCCACATGGTTTGATTCGGTTTTTCAGGTGTCACCCCTCCGGGGCTTCTCGATTAAATTTCTGAATTTTTCTACTGAGGTGCCGCCCCTACGGAGCTGGTAGGCAAAGCTTGTCGGGAGGTACTTTGCCAAGTAGCTTACTCTTCCAGCAGCTTCCCAATCAGCATCTGATTTTCGTGTTGCTCGTGGGAGTTGACTTTGCCGAGGCGGTCACTTAATTCCTTCAAAACCTTTTTGGATTCGTCGGTCCCGATAGCGGCCACGCGCTGAATGGTATAGGTTAGCATCTTGGGCATTTTGGATTTCTCGGCCAGTTGAATGGCCCGCTTCATATCCAATGCCGCCAGCGGCTCGGCGGCATACCAGAGCATCAGGGGCTGGTTGTGGTCGTTGGCATCTTCGGTTTTCTGCACCAGGGCATCAAGTACATTCCAGCGCAGGGCAGGATCAAGACGAAGCAGGCCGGAGGCCAGATAAAGCCGCACCAGGGCTGCGTTATCGGTTTGGGCCATTGAGGCAAAGCGGCTCAACATCTCCGGCGAAACGGTTTTATCTTCGGTGGCTAGTTGAATCGCCCAGCTACGGACATATTCGTTATCATTGGAGAGCAAGTCCATCAGATCCTTATCAGTAAGTCCCTGCGTCACGTGCAGGGCCCAGAGTGCCCGCAGCTTACGGGTTACGTCGGGATTGTTGGCCAGGATGTCTTTGAGAGCCTTATGGACTTTCTTGTTCGGGCCGCGCTCCTGCAGTAGCTGCCGGGCCTGCCGCACGTACCATTCGTTGGCGTGGAGCTGGTACTTCACCAAATCCAGATCCGATGCGGCAGTCAGGTCAACCTTCACCCATTTGTCGTTTTCATGGGAGATCTTGAAAATCCGGCCCATGGTCTTGTCGTGCACATCGGGGTTAGGGCTGTGGCATTGGTTCTTGTCGTACCAGTCGATGGCGTACACCGATCCGCTGGGGTCGTACTTGAAGTTGAGCCACTGCGACCACGAATCGTTCATGACCATGAAATCGGGCCGGTGCGTCACCTGGTAGCCCGTACCTGCCCGCTGGGGATGATCCACGTTCATGCGGGCCCCGTTAATGTTGTTCATAAAAATTTGATTGCGGTACTCTTTGGGCCAGCTATCGCCGCCGAGGTAGATCATGGCCCCGGCGTGAGCGTGGCCGCCGCCCTTCTCCGCCGAGCGGAAATTGCCCGCGTGCGGGCCGCGCTCACCCACCCAATGCACGTGGTCGGCGTGGGTCTTGATGTCGTCGTAGGTGTAGGGGTTGAAATGCTTACCGGCCTGCCGCAGGTAACGCGCGCCCTGAATGACGTGGTACATGTGCGGAATCACGCATACCGTAATGAACGGATGCCCGTAGTCGTTAAAATCAATGCCCCAGGGATTGCTGCTGCCTTCGGCAAATACCTCAAAGGTATGCCGCGTGGGATGATAGCGCCACACCCCGGCGTTGATCTTCGTCCGTTGATCGTCAGGGGTGCCGGGCTTGCCTACATTGGAATGGGTAAATACGCCGTGGGTACCGTACAGCCAGCCGTCGGGCCCCCAGCGGAGGCTGTTGAGCACCTCGTGGGTATCCTGCGTGCCCCAGCCATCAAGGAGTACCTGAGGTGGCCCGGTGGGTTTGTCGGTTTTAGCATCTACCGGGATGTATAGAAAGTTAGGCGCTGCGCCCAGCCACACGCCTCCCATGCCTACTTCGATGCCACTAACCAGGTTGAGCCCTTCCATGAATACCTTGCGGCTGTCCAGGGTACCGTCGCCGTTGGTATCTTCCATAATCAGGATGCGGTCCCGGCCTTGTCCTGCGGGGCCGGAATAGGGTAGGTATGGGCTTCTACTACCCATAGCCGTCCTTTGGGGTCAATGGTAAAGCTAATGGGCCGCACCACATCCGGTTCGGCGGCGGCCAGGGTGACCTTGAAGCCCTTTGGCACCGTCATTGCTTTGGCGGCTTCCAGTCCGGAAAGACCCGCATTCAGAACGGGGTCTAGCGGGGGCAGTACGATAATGTCGCTTTTTTTAAGCTCATTGGGGAAGTTGGGACGACTGGCATACAACCGGAAGTCATCAAAGTTGATGTGCGCCCAAATGTCGTTTTTAATGTAGGGAATCTGCGAAATACCCGTTTCGTTGTCGATGATCCGGATGAAAATCTCCTGGTTCAAATGCGGCTGCAAGTCGGCTACCACGGGTAGCAGCGAAGCTCGTCCATTGCCCGTAATGCTGAAAATTACCTCTTTGGTGTCAGCTCGTACCAGTTCCACCCGGGTGTCCTGCAAGGCGCCGCCGGATATTTTAAAAGCTGCGTAGGGCTGGGTGACGGTGAAGGGTGCAGAAGTGAGGGTACCGGTGAGTTTGTAGTTTTGGGTACCGCCGCTGCTCAGGAAGTACTTCCCGTCATAGCCGATCTTCATGTCTTTCTCATGTACCGGCGAGGGGTCAGCACTTACCAGTGGACTCATAAACGCATCGCCCGTAGCGGTCCAGTCATTGAGCGTACCGGTTTCAAAGTCCAGGTTCAGGGACTGGCCGTTTTTGGCAGGTACCTGTCCAACGACCGAAGCACCCAATACGGAACCTTCCACTACCTCAAAACTCCCCACCATACCCGCCGCCCGGTGACCCGGAACGGTACAGAAATACGTATCACTTTGCTGAGCCACGAAGGTAACGGTGGCGGTGGCTCCTTTTTCCTGGATGGCCGGGCTCTTGATCCCCAGCTTTTCCATCGCGATGTCGTGCGTCATCAACTCGCCATTGGTGATCGTGATCCGGACACGGTCGCCTTTGTTAGCCCGCAGGGTGGGATTGCGGGCACCATCCTGAGCGAAATACCCCAACATGGTAGCTTGCAGGGCATAATCACGGTCGTAGCGAAGGGTATCCTGGGTGGGGCTGTACGGCAAGCCGGCGCTGTACACCAGGGGGATACTCAGAAGAAAGATCAGGAAAAGGGGTAGTTTACGGAATGCGTACATGGCAACGAGGAGTAAGCAGGTTCGGGAAATTGATTATCTGGTAAAAGCAATTTTGGGGGCTTAACTACCTGATTTTGTTGCGTAGGAAAAAACGGAGGATGGCGTCAGGTAGTTGCCTGGGATGCCGAAAGTCCCATTTGAAAGGGTAGAATACGTCCCTGCTCAAAAATAACTCAAACAGCAGGTCAAATCTCGTAAGGGAATCGTGCGTAACTTGGTGTTGCTTTGAACCAACCTGTACGCTTCATGAGATCATGCTCCTTACTTCCTGTTTTCGCTCTATTGATATGCCATTTCGGCCAATCACAACAGTATGATCTTCTGGTTCGCAACGGGCGTGTGTACGAGGGTAGTGGTCCTCCTTTGCCGCCGATGTGGCGATCAAGGGCGATAAAATTGTGGCCATCGAGCGTTGCCCCAGGCAACTGCTTCCAGGATAATAGATGCGAAAGGGCTGGCCGTATCGCCGGGCTTTATTGACCTGCATACCCATCTCGAGGCTATCCATCAGACCCCCGATGCTGAAAGCCACGTAAGGCAGGGTATTACTTTGGCCCTGGGTGGTCCGGACGGGGGCGGACCCCTACCCTTTGGCAGCTACCACAGCTCCCTTTCTGCCCTGGGACTGAATGTGGCCTTCCTCACCGGCCATAATGAGATTCGCAAAACCGTAATGGGCCTCGACAACCGCGCTCCCACCGCCGCCGAACTGGAACGGATGAAGAAGCACGTGGCCCGCTCCATGGAAAAGGTGGCCTTTGGCATTTCGACCGGACTGAAATACTTGCCGGGTACCTTTTCGGAAGTAGGGGAGGTCATCGCTCTATCCAAAGTAGCCTCGTCCTACGGTGGATTTTATACGTCGCACCTTCGGGAGGAAGGATTGGGCCTGCTCAATGCCGTCCGGGAAGCAATCCTGAGTGGTCGGGAGGCCGCTATTCCTATCGTCCTCACCCATCACAAGCTAGTGGGTAAGCCCAGCTGGGGAGATAGTGTGCAAACAGTAGCTATGGTTGATTCATCCAATAAAGCCGGGCTGGATATTCAGATAGACCAGTATCCTTACACGGCCAGCTACACCAGTATTTCTATCCTGATCCCTTCCTGGTCACTGGCTGGGGGAAATGATACCTTCAAAGAAAGACTGCGAACGGGGGGAATTCTGTACGTCATCGTCAATGGGGTGGTCACGGTGGACAAGGGTACCTTCACCGTCAACCGTGGTGGCAGGGTGATCTATGGTCCGGCCAAAAAGTGAGGGGGGCAATGTCAGGAAAAAGGAATCACCATTGCCTGGTCAGGGAAAGAAAAAGTCTGTGTACATCTCAGCTTCATACTTTTCCTACTTACATCACAACGCCCCCGGCTACCCTTCTAAACGGTATGATGTAAGGTAGCGGCGGTGGTTATTCAGAAAATAAAAGAGGATGGAGCAGAAGGGCAGGACATCAGTAGAAAAACCTGGGTAGTCCGTTTAGGTTTGGAGTGGGGAACCGTCCCAAATCAAAAATAGTCCGTTAGACATATCTGTGAAAAAGTCGTTTATGCTCTTCCTGCCGTTGCTGTTACTTTGTACTTCAATGGCATCTTCCTACCAGAAACCGGTAGATTCCGGCGGAAAGTATGCCAATCAGGACTCCATAAAGGTGGCCTTCCGGCGGGAAATCAGCCAGTACGGCATCACCTGGACGTTTGACAAACCCATGAAAACCGGTCAGTTTATTACCGGCGACTGGTGGGTGCTGGGTCCGGTTCGCATTGTGAAAATAACCCCGGAGCCCGGTCCGGCGCGGATAGACAATTCCGCTATCAAAATCAACCATTGGAACGATACCAGCCTGAAGCAGGACACCACCCTGCGCAACGGCTCCATGATCGTACTGCGGGCGGGCTACACCCAGGGCTACGATTCGCGCAGCGGGTCGTTTCGCCAGAGCGACGCCGTGGTCCTGCCCGTGGAGCTGGTACCCAACCGCTCGCTGATTTCCTCCATCAGCAACACCACGCTGCCCGTCGATCATTTTAGCAAGGATCTGATGCCCTGGGAAAACGAAAAGCAGTGCCAGGTGGTGATGAAAGCCGCCGCCGTCCTCACCTGCCTGGCGGAGGAGCCGCCAGCGGATGCCTTTCGTCCGCCGTACGCGGGAACGGAAAAACCTATCTTTCGGGCCGGGGATATTCAATGGGACGTGTTGCCCCGGCTACGGCCAGCCGGCGAGGTACCTTCCTGGGAGGCTTTTGAGCGATACTTCCAGCGCCCCTGGATTGACCATATTATGAGCTGGTCGCAACAGGAACTGGTCCCGAATGAAAACCAGCCCAACTACGGCCGCGAATACGCCCGGCTGGTATCCATGGCCAGCTTGATGGTGCTGCTGGATGTGCCCCGTGAACGCAAAGAAAAGCTTACCGTAGAACTGATTCAGCGCGGGATAGATCTGTACGGCATAGCCCAGGTGGGTGGCTATTGGAACGAAGGGGGAGGGCATTCGAGCGGGCGCAAGTGGCCCATCCTGTTTGCAAGCCGTATGCTCCGTAAGCCTGCTTTGGCTCAGTTACCCCCGACGGCCGTTTTTCACGAAGATACCCAAACCTACTACGGGCGGGGGTGGTTTGGGCAGGAGGTACTGTGGCAGATGGTGATCCACCACGGAAACCGGACGCCCTACGAGGAAAAAACGCCGGACCAGTGGGAAAAATGGGACAAAACTTCCGAGAGTTACCGTACCTGCTGCAACGCCCAAGCCTGGACCGGCACGGCCTTGGCCGCCCGCTACCTGAAAACCGTCCCCCTCTGGGATCATGATGCCTTTTTCGACTACGTCGACCGCTGGATGCGCGATGACGATCCCTATGCCTCCGGCCGGGGGACGCATCCTCGTCCCAAGGCCGAAACCACCACCTACGACCCCTTTGTGACGGCCATGTGGCGCGCTCACCGCTCCCAGGCCCCCGCCCAGGAAAGGGCGGGTAATCCCCGGAAATGGGTGCTGAACGGAAAGAAATGGGAATGGGTCAGCAATCCAAAGTAAAGTGCCTTATCCGGGCATTCTGACAGCGGTGCTCACGACTCCACCCGATGCTCGTCCAGGCCGGGCTTGAATACCTTGAAGAGGAAATAAAAAGCGGGCACTACCAGCATCAGTCCCACAAACAGGGCAATCAGGAGCTGGTATAGTGTGGCCTCGGGAGCCTGGGTGTTATAAAAAGTAAGGTGGTTGCCGTGGCGTTCGTAGACCAGAACAGGATACTGAATGGCAAACCAGGCGATCATGATCAGGGCTACCTGTACGCCTATGGCCATACGCAGGTACATAATCCGGGGATGGTCCACCAGGTAGAGTACCGCCGGTATCAACAGCACCACGCCGGCGAAAGCGGCCAGGCTGGGCCAGGAACTAAAAAATTCGGCCATGAGGGGATGACTTTCGTAATCGGCGGCGAGCAATACTCCCATGCCTGCGACGAACGTAAGCCCCATAAATCGTTTGGATAGCCGGATGTACCGGTGCCGTTCGGGGGAATGTACCGTTTCACCAATCAGAAAAATAGCCGCAATGTAGCCAAACAGCAGGGTAGTGAAGAGGCCGGTAGCCACACAAAAGAGGTTGAACCAGGGACGGATAAACTGGTCGTAAAAGCTCCCGGCGGGGCTCAGGCTGATTTGGCCCAGGAGCATGGCCCCGAGCGTGATTCCCAGGAAAAAGGGGGTGATAAAGCTGGATACTTTAAAAATGCCGGTATAGTACCCGTGGGTGCTGCTTTGGCCGATGTCGTAATGGCGAAAGGTAAAGAAAGACCCCCGCAACACAATCCCGATCAGGGCTACCATAAGCGGAATATGCAATGCGGTACTGATCGTAGCGTATACCAGCGGGAAGCCAGTGAACAGGATCACGATGGCCAGGATCAGCCACACGTGGTTCGCCTCCCACACCGGTGCCAGCGCTTTGGATATGGTCTTTTCCCCCCGCTTGCCCGCGAAGGTTTCCACAATCCCCGCCCCGAAGTCAGCGCCACCCAGTACGGTATACAGGATAAACGAAACGCCCAGTATAATGATAATGGTCAGTAACATAGCCTAGTCAGTGGTTTTTCGGGCGGATGGATAGAATTGCTCAACGGTGGCAATCTGTCGCTGCATCAGCCAAGCCAGTAGGAAAGTAAGCAGCAGGTACACCGCCACAATGGTATACAGGGAGTACTGCAGCCCCGGCATGGGCGATACGGCGTCTTTGGTTTTCATAACTTTGTAGATAATCCACGGCTGACGCCCCACCTCCGTCACCACCCAACCCGCCTCCACAGCCACAAACCCCAGGGGCGTGAGACAGGCGATGAAAAGTAGCCAGCCTTTCTTGGATAAATTACCCTTCCAGCGCCAGCTAAACAGCAGGAACAGCAGCCCCGCCAGCGCCAGCAGAAAACCAATGCCCACCATGAGCTGAAAGGCCAGGTGCGTAACAAGCACCGGTGGGCGCTCGTCCCTGGGAAATTGATCCAGACCGATGACTTCGGCGTCAAAATCCCCGTGGGCCAGAAAACTGAGAGCTTTGGGAATATGAATGGCATAGTTGACTTCCTCTTTTTCAGCATCCGGAAGGCCACCGATGATGAGGTCGGCGGGTTGGCTGGTTTTGAAGTGCGATTCCAGCGCGGCCAGTTTGGCGGGCTGCCGCCCGGCCAGGTCCTTGGCCGAATAATCGCCGCTGAGGGGTTGGAGCAAAGCCGCCACCGCCCCAAAGGAAAGAGCTATGCGTACGGCCGTCCGGTGAAACCTATTACCGGGGTTCCGTAGCAACAGAAACGCATGTACACCCGCTACGGCAAAGGCCGTGGCGACAAAAGCCGCCAGGGTCATGTGCAGGGCCTGCGACAGCCAGGCCTCATTGAACATCGCCGCCACGGGATCAATGTTTTCGGCTTGTCCGTTGCGCCACGTGAAGCCGGCAGGGCTGTTCATCCAGGCATTGGCCGATACTACGAAGATTCCGGACAGAACCCCCGAAATACCCACCACCAGGCCCGAGGCCCAGTGCACCCATTTGTTCAGCCGGTCCCAACCGTACAGGAAAACTCCCAGCGCAATGGCCTCGACGAAGAAGGCCGTTCCTTCCCACGAAAAGGGCATCCCGATGATGGCCCCGGCATGCCGCATGAAGCCCGGAAAAAGCAATCCCAGTTCGAAAGAAAGTACCGTGCCCGACACGGCCCCCACCGCAAAAAACAGCGCCACGCCCCGCGACCAGGCCTTGGCCAGATCAAGGTACTCCTGCTGCCCCGTACGCAACCACCGCCACTCGCTGAAGGCCATCAGTACGGGCATAGTCATGCCGATGCAGGCAAAAATGATGTGAAAGCCCAGTGAAAGGGCCATTTGCAAACGGGCCGCGAGCAAATCTTCCATGAGGCAGATACTTTTTTACGTCGCTTTAAAGATAAAACCTGACGATGGATTTTGCCAACGAAAGTGGTATGAATGGTAGGTGCGTGCTTGTCAGCTGTAGAGCAACTGGTCCTCTGCTTTTCTGACCTCCACTGCTTATACTCTCAACACCCCCCGGAACCCCCGTCCGGCGTAGTAGGAGTCAGCGCCATTGTGGTAGATAAAAACACGACCAAAGCGCCGATCTCCGAAGATGGCCCCACCCAGTTTCCGGATCTCAGCCGGCGTTTTCAACCAACTGGAAGTTTTGGTGTCGAATTCTCCCAACTGCTGCAGTGCGTGGTACTGCGCCTCCGTCAGCAGTTCTATGCCCATGTCTGCCGCTACGTCCAGCGCGGTATTTTCCGGTTTGTTGGCTTTTCGGGCTAGCCAGGCGGTGCGGTCGTAGCACAGGCTGCGGCGGTCTTTGGGACTCTCCGCCGAGCAATCCATGAAAGAGGTACCCGTCCGTTGGTTCACCCAGCACCACCACATCCGGTTCGCCGCCGGTTTCCTCCATTTCGAGAAGTACGGCTAATTTTTCGGGGGCGGCTTCCAATCGAGCCTGTACTTCGGCCCATGTGAGTCCCCGGTGGCGGGAGGTGTTTTCCTCAAAGCGGGTTTTTATGGTGTTGAGGAATTCGTTGTGTTGTTCGGGAGAGAGGAATTGTTTTTCCATAGCCCTTTGCTTTTTATTAACCTTATTTTCTGAGGGGAATATATTATAAATTCGCTTTTCCTTACATGACTCACAGGCTTGCTGCTACGGTAATTGTTTTTTCATCGGGACTAACATCCATCCGGGTTATGTTTTTCAAGCCGTAAGTGCTTAAATTTTGCAGTGCCACGAACTCCTCTGCGCTCACGGTCTGGCCTTTGCTTTTTTTAATTTTTGCACCATACATAATCCCCCCGCTTGCCATCAGTACGTAATCTTTACAAATGGCCAAGTCCATACTATTGCCGGGCACTCTGACCAGTTGCTTTGCGGTCTTAAAGTCCGTCCAGGCCAGGAAACTCTCCGCATTCTTATTTTGGATAAAGAAAGCACCGTTTTGAACTACCCTCATGCCTCTGCCCACATTTTCAGCAATCTTTTTCTCCGTACCGTCAATGCCTACTAGGGAAAGCCGGTTTGGAGAGCTTTTGCCGGAAAGGATGTACGCAAGAGCAGAGTGCGCATCAACCCAGGCGTAATAGCCAACGGAATCCCGTTTTTCAAAAAGCGGCCGGGGAGTTGAACCAGAAAATGGATACTGCCAGATCCGTTGGGTAGCGTCTTCTTCAAGCATGACTACTGAAATCCCGCTTCCGCTAGGTAAGGGCATGGCACTGAACGGACTACCCACAGAATAGGTTACCTGCCGGGTCTCACCGGTTGCCAGCGAATAGGAGTAAATAGTGGTTTTGGAACTGGTATCGCTCTGCGAAGTATAGTAAATGAGCTTCCCGTCCCGTGAATAAGCCGGTTGATTGTCGTATCCTGGCCTGTTGGTTAGATTCCTGGGCTCCGTGAACAAAACCTTTCCGGCTTTGGAATCTATCTGCATGAGCCAAATGTCAGGCTGTGGTGCCCCGGCCTGGCATAAAGCCAGCACAGGCAGGAGCAGGAAAAGGAGTAAACTAGGCTTCATTTATAAATCTGAGGGCTTTGTGAGTGATGCGGTCAAGATACAAAGCTTTCCCTAGAAATTCAGCAGCAGGATCAACGCAACGTAGCTACGCCAGACTCGTAGTACTAAAATGGCTTCACTCCAAGCTCCGGTACCACAGCCCACGTGAAGCCACGACCGGTTGTACGGAAAGGGCATCCATTTTAGAAATGCCGGAGCCATCATACCCCGACGCAAAAAGTTAATAAAAGTAAACAGGGGGCTAATCAGGATCAGCCAGAAGTTTTTATAAACACCACAACCGACCGGGGACCTACGAGATAAGAGGAGGCGCTGATCGGTTCTTCCTGGCCTTCATCCAAAAAATCCTGACCGGGGCCAAAGAAGGTGTTGATTACCCGTTTCCAGGGGCCTGCTTTTTGAAAACTAAATTGAATGCTTTCCCAATAGGCATTGACCATCACGTAAAGGTCAACGTCGTTTTCCTGAGCCCCGGAAAGAAAATAGGCAAAACTCCGGGACGCAGGCGAATAGTCAGGAGCGCCGTTGGCCCCAAACCAAGCTATATCCTTTTTCCAGAAACGACTACGGCCGAGGGAAGGGTGCTTTTTTCGAAACGAAATCATTTTTTTTACGAACTGGAAATGATCGTTCATCGTTTGCAGACGGTCCCAGTTCAGCCAGGTGGTTTCGTTGTCCTGGTTGTAGGGATTGTTGTTGCCCCCTTGGGTGTGCAAAAACTCATCTCCTGATAAGAACATGGGGGTACCGTTGGAAAGCAACAGCAGGGTAACACAGTTTTTGGCCTGACGATTGCGTAGGTTCATTACCTCCTGGGGCACGCCTTCGTCACCTTCCCAGCCACAATTCCAGCTGTAATTAGGCTCGTGCCCATCCGTATTGTTGTGGCCGTTGGCTTCGTTGTGTTTGCTATTGTAAGCCAGTTGGTCGTACAGAGTAAAGCCGTCGTGGGAGTTGATGTAGTTCACACTCTGAAAGGCACGGTAGGCGTGGAAAATATCGTCCGGAAAAAGCCCGTCGCTGCCGTAGATCCGATGCATCATGGCACCGACCAGGCCTTCGTCACTTTTTATAAACTGCCGGATGTCGTCGCGATAGCCGCCGTTCCATTGCTGCCAGGTATTGCCAGGGAAGCTCCTGCCCAGCTGGTATAGCATGCTGGCGTCCCAGGGCTCGGCAATCAGGCGCACCCCAGCCAGGTCGGGCTCGCCGGCTATGTCGGCGAAAAGGGGTGTTTCGCCCACGGTACCATCGGAGCGCCGGCTAAACACGCTGGCCAGATCAAATCGAAACCCGTCTACGTGCATATCTTTTACCCAGTGCCGCAGGCTATCCACGATCATGCGCTGCACGGCGGGGTGATCGGTACGCAAGGTGTTGCCCGTGCCGGTGAAGTTCTGGTAGGGATTGGGCGCGTGATGGTTCAGGAAATAGTAGGTACTGTTGTCGATGCCTTTGAACGAATAGTTTGGACCCTGCACGTTGCCTTCGGTTGTATGGTTGAACACCACATCGAGTATCACTTCAATGCCGGCCTTGTGCAGTTCGCGCACCATGGTTCTGAACTCCCGCACGGCACCGCCCGGCGATGAGTCGGCGGCGTACTGCTGATGGGGCGCAAAAAAATTAAGGGTCATGTAGCCCCAGTAGTTATTTTCTTTGGGGTCAAACTGGTGTATGGGCATGAGTTCTACCGCTGTCACGCCTAATTCTTTGAGGTAAGGGATCTTCGCGATCACACCGGCAAACGTACCCTGCTCCGGAGCGGGCAAACCGCTGTTAGCGTTCCGGGTAAATCCCCGCACGTGCATTTCATAGATCACCAGGTCGTGGCCGTGGTCGGGACGCTGATCGTCTTGCCAGTCGAATTCGTCTTCATCGGTTTTTATATACCCCAGCGGCGACTTGCCCGCTGTAGAGCCGGGTTGCGTGGCCGCAGAGCGGCTGAAATTAGCGGGAAAATGTATTTCCATGGCATAGGGATCGAGCAGGACTTTCTCTCTATCGAACCGGTGCCAGTAGGACGGATCGTCTCCCAGGGTACCCTCTATCCGATAGGCGTAGAAAGCAGCCCCTTTCAGCTCGTCCTTTTGTATACGGTAGTGCCATATACGTTGCGTTTTGTTTAGAGCTGGGTCGAGTAGGATAGTTACAACCGGAACTTTATCATCATCTCCTTTGAAAAATAGGAGTTCTACACGAGCCGCTGATTTCGTATAAAGTGCAAAATTGAAAGCATCTTCTTCGGCTACGTACGAAACACCCAGGGGGTGCGGCGCCCCTTCTTTTGCATACCATTTTTTCATAACTACAATTAATAGGTGGAAAACGGAGATTCTGTATCTGTCACCAGGGTTCTATTTCTCAATAAACCGGTGACTGACAGCATAATTTACGACTTCTTCCTCTATATAACCTAGCAAAATTTAGTATACGGTATGCTGGGTAATCCAGTCCGCTATCGGGATTGACAAATGCAGTTATCTGGGCATACTTACCATCAGCCGGGCCACCTGCTCCCGGTGCCGGTCTATATGGAAACGCAGGAATTCAAGGCGTTGCTGGAAATCCAATGCGCCCGAAATGGGATGCGGATGGGCCTGTACCCTTAACTCGTCTTCCTGTAAATCTTCGCTAAATGCACGTAGTATTTCCTGTAAGCTGTGGAAGGAGGATTTCCAGAAGGCTAACGTACCGCCAAGGCGGGGAGCAGCCACGGCGGGTACTTGCTCCTTCTCCTGCCATGTCAGGGCAATGATCTGTTCTATGGGCATATCCCTATGGATGGACTCACGGGTTCGTACGAAGCTACCCTCCCGGATAGCATACAGGGTTTTCCACATCCCATAAATCCCTCCCTGCTCGGCCCAAAACAAATGTTCGGTGTTCTCGATGACATTCCATACCTCTGGGTCCGGCTTCCATTGAGCTTGCACCTCGGTCAGGTCGGCTATTTGTTCAAGGTACTGCGTGCGGGCGGTTGCTACCTCCTGAATGAGCTTTTGTATCGTGGTCATGGTAGACAGGTGATTGGTTTGTTATCGAAGGGTTGTCATTGATTTTACTCGTGTGCTTAGCCTGCCTGTCCAGCGTATTCCGTATTTCCAAAGGGCGTATATGGCAGCAACATGATTTTTGGTTCTCCCTCAGTTGTCAAATTCAGCTCCCAACCGATGCTCTTTCATCGTAGCTAGGATCTCATCCAGAATCAAAGGATCGTCGATCGTGGAGGGTGTCTCGAAGGGTTCGCCATCCGCTATTTTCCGGATAATTTTACGGAGGATTTTCCCGGAACGGGTTTTGGGCAATCGCTTCACGATAATCGCCGACTTGAAACAGGCTAAGGCCCCGATTTTCTCCCGGATACTCTGCACCAGCTCGGCTTCTAATGATTTCTGAGAAATATCCTGCCCGTCTTTCAAAACCACCAACGCCACGGGCCGTTGACCGCGCAAGGCATCCGCAATGCCCACCACGGCACACTCGGCCACGGCGGGGTGGGCTGCCACGATCTCCTCCATTTCGCCCGTCGACAGGCGATGCCCACTCACGTTGATAACGTCGTCTACCCGGCCCATGATGTAGAAGTAATTATCCGCATCCTTGTAGCCGCCGTCGCCGGTCAGGTAGTACCCTTCAAACCGATTGAGGTAGGCGCTCCGGAACCGCTTGTCGTCCTGCCAGAGCGTGGGTAGGCTACCTGGGGCCAGCGGCAGCTTCACCACCACGTACCCCTCCTGCATTGGGACCAAGTACCTGCCCCTCCTCATCCAGTATCTGCACCTCGTAGCCGGGCACGGGTGTACAGGAAGAACCCGGTTTGATCGGTTGCAGGCCCAGGCCCGCCATGTTGGCCAGCATCGGCGACCCCGACTCGGTTTGCCACCAGTGGTCAAGGACCGGAATGTTGAGCAGGTTGCTTGCCCACTCGTAGGTAGGTGGGTCGAGGCGCTCGCCCGCCAGGAAAAGGTACTTCAGGCAGGAGACATCATAGTTTTTGAATAGCCGCCCCTCGCTATCCTCTTTCTTGATGGCCCGGATGGCCGTCGGGGCGGTAAAAAAGGTCTTAACCTGATGCTGACTGATGACCCGCCAGAAGGTACCGGCATCCGGCGTCCGGACGGGTTTTCCTTCAAACAGAATGGTGGTACATCCATTGATGAGCGGACTGTACACAATGTACGAATGCCCCACCGCCCAGCCAATATCCGACCCCGCCCAGAACACCTCGCCCGGATGGGTATCGTACACCGCCCCGAGGCTGTACTTCATGGCCACGGCATGCCCGCCGTTGTCGCGGATAATGCCCTTGGGCTTGCCGGTGGTACCGGAGGTATACAGAATATAGAGCGGATCGTGGGCCTCCACGGGTACGTAACTTGCCGGTTGGGCCGCCTGCAGGGCTTCGTTCCAGTCCAGCTCTTTCTCGGACACCAGTTCGGCCCGGAGCATGGGCCTTTGCAGGATAATATGGCAGTCGGGTTGGTGGGTAGCTTCCTGCAAGGCGGCATCGATGAGCGGCTTGTAGGGAATGAGGCGGTCAAACTCAATGCCGCAGGAAGCCGAAAGGATGACTTTGGGTTGGGCGTCGTCAATGCGGAGTGCCAACTCGTGGGAGGCAAAGCCGCCAAACACCACCGAGTGGATGGCCCCCAACCGCGCGCAGGCCAGCATGGCTACCACCGCCTCGGGTACCATGGGCATATAAATGACCACGGTATCACCTTTTATTACCCCTTTGGCCGCCAGTACCCCGGCAAAAAGAGCGACCTTATCCCGCAGCTCCGTATAGGTGAATTTCTGGATGGTATGGGTCACCGGCGAGTCGTACACCAGGGCTACCTGCCCGCCCCGGCCCTGCTCCACGTGGTAGTCCAGGCAGAGGTAGGAGGTATTGAGGGTACCCCCTTCGTACCAGCGGTAAAAGCCGCTTTCATCCGTAGACAGGATCTTCTCCGGAAACTTAAACCAGGCGATATCCTCCGCCTTCTCCCGCCAGAACTGCTCCGGGTTTTCCGTTGATTTTTGGTGTTCGGCCTGGTAGGTCATGGGTGAAGGCTGTAAAGAGGCTTAGAAATTGTAGCAAACCGTCTAACTAGGGGTTTGATTTAAAAAGCCGCCCACTTTTACTTATTACTCACCTTATCCTGCTCCGACTACCCCATCGAAGGGAGGGTACTATAAGCTCCCTCCGGACTGATGGCACTCATACTTGGTTTGCGTTACCAACACCCCTACTCAGTTTCGGACGCGGGAAGCTAAGGCAGAAAGAGGGAACGGCGGAGGTCTTGAATTAGTCTTACAATCTCATTATATTGCATTCTTACTTCCTATCCCTGTTCAGTGACCATGAATGACTTGAAAAAATACATCACAATTGATCCCGAGATACAGCACGGCAAGCCCGTATTTCGCGGAACGCGCGTGCCGGTAGAAACGCTGTTCTGGCATTTGGAAAAGGAAATTTCGATCGAAGAATTTCTGGAAGACTTCCCCAGCGTGACCAAGGAGCAGGCCCTTGGGGTGATCGGTATTGCGCATAAATTCTTTGCTTCACCAAACATCAGAGAACTTTATGAAGCTGCTGCTTGACGAAAATCTACCAAAGAAACTGAAAGCAGATTTTCCCGAGCACGAAATCTACACCGTATCGAACAAAGGCTGGAACAGCAAGCAAAACGGCGAACTATTAAAACTCATGTTAGCTGAAAATTTTGACGCCCTTTTCACGTTCGATCAAAACCTGCAATTCCAACAGAACTTCACGAAGTACCCCATCGCGGTCATCGTCCTCATCGCGGAGGACAACACCTACCTAACGTTGAAGAAATTGGTTCCTCAGATTCGTCAGGCTTTACAGGCGGGTTTGCCAAAGGGGCCGAGCGTGATCATGGCTGAGGAGTAGGGTTGCCTTCTTGACGCTATTCAGCTTGTGTAAGCAACCATTCTTTGGTAAACCTATGCATGGCTACTATGAATGAGAGGCATCCTGCAAGGCCTGAGGAGACTCAGGCCACGGAGTAGGAGATTCAAATCACCGTTTAGGACTGCTTTTAGGCGTTGGCGCAAAACTATTGACGCATCTGTCGCATAGCTACGCCTGCCGCACTGTCTTCTAAATTGATTAATTAATTAGTCTCCATGCAGAAGACATAGGTATAACGCAGCATTGAAGAATAAAACAGACTAGGGAGCTCAATATCTAATTTTTCTCCTTTCTTGCGTTCACCCAAGCTGCATAACCTGATACATCATATCTTGCTTCTTCTAAAAGGACAGAAGAAGCTTTGATCATTTCATCCATCATACTACTATTGCTTTCTAAAATTGAATCTACATCTTTCTTCTTAAAAATGCCTTTAAGAGCCTTTACTGCAATACTGCAATCATTTAATGGAGCATGAGTACTTCTAGATAATCCTATTGGATCATTCCCTGAGATAAAAGTAGGGTCTATCTTTATAGCAAGAGAAACGAGATCTTGGTGCCCTAAGCTAGGATCAACTACATAACCTAAAACGCTCTTAAGTTCGATCTTAGCTGGTGGATTTTGCATAAGAGTTATACCTGCAATCCATTTACATATTGATATTAAGAAAATATCTGACATACCCTTGGATGTTGATGAAATATCATTTAAAGTATTATCATCAATTATGCTATAATATTCAGAAGATGCATCTAAGAAATCTGGACAATTGTTAAGATTTTTATTGTAAAGAGATTTAAGAATTGAAAATATCCCCTTATTAATATGTGCTTCACCTGTTCGGGTAGTTAAAAATAAGAGCCATGGTTTCGCTCTGCGTGATGCAAAGTCATTAACTGAGATAAAGCATTATAATGATTCTCTTCAAACTTATCATGAGCATCTTTACCAAACCCATCACATAGATCTAAATTTACAACGTCATAAGGACCCATTTTTCTCGTCTTCCCAGGCAATAGATTTAATATTTGCAATTTGGCAAATATTATCTCCAATAATATCAGAAGAAGAATCTATAAACCCAAGCCTACTAATTTCATCAAGTGAAATATTTAGATCAGTACTATTGTTAGAGCTTGGATTAGCACTATAATTAAAACCTAAAAATCGAAGATTTAATTTATTAGGCAAACAAATATTTTGATGAAAGTAACGAAGATCTAACGATCTTCTCCCGGCAATCCTAAATATTTTAAAATACTATTTTCTGGTGCAATTTCTTCTAATATTCTTCTTATTTGTTCACACCACTGTTTTTGCCTCACAAATTGTTTTCTTGGATGATGCCAAGGTAAAAAATCTTTCTTTTTTGGTTTTTCTGCCTCATACTTAGCAGCGCCTATAATATCAGATGCAAAGCTATCTTCTTGATCTAATGATGTAGAGTTCATTATTTTGAGGTTTCCAAAATCCGATAAATAGCTTTTAGTAATTTTTCTTGCTTATGCTTACTTAAATTGTCTAATAAGCTAAAAGAAGTAAGTATTTGGGCTATTGCCTTAATTTTCTCATCTAATATTTGTATTTCATTTATTGTCTTACTAGTTTTTATTGATTCACTTGAATCAATAATTGCAGATCTATCAAAAACAATGTCTGCTGAGTTTGGTAAAATTGACATTTGAGAGTCAGAATCCTCTATCTCAATAGAGGGAGGTGAGGATTCCATATCCTTTGATTCTTCGTGCCAAGTTTCTATAACAATTTTTTGAATTTCGCTTAATGACTGATCCTTTGTATCACTTCTGCTTTTTGTACGAATACTATTAGCAATCCTTTTTTGAGTAGTAGCTAGCTGTCTTAACGCACTATGTAACCAGCGAGTAAGATATACAGCATGTGGGTGGGAGTAATTAAAGCTTTCTCTATCAATATTTAGGGCACTATCAAATCCTTGGTATATAAATATTTCGCAGGTTATCTGCCGTAGTCTTGTTTGCTCGGATACTTGATAACGCATAAAAGAAGGATCGAATAGAGTACCACTTGCACCGTTTATACGTATTAGAGAACCACGATGTTCTGTTGGGACGACTTTGGGCGTCCAAAATAAGTAGGCTTCAAACTCTAATGGTCCACCACTCAAATCTGTCGAATATGAGTTAAACTCTTCTCTACATTTTCCGATAAAAATTAATGGATGCTTGATTGCATGTCCGGAATTTGGAAGGCCCTTAAATTTGATTGGTCGAAAAAGTTTGAGCTCGTCAATAAATACATCAAATTTTAATGTATCATTTCCTCCTTTCAAATTAAGGGTATCCTTAATAGTTAACCCTTCTGTTAAAATTAACTCTTGGGCTGCGCCTTTGGGTTTATTCGATATTAAAAAACTTTCACTCCATCCAGTTAAATCCATATCAAACAAATGTCCATCCACATACTTTAGGGGAATGGAAAGACTAATCTGCCATATCATTTGGAGGTAATAATCAAATATCTTATCCAGCTGAGGATTAGGATTTGAATATAAAATTTCATCCCAAACACACTGAACAAGTTTTTGAAATGCTACATCTGGCGTATCAGTTGATTCCCAAGGAACATTCGTTAATTTTCCATAAATATCTTGAAAGGATGCACTAGTTGAATCTACTACACCAACATGGTACTTTGGAGTAGTAATTGTCTGTAGATCATCAACAACAAGTGAATTCCCACTTTGCTCAATAGCCGTCCAAACTTCTTGACTCCTAAGAGTATCTGCAGCCTGTGGCTTGATGCTGGTCAAAACTATTGTAGTACCATGCGAATCAATATCCTTTGCCTCCTCTCTCCAAATGTTTACTTTGCCTGACTCATAACCGTTTTCAGTATTTGGACCTAACGATTCATCAGAATATTGCTTCATAGCTACTGTTGCCACTGTCCGGAAATTATCACCTTTCGTTTTAGTTATTATTTGAAAAGTTTGTGTTAGCTGGGCAACTGAAAAAATACCTATTCCTATCTTTCCAATTAATTTTCTTCCAGAGGGACTTAGAAGTATGTTTGTAGGATTGGTGATTCCTAAATCTTTACCAATACTTTGTCTTTTTGCGCTTCCTCCAATATGTAATAACATATGCGCAGTGCTTCGGGTGTCATACCAATGCCATTGTCCTCGACTGAAATCCTATCAAACCTTGGAGCATCGGTTTTAATTACTACACGCGTAGCATCAGCATCGTAAGCGTTCGAAATCAACTCTCTAAGCGCTGATCCAGGTTGACGATAAATACCATCGGTTACCCTCGCAATTACACGTTCATCAGTTCTTAATGTAGTAGAAACAATGTTACCGCTACTGCTTTGGGAAATACGTTTGACAAGACTTTCCTCACTTTTTTCTAGTTCAGATAAGTTTTCCATTATCATTTTTTGAAATACTGATTGAACTCTTTATCGCATTAGCAATACTACTTGCCAATGGTGGTGGAACAGCGTTAGAAATTTGTTTTACTTGTTGAGATAAATTTCCTTCTAAAACAAAGCTTGATGGAAAACCTTGTAGTAACATTGCCTCAAAAATACTTAATCTGCGTTTTCCATTTGGATGGACGTGAATTTCTCTATTTCCGAATGCAATTGTTGGAGAAGCTTTATCCCATGATAATCTTCGAAAACTTCTTGAATTATTATTTATAGTTACAGGCTGATCAAAACGCATAGACTTAGGCTTCATTGTCCAATGATTAGGGTGTAGAGGGATATCAGAAGTAATAAGATTTCTATCATAAAAAACAGGCTCTTCAAGTTTTGCAATAGTTTCGCGAACAGTTTGTTTGCCAATCTTTTTATTGAATGAAATTGGCTGATAGCCTTGCCATTTCTCATTGCAGAAACTATTATTCTTCTTCTGTTTTGAGGGACACCAAAGTCTAATGCACAAAGCTCTTTTTCATCAACAGTAAAACCAAGCCTCTTAAAATTAGCTATCAAAGCTAAATATTTTTCAGCATGTTTCCTGTCTTTCATTCCAAGTACATTTTCGAATACAACAAACTCAACTACATAGTATTTTTGTAATTCTTCAATAATATCGATATATAAGTTAGGTAATAAGTTACGAGGGTCGTTAATTTTTGAGTTTGTATTTGCTCTTGAAAAGCCTTGACATGGAGGTCCACCGATTATTCCTATTCTATCTCCGAATAGAAGGCATTTTTTTGTGTATTCCAACACACCAACTGGCCCAATTTTTGTTAAATCCTCGGCTAAGCTATACGTTTCTGGAAAATTTCTTTTATGTGTACTTATGGCAGACTCTTCATAATCAATTGCAATTGCAATCTCAAATCCTTCTTCTTTAAATCCTAAATCTAGGCCACCAGCCCCACAAAATAGACTTACTATTTTAGGTACTGCACTAACTGAGAGTTTATCCTTCACTTCAAATTATTGTTAATAAATTACAATTTTAGCTTGAATTTTAGAAATTTAGACAATCACGCTAATATAGAAGCACATTTACTTCTCATTCATGTAAAAGCCCAATATAGCACATTTTTAGTCTTTCCCTACCCGCTAACCCCGATTTGCAACCGGGGTTGATTCGTACAGCGTTTGCAACGCGACTAGCGACCTCAGCTAACCCTAATTTCAAATTGAGACAAGCGGCTTATTTGCCTTAAAATGAAATAAGCTGCCGCCAGTTTACAAAAACTGGTGGCCAAACATAGCGTAAGTCTCCGACTTACAAATCCCCCATCTTCCTCTTTACCAGACGAATCATACAACACCTCAGCCGCTGTAATGAGCGTGATATCAAGCGGTGGGTCATCGTTCGAATGAAATAGCCTATATCTTTTCAAGAATGAAGTTACCGTCAATGCCTAGTTTTTCGTGCAAGCCCTTGGCTACTTCGATGCTGATTTTCCGCTTACCATTCATGATTTCTGAAATACGGGAGGCTTCGACCCCCAGCAGACTTAGCCAAGTCCTTGCGTTTCAGATTCATTTCGTACATCTTTAACTCAATCATCCCCAAAAGGGTGGTTGGCATTGGAAAAGAGATATTTTTTTTTTCGTATTCCTGAATCTCCTCGGCCAACAACCTGGCCTCACTTTGTTTGTTGGCATCGTCACCCATTTCAGCCAGCAATACATCGATTTTTTCAAAAGCCTGGCGATATTCCTGTTTGTTCGTAATCATGGTTTAAAATCAATAGTTGAAACATCAATCCTATCATACTCGGCATGAGTACCGATAAACTTTATGTAAACTGTCCTTGTGCTAAAATGGATTAGGGCAACCAACCGGTGCCTGTTTCCTTTGATATTGAAGACATAACGGTCATTTCCGACGAAATCCACCGAATTAAAACTGTTCTTGATGGCTGCCAATGAATCCCAATCTGCGCTGGATGACACATCGTACCATTTCAATAGAGGTACCAAAGTGTCAGGCTATTTTTCAGCGTATTTTGCCAACGCGGACTTGGCTATAATTACCATAAAAACAATTTTGTTACAAACATAACAATTTTATTACAAGTTATGTAATTAACTAACCTGCTAACCCCGATTTGCAATCGGGACGGTCGGCCGTCGCCGTTGCATCTTCCAGCGTTTGTAACGCGACTAACGATCACGCTATACCAACTCAACATCCAGCAATCCTTTCAACCCCCTCTAACCCTGATTTGCAATCGGACTTATAGGGTTTGCAAACACAAGTTGACGACCTGCCGACTGTATAATGCAATTTGCTACACACTGTGTAGCAAATTGCATTATACTCTTTGATTGGATTAATTTCTCATCAGTCAAGAGGCTACGAACTGCGTGGCCTTTTGAATAGGCTGGAAAAGATATAAAAAAAAGGCAGTACTTCACAAAATCACCGTCCGGTTATCCTGAATAAACACCCGATCATTGAACACCAGCTTCAGGGCCTTGGAGAGGACAAGTTTCTCGGTGTCGCGGCCGAGGGTGGCCATGTCGGCGGCGGTTTGGCGGTGGTCTACTTCTTTGACGTCCTGGGCGATGATGGGGCCTTCGTCGAGGTCGTTGTTGACGAAGTGGGCCGTGGCTCCGATGATCTTCACGCCACGCTCGTAGGCCTGCCGGTAGGGATTGGCACCCATGAAGGCGGGCAGAAAGGAGTGGTGGATGTTGATGATGCGGTTGGCGTACTGCTGCACAAAGCCGGGCGTCAGGACCCGCATGTACTTGGCCAGCACGAGGTACTCCGGCTCGTAGATGGCCAGCGTACGCAGAATGGCCTCCTCGTGCTCCTCGCGGCTTTTGTGCTCGTGCGATACGTAGTGGAAGGGGATGCCAAATTTACTCACCAGCGGCTGCAACACGTTGTAGTTACTTACCACGGCCTGTATAGTCGCGTCCAGTTCATCAAAGGCGTAGCGGATCAGCAGCTCAGCCAGGCAGTGGTGCTCCTTGGTCACGAGCAGCACAATATCCTTCTTCTTTTTGGGGTTAATCTGGATGAAAATCTCCTCGGGCAGTTCGGCGTTGAGGGTTTCGGTCAGTTGGGTCAGGTCGGCATCGCCTTCAAATTCCGTCCGCATGAAAAACCGTCCCGACGGACTCACGTACTCATCGTTGCGGAGGATATTGTGGTTGTTTTCAAACAGCACCCGGGTCACGAGGTAGATCAGCCCCTTGTGGTCGGGGCCCTTCATGAGGAGGATATGACGGTGGTTCATGAGGCAGTAGCTGTTGGCTAGTTAGGGGATTAACTGTTAGCTTATTCTTCCCTGTGTTGAGATAAAGTTGGATAGCTCTTGCTAGCAGCGTTCCACAAAGAAACGACAAACAGCTGACTTTTGACAAATGGATTCGAAGCGTGAGACATTCAGAAGGGTTTCAATTTTGCTCTTAACCAAAATAGAGCGATTGAGGCCAACTACCGGATGAAGCAAGCCAGATTGCAAGTAAAGACGAGTACAGGCGTTCTTTTGGTATCAATACCAAGTTATCTAACCTTACATTTTAAAAGTATCAAGTCAGATGAAAAAAATACCCTTACTGGTGGCCGCACTAGTTTTTCTGCTCGCCGGACTTCCTGAAGCTATCGCCCAGAAAAAGGGCAAGCCGCTGTATACCTTTCCGGTGGGAGTGCAGGCCTATACCTACCGTGCGCATTTCCCCAAAGACGTAGCCGGTACGCTGGACCGCATTCAGTCGCTGGGCATAACGGAGATCGAAGGGGGAGCGCCGAAAGGCATGACGCCCGAAGAATTTAAGAAAATGTGCGATGCCCGGGGGATCAAAATCCCGTCTACCGGAGCGAGCTATGAAGAATTGGTGAAGTCGCCGGAGGAAGTCGCCAAACGCGCCAAAACCCTGGGGGCCGACTACGTGATGGTGGCCTGGATCCCGCATCAGCGGGGCAACTTCACCCTCGAAAATGCCAAGAAAGCGGTGGAGGACTTCAACAAAGCCGGTAAAGTGCTGAAAGAAAACGGAGTCACGTTCTGCTACCACGACCACGGCTACGAGTTCCAGCCCTACGGCGACGGTACCCTGATGGACTACATCATTCAGAACACCGACCCGAAGTACGTTTCCTTTGAGATGGATGTACTCTGGACGCAGTTTGGCGGCGGCGATCCCGTGGCGCTGCTCAAAAAGTACCCTACCCGCTGGAAACTGATGCACCTTAAAGACCTCAAAAAAGGCGTGAAGGGTGACCTGACGGGCGGCACCCCCGCCGAAAATGACGTACCCCTCGGTACCGGACAAGTAGAGATGGAAGAGGTGATCCGGACGGCCAAGAAAATTGGCATCAAGCACTTCTTCATTGAAGACGAGAGCAATAAGGAGTTGGAGTACGTACCCGTGAGCATCGCCTGGTTGAAGGAGCTGAAGCAGTAGTTTTTAGGCTAGTAGCTGTCAGGTAGTTAGCTGTTAGGCTGTTAGCTTTTTGACAGTAGTCAGTTTTAGGAATGACTGATGCAAGTAGTAAAAAGCTCGTTTTTGATTAAAACAAAAGGAGGTCTCGCACTGTACGCAAGACCTCCTTTTGTTTCACACTTGCCTTAGGCTAATTGCTAATAACCTAACTACCTAACAGCTAACTACCTGACAGCTACTTGAACATGAATCCCGAAGGAGCAATATCCACCCGGATCGAATCAACTAGTGAGCCGTCGTTGCGATAACGGACAACATACCCGGCCTGTTTGTAGGAAGGAGTGACACCGCCGTAGATCAGCCCTTGGAGGGGATCCACGCCTAGCCCCGAAAATATCCGTCTTACGAAAGGTTTGGTGGCTGGGATACTGGTATCGGTTATGCTGAAAAAATACGTTTCTCCTTTTTCCTTGTAATTGTCCTTGGGGTCGTAGAAAGAATAGACGAAATAAAAGCCCCGTCCGTCGGAGGCAATGGCATAGTTGGAGGGCGATTTCAGCGGGTCGGTACCAACGCGCATGTTAGTTTCGATGGCAAAAGTCTGGGGGTTGATGCGTAGCACTACGCCATCTCCCTTTGCCCATAGTTTGCCGTTCGCATCCACATCTATGGGATCCGGGGACGAAACTGTTGTAGGTACGTCTCCCTTCAGGGCGTCGGTTGTGGCATCAATGACGGTCAGATTTTTGGTTCCACCAAGAGCGCCGAGGAACACGTTATTTCCTACCTTCACCATGTGCTCCGCGCCTTTGGGAACAGGGATCTTCTTGGTGACTTTGAGCGTATTCAGGTCTATAACCGCTACGTAGCCCGGATTTTTGTAAAAATTGGTAAAATCGCCCGTGGCATCCCAGCAGGACACGTAGGCTTTGGTGGCTGATACCCCAAGCACATGGCGGGGGTTTTCGATGTCGGGGGCGGTGAGGGTCGCTTCCGACTTCCAGGTTCCAAAGTTCACAATCTCCACCTTGTCCTGGCCGGCGGTGCTATTATCCACCAGTATAAGCGAATGCCCGCCTGCTTCCGCGTAGCCCTGCACGGAACCGGTAAGGGGGCGGCCATTTTCTCTTAGGAACAGGTCATTTTCGGCGGTAGATTTTTCCCTTTTGTAAAAAGAGATGCTTCCGTTATTGTCCAGGTAGTTCCCGGCATTCCTGATGATTACACCCAGCTCATACACTTCCGGATCGGGTACTTTTTCCCGGCACGAACCCATGATACCCACCAACAGCACTGCTCCTGCTACTTTGAAGACTTGTTTTTTCATTTTGATTCAGAATTATAGATCACAACTAGGTTTAACGAAAAACTGCGTCCCGGCATAGCGTTACGCTTTACATTTAAATAAAAAGTATCAAAAAGATTATAAACCTGCGCCTGTACGGTCGCTTGCCACCGCTTGCGCTGCCAGGTGGTTTCGGCCAGTACGTTGGCCAGTACATATCCGGGCAGGTATTTTGAGTTGTCAAAGGTATAAAAACTCCGGGTGCTACCCCGAAACTGGGCCGTGAGGCGGGAGTGCCCACGCTGGGCATATACCGCGGCATTGGCCTGATGTACCGGCACGTATACCAGCTGCTTGCCCACCACATCCACGGCATAGGCATCGTATACCCGCTCCTGCGAGGTGCGCGTGAGGGTATAGCCCGCGGTGGCTCCGGCCTCCCAGTCAGTGAACGTAGCCCGCCAGTGTCCCAGGGCCTCCAGCCCGCGCGCCACCACAAGCTGCAGATTTTCCACCCGGTAGTTGCGTTGGGGGTTCCAGTAGGTCCAGTCGTCCACGCGGTTGTGGTAGGCCGTAAGCGAGGCCGTGAACCGGTGGGTGGGGGAGGTGTTCCATTTTGCTTCCAGCCCTGCTTCCTGGTTGAATCCGCTTTCGGGACGGATGGCCGGATTACCCAATACGTTCCAGTAGCGTTCGTTGAGGGTAGGTACCCGGTAGCTGCGGCCCAAAGAGCCTTTGATGGTGAGGATATAGTCGGAGTGTGTCAAAAGGCGGTATTCGGTACCCAGGGAGGGCGTGAGGGGAGGGTCGAAGCGCGTCACGAAGGCTTGCCGCACCGTAGCCGACACCAGCCAACGCGGGCTGAACTGCCACCGGCTGAGGATAAACAGATCCGCTCGGTTTTCGGTGATAAGGGGATCGGTGTAGCCGTCGACCTGGGTTCGGTAATGGGCTATCTCGCCTCCCACCCGCAGGGTAAGCCGGGCCGCCGAAGCTCCCAGGTCCCAGGTCATTTCTTTTTCCAGCCGGGTTAGGAAACGATCCGTGCCCGTATGTTCCAGATTGGCAAAGTCACCCCGGCCGTAGTCGATGAGGTCACGAATCCAGGCCGTACGCCAGGTCCAGGTGGGGGTTTGGTACTGAATCATACTCCGGTACGACTGCGTGCGGGTCAGTTCGCGGGAGGTCAGGTTCTCGGGTGCGAGGGTCATGCTATTGTCGGTCAGCCACAGGTGGGCCGAAAGCTGCCGGTGGTTTCTGCCCTGCAGCACCAGGTCCTGCACCAGGCCCCGCTGCCCGCTTTCGGTGGGTTCCATGGCATAGCCTCGCCGGTGTAAATAGGGATAGGTGTTGTTCATCCGACCGTCGTAGTACAGGGTCTTTCCCGAAAAACGCAGGTTCCCTTTCGCGCCCGTGCCATAGGTAGCCCCCAGCTGGGTTTGGTGGTTGGCAAAGCTTCCCTGCTGTCTTGCGGCTATCAGGCGAATGCCCCTGGGCTGGGTACCTGCACTTTCCAACAGGATACTCCCCCCCACGGCGTCGGTCCCTACCACGCTGGCGGAGGTGCCGTACTGTACCGCCAGCCGCTCGAAACCCGCGATGGGCAGGGTGGAAAAATCGGTTTGCCCCAGATTGGGCTGGTTGATGTTGAGGCCGTTCCAGAGCACCGCTGTGTGCATGGACGAAGTACCGCGAAACGATACGGTGTTCAACTGGCCGGGGCCGTAGTTTTTGAAAGCAAGGGGGGTATGGAACGCCAGCAGGTCGCTGAGGTTCTGAAACCGGAACTGCTGGATCGTGCTGGAATCTATGCGTTGTACCTTCAAGCCTGCCATGAACCGCTCGGGCGCAACCCCCACCACCGTGACGGCGGGCAGTGCAATGGAGTCATCCTGAGCGCGGAGGGGTTCTGACGGCAGCACTACCCCGAGGGCTATGAATACCCGAAACCACCCATACAGTTGGTGAATTGACAAAACAATATTTATCTAGTGTTAAAAACTAACACGCAGCAGTGGCTCTTCCTCCGAGGGCCGAAACGGCGGATTGTCTTCGGCAGGTCTCCTGACTTGTCTCGCGGGTTCCGGGCCTTCCCGTGTCGTTTGACCGGCACAGTGGCGAGTGGATTCGAACCAGCTTTTGGGTGAGACTTACAGTTGCGGGGACAGTTCCCGTCTCGCACGGGATTCCCTTTTAAGCCTTAAAAACTCGTATGAACGAGCATGAGGCACCGAAAACTGGGACAAAGGTAGGGGAAAAATGTAATTGTCATTGAGGGCAATCAGGTTTTTATTGATAAAATGATGTTCCTACCTTTGGAAAAAACTTCGCTCATTGGTCAATCCTACTGCTTCCCAAGTTCCGCCCGTATCGCAGAGAGGCGTCCTGTTTATGCTGGGGGCCGTGGTGTGCTTCGGTACGGTGGGGGCTATTGCCAAGTGGCTCAGCCGGGATTTTGACACCGTGGAGTTAGTGTTTTTTCGAAACCTAGTGGGGGTTGCGTTCGTACTTGTCAGCATGTTTAACCGTCCCTTCGTGCAAACCGGGGGCCGACCGGGCCTGCTTGTGTTTCGGGGTGTCATCGGCACACTGTCACTCTATCTTTATTTCTACGCTGTCCATATTCTGGGCCTGGGCGCGGCGACTACCTATCAGTACAGCTACCCCATATTCCTGGCCATCCTGTCGTGGCTATTCGTGGGCGAGTCCCTCAGTCCCCGCGAATGGCTGGCTATTTTTATTGGCTTTGGGGGAATCCTCTTCGTGTTTCGCCCCGATCTCACCGCCCCGCTTGGGCACCACGCCATTGGCCTGAGTAACGCGGTCTTTACGGCCATCGCTTACCTTTCCATCCGGCAACTGAGTACTTTTTACGATACCCGGGCTATCATCATGTCGTTCATGCTGTCGGGGATTCTGATGCCCATTCTATCTATGCTGGCCGGCGAATACCTGTCGATCGAAGGGTACGGCTTCCTGATCGGGCATTTTGTGTGGCCCGTTTCTATGGTGCATTGGGGGGGCTTACTGGCATTAGGTATCATTGCTATGCTGGGTCAGTACTGCCTCACCGTCGCTTTTACCTACGACAAGGCCGGGCGCGTGGCTTCGGTAGGCTATTCTAATATTATTTTTGCCAGTTTACTGGGCCTTTGGCTGGGTGATCCCTTTCCGGATGCCCTTACCCTGATGGGCATGGCGTTGATTATTGGGGGCGGGGTACTGGTGTCGCTGCGGGCTCCGAAGCGGGAGTAGTAGCGCACACGGGTTTGCAGCTCTGCCCGCTTCCGTGTATTTTTGGTAAAAAGCAGCACTATGACCCCGATCACGGATTTATCGCAGTTGGACCTCAATGGTACCTATACCTATGCTGACTACATCAAATGGCGGTTTGACGAAAGGATCGAATTGTTGCGCGGAAAGATTTTTCCGATGACTCCGGCTCCCAATGTGAAGCATCAACGAGTTTCCAGTAGAATGCATGGGTATCTGTTCAATTATTTTCATAAGCAAGATTGCCAACTATTCCCTGCTCCTTTTGACGTCAGGCTGTACAACCGAAAAAAATCAATCAAGGCCAGCAAGGAGATTTACACCGTGGTGCAGCCGGATTTATGCGTCATCTGTGATCAAACCAAGTTGGATGAACAAGGCTGTAATGGAGCCCCCGAACTGGTGATTGAAATTCTATCGCCGGGAAATAGTCGCCGGGAAATGAACGAAAAGTTTGAGCTATATCAGGAAGCGGGTGTGCAGGAGTACTGGCTGGTGGAACCCGCCGAGGAGATTGTACTGGTGTATGTGCTGAACGAGCAGGATAAGTATATTGGCTTGAAACCTGCCACTGATTTTGTCGTTTCCCCTCTTTTTCCTGATTTGAATATAGACATTACCGAAGTGTTCGCCTGATGGATACCTTATCAGTAAGCTATACCTACTTTCGCCATGAAAACCCTATCCTTGTCCGTATTCCTCAGCCTGGTAACCCACCTGGCCTTTTCACAAGCTAAGCCCAAGCTCATCCCCTTGGACGGTAACAAGCAACTGGAGATGATTCAGGTCGCTGCCTCACCGGAAACGTATGCGGGGAAGCAATCCCTGAAGGTAATCAATAAGGGCGAGGGAGGCTTGGAAGCAACCTTCGTAAAGCTCAATTCGCTTGATTTTCAGAACGGAACTATTGAAATAGAGGTAGCCGGAGCACCCGGTGCCGGGGCCTCGGATCAGGCGCGGGGTTTTGTGGGCATTGCGTTCAGGATCAATGACGACAACTCTAAATTTGAGTGCTTTTACCTGCGCCCCACCAACGGCCGGGCCGACGATCAGGTCCGGCGTAATCATTCCGCCCAGTATATTTCCTACCCCGATTTTCCCTGGCACAAGCTACGCAAAGAGTTCCCTGAGAAGTACGAGAGCTACGTGGATCTGGCCCCCGGAGAATGGACGAAGGTAAAAATCGTGGTTGAGGGTACCACCGCCAAACTGTACGCGCACGATAACCCGCAACCTACGCTCATCGTGAAGGATCTGAAACATGGCGCTGACCTGCGCGGAAAGATCGGGCTTTGGATTGGACCAGGAACCGAGGCTCATTTTGCCAACCTGATGGTATCGAGCAACTAATTCAACTTTTCCCGTTGTATGAATAACGTGAATTATGGATAATTAGCGAGATAATCACTTGAATATAAATAGTTTACTATTTTTTTCACCTAAACAACCACGCTAATTTTTACCTCTCGGCAACGGCCGACCGTTCCAAACCCCTCTGCTTCGGCAGTCCGATCCTGCCAGGAGAGGGACTTGCTGCCGAGTGAAATTTATCCATAATTCACGTCTGATTACGCTTTATTGTAGATTTTGATAACGGTTTCACGGGTCATCTGACCGGTGTCGCTGAGAATAAAACCTATCAATTCGGCGATGTTTTTGGGCGGAACCCAGTCGCTGGGGTCAGCGTCGGGCATGGAGTCCCGGTTGGCGGGCGTGTCGATGGTACTGGGCACAATGACCGTAGCCGTAATATTGTTTCCTTTGCCTTCCGCGTTAATCAGCTCGGCCAGGCCAAACACCAGGGACTTACTCAGCGAATAAGCCACCATACCTTTGCCATCGCTGGGACTGAGTGCAGGTCTTGCACCAATGAGGATGAACTGCCCGCCGCCTCGCTTCGCAAACTGTTTCATCAGTGGCTTTACGACGTTGTAGGCGGTCAGAAAATTTAGCTCGTACATTTTGTGAAGCAGCGCTCCGTCGGTGTCGGCGATCGTGCCCATGGCGAAACCTCCCACTAGGAGAGCTGCGGCCTGGATGTTGGCCGAGCGGGAATCTTCGATAAAATCTACAACGCCCTCAGCGTCCGTAAGGTCCAGTACCTTAGTTTTTACCTCCGGCAGATGATCGAAAAGTCCCGTTTCGTGATCGGAGGCTACGGTAGCCAATACTTCAAAGCCGTGCTCGTAGAGATAGTCAACGACACTCCGGCCCAGATTTCCTGAGGCACCGGTAACCAGTATGGTTTTCATGGATAATTCGTTTACTGCGGTTTGAGTTATTTTTAGCTTAATAAGGTTAACTCAAACAACTTCATTAATGCGGTTTAGTTCTAATTGGCCCTAGGCTTTACAATTCTCTCGGCCAGGTCCAGCTTCAACGCTTTGATTTCGGCCAATACAAGTTGGGCCATTTTGCGGGCGCCCAGCTCACTGAAATGGGTATTGTCAATTTTCCCATCAGGATAGTTGGGATGCTCGCCGGGTTCCAGTTGCAAAAACAAGAGTTTGGAGCTCTCCTCCCCAAAGCTTTGCAGCAACGCCTGACTTTTCCGATCCAGGTCAATTAGGGGAATCGCCTGCTCCCGGGCTACCTTACGGACCAGCTCCGAGTACACATCATGCGTACCTACGATATTTCCGGAGGAATCGAATTGCCGTCGGGCTACCGGAGTAATGAGTACCGGTCGGGCTTTTCTGGCCCGGCTTTCGGTGATAAAACGAACGAGGTTTGCCTGAAATTCCGCTTCGGTCGTGTAGGTCTTTTTGGTTTTTACCTCATCATTATGCCCAAACTGGATAAACACATAGTCGCCCTCGTGCAGGTTGTCAGCTACGGGCTGCCAGCGATTCTCGGCAATGAAGCTACCAGTACTCCGGCCGTTCATAGCCCGGTTATCCACCTTGACGCTTTCGTCAAAAAAATATACAAAAGGCATTCCCCAGCCGGTTTCAGGATAGTACTTTACGTCCTTGATGGACAGCGTCGAATCACCGATCAGGTACACTGTGATGGGGGCAGGGGCGGTGGTGAAGGCCCATAGGACCATCAGGCCGGCCAACACGAGCATTTTTGAAAAAAAAACTGGTTTCATCGTGAAGTTGGGATGTTCGGTACAACAGGAAGACGAGAATAAGCTACTAAAACCACGTAAAAAAAAGGTACAGAACCGGCGCAAAGCTGATTCCGTACCTTCCTATTGTCGATTTTTTTCGACTAAACCCTTACCACTGCCAGCGCACAAAGGCTTCCATGGCTTCGTATTCGGCCAGCCCCAGCTGATCGTAAAGTTGGGCGGTACCCTGGTTGCGTTCCTCAGCGCGCTGCCAAAACTCCCGGGAGTCGTCGCCCTGGAACACCACCCCGTCTTTCTGGGACTGATGTTTGAAAATCCCCATCCGCTTCTTGAGAACCTGGTCGGGGCTCATAGGTACGGCCATTTCTATTTCGTGAATGTCCCACTCGGCCCAGGCACCCCGGTACAGCCATACCCAGCAGTCTTCCATGAAGCTTTTGTGCTTGATGCGATGGATAGCGGCCTCGATGGCATCCCAGCATACCTTGTGGGTGCCGTGCGGGTCGGCAAAGTCACCGGCAGCGTAGATCTGATGGGGCTGTATTTCTTCAATCAAATCCTCGATGATACGGATGTCATCCTCCCCGATGGGCCTTTTCTGCACCGTACCTGACTCATAGAAAGGCATGTCCAGAAAATGCACCTGCGAGTCGGGAACGCCTACGAACCGGCAGGTAGCCTTGGCCTCGCCCCGGCGGATGAGCCCTTTGACGTGCCGTACCTCTGGGGTGTCTACTTCGCTATCCTTCTTCGTTTCCAGGAACTCCTTGGCGTCGTGGAAAATCTTGTCGGTAACGGCGGTGTTTTCAATGTTAAAGCGTTCGTTGAAATCCACCACAAAGTCAATAAAGCGCAGTGCTTCGTCGTCGGCTACGGCGATGTTGCCCGAGGTTTGATAGGCCACGTGTACTTCGTGCTTCTGGTCCACGAGACGCTGGAAGGTACCTCCCATGGAAATAATGTCGTCGTCGGGGTGGGGGCTGAATATAATCACGCGCTTTTTGGCCGGATCCTTACGTTCGGGACGGTTGGTATCGTCGGCGTCCGGCTTGCCACCGGGCCAGCCCGTAATGGTATGTTGCAACTGGTTGAAAATGTCGATATTTATCTCGTAACCAGCCCCCGATTGTGCCAGCAAATCGCTCATTCCGTTGTCGTTGTAGTCTTTGTCCGTCAGCTTAAGAATAGGCTTATCAAGATGCTGCGACAGGTACGTGACTGCCTTCTTGATCATCTTATTGTCCCATTCTACCGAATCCACCGCCCAGGGCGACTTCATGCGGGTAAGCTCCGAGGCCGCCCGCTCGTCGATCACAAACGTGACGTTGGGATGCGCCTGCAGGTAGGAGGCGGGGTTATGCTCGGTCACGGGACCTTCCACCGCTCCGCGAAGTACGGACGCCTTGCGCTCACCCCAAGCCAGCAGCACGATCCGGCGGGCATTCAGAATGGGGGCGATGCCCATGGTGATCGCTTTACGCGGTACTTGTACCAGGCTCCCAAAGTCCATGGCCGCCGCCGCGCGGGTGGAATGGTCGAGGGTGATGAGGCGGGTGCGGGCATTGATGAGTGAGCCTGGCTCGTTGAAGCCCACGTGACCGTTTCCACCTATCCCGAGTAGCTGGAAATCCAGGCCACCCGCGGCGGTGATTTTCGCTTCGTACTCGCGGCTGTGCTCCTGAATCTGCGCAAGAGAGACGGTACCATCCGGTAAAAAATAATTTTCCTTAGGAATGTCCACCAGATCAAACAGCTGCTCTTTCATGAAGCGATGGTAGCTGTGAATGGAATCGGGCTCCATGGGGTAGTACTCGTCCAGGTTGAACGAAATCACATTCCGGAAGCTTAGCCCTTCTTCGCGGTGCATCCGTACCAGCTCGGCGTATACCGTTTTGGGTGAAGAGCCCGTCGCCAAGCCCAGTACGCAGGGCTTATTTTCCCTTTGTTTATCCCGGATCAGTTCGGCAATTTCCTGGGCCACGGCGGCGGAGGCCGCCTTCGAATCCGCGTAGATGTGGGTTGGGATTTTTTCGTAGGTAATCGGCCGCCCGATGCTTCCGGTACCTGAGCCAACCGCTTCGCTATTGGCGGTTTGCATGAGAATTGCTTCTGGACTTAACGTTTGGGGATCCATTTTGTGTAGGTTATAGGAATACAAATATTCGGCGAAAAATTAGTATAAAATTTACAGAGCTGGTATGCCTGACTGATTATTTCCAATACAAAATTACAAGGTATCCAGCAATTTATTAAAATTTTTTAAAAAATAATAGAAACTTAATTTGTGACTGGTCAGAGTTGTTTAGCAAATAAAGGCATTGATAATGATAAGCTAATCAAGTAAATGGAGGAATAAAGATTTACAGGTACGTTTCATTCCTACTTTTTTAGCGCGTATTTTTGTGGCTTCAAAAATAGGATACTTCAATAACGCTGAAAAATATAGCTAGCTCATGTCAACTCTTACCACTATTGCCCGCGACACGCAGGTATTTGATCTGATCCAACAGGAATTACACCGTCAGGAATCGGGTATTGAACTGATCGCCTCCGAAAACTTTACCTCCAAGCAGGTCATGGAAGCCGCGGGTAGTGTGCTCACCAATAAGTACGCCGAGGGACTTCCCGGCAAGCGCTATTACGGAGGCTGCGAAGTGGTGGACGAGATTGAGCAAATCGCCATTGACCGCATCAAAGAGCTGTTTGGGGCTACCTGGGCTAATGTGCAGCCCCACTCGGGCGCGCAGGCCAATACGGCCGTGTTCCTGGCCTGCCTCAATCCCGGCGATAAAATCATGGGCTTCAACCTGGCCCACGGCGGCCACCTCACGCACGGCTCACCCGTTAATATTTCGGGCAAGTACTTCCAGCCCATTTTCTACGGCGTAGAACCCGACAGCGGCGTGATCGACTGGGACAAAGTGGAAGAAACCGCCCTCCGGGAGCGACCAAAGCTGCTGATATGTGGGGCGTCGGCGTACAGCCGCGATTGGGACTACGTGCGCCTGCGGGCGATTGCCGATCAAGTTGGTGCTTTGCTGATGGCGGATATTTCGCACCCCGCCGGGCTTATCGCCAAAGGACTGCTCAACGACCCGATGGAGCACTGCCACATCGTGACCACCACCACCCACAAAACCCTGCGGGGACCACGCGGTGGCCTGATTATGATGCGCCATGATTTTGAAAACCCGTATGGGATCACCACCCAGAAAGGTACCGTACGTACCATGTCATCCCTGCTCGACTCGGGCGTATTTCCGGGTACCCAAGGTGGCCCGCTGGAGCATATCATTGCGGCCAAAGCCATCGCGTTTGGAGAGGCTTTGAGCGAAGACTATTACAACTACGCCGTGCAGGTGAAGCAAAACGCGCAGGCGATGGCGAAGGCCTTCGTGGATAAAGGCTACTCGATTATTTCGGGAGGAACCGACAATCACCTGATGCTGATTGACCTCCGGTCCAAGGGATTGAGTGGAAAACTAGCCGAAAATACGCTCATCAAGGCAGATATCACGATCAATAAAAACATGGTACCTTTCGATGACAAATCGCCCATGGTGACCTCCGGGATGCGCGTAGGTACTGCCGCCATGACTACCCGCGGGCTGCTCGAAAACGACATGGTGCGCATCGTAGACCTAATAGACGAGGTATTGATGAACCATGATAATGATGCTAAACTAACGGCTATAAAGCAGGAAGTCAATACCTGGATGGGCAACTATCCCCTGTATAGCTAATTTATTTTGAAGGGCATTTGATACAAAAAAGGCAGTCGTTCGTATGTAAAACGACTGCTTTTTAGTATTTGTGTGTAATTTCACCCGATTAAAGATTTTCAGGAACAGAATATGAAGGACGATATGGCATTGGACCAGGATTTTGAAGAAGAATTGGACGAAGAAGGAAAAGAGATGACTTTTCTGGAGCATCTGGAAGAGCTCCGCTGGAATATAATACGGGCAGTAGGTTCCGTTTTGGTATTTGCTATACTAGGCTATGTATACATTGAGGAAGTATACCATTATGTGATTATCGCACCCGCCCGCACCGATTTCTGGACCTATCGCATGATGTGCAAGCTCGGAACGGCCGTAGGGGCTGCGGGCTTGTGTATCGAAAAGATTGATTTTGAGCTGCAAAGTTTGGGGGTCGGTGAGCAGTTTTCGATGGCCCTTACTTCTTCGGTTATCATCGGACTGGTGTTTGCGTTTCCGTACGCCTTCTGGGAAATATGGCGCTTCATCAAGCCCGGTTTGAAGCCGTATGAACGAAAAGCCGCCCAGGGAGCCGTTTTCTACGTTACCTTCCTGTTTTTCTCCGGGGTATTGTTTGGATACTACATCGTGACTCCCCTGGCGTTGAACTTTCTGGCCAACTTCAAGCTCGATCCGAGTATCATCAACGAATTCAGCATTAGCTCCTACATTGGTACCGTTGCTACGCTCACACTGGCGTGCGGTCTGGCGTTCCAGCTGCCGGTTGTGGTGTTTGTGCTGTCGCGGGTGGGTATTCTGACGCCTTCGTTTATGCGCGAATACCGCCGGCATTCGCTGATTGTGATCCTGATTGTGGCGGCGATCATTACGCCTTCACCCGATATTTACAGTCAAATTTTGGTGGCACTTCCTCTGTTTTTGCTCTATGAGTTAAGTATCATCGTGTCAGGCCGGGTAGAACGCGCCAAGTTACGCGAAGAACAAAGACTGTCGAAATTGTAAGGATTGAGTAGGGCTATTTCTAGTCAATCATTCGCTCAATCAAAACTCGAAATTCCCCAGGACCTCGGCCAACCGGTCGAGGTCCTTTTTTTGGTGCAGGACGTTTACTTTATAGGCTTCCGACCAGGAATAGCTTTGGACTGGGTTGTTGGCCTGAGGGCTAGGATAGGAAGACAGATGTTGGAATTGACACTGTTTAAAGTAATTTTACTTTAAACAGTGTTACCCTAGTTCATCGCCTCCACCTGATCCTTAAAAACCGTCACCAGTTTGTAGGATTGGCTCAAAGCCAGTACATCGTCCCAAATCGAACTCAGAATGTTATGAAACTCTCTGACCGAAGCGTTACCGATTCTGATATGAATGACGCGGGGCGGGGGCTGAGCCAGTAATATGCGGTTGGAGAAGTCAGCATCTTTGGAGATAATCGTCAGATCATTTTCCTTAGCGTATTGCCAAATCTCAGCATCCTCAGCTGTATTCAGAATATTGCTTTAATGAATATACTCCTCATTATTCCAGAGCGAAAAATAGTAAGGAAGATTGATGTCGATGAGGTATTTTGCCATTAGGCTACCTTCTTAATTTCCTGAATCACATACTGCCGCTCCATGAGTTCGATAGCAAACCGCTGGCAGGCGTCGAGGTCTTCGGGTTCGAGCATCGGGTACTGATACAGGATTTCTTCCCGCGACGATCCGGCGTACAGGAATTCGAGAATGGTCTGTACGGTGATCCTCATGCCCCGGATGATAGGCCGCCCATTGCAAATGTCAGGATTGATCGCGATACGGTCGCTGATGTAAGTCGTCATAGTGCATTGTGGTTTCCCAAATATACAAAGTTTTGTTTAGTGGTGAGTTTCCTGCTCCGTAGCTGGTGGGTCGCGTACCCGTCTCATAGGTATGTCTGCCGGACCGCTTTTTTGTATTTAATACTCCGTCTCCGGAAGATATATGTACAAAGTGATGAGAGATTGTTTCATTCATTCCATCAATTAAAATTCCCTAACAACTCAGCCAACCGATTAAGATCCTGCTCTTGGTGCAGGGCCGTCACTACCAGCCGCGTGACGGGTGGGTCGGTGGGCTGTGGGTACGAAAAGCAGGAGGTCAGTATTTGATTTTGGAAGAGGTAGGTGTACAACTCGGCCCGGCGACTACAAAAAGCAGGATAGCCCTTCACCTGGCTAAAAGCCTCCACCGAGGCAAACTGGCTACCAAAATAAGCAAGATTGGCGTGTAACGCTCCGTAGGCCTTTTGGTATACGTTCGAGAGCAGGTTTTGCTGCAAAGCATAAAAATAAGCCGGGGCCGCGGGCGAACTACCCGCAAACCACGGCATCTGGCGGATCACTTTTAGAATAGCGTGCTCCCCCAAGATCACCCCTCCCGGTACTCCCAGTGCTTTGTTGAGGGAGGAAGTTACCAGTACCTGAACATTGTCCTGCTTCGGTAGCTGCTCAAACACGCCCTGTCCATCGGTACCCAACACCCCTAACCCGTGCGAGTCGTCTACGATGAGCCAAATGGGCCGATCATGGGGAAGATTCTGGAATAAACTCAAATCAAATGCCTCCACCCAGGGCGAGCCGATGGAATCGGTACAGAGGATATGGGGGAGATTCGAGGGGCTTTCCCGGACGCTCTGAATGGTTTTTTCCACCCAGGCGGTCCAGGATGACCTCTCGGGCGCATAGTCGCGCCCCCAGAGCGCCGGATGCACCCGCGGAGCGTAGTGGTAGCGGGCCTTTTCGAGTTCGAGGTACTTCATCACCAACTGCCCGGCCCACATACCCGACGATACCGTGAGCGCCGCCGGTGCCTGGGTAAAGTCCGCCAGGGCTTCCTCTGCCTCGTGGTACACCGCTAGCCGCAAGGTATTGTTGCGCGAACTGCCAAAGTGCGTTCCGTACTGCTGCAGACCCTTGGATAGGTAGCCCTGGAATTCTTCGTTGTGTCCCATGCCCAGGTAGTCAGTGCCGCTGAACCACAGGTACTCAGTCTGATCCTGCAAGAGCACGGTGCGTCCGGGAAGCGAATGGGTAAGGAAGGACTGGGTCATAGTAGGTAGGGCTTAAGCCGGGCTCCGGTTCCGTTTCCTTCGGCGTAGATCACCCGCCCCTCTTCAAAGGTAACACCCGTGGCCGGGTCGTTGGCGATCAGGAGGGTACCGTCCATATCCACGTAGTCGAGGAGTGGCAAAAGGTGCGCAATGGCCGAAATCCCCACGCTACTTTCATTCATGCAACCTACCATCGTTTTCATCCTGAGGGCTTTGGCCTGCGCGATCATCCGGCGGGCGGGCGTTAATCCCCCGCACTTGGTGAGCTTGATGTTGACACCGTGAAAGTACCCCGCGCAAGGCTCGACGTCCCGCTCCGCAATGCAACTTTCGTCGGCAATGACAGGCAGGGTGCTATGCTCGAAAACCCGCTTCATCCCTTCCCAATCGTGGGCGGGCAGGGGTTGTTCTATAAATTCTACGCCCAGGGTTTTGAGTTCATGTGCATAGTCAATGGTCTGCTCAGCCGTCCAGGCGCAATTGGCATCTACCCTAAACACGGCATCCGTATGCCGGCGAAGCTCGCGGACAATGGACAGGTCATCGGGGGTACCTAGTTTTATTTTATAAAGGGGCCAGGGAAATTCCCGAAGTTTGTCTACCATTTTTTCAATAGGAGCTATGCCGATGGTATAGTCCGTAATGGGATTATTCTCGGGCGACAAGCCCCATAATTCGTATAGCTTTTTCTCCTGTTTTTTGGCAAAAAGATCATGAGCCGCTTCGTCGAGGGCGCAGAGCGCAAAGGGGTTGTCTGCAAGATAGGGGGCTGCCAGCTGCCATAGCTCTTCGGGCGAGCCCCAGTTGTAGCTTTCTACGAGTGCTCTTGCCCGTTCCAAATCCGCTACCATGCGGTCAATGGTGATGCCGTAGTACTTGTTGGAAGTAGCTTCCCCGTAGCCGCTTAGGGTACCCTCCCGCACTTCCACGATCAGCGTGGGCTGCACATCGCGTGAATCATGCGCAATGGTGAAGGTATGTTTTAGAAGAAGATCAAACCTGTGAAAATCAAGTGTCATTGGCAGTGGGTTATCGGCGTTCGGCCTCACACTCGGAACAAGGGGTACTTTTGACTTTTTTCTTAAAGCCGACGGCCGATAACCGACGGCCAATAGCCCTCTAATTCCGCATATCCAGTCCCCACGAAAGTTTGTTCCGGAGCGTATCGAAAAAATTATCGTCCAGCATTTTAACCAACCGAGCCGCAAAGGGCGCTTTCCGGATCGTCACCTTGACGGAGGCATCCACTACCCGCGATCGGGCGTCGAGCGATACCAGAAAGCTATTGCTGCGGCTTTTTACCTCAAAACTAAGTATCGACGTGTCTTCCACCACGAGAGGACGCACGTTGAGGTTGTGCGGGCTTACGGGCGTCAGGATGAAGTTTTGCGAATGAGGTACCAGCACCGGCCCGCCACAGCTCAGCGAATAGCCCGTAGAGCCCGTAGGCGTGGATACGATCAGCCCATCGGCCCAGTACGAATTCAGAAATTCGCCGTTGAGGTACGAGTGTACCGTAATCATGGACGAGGTATCCGTTTTGGTGATGGTAAAATCATTCAACCCAAAGTTCTGCCCGTCAAAAATATCCGTATCCGATTCCATCACCAGCATGGAACGTTCGTCAATGCGATATTTTCCTTCTTCCAGGGAAGTGATCATGTCGGCGATCCGTTCGGGAGGTACGGTAGCCAGAAACCCCAGCCGTCCTACGTTGATGCCGATGACGGCGATCTGCCGGGCACCCACCAGGGATACCGTTTCGAGTAAGGTACCGTCGCCTCCCAGACTCACCACCAGGCGGGCGTCAAAAAGATCACTGGCCGACTGGTAGGTCAGGTCAGAATAGTGGGCGACTTGCATGCTATCCAGAAAGTGCCGGAAGGGAGCAAACAGCTGTACTTCAATGGGGCGATCCTTCAGCTCGTCGAACATCCCCTGAATGAAGGGACGGGCCGATTCTGAAAAGGTGCGTCCGTGAACGGCTATTTTCATGCAACGGGTGGGGGTTGAGGGATGGTTTGGGACCGAAAGATAAGGCCACAGGCGCGAATTTTCAAATGGGTAGTACCAACAAATCGCTTCACCAAAGGGTTAACCTATCCATACTGACCACCAAGCCCGAAGCAGGGTGGAACAGAATTGGTACTTATTACCGTGATTAAGTGAATAAACAAAACCTATATGAATACGAAACAACCCCTATTACAAGAATACAAGAGTACAAAACTAGAACTTCCTAACCGCGTGGTTATGGCACCCATGACCCGGAGCCGGGCCGATAACCCCGAAAACAAACCTACCGCCGAGCTGCAAGGCTTGTACTATACGCAACGCGCCAGTGCGGGACTGATTATTACCGAAGGATCACAGGTTTCGAAGGAAGCCGTAGGCTATATCAATACGCCGGGAATTTACAGCGAATCGCAGGTAGAAGGCTGGAAAGAGGTAACAGAGATGGTACATGAGGCCGGCGGGAAGATTTTTATCCAGCTATGGCACGTGGGACGGATGTCCCATCCTGACTTCCACGGGGGTGAATTGCCCCTGGCTCCCTCGGCCCTCAACCCCGGCGAGAAGTCTTATACGCCGGAAGGATTCAAAGATACCGTAGCGCCCAGAGCCATGACGCTGAATGACATCGAAAGAACCATTCAGGATTTTGTCAAAGCGGCCAAAAACGCCACGGAAGCGGGATTTGACGGAGTAGAGGTTCATGCCTCTAATGGGTATTTGTTTCACCAGTTCTTTAATGGCACCTCTAACCACCGGACGGATGCCTACGGAGGAACCATCGAAAAAAGAGCCCGCTTCCTTTTCGACGTGCTGGATGGCATCCGTCAGGAGTGCCCTGACCTTCGCATTGGTGTACGGCTGAATCCTTCCTTGAACGGAGCTTTTGGCATGACACTCGACGAGGAAACGATCCCGACCTTCGACTATATCATTGAGAAATTAAATGAGTATGACCTGGCGTATCTGCACTTGTCGGAGCCTTTTACCGATGTGTCGAATGTCCCGCACGCGGTATCCAATATAGCCAAACGCTACCGTCCGATGTACGAAGGTACCTTGATGATTAATAATGGATTTGATCAGAAAAAAGGCAATACGGTAGTTGAGCGGGGAGATGCCGACTTGGTTTCTTTCGGAAAGCCCTACATTTCGAATCCTGATTTGGTAGAAAGGTTTGCCGAAAACGTGCCTCTTACTGACTGGGATAAGGATACTTTTTACACACCGGGTACAGAAGGCTATACGGATTATCCGGTAAAAACGGAAGAAGCGCAGAACGCTTAAGCGTTCTGCAATCGAAAAGGGTCGGGCCCGGAAGAAATGTCTTCCGGGCCCGACCCTTTTTGGTATAGCTTGTTACAACTTAGGCTCCCAGCCGGGCTGGTAGTCGCGGCTCCAGTACTTCATGGCCTTTTTATCCATGATTTTTCCGTTGCTGGAATCTATATCGAGATTTTGCCCCATCCGCGAAGCTATATTGGCCAGATGGCACATGTGTACAGTTTTGGCACCCTCCTCAATAGTCGAATTTTGCTTGGCAGTACCCCGCACGGCATCAAAGAAGTTCACCACGTGCAGGGTGGTCATGTCACCCCCGCCCCCCAGGGCCGTACCGGCTTCTTGGTTCTTGCTGAGGTTCGAGCGAATCAGTTTGCCCGAACGGTCGTACAGTTTGTATCCGCCCCGATCCACGTATACATTACCTTCGGTGCCGAAAATTAACGTACCCCGGTCACCGCCGAAGGTATTGTAGCCATTGCGGCTCTGGCCTTCCCACTGGATAACTTTGTTGCCGCCGTAGCGGAAGGTCGCCTCCATGGTGTCATACATCTCCCAACCGTCGTTGGCAAAGTACCGCTTCGCGGCTTCCACTTCCACGCGCTCGGGATATTCTACCTGCAAGGCCCAACGGGCTATGTCTAGCTCGTGCGTCCCGTTATTGCCTGACTCGGCCGTGCCGTAGTCCCATCCGTACCAGTGCCAGTTGTAGTCCCAGGTTTCGCTGGTGTAGTCGCGGCGGGGAGCGGGGCCCTGCCACAGTTCCCAATCCAGCCCGTCGGGTACAGGGGCTTTCTTTTGCAGGGGTACTTCGCCGCGGGCGCTGGCGTAGAAGGCAATCGCTTTGTAAGCCTTTCCAATGGCCCCGTTGTGGATTTCCTTGATGATTTCCTGGGATTCGGGTGCGGAGCGCTGTTGATTGCCCATCTGAATCACCTTGTTGTATTTTTTCTGAAACTCTACCAGCAGCTCACCTTCGCGGGGGTTGTGGCTGCAGGGTTTTTCCACGTATACGTGCTTGCCCGCTTTCACGGCCATCCAGGTACCCGGCGCGTGCCAGTGGTCGGGAGTAGCATTGATGAGTACATCAATTTTCGGGTCCTCAATTACCTTCCGAATGTCGTTTTCGAGCTTGGGAGAATAATCAATGTATTTGGAGAATTTCTTCGCCGCCGACTCGCGCTGACTCTTCATCACGTCGCACAAGTACACCAGTTCTACGTTGCTTTTTTTCAGGCCGATGGGCTCATAGTAGGCCCCCAGGCGACGGCCCAGGCCCGCTATACCAATGTGCAGGCGGTCGGCGGCTCCCATAATTCGGGTATAGCTCCTGGCCGACATCCCCTTGGTAGCTCCGGCCATCGTAACGCCAGCGGTGCCAAGGGCTATTTTCCGGATAAAGTCTCTTCTTGAATCTGTCATTTTGCGTTTTGAGTTTAATGTTTATAAGGGGAGATCTAGGGTCGGGAGTTGTAAGATTATGTGTGATTTTAAAATAAAAGGTTCAACTCAATTCATTTTCAACTCATGGACTCATGAACTCCTTAACTCTTTCTTGAAGCCTCCAGCACCCCCCGGAAATACCCTATCGACTCGGCAATGCCCGCCAGGGGATCTTTCATGTCCTTCTCGTATTCGAGCCCGGCTACGCCGGAGTACTTGATTTTACGGAGGGTTTTAACCACCGCCGGAATGTCGATTACGCCCCGGCCCAGTTCGCAGGTTGTGCCGTCGTGGGTAGCCGAGGTGACATTTTTCAGGTGCATGTCAAATATCCGTTTGGAATATTTTTCCAGATCGACGATCGGATCATTGCCGTAGCGTGTGCTGTGGCCGATGTCCAGGCAGAGGCCCATGCGGGGATCGAGGTCTTTGATGTAGCCCATAATCGTGATCGCATTGGGATAGATCTTATCGCCGGGCCCGTGGTTGTGGATGGCGTAGCGGATCGTGTTGTATTCTTTTACTTTTTGCTCCACATAGGGTAGGTCTTCGACGTTGGGAATGCCGATAATCAGATCCACGCCCACGCGTTTGGCATAGGCGAAGGCCTGATCAATGGCCGCCCGGGTTTTCATGTAAATGGGTCCCACCCCGTAGCCGGTTACGTTTGATTCTTTCAGCTTCGCATGAAAGGCAGCAATCTGCTCATCGGTACTGTTCAAAGGCAGGTGAAAATCCTTGATGCATAAATAATGGAGGTCAGTTTTGCGCATCATGGCCAGGGCTTCGTCCAGTTTGAAATGCAAAAAACTAAACCCTGCAATGCCCTGCCTGAACGTTTCCTCAGTGGATTTTGCGGGATTAGATGCTTCGGCAGCGCTGGCCAGTCCGGAGCCCAACAGCGAGATCGCCACAGACCCCGAAGCTCCTTTTATAAAATTACGACGTGTTGACATGGTAGTTAGGTTAACTTTCTTTGGGTTAGGTTTATTTTTCAAGACGAAAAAAGAGACAGGTTCCCCTAGCTAATCCAAAGTCAGAAAAGCGTAGAAATTACCCTTGATGGGTACAAGCAATCAGGAAGAAACGTAAAAAAGTAAAGTGGAGAAGTACTGATCAGGTAGCCAGATACCGCAACAGCATGTCGAGCCGCTCCTGGTCAATGCTTTCGACGGGGTCGTTGGCATGGGCTTCCTCGATTGCATAGCCGAAGCGTTCGAGAGTAGCCACAATGGGGTTGATGTTGGTCCTGTTAAGTTTCAGAGTAAGCCGAGCGTCGTCGGGATTCTCGTAGGTAGCGGTGGAGGCGTAAAAGCTGCTGAGGACTTTGGTACCATTGGATTCGATAAGGCGGCTTACCTCGGAGAGGGAGTAATCGCGCTCGGCGACTTTGAGCACCAGCACGGCCCCTTTTTCCTGCACTCCCATGGCATCGGCAAAGCGTTCCAGCAGCTCGCTAACCAGAATCGTGCCGGCCAAAAGGCCTTCCTCGTTGATGACAGGTAGTACCTTCAACGCGTACTGATTCACCAGCCGCAGGAGTTCGTATACATGCTGATCGGCGGTGGCGTATACATCCTGATGCTGCCGGATAATTTCGGAAAGTGGGGCGTCGTCGTTGATGCTATCCAGCAGGATAGATTCGGACACTATACCCTTATACACATCATCCTCCACTACCACCAGCTGCTGCACCTGATAATCATTCATCCAATCCAGCGCCGTACTCACCAGGTCGGTCAGTTTCAGCGTGGGTACCATCGGATTGATTAAAGAAACAGCAAGCATAGGATTGGGTTTGTCTTTTTCGAAAACTATAAAAAAACTGCATGACTATCAAATAACTTCGAGAAAGTTTTTTGAAAAATTACAAAAAAAAGAGCCGCAAGCGGCCCTTTGATCTTCTGTGTCTGAAGCGTCACGCTAGTTCTAATAACGTGTGTTTTGCTAAAAATTGTTCCAGTATGACATTGAATTTCCGGGGATGCTCCATCATGGGCGCATGGCAGCACTTATCAATAAAGTGCAATTCAGAGCCTTCGATCAGCCGGCTGAACTCGTGCCCTACGTAGGGGGGGGTAATGGTATCGTTGAGCCCCCAAACTAGTAGCGTGGGTACCTTGATCCGGTGCAGTTCTTTGGCTAGGTTGTGCCGTTGGGCCGATTTGGCTATACCTACGATACTCATGCACTTAGGGATGCTGGAGGTGGTTTCAAATACTTCGTCGATGAGTTCTTTGGTGGCTACCTTGGGATCGTAAAAGGTGTAAGCTACCCGCTCGGCGATGTAATCGTAGCTACCGCGCTTGGGGAAAGACCCACCCATGGAATTTTCAAAAAGCCCCGAGCTACCCGTCAAGATGAGTCGTTGCACATTTTCGGGATTTTTGAGCGTATAAAGCAGGCCAATGTGCCCCCCCAGGGAGTTGCCCAGCAGGGTTAGGTTTTTCAGGTTTTTAAAAGCCAGAAAATTTTCCAGAAATTCAAGCAGAGCTTCCAGGCCCGCCTTTCGCGGAGGAAGTTCGTAGATCGGCAGGACGGGGATTAACACCCGGTACCGATCCGAAAAGCCATCAATTACGCCATCCCAATTACTCAACGCGCCGAATAGTCCGTGGAGTAAAAGCAAGGTTTCGCCCTGACCTTCATCAATGAATCGAAAGTCACCTTCCTGATGTACCTGGTATTTCATTTGTCCAAATAGGGTTTAAAAGTTTCGGGAAACCAGTGGATAGTGCCTGATTCCTTTCGTGTGAGTTTAGAAAAATTTCGCCGGTAATAAGACTACCTGCATGCTTGGATGTATAAAAATATATCTATTTTTCGAGAATTGTATGCTGACTCGTCCGCAAAGCTACTTCTTTTTTTAGGAAACGGGAGGCAGTACCCTCAAATAAATTATGAATATAATCTTGTAAATATTATATTTAAATTAAACTTTGACCGGAATAAACATGGAAACGTCCTATCCCATAGTGATCATAGGAGGAGGTATAGCCGGCCTGACCTGCGCCCATTATTTGCAGGCAGCCGGTGCGAATTACCTGGTTTTGGAGGCTTCCGATGCGGTTGGAGGGAGGGTGCGCACCGATGTGCTGGATGGGTTTAGGCTGGATCGGGGCTTTCAGATTTTGCTTACTTCGTATCCCGAAGCGCGCCGTATCCTCGATTACCCCGCTTTGAACCTGGGTTCTTTCCGCTCCGGAGCGGTTATTCGTCAGGACGATGCCTTTGTCGAAATGACCGATCCGTTCAAAGAGCCGCTCACTGTGTTGAAGTCCCTGACGGCCCCCGTCGGCTCACTGACCGACAAGCTTCGGCTGCTGGAATTGATGCAGGAAGTGAATAGGGTTTCAAAAACAACCGATTTCTTTCGGGATGAGGATACCTCCACGGTTGAGTATTTGCATGAGTACGGGTGGAGCCCCAAAATGATCGCTACTTTTTTCAAGCCTTTCTTTGGCGGGGTTTTTCTTGAAAACGACCTGGTTACGTCCAGTAATTTTTTTCGGTTTGTGTATAAGCAATTTTACAACGGGGAGGCCGTACTGCCCGCCGGAGGGATGCAGGCTATTCCCGAACAACTGGCCGCGGGCTTTCCCGCCGGAAAGATTCGGCTCAATACCCCGGTAGCCTCCTTGGATGGAACGAGGATTCAGCTGGCAAACGGGGAAAGTATTCGGGCCGGGAAAGTAGTGCTGGCTACGGATGCCGCCACCGCCGACCGCCTGTTGGGTACCTCAGGAAGCAGGGAGTACAACGTCACTACCTGTACCTACTTCGCGGCAGACCGCTCCCCACTCCCCAAAAAAATGCTGGTTCTTAATCCCAATCGGCTTTCGGTGGTGCATCATTTGTGCATTCCGAGCGATGTGGTGCCGTCGTATGCTCCCGAAGGGAAGAGCCTGATTTCAGTTTCTACCCAGGGAATAGAGCTATCGGACGAAAGAAAACTAGCCATGGATATTCAGCTGGAACTCGGGCAGTGGTTTGGTACAGAAGTGGAGAGTTGGCGTCATTTGCGAACCTATCACCTTCCGCAAGCCCTGGTCAAATTTGAAGCGGGTAGTAGAATGGAGAATCTGCGGCTATCGGCTGACTTGTACCGCTGTGGGGATTATACGGCCTACCCTTCCCTGAATGCTGCCATGCAGACCGGTCGGGAGGTGGCCGAAATGCTTCTGACTCAGGGGTAGGATCAGGCAGTGAATAATTCTTTCACTTCGTTCCACCTTCTTCGAGAGACTACCATCTGACTGCCATCGGTGAGTACGGCCGTTCGCTCGTTGGGATTGAGATTTTTTACAAAGACCGCGTTGATGATGCAGTTTTTGTGAATGCGTAGAAAGCATTTTGGGAAAGCACTTTCGTAAGTACCTAATGTACGGGAGGAAGTGAACTGGGAACCGTCGGCCAGGGTAAACACCGTATAATTACCCTCTCCGTTCAGACGTATCACATTCTGAACTGGAAAGGGTAAGTGGTGCTTGAATTGGAGATGAGGGAGATTTAAGACAGTATTCATTTCTGGATTAGGATGTGGATGACACCCGCCTATTTATTTTGCAAAGTAGGGCTATACCCATCACTTTCTCAATACCGTAAATCCGGTATTTTTAGTAATTTAATTGGTTTAAATAGCAAAAACGCCATTTTCTGTACCGGAAAATGGCGTTTTTGTTGTATAAAGTAAGGTGGATTTGCAATGACTAACTAGGAGGTAGTGCTAATGGTTTGTCCGATCCGGCCAGTTTCCGCAGTCCTTCCGTAGGCCGGAAACGCGCACCGTAGGCATCGGCCAGTCGGTCGCATTCGGCTACGAAGGCGTTGGTGCCTATGTAGTCTACAAAAGAAAGCGCCCCCCCCGTGTAGGCCGGGAAGCCCCAGCCCAGGATGGAGCCCAGGTCGGCGTCGAGGCGGGTGCGGATTACTCCTTCCTCAAAGCAACGGACCGCTTCCAGGGCCTGCCGGTACAGCAGGCGCTTTTGTACTTCCTCTACGGATGGTTGCGCGTCGGCTACGGGGAAAAAGTCGGTCAGGCCGGGCCATAGGTACTTGGAGGCTCCGTCGGGGTACTCGTAGAAGCCGCCTTTGGTTTTGCGGCCGCTGCGGCCCAGATCCACAAACTGCCGGCTTAGCTGATAGCTCGTGTCGGTGTCGTCCAGGGCGCCGTCGGCGATGGCTTGAGAGGCAATCTTATAGACGAGGTCCAGGGCTACCTCGTCGGTAACGGCCAGGGGGCCAACGGGCATACCGGCCTGTTTGGCGGCGTTTTCGATCAGTACGGGGTCTACGCCGTCTTTGAGGAGTTCCATGCCCTCGGTGGCAAACGTCATGAAGCAGCGGGTGGTGTAAAAACCGCGCGAATCGTTGACCACGATGGGCGTTTTACGGATTTTGCGCACGTAGTCTATCGCCACGGCCAGGGCGTAGTCGGAGGTTTGCTTGCCTACGATGATTTCCACCAGCGCCATTTTGTCTACGGGCGAAAAGAAGTGGATACCGATAAAATTCCCGGGTTTCTGCGCAAAATCGGCCAGGCCCGTAATGGGCAGGGTGGAGGTATTGGAGCCAAAAACGCCGTTCTCCACCAGCATGGGTTCCGACTCCCGGATCACCTGCGCCTTCACGTCCCGGCTTTCAAACACTGCCTCCACAATCAGGTCACAGCCTTGCAGGTCGGCGGCCTCGCCGGTGGGTGTGATCAGGCTCAGGGTACCTTCGGCTTTGGCGGCGTCCATTTTACCCCGGCTGATGGCTTTATCCAGCAGCTTACGCGAGTAGCCCCTGCCTTTTTCGGCGGCCTCGGCGCTCACGTCTTTCAGCACTACCTCCATGCCCGCCAGGGCCGACACGTAGGCGATGCCCGCGCCCATGAGGCCCGCGCCCAGAATGCCTACCTTTTTCACGTCGGTTTTGTCAATGCCCTTGGGGCGGCTCGCGCCCTTGTTGGCGCTGTTGAGGCCCAGAAACATCGTCCGGATCAGGTTGCCGGCTTCTTTGGAGCGGGCCACCTTCACAAAATGCCGGGCTTCGATCTCGATGGCCCGGTCCATATTGACCTGCAAGCCCTCGTACACGCAGGACAGAATGTCCAGCGGGGCGGGGTAGTTGCCTTTGGTTTTTTCCATCGGTCATCGCCGTGCCGATGGTGAACATCTGCATGCCCGTCGGGCTCTGCACGCCGCCACCGGGTACTTTATAATTTTCGCGGGCTTCGATCTTACCGGTTTTCTTACTGACCTGATCCCAGGGCTGCACGGGGGCTGGGGTTGGCCTCGATCCAAGCCTGGGCGGCCTGCATCATGAGCTTCGGGGGTGGCGGCTACTGCATCTACCATGCCCAGTTTCAGGGCTTCCTGCGGGGGCTACCTCTTTGCCTTCCAGCATCAGGGGCAGGGCGGCTTCCATGCCGATCATGCGGGGCAGGCGCTGCGTGCCGCCGCCACCGGGCAGCAGGCCGAGCTTCACCTCGGGCAGGCCGATTTTGGTTTTGGGGTTATCGAGCGCGATGCGGTGGTGGCAGGCCAGGCATACCTCGTAGCCGCCCCCCAGCACGGTGCCGTTGATGGCCGCCACGAGGGGCTTGCCCTGGGTTTCCATGCGGCGAAAGAGGCGGTTGAGGCCCATGGATACTTCCAGCATGTCGCGGGGGTCTTTGTCCTGATTGCGCAGGATCATTTTGAGGTCCGCCCCGGCGATAAACTCCGGTTTGGCGGAGGTGACGATGATGCCTTTTACCTCCGTATCCGTCAAAGGCTTTCTCCAAAGCAGCCTCAAACTCAGGCAGGGAGGTATCGTTGAGGACGTTCATCGGCGACGACGTCATGTTCCAGGTAATAATGGCCAGGTTCTGGTCTACTTTATAGTCTATTTCCATGTTGATGAGGTTTATCGTAGCGCAAAATAATCCGGAAAGCTTTCGGATGTATCTGTTTTGTATTTTCCTATCTTGCAAAAGAACAAAAAATCCACGCATGCGTCCAAACCATTCCTATTTATCAGCTCTTCACCGTATAAAAATCTCACTCGCCACCCTGCTCCTATTCCTCACCCTGTTCGGAGCCTGCAAGAAAGGCCCCGAGGACATCGGCCCCTGCGGGGTGAAGAATCCCGTCGAAGAACTGCCCTGGCTGAAAGAGGAGATTGAACGGCTTTCAAAGTTTGCCCCCCTTCGGACAACTATGCTTTTTTTACGATCGTGTACAAAGGAGAGAGGGTCTTTTGGCTCTACGTACCATAGATGCCTCAGATTTTTCATACCTACCGGACTTGCGATGGAAAACTCAGATATGTAGACTTCGCAAAGCCCATGGATGAGGAAACGAAAAGATTTGCCGAATTGCTCCGAAACCCAACATTGGCCTGCCCTTATTTGATCTGGAGTTCGGTCGTATTTCAAAACCGGGGTACTTGCCCCTAACTTAAAATCCGAATATTTACTTTGTATCCTATGAAAAAGATTTTCTCTATAATCTGCGCAGTTATTTCTGCTTTTTCTGTATCATCTGGACAGCCTTGTAGCAACGGAGTCAATCCCTGTGGTGATTCATATACTAAATCCAATGGACCTACTGTGCTGACATCCGAGGGAACAGCGGTCTTTACCTACACTTCGCAGCCCTTAGCCCCCTGCGATGAGAGTACTATCGCTGACAGCGTTGTAACTTACCCCACCCGCTCAAACACCGTCGCTACCCCCATACCGCCGCCGATGCAGAGCGTGGCGAGGCCGGTGGTGAGGTCGCGGCGTTCGAGCTCGTCGAGCAGGGTGGCCGTGATGATGGCCCCCGTGGCTCCCAGCGGGTGGCCCAGGGCAATGGCCCCGCCGTTGACGTTGAGCCTGCCATGATCGGCCCCTAACAGCTCCATGAAGTACATCGGAATGGCCGCGAAAGCCTCGTTTACCTCAAATAGATCGATGTCGTTCATCGTCATGCCGGCGCGTTTCAGTACCTTTTGGGTGGCGGGTACAGGGCCGGTGAGCATGATGGTCGGTTCGGTGCCGATGACCGCAAAGCCCCGAATGCGGGCGCGGGGTTTCAGGCCCAGCTTTTCGCCCATTTCCTTACTGCCGATGAGGATACCGGCGGCTCCGTCCACAATCTGCGAGGAATTGCCCGCGTGGTGCACGTGGCTAATGTGCGTGAGGGCGGGGTACTTCATCAGGGCCAGGGCATCCAGCCCCATCTGACCGATTTTCTCAAAAGCGGGGTTCAACTTGCCGAGCGACTCCACCGTAGTGCCGGGCCGGACGCCCTCGTCGTAGTCGAGCAGGGTACTACCCAGCTCGTCCTCGATGGCTACCAGCGAGCGGCCGAAACGGCGATCCTGCTGCGCCTCCACCGCCCGGCGGTACGACTCGGCCGCGTAGGTATCCACATCCGTACGCGAGTAGCCGTGTTTGGTGGCGATGAGGTCGGCGGAGATACCCTGCGGTACAATCTTGTGCTGGGCCACGATCTGCGGATTCATGAAGAGCGCGCCGCCGTCGGAGCCCATCGGTACCCGCGACATGGACTCCACGCCCCCGGCGATAATAAGGTCTTCCTGCCCGGACATGATGCGGGCGGCGGCCATGTTGATGGCTTCCAGGCCCGACGAGCAGAAGCGGTTGAGCTGCACGCCCGCCACGCTTTCGGCGTAGCCGGCCTCAATCACTGCCGTGCGGGCAATGTCGGCTCCCTGCTCGCCGATGGGCGTCACGCAGCCCATGATCACGTCGTCTACCAGGGAAGTATCCAGATTATTCCGCTCACGGAGGTATTTCAGAACGGTAGTCAGTAAGTGTACAGGCTGCACTTGGTGCAAGGCTCCGTCGGATTTGCCGCGCCCGCGGGGTGTACGGACGGCGTCGTAAATATAGGCTTCGGCCATGGGGTTGTAGAGTTTAGTACGTAAGGTGGTATGCAAGCATACTATTTTACAAACATAAGGGGAATTGGAAGAAATCGCAACCTATTAGGTTGGATCGATCAGGAAAGTTGCGCTGAGAGGTGCCAAACCAGGAAGAAAGGGATCAGGCGGGGTCGGAGAGGTCCTGGTGCAGATGATCCAGTTTTTCGAATTCAGAATTATTGCTGATGTATTCGGGGATAATGTTTTTTAACGTGGCAACCATGCCTTCCCGATCATCAGTGAGAAGAACTTTTTTAAGTTCCCGAATCGTGTACTCGATTTCCTGGTACAGCACGGGCGGTAGACGGGCAATTAGGATCTTTGGGTGGTGCGTGGGAAGGTGTGACTCCTTGTCACTGAGTAGTTCTTCGTATAGTTTTTCGCCCGGACGAAGACCAGAGAAAATTATCCGGATGTCGCGCTCCACCACCAGGCCGGAAAGCTGAATCATCCTCCGTGCCAGATCTTCGATACGAATGGGTTCGCCCATATCAAACACGAACACATCTCCGCCTTTGCCCATAGCGCCAGCTTCCAATACCAGCTGACAAGCCTCGGGGATAGTCATGAAGTACCGGATTACATCGGGATGCGTAACGGTGATAGGCCCTCCGGCCTGAATCTGTTTTTTGAACAGTGGTACGACCGAACCGTTGGAACCCAGCACATTACCAAAGCGGGTAATGATAAAATCGGTAGTGTGGATATGGTGTGAGTTCAGACTTTGAACGTACATTTCGGCCAGCCGCTTGGTAGCCCCCATGACATTCGTAGGGTTGACGGCCTTATCCGTGGAGACAAAGACAAATTTGGTTATTTGAAACTGTACCGAAAGGTCGGCCACAATCTTGGTGCCGAGGATGTTAGTCCTAATGGCCTCATACGGATATTGTTCCATCAGAGGCACGTGCTTGTAGGCGGCGGCGTGAAACACCAGTTGGGGCTGGTGCAGGGCAAATACGCTCCGCATCCTGGTCTCATCGGTAACACTGGCAATCACGGCACTTATTTCGCAGTTTCCGGTGAGCTTCGTGTAGGTATTTCTGAGTTCAAATTCAAGATCGTAGAGGCCTGATTCAGATTGGTCAATCATGATCAGTTTTAGAGGGTTATAATGGAGCACCTGCCGGGCTATTTCGCTTCCTATGGACCCCGCTGCTCCCGTAATGGCTACTATCTGGCCTTCTATCTGCCTCTGGATATTGAGGTTATCCAGTAGAATGGGTTCTCTTTCCAACAAATCCTCTATCCTGATCTTGCGGATTTGGCCACTGCTGAGGGTCCCTTCCAGCCATTCATTCGCCGAAGGAACTACTTTAACCACCACATTTCTTTGTAGAAAATATTCCAGAATCTCCTTCTTCCGTTTGGAACTAATGCGTTGAATGGCCAGTACGATTTCGGTTTTGGACGATTTATTCTGGATGTATTTTTCATAAGCACTATCCAAATCCAGCACCCGCACGCCCGCCACGGACTTGTTGATCAGCGTTGGATTGTCGTCTATAAAACCCAGAATCTGGTAAATTTTTTGCGTATCCTTCACTAGCACGTCCCGGGTGAGAATGCCCAGGGCCCCGGCACCATAAATCATCACATCGTGTGGTACGCTGCGTTGACTGAAAGAGGTAATATCCTGGTACATGGATTTGACAAAAAACCGACTGGCAATCATCAAAAACAGGCAAACGAAGTACTCAATCAGCAGAATGGAAACGGGAATGTACAGCGAGGTGGAATTGAAGGTGTAAAAGGCAAAAAAAGATAGAAAGACCACAATAAGGCTACTAACCGAAACTGTTTTGAAGATGAGCTTCATGTCTTCCAGGCTGGTGTGACGTACAATCCCGTGGTAGGACCGGAAGATCAGAAAACACAGCCAGCGAACCAGCAATAGAAACAGTAGGTAGTATTTGTAGGTAGGCCAATTGATTTCGGAGATGGCAAAATTGAAACGCAGAACGCTTGCTGCCAAAAAGGAAAAGGCAACTATAAACAGATCAATGGCTAAAATGAGCCGCCGGGAAACAAAGCGGTAATGATAACTGTCGAGTACGCTTCTGAAAACTCTTTCGATCATATGTACCTTTCTGCATTAGATGTGAAGCGATTCCTTGTAGGCCTGAAGATTGGTTAAAACTATCATACCTAGAAGAGGCGTAAGTTTTGAGTTCGTGCCAAAATTAGAGACTGTGGAATTTAATCCTCTATTGAACCCACTAACTTACACTTATTTTCTGAAAATATAATTTGCTGTCTTCGGTTTTCACAAAATTGGAGGGGTTGAGTTTCGAGCAAAAAGCCCGATTTGCTCTACTTCCAAATAAACACTTCTTGACTCAGAAAGGAAAACAGTTCAAAGCAAATTTTTGAGCGCAGGCTCCAATTCAGGAAACTTATAGGTGAATCCGATGTCTTTCAGCCGAGTATTCTCTACGTAGCTACTTCCCAACACGACATCCGCCATTTCCCCAAATACCGTCCTCAAAGCAAACTCGGGGACATTAGGGAGCCACTGGGGGCGGTTGAGAACTTTACATATTGACTTGGTTAGCTGCTTGTTAGTAGCAGGTAGCGCAGCTACGCCGTTGTATACGCCCTGCCAGGCACTGTTCTCCATAGCTTCAATGTACAGGCGGCACATATCGTCCAGGTGAATCCATGACATCCATTGCTTTCCACTGCCAAGCGGGGCACCAAACCCTATACGCGCCGGAGCTGCCATTCGTGGCAGTGCCCCATCTTTACTACTCAAAACCACCCCCGTTCGTATTTTCACGGTTCGTATACCCAGGTCAGCCACCGTATCGGCGGAGGCTTCCCATTTTACGCACACATCGGCCATAAAATCGGAGCCGGGGGGCGTTTTCTCGGTGTTGCGTTGCTGTCCGGTGTCCGCACCGTAGTAGCCTATGGCCGAAGACGAAATGAATGCCTCGGGGCGTTGCCCCTGCGCCTTCATAATGTGAGCCAATAACTCAATACTTTCGGTCCGGCTCTCCACTATGACTTTTTTGCGTTCATCGGTCCAGCGCTCATCCGCAATGCCCGCCCCGGCCAGGTGAATGAGATAGTCCATCGAATCGAGCGCCCTGGGATCTACGGTTGCTTTGGCTACGTCCCACTGGTATACCGCTACATTCGGAATAGTCTCGGACGAACGACTCAGATAGATTACCCGATAGTCGCGTTCGAGTAATAATTCGGTGAGGCGGCGGCCAATCATTCCTGTGCCTCCGGTTATTAATACTGTCTTTGGCATAGTCGTTCGGGCTGTGAGGTTAGGTAGTTATGAAGCTGTTTGGGTTATTTTTCGGGAAAATCAGTACCCCCACTTTCCATAAACCGCACTAGTTCAGGATACAATGAATTCCAGGGGAAAAAGAACTGAGTTACCATAGGAATATGCTTTTTACCTTTCAAAATACGGTAGTGAGGATTAGTAACGTGCTTTCGGTAATCGCCCATAAATGCCTCGGTACTTTTTTCAATGGAGGGGTAGGTTTCTCCACCCCGGTAAATCAGCATCGGGGGAAGGGCCTTGTCCAGGTAATAGCGGGGCGAAGCCTGTTTCCAGGTGGCCGGCTTGTTGGTAAAGGTTTTTATGTAGGTGTTGTCGGCGCTATACTTTTGCTCCATCAAATAGCTGTACATATCCAACCCGGCGGCATCTATCAAAATTACGCCCGCAAGCGGCGAGTTTAGGGAAAGAGCTCCCAAATAACGGTCGTCCACCGCAATGAGCGCCGCCAGATGTCCTCCCGCCGAATGCCCGGACACAAACAACTTACTGGTATCGCCCCCGTAGGTACCTATGTTTTTGAGAGTCCATTGCACGGCCCGTGCCGATGCCTGAGCCATTTCGTCGTACGTTGCCGCGGGGCTCAGCGGATAATCAACAACGACCGTAACGATACCCTTACGGGCAAAATTCCGTCCCAGCAGGCGGTAGGTTGACTTCTGGCCGGAGTTCCAATTTCCGCCGTGAATAAAAACCAGCACCGGGCGCGCCGACGTGGCCTTGCGGGGAGCGTATACATCAAGTTTCTGTTCCTGAATTTGACGGGTGGCTTCCTGGTATACCAAGTCGCTGGTACGCTTGACAGCGCATCCCGAAAGCAGAAAAAAAAGCCCTATTACTGAGGCTAACCGCATAGGGAAGGAGGGTTTGAAAAAAGTGAAAATATAAGGATGTACGTTACAAACGTGTGCCAGCCCGCAATGTTTTTTGAACTTTTTCTATGAACAAAAAAATCATTCCCGTTGACCCGAACCAATGGCCCCCAGAAAAGTGTTATACCTGGTACTCTTTTTCCCAATCTGCATGAATTTTAAACTCATTTCTGACTATGTACCTACGGGCGATCAGCCCCAGGCTATACAGCAATTGATGGAGGGTATTCGCCAGGGCGAACGAGCCCAGACGTTGCTGGGAGTGACCGGCTCGGGTAAGACATTCACCGTAGCCAACGTAGTGGCGCAAATCAACCGCCCCACGCTGGTGCTGAGCCACAACAAAACCCTGGCCGCCCAGCTTTACGGCGAATTCAAACAGTTTTTTCCCAATAATGCCGTCGAGTACTTCATCAGCTACTACGACTACTACCAGCCGGAGGCATTTATTGCTACTACCAATACCTACATCGAGAAAGACCTGATGATCAATCAGGAAATTGATAAGCTTCGCCTTTCTACGGTGTCGTCCCTCATGAGCGGGCGGCGCGATGTACTGGTGGTTGCGTCAGTATCGTGTATCTACGGTGCGGGCAACCCCATTGAATACAAGAAAAGTATCCTGCGGGTGGGAGTGGGCGAAATCACCAGCCGCAATCAGTTTTTGTTCCGCCTCGTGGAAATCCTGTACAGCCGCACGGAGGTGGAGTTTTCGCGCGGGTACGTTCCGTGTCAAAGGCGACACGGTGGACATCTATCCCGGCTACGCGGATTTTGCCTATCGGGTGATTTTCTTCGGGGATGAAATCGAGGAGATCCAGCGCATCGAGCCTGAGTCAGGCAAGAAGATTTCCAGTGAAAAGATGATCGCCATCTTCCCGGCCAACCTCTTCGTGACCGGACGCGATGTGCTCATGCAGTCCATCCGGGAAATTCAGGACGATCTGACCGCTCAAATCCGGTACTTCGCATCGGATGGCCGCTTGATGGAAGCGGAGCGCATCAAAGAGCGGACGGAGTTTGATATGGAAATGATGCGGGAACTGGGCTACTGCTCGGGCATTGAGAACTACTCGCGCTACTTTGACCGCCGCCTACCGGGGCAGCGGCCGTTTTGCCTGCTCGACTACTTTCCCGAGGATTTTCTGATGGTGGTGGACGAAAGCCACGTAACTATGCCGCAGATCCGGGCCATGTGGGGCGGCGACCGCTCGCGTAAGGAATCACTGGTGGAATACGGCTTCCGCCTGCCTTCGGCCCTGGACAACCGACCCCTGACGTTTCAGGAGTTTGAACAGCTAACGCCCCAAACCATATTTGTAAGCGCTACCCCGGCCGACTACGAGCTACGACTCACCGACGGCGTGGTGGTGGAGCAGATCATCCGACCTACGGGCTTGCTCGATCCGGAAATCGATGTTCGTCCTAGTCTCAACCAGATTGATGACCTGCTGTCGGAAATAGATATCCGTGTCAAGCGCGGCGAGCGGGTGCTGGTCACGACCCTCACCAAACGCATGGCCGAGGAACTGAGCAAATACCTCGACCGAGTGGGCATGAAGGGCCGCTATATCCACTCGGAAGTGAAGACACTCGACCGCGTGGAAATTCTGCGCGAACTGCGGCTTGGGGTGTTCGACGTGCTGGTGGGAGTGAACCTGCTGCGTGAAGGGCTGGATCTGCCGGAGGTCTCTCTGGTAGCGATCATGGATGCCGATAAGGAAGGCTTCCTGCGCGACATCCGGTCGCTTATTCAGACTATCGGCCGCGCGGCCCGGAACGAAAATGGCAAGGTACTTATGTACGCCGACCGCATTACGGGCTCTATGCGCTCGGCCATTGACGAAACCAACCGCCGCCGCGCTATCCAAATGGCCTACAACGAGAAGCACGGCATTACGCCGAAGACGATCTTGAAATCGCGGGAGGCGATCATGGAGCAAACTTCCATTGCCGATTCCAAGGTCAGGAAAATGTACGTGGAGCCCGATGAAATTCGGATTGCGGCCGATCCGGTGGTGCAGTATATGGGGAAAAGTGATCTGCAGAAGCTCATCGCCGAAACCCAGCGCAAGATGGAAGCCGCCGCCAAGGACCTGGATTTTCTGGAAGCAGCAAGGTACCGCGATGAGGTGTTGCAGCTGAAAGAGCGGTTGAAGGGGGGATGACGATACACAAGAGAAAAATGGGTGGTGTTGACGCACCACCCATCGGCCTAATCGAGAGTACTTGTGTAAATGCTTTCCTTTATTTTTTCAATTTGCCTCACGAGATCCGTGGCTCGGCGACGATGGTTTTCAGCTATGAATTCAAGCCCTGGCTACTCACTTCCTCAGCCCGGCGGCTCAGTAGATTGCGGCGCTTTTGCATCATACGCAGAGCTACCCATTGGGTAGAATCAATTTCCTCTATCTGCTTTTTCATTAGGTCTTTTTCGAATGGGCATTCCCCAACCCCGTTGGTCAGTTCATAAGGAAAGACCTCCAATTCACGACCTGTATGCCATTGCTTCGGTGCTGAGTTTGATCACCACCGTACAGCACTACCGCTTTTTCTTCCCCGCTCAACTGATTCCAGTACTCAATATTTTTGAAGTAGTCATTTTGAATTGTTTGTCCTGATTTTATTTCAATCGGTAGCAAACTAATTCCTTCGTCAACAATAATATCCACTTCCCGGCCTGTTTTATCGCGCCAATAGGATAGGTTAACTTCCTCCCCAACGTTCAGGCGCACCTTCACTAGTTCGGTGACGACCATATTCTCGAATATCGCTCCCCGAAAGGGATGGTTAGTGAGGAGTTCGAAAGAACGGATCCGGAGTAGCGAGCACACCAATGCCGTATCGTAAAAATAAATTTTGGGGCGCTTTATGATGGTCTTGTTGAAGTTCTTATAGTGTGGTTTGAGCAGGTATACCACAAAACTACTTTCCAGAATACTCAACCACGCCTGAATCGTCTTAGAGTCAACCCCTGCCTCAATGCCCAAAGCACTCATATTAAGCTCCTGCCCGCATCGCCCGGCCAAGAGTGCTATGAATCGCTCGAAGGTCAGAAGATCATTGATATTCTTGATTTGTCTCACATCCCGCTCCACGTAGGTTCTGATGTAGTTGCGGCACCAGTCATTGACCGGGAGATTCTGGTCATAGATCGGTGGATAAAAGCCTTTTACCATTAATTCATTATCCGTTACCGGTAGCAAATTCGCCTCATAAAGTTCTCTCATCGAGAAAGGGAGCAGAAGCAAATGGGCAATTCGCCCTGCCAAAGTCTGAGAGATGGACTGCTGCAGTAGAAAGTTGTTGGAACCTGTCAGGATATACATTCCCTTTTGGGATGAGTTATCCAGAATCTCCTGCAAATAAGAAAATAACTGGGGAACTCTTTAAATCTCAGCAAAGACGGCCCCACTGGGATAGGTATTCAGGAAACCCCGGGGATCTTGTTCAGCAAATAGCCGGTTATCCGGATTTTCCAGCGATACTTAAGGTTTGTCGGGAAAAACGGCGCGAGCCAACGTAGTTTTTCCCGATTGCCGTGGCCCGGTCATGGCTACGGCTTTGAAAACACTTGCTGATTCAAGAAGTTTTTGGGTTGCCCGGCGAGGAATCATGCCCCAATATCGGAATTTTTCGGAATCAGATTCCGAAAAATTCCGATTTAAGTTTTAATGACTTTGGCTATTGCCTGGATCAGTGAAGAATAGGCTATGGGTATTCGTCTTTCTTTTTCAGTACTTCCACCTGATGCGTGGTCAGTCCCGTAATTTCAGAAATTACCTCAATAGGCATACCTTTGTTCAGAATATTCAGGGCCACCCGCTCTATTCCCTCTACCATTCCTTCTTCTCTGGCGGTGTCCAAGGAGTTTTTCAAATCCCGGTAATATTTAAGACTATCTTCATGGGAGCGTATTTGGTCAGGAGTAAAGCGAGCTATCTCAGCTGATTCAAAAAGCTTCTCAAACACGCGCTCCCGAAGTTCGTCAGGTATGCGGTCCAGCCGGTTTAGATTACGAATTACGTACAGCCATTTATCAAATCTCGTTTCAAGGTCATCCAGCTCTGCCATAGGGTATTATGTAAAGTCAAACTCTTTCGGACCTATTTTAAATGGCTTTCTCATGGGATGTTTTATTTTGACGAGGTACTCTTTCTACCCGATGTTAAGCAGAAGTTCGTTTGGTTTGGGATACTTGGTAGGCAGAAGATCAATCTTGAAAGGTAATTGAAGTTCTCGAAGCTCATCAATCCTCATGTCAAGAAGCCCGTTTTGATTGCAATAGGTATAGGTGAGTTTTAGATACCGCCTGATAACCATCAAGGGCAAAAATTTATCCCGGTATATCATCCATTCCATCAAGTCCTTCTTCCCTTTGGAGCTGTTGCAAGATCTGCAAGCAAAAATTAAATTTTCCGCATTGTCCTGACCTCCATATTTCTGTGGGAAGATATGATCTAACGCTAATCTTTCTGACGAACCGCAATAATTACAAATTTGGCCTGTCTGTAATTTGACTTTTTCATCGTCAAAAATCGTACGCATATTCATTGTTCCGTCTTTCAGCCCCTTGAATAGTTTGGCTCGAATCATGAAATTAAGCATTCCGTATTTTTCCTGTTTTTTTTCGATAGCCATATGGGCCATGGCTAGGTTCGCGTAGGAATAATAGATTTGCTCACGGACAGTTTCAATTTTTTGCTTAGCCATTCTTCTTTAATTTTTTCGTGCTTACCAGACCTCCCTTCAAATATAGCGAACCTTACCACATTCCCCACCCCACAAAAATCCTCCATTTCCCCCGCATTCCTTACCTTTGTCAGTTACTCAATAACTACCTATACGCTCGTACACATGGCGCGTAAAAGCAAATTCGGACAAACTTGGTGGGGACAGCAGTGGATCAATGTGCTGGAAGACATGGATCAGAGCGGGCGCCTCGCCCGTGGGCGCACCTACGCCAACAACGGCTCTGTCGTTTCGATTGACTTTGATAAGAATACCATTAAAGCCAAGGTGCGCGGCACCCGGCCCATTCCCTATAAAGTAGGTTTCAAAATCCACCCACTTTCGGCCTCGGACAAGGCCAAGGCCATCGGCCTCATTACTGAAAATCCCCTCTTCCTGACCCAACTCCTCAACCGTCAGTTGCCCACCGAGTTCTACGAAGAATGCCGCCGCCGGGGTGTCCACTTATTTCCGGGTAGCTGGGCTAGTATGGATTCCTCATGCAACTGTCCTGACTGGGGCGATCCCTGCAAGCACCGCGCCGCGGTGCTGTACCTGGTGGCGAATGAGATTGATAAGAACCCCTTTATCGTTTTTGAACTGCGCGATTTTGACCTGTTCAAAGCGCTGGAAGGCTTGGGCGTGGCCTCGGCGGAGCAGAAAAATGTGGAGATTCTGGACGTAGCCGACCTGCGCAAGCCCTACGAAATGGGCGACGAAGTGGAGTTCCGTCCGGCCGAGAGCCTGTACGAGGCGCTGGATTTCTCGATCCTGCCCGACTGTAGGGATAACCTGCTCTCGCTGCTGGGCGAGAATCCACTTTTTTACAAAACGGGCGATTTCAAAAAGGCCCTGGGTACGTTCTATCAGGATGCGCAGAAAAAAGCCCAAGCCCTGGCCGTGGCCGACGAGCTGCGCGAGCACGATTACGACAAAGATCTGGATGCCATCGAAAGCGGGGAAATTATCCTGGATGAGGCCATGGTGTTCATGCAGGCCAGCTTCCGCGATGCCAACGAGCGGATGGTATTTCAGTTCAACGAACTACCCAAGTTTCTCATCTGGTTGCAGCAGTTTCCCCATAGCCAGGTGCCTCAGCTATCGCCGCTGCTGCGGGGGCTATACCTCACCAACCGGTTTGGCAACAAACTCCTGGAAGTAGGAGGAGTACTACCCCAACTGCTGCGTGTGCAGCTCAAAAAGGAAAATTTCTTTGTGCGCTGGGTTCCGGCCTTGCTCAACGAACAGGTGGCTCAGGTAGCCGGGCAGTTGAAAGCGATACTTCCGAAGGAGTTTTTATTTTACAAAGTAGGTCGTCACGACATCTACGAGCCTATCGAGAGCGATTGGCTACCCATGCTCTGCTCGCTGATGCTGACCGAGCGCGTGCGGCAGTTCAACGACCGCTATCACTACAAGGATTCTGAAGTAGACGATTTGTTCTTTCGGCGCGACTACGCCCGGTTCAGCGGGTTCGACAGCCGCGAGATTCCGGCGAACATTCAGTTGTGGCTCAATAAATTCTTTATCGCTCAGCGGGAGTATGTACCCCTGATTCAGGTGGAGGAAAATGCCGAAGAGGGGACGTTTGTGGTCCATATTTTGGTAGAAAAAAAGGAACCGAAATGAAAGCTCCCGTCTCGCTGGAGGTTTTTATGGAAGTACCCGACTACGCTCCGGTACGCATGGGCGTGCTGCGTGATCTTTCGATGATGGCCGAGCATTTTCCGCAGCTCAACCGGCTCATTTCTTCCAAAGGTACCGAAACGCTGTCGTTCAACGCCCTGCAATTCCCGGAAGTCCTACTCAAAATCTTGCCCACCCTGCGGCTCTTTGGTATCCGGATCTTACTTCCCAAATCCCTGCAAAAACTGGTGCGTCCGCAGCTTTCCATGACGCTGGACGGGGAGGAATCGGGCAAGGTAGCGGCTAGTTCGGTAATAAGCCTGGAAACCATGCTGAAATTCCGCTGGGAGGTGGCTATCGGTGACGAACACGTCAATACCAGCGAGTTTGTGGGGATGATCGAAAACTACCGGGGGCTGGTCAAAATTCGGGATCAGTACGTGTATTTGGAGGAAAAGGAAATCCGCAGTTTGCTGGATAAACTTAAAAATCCACCGGTGCCCGACTCCCAAACGATTTTGCAGGCCGCTCTGACCGAAGAATACGACGGAGCAGGTGTAAAACTGACCAACTCCGCCCGGAAGCTCATCAAAAAACTAACGGCTCCCGAAGCCGTCGGTCTGCCCAAGGTACTGAAAGCTACCCTAAGGCCTTACCAGCAGCGGGGCTACGAATGGCTGTACAAAAATGCCCGCATTGGCTTTGGTAGCCTCATTGCCGACGACATGGGCCTGGGAAAAACTTTGCAGGTAATCACCGCCTTGCAGAAGTTTAAGGAAGAAGGGGCTTTCAAAAAACACAAAGGCTTGGTAGTAGTCCCCACAACGCTGCTCACCAACTGGAACAAGGAGATTACTCGCTTTGCGCCTGACCTAAAAGCCTACACCTACCACGGCACTGGCCGCAGTCAGGCGGGCTTCGCTAGTACCGACCTCGTGCTTACTACCTACGGAGTAGTCCGGAGCGAGCTGGAAACTTTTTCCAAAATGCCCTGGCCAGTGGTTGTGATTGACGAAGCCCAAAACATTAAAAATCCCGCCACGGCCCAAACCAAAGCGGTAAAAAAAATAAAGGCGGGCGTGCGCATTGCCATGAGTGGCACGCCGGTCGAAAACCGCCTGAGCGAGTACTGGAGCATCCTGGATTTTGTGAATAAAGGCTACCTGGGCTCCCTGAAAAAATTCAGCAGCGACTTTGCCATTCCCATCGAAATAGACCGCGACCAGCACCGACTCGACGTGTTTCGGCGCATGACGGAGCCGTTTATCCTGCGGCGGGTCAAAACGGATAAAACCATCATACAGGACCTGCCCGATAAGATCGAAATGGACCAGTCGTGCACGCTGACATCGGAGCAGGCGGCGCTGTACCAAACGGTGGTAGATGCCGCCCTTCGCGGTATTGAAGGGGCCAAGGATGGCTTCAATCGGAGTGGGTTGATTTTTAAAATGATGACCGCCCTGAAACAAATCTGCAACCACCCGACGCACTACCTCAAAAAGGGCGAGGCCAATCCGCAGGCGTCCGGCAAAAGCCTGCTGCTGCTCGAACTGGTGCAACAACTGCTGGAAAACGGAGAAAAGGCCCTGATTTTTACGCAGTACGAGGAAATGGGTACCCTGCTGCAGACCATGATGCACCAGCAACTCGGCCTGGAAGTGCCTTTCCTGCACGGCGGAGTAAGCCGCAAAAATCGTGACGCCATGGTGGAGGATTTCCAGACCAACCGCGCTACCCGCCTACTGCTGCTCTCGCTGAAAGCTGGCGGCACCGGCCTCAACCTGACCGCCGCCAACAACGTGATTCACTATGACTTATGGTGGAACCCAGCCGTAGAGGCACAAGCCACCGACCGGGCCTTCCGCATCGGGCAGACCCGCAACGTGCTGGTACACCGCCTGCTAACGGAAGGTACCTTTGAGGAAAAAATCAATCAGCTGATCCAGAACAAAAAAGAGCTCGCCAACCTGACCGTCGCTAACGGCGAAACCTGGATCGGGGAATTTTCTGATAAGGACTTGAAGGAATTGGTGAAGCTAGGGTAAGGGGGCGGTGTTATCCCTGTCGGCTCACCCTGCCTGACTTGTGCTGGCTTTCCCCGCCCTGGATTGAGATCCGGGGTTACTGGGTCGGTCGTGCCGCGGGCACTTTTAGGTTTTGCGTGAATATCGAGATAGTCCCCGGATTTAAATCCGGGGGCTAACCAAGCATGGACGTCCGGTAACCCAGGATTTCAATCCGGGAGGAATGCTAAGAACTACCCCCCAATTTTTCTTCAAAACGCTGGTATAAAAGCCCCTGATCCCGCTTTTTAAAGCATTCAATAGCCCGGAATAAGGGGGCAAGAGTAGTTAATTGGATCTTAGAGGGGCAATATTCCTCCGGGCATCCTTTGTATACAATCAAATAGAAATCCACGTGTAAAATTCCTTTGCTTTACACAGCATCCCGAATACCCGTTTTCACCTTTTCAACCCTGCTTCTCCGATGATTACACGACGCGACCTTATCAGGCACCTCTCTACCCTACCCCTGCTGGGGGGCTTTCTGGGAGAAAGAATCCGTCCCGAAGCCCTGTCGGCCGCCCCGGCCCGCAACCTGGCCAAAGAACTGGGCATCCGTACCTTCATCAACGCCGCTGGTACCTACACGGCCATGACGGGCTCGCTCATGGAAGACGAAGTAGTGGAAACGATTAAAGACGTCTTCCAAAGAATTTATGATGCTGGATGAAGTGCAGACTAAAGTAGGAGAAAAGATAGCCGCCATGACCCACGCCGAATCGGCAGTGGTAACGGCGGGCTGTTTCTCGGCCATGACACTGGGGCTGGCGGGCGTGCTGACGGGCATGGATCAGAAAAAGGTAGAAGCCCTGCCGCATCTCGAAGGTACCGGCATGAAGTCGGAAGTGATTATCCAGAAAGGCCACAACATCGGGTATTCCCACGCCCTTACCAATACGGGCTGCAAAATTGTGCAGGTGGAAACGCTGGAAGAAGTTGAAAAAGCCATTAACGACAAAACCGCGCTGTTGTGGTTCCTGCATATCCAGTCGGATCAGGGACAGATCAACCATGAAAAATGGGTGGAGGTGGCCAAAAAACACGACTATCCCGACCATGATCGACATTGCCGCTGACGTGCCGCCGGTAGAAAATCTGTGGCAATTCAACGACATGGGCTTCGATCTGGTGTGTGTATCGGGCGGAAAGGCCATGCGCGGTCCGCAAAGTGCGGGGATTTTGATGGGTAAAAAAGCCTATATCGACGCCGCCCGGCTGAGCATGCCGCCCCGCGGCTCGACCATCGGACGGGGCATGAAGGTGAACAAAGAAGAAATCCTGGGTATGTACGTCGCCCTGGAAAAATTTGTGAATACCGATCAGAAAAAGCTGTGGAAAACCTGGGAAGATCGTACGGCCCTGATCAGAAACGCCGCCCAGAGCGTACCCGGTGTAAAGGTAGTAACGGATGTACCCGAGCTGGGCAACCATACCCCTACCCTACGGGTCTCATGGGATATGGCTAAGGTGAATCTGCCGATCAAGGACTTGCAGGAACGACTCCGCAATGGCAATCCGTCCATCGAGATCGTGCCCGGCAATAACAACATCAGCATTACGACCTGGATGTTGCAACCCGGTGAGGAGAAAATCGTGGCGGCTCGTCTGAAAGAAGAATTGGCCAAAGCAGCCGTTTGAGTGGGGATTGGTTATTAGTAATTGGTTATCTGTTTTTTATCAACCTGATCATCAATCTATTACTGAACAGTATTTTAATTTATGCCTAACTCAATGAAAAAACTACTCCTATCTCTTTGCCTTATTAGCCTGGTACAGATTGCCTCCATCGCCCAAACGTATAGTCTTCTCATTAAAGGCGGACAGCTGATTGATCCGAAAAACAACATCAACGAAGTGATGGATGTCGCAATTACGGATGGAAAAATAGAGCAGATCGCCAAAACGATTGATCCCGCCGAAGCCCGACAGGTCGTCAATGCCAAGGGCATGTACGTAACGCCCGGCCTGATCGACATTCACGGACACGTGTTTTATGGCACCGAACCTGACCACTACCTGAGCAATGGCCTGTCGGCGGTATCGCCCGACGGCTTCACCTTTCGGGTGGGCGTAACCACCATTGTGGATGCGGGTGGTGCCGGCTGGGAGTCGTTCAATGATTTCAAGAAGAATATCATTCACGATCGAAAACCCGCGTTCTTTCGTTCCTGAACATCGTGGGCGAAGGCATGCGGGGCGGGCGTTTACGAGCAGGACACCAGCCGACATGGACCCGAATATGGCGGCTGCCGTAGCGATCGAAAACCGCGAACGATGTCGTCGGTTTCAAAGTAGCGCACTTTTCGGGACCCGACTGGAAACCCGTCGACCGGGCCGTAGCGGCCGGTAAACTGGCCAATATGCCCGTTATGGTTGACTTTGGCGGCAGCAAACCCCCGCTCTCGCTCGAAGAACTGTTTATGAAGCACCTTCGCCCGGGCGATATTTTTACGCATGCCTACACCCTGCTGGATGGAAATGTCCGCGAAACCATTGTGGACGAAGCGACCAAAAAGGTAAAACCCTTTGCGTGGGAAGCCCGCAAACGGGGAATTGTGTTCGATGTGGGCTATGGCGGGGCGAGTTTCAACTATTCGCAGGCCATTCCGGCCGTGAAAGCCGGCTTTTATCCGACCACCATCAGCACCGATCTGCACACCGGCAGCATGAACGGCTCCATGAAGGATATGCTCAGCATCATGTCCAAATTTGACGCCATGGGCATGAGCTTGCCCGAGGTGATCAAGGCCAGCACCTGGACTACCGGCGCAGGTAATCCATCGCGAAAAGCTGGGGCATCTGTCGGAGGGTGCCATTGCCGATGTGGCGATTTTCTCCATGCGCAGGGCAATTTTGGCTTTTATGACAAAACCGGCTACAAAGTTGAGGGCAAGCAGAAATTCGAATGCGAAATGACCATCAAAGGTGGAAAGATCGTGTACGATCTGAACGGAATAGCTACCCCGATTTATGTAAAATAACTTCATCCATTCCTCCGTCATTTCATGCTCACTCTGACATTCCAACTCATAAGCGTCTGCCTTATTCTGGGAATTAGCTTCACCCAACCCAAAATACCCCACGAGGCTGTTTCTGACAAAAACGGAGGGCTGTTTCTGCCCGAAGGCTTTGAAGCCGTCGTAGTGGTCGACAGCCTGCCCGGTCGCGCGCGGCACCTGGCCGTCAACGACAACGGCGACATTTACGTCAAAGCCCGCTTTGCGGAGAAAGGACGAGTCGGTTATCGCGCTGCGGGATACCAATGGCGACGGGCGGGCCGACGTCATCAAAACGATTTGGCGGCGCTGCCAAGGAGCGAGCCTACGGCACCGCCATGCGGATTTACAAGGGGTACCTCTATTTCAGTTCCGAGCTGAACGTGTATCGCTACAAGCTCACGCCCGGCGAGCTGGTGCCCGAAAGCCCGAAGGAAATCATCCTGACCGACGACCACGCACACGGAATGCACGAGCACATCGCCAAGCCGGTTACGTTCGACAATCGAGGGCCATATGTACGTTGCCTTCGGGGCCACTTCCAACGGCTGTCAGGCAAAAAACCGGACGCCCAACTCGCCGGTATTGACCCCTGCCCGATGCTGGAAGACCACGGCGGCATCTGGCGGTTCGATGCCAACAAAACCGGTCAGACCCAGAAAGACGGGTATCGGTATGCCACCGGCCTGCGCAGCGTGGTGGCGCTGGACTGGAATTCCGACAGATAATAGTTTATACGCCCTTCAGCACGGACGCGACGATTTGCTGATGTTTGTGGCCGCAGCTGTACTCCGCTGGCAAAGTGCCGTGTTCCCTTCCGAAGAGTTTTTCAGGGTAAAAGACGGTATGCATGCCGGCTGGCCCTATTGCTATTACGATCAGATGCAGGGCAAAAAAGTACTCAATCCTGAGTATGGCGGCGATGGCAAACTAGTGGGAAAATGTGGCGAGTACGAAAAGCCGCTAATCGGTTTTCCGGCCCACTGGGCACCCAATGATATCTTTTTCTACCAGGGGCATGCCAGTACTCCCGAACCGCTACAAAAACGGGGCTTTTATTGCCTTTCATGGCTCTACCAACCGGGCGCCCTATCCGCAGTCGGGTTATTTTATTGGCTTTGTCCTTTTAAAAACGGCAAACCCGCGGGCGATTGGGAAGTCTTTGCCGATGGCTTTGCCGGAGTCGACCCTATCGTGAACGTGAGTCGATGCAGTCTATCGGCCGATGGGTATTGCGATGGGGCCCGATGGCTCGCTGTACATTGCCGAAACCGAAAAGGGTAAAATCTGGAAGATGACCTACAAAGGAAAAAGCAAAAGACTCGCCAAATCGGCCCTGGCCCAGATGGAAAAGCGTAAGCAACTGTCGCACATCCGTACGCCCGATGTGGAAACCGACAATCTGGATCGCGGAAAAGCCGTAGCCGGAAGCAAGGTGTACAGCGTATATTGCACGGCCTGCCATCAGCGCAACGGCCTGGGCGATTCACAGCGGTTTCCGCCCCTGGCCGGTTCGGAATGGGTGACGGGCGACAAAAAAAGACTCATTGAAGTGATGCTGAAAGGACTGGAAGGGCCCATTGAGGTAAAAGGCCAGTCTTACAACAACGTGATGCCGCAGCACAGTTTTCTGAAAGATGAAGAAATCGCCGAAGTACTGACGTACATCCGGCCGAACTTTGGCAATACCGCCACCGCTGTAAGCAAGGAGGAGGTAGCCGCTATCCGGCGAGGTCTGGCTAGCCTGGAATAAGTATACATTACTCTTCATTTTTTCGAATGAAGAGGTGGATTTATATTTAAACCGCCAAGACGCTAGGACGCTAGGATTTAACTGGTTTATTTTTTAATTCTTTGCGCCTTCGCGTCTTTGCGGTGATTATTTTAAACATACATCAATCAACTCCATGAACACTACCCTTATGAAGACCGAAAGAAGATCTCTCCTCAAAAAATTGTTTGCTTCCGTAGCCGGAGCCGTGGGTATAGGTACCACCGCCCAACGCCGCCGCCCCACAAAAAGAGGTAGGCGATATTACCATGTTGCAGGACGTGCCGCTGTTTTCGTCCCATACCAAATTCAACAATATGGTGTTTGTGGCCGGGAAAGGTGCTCATTTCGAAGGCGACATCACGGCCCATACCAAGCACGTACTCGACGAAGTAGAAAAAGAATTGATCAAGGCGGGCTCCTCCATGGATAAGGTCCTGAAAGTTAGCGTCTTTCTGAATGACCTGAATGACTACGTAGCCATGAACGAAGCCTACAAAGGCCGGTTTGGCAGCAAACCTCCGTGCCGCACGACCGTGGCGGTGTACGGTGGCGTGCCGGGCAACTCACTGGTAGAAATAGACTGCATTGCGTATATTTAACCCATGCATACCGGCGACGAAGAGGTTCAATTTCTGGAAAACGTTCTTTTTGAGGCCTTTGGTCAACACGCCCGAGATTCAGGACCTGCGCCTGATGGCGGGCGGTAGCATCAATACTTCCGTGCAGCTCGTCACCGACCAGGGTACCTACTTCGTGAAGTGGAACGACCGCCGATGCCGACGACATGTTCCGGGCCGAGGCACAGGGCCTGGAACTGCTCCGGACGACCGGAACGTTTACCATTCCCCGTGTGCTGCATCAGGGTAGCCGCGGGGACAAAGCCTACCTCGTACTCGAATACATCGAGGCCGGTCGCAAACGGGCCACCTACTGGCAGGAATTCGGTCAATCGCTTGCCGAACTGCATTCCCACACGCGGCCTGAGTTTGGCTTATCCTTCAATAACTACATCGGATCGCTGCCCCAACGAAATAATTGTCACCAAGACAGTATTGAATTTTTCATAGAAGAGAGACTTAAAATACAATCGGGTCTGGCCTTGTATAATAACCTGATTTCGCACCAACTTTACGATTCTTTCCAAAAGCTTTACAAAGCACTGCCCGACTTACTCCCCCGTGAACGCCCCGCCCTGGTACATGGCGATTTGTGGTCGGGCAATGTGATCACCGATGCGCAGGGACGCGCCTGCCTCATAGACCCCGCCCCGCACTACGGCCTTCGAGAGGCCGAAATCGCCTTCACCTACCTATTTGGGGGCTTTCAACCCTGAATTCTACGAATCCTACTACGAAACAGTATCCCTCTGGAAGAAAATTTTGAAGAGCGAATCCCTATCTATAACCTGTATCCATTGCTAGTACACGTCAATCTGTTTGGTCAGAGCTACGTGAAGGCGGTAGAAAAGGTGGTAAGTCGGTTTTAATTTTGTAAACCGGTAATGGTTTTTTTTATACCTTTCGTCTCCATACCTAGAAGAGATATTGTACTATTTCAAGCAAAGGGTCAGAGCCAACCGTTGACGTGTGGTCTACTGAACCTACCTGCGTCACATCTACAACCATTTGTATTCTATGGCTACCAAATCTGCCCAGGACCTCGCCTTGCCGGTGGGCGTCACCCTCGATCGCTTTATTATGCGCAGTCAAAGCGCATTTCCCTACGCTACCGGCGACTTGTCGCAGCTCCTGCGCGACATAGCCCTCGCCGGTAAGATCATTGACCGCGAAGTAAACCGGGCCGGACTTGTGGATGTGTCGGGTGGGGTGGGTACCTCCAATATTCAGGGAGAGGCCCAACAAAAGCTGGACCTCGTGGCCAACATCCGGTTTATCCGGGCGCTCAAAAACGGGGGCGAGGTATGCGCCATCATTTCGGAAGAAGACGAGGAGATGATCTATACCGGCAATGACAACGGCAAGTACGTTGTAGCCATGGACCCTCTGGATGGCTCCTCCAACATCGACGTCAACGTTTCGATCGGTACTATCTTCTCAATCTACCGCCGGGTGACGCCCGTAGGTACCCCCGCTACCATCGACGACTTCATGCAGGGTGGACGCAAGCAGGTAGGGGCCGGGTATATTCTCTACGGCTCGTCTACCATGCTCGTGTTTTCTACCGGCTCGGGGGTCAATGGCTTTACGCACGATCACTCCCTGGGCGAGTTTATCCTTTCCCATAAAGATATCCGCTGCCCGGAGGATGGCAAAATTTACTCCGTCAACGACGGCTATTACAACAGCTACCAAACCGCCGTCCAGGAGTACATCCTCGAAAGCCGGCAACGCAACTACTCGGCCCGCTACATTGGCTCGCTGGTAGCCGACTTCCATCGCAACATGCTCAAAGGGGGCATCTATATGTACCCTCCTACCGTTAAAGACAAGACCGGTAAGCTACGACTCCTGTACGAATGCTACCCCCTGGCTTTCATTGCCGAGCAATCGGGTGCCAAAGCCAGCGATGGCTACGGGGCTATTCTGGATATTACGCCCAAAACTCTTCACCAGCGTACGCCTTTTTACGTAGGGTCACCCGCTATGGTACATAATATCATGAGTCGCCTGTAATTCTGTTCTCTTCGCTGTGTTTGTGCTATGCTCGGGTTGCCTTATCATAAAGCAACCCGAGTTTTTTTATTGTTTGTTGGAAAAATAAATCTGTTATTAGATAATTATTTATTGTTTTTCAATAAAAGTCTATACATTTGTTTCATCAAACTATAAACTTATACAAATGAAAACTGAACAGATTTTGCCGATCCTGCGCGTAGGGGCCTGGATCGTGTACATTGGTGCCATTATTCGCACGGTGGTATTTGCCGTTTCCTTTGTGGTGCGTATCTACTGGCAGGTCAAGGAAGATCCTAAATCAGGTACTTTACTGGCCTATATCATGCTGCTGAGCCTGCTGATGGCAGGAATGATCCTGTACGTAGAGCTGTGGCGGCAGGTAAAGGATGTGCTCACGAACATCAACCTCGGTACGCCTTTTACAATGGAAACGGCCCGTAGTCTGGCCAGTGTCAGCTACTCACTGCTAGCGATATGGATTGTGGCTTTTGTTGGGAAAAATTACCTGCACTACATACAGAAACGGATGCCAGGTTTGGCAGATCTGACTACGGGCTATATTGCTGACCTAGGAGGTGGCTTTGATGTCAACGGGGTGCTTCTTCTTAATGCGGGCATTGTGTACATCATTGCGCAGATATTCAGAAGAGGAGTGGAGTTGCAGCAGGAAAACGAACTAACCATATAACGATGCCCATTGTAGTGAATGTGGATGTGATGATGGCCCGGCGTAAAATGTCTCTGACCGAGCTGGCCGAAAAAGTGGATATTACTCTGGCCAACCTCTCGATCCTTAAAACGGGCAAGGCCAAAGCGGTGCGCTTCTCTACGCTGGAGGCGATTTGTGAAGCACTCGACTGCCAGCCGGGCGATGTACTTGAGTATCGGAAAGATACTCAAAAAACGGCTTCCTGACCTTCCTCCACCGAACCTTAGCGTACTCGCAGCAGGGCAGGTACGATGGTGTAAAGTTTTCGTACCTTTGCGGTATGGAACTACAACCCAATTTATTTGAGCAATTTAAGCTCAACCGCCAGCTTCTCAATGCCATCGAAGAGGCGGGATACACCGCACCTACCCCTATTCAGGAGCAAGCCATCCCCCTGGCCATGGCCGGGCACGACGTGCTGGGGATTGCGCAGACGGGTACCGGCAAAACGGCCGCCTTTGTGCTACCCATCCTGATGAAAGTAAAATACGCGCAGGGCGAGCACGCCCGGGCCTTTATCCTGGCCCCCACCCGCGAACTGGTGATGCAGATCGCCAAAGCCATCGAAGAACTGAGTCGCTTCACGGATATCCGAACCGTAGCGCTGTACGGCGGCATTGGCCCCAAGTCACAAATGGAGGCCATCCGGGCCGGCGTGGACATTATTGTAAGTACCCCCCAGCGTTTTCTGGACTTGTACCAAAAGGAAGTCGTTATCCCTAAGCACATTCAGACTATGGTGCTCGACGAAGCCGACAAGATGCTGGACATGGGTTTTATGCCGCAGATCCGGCGGATTTTGGAAATAATTCCCCGTAAGCGGCAGAATCTGTTGTTTTCGGCCACTTTTCAGGAGAAAGTCGAGAAGTTTTCGTTTGAGTTTCTGGAATTTCCGATGCGGGTGGAGGTATCGCCGCAGTCCACTACTGCCGAAATGGTGACGCAGGTGCTGTATGAGGTACCTAATTTTATGAGCAAAATACACCTATTGGAATTATTGCTGACTCAGACCGATGAGTTGAGTCGGGTGCTGATCTTTACCCGTAGTAAAGAAAATGCCGACAATGTGTACAAATTTTTGCTGAGGAAAGTCCTGAATGAGGACTCCATCCGGGTGATTCATGCCAACAAAGGGCAAAATACCCGCATCAATGCCATGGAGGCCTTTAAAGATGGTAACATACGCGTGCTGGTGGCTACGGATGTAGCTTCGCGGGGTATTGATGTCACAGATGTAAGCCACGTGATCAATTTTGACGTGCCGCTGATCTACGAAGATTACGTTCACCGCATCGGCCGCACGGGCCGGGCTAACCGCACCGGCGAGGCCATTACCTTCCTTACTCCGCCCGAGGAGCTGCACATCCGGAATATAGAAGCGCTGATCCGGATGGAGATTCCCCGAAAGCCCCTTCCCACCGAGGTGGAGGTAGTAAGTACCCCCTTCGACGAACGGCAAAACCAACTGCGGGAGATTGACGAGCAGAAGCGCCGCGCCGACCCTACGTTCAAAGGCGCGTTCCATGAGAAAAAGAAGCGGCCACATACTACGGCGGCCGCCCGGCGTGATCCCCGCAAAAAAGCAGTATCCAAACGGCGAACCCGCCGCTAATACAATAATTTTTGAGCGCACGCGTTCCGAATTATACGACTCGCCAATCCGTTTTGACTGTTTTCGTTTATAACTCACTATGAATACCTTAGTTCGATTTCTCTGTTTGTTTCTGACCCCCTTCCTGGGCTGGTCCCAAACCATGCAGTTTGTCAGTAATGCGCGTTCCCTGGACACGAATCTTTCAGAATCCCGCCCCCTGACTCTGGCCGAACGACGCGTACTTCCGCTTTTTGGTGAGCAACGCAAAACGTCCGATCAAATCGAGGATGAAATCCGGTTTTTGAGCGAGTGCGATAAGATGTTTACGAGCCGCGATGATGCTAGTGCCTTTTTCGCGGCCCGGGCCTGGGAATATGTGCAGGAAGGACAACTGGATACGGCGGCTTACCGCTTTAACCTGGCTTATCTGTTGAATGAGAAAAACGTCGACTCTTTCTGGGGGTTGGGCGTAATATGCTATCAGAAAGACAAGCTCGAAGATGCTGAACGTATGATGCGCCGGGGCGTGGAGGTATCTCCTGACAACGTACCGCTCATGGTGGATCTTTCCACGATAGAGTTGCGGCATTTCACCGAAAAAAAGGACACACAGGATCTGGAAGAATCACATCAGTTGCTGAGGCGCGCTGCTGCCCTTGATTCCACCTATGCACAGACCTTCTATAACCTGGCTTTGGCCGAGTACTACCGGGCCGACTATCCCAAGGCCTGGGAGGCCTTGCATGCGGGACGTAAATTGAATTTCCAGTTGGTCGATTTTCAGTTTGTGGACTTGCTTCGCACCCAACTCGCCGATCCCGAGGGTTTTTTCAAATAGCTTTTCTATCCAATTTTTTTCCAGACCTGACAGGTGTTCAAAAAACCGGTCAGGTTTCTTACTTTCCCGATTATGGCCGAAACCTTACTCCTACCTACATCCGCCAGCCGAGCCGAGGTATACGAAGCGCTTTACCCCCAACTGGAAGCCCTGGTAGCATCCGAAAGTGATTTGATTGCAAACTTGGCCAACGTCGCAGCTGCCTTAAAAGAAGCATTTGGATTCTTTTGGGTGGGGTTTTATCTGGTTAAAGAAGGGCAGCTGGTGCTGGGACCCTTTCAGGGACCAATCGCCTGCACGCGCATTCCATTCCACAAGGGAGTTTGCGGAGCCTGCTACACCCAGCAGGAAACTATCGTGGTACCCGACGTGGACCAATTCCCCGGCCATATTGCGTGTAGCTCCGCTTCCAGGTCCGAGGTAGTAGTACCAGTTTTTCACCGCAACGGCACCGTAGCTATGGTTCTCGACGTGGACAGCGACCAACTCGACGATTTCGGTCAGGCAGATGCCGAGGGGCTGGAAAAGGTAATGAAGTTGATCGAGAGGAAGTTGTAAAAGTACTAAAAACTAATAAAAGGCATCCTGAATGTGCTTGATATTGAGGTTTCCGTTGGGCAGAATCAGAATGGAAACAATGTCGAAGCGGACATCGAACATCCAGTCATTGTCGAATATATAATGCTCCGCGGCTTTTAGGATAAGGCGGGTTTTGGTGTAGTTCACAAACTCCTCGGGCATACCAAACCCCGTACCGCTCCGGGTTTTCACCTCCACAAAAATCAACATCTTATCCTTTTGGGCAATCAGGTCTATTTCGGCGTGCCGATGGCGGTAGTTTTTAACCAGAATTTTGAATCCTTCTTTTTGTAAGTATTCCGCCGCCCGTTCCTCGCCCCAGTGCCCCGTGTCATTATGTGTAGCCATGCGAACATTTTTGATCCAAAGTACTGTTATTTGTAAAGGAAACAAAACCGGAGATTCCGGCCTGGGGTCTTATGTAGTCTTATGTTCATGAATTTTCAATTAAACAAGAAGACCCAGGTCCGCCATCTGGGTGTGATGGATTATCAGCAGGCCTGGGATTACCAGGAAAAACTCTTCGCCGACATTGTTGCCGTCAAAATAGCCAACCGCAAGCTGACGCCCGAAGTGCATCAGCCTACCCCCAACTACCTTATTTTCTGTGAGCATCCGCACGTATACACGCTTGGGAAAAGTGGAAAACTGGATCATCTTCTGCTAAGCGAAGCGCGATTGAAGGAGGTGGAAGCTACCTTTTACAAAATCAACCGGGGCGGCGATATCACCTACCACGGGCCCGGCCAGTTGGTGGGCTACCCGATTCTGGATCTTGATAATTTTTTTACCGACATCCACCGGTACATGCGTACGCTGGAAGAAGGTGTCATTCGAATGCTGGCCGACTATGGCTTATCTGCGGGCCGAATTGAAGGTCTAACGGGGGTGTGGCTCGACCATGAAACGCAGCAGAATCCGCGCAAAATATGCGCCCTTGGGGTTAAGGCCAGCCGTTGGGTAACCATGCACGGTTTTGCCCTGAACGTAAATACGGACCTGTCTTACTTTGGACATATTGTCCCCTGTGGCATAGACGACAAGGACGTAACCTCCATGCAGCAGGAACTGGGACACGCCGTAGCTTTGCAGGAAGTAACAGATATTTTGGAAAAGCATTTGACCGACTTGTTCCAATTAGAAATAATTCAACCGGACAGCTTCTAACCTTTAATAAAGCAACGATTTAAGTGAAAAAAGACATTCCCTTCCTGCCCGTAGCAGGCATTCAGGTAGCGATTGTGCGCAGCATGAACGAACTAGCCTCAGCCGAATGGCACGTGGTACTCATCAATAGAAATGATCAACCCATTTCGACCCTATTTGTGACATCCAAAGGGTACAGCAACTCGGAGTCAGGTACCGAGGCGGATAAGAAAACCTCCACCCTGCGGCACTTTTTTGCCGAAATAGGGCCGGGGCAGCACGTAATTGTAGAGCCGATCATGCCCGAACTATTCCGTCTTACCAACGAGTACTGGGTTAGTTACTTCATCGGAAATCAGATTTACGATAAAAAGTTTATCTTCGTGCCAGACAGTATTGTTGAAGACAACCTGATTGAAATAGAACCCCTGGGACTGGAAGGTATCCTGCACGACTAACACTCCGCACATCATCTACTTCTGATCCTCCTCTTTACCAGCCAATGACCGAAGAATTCCGTCGCCGAATTAAAAGCTTGCTTCTACTGGACATCGAAACTGTGGCTGCCTATCCTTCCTATGAAGAACTTAGCCCGCGTATGCAGCAGCTGTGGGACAAGAAAGCGGACAAACTCCGTAAAGGAGGCGACGAACGGACCAATGCCGAATTGTTCTATCAGCAGGGCGCTATCTACTCCGAGTTTGGGCGGGTGGTATGCATTGGGTTTGGGGGGTTTTATTGGAACGACCGCGACGAACTGGCCTTCAAGGTTCGATCTTTTTCCAATCCCGACGAAGCTACTTTGCTGAAAGAGTTCAAAGCCCTGGTGGAGAAGTACCCCGCCGACCAACTGGTGATGTGTGCCCACAATGGCAAGGAATTTGACTTTCCGTACCTCTGCCGCCGGATGCTGATTCACGGGATAGAACTACCCCGCGCCATGCAGATTGCCGGCAGGAAGCCCTGGGAGATATTGCATCAGGATACGCTCGAACTTTGGAAGTTCGGCGATTACAAGAACTACACCTCCCTGGATTTGCTCGCCGCCGTGTTTGATATTCCGGGTAGTAAGAACGAAATGAGCGGGGCCGAGGTGACGCCGGTATATTACGAAGAAAAAAATCTGGAAAAAATAAGCCGCTACTGCCGGGAGGATGTGGTGGTACTGGCCCAGCTGTATTTGAAACTCCACTGCCTGGAAGCGGTTTCAGAACAGAATATTTTTCGAATCGATTAAAACAGACCCCCGAGGCACGAATCTTGCGGGGTTTATTTGCCAACATACATTTCAAATAAAGACAGCTATTAGAAGCTGTTTCACACAAAACGATCATCATTCCGAATATCGGAAGAGAACTAAACCCATAGCTGACAGCCAAAAGCTACACATGAGAAATAAATCATCCCAACGGGAGCATAAGGATAAAAAATCGAGCTCCAAACCCGCCCATACCCTACTATCCTTTGTGGATGGGCTGAAAGCCGATGTTGCGGCATTTTTTGAAATAAACCATACCACACCCTTCCGCCCGCAGGATGTGCAGGATCACTTTGGGGCGGTAGATAAAAAATTGCGCCACCTGGTCAATGAGATTGTCCACGAACTGCACGAAGAAGGCAAATTACAACGCAACTCCGATGGTACGTACGGCGCTACGGCCACCACGGCCGAAACCGGCTTGGTGGGAAGGGTAGATCACGTCAATAAGAATTTCGCTTTTATTGCGGTGGAAGGTCAGGATGACGACGTGTACATAGAAACGGAGTCTCTGAAAGGCGCGATGGATGGCGACACCGTCCGCATACAGGTGTTCAGTGATGGCCGGGCGCGCGGGCAGCGCCTCGAAGGGCGCGTAACGGAAGTCATCACGCGCGGTCGTCCGGAGATTGTAGGGGTGATAGAGATATGGCCTAAGTACGCGCTCGTGGAGCCGGATCACCGCAAGCTCTATGATCCGATTCATATTCCGATCGAGAACCTGAAAGATGCCAACGACGGCGACAAGGTGATTGTAAGAATAGAGCAATGGCCCACCCGTACCCGTAAGGCGGAGGGCAAGATCGTGGAGGTACTGGGAAAAGCGGGGGACAACAACGCCGAAATGCACGCCATTCTGGCGCAGTTTGGCTTGCCGATTCACTTTCCGGCGAGTGTCGAGCGCGAAGCTGAGGCTATTCCGGTAGCCATTCCGGAAGCGGAGGTAGCCCGGCGTCGCGACATACGGGAAGTGACCACCTTTACCATTGACCCCGTAGACGCCAAGGATTTTGACGATGCGTTGTCGCTGCGGTATCTGGACAACGACAATGTAGAAATCGGGATTCACATAGCGGATGTAGCCTACTACGTGCAGCCCAATACGGAACTGGAAAAAGAAGCCTACCGTCGGGCCACCTCGGTGTACTTAGTGGACCGTACCGTGCCCATGCTACCCGAGAAACTTTCCAACGGCTTGTGCTCGCTGCGCCCCAACGAAGACCGGCTGGCGTTTTCGGCAATATTCGAAATGACTCAAAAGGGCAAACTCGTGGACGAGTGGTTTGGCCGGACTATCATCCACTCCAACCGCCGATTCAGTTACGAGGAAGCCCAGGAGGTAATCGAGACCGGCGCTGGCGACTATCCCGAAGCCTTGACGTTGCTCAATAACCTGGCTAAGACCCTTCGGAAAGAACGATTCCGAAAAGGAGCCATCAACTTCGAGACCGTAGAAGTACGGTTCAAACTGGATGAAAACGGCAAGCCGCTGGGTATCTATCAGAAAGAGCGTAAGGACTCCAACAAGCTCATCGAGGAGTTTATGCTACTGGCCAACCGCCGCGTGGCCGAGTACGTGTACTCACTTTCCAAAGGTAAAAACAAGAATACCATGGTGTACCGGGTACACGAGGCACCCGATCCCGAAAAACTGAAAAGCTTCGCCACTTTCGTAGCCAAGCTAGGCTATAAGGTAAATACGGACGACGAAAAGGAAATAGCGAAGTCCATGAATAGTATGCTGGAAGAAGTAGAGGGCAAGCCCGAGCAGAACCTCATTGAGTCCCTGGCTGTGCGCACCATGGCCAAAGCCCGCTACACCACCGAAGATCTGGGGCACTTTGGATTGGCCTTCCGGCGGTATTCGCACTTTACGTCGCCCATCCGCCGCTATCCCGATGTGATGGCCCACCGCCTGTTGCAGCACTACCTCGACGGCGGCGCATCGGCCAGTAAGGAGGGCCTGGAAGAGGCCTGCAAGCATTCTTCCGAACGGGAGCGCATGGCCGCCGAAGCCGAACGTGCCTCCATCAAGTACAAGCAGGTGGAGTACATGAGTACCATGGATAAGGAGCGGGAGTTCGACGGCATCATCACGGGCGTCACCGACTTTGGTATTTTTGTGGAAATCACCGAAACCGCCTCCGAAGGACTCGTGCGTATGAACGACCTGGGGGACGATTACTATGAGCTGGACAAGGAGAACTACCGCCTGATTGGCCAGAAAACCAAAAAGATATACACCTTCGGCGACCGCGTGAAAGTGCGGGTAAAGGATACCAACCTGGCCCGCCGCAGCATGGATCTGTACCTGGCCGGCGACCCCAGCGCTACCAAGCGCAGCCGCCGCATTGAGGCTTCCAAAAGCTCAAAGGCGGGGAGCCGCCGCAGTGGTGGTGGCAAGCGCCGGGCTGGTGCATCCATTCCCGCCCCGAAGGCCAAAAAGGCATCGGGGGGGAGACGGAAACGGTAGGGGGCTGGTGAGTATTGCGGAGGAGTTGGTGCAGCGGGCTGCTGTCTCCACCTGCCATGTGGGATAGGGAGGTGGCTATGCCGAGCTAATCCCCGCCCAATGCGGCTGGCATGTATTTTTGAGTGTTTTCAGAAACTGTATTGTATCGTTATCAGGATAAAGGGGTAGGTGTGCTGGGTATATTTCAGTAACAAAATTTTAAAATCATCTCCCTTTTATTTTGAATCGCCGATTCGGCGTTTATATATTTGTGCGATCTATTCCTCCCTTTACTCTACAAAAGACAAAATTATCCTAAACTCTTTACACGAAAAATTTCCTTTTTTTTTTGACCAGGCCGAGGGGCCGGAAATGACTCAACGTGATGAAGAATGTACTGTGGAGCCTGTGGGGGGGCATTATTTGTGTAGGAATGCTGGCTTGCGAGCCGACCCAACACAGCAAAGTGAACAAACCTAATGACTGGTATACCGAGTGTGTCGGCTCGCCGCTAACGGCGGAAGAAGAAGCAAAGATCCGGAAGCAGATTGATGCAGACCACAAAATCAGTCAGATTGAAGAAATCTTTCGGAAAAAGCGTTTGGCCGGCTTCAACGGCAATGTGCTCATAGCGCAGAAAGGCGTGGTTCTCTACGAAAAATCATTCGGGTACGCCCATCTCCGGAAAAAGGACAGCCTGCAAGCCGGGCACACATTTCAGCTCGCGTCTCTCTCGAAACCCCTTACGGCCATTGCCGTTCTTAAACTGTACGAGGCCAATAAAATTAGCCTGGAAGATACCATTCAGCGTTTTTTTCCAGATTTTCCCTACCACAATATTACCATTCAGGAACTACTCTGCCACCGGAGCGGATTGCCCAATTACCTCTATGCGTTTATGGATAGCGTTCGGCGGGGGCAGAAGTACCCCACCAATGCCACCATCATGCAGTGGTTTGCTACGGTGAAGCCGACCCCTCCGCGCTACAACTCTCCGAACCGGGCTTTTAGTTATAGCAACACTAATTACATGGTACTGGCTTCCATCGTAGAAAAAGTAACGGGGGCTTCTTTTGAGCACTATCTGCGCCGGCACATTCTGGATCCTCTGAAAATGAACCATACCTTTTTGATCACCAATAAGGCCGATTCGACCCTGGCTAGCCGAACGGTTGGGCATCAGTACGGGGGCATGGTTCCCAAAGACTACTACGACGATGTGGTGGGTGATAAGGGGGTATATTCTACTACGGAAGACCTGCTGAAATTTTACAGAGGGCTTTCGGCCAACTGCCTTTTGAGCGAGAAGACGATGAAAGAGGCTTTCGCTCCCCGCAGTTTCGAACGCCGGGGATTTAAAAACTACGGCTACGGGTTCCGCATCCACCTCGACGAGCAGGAGAATCCAAAGTACATATACCACGGAGGGTGGTGGAAAGGCTACAACACCATGATGTGGATGAACCCGCAGGATGACTTCGTCATTATCATTCTGGGCAACTCCTACAATCGCTCGGTGTACCAGGTAAAAGAGCTATTGGATATACTTCACGGGGAGGTTCAATCCGACGATGTGGAGAAAGACCTGTAAGGAAGGTTTGAAATCGGGACTGAATTAAGGATATTTGCCGAGCCAAAAATCCTGACGTTGTACATGCCCGTTGCCACATTGCCCCTTACCGCTCTGCTTCTGCTGGTTTTGCCCTTGCTGACTTTTGTTGGCCTATGGCTGTCAGGGAAGCGCTTCAATACCCTGGCGGGGTGGGTAGCCGTAGCTAGTACATTGATCGGTCTGCTGATCAGTACTTCCCTATTTTCAACGGAAAACACTCAGGTAATCCATCTCGACTGGATTAGCTTCGGCTCCTACCAATTGAGCCTATCCTTCCAACTCGATTCTCTGTCGGGGCTCATGCTGCTGTTGGTGCATTTCGTAGCCTTGCTGGTACAGCTATTCTCCATCGCCTACATGAAGCACGATGCCGGGCGGTATCGCTACTTTGCCTTTTTACAGCTTTTCGTTTTTTCCATGCTGGGTATCGTGCTGTCCGGAAGCTTACTGGTCATGTATGTTTTTTGGGAGTTGGTGGGACTTTCATCTTACTTGCTGATTGGTTTCTGGCATCACAAGCCACGGGCGGTATGGGCTGCCAAGAAAGCTTTTGTTATGAACCGCATCGGCGACGCTGCCTTTCTGACGGGTATCCTGTTGGTACTGTATCATGCGGGTACTACCGACTTCCTCGAACTACCCACGGCATTGGGTTCGCTTTCCCCTACCTTACTGACGGTAATCGGCCTGTGCCTTTTTGGGGGGTGCGTGGGCAAATCGGCCCAGTTTCCCCTTTCGGCCTGGCTCCCCGATGCTATGGAAGGCCCTACGCCGGTATCGGCCCTTATCCACGCGGCCACTATGGTAGCGGCGGGCATCTTTCTACTGGCCCGTATCGCCTTTATACTCTCACCGGAGGCGGAACTGGTGATAGCCCTTATCGGGACCATCACCATGCTGCAAGGAGCCTGGAAAGCCATGCATGCCTGGGACATCAAGCAGGTGTTGGCCTATTCCACCATTTCCCAGCTGGGACTGATGGTGGTGGCGGTGGGCATGGGGAGTTGGCAGGTCGCGATGTTCCATTTGTTGACCCATGCTTTCTTTAAAGCCGGGCTTTTCCTCTCGGCCGGTTCGGTGATTCACGCGCTGGAACCGCACAACGCCTCCCCTTCGTTCGATCCCCAGGATATGCGTACGATGGGGGGCCTGCGTACCGTCCTGCCTCGCACTTTTCTGTGTTTTGTGGTGTGTGCGGCCGCCCTGGCTGGGCTTCCGTTATCCTCCGGTTTCCTGTCCAAAGACGCCATATTTCTGGCGGCTTTTTCCCGGGCAAGTGAGGTAGGGAGCCTTTACTATCTGTTTCCATTGTTAGCTATTATGGCCGCCGGCTTTACGGCCTACTACATGGTGCGGCAGGTATGGCTGATTTTTATGGGCAAAAAGCGGTACGAAGCGGCGGAGGTACACCCGCACGAATCCCCCGCGCTTATGTGGGTACCTATGGCTATTTTAGCCACCGGCTCCCTGTTCATCTGGTTTTCGGTCAATCCACTCGATGCGTCCTCCTCCTGGTTCCTGAATCTGGTGGACTTCGATGAGCCTTTCCATGCGTCCTGGGTACCCCTGCTGTCAGTAATAGTAACGGGGGTAGGTATAGCCCTGTCCTATCGGAAGACTTTCCTGGCCCAGAGCTTTGGAGAGTTGGATCGCCGGGATTTGACGAGTCAACGTAACACCTGGCAAGACCTTCTGGCCCGGTTCAGCTTACTGGCAAAGTTTAGCGAATCGAATCGTGGGGTCTTTTTCCTGGTCCCTTTTCAGAAAATAGCCCGCTTGTGTGTTTCACTGGAAACCAGATTGCTTGACGCCATCGTGAATGGCACAGCCCGCAGTGCCGTAGTGCTGGCGCACATGGTCGGCTGGATAGACCGTTCCGTAACGGATGGAGGGGTAAGGGCGTTGATCCATACTGCCCGGGGGACCGGGCAACTCGTCCGGTATTTTCAAAATGGAAAAATACAGAGCTATTTTGTCCTCACCTTCGTAAGCGTACTACTGCTGCTTTTGTGGGTGATGTTGGTTTAACAAGACTAAAACCGGTTCGGTACCGAACCATTACTATATTCTATAACGCATGAGTGAACATCTGCTCACCCTCTTGATTTTTATCCCTCTGCTGGGGGCTCTCGTGGCATTGGTATGGCCGCATCACCGCAGCCAGGACCTCCGGGTGCTGACCGTGGCTGTGTGTGTGGTAGAGGTAGTCTTGTGTGCTTTTTTGTACGCTGGGTTCGACCTTACCGAAGGAGGGTACCAATTCCGTGAAGCCGTGGACTGGATCACCCTGCCGCTTGGTTCAATGGGCACGGTTTCCATAGACTTCGCCCTGGCGGTGGATGGCATCAGCCTCCCGCTGGTGCTGCTGGCAGCGGTGGTCATGCTGGCAGGGGCCATTAGCTCCTGGAACACCGATTCCCGCCGAAAGGCCTACTTTTCTCTCTACATGCTTTTGAGCGGAAGCGTGATCGGGTGTTTCCTGGCGCAGGACTTCTTTTTGTTCTACCTGTTTTTTGAATTCATGCTCCTGCCCATGTACTTCCTCATTGGGCTGTGGGGTGGGCCGCGCCGCGAGTACGCCGCCATCAAGTTTTTTGTGTATACCTTTCTGGGATCTCTCCTGATTCTGATCGTGATGATTGGCTTGTACCTATCAGCCATCGACCCCGTCGAAACGGCCCGGGCGGCTGGTTTGTTGGGGGGTGAACAACTGAATGAGGGGGTGATTATGCAGGTTCAACAGGCCCTTGCCCTGGGACAAATCGCCCCGGAACAGCTGGTGCATACGTTTCGGTTCGAGTACCTGGCCGACGCGGCCAACTACCTGCCTAATGCCTGGCTGAACCCGGTGTCGGGGGTATTTCTGGGCGATACCCCCATCCGCTTGCTGGCCTTCTGGCTCCTTTTTGCAGGCTTTGCCGTGAAACTCCCCGTGGTACCGGTGCATACCTGGCTGCCTGATGCTCACGTAGAAGCACCAACGGCCATTTCGGTAGTGCTGGCGGGAATTTTGTTGAAGATCGGTGGCTACGGTTTCATTCGGATCGTGGACGGGTTCTTTCCCGCCGAAGCCCTGTATAGCTCGGTGCCCCTCGCCCTGCTGGGGATGGTTTCTATTGTATACGGTGGCTTTACAGCCCTGGCGCAGCACGATCTTAAAAAGATGATTGCCTATTCGTCGGTTTCACATATGGGATTCGTGCTATTGGGAATAGCTGCTTTCACCGCCGAAGGACTCAACGGGGCCATTTACCAGATGGTGAGCCACGGAGTACTCTCGGCCATGCTGTTCCTGCTGGCGGGGGTGCTCTCGGATCGTACCCACGACCGGATCATCGAGAACTACGGAGGGCTCATCAATCCTATGCCGAAGTATACCGTTCTGACGGGTATCGCTTTCTTTGCTTCTCTCGGTCTACCCGGTTTTTCAGGCTTTATCGGGGAGCTCTTTACGCTTATGGGCGCCTTCCGCGCCGACCATATTCCGGTCTGGATTCCGGCCCTGTCCACATTGGGTATCGTGCTGGCGGCGGCTTACTTTCTCTGGACATTGCAACGCATGTTTTTTGGCACTTTCTGGTACCGGACTCCGGAATCGTCGGCCTTGCTGACGGACCTTACTTCCCGGGAGGTTGGTCTTCTGGTAACCTTGGCCTTTTTTACCCTACTGTTGGGAGTTTTACCCAATCTGCTGTTTTCAATAAGCGGAGCCACCGTACAGGCCTGGTTCGAGGGCTTCAAATAAAGTGCGGGTTCCTTTTCTATGGGCGGATTCTGGCAAAAAGTATTGAGAGGCAAAAAAGAGGATATGGGAACTTCTTAAGAGACTATACTAAATTTAAGATTTACAAAAGCCAGTATATGTAATCGATTTTTTTGGCATTATTTCAATAACCTAGAATAATATTCTGTTTTTGAGTAAAAAACATTTTTTTTGCAAACCCAGCCGAACTATTTTAGTTTATATTTTTGTAGTAAATAAAGGGATAGTTGATCTCTTATACCCAAACGAGGTTTTTGATAGGGTTCTTTTGGTGAAATGAAAGGAATGTTTTACATAGGATGCATAGTGATGTTGGTGATAAAATCGGCAACCGCTAGCTTTTATACAAATAGCATTATTCCTGTAAATAATTTGACTAAACAGAAGTCATATTTAAAACCTACGCGCTACAAAGCAGTATCTTCCTACGTTAAAAAAGCCAAGAAAACAAAGCTATTTCCGGTACTTACTTCTTCTGATTTTGAGGCCCAGCAGCTCGAAGGAGATGACAGAGGCTCGGATGAAAATAATCAAGATAGCCGGGAAGATAGTATTTACGAAACCCCTCTGGCGTTCCTGACCCCTGTATTCAATCAGCCTCAATACGCATTTTCCCTAGGGAGGTACAATTCTTTTGTACAGTTCAATATACCTCCTCCCAAATATAACTGACCAGGTTACTTTCCTGCGTGTACGCAACTGACTCTAACAGAATCAGGACTAAATTCCTTTGTTTGTTATTTTAGTTGTTTTTAGTTACAAACTGAATTTTGCTATCAATTTTATAACACCTGGTAAAGGAAAGGCCCTAAGCGCCGCCTCTATTTACCCTGACCAACCTATAAATATCTTCCCATGAAAACCTATAAAGTGCTATCGTACTGTATGCCCCTATTCCTGGCGGCCCTCATGCTAAGCTGTACGGCAGAAAGCAAGGAAAATTCATTAAAAAGCGACCCTAAGACAACCGTAAAGGAGTTTCCGGTGATTCAGCTTACTCCCCAAAAAACCGAGCTCCACCGTGAATATGTAGGCAATATCAATGCAATCCGAAATGTGGAGATATACGCCCGGGTAAAAGGGTACCTGGAAGAAATCTACGTAGACGAAGGGCAGGAAGTACGTAAGGGACAGGTGCTTTTCAGGATCAACGACGAAGAGTACCAGGCTGAACTGGCCAAAGCCAAGGCAAATCTGCAAAGCGCCATTGCGGAGGCTAAGGCCGCCCAACTGGAAGTGAGCCGCATCAAACTGCTGGTGGACAAGAAAATAATATCGAAAATAGAATGGGAAGTAGCTGAAACCAGCGTGCTGGCCGCTCAGGCCCGTATCGAAGAAGCCCGCTCAGCTCTCACCAACGCCACCATTCACCTCGCCCGCACCCGTATCAGGGCTCCTTTCGGCGGGGTGATCAACCGGATCCCGTACAAAGCCGGTAGCCTGATCGACGAGGGTACGCACCTGACGTCTGTTTCGGATACCAAAAAAGTATATGTGTACTTTAATGTGTCCGAGAACGAGTACCTGGAATTTACCAAAGCCCGGCAACAGAATGGGAGTAAGCAAAGCGGAATTGTGGAGCTGGATTTGGCCGATGGGTCATCGTTTTCGGAGAAAGGGCGTATCCAAACTATGGAAGGAGAATTTGACGAAGGCACGGGCTCCATCGCTTTCCGGGCGGAGTTCCCCAATCCGGGCAAGCTCCTGAAGCACGGATCGTCGGGTACTATCCGCCTCACCAACTCGATTGACGACGCTCTGCTGGTACCCCAGAAGGCGGTATTCGAAATTCAGGACAAAAGCTATGTGTATGTACTGGACAAAAACAACCAGGTGAAGATGACCAGCTTTGTGCCGAAATCCCGCTTTTCAAATTTCTATCTGGTACAGTCCGGTCTGGAAGTGGGGGATCGGATTGTGTACGAAGGCATTCAGGCCCTAAAAGACGGGGCTATTATTCAGCCGAAAGTGGTTGCCGAAGTGGGAACGGACGAATTGAAATCGGAATAAGGAGGTAGCCGACTGGTAGTTCAAGTTTTTCATTATCCATCATTTAAGTATATGTTCAAAATATTTATACGAAGACCGGTGCTGTCACTGGTCATTTCGTTAGTGATTACCCTCTTGGGAGGGCTGGCGCTTTTAACGCTTCCGATTACTCAGTTTCCCGATATCGTTCCCCCCTCCGTCACCGTGACCGCCAACTACAATGGGGCTAACGCCGAGGTGTGTACCAAAGCCGTGGCGACTCCCCTTGAACGGGCCATCAACGGAGTGCCGGGTATGACCTACATGACCTCTGTGTCGGCTAACAGCGGCATGACCCTCATCACGGTGTTTTTTCAGGTGGGTACCGATCCTGACCTGGCCGCAGTAAACGTTCAAAACCGCGTACAGTCGGTGATTGACGAGCTCCCCGAGGAAGTGATAAAAGCCGGGGTGATTACCGAAAAAGAAGTCAATAGTATGCTCATGTACCTTGATATCATGAGTACCGACTCCACCGTGGGGGAAAAGTTTGTGTACAACTTCGCTGATATAAATGTTCTGGCCGAATTGAAGCGGATTGATGGCGTAGGCTTTGCCGAAATCATGGGCCACCGCGATTACTCCATGCGCGTGTGGCTCAAACCCGACCGCATGGTGAGCTATAAGGTATCCACTGACGAGGTGATCGAGGCCATCCGGGCTCAAAATGTGGAAGCGGCACCGGGGAAGTCGGGCATTGGGTCGGGGAAAGTATCCCCGGCGCTGGAATACGTACTACGCTATACCGGAAAGATGTTTGAGCCGGATCAGTACGAAAACATTGTAATTCGGGCTGAATCCGACGGATCGATGCTTAAGCTAAAAGACATAGCCGATGTAGAGTTTGGCTCGCTGGATTACGAAATGGCTTCCAAGTCGGACGGCCGCCCCTCGGCTTCCATTATGCTTAAGCAGCGTCCCGGTTCCAACGCCCGCGAGGTAATCGCCAAAGTAAAGGAGCGCGTCGCCGAACTAAAAGAGACTACCTTCCCACCCGGCATGACCTATACGGTATCCTACGACGTATCCCGTTTCCTGGATGCTTCCATCCACGAGGTAGTACGCACACTGTTTGAGGCATTCATTCTAGTGTTTTTGATCGTATATCTCTTTTTGCAGGATTTCCGTTCCACGCTCATCCCAGCGCTGGCTGTGCCGGTGGCGCTGATCGGTACCTTTGCGTTCATGCAGGTACTAGGATTCTCCATCAACCTGCTTACGCTGTTCGCCCTGGTACTTGCCATCGGGATTGTGGTGGATAACGCCATCGTGGTGGTGGAGGCCGTCCACGCCAAAATGGCCGAAAAACATATGTCGGCCAGGGAAGCTACCTTTTCGGCTATGAAGGAAATTAGCGGGGCCATTGTGGCCATTACGCTGGTGATGTCGGCCGTATTCATCCCCGTAGCCTTTATGTCGGGTCCGGTGGGGGTGTTCTATCGGCAATTCTCCCTGACGCTGGCTATTTCCATCGTTATTTCTGGGATCAATGCTCTGACGCTTACGCCCGCGCTCTGCGCTATTCTGCTCAAAAATACCCATCATGAGGAGAAGAAGAAAAATCTGCTCCAACGATTTTTTGCGGGCTTCAACCGGGGCTACGATTCGGTGGCCAATCGGTACAAAGGATTGGTGGGGCTCATCGCCAGCCGGAGGCTCATCACCATTTTGTTGCTGGTGGCTTTCTGTGTGGGTACCTGGGGAATCAACACGGTGCTACCGTCCGGCTTTATTCCTACCGAAGATCAGGGCGTGTTTTACGTCAATGTCACAACGCCGGTAGGAGCCACCGTAGAACGCACCGAAACGGTCCTGGATGCCGTTCAGAAAGCCGCCGAAGGCATCGAAGAGGTAGAGTCGGTTTCGACATTGTCGGGATACAGTCTCATGACCGAGTCGGATGGGGCCTCCTATGGCATGGGCATGATCAATCTTATCCCCTGGGATGAACGCAAGCTGTCCGTTGAGGAGATTATCGCTGTTATGCAGGAGAAGACTAAAAACATGTACGACGCCAATATTGAGTACTTCCCCCCGCCCACGGTACCAGGCTTTGGTAATTCCAGTGGGTTTGAGCTGCGGTTATTGGACAAAACCGGTAGCGGCGACTTCCAGCAAACGGCTCGGGTGACGAATCAGTTTATTGAGGCTCTGCGCGAAACCCCAGCCATCAATGCGGCCTTCACCAGTTTCGATGCCAACTTCCCGCAGTACCTCATTCACATGGATCAGGATATGGCTGCCAAGAAGGGTGTGACAGTAGAGAAAGCCATGAGTACACTCCAAACGCTGATTGGTAGCTACTACGCCTCTAATTTTATCCGGTTTGGACAAATGTACAAGGTGATGGTGCAGGCCGATCCGCATTACCGGATGGCCCCGGAAGACGTAACCAAAATGTACGTAAAAAACGATCGTGGCGAGATGGTGCCCTTCTCCACCTTTACCCGCCTCGAACGCGTGTATGGCCCCGAGCAGCTGACGCGTTACAACATGTTTACTTCCGCCATGATCAACGGCGAGCCTGCGCCGGGTTTCAGCAGCGGGGACGCCATTAGGGCGGTGGAAGAGATAGCAAAGCAAAAACTTCCCAAAGGATTCACCTACGAGTGGTCGGGTATGACGCGCGAAGAAATCCTGTCGGGCGATCAGGCCTTTTACATTTTTATCGTATGTCTGGTGTTCGTCTATCTGCTACTGGCGGCGCAGTACGAAAGCTTCCTGCTGCCGTTGCCGGTGATTCTTTCACTGCCTACGGGTATCTTTGGGGCCTTTTTAGCCCTCAAACTCATGGGGCTCGAGAATAATATTTACGCGCAGGTATCCTTGGTCATGCTTATCGGTTTGCTGGGCAAAAATGCCATCCTGATCGTAGAATACGCCATCCTGCGTCGGGAAGAAGGACTCTCGGTACTGGAAGCGGCCATGGAAGGGGCCACCGAACGCTTGCGTCCGATCCTGATGACTTCCTTTGCGTTTATCGCGGGCCTTATCCCGCTTTGCATTGCCACGGGCGCGGGAGCCCTGGGCAACCGCTCTATTGGTACGGCCGCGGCGGGAGGCATGTTCGTCGGAACGGTGTTTGGGGTGATTCTGATTCCTGGTTTGTATGTTCTTTTCGCCAGCCTTTCCGAACGCCGGAAACCTATCCCGACTGAGTCGGCGGAGGTAGTGGAAGAGAGTCTTGTCGAAGAATAATTGTAGTTCTGGTAAGGTAGCCTTTCGTATAGAGAGGCTACCCTTCTTTTATTTCAAAATACATTATGCGATCCCTGTCTTATTTACATAAAATTTTTGCCCTGCTTCTGCTTCTTTCCCTTTGCGGTTGCAAACTCATGACGCCTCTTCCCCAGCCGTCGGGCATGAAAGCACCGCGTACGTTTCTGGAACGCGTGGACAGCGTCAGTATGGGCGGTATGCCAATCCGGGAGTTCTTTAAGGATCCTGACCTGGCGGCTCTGATTGATACCGCCCTGCAACGCAACCCTGATCTGTCCATCGCTTTGCAGCGCATCGAAATAGCCCGGGCCGATATACTTGAACGCGATGGTGCATTGCTCCCTTCGGTGCAGGCCGAAGCCTCCGGGGGCATCCGGCGCTATGGGGAGTACACTCAAGAAGGCGTAGGGAACTACGACACCAATTTTTCGGACAACATCAATCCCGACCAGCGGATGACTAACCCCCTGCCCGATTATTTCCTGGGGGCCCGGAGTACGTGGGAGGTAGACTTGTGGGGGAAGTTGCGTACACGCCGTAAGGCCGCTTACGCGCGTTTCCTGGCCACGGAAAAAGGGCGGCAGCTCATCGTAACGAACCTGGTGGCGGATATTGCCCGCTCCTACTACGAGCTGCTCACGCTGGATAACCAACTGGAAATTCTGCAACGAAACGCCGACCTGCAGCAGAAAGCGGTAGAGACGATTGTAATTCAAAAGCAGGGCGGACGCGCCAACGAGCTGGCCGTACGGCAGTTCAGAGCCCAGCTACTGAATACCCGAAGCCTGGCCTTGCAAAGCCAGCAGCAGATCATGGAGATCGAAACCCGGATCAACACTCTGCTGGGACGCTTCACCCAGCCTATTACGCGTGGGAACCCCATTCTTCGGCAGTCTATTCCCGAAAAAATTAACGTCGGGATACCCGCCCAAATGCTCCGCCGCCGACCGGATGTGCAGCAGGCCGAGCTGGAACTTCGGGCCGCCGGGGCCGATTTGCAGGCGGCCCGACTGGCTTACTTGCCCTCTCTGAATCTGAACGCCTACCTGGGGCTGAATGCCTTCAAGGGTTCGGTGTTATTCTCGCCTGCCTCGCTGGCGTACGGCCTGCTGGCAGGCTTAACAGCCCCGATACTAAACAGAAAGGCCCTGAAAGCTGGGCAAAACAGAACCACGGCCCAAACCACCGAGGCGCTCTATACCTACAATAAGGCCGTTTTGAAAGCCTTTCAGGAAGCGGCTATGAACATGCGCTCCCTGGACTATTTAAAAAGAATATCAGATTTAAAGTCAGAGGAGACCAACGAATTGCAGCAGGGCGTGTCGGTAGCCAATGACCTCTACCTGGCAGGTTACGCTAACTACCTGGAAGTAATTACCGCTCAGCGTACAGTACTAGCGGCAGAATTGGAACAAACCACTATTCAGCAGCGCCAGTTTACGACGCTAGTGGACTTGTACAGGTCGCTGGGGGGCGGATGGGAATAGAGAAAAAAAATAGCTAGCAATTGGGCCGCTCCGGGCGATATTTCATCCCCGGCAGCGTCCGTTTATCCCGATCATGCCTGTGCGTTCGTTATTTTATGTAAATTAGACGTGCACAAATGTGCCAAAGAGAGAACTTCCGGGACATACAAACCCGAATACGGCTCCCTTCCTATCTATCACTTAACTTTTCCCATTTATGTTTTTTATAGTAATCGGCCTGCTGCTGGTAGTAGCAGGTTTTGCCATCAACACTCCCTCCCTAACTCTCTCCCGGTATTCGCGGCCCGTCAAGATCGCCGGCATTGTGATTGCACTTAGGGGGAGCCCTTACCGCCAGTATCCGGCAGATCGACGCTGGTACGATTGGCGTTCAGTCACTTTTCGGTAAGGTAAATGACAATGTGCTGGAGAACGGGTTAAACATCGTGAATCCGCTGGTGGATGTGACGGTTTTTGACACCAAAACCCAGAACTACACCATGTCCGCCACTACGGCCGAAGGAGATCTGTCGGGCGATGACGCCATTCGGGTTTTGTCCGCCGACGGGCTTGAAGTAGTGATTGACCTCACGGTTTTGTACAAGATTTTACCAGGATCGGCCCCTACAATTTACCAGCAGATTGGCCGTGACTTCAAGGATAAGATCGTGCGACCCGTAACGCGGACGCGGATTCGGGACAATGCAGTTTATTACGATGCCGTGGCGTTATATTCCAAAAAGCGGGATGAATTTCAGGATCGGATCTACAAGTCCATTGACAAGGATTTCAAGGATCGGGGCCTGATTCTAGAGCAGCTCCTCATCCGGAATATCAACCTGCCCGAGTCCGTCAAGAAAACCATCGAGTCCAAGATCAACGCCGAGCAGGACGCTCAGAAAATGGAGTTTGTGTTACAGAAAGAACGCCAGGAAGCCGAGCGGAAGCGCGTTGAGGCTAAAGGTATCTCCGACTACCAGACCATCATTGCCAGCAGTCTGACCGACCGTCAGCTTCAGTATGAGATGATCAACGCCCAGAAAGAACTGGCCGCATCCCCTAACACCAAGATCGTGATTATGGGAGGCGGAAAAGGCGGTGTCCCCCTGATTCTGAACGACAAGTAGAGGTCATTTTGAAAATAAAAAAGAGTTGGCTCCGGTACCGGTGGCCAACTCTTTTTTTGTATCTGAGCTTCTTAATAGTACATCGGGCTACTTCACCCATTCCACTTTTTTGGAAGGGTAATAATTGATCCCCATAGCGTCGAATCGCTTGCCATGCTTGGCAAGGCGACTGCGGTACCCTTCCCAATTGCGTACGGAAGCGGGCGACCAGCCAATCTCAGCCAGACCCGGCAAACGCGGGAATGCCATGTATTCCAGGGCTTCCATATCGGCAATGGTCTCGGTCCACATAGGAGCTTCAATCCCCAGAATATGATCGTTGGTGACGCCCGGCACCATGGTGGCCGGGTTCCAGGTATAGGCGCTATCTACTTCGATATACGCCGCCCAGTGCAGGCCGTATTTGGATGTAGAGTCGTACTGCATATCCAGATACGCCTTTTTGGCGGGCGACATAATCACTTTTGCGTTCTGCTTCGCCGCCGATTGGGCGTACTCGGCTTTGGCCCAATACTGTGCCACTGAGGTAGGTTTGAGGCTGGCGTTGGTCACTTCGTCCCAGCCGATCATGCGCTTGCCGTGGGACTGCACGATGTCCTGCACCCGATTGACGAACGGGATATAATCTTTCATGGCCGTCACGTGTGACTCATCGCCACCGGCGTGGATAAATGGGCCCGGCGTAAGCGCTGCCAGCTCCCGGATCACGTCATCCACAAACTTATAGGTGATTTCCTTGCTCGTACACAGCGTACTAAACCCTACCTCAATGCCCGAGTACAGCTTTGGATTTGGGTCTTTTTCGTTGCAATTCAGCTCCGGGTAGGAGGCTAGGGCGGCATTGGTGTGTCCCGGCATGTCGATTTCTGGAACAACGGTGATGTAGCGATCCTGCGCGTACCGAACTAGGTCCTTGTATTGTTCCTGGGTGTAGAAACCACCCTTGCCACCCCCTACCTGCGTGGTGCTACCGTATTCGGTCAGGCGGGGCCAGGATTTGATCTCGATCCGCCAGCCCTGATCGTCTGCCAGGTGCAGGTGAAGGATATTCATCTTGTACGCCGCAATCAGATCTATGTAGCGCTTTACATCCTCGACGCTAAAAAAATGGCGGGCTACATCCAGCATAGCTCCCCGGTAGGCGTAGGTAGGGGAGTCGCGGATGGTGCCCGTTGGTACTTTCCAGGAGCCCGACTGCTTATCGGTTTTTTCCACCTCGGCGGGAAGCGCCTGCCGCAGGGTCTGGATACCCCGAAATAGCCCGGCAGGTTTGTGGGCCATGAGTTGGATTCCGGTGGTCGTGATGCTCAGTTCGTAGCCTTCGTCGCCCAACGTGCTGTCATTTTCCATCACAGCCAGGTACATGTTTCCCGGCGCGGGAGCTTCGGTTGTCGATTTTACTTCCAGACCCAGGCCCGTGGAGGGATTCAACTTATCGGCCAGGTACTGACCGATTTTTGTCACTTCTTCCGGACCCTGCACGTAAATGTCGGTGCTACCCGTGAGTTCAAACAAGCTATCGGAGGCAGTAACCGACACGGGTAACGGAATCAGCCCTTGCTCGGAAAGCCGGGCCGGATTCTCGGAGCTACACGCACTAAATATTGTGAAGAGGAGAAGTGCCAAAATTGATTTCGACACGAAAGTGGGTAATTTGATCAGCATAGGGAGTTTGGTAAGGAATTGTGAATCAAAAAGGATCAACTTTTGGAGGTGTGTCCGGCAAGGTACCCCCTGACAATGAAATACTGAGCCAGCCCATACGTAAGCATAATCCAAAAGCCCCCCAAAGGTATAGGGCTGGCAAATTTATTCAAAGCCAGAAATGAATCAGAAAGAATGAATAGAATAGCGCCGATCAGAAGTAGCTCGTAGCCCGGCTCGCGACTCCTGCGCAGAGCAGCCATACACCCCATGCCCGTGAGCACGGCTATATACAGATAGATGGGGATACGAAGGCCTTCGGGTAATTTTCCGCGCAAAGGGCCGCTCATCAGCAAGGCCACGTAGGCGAGAAAGGGTAGGATACGGATGGGAAGGAAGCTACTTTGGCGGCTAAAAACCCAAATGTAACAAGCGTGAGCGCTCAGAAAAGCCAGGAGTCCCCAAATAAAATAGATTTCGCCGGGCAGCATCAGGAATACATCACCCAACCAGGAAAAGGCAAGGGCGGTTAGAATGAAAACGTTCTTTCTAAACTCCCGACCGTCCAACCATACCAGTACGATCAGGCAAGGTACTAGTAACGGCTTGGTGAGGGTACTTACAAGCGAATAGCTTTGGAGGAGGCCTCCGATATGGAGGGTGAGCAAAGCTAGGTAGGCAAGGGCTATTTTGGACATCACTATACAGGTATTGTAGCTTTTAAAGCACGAGAAGGTACCGGTTTACTAACCTGAAGGTTACCCATAAAAAAGAGTTCGAAATCTGGTTTAGATAATTTTGTATACTTTTAGTTATAAATAAAATGCTCTCCGGCTTGACCTGGCTTTGGAAAGTAAATTTTTACTGGTCACATACTTATAAAAAAGTGAGTACTAGCCTGTACATATAAAAGATATTCGAAGTAATACTTTGGTAATTAACGATTTACATACTTCCATTAAATTATTTGATAGTAATTCGTACGCGGTTTGCATATCTGGGTACCAATTATTAGTAACTTTTTCCAAAATAGATTAATATAAGTAAACTTTTTTTGTACCTTGGGCACCGTATTCTTGAAATACTCTATTGTTATCCTCTTGTTGTTTAATTCTTCCGTTGAATCTGAGATGTACAAGTAGCCGCTACCGTATGGTCACGACCTTCGGCGGTTAGTTTCCTATCCAATCGTTAGAAATTTGTCAGTTGAGAGGAAATTACGGAGGTGTTTCCATGATCACATCACTAAAATTTACTATGCACTCCTAAAACTTTCAGTAGAATGGCTACACAAGCAAAAGTAAAAAAGCGCGATAGAGAGCGTACCAAAGGTAAAATTCTGAAAGCCGTTGGTGAAGTTATTGAGCAACATGGCACCGAAAAAGTAGGGGTTAACCTCATTGCCAGGCATGCCGGAGTTAATAAGGTTCTTATCTATCGCTATTTTGGCGGGGTGGATGGCCTTATGGAGCAGTATGTTAAAACGGGGCAATACACCTCTACATCAAGCCACGAATTTATTGATAAGCTGGAAGTACCCGCCCCGGAAGATCGGGCTAAGGTATGGACGGAGATTTTGATCACGGCCTTGCGCGACCTGCGTAAGCGGAAAGCCACCCGGGACCTAATTCGCTGGGAGATTGGCGCCGGAAAGCCGGTACTATCCGATGCCCGAAACGATGTGGGTAGCCGTATGCTCGAAAAAGTGGGGTTCCTGCCCAACTATCCGGACACGGATGCCTTACTCGCCCTGCTGACCGGAGGTATTTATCACCTGACTGTGTCGGCCGATTACCGGGATAAAATGATGGAAGTGGATTTGCAATCGGAAGAAGGCTGGAAGCGGATAGAAAAAGTAGTGAGGGATGTATTGGCCGCTCTTGATAAATAGAAACAACTACCAGACCTGTGAAGTCCTTTGCTTGCGTGAAGGACTTTTTTTTGTGCTTTGGCGTTGGCATCCCCTATATTTGCAGCCATCTTCCTTCCTGCCAAGCATAAGTAGCCGTTTGAGTTAAGCAAAAACGAAACAAACGGCTTCCAAGAAATAGTACAAAAAAGAAGTATGAGTGTCCTTAAAAAGCTAGCCGGTGAAACCGCAACCTACGGAGTAAGTACCATGTTGGGGCGGCTGTTGAACTACCTGCTGGTGATTCTGCACACGCAGTTGTTTGCACCGGCGCAGCTAGCCGTGCAGGTACAGCTATACACCTACGCCGGCTTCTCCTTCATTATATACACCTTTGGCATGGAAACGGCTTTTTTTCGTTTTGCCAAAAAAGAGGAAGATCGGCGGGCCTACTACAACCTTATTCTGAGTGCCGTCATCGTGGTGAGCGTGGTGCTGTCTGGCAGTATTTTCCTATTTGCCGAATCGGTGGCGCGTCTTATCGAATACCCCGGCGAGGTACTGCTAGTCCGATGGATGGCCATCATCATGGCTACGGACAGCATAGCGGCCATACCCTTTGCCCGCCTGCGTCTGGAAAAAAAGGCGGCTAAGTTTGTCAGGATCAGGGTAATCAATATTTTGATGAACATCGGCCTAAACTTGTTCTTTCTTGTGGTCTGCCGGGATATTTACGCAGAAAAGTACCTGACTTTTCTCAAACCCGCCGTGGATCTGATCTATGATCCAGCTATGGCTCCGGCCTACATCATCATGGCGAATCTGCTCGCAAACCTGGCTTTTTTCTGGTTTTTGAGAAAAGAATTCAGCGAGTTTCGGTTTGTATGGAATCTGAAAATTTTCCGCCCCGTGTGGGTCTACGCCCTGCCCATCATGATCATGAACGTGGCCGGAGTAACCAACCTGCTCTTCGACCGGATGTTTTTGCAATACCTGCTGCCGGATGGCTTCTACGCCGGGCGCACTACCAAGGACGCCATCGGCATCTACGGACAAGCTTTCAAACTGTCTATTTTTATGAATCTGGCCATTCAGGCTTTCAAATACGCGGCGGAACCCTTCTTCTTTTCCAAATCCGAGGACAAAAATGCCCCCGGTATCTTTGCCGCTATCATGAAATGGTTCATCATTGTGTGCGTGCTCATGTGGGTAGGCATCTGCCTGAACCTTGATCTGCTGGCGGAGGTTTTCCTGCGCCGGAAAATCTACCACGAAGGCTTGGTGGTGGTGCCCTGGCTTTTGCTGGGATTCTTGTTCCTGGGCATTTATTACAACCTGGCCGCCTGGTTCAAGCTGACGGACAAAACTCAGTACGGCACGTATCTGACCATCACCGGAGCCACGGTTACTGCCCTGCTCAACATCCTGCTGGTACCTCGGCTGGGGTACCTGGGTTGCGCTCTGGCGTTTGCTACGTCGGCTTTTCTTATGGCGGGGCTTTGCTACTACTTCGGGCAAAAGTTTTATCCCGTACCGTATCGGGTTAAGTCTGCGCTGGGCTATATCGTAGCCGGCGGAGTGGTGGTGGTGGCGAGCCTAAACTTCCCCCTGAGCAACCTGTGGGTGAGCATAGGGGTTCACAACCTCGTATTGCTGCTTTTCATTGGGGCTATATTGGTTCTGGAACAGAACAGCTTGCCCGTTCGATTCAGGAAATACCTGGGCAAAGCGGCCCGTTCCTGAAAACTATTGGCGCATATCGCGCAGGAGTTTGTTGGCAAAGATGAACTCATTGAGCTCGGCTACGTCGGATTCCAATATGGAGATATTGTCGCCCTCCCACAGCTTTTCTCCTTTGTAGAGGAAAATCACGTTGTCCCCGATTTCCATTACCGAGTTCATGTCGTGTGTGATTACCACGGTGGTTATTTTGTACTCATCCGTTATTTCCCGAATCAGCTCGTCGATCTTTACGCCCGTCAGAGGGTCAAGTCCCGAGTTGGGTTCGTCGCAGAAGAGGTACTTGGGATTCATCACAATGGCGCGGGCTATGCCTACGCGTTTTTTCATACCGCCGCTTATTTCGGAAGGCATCCGGCTTCCGGTACCTTCCAGTCCCACCCGTTGCAGGCAGAATTCCACTCGGTCGCGTTTCTCTTTTTCGGGCATAGGCGTCAGCATGTCGAGGGGAAACTGCACATTCTGATGCACCGTTTGGGAGTCAAACAGGGCTCCGCCCTGAAACAGTACGCCCATTTCCCGGCGAATGGCCTGCTGTGCTTCCTGACCGCTATTATAAAACTCACGGCCATTGTACAGAATATTGCCGTTGTCGGGTTGAATCAGCCCGATCACGCATTTCAGCAGCACGCTTTTACCCGTACCGCTCCCTCCGATGATGAGGTTGGTTTCTCCTTGTCGCAGCGTACAACTGATGCCCTTTCAGTACTTCTTTTTCTCCAAAAGCTTTGACTACATTCTTTATTTCAATCATGGGTTTGGGTATGAATTAGAGGAACAACTGGGCAAGGAGATAATCTGCCACCAGAATCGCAATGCAGCTGTTGGTAACGGCCTGCGTGCTCGACCGCCCCACCTCCAAAGCTCCTCCCTGGGTAAAAAAGCCCTGATAGGAAGAAATAGTCGCAATCAGGAATCCAAATACAAACGGCTTCACGCACATAAAGAAAATATTGTACGGCACAAAGGAGTCGCGGATACCGTACACATAGTCACGCGGCGTAATGACTCCCGTGAGGGTACCGGCCAGGTACCCGCCCAAAATCCCCAGGAAGGCCGATAGGATCACCAGCATGGGAAAGGTAAACATAGCCGCCAATACCTTTGGCAGAATCAGGTAGGAGGCAGAGTTAATCCCCATTACTTCCAGGGCGTCCACCTGCTCGGTGATGCGCATGGTACCTAGCTCACCGGCTATGTTGGACCCTACTTTACCCGCCAGCACGATGCACGTAATGGTGGGGGCAAGTTCCAGAATCTCCATGTCGCGCACGATGAGCGCTACCGTCGAAACTGGGATCAGAGGACTCACCAGGTTGTAAGCCGTTTGGATACAGGACACCGCCCCAATGAAGGTGGATACGATGGCTACAATAAAAACGGAACCTACTCCTATGCTCACGGATTCTTCCATGAAGCGTCGCCAATAGACTTTGAATTTTTCCCTTCTGGAAAAGAGGGTACCCAAAAAAATGAAGTATTTTCCGATGATAGACATGGTATCTGATCTGTATTCGATATTTTCGGGAAAATTAGAAAAAATTGACTCAAACAAAAAAATGAATCCACTAGCCGTCATAACCGGAGGAACCAAGGGAATAGGCCGGGCCACGGTCGAGCGATTTATGAAAGGAGGCTACGATGTAGTCACCTGTTCGAGGAGCCTTTCTGACCTGGAGGAACTCCGGAACTACTCCCAGAACCTTTACCCCAACGCAACACTCTATATCCAGGAGGCCGACCTTTCTGAATCCGAGGCAACCGGGCGATTCATCGCCTACGTTGAATCCTTGGCGCGTCCCACGGCGGTATTGGTCAATAACACCGGTTTGTTCGTGCCCGGTCAACTGCACAAAGAACCCGATGGGGTACTTGAACGTTCCATCGAGACGAACGTTTACAGTGCCTATCGCGTGACACGGGGACTGCTGCCCGCCATGATCGCCCAACGGAGTGGGCATATTTTTACGCTTTGCTCTACGGCCAGTATTATGGCCTATCCCAACGGGGGCTCCTACTGTATTTCCAAATTTGCCCTGTATGGGATGACGAAGGTTTTTAGGGAAGAACTCAAACCTTACGGGATCAAAGTCACGGCGGTGTTGCCGGGAGCTACTCTGACCGACAGCTGGGCCGGTACCGACCTGCCCGACACCCGCTTTATGCAAGCCGAGGACGTAGCCGAAACCATCTGGTCGGCGTATAGGCTATCGCCGTCTGCGGTGATTGAAGAAATACTCATGCGTCCTATTCAGGGGGATATTAGCTAAAAATAGGAAATATGCGGTATAAATGATTAACTTTCCATTTTAATATAATACTTAAACTTACTCTCACTTCTCTCTACTTTCATGGAACAGTACCTCGGCATAGACGTAGGCGGTACCAACGTTAAAATGGGACTCGTAGACGCTACTGATGGAAGAATCTCTAATTTTTATAGCCACGATACTGCTAGTTGGCGTAATTCAGGTCATTTCGTTGAGCGTCTCGGGGATGCCATAGCCCTCCAACTCCTGGAACATCCGCATGTGAAGAGGATTGGTATCGGAGTTCCGGGGCTCATCTCGCGCGATCGTTCTACGCTGGTCGAGATCACGGCAATTCCTGAAATAGATGGCACGCCCGTCATTCCCGACTTAACCACCCGCTTTCCGGGGCACACGTTTTTTTTGGAAAATGACGCTAACGCGGCAGCTCTGGGAGAATACTATTTTGGTGAAGAAAAGCTACCCGAAGATTATATATTCGTGACGCTCGGTACGGGAGTAGGGGGCGCTGCTATCATTGACAAGAAGGTATTCAAAGGGGGTGGTGGAAACGCCATGGAACCCGGCCACGTTCCATCAAAGCACGGCCGCGTGCTGGAACGGAATATTGGAAAAGTAGAACTCCTCCTCATGGCCAATGAGATGCGGGCAGCCTACAAAGGCAAAACTCAACTCCCCGGTGACGGTACGATCTCTACTACCGGCCTGGTGGCCGCCGCCGCCGAAGGTGACGAACTGGCGCAGCAGGTTTTTGATGAAATGGGTACCATGCTGGGGGATGGCCTCGTGGCCATGATCCGGATTCTCGACATCACCACCGTCCTGATTGGGGGTGGACTATCGGCTTCATTCGATTTCATTATGCCATCCGTAAACCGGCAGCTGGCCTATTGGCTCACTCCTTACTATATGAAAAGCCTGGTGGTAAAGCGGGCTACGCTGGCTAACGACGCAGGCTTGTTGGGCGCAGCTTCGCTGTGTTTTGAGTAGAGGGTTGTTGCCGTTATCATAAAAAAAATCGGAAGCTACTTTTAATGAGTAGCTTCCAATTTTTTTATGCCTTCTGAGATTCTGGCCCGTCTCCGGGTTGAAGTCACTGTGGCGCTTGCGAGACCAAGAGACTAGATTCTATTTTTCAGATTTGTAATAATTCTTCGGATACGGGCAAGATGCCGAATGCGGACAGGCCCGTACCACAGCTAGGCCAGCTTCTTGTACTTGATTCGCTTGGGGGTGGCTTCGGTACCCAGTCGCTTGCGGCGGTTTTCTTCGTACTCGGAGAAATTACCCTCGAACCAATATACCTGCGAGTCGCCCTCGAAGGCCAGGATGTGCGTGGCGATGCGGTCCAGAAACCAACGGTCGTGGGAGATGACCACGGCGCAGCCGGCAAAGTTTTCCAAACCCTCTTCCAGCGCCCGCAGGGTATTCACGTCCAGGTCGTTGGTAGGCTCATCGAGCAGCAACAAATTGCCTCCTTCTTTTAAGGTCATGGCCAAGTGTACGCGGTTGCGCTCTCCGCCCGACAGGTTGCCGACCTTCTTTTCCTGATCCCCACCGGCAAAGTTGAACTTGCTCACGTACGCGCGGGCGTTCACCTGCTTGCCTGCCAGCATCACCCATTCGTTACCATCGGCTATGGTCTGGAACACCGTTTTGTTCGGGTCGAGGTTATCGTGCTCTTGATCCACATAAGACCATTGTACGGTTTCGCCTACATCAAAACTTCCTTTCAAGGGCTTTTCCTGTCCGGTAATGAGCTTAAACAGTGTTGTTTTTCCGGCTCCGTTCGGACCAATGATCCCTACGATCCCGGCCGGAGGCAGAGCAAAGTTCAGGTCTTCGTACAGCAGTTTATCGCCGTAGGCCATCATAATATTGTTAGCTTCTATCACCTTACTACCCAGCCGGGGGCCGGGTGGAATGAAAAGTTCCAGCTTGTTTTCCTTTTCTCGGCCGTCTTCGCCGAGCATTTTCTCGTAGGCTCCCAAGCGCGCCTTTGATTTGGCCTGCCGGGCCTTGGGTGACATCCTGACCCACTCCAACTCCCGTTGCAGCGTCTTTTGTCGCTTAGATTCCTGCTTTTCTTCCTTCTTCAGGCGATCCTGCTTTTGTTCCAGCCAGGAGGAGTAGTTGCCCTTCCAGGGAATCCCTTCGCCCCGATCCAGTTCCAGAATCCAGCCGGCCACATTGTCCAGGAAGTACCGGTCGTGCGTGACGGCAATGACCGTTCCCTTGTACTGGCGCAGGTGCTCCTCCATCCAGAGTACCGACTCGGCGTCCAGGTGGTTGGTGGGTTCGTCGAGCAGCAGTACATCGGGCTGACGCAGCAGCAAACGGCATAGGGCCACGCGGCGTTTTTCTCCCCCGGAGAGGTTGGCGACGTTCATATCAGAGGGTGGACAGCGCAGGGCGTCCATGGCTACTTCCAGACGATTGTCCAGATTCCAGGCATCGGTGGCGTCGAGGCGCTCCTGCACGTCTCCCTGACGTTCAAGGAGTTTGTCAAAATCGGCATCCGGATCACCAAAAGCTTCGTTGATTTCCTCAAATTCTTTGAGTAGATCAACGATCTCCTGTACTCCTTCCTCCACCACCTCGCGTACAGTTTTTGTGGGATCAAGAATGGGCTCCTGTTCGAGCATACCCACCGAATAACCGGGTGAAAAGACCACTTCTCCCTGAAAATTTTTGTCTACACCGGCAATAATGCGTAAAAGGGTTGATTTTCCTGAACCATTTAAACCTAAAACTCCTATTTTTGCCCCGTAGAAAAAGGATAAATAGATATTTTTAATGATATGACGATTCGGCGGAATCACTTTGCTAACGCCCGCCATTGAGAAAATAATGGTTTCGTTACTCATTTTTTAGTTAATTTGTATTTGGCAAATATCGTCAAATAACCCCTATACCAGCAGATAAAAAGTGAAATAATGGAAAATGCCCAGGAAACGAAAGAATACGGCTACGTAAAAGATGGCAAAGTATTTTTAAAAGGGTACCTCAACTATCCCGACCGGCAGATCGGTGAGGTAAAAAGGACAGAACAGGAAGCGATTGATTACTTCAAGAATCGGTTTACTATTGCAGAAGGCAAAGTATCGCTCCTGGAAAAGGAAATTGAAGAAGCTCAAAACAAAGGCTCCTACCTCACCAAACTGATTCAGTTGCGCCGAAAACTAATTGGTTTTGACGCAATCGGTAATTTCTTGCCCCTCTTGGAACGCCTCGATCAGGCCGAGGACTACCTCTCGCAGCTGATCCACGTGAATCAGATCAAAAATCTGGAAATTAAACGTGCCCTGATTGAAGATGCCAAGGAAGCCGCTGCTATTGAAGACTGGCAGGTTGCTACGGATGCCATTCAGGAAGTAAAGTCCAAGTGGATTCGCACCGGACCCGTGGACACCGAAGTTCAGGAGGAGGTTGACACCGAATTCCAGGGCGTTCTGGATGATTTCTTCCACCGTCGGCGTGAGTTCTTTGCCGAGCAGAACAAGATTGTTCAAGGACGGGTGGATGAGTACGAGCGTTTGATCAAGCTGGTGAAACAGCTGTCGTGGAGCAACGATATGGATGCTTCGTATCAGAAAACCCGCGAAATCCGCAATGCCTGGAATGCCGTAGGCGAAGTACCTCCCAAGAAATTCTTCAAGATCAACAAGGCCTACCGCCACTTCCTCAAGCTGTTTTACGACAAGTACAATCTGGCTAAGGGAATAGAGCCGAAGGTACGCGTGGATCCGCGGATACTGGAACAGCAAAAACTGCTCGAACAAGCGGAATACGCGCTCAAAAACGACAACATTGTCATCGCTTCCGAAAAGGCCAAGGTACTCCTGAGCAAATGGAAGGATATTCGGATTCCGTTCAAGCTGGCTGACAAAGAACTAGCCGAGCGATTCCGTTCTACCTGCGACAAGATTTTTGAGTTAAGCTACCTGGCACGGGTCATCAGCCGCAAGTACCCAGCCTTTGAAATGAAAAGTGAAGAAGAGCAGCTCCGGACCCAAATCCGGGAAATGGAGTGGCTCGTGAACCGCGAACGCAGCGACCTGGAAATAGCTACCCTCGAAACCGAAAGAAGCCTGACGGGCAATGAGGAGGAGGATAAGCGTATGCTGGGACGCCTGAATATACAAAAACGGAAAATCGCTATGAAGGATAAGATTCTGCGCGAGTTTCAACGGAAGCTGGATCGGATGGTTTAGGCTTTTTTACGCTGGATCCTCTGGCGATCAAATTGGTTTTAAGTACCCTGGTTTCGAAAGAAGCCGGGGCTTTTTTGTTTTCAATCAATTCCAGTAGTAGCTCTGCGGCCTGCTGTCCCATTTCGAAGGAAGGCTGGGCCACTGAGCTCAGGGGTGGATCGAGCAGGGCAGAAATGGTCAGATTGGAAAAACCCAACAGCGCCACATCGTCGGGCATCCGGTATCCCAGCTGCCGAAGCGCCCAGTGAACCCCAATGCCGATCCGGTCGCTGGCCGCAAAAATCGCGTCCGGCCGTTCGCGGAGCGCCATCAATTGGTAGGCCCGTTCGGCCCCTTCGGCCTGGCTGTATTCGGCCGATACCACCCACTCGTCCCGGAAGGATAGTCCGTGTTTGTGTAAGGCGTCTTTGTAGCCATTAAACCGGTTGCGACTGATGGTTAGGTTGAAGGGCCCGGAAATGTGCGCGATCCGCCGACATCCCTGCTCTATCAAGTGCTCGGTGCCTTTGAAAGCCCCTTCGTAGTCGTCCACCAGTACCTTGTGGGTTTTGACCTGCTCGCTTACCCGATCAAAAAATACAACGGGTATGTCGCTCTCCTGTAATTCGATAAAGTGCTGATGGTTAACCGACTGGCTGGCCAAGGACACGATCAGGCCATCGGCCCGGCGGGAAGCAATATGGCGGGCATCTATCTGCTCGCGTTCGTACGATTCGTGGCTCTGATAGATCATCACGTGGTAGCCGCGGCGGTAGGCTACGTCGTCGACCCCACTGATGGCCATGGAAAAAAATGGATTGTCAATATCGGGTACTATGATGCCGATCGTTTGGGTGCGGTTTTTCAATAGGCTCAGGGCAATCGGGTTGGGCGAGTAGTGCAGCTGCCGGGCCAGCTCGATCACCTTCTGCTTGGTTTCTTCGCTTATCTCTGAGCTATCGCGCAAGGCTCGCGACACGGTTGATTTGGAAACATTCAGTTGCCGCGCTATTTCTTTTATAGTTACCGAGATTTTACCCATGATCTATTTGGTAAGAAAATAAAAAAAGTACAATTTATTTGGCACCCTTTCCGGAGATTCAAACAGTTTAGTTTCTCGAAAAATATAAAAAATTCAACTTATTCCCGGAAAAAGATTCGCTTTCGGGAACGGTACCGGGAACGGTTGCGTAAATATATTGATTTTTTTCAAGATAAATTTTTGTGAATCAACGAATCATTGCGTAATCTCGGTAAGGAATCACGCAATCGTACTACTATTTAATTCGTTCTTTTTCACAAAATTATTCTATTCCTAACCTCACACAAGGATCAGTATGGAGACCATTGTAATGACCAAACCACTCGGTAAGCAACGGACAGGCCCGAGCAAAATGGAAGTATTGTTCAAGAAAGTAGTGCAGGAGGGTGACTACATCGCTTTCCGGGAACTGTTCACACGGTACTACCGCTCGCTGTGTACGTACTCAATGCGGGTGGTGGTGGCCCGCGAAGTAGCCGAAGAAGTGGTGTCGGATGTGTTTGTTAAGTTATGGAAAAACCGCGACCAAATCGAAGTACATACGTCCTTTGAGGCCTATATGTACCGCGCTGTTCGGAACCAATCGCTTGATTACCTCAAATTAAAGATGCACCGTGTTCACGAGCGTGAATCGCTCGAAAGCATTCAATGGAACCTAGCCTATGCGGATCATTACACGCCCGCCGAGGAGGTGGCGTTTAATGAGTTTTACGACCGGGTAGAAGGGCATATCAACGACCTGCCCCGGCAGTGCCAGCTGATATTCCGGATGAGCCGGGAGGAAGGCCTCCGCTACCGGGAGATTGCCGAGCTGCTAAAAATATCCATCAAGACGGTGGAAACCCAGATGGGACGTGCCCTCAAAACCCTTCGGGAACGCGTGCCAGAAAATCGGTTGGTAGCCTAGATGAAGTAAGGTAAACACCGCTCTTTTTCGTCTTTCCTAATACAAGGATTGAATTACGTTACTTACAGTATCCAAAAATGGCACTTGAACAAACCTGGCGGTGGTACGGCCCGAATGACCCGGTTTCGCTGGCGGACGTCCGACAGGCCGGGGCAACCGGCGTAGTTACCGCACTCCATCATGTACCCAACGGGGTGGCATGGAGTGAGGAGGAGATAAAAAAACGGATCGCTATCGTAGAAGCAGCCGGCCTCACGTGGTCGGTAGTAGAAAGCGTACCGGTACACGAAGCCATCAAAACCCGTACCGGGCGCTACCAGGAGTACGTAGAAAACTATAAGGAGTCGCTCTATAACCTGGGAAAAGCCGGGATAGATACCGTCTGCTATAATTTTATGCCTGTCCTGGACTGGACGCGCACCGACCTGGATGCTCCCATGCCGGATGGCTCAACCGGGCTCCGGTTTGACACCACCCAATTTGCGGCTTTCGAATTGTATATTCTTGAACGGGCTGGTGCCCGTCAGCTCTATTCGAAAGAACAGCAACAAAAAGCCCGCACCTGGCTCGACGGGGCTGGTGATGAACTGGTGCAACGCCTGGTTCGTAACGTAATCGCCGGCCTGCCCGGCTCCGAAGAAAGCTTTACGATCGAAGAATTCAGAGACGTACTCAGTACCTACGAGAAGGTAGGAGATACGGAATTGAGAAAACATCTGTATCAGTTTATTAGCGAAATAGCCCCCGTAGCGCAGGAAGCTGGCGTCCGGCTATCCATTCATCCGGACGACCCACCTTACCCGATTCTGGGGCTGCCCCGTGTGGTGAGTACGGAAAAAGATGCCCGCGCGCTATTGGATAGCTGCGATATACCCGCAAACGGACTGTGCTTTTGTACCGGCTCTTACGGGGTACGGGCTGATAACGATCTGGTAGGGATGGTAGAGCGGCTTGGTAGCCGCGTTCATTTTATTCACTTACGCGCTACCCGCCGGGAGGCAGATGGCAGTTTCTACGAAGCGGATCACCTCACTGGTGACGTGGACATGTACGGGGTAATGAAAGCCTTATTGAACGAACAAAAACAACGAAAAGCCCAGGGAAGAACCGACCTGCGAATGCCCTTCCGTCCTGACCACGGTCACCGAATGCTCGACGACCTCAACGCCACCAAACGCATCAACCCCGGCTACACCGCCATCGGACGGCTACGCGGCCTAGCCGAGCTGCGCGGTCTGGAAATGGGAATCGAGAGAACAATAATAGGATGAGTTCTTGATTCGCAGTTCGTAGTTCCCTGTTTCAGGACATGAATGGTGGAGTTATCATAGTACCTCCCTGGTGAAATACAACCAAGAACTACGAATATAGAATTTATTCACTCATTCTACCACCGCGGGGGCGGCCCCCTCTATCATTCAAAATTAACACCCATGACAGTCATTCAACATAAAGCTCAGAAGACATTCGTAACCGATGATTTTCTGTTGCGCAACGATACCGCCCGGCAGTTGTACCACGACTACGCCAAGGACATGCCCATCATCGACTACCACTGCCACCTGCCTCCCGATCAGATTGCCGAAGACCGGCAGTTTGAGAACCTGACGCAACCCTGGCTCTATGGTGATCACTACAAGTGGCGGGCCATGCGTACCAACGGCATAGCCGAGAAGTACTGCACCGGCGATGCCTCCGACTGGCAGAAGTTTGAGCAGTGGGCCGCCACGGTACCTTACACTATGCGCAATCCGCTGTACCACTGGACCCACCTGGAACTGCTCCGGTACTTTGATATCGACGTAGTTCTGAATTCGGATACCGCGCGGGACATCTATGAGGAGTGTTCGGAAAAACTTCGCAGCCCGGAGTATAGTGTCAAGAGCCTTTTACGGAAAATGAACGTGAAGGTGGTATGCACCACCGACGACCCCACCGACTCGCTGGAATACCACAAGGCGATCCGTGATAGCGGTTTTGAGATAAAGGTACTCCCTACTTTCCGGGCGGATAAGTCCATGCTGCTGATTGATGATCCGAAAGCGTATAAGGAGTACGTGGAGAGAATTTGTCAGGTAGCGGGCATCTCGGGCAACGGCAGCTATTACGATCTGCTGGAAGCGCTTAAAAAACGTCATGATTTCTTTGCCGAAATGGGCGGGCGACTATCTGATCACGGGCTGGAACACATCTACGCCACCCGCTTTGATGATCAGGCTGCGTTTGAGGCAGCCGCTCAGGCCCTGGCCGGTAGCGTGCCCGACAACGACGCCCAGAATACCTACAAGTCTACGCTATTGTACGAGCTGGCTAAGCTGGATCACTCCAAGGAGTGGACGCAACAGTTCCACCTGGGGGCCCTGCGCAACAACAATTCACGCCTGCTTGGTACTCTGGGACCCGATACTGGCTGGGATTCCATCGGAGATTTCAGTCAGGCACAGGCCTTATCCAAGTTCATGAACAAGCTTGATTCAACCGACCAACTAGCCAAGACGATTTTGTACAACCTCAACTCGGGGGATAACGAAGTGATTGCGACCATGGTAGGTAACTTTAACGACGGAACCGTGGCCGGTAAGGTCCAGTTTGGCTCGGGGTGGTGGTTTCAGGACCAGAAAGACGGGATGGAAAAACAAATGAACACTCTTTCCAATATGGGCCTCATCAGCCGGTTTGTGGGTATGCTCACCGACTCGCGTAGCTTCCTTTCTTATCCTCGTCATGAGTATTTCCGTAGGATTCTGTGCAACCTCATCGGCACGGATGTGGAGAATGGCGAGCTTCCCAAAGACATGCCCTGGCTGGGTAAGCTGGTTCAGGATATTTCGTACCATAACGCCAACAAGTATTTTGGTTTCTAAAAAAGAATCATCTCTTTTTCATAGAACCTCGTATAAAACCCAATTTTGAGGTATGAGTTTTCGGATTGTTTCCAAACCTTCCGAAAGTTCATACCTTTGTTTTTGAAGCTATTTGAGCCTAAAAAGGTGATGGAAATAGCTTCTTGTACCCTACTAATTGACCACTATTTTTTACGAATGGCTCAGATCGTTACCCTTGGCGAAGTATTAATGCGCCTCAGCACGCCCGGCTTTTCCCGTTTTGAACAAGCCCGCTCTATGAACATCACCTACGCCGGAGGCGAAGCGAATGTTGCTTCGGCGCTTGCTTACTGGGGGCATCACACGGCACACGTGACGCGCTTTCCTAACTCGCCCATCGGAAGAGCAGCGGCGCAGTACCTGCATTTCCACGGAGTAGATATTTCGCATATTCTCTACGGAGGACCGCGGATGGCGGTATATTTTCTGGAAACGGGCGCTGCCCTGCGGGGGAGTCAGATCGTGTACGACCGGGCCGGCTCGTCCTTTGCCGTTTCTGACCCTGCCGAATACAACTGGGATGAAATTCTGAAAGACGCTACCTGGTTTCACTGGGCGGGCATCACGCCGGCTCTGTCGCAGGAGGCCGCCGATGTATGTTTGCAGGGGATTCAGGCGGCCCGTAAGAAAGGGATTACTGTTTCGGGCGATATTTTTTATCGGTCAAATCTGTGGAAATACGGCAAAGGACCCAAGGATATTCTGCCCGAGCTTACCGCCGGAACGGATATTGTCATCGCCAATCAGGAGAATATCCGCGAAATATTTGGCCTGGAAAGTACCGGATTTCAGGATGCCTGCGTCAAACTCCAGAAGGAATTTTCGCAAGTAAGCCGGGTGATTGATACCAAACGCACCTCCATAAGCGCCAGTCACAATCTGTTACGGGCGTACCTCTGGAACGGAGAAACGATGCTGGAAACGGCCGATATTGATATCAACCCTATCGTGGATCGGGTAGGTGGCGGCGATGCTTTCATCGCCGGGCTTATCCACGGACTCATTACTTTTGATGATGATCAAAAAGCCCTGGAATTTGGGGTGGCGGCTTCGGCTCTGAAGCATACCATTGAAGGCGATGCGCTGATTTCTACCGAAGCCGAAGTAGAGGCCATCCGTCAGGGTGAAACCTCAGGACGGATCAAGCGGTAGATAGTGGTGGTCGGCTTTCGGCAATCAGCTTTCGGCTTTTTTTATTCAGCTAATTAGCTGGTAGGTTGATAGTCATTAGCGGTTTATATTTAAAAATAACTTACATGAGTTTTTTCCTACTGCTTGATTAACCTGTTTTTACCCAATTCCTACTAGCTAATTACCTGACAGCTAAAAATATAACAACCTAAAAATGGCCCTACTAGATAAAGATACCGTATTAAAATCCCTCCACGAAGGAGGCGTGCTACCTCTGTTTTACCATGATGATGCCGACGTAGCCATCGAAGTACTCAAAGCTACGTATCGGGCGGGACTTCGGGTATTTGAATTTACCAACCGTGGGGGCAATGCCCTCCAAACCTTTGAGAAGTTGGTAGCCTACGCGCACGAACATTTGCCGGATATGGCTATGGGGATCGGTACTATATATGACGCGCCCTCGGCCCATGAGTTCATAGAAGCCGGTGCCGACTTTGTGGTAACGCCCGTGCTCAACCCCAGCGTGGGAGCGGTGTGCGTGGCTGCCGGGGTACCCTGGTTGCCCGGCGTGGCTACTCTTACCGAAATTTATAACGCCCGGCAGGCCGGTGCCGAGGTAGTGAAGCTGTTCCCTGGCGAAGTGGTAGGCTCTGCCTTTCTGAAAGCCGTACGCGGCCCCATGGCCGATCTCAAGATTATGGTTACCGGCGGTGTGCGCCCTACGCTGGAGAGCTTTCGTGAGTGGTTTGAGGCGGGTGCCTACTGCGTGGGCATGGGGTCGCACCTATTCCCCAAGGAAGTACTTAAAGAGAAGAATTACGACTGGATAGAAAACAAAATCGCCGAATGCATGGGGTTTGTGAAGGAGCTGAGGTAATGCGGCGTAAACGTCGGTAGCTTTTGGGTGGACACCCTCCTTAATCCTCCCTTTTTAGGGAGGAAATCTAAGAAAACGGACAGTGGCCTCCCGCTGTCCGTTTTTTGCGTTTGGTACTACTCCCCTTAAGAAACATCAGAACCCAGCAGCTCGATCAGTTCTTTCTCGGCCAGATTTTTCATAACTCATGTAGCGGCAGCAGTCGGCTACCGTTTTCATACTGAGGACCCAAGGGAAAGAAAAAACAGAAGCCGCTCGCTAAGTATTCGAAGCGCGGAATCGGGTGAATGCGTATCTTGGGGGAGCAGAAAAACTGTGGCAATTTCCCTCAAATTTTCACTACCCCCATGAGCACCATACACGCCCTACTTGTTGGAATAAATACCTACCCCCACGTGCCCAAGCTGAACTGCTGCGTAGAGGATGCGGGAAAAATGGAAACCTACCTTCAGCTCCACAAACCCGAGCAATATACCCTCAGTAGTCGCAAGCTACTCAACGAGGAAGCTACCAAAGAGGGGATAGTGGACGCCATCATGAGTCAGTTGAGCGAGGCCGCGCCGGGCGATCTGCTGGTGCTGTATTTCTCGGGCCACGGCTGCCAGGAGGTACCCGACCCCGAGTGGGAACGGCTCGACAACGGCCGCAAGCTGGAATCGCTGGTGTGCTATGATTTTGATTTTGCGGGCAATGGCGTGCTGGCCGATAAGGAACTGCGGTTTCTGCTGCCGATGCTTTCGCAGGAGAACGCCGTGGATATCGTCACGATCATCGACTGCTGCCATTCGGGCGACCTGACGCGCGGGGATCTCCAACCCAAAAAACTGGATAGACTCTCGCCCCTACGCCGCTGGGAGCAATTCATTTTCAACGAAGACCTACCCTACGCAACGGTACAAAGTGCAACGAGCCTGGACGACATCCTGCCCCTTGCCGATCACATCCACTTGGCGGCCTGTCTCGATCAGGAGCTGGCCTATGAGTCGGCGGGCGGGGGCGTATTCACGACGGTGCTGCTGGAGGTACTGCGGCAGGCTGAGAACCGCATCAGCTACCTGAATTTGCAGAGCCGTATTCACTCGTTTGTCCGAAACAAATTTACCCAAACGCCGCAGATTCAGGCTCAGAGCAAGAACGAGGAGATTCTGAACACTCCCTTTTTGAAGGGTACCACCGGCGGAGGACGGTCGCGGTACAACCTTACTTTTTCCAGGGAGCTCGGGGGCTGGAAACTTGATATTGGCCAGATCCATGGATTACCAGCGGATGGTACCCTCTCGATTCCGGTTTTTTCGAATACCAATCAGCTACTCACTACGGCCACCATCAGCCAGGTACTTTTGAGCACTGCCACCGTGGAGCCGACAGATGCGGCTGTACTAGACCCGTCGGTGGCCTATTACACCGAAATCACGGGCTTGTCCCAAACCACTACGAGCGTTTACCTGCAAGGCAACATTCTGGGGGTAAGTGTTTTGAAAAACTATCTGGAACAGGAGGCCGGAGAGCTGCTTAAATACAGCATTGCTCTTACCGACGACATCGCGCTGGCGGAGTATAGTGTGGTCGCTTTCTCGAAAAAAACGGCGGGTTTGACCGTGAAGGGGTACTGCATTTGGCCCCCACTATTACTAAAAGAGGAAGCCTTGTCACAACTGGACGAAGGCCGGGCGTTTTCTGATCCGGTGAAGGAATTTACCGAGGAGTCGGCGGCGGATGTACTGGGGTACCTCAAAAAAATGGCCCACTGGAACTATGTGCGTGGCATACAGAACACGGCTGCCAACGGTCTGAATGATTTGCTCGATTTGCAGATAGAGAAGGCAACAGGCGAGCTAGTGGATATTGATGAGCTAACGAAGTTAAATCTGGTAGTAGGAGAAAAAATCAAGTTCAAAATCACCAACACCTCGCCCGCTCAGAAACTGTACGTGTATTGCTTCCTGATGACGCAGGAATTCGGCGTGGAATCCCTGATTGATGACAACGCCTATGAACTAGGTAGCGAGAAAGCCGTAAACGCCCCCCGCACTAAGTTTATCACCGTCAGCCCCAACAGTACCCCGCTACCTTACGAAACCGTCTGGATAAAACTACTGTATGCTAACGAACGCATCAGCCTGCTCACTTTCAAGCAGGAAGGGCTGAAAGCTACCCGTGGTGCCAAAGGCCTTGATCGGGGAGATACCCCCGAGCCTAAGCTCGTCGAGCCGAATTGGGGCACGCAGACCTTTGAACTGCGGCTGGCCATTAACTCAAAAGATTCTTCGCCTGGCTAATCCAGTTAGTGAGGGTATCGGCCGTCACCTTGACTTGTGTCACGAGGGTAGTGAACTGATTCACATCCGTTTCCAGCTGAATCAGACTTTCCAAATCCTGGATGCCCGCTTTTTTGAGTTTTTGCTGTTCGCCAAATTTTATTCCCGCAATATCCGCCAGCTTTGGGCTTTGGAGCAGGGTCGAAAATTGGGTGACGGTAGTGGTGATGTTTTCCCAATCGGTAGCGCTAAGCCGGAAGTACTCCTTTTGCTCCTCGCTCATTTCGCAGCTAGTAGCCATAGCGGTCATGTACTCCCGGACGGTCTGAATGGGTAGGCCGAGCGTGTGGGCTACCTCCTTATCAAATCCCTTTTTGAGCGGCTCTTGCGGGTTCTTTTTGTATTCGAAGATGGTCAACTGGTAAATACTGCTCACCACGGATGCATCCAAGTCCGGATTTGTACCTATGTCTTTGGTGGACTCGTAGCCAAAAGTTTCCGGCAGAAACGACGCCAGCGCTTCCCAACTACTGAACACCGAATCTGTTTTTAGTTTGGGGGCAATCTGAATCAGCAAGCTACCAGCGGGCAAAAGTGCCGGGTTGGTTGACGCCCTTCGGATCACTTCCCGCAAGCCAAAGCTGATCATGGGCGGCTGCATAAACTGAAAGGTTTCGTTCTTGTAGTCGTCCATAAAGTCCGTAGTCATGAGCTTGATGGCCTGCACGTCGGGGGACTCCGCACCCAATAAATTGCTCAGGTTCCTGGCCACGATCCGAAAATACTGTTCCTTCCGTTCAATTAATTCGGGATGTTCTTTCTCAAAAAACTCATTGTAAAACGCTGCATTCTCAGCCCGCCCTTTCAGCAAAATGTACGCAGCCAGGAGTCCCCGCATGGGTTCCTGAAACTTCCCCTCAAACAGATCGTCCAGCAGCCCTACTGGCACGCTCCCGTGGGCATTCTGCAAAAAGCGGGTGGCGGCGTCAATCTTGCTTTCTACCGAATCCTGCGGACTGTAGGCATTGAACCCCTCCCAAACGGCCGCTAAATAGATACGGGCTGTTTCAAATACGGGTACTTTGTTAAACAGCATGAAAAGCTGCGTTTGCCGGTTGTCAAAAAGGTACAGGGGCATTTGCCGCTTCGGCTCTGCCGAGTACACCAGGTAGTACAGTCCAGCCGGGGCTTTGATGGAGTAGTTTAGGTAGCCATCTCTCAGGTAGAGGGTTTTGTCGTTGTTATCGTGGTACAAATCCTCTTCCCCAAAGCGCGTGATTACCGTGCCCCGCTCGTCGCGCAGTTCCAGATCGGCATTCATGCGTACATTCGGATCGACCAGCTCCCGTTTTTCGTAGCGAATAAAAATCAGCAGTCCGGCGTTGGCATCGCCCGCCAGTGCTTTAGTTGGATTTTGGGAAGCATTCTGAGCCGGATAGCATTGGTACTCATGGTCATTGGGCGCTACCATCAGGCTTTTGAAGCCAATGATGTGTTCAGAATTGGCTGTCAGATCTACTTCTTCGGTGAGGCAAGAATCGGTAAATTCGCTAACAATGAAATACTTTCCCTGAAATAAAGGAATTTTAAAAGAAGCCTGCTTCGGAACCACCACCACTTCGTTGAATACATCGTATACCGTCACACTTTGGAAGTTGGGATCTCCCTGCGGAACGCTCACTTTAAGCACCGCAGTATCATCCGAATAGGTGTACTGTACGGGTTGTTGGGTTGTTTTAAGAAAAACCTGCTCAAAATCCTGCGGAACAAACTCATTCAAACACCTTGGTTTCTGCTTTTGTTTGGAGCGCCGGGGTACCTCGCGCATGAGGTAGTTGAGCAGCGATTTGTACGTGATCTGTCCGTTGGCTACCGCCGCTTCGCCCATGAGTCCATCCAGCAGGGCGGTTGTAAAAAAGCCCCGCACGTGCTCACCATCCTGGCTTTGGGCTTCGAAAGAGGGACTTAGGTACTCCGAAGCATAAAATACAATAGATTTTACCTGAGGACTACCCTGCGCGGGAGGGGGTACCGTCAGGAACGGCGGACGCCCGATCACGTTGGTATCCCGTACCCGACAGCAATCCAGAAAAATAACGATTTCCTTAAAAAGCCCCGATTTCTTGATGATTTCCAGGTAGCTGTTGGTACTCAGGTTATCGCCCTTCAATGCCCTCGACCAGTAGGGCAGGCACAGTCCCACATCGGTGGTGTCCAGCCCCAGGCCGTGGCCGCTAAAATAAAAGTACAGCCGGTTGGGTTCCTGGCCCTGCGCTATGGCCGTCCGGGCCAGGTCCATCAGGTCATTGAGTTTGGGATCAATGTCGTACTGAGTGGGCCGGGGCGGGGCGGGATCAATGGATGATAGTAGCCTCACGCAATTTTCCTCCTTAACCCCAGCCGCGGTGGTAACCCACTGTCCAAAAGCTTCAGCGTCCTTCTTTGCCCCTTTTAGGTTGCTGAAACCCGGGTAGTCGTCTATGCCCACAATGAACGCGTAATCGTTTGGATTTGCCATGATAAGCCGGGGTTAGGTAGTTTGCGTAGCGATGTGTTTCAGGCTCGCCAGCGTGAGCGGGTCGTTGTCAAAATCACCGTGGGTGGCGGAACTACACCGAAAACCATCCAGGGCGGCTTCCAGTGTAATGGGGCTGATGAGGTTGGTTTCATTAAAAAACGTGCTCACTGCCTTAAAAATAGTCGGATCAGTATAGGTGTTGCTTTTGGTCAGAAAGCGCTGCATCCCCAGAATGGGCGTATCGGTTTCTTCCTCAAACAAACCCGATACCAGGTAGAGCAACGAATGGGTGTATACGTGCTGAAGCAACTGGTTCATGCGCTCGCCCTCGTCGGTCATGGTGTACATGCGCAGGTTCTCAAACCGGTCGGGTTGGGTGAGGATCTCTTTATAAAACAAATCGGTACGACAGGCCGGTGCCAGCAGGAACAGGTTGCGCACGGGAATTTCCTTCCCCTGCAGGGCAGCGTTTTTGAGTAGGTTGCACACCGCAATGGACCCCGCGCTGTGGCCACACAGATCCAGCTTGAAATCAGAGTGCTTCTGCTGGTAGTCGTATAATTTGCCCCAGAAGTAGGTACCCACGTGCTGATTCTGACCCGACAGTCCCGTGTTGGACTTCCACATCCCGTCCTCAGCGATGGCCTTCATGCCGCTCCACATCCATTTGCCAAAATCGGCCAGATAGAGCTCCCGCAGCACCTCCTCCACAATGGTGGGGTACAGGCTATGGTCTGTTTTCCTAATGTAGCGCCTGATCACTTTGACCACGATCGCGGCTAGCGCTTTCAGAACCGCCAGGGTTATGGGGCCTTTTGCGCCCTCCTCGGTATTGTCCAGGGCATATTTCTGATCGAAGAGTTCGGTTTGGGGAGCCTCAGTTTCCAGCAGGGTAGCCACCTCCGATTGCGTCGTAATTTCCTCTTCCAATTCCAGGAAAACCTCGTCTTCAATGATGTACAGCTCCGCTTCCCTGATCTGATCTGATTTGCCCCGTGCTACGGGTTCGAAATCTTCCAGAGGTCGGGTCTTTGCTAGTTCTTCCCGCACCTCCGGGTAGCCCATATCTGCCATACCCCGAGCTCCGTCCACGTTCAGTCCCAGTTTGCTGCCTACCTTCCGGGCCACAATTTCCAGAATCTTCTTGAACAGGGCCGTGCTGCTGATTTTGTCCAGATTCCGGGTGACGGTTTCGCCAAAGCCTGTTTCCCACACGAAGGATACCACGTGGACGTCCGTTCCGGCAAATGTATCGATCATGCGTTGCGCAGTTTCTTCGCCGTCTTCCTCCTTCACCAGTCCACCGTGGAAGTGAATGAGCATTTTGCGCACACTGTTTGCTTCCAGATGATCAAAAAGGGCGTCAATATCCGGCTGAGGCGTAGAGCTGCCTTGGAAGGTACCGTGCTCGCCGACGTTTACGTAGTGTAGTTTTGAAAGAGTCATAAGGGAGTAGAAATTGGGGATTTTTTTTAGGATTTAGGCTGGCAGGTAGAGCGAATTATCAGTCTGAGCGGACGTTGCTATTCACTACTCCTTATACTGCACCTTTATGAATGAATCGGGCCATACGGGGGCTTCTTCGCCGGTGAGCGATCGGGTTTGCATCTCGGCTTCGGGAAACACCTCCTCTTCGTCAAAGAGGGTATAAGAAAAGCTGTTACCGAACCGTTGCAGCGACTTATCAATGACAGTCATGATGGCCTTGTGCTGGGCGTTGACCTGCCTCACCTGACAGCCGGCGGAAAATTTTCCGATAATGCTGGACAGCGTCTCTGACGAGCGATGCATATTCATCCCTGATACGTCCTGGTAAAAGTTGCCGTTTACATCCAGTTGCCGCTGAATCTCCCCATCCAGACGGTTATCGCGCCAACCCTGAAACTTGCTGTACCCTTGTTTCTGCACTAGGGCAATGTACTTCCCTTTGTGCTTTCCCTTCTCCCAGCATCCCCTATACTGGCCGGGTTTCAGAACAAAGGTACCCTTTGGATTAAGAAGCTCATTTTTCAGGTAAAAAAGACCCGGATCTACCGTGGCCTCATGAAACAGGTGGACTATATTCCCCTGCTCATCACCGCAACTAAGGCCCAGCAAGTCGTCAAAGAGGTCCGTTTTGCCGAACCGCTTTCGAATGCCCCAAATATTGACATTGTAAGGCGTAGTCTCAGGAAAATACGCATACCCTTTGGCCGCATAAGCCGCTTTGATCTGTTCAATGGAAGGTTTCATGGAAAAAACGAGTTGTTGGTTACCAGAAAGGAAATTTAATCAACAGAATGGCAACTAATCAATTTTTGAAGTGATAATTTTAAGAAAATTATTTTCCGGTAATGGGTTAGCGCCCCGCCGATTTTCACCTCATCCAGAAGTCCTTCTCCTATTAGGAGAAGGACTTCTGGTAGGAGAAGGGCTTTTTTGAAGGAGTTCCATACACAACAACCATTAAAAAAATGTCAACTAAGTTTACACTAACACAACCACTAACAGCTCTTTCATAAGCCGCCTATTTTTTTGGCCTGTGGGCGTAGGCCTTGTTCAGGCCAAAAAAGTCAAGCGGCTTTGAGAGAGCGGGCCGCAATGGAATTGGCCCGCCCGGAGGAGCGTCTACCGGCCGTGAGGGCGAAAGCTAGCACAGCCAATAACTTCGAATTCGAAGCATATAAGACTATCAAATCAACCAATCTCAAGCAGCCACAAAACTATGAGACCCTACTATATACTCTTCCTAATCGTAACCCTCCCCCTCACCACCCACGCCCAATGGAAACTCGTGTGGGCCGATGAATTCAACGCCGAAGGTACCCCTAACCCCAAAAACTGGACCTACGAGCGGGGCTTTGTCCGCAACGAAGAGGCACAGTGGTACCAGCCCGAAAACGCCTACTGCCGCGGCGGACTGCTGATTATCGAAGCCCGCAAAGAGCAGAAACCTAACCCTGACTTACAAGCCCAACAGTACCAGTTGGCGCACCAATCGCCCCCAGATTGAGTATACCTCCGCCTGCCTCATCAGCCGCGGCCTGCACCAATGGCAGTACGGACGCTTCGAGATGCGGGCCCGGATTGACACCCGCGCGGGCCTGTGGCCGGCCTTCTGGACGCTGGGGGTAGCGGGCGAATGGCCCGAGAACGGGGAGATTGACATCATGGAGTACTACAGGGGTATGTTGCTGGCCAACTACGCCTGGGGCTCGGGGCAACCGTACAAGGCCCGCTGGGACGACCTCAAAAAGCCCATCACGGACTTTGAAGCCGACTGGACGCAGAAATTCCACGTCTGGCGCATGGATTGGGACGAGAAAAGCATCAAAATCTACGTAGACGACCAGCTCCTGAACGAGGTGGACCTGGAAAGCACCTACAACCCCGGCCCGGAGAAAACCAACCCCTTCCGGCGGCCCCACTACCTGCTCCTCAACCTCGCCATCGGCGGCCAAAACGGCGGCGACCCCACCGGCACCGATTTCCCCAGCCGCTTTGAGGTAGATTATGTGCGGGTGTACCAGAAGGAGTAGGGCGACCTATTGCATAAAAGACAAAGTTTCTCCTGATTCTCAGCCGCGTACCGTTTGATAAATTTTCGAGTAGGTTACACCAGCAAGCTTATTTTTCAATATATTACATTTTGAATTTGCGCTTTCAAAAACAGGAGACACCATGGATAAAAGGCCCGTTATCATTCTTGCTTTCGCCAATAGCATGGAGCAACCTGAACACCTTAAATATCTGGCCGATGAAATTGAAGCGGTACAGGGCTATTTGGGTAAGCGAGATAACGAAATCAAAATAGTCCCAATTTACAGTGCTACGATCAATAAAATCCACAACGAAGTATCGGAGTACCGTGAGCGGCTGGTGGCGTTTATGTACAGTGGGCACTCAGGGCAATTAGATATCAAAACGGTCGGGAATTCCATGTCGGCTATTGGACTGGCAGACATCCTGGGCGAATGCCTTATGTTGAAAGTCGTATTGATCAATGGGTGCTTGTCTTCCGGGCATCTACCGAATCTGCTGGAAAAGCAAATTCCTATCCTGATTGCTACCGAAGCACCCATAAACGACCAGGCTGCTGCCAATTTTTCTGCTTTTTTCTGGGAGTCTTTGAGCAAAGGTGACACCGTTACCAAAGCTTTTGACTTGGGACTGCAGAGAGCTCAACATATCCGAACTTCTAAAATAGAAGTAATCGAGACCGAGGAAGCGGTTCGCGGCTCCCTGGATACCGGACAAAGTACGTCAGCCATTCCCTGGATACTCATACTAAACCAACCGGATGACGCTACCTGGAGCGTAATGGCCGCCATCGAGGACTTTAAGTACATCCATGAGTTCAAGACAAACAAGTATTTGACTGAGACGCTCTACGCTTCCTTCGCTGGTATTGACAAAAGAAAAGTCGGGGCTCGTAAAGATTTCAGATCCGCTAAAAATTTAATTTATTCCTATTTCCCCCAATTCATTACCAAATACATCCATGATCTGTGCGCGGAACCTACCCGTGACGAAGAAGTCAATTCGAAAGAAAGTCCCTACTTTACGCAACCTGACCTAAGACGATTAAAGAAAATAGCCGATTTTTATCTCTCGCTCAAAGAAGTACTGAAGTCCATTGCCCTGGCCGAAATCCGCGAACAACTCATTAGAAGTTCGGATTCTAAACTACCCAAGATCCTCTCAGACCTAACTACTGAAAGTCAATGGAGTACCTACACTGATGTGGCTACAATCCTGGCTGGAATTGAATTTTTGAAAAGTAGGGAGATCATTATCAAGGAGTTTATCGGGATTGACTGGAATTTTCTACCGGAAACCGATGATTTCTTTGCGGAAATGAGGACTGAAATTGACAAAACAGAAAACCGGAATACCGCGAATAGTGAAAAACTGAATCCGAAAGAAACGCGACGACTATGCGAGTTGGCCGAAATAAGGATAACGAATTTATTGAAACAGTTTATCTTTCTGAAAGAGTACCAATTTGTAACGATAAAAAATATTACGGTTTACAAAAATAGAGTCAAACTCGAACCCTCCTATGGCTTTGATTTGTCCATCTATGAATGGATTGGAGGGGAGGACGAACCGCCAGAATTCAACGAAAATATCCTCGATAATGCCCCGGACAACTCGTGCATCCTGATTGTAAAAAAGTCGGAGAATATGGTGGATATGGTGGATGATTTGATACAGGATACCAAGTACTTAAACCTATCTCCTTTCTTGATTGACAACAACGCGCTCTACGACAAGGACCACATTCCTGATATAAGTTTTTGCGCAGTATCTTCTTCCGAAGGGTTCATCTACAAGCAGTTAATCAATCCCTCGGATAGAGAGATTTATGCCAAAATCACTCAGGACAATAAAAATAGCCAGCGTTTTTACGATAATTTAAAAAAGCAGTTCGTGCATTTCGATGGACTCATAGCCAATCAGGATATTCATGGCTCAGCTTAATAGTCCCTTCAAGTTTCTGGCTCCGTATAGTGCCAAAGACAAAGAAAACTTCTGGGGTAGGGATACCGAAACTCTGGAACTATACAAAATGCTCACTGCTACCAACCTGGTGCTGTTGTACGGCCCTTCGGGAACGGGCAAAACCAGCCTGGTGCAGTGCGGGCTCACCAGGCATTTCAACGGGCCCGACTGGATTCCCCTTGTGATTCGGAGGGGTGAAATATGTCACTAAGTCTGTTCGGGAGGCATTAAGTCAGCTATCCGATCTACCTCAGGAAAAGACGTTCCGGGAGCACATCAATCAGCATCTATAGTACCTACAACCGCCCGGTATATTTGTTTTTTGATCAATTTGAGGAAGTTTTTACGCTGGCAGCCAAAGACGAACAACACAAAGTTATTTTGGATGAGGAAGGCAAACTGGCCGAAGTAAAGGAGCTATTTGCCATCATTAAAGAGAGCCTGAGTACCGTTCGTTGCAAGTTCGTGTTGATACTCCGGGAAGAGTTTCTGGGGCAACTGTACACCTACGAAAACGACCTTCCAACCTTGTTCGATTTCCGACTCCGGATCGAACCCATGAATACTGCCAAAATTGGCAATGTACTCAGCGGTACCTTTAAAAGTTTTAACATTAGCTGCACACCCACCCGAACTGATAAAGGCAATTGCATCAAACCTCCTGGAAGGGAACGCTACCAGCCAACTGGCCTATCTGCAGGTGTACCTGGACCGATTGTGGAGAAAAGCCTATACGGAACGCTACGGAGAAGAAGAGTGGGTACGGATTCCTCCACCCGTAGAGACTCACCGAAGGTACGCTGAAACAAAGTAGGAACCGTAGAAAAAGTACTGGAGGTATACCTCGGAGAGCAGGAAAAGATTATTGCTGAGTCACTAAGAATAGAGAATACCTGGGTACGGGAACTACTGGATAGCTTTGTTACGGACGATGGTACCAAACGTCCCATTGCCGAAGGATCGATCGAGGCTAAATCCAAAGCGAGACTTACTGATGCACAACTAGCTGCAATGCCTGACTCAGTTGCAGGACGCCCGATTGATTCGGAAGGATAACCAGTACTACGAGCTGGCTCACGATGCCCTCGCTGCTATTGTGGCCAGCAAGCGTACTAGCCTCTCAGCGATTGGTTAAGGACATTACGCAAATTATTCGGACCAGCTATCAATTCTGGATTGATGAAAAGGGAGGGTACCTTAGCAAAGAAAATGTTGCCTTGTATGATCAATACAAAACTGAAATTAGGGAAGAACTGGAGGGAAATGAGAAAAAGGAGGCCATTCTAAGTTACATTGAAGATAGCCGTGCGGAAAACTGAACGGGAAAGGCAGGAGTTGGAGGATAAGAACATAAGGCTGGAAGCGGGTGAAAAAAGAACTCGAAGAAATGAGCGAAATTATCAGACTCAAATCGAGCCTTTGAAAAAACTGACAAGAATTAAAAATTGGCTTTAGCAATCGGGATTGCTTTTATTGGTACTAATGGGCTTCATTGTTTGGGGATACAACTTATTAATACCAGAAATCTCAGATCGGAAAAAAATCTTGAAGAATCGTAAGCAGAATCTCTCCAAATACCACCAAGAAAAAGCCAACCAATTAAAGCAGGATGCCAAGGTATTTGCTGATGCTAACTATTACCAGGATGCCTTAAAGAGCCGCCATGCAAGCTGATAGCCTGGTTCCAAACAGCCGAGAAACAAAAAGTATGATAGCAGACTACCGCAAAAAACTAAACCTATGAAAGCTTTATTGATCCTACTATTGCTAGTGCTTACATTACCGGCTAATGCTCAGAAGGTGGAAACCCCATGCCAACAATTACAGCGGATTTTAAAAGATGCCAACAAATCAGAAGCGGATTCAAACTTTACGGTTGCCTTGCGACAATTAAACGCGGCTCAGGTAGCGGCCAGGAATTGCGGTCCAGGGAGAGAAGAAAAAGTGAAGGAAAAAATTGTAGCCCTATTTGTGAAAATTGAAAAGCTTAGAGAACAGGCTAATGTAGCGGCCCGAGAGGCAAAAAAACAGGAGGCTATTGCCAAAAGACAAACCGCCTTAGCTCAGAAAAGCGCCGAAGAAGCACAGGTAGCTACTAACAACGCCACCGCCCTATACTGGGCTTCGGAGGCTGATAAAATAAACCCTATTCAGGGACTACGCCTATTGGAAGTAGCAGAAAACAAAACAAAAGACGAAAAGGCTTTAAATTTTATCAGGGAGCAGACACAGAAAGATTTTCAATGGGAGTACCACTCACCAGTTCAAAGAGAAAATCGATACGAGGATTACGGGACTGCATCCTCGCCGTTCAGACGACGGGGCTTGGCTCATTACCAAGCATTTAGGATGAGGGAATACCAGGTGTGGGAGAGCAAGCCGGCAAAGTGCTCAGATTTCCTGCAAGGCCAGAAAGACATTTAATACGTTCGATTTCTCGGCCGACGGGGGCCGTGGCTCTTTACACGCACAAGGGTAGGGAAACAGCGGGTGTGGGAGACACGCAAGCGGCCAAGTGCATGATTTCCTGCAAGACCAGAAAGACATCTGATTACGCCAATTTCTCAGCCGACGGGGCGCTGGCTCTATCACGCGCACGAGCGGAGGGTCAGAGGTATGGGATACGCGAAGCGGCCGAGGCGCAGGATTTCCTCAAAGACCAGAAAGACATTGATCGACGCCAGTTTCTCGGCCGACGGGACGTGGCTCGTTACGCGCACGATGGGAGGGAACATACCGGGTGTGGGATACGCACAGCGGCCGGGTGCATGATTTCCTCAAAGACCAGAAAGACATCGATTACGCCGATTTCTCAGCCGACGGGACGTGGCTCGTTACGCGCAACGAGGGAGGGAATCGCGGGTGTGGGAGACGCGCAGCGGCCAAGTGGCATGATTTCCTCAAAGACCAGAAAGACATCTGATTACGTCGAGTTTTTCGGCCGACGGGGCCTGGCTCTTTACGCGCACAGTGAGGGGGAATTCCCGGGTGTGGGAGACGCGCAGCGGCCAGGTGCATGATTTCCTCAAAGACCAGAAAGACATTGACGACGCCCGTTTTTCGCCCGACGGGGCCTGGCTCTTTACGCGCACAAGTGCGGGGGAATCGCGGGTGTGGGAGACGCGCAGCGGCCAGATGCATGATTTCCTCAAAGACCAGAAAGACATCGACGACGCCAGTTTTTCGGCCGACGGAACCTGGCTCGTTACGCGCACAAGTGCAGGGGAATCGCCGGGTATGGGAGACGCGCAGCGGCCAGGTGCATGATTTCCTCAAAGACCAGAAAGACATTACTTACGCCAGTTTTTCGGCCGACGGGGCCTGGCTCGTTACGCGCACATTGTGAGGGGAATACCGGGTGTGGGAGACGCGCAGCGGCCAGGTGCATGATTTCCTCCAAGACCAGAAAGACATTGACTACGCCAGTTTTTCGGCCGACGGGGCCTGGCTCTTTACGCGCACGAGTGAAGGGGAATTCCGGGTGTGGGAGACGCGCAGCGGCCAGGTGCATGATTTCCTCAAAGACCAGAAAGACATTGATGACGTCAGTTTTTCGGCCGACGGGACCTGGCTCTTACGCGCACGAGCGGAAGGAAATTCCGGGTGTGGGAGACGAGCAGCGGCAAGGTGCATGATTTCCTCAAAGACCAGAAAGACATTACTACGCCAGTTTTTCGGCCGACGGTAAGTTACTGGCAACGGCATCAAACAAAAAAATAACTACCTGGGATATAGCCTCAGGCAAACCCATCCAAACCCTATACATCAATACAAAACCCAAACAAATTCACCTCCTACAAAACCGCTACCTCTACGTAGTAGCCGGCAAAGCCATCATCAAAACCGACATCCTCACCCAACCGGGCAACCTCTTCTCCTACGGCGATGGCGAAACGCTGGACTATACCTACGAAGAAATCAAAGAATGGATGGAGGTATTTGGGGATGAATACCTCGGCCCGTTGGATGAGCAAACCAAAGAAAAATATGAGGTAGAGGAAGTAGTAAAAAAAGCAACGGCCAAAACCACCCCACCAAAAAAGTAAGCCAACCCCCCTACACAAAATTCACCTCCGCCGACAGCCTAATCCCAAAGGTGTCCTCCACCGAGGCCTGCACCTGCTGCGCCAGCTCCCGTATCTGCTCGCCGGAGCCGCCGCCGTAGTGTACCAGCACCAGCGCCTGCCGGGCGTGTACGCCCACGGCGCCCGGCGCGGTGGCCTTTCCAGCCCGCCTGCTCGATGAGCCAACCGGCGGGTACCTTCACTACTTCCTCGCTTAGCGGGTAGCCGGGTAGGGTGGGGTGCTGCGCTTTGAGGGCGTCGTACTGGGCTTTGGGGATTTCGGGGTTTTTGAAAAAACTGCCCGCATTGCCGATCTGCGCCGGGTCGGGGAGCTTGCTTTGGCGGATGTGGATCACGGCCTCGCTCACCGCCCGCAGGGAGGGTACCCCGCCGTGCAGTTCTTCCAGGGTTTTCTGAATATCCCCGTAGCTGAGGTGGTAGGTGGGCTGCTTGCTGAGCCGGAAGGTTACGGACGTAATGATGTAGGTATCTTTCAGCCCGCGCTTAAACACGCTCTCGCGGTAGCCAAAGGCGCAGGCCGGGGCATCGAAGGTACGGAGTTCGGCGGTGGCCACGTGGACGGCTTCCAGTTCCTCAAACACATCCTTGATCTCCACGCCGTAGGCCCCGATGTTCTGCATGGGCGCGGCGCCCACCGTACCGGGGATCAGCGAGAGGTTTTCTACGCCCGCGTAGCCGTTTTCCACGCAGTAGAGCACCAACTGATGCCAGTTTTCGCCCGCTCCCACGCGCAGCCACAGGTGGTGGTCGTCTTCCCGTACCAGCTCAATGCCCTTGATCTCCATGCGGAGTACGAGCGCGTCCACGTCGCGGGTCAGCAGCACGTTGCTGCCGCCGCCCAGAATCCACTTGGGTACGGAAGCCCATTGCGGGTCGAGGAGCAGTTTTTGTAAGTCAGTAAGTAGAGGTAACGGACACAAAATACCGGGCTTTTGCGTCAAATCCGAAGGTATTGTAGGGGAGAAGCGAAACGTTTTCCTGTATCTGCATGGTCGAGTTTTGAAAAAACAAAGGTAAGTAATAGCCCCGAAGGTGCGCTAAATAAGGATGTTTAATCGTTTTTGGTTAAGTTTGTACGATATAATTCAACTGGTTGATTCATGGGCTTTTCGAAGACACTTCTTTACTTTTTTTTGCTGGCGGGCGCGTGGGCCACCGTAGGCTGCGCCAAAAAGAACGTTCCGGCTGCTACGGAGAAGTACGAAAAAAACTTGAAAACCATGCGCCCCCACTATACCTACGTGGAGCCGGTCATCGAGAAAACCAGCAAGCAAGAACCCGTCAAGAAGGAGCCCGCTCCCTACCGCCCCACGCGCCAGGATGAGCCGCTGTACATCACTAAGCGGCTGGAAGCCGTGCTGGATACCATGGCCGAGCAGAACAAGGCCATCCGGTACATCAGCGGTTTTCGGATTCAACTCTACGTGGGCAACCTGCGGCAGGAAGCCGACGCCGCCAAGGCGTACATCTACCAGCTTTTCCCGGAGCTAAACCCCTCCGTAAGCTACTCGCAACCGACCTACCGCGTCAAGGCCGGGGACTTCATGTACCGCGCCGATGCCGACGACTATCTTTCGCAGATCCGGGATCAATACCCGGCGGCCGTAATCCTGCCGGAACGCGTAGAAATCAAGAAAGGCCTGCAGATTCGGGCGTCGGCCAGTACGCCCAAGTATTGATCAGGTACATAACTTGCTTAACGGTAGCTAAAAAGCTTCTCTCACTTTCAATTCAATTCCTTATTTTTGCAGCTCAATCATACATTCCGGTGCCAGAGCACCGTCTACCTCTATGAAAAAAGCATTAATTACCGGTATCACGGGACAGGATGGTGCCTATCTGGCGGAGCTTCTCCTCAGCAAAGGCTACGAAGTACACGGAATCAAGCGCCGAACTTCCCTTTTCAACACCCAACGTATTGATCATATCTACGAAGATCCGCACGAGAAGAACATCCGCTTTCAGTTGCATTTTGGCGACCTGAGCGATTCTACTAACATCATCCGGATTATTCAGGACGTGCAGCCCGACGAAATTTATAACCTCGGGGCCATGTCGCACGTGCAGGTGAGCTTTGAAGAACCCGAATACACCGCCAACGTGGACGGCATCGGTACGCTCCGGATTCTGGAAGCGGTGCGGTTGCTGGGCCTTACCCAAAAAACTAAAATATACCAGGCCTCTACTTCCGAACTCTACGGACTGGTGCAGGAGGTACCCCAATCCGAAACTACGCCCTTTTATCCCCGCTCGCCCTACGCGGTGGCGAAGCTATATGGCTACTGGATTACGGTAAACTACCGCGAAGCCTACGGGATGTTTGCCACCAACGGCATTCTGTTCAACCACGAGTCACCCCTGCGCGGCGAAACCTTCGTAACCCGCAAAATCACCCGCGCCGTGGCCCGCATCGCCTTGGGCTTGCAGGATAAGGTGTACCTGGGCAACCTGGACGCACAGCGCGACTGGGGCCACGCCAAAGACTACGTGGAAGCCATGTGGCTGATCCTACAGCAGGAAGTACCCGAGGACTACGTGATTGCGACCGGACAAACCACCCGCATCCGTGACTTCGTGCGCATGGCGTTTGCCGAAGTGGGCGTAGAGCTGGAATTTACGGGCGAAGGCGTAGCCGAAAAAGGAACCGTGACCAAATGCACCCATCCCGACTACCAGCTCCCCATCGGCAAGGATGTGGTGTGCATTGACGAGCGGTACTTCCGCCCCACCGAAGTAGAGCTCCTCATCGGCGACCCCACCAAGGCCCAAACCAAGCTGGGCTGGAAGCCCAAATACGACCTCAAAGCCCTGGTCAACGACATGGTCACCGCCGACCTCGATCTCTTCAAAAAAGACCAACTATTAGAAAGCAGCGGGCACCGGGTTATGAATTACTTTGAGTAGGAGGGCAATTTTGAATGAGTGAATGTTAGAATGATAGAATAGATATGATTTGAGTAAACAATGGGATTTTCTTTACCATTCACTCCGATTTTATTCTATCATTCTATCAATCACTCATTCTATCATTGGTATTAAAAAAGAGAGCCCCCGATTGATGCATCAATCGGGGGCTCTCTTTTTTATTACCTTTACATCCTAAACCCAAACGTATACACGTCATACGGAGCATCGGGGTAGAGGCCTTCGAACTGGACCATGGAGTCGGACTTGCCGGATAGGGAATCCTGCAACTCTTTCACAGTACGTACCGGCTTACCGTTTACCTTCGTGATGATGAATCCTTCGGAAACACCGGCGCGGGAAAGCTTACCTCCGTCGATGGACATAATTTTTACGCCGCCGTCTACCTTGTATTTCGTCAGACGCTGCTTCTCCTGCGTGGTGAGGTTGTCGAAGCGGGCACCCAAAGAGCTCAGCGTGGCCGAGGCCTCAGTAGGTTTGACGATGTCGGAACCACCGGTGCGGTTGCGGAGAGTTACGGTGAAGTCTTTCTCGGAACCATCGCGGTTGACGGTAATGATTACTTTGTCGCCAGGGCGGTGCAGACCGATGGACTGCTGCAACTCAGGAATAGAGTTGATGCTGCGGCCATCCACTTTCACTACCACGTCGCCTTTCTTAACACCAGCGGCTTCGCCAGCGCTGTTCTCGGTGAAATCACGAACGTACACACCTTCGTTTACTTTCACCCCGTACTCTTCGGCCTTACGGCTGTCGAGGTCATCCAGGGCAATACCCAGGTAGCCACGCTGCACATTTCCGAATTTGATCAGATCGCTCGATACTTTCTTGACGATACCGGCAGGTACTGCAAATGCATACCCAGCAAAGCTCCCCGTGGGGCTGGCAATGGCAGTATTGATCCCGATCAGTTCGCCTTTCAGGTTCACTAGGGCTCCGCCACTATTTCCGGGGTTTACCACGGCGTCCGTCTGAATAAAAGATTCCAGCGGCGAGTCGCCCTGATAGTCGTTGCTGTTGCCGTACTTGCGGGCGTACTCCTGGCTGATAATACCCAGGCCGCGTCCTTTTGCACTCACAATACCCGCAGTGACGGTAGACTCAAGGTTGAACGGGTTGCCCACGGCTACTACCCATTCGCCTACTTTGGCGGCATCGGAGTTGCCAAACGTAATGGCCGGAAGGTTGGATTCCTCCACTTTGATCACGGCAATGTCCGTCGAAGGGTCAACCCCTACTACTTTGGCTTTTACTTTTCTTTTGTTGCTCAGTGTTACTTCCAGCTCATCGGAGCCCTCTACTACGTGGTTATTGGTAACAATGTATCCATCAGAACTAATGATTACACCTGATCCGGAGGCCTCGGCGCGTTGAGGACCCTGTTGTTGCCTTCCCATGCCATCACCAAAGAAATCGCGGAAGAAATCGGGCATCTGACCACTCATATCCCGCGACTGACGAATCATGCTGGACTTGATGTGAACAACCGTGGGCGTTGCCGTCTCGGCCGCGTAAGTGAAGTCGCCCGGGGTTCCGGCGGGCATTCCGGTAGACGTAAAGCGGGTTAAAGATTCGGTAGGACTTTCCTTGAAAATAACATCCTTGCCATCTGCGGAGTCCAGCAGTTTGAAGCCGGCTATGGTAGTGGCACTCGACAGAAATCCCACCAGCACTATTGCTTTCCAGTTTGTATTCATAATTTTTTTCGGGTTTAATATTGTAAGATTGAAACGCAGACGCTCTTGTGATTCATTCCCGCGCATTCCGTATTTAACAATTTTTAACAAAGGTATCAAGATAGGAAAAATAATCATACCAAATGATGATGAGCGGGTTAACTCCTCATCTAATAAACTAATCAGGGCGGTTTCTGTTTGTAGAAACTGCCCTGAAAGTATTTTTTCTAACCCTTAGGCTATTTCAATACTGCGCTGCGGCTTTACTTTGGCTTCTTCTTTTTTGGGGAGCTGAACCTGTAAGATGCCGTCGGTGTAGGCAGCTTCGATTTTCTCTCCATCCACGGTAGTAGGCAGCGTGAAGGTACGCTGAAAGGAAGAGTAGCTAAACTCACGGCGGGTGTATTTCTCTTTCTTTTCTTCGCCTTTCTCCTCTTTTTGAGCCGAAATAGTCAGGCGGTTATGATTCAGATTAAGTTTGAAATCAGACTTCTGCAAGCCCGGAGCCGCTACTTCAATCCGGTACCCTTCTTCGTTTTCTACCACATTGACCGCCGGAGCCGAACCAACAAAAGCGGGTGCAAAAAGCTCATCCATCAGGTCTTTGCCAAAAAAGCTGTTGAACGCCCCAGGATAGTGATTGGTGTTTTTAATTAAAGTACTCATGGTCTACGATATGTTTTTGTGAGTGTTATTTTATTTTTGAACTACACTACTCTTATTTTCAACATCTATACCAGAGTCTCCTTACTTAAAATTGCTGACATAATGTCTTTATTGTGGCTACCAAGCATAAGATTTGCAGCCATATTGACACAATCTAATAAAAAGGGATACTGAAATTTAGTCTGAGATATATTTCTACATCCAGGGAAGTAGGTTGGGGAAATATACCCCAGAAGATACATAGGTAGTTGTGACCCTGGCAGTGGGGCCAATTCGGGAGGCGGAGAGTGCCTCAACAGTACAAAAAACTAGGGAAGACCTGCTACTACTTTAATTCCAGCTGTTCGCAGGCTTTTTCGGCGGCGGCTTGTTCGGCTTTTTTCTTGGTGAATCCGTTGCCTACCGTAAAGGCCTCTTCTTCCACAAAAAGCTGAGAGATGAACTCGCGGTGGTGGCGGTTACCCTTTTCTTCCAGAATTTCGAAGCGGATTTCCTTACCCTCGCGCTGCGCCCACTCAATGATCAGGCTTTTGAAGTTGACATTATTCTGGATAATGTCTTCCAGATCGTAGTGAGTTAGCAATTTTTTCAGGATGAACTTACGGGTGAAGCGAAAGCCTTTGTCCAGGTAAATAGCCCCAACGAACGCTTCGAGGGCATCGCCGTACATGGAGGAACGCGGCGACATACCCCGACGGTTTCCGTCGAATTCGATCAATCCATCGAGGCCAAGTTTGCGGGCAATTTGATTCAGGGTTTCGCGATTGACGATCCGGGAGCGGATCTCGGTCAGGAAGCCTTCGTCTTTGTAGGGGTACTTGGTAAAGAGAAATTCGGCCACTACCATCCCTAGCACGGCATCACCCAGGTATTCAAGGCGCTCGTTCGACTCCCGAAAGCCCTTGATGGCGGTCTCCCGTGAGGCTGAGGTATGCCGGAAGGCCAGTTGGTACACGCTCAGGTTAGAAGGTTTTTCTCCTAGAATGTGCTCAATGGCTTTTTTGAAATTTTTCTCGGCAGTACTACTTTCCGGCTTAAAAAGCGAGATGATTGGTAAAAGAATTCGCTTAGCCAAGGTGGATAGGATTAAGGAGTACTAGTCTTCGATTTTCTTGAATACAACGGACGCATTATGGCCCCCAAAACCGAACGTGTTACTCAATGCGATGTTAACAGTACGTTTCTGGGCGGTATTGAACGTCAGATTGAGGCGGGGATTGATCTCAGGATCGTCGGTGAAGTGGTTGATCGTGGGAGGAATAATTTGATCCTGAATAGCCATGATACAGGCGGCTGCCTCGATGGCTCCGGCCCCACCCAGCAAGTGGCCCGTCATGGATTTGGTGGAGCTGATGCTCATGTTGTAGGCATGCTCGCCAAAAAAGCGCTCAATGGCCTTGATCTCCTGCGGATCGCCGATTGGAGTGGAGGTACCGTGGGTATTGATGTAGTCAATATCCTCGGGCTTGATACCAGCGTCCTCAATGGCATTTTTCATGACATTATACGCCCCGATGCCTTCGGGGTGAGGAGCCGTAATGTGGTAGGCGTCCGACGACATCCCGGCACCGATCATCTCGGCGTATATTTTGGCTCCCCGAGCCTTGGCATGTTCGTATTCTTCCAGGATGAGGGCCGCGCCGCCTTCTCCCAGTACAAAACCGTCGCGGTCTTTGTCGTAAGGGCGGGAGGCAGTTTCGGGGGAGTCATTGCGTTCGGACAGGGCTTTCAGGGCGTTGAAGCCACCCACGCCCGCGTTCGTGACGGCGGCTTCCGAACCACCGCTGATGCATACTTTGATGGTGCCAAGCCGAATGTAGTTGTAAGCATCAATGATCGCATTGGTAGCCGAAGCGCAGGCCGATACCGTAATAAAGGTGGGTCCCCGGAAGCCATAGCGAATGGAAATCACTCCGGAGGCGCTGTCAGCGATCATTTTGGGGATAAAGAAAGGGTTGAAGCGGGGATTGCGTCCTCCTTCGGAGAAATTCATGACTTCGTCTTCAAACGTTTTCAAGCCACCAATTCCTGAGCCCCAAATGACGCCGGCTTTGTCGAGATCGAGTGTTTCGAGGTCAAAGCCGGCGTCTTTCATAGCCTCATCGGCCGCAATGACCGCATATTGGGTGAAGGGATCCATTTTGCGAGCTTCCTGCCGCGGGATATAGTCATTGATGTCAAGCCCTTTGATTTCACAGGCAAAACGAGTGCGAAACTTTTCGGGGTCAAAACGAGTGATAGGAGCAGCGCCGCTGACTCCATCAACCAGATTTTTCCAAAAAGTAGGAGCATCATTTCCTATCGGTGTAAGGGCACCAATACCAGTAACTACAACGCGTTTGAAACTCATAAAATAGATTAAAAGAGAAGATGATACGGACAGTAAATAACTGAGGATTACTTCACGTTTTCTTCCAGGTAGGCAACCGCCTGACCTACGGTACCGATGTTTTCGGCCTGATCGTCTGGAATAGAGATGTTGAATTCTTTCTCAAATTCCATGATCAATTCTACGGTATCAAGAGAGTCGGCTCCCAAATCATTCGTGAAGCTAGCTTCGGTAGTTACTTCCGATTCTTCCACGCCGAGCTTATCGACGATGATCTGCTTAACTTTTTCTGCAATTTCTGACATTTTTTGAACGCTTTTTGGTTAAAAACGCCACAAAGAAAGATATTTCAAACCACTTTGTCAAACAATTTTTTCTTATGAATCGGGCGGACTATTTCCGTCGGGTAGAATAAAATGGACAGAAAATCAACTATTTACAATAGTATGATTGGCTAAATGGGCGCAAGAGGTGGAGAACAAAGTAGAGAAGTGTACCTTTAAGAAATTTTTTTGAACCTGATTAGTTACTCCATGTTGTCGCTTCAAAACTTAAAACATACCGATTCGGGCCACTTCTTTCTGATGGCTGGTCCCTGTGCCATCGAGGGCCGGGATATGGCGCTACGCATCGCCGAAACCGTTGTTTCGCTGACGGACCGGCTGAAAATTCCGTACATATTCAAAGGCTCGTACCGGAAGGCCAACCGTACCAAACTGGATTCTTTTACGGGCATCGGGGATGAAAAAGCCCTGAAAATCCTGAAAGAGGTCAGTGATACCTTCGGGGTACCTACTGTCACTGACATCCACGAATCAGCCGAAGCAGCTATGGCCGCGGAATACGTGGATGTATTGCAAATCCCGGCTTTCCTGTGCCGCCAGACGGACTTGCTGGTAGCCGCTGCCCAGACCGGCAAGGTGGTCAATGTAAAAAAAGGGCAGTTCCTATCAGGGGTTTCTATGAAGTTTGCGGTAGAGAAAATCCAGGACACCAACCCCAACGCCCAGGTGATTCTGACGGATCGAGGAAATTCCTTCGGCTACGGCGATCTAATTGTAGACTACCGCAATTTGCCCGAAATGCAGTCCTTCGGGGTACCCGTAGTGATGGACTGCACCCACTCGCTCCAACAGCCCAACCAAAGCAGTGGCGTGACGGGCGGCAAGCCCAAACTAATCGAAACCATCGCGAAAGCGGCCATCGCGGTAGGAGCCGATGGGTTGTTTATGGAAACCCATTACAATCCCTCCGAGGCTAAATCGGATGCGGCCAACATGCTGCCGCTGGATCAGCTGGAAGGTTTGCTGGAAAGGCTGATTCGCATCCGGGAAGCGGTGCGGTAAGGAATTTTTAGCGGAGCCTACCCTCCTTTCAATACTGTTTCTGAAGAGGGTTAAGCCCGTTATCCAAGTTAACTAGTACTTCTAGAAAAGGGGACAATTTGAAGTAGCCTTAGCCGATAAGCTTACCTTCCTTCTGGTACTCCAATCGGATCGCTTCCAACAAAGTAGTAGATGCAATTGTTGCCTGGTTCATACCGAGTGATCGTAATACACTTAATTGAATGACGTTTACAATACCAGCCCCCGTCAATTCATACCGATCCGCCAGTTCTTTGAGTGAAACAGTAGGGGAGAATGGAATAGAGACAGGGTTGTATTTTTCCCACAATAGCAACCGCTCTTGCATAGTAGGAATAGGGTAATGAACAATAGTTTGAAACCGCCTGGCAAACGCCGGATCAATATTACTTTTCAGATTAGAGGCTAAGATAACCAGTCCATCGAATTCCTCAATTTTCTGAAGCAAATACGCTACTTCCTGATTGGCGTAGCGATCGTGCGCGTCTCTGGTTTCGGTACGTTTACCAAAAAGCGCGTCAGCTTCATCGAAGAATAGAATCCAGTTTTTTGATTGGGCTTTGTCGAATAAGTGCCCCAGATTTTTTTCGGTTTCGCCGATATACTTCGAAACCACCAAAGATAAATCGACCCTAAAAACCGCCCGACTCGTATATTTGCCGAGCAGGGTAGCCGTTAGTGTTTTTCCCGTACCGGGTGGGCCATAAAACAAGGCCCGGTAGCCCGGCTTCAAGTATCGCTTCATGTGTTCATCCTTCCGCAGCGTTGGGTAATGCGTAATCCAGTTTTCAATATCCTGAATTTGGCGCAGGGTTTCGGCGGGCAGGATGACATCGTCCCACACCAGATCCGTTTCTAGTTGCTGTGCCGGAAAATGACTGCCATACTGCGGGGGCGAAATAGTGCCCGTAGTAAACAATTCAACGTAGTCGGTATTCAGAATCAACCGTCCACTCAGCCGAGGTTCTCCGGCATTGACCTCTTCCAGATACATTATTTGTTCTTTGGCAAAGAAATGGCTAGGGCTGAACAAATCGTACAAGGCCAGGCGTTTTACCAGATCATTCCCTGCCAGAATAAACAGGGCCGTTTCGCCGGTGGGTAGAATACCCCGGTGGTGCTGCCCGCGTACTCCGCCAAACTCTGGAAAATCCCCCCCCTGCGGGAGGTACTCCTGAAGAATAGCATCAAAAAAATTGGGCTGGAGGTGGGGAATAATAGCTAGCAACAGCGTGATATACTCTTCGACAGTTGCCTCGTAGGTACGCAACAAATCAGCTAACGAGTCATCAAACAGGGAATAATGTCGGGCATTGATTTCCACTGACTCAGCCTGTTGAAAGTGAATATCGAGCCTTGCCTTGACAATGGCATTCAGAAAGGAGGTTATCTCGGATAACTGGTCGCTGGTCACGCTAAAAAAAAAGGCTAAAACTGGTCAATTGCTTTAAAAAAATCCGAATAATCCATGTTCGGGAATAAGGTAGGCAACACCATTTTCATAGGAAGGAAATAGTTTGTCAGCAAGTACTTTTTCATATCGGCTTCCATCGATTTTTTTTTCACGAAAAGGTACTGCCAGTTATAAAACCCCTTCGTAATATAGGTCCACCTCACGTAGGATTCATAGTTAATTGTCAAGTCGTATAACTTTCCATTTTCGTCTGAAATCATTAATTGGATATGCTGCCAGTCGGGCCATTTTTGGCTGTCGCAAAGAACCCTTACTCCATCACCGGTATGCGGATGGGCATCAATCCAGCGAAGGGCTGATGGGTCAACGTATGCATTTGAAATACCATCGTCAGCAGTATTGGAAATCAAGGCATTTAATAGATGATACAGGTTAAACTCGCCCCCGCTTTTTTCTTCGCCATCAAGAATATAGCCCCAATAGAGTGTAATCCGTTCGGGTACATCGCGCAAAAAAGAGGATGACAGGGTGTCCAGTATCGGTATTTCGGTGGGAACGCTTTCTAAAAAACGATCAAAATCCTGCATCGGAAAATAACGCTTTTCCTGCTCGTAAATAACGAGGTTTTTAGTCTCTGAGTCATCTCTATAAAACTCATCCCAGTAACGACCTATATTTTTCATAACGGCTTAAAACGTTATCGTCTTGCCCACGGCCTCATCCAGTCCCGGCCTAATCTCGCTAATATCCAGTGCATTTTCTTTTAGGTTTAGTAGTTTTTTCTCCAGATCATTCATATCCGTAGCTCGTATTCTTTTCGCTTTCATGGTTTGGATAGACTGAGCTAGCAGACGCGCAGCACTCGGTGAAATATCTCTGATGTTTTGATTCAAAAAGGGTTCTCCCACTTCGTGTATGTTGCGTAGTACAGGTCCCGTAAAGGTTGGCGAGTTGACAGTTTCATCTACCGACGGGCTTCCGTCTATTTCTGTTTTAGGGTCATCATTTTTATAGGTACCCCAGTTAACTTTTATGGAACTGAGATACTGAGCTTGTGCCTGAGTAGAACTCCCCCGGATAGTGGTTGGAATCGGTACAGTCTGGTAGGATACGCCTACTCTGTACCAGATCGTCTCCCCATCTTTCTGGATGGCCTCATCAGCGGCTTCTTCTACGGGCAACAGGCTGTTAATGTTGAGCGCATGACGGGCCGGTACAAGGTTGGAATCGGTTGGTTCACCATTGATCCGGGCCGTAAGCAAATGCATGCGCACCCAGTTTTCGCCACTTCCCGTCAATCCGGCCCTCTGAACAAATTCCCAGCCTTCCAAATGCCCTTTATGTTGATTGACATTGGTATCCGCGTATCGTTTGATGTTTTTCTTGTTAATAAACTGCGCGTTGAAGGATTTCGCCAATACGTTGTTGGTAAATGTAGGCAACACCACCGGTGGATACTGGCCTTTGTTCAACAGGGGCATGAGCAACGGGGTCAGTTCCTCTACTTTTTTCGTAACAGTATCGTATAACGTTTGGTTTTGGATAGTTGTCATAGATCGGGCCTCGCTTTTTGAGGATGCTTCTGCGGTTTTAAGCGTTTTGAGAGCCCCTTTTAGTTCGTCATTTTTAGTAGTCGCGTTCCTCAGGGCGATTTTTTTAGGATCAGTGGCTTTTTTAGCCGCATACTCCGTTGCTTTCAGATTCAAGAACCTTTGCACTTTTTGCGGGTCCGATGCCACAGTCGGCTCTACATCGTTTTCATTCTCAAAATATAGGTTGTGCTCCTGCCCATCATCTGTTTTGAATTTTCGGCTTATTTTCCACCAGCTCACAAGAGCCTTCAGTGCCTGCTTTCCTTTCGCCACAATGAACCCAAACGCTTTTTTACCAAACTCCCACGCTTTGTCGATTACCCAGTCGAAGGCGTTTTCGATGGCACTGCGTACCCGTTTGAGAATCTCTTCTACCTTTTTGGGGATACCATCCAACCCAAGCAGGGAGGCCAGGAAACCAATGGCCAGCGGAATGACATTGGCTAGGGATTGCTCTACTTTTTTGGCAGCTGCATCCACTTTCCCCGCGGCTACGTCGATCATCGAGTCCAGCACCCCATTGATAAATTCCAGAATCTTTTTGGCGTTCTCCCAGATGAACTTCACAATCTTGTAAATCATCTGGCAGGCTTTTATGAAAGCGCCCGCTGGCGTGAGCAACTTCATAATAAAATCCAGACCAGCCTGCAACACCTGGTTTTCCAGGTAGCTGAATACCTGCTCTTTCGTCGAAACGATGATGTTTTCCAGTTTATTCTGTAAGTAGCGCCACAAGCCAATAAGACCCTCACGGATAATAATCTGGAAGATTTCAAAGCCCGTTTTGAGTTTTTCCAGCATTTCGGGGGGAATCTTCTTGAGAGCTCGTTCCATAAATTTTTCTACCGTAAGCCCGGCAACGTCCATAACCAGCATAAAAATACCCTTCGCATCCAAACTTTCGGGTATTCGAATGCTTTTGATGGAAGACGAGCCGGTAAACCATTTGATAAATCCATTCTGTAAATGTTTCAGGATGTTTTTACCGAAGTTCTTCAGGCCCTGCGCGATGCCATCAATCAGGTTTTCCAGAAAGGCGATGGGATGCCGGATAATGTACCCGATGATCTGGGCCACCTTACTCAATACATTGAACAGTAAATCTTTCAGTTCGCGAAGCGTATTGATAACACCCTTTACGAAGTTGATCGCTTTATCCACCAGGCCCGCATTAGCCGCTTTCATTTCCTCAATGCGGGCGTCGATCTGTTCGAGATTTTCTTTGTATTTCTGGGCCAGCGTCTCCACCAGTTCACCCTGTTTGTCTTCTACACTGGCTTCCAGCGTATCGAAACGCCCCATTACGTCATTGAGCGTTTCCTGTCCTATCCGTTTCTTGTCGGCATCGAGGTTGTTGAAATAATCCTGAACGGCTTTGCGTCCGTCGGCTATTTCCTGGGTGGCGATGTTGAGTTGGGTAGCCACGTGCTCGGCAATACCTGTGATGACCGTATCCATCTGCCGCAGGTACTTGTCGCGGCCTTCAGTATAAAAGGCATTTACTGCATTGGGCATCCCGAACAGCTTGTCTTTCGCCCATTTCAGTCCGCCAAAAAAGCCACTATACCGGTCGCTTTTGTAGGCCGACATCCGCCGATCCACGTAGGTTTCAAAGTCGGCGCGGGCTTGCTGAGCACCCGTATCGAACATGGTGGCGGTAGTGGTGGTGAGGGTTTGCAGCCGGGTTTCGACTTTGGTTTTGGTTTCGCCGTAGATCCGTTCCAGATCCAGGGCAATTTGCTGCCTGATTTTCTCCTCCTCCAGTTTAGCCTTGTTTTGCTGCCCTTCTACCTTTGTAAAGCTACCCGCCCGGCTATGGTGCATAGAGAGCAAATCGTGCGTAGCGTCTTTCTGCGCTTCGCCCTCCGCTTTTTTTAACAGTAGCTTTTCGTCGGCGCGGTATTGCTGCGGAGCAGTAATGGCATCTTTCTGCGCTTCTTTTTTTGCGTCGAGTGCCTGATTGAACGACGGTTCATTGGAATCTTTTACCTGTTGTTCGGTCAGGTCGCCCTCGTGCATTTCATGATCGAGACGATCGCTACCTTCTTTGAGCGACACCTCCTCCGCTGTTCGGGCGGGGGGCGTGGCTTTTTTGGCCCCTACGTTCGTATTGGCCTGCCCAATACCCGATGGCGGCAACGGCTGAGCAGACCGGGCGGTGATGCCTTCGGCATTGGGTGCCTCTTTCAGTCGTTTCCTGGATGTCCTGCGAGGCATTGGTTTTTTCCTGCTCGACTTTTCCGCTTACAGCTCCTTTAACTTCCTCAATCCGGTTGTTTTCTTTGAACTCATTCGCTTCTTCCAGGTTTTTTGGGGCTATTTTTTCAATCTGCCCCATCAGTGCCTTTTTGAATGCTTCGGCGTTAAACTTCTGAGGTTTCTGCCCCCCCATTTTGTTCACCTGCTTCGATTTGGCTTGGCTTTGTATTTCGTTTTCCGGCAGTTTGACGGCCGCCTGCGCCTGTGCGGTTTTTTTCTCGGCGGGGTCGTGTTTTTGGGTCTTTTTAGCCTGTTTTTTCACCTTCCCTACTACCGCCATAAAAGCAGGATCTTCCTCCGGGCTTTTGGGCGAGCCTTAGGCTTACCCTTCTCCGCATCGGTTCCGGCGGCTTTGTGCTTTCTGTTGTCCTTTCCTACTCCCTCTATCAGATTATCTTTGGCCTTATATTTTCTCCCCGCCTTACGCTTGCGGGGTGGGGGCGGTACAGGTTGCACAGGCACGATGGGTGGCTTGGGGGCATTGCTGGCTACAGCAACAACCGGGTCGGGTTTGGCTTCGATCAGGGGTTCGGTTTTGCCCTGCTGAATAACGTGCGTCAGCTCGTGCGCCAGTAACTGAATCCCGATGATGTTGCCGGGATTGTAGTGCCCCCGCCTGAAATAAATGTGGTTGTTGTAGGCGAAAGCCTGAGAATCCATTTCGTCGTTCAGGTCGTCGGCAAAAGAGTCGTCATGAACTCTAACGCGCGACAAATCCCGCCCGAAACCCTCCTGCATTAGCTCTCGTAGACCGTCGGGTAACGGCTCTCCGCTGGCCTGACTGGCATTGAGCTTATCTTCAAAGTCGGCGCTGGGCAGGCGCACATTACCCGATACGTTCTTCTGCTGAATCCGTTTTTTCTCCTGATCGCTAATGGGTGTAATACCCGACGGATCCATTTTGCGACGCACGGAACCGCCCGTATCCTGACCAACGGATATATTCTTTGAAAAATGGTACGCTGCATTATCGGCTTCACGTTCGTATTTGTCGTCTACTTTTCCCACGTTCAGGCGGGGCTGGACAAAAGGCCGGGGCTGGATGGGAGACAAAAAAGTACCCTCGTCTCTATGGGGCACAAGCGACCGGGACGGTGCAGATGTGCTGACCGTTTTGGTGGGTTCAGTGCTATGTTGATGAACGGCTTTCACATCCAGTTTACATACATAATTTCATTCATCCAGTCCAGTTTCACCAAGCTCATACCCCAGGGCAGGCTGTTGAGCAGCACGTCAGACGGGCGTTGCTCAACCGTTAGGGTATAGCCGCCAAATGGGCCGGGTTCCACTTTCCCTTCGCGTTGCAGGAACTCCGCCCGCAGGCCATGCGGCGAGGTGTTTTTAAGGGCTGTCCAGTGGGTTATGACGGCTTGAAGCAGCGCTTCCCCTTCTTCTTTTTCCCCATCGGACAATGGGAGTAGTTCGTCTAAAAAAGGCGTTTTTAAGGGCAGACCCGACAGCAGTTTGGCTAATGTTAGTTCGTATTCATCAGCCATGTTGGTACCCGTTGCCAGATAATGCCACATCAAAACGGCTTTTTGTCGGGCGGTTTCATTGGTAAATCGGCCCTTATGCAGCCAACCCAGTGCATCGAAACAGGTAAACACAAAAGGATGCAGCAACACAACTCCCGCGTTTTGAACAAAGAAGGCTTGAGTAGGCGGCTCATCCGGGCTTAGAACATCGATATCATCGAACGCTGGGTTTGAGTAATTATCACCCATTAAACGTACTACATCAAGAGGCTTACCTGCATCTATAGCGACAAGTATTCGCTTATAAATTTGATCTCGTTGCCCTGCATCAGCAGCGAGCAAATGGGGATAGACCAAAGCAAGAAGTGCATCGGCAGCGGGTTTATGGCCAGTTTTTTTTCGTAAAAAAAGTAACCAGCTATCGGGCGATGCCTGTTGTAGAAAGCGCTGCCGAGCCGTGGTATGCTGTATGAGTAATGCATTTAAAACCTGTAGCTGAGCCTCGGACAGTTTCCCGATCAGGTCAGTCATCCACGGTCGGAAAGCGGAGGTATTTTCGGGTTGCGCAATCCGAAAGGGTATGTGCTCAAAAAAGCCTTGCTTCAAAAAGTAAATCAGTTGCTCAAAATCTACCTGTTCATTGGTTTTTCGGATGGTTTCTCCCTGTAGTAAGGCATCTGGAATCGCGTCGAAGAGTTTGTTGCGAAGGGCAGCTTGTATCTGTTGCAGAAAATCGCTTTCCCACCGATCTCCCGCCATTGTCCCTACCTCAATCTCAATTTTATCAAGCACGACCCATTCATCGCCCGCACTAAACTCCGACAGAACGGTATCCAGGGCCTGATTGGCCTGAACGCCCGAAAGCAGATTGGCCAGTTGTCGCTGCAAGTCGAACGCGTCGGTCTGCTCACCCCGGTAGTGGGCAATAACGCGCTGTTTTCTGATGATATGGGATTGTACCGCAGTCATAAATCTCAGGAAAGATTACCGATGTAAGGAAGATAGAAATCAGCGATTACGCGTTGGGTCGCTACCCGGCTGTTGGGTTCTCGAACATCTTTGTACACCAGTACAAATGTGCCCCCCCGGGATACTCCCGCCCCATGTTCAAGCCCCGGATTCGCCTGTAGAAAATTACCGAAGGTTGTCCGTTGTGCCAGGCTATCATACGCTTGTTTGATCCGATCCAGTGTAGCTAGTTTCTGGATGAGCGCATCGACTATTTTAACGGGCTCGCGCTTGTTGAGGCTGCTTAGGGCGGCATTGCGCCGCCGGGTAAATTCGGCATAATCGAGCTGGATATTTTCCAGCGGAAACGAGGGTAGCAGTACGGCTGGATTCACGGCGAACTTCACCAGTTCGCCCTCAAACTTACTCACCGCATCCAGAAAAGGCTGCGCTACTTTAATCTTCCCCAGGTTCATGCGGGTAACCACTTTTTCGGCAGTGGTCGTATCGCTATTGCGCACCGTAGTGGCCCGGGTGGTTCTGACCGGATTAGCTACAGCCGTCAGTGACCCATAGAGGGCCCGAATATCGTCAAGGATATTGTGGTATTCGCGTTCCAGGCTGTTGACTTCCAACGGGATCGCTTCTTTGAACAGCGATTGCTGCGCATCAACCCGCAATGCAACCAACGCAAAAGACAGGTTATACTCTGATCGCAATCCCCGGAGCACGTTTATAATATCACTAACCTCCTCATTCAGGATGCCTTCAATGCGATAAAAACTGAACTTATCGCTGTCAAAATTGAAGGGATCGCTAACATAAGCAGGTGGGTTGGCTGGCAGATGAAACGACAGGATATCATCGCTCTGACATCGCTTTGCTTTTTCGTAGCTCCAGAACGGCCGCACTGCTGGATTATAATAAAAAGGCATCGCCCGGTCGCCCAACGCAGCCGTACGTGGGTAGGAAGGGGTAATTTTAGGGGGTGTTACCCGCAAAAACTGGTTCTTAAGCACAAGGGTATCCAGCCGGCTGGGTAGAGCCAGTCCTGCTACCCTGGCTAAAACAGCAGTAGTGGACAGGGTAGGCCTAACGTCCCCGAAAACGAGCGAGCGTCGGAGCACAGGAATGGCAAATCCTTCGATCAGATGGCCAATTCGCTGGTGTAGCCAGATAGCTCTCCGTCGGCCATCTTCGCAGTCCAGTACGGCGGGTGAACGCAAAAAATAATGCCGCAACTCAGGCTGACAGGTCGTCACCGTCAGTTCGCCCAGCAGCAGATGCTTTGGGAACCAGGTTTCGGCGGGAACGCAGGTCGTCAGCCAGCAACAGCTGGCCTGCCGAAACTCTTCGTAGGCATCGAACAGATCTTTCAGCCAGTCATACACGTACTGGATGTTGGCATTAACGTTAGTTTGCTTGACGTTGGCCTGAAGAATCCGCTGCCACCCGGCAATGGGTGAAACCCCACCATACACCGGATCCATAACCCGATTGATGAGGCTGTAAGATTCCTCCAGCAGTTTGGCGAATCGTTGCGCCAGCGACTGCACAAATGTCTGGAATCGTTTGAGCGAAATGTCATATGCCAGCGCATCGACACCCACCCGACGGCTTTTGACTCGGGGCTGACTGGCACAGGCGGCAGCCGCCTGTCGGTGAGCCGGTTCGATCAGATTGATTGCATCGGTTTTACGAACCAGCAATACATGCAACTTATTCTGAAACTGGTCGCCCTGGTTATCGCAGGCAACGCCCGTACAACTGTCGGCCGCTTTCACCTGGCTTTCCAGACACAGCATAACCACCTTATCGGCTAGGAAATTAGTAGTCAATCCCTGCTTTGTGGTTTCATTGGTATCCGTGTAGTTGGCCGGAAATAACTCCCATAACGACAAACCGGATATTTTCTGAAATGGCTCGTATTCGGCGTGGTCAGCCAGGGTGTAGGGGAGCATCTGCGTGTACGTTTGATCCTCGGGCAAACTGATCAGATCCCCTTCCGAAGTGACACCACACCCCCGCGAAACGACGACCGCACTATCTACTACACGCGGCATCAATCCACATACCACTCCCACCCCGATCAACTGAGTGCGCGTTCGGGCATCCTGCTGGAGTAGGTAACCAAATAGTGTATTCAGCTGGGTATGGGTCAGCAACATATCCGGCTTGAAAATAGTCAGACCATAATCGTAGTCGTTGAATGAATTGGGCAGATATGGATTAGCCATGGCACTTCCTGTTTGGGGATTGATCAAATGGTATCGTCATTCGTATTGGTCAAACTTCCCAACGTCGAGCGGCCCAAAATAATGGGGGCTACCTCGTCGGGATTGTCGCAGTCGTGTAAAACGCCAGCTGGATAAATCGTGTATAGTTGGTCCAGCACATGGATAAAGGCATTCAAAGCCGCTGCGTAGGCCGATGGATCGGATGTAGCGCAGGCACTCGATTTAGCCGCCAGCCACGGTTGGTACGCATCAGCGAAAAGTATCAGGTGATCGCGCTTCACCCAGCAGATTCTCGCCAGTACGTGGGCGGGCAATTCTTCCCGAATGACCCCCTCCGCATACCGACGAAAATTGATATTTTGAAAGCGGTCGGTATAGCCCGGCAGAATAACCGAAACCCGATAACTATAGGGGTCCAGTGGGCGGCAGTGTGTGCAATCCGGTTCGGTACAAACGGGTAGCCAGCCTTCGGCCGGGTTGGTGGGATCAGGACGCAGCAGCAGGTGTTCGACCAGATACATACGTTCGCCACCGTATTCTTCGGTGTCATTGGGTTCGATAGCCTGGTATTGTCCCATACCCAGCAGCCGGGCAATGCGGCGCGTAACGCCCGCTACATTTTCATTTGCCCAGGCTGGCTGACAATAATTATAAGCCCGCACCCGGCACACCTGATGAAAATACGCCCGGCAACGCATCCGCCAGTGAGCTTCTGTTTCGGTAGTACCTCGCGCGGGGCACTGATAAAAGTTCTGATAAAAAAGAACCTTATCATGGAGTACATCTTGCCCGGAACGGTCACCAAAAATAGAAAACATCAGCTGAGCATATTCGCCAAAGTTTTCGGCAAAACGGGCCAGCAGATGATCCAGGAAACGATTTTTCCGAACTGGGTTCACATCAAAGGCTTCCCATTCTTTCAGGATTTCTGTGAGTTGGGTACTCAGAGTGGCGTAGTCATCATACAGTGTTTCTATCTCGCCCACGCCCGCTACGGGCTGGGCAAAGTAGGTAGCGGCATTGGTATCAGCACTGAACAGACTTTTTAGCTGCTGTAGCTGCGCTCCATAATTGGCCAGTAGCTGGTCGAAAAAGAGCAGATACGCTTTTAGCTGTTTGGCCTGCGCCTTGCGTTCGGGCGTGGCCGAAGCCGGCAGACCATACACGCCAACACCGTAGGTCTGGGGAAAATCGTTGATAACGGATGAGTACCCCGCCAAGTCGTACACACTACCAGTAGGCACGGGTACAGCGTCTATCTGCTTTCTGTTGGCGTTGTACTGCTCTTCCTCTAGTGCGGCCAGGCGTAGGAGGGCTTTGGCTTTGTCGGTGGGGGAACCAACGGGAATTTTATTTTTATAAAAACTCAGGGGTACCTTATCGAGGCAAAGCTGCGGCTGATAGCCCGCCGGAATGTGTAAACACCAGGCTACTCCGGCTGTGTCGACAGTTTGCCACTCCTCACAGGGCTTTTTGGGATCGGCTGTTAGCAGATTAAGTCTTACTTTTCGCACCGCTTTAACCGCGTTCATACCATTGACCTTAATCCCCATCATCAGGTTGATGAGATCAGATGCGTACACTCGTTCGCGCAGGGTAGCGGCCTCAAGTTCATCGTTCAGTATGAATCCATTTTGCAGCAATGGTCCTTCAAATATGCTATCAAGCGCTAGGTTTCTGTTTTTTAATTCCTGTAATGAATACCGATTTATGGGTGGTGAAAGGTGGTTTTTTAGGGCTAGCAAAATTTGGGCATAGGTTTCGGCTACGTTAGCCTCAGGGGCTAGATCTACATCGGCACAGATCATAATTTTCTGGACTGGTACTTCCGTGATCTGGTGGTAATCTTCACACAAATCGCGGTTATCCAGAAACGTTTTTTTGACCGCCTGAACGATTTCCGCCTTTACCAGTTCGTCCGTTACGCCCCGCTCTTCTACTCGTTTCTGGATGTAGAAAGCATCAAAATCAATCAGAATATCATAAAGGCCGTTGAGGTCGAATTGAATCCATTTTTCCTCCGGAATGGGTATTTCTGGTAGTGAATAACTGAGCTCCTCTTTTTTGCAGTTGACATGAACGCTCTTTTGCCCTTTTGTCAACCACGCATTCCGAATGCCGTCCGTGTCGATAAACAACTTACGGTAGTCCAATTCCGTTACGGGGCAGGTGGGCAGTACCAGATCGGGCGTGACAAATGCCTCCTGCAATGCGGCCGGGCTACCGAATGAAGAGGTGAGCAGGTCGTTTATAGGGAGTTGTGTGCGGCTGCTTAAATCCGTGATGGCGTAGCAGAGCATTTCCAGAATTGTGATACCGGGATCGTGCGTATTGTAGTCGGTCCAGACATCGCTGGCAAACTGTTCGATATAACCGATCCCCAACTCCCGAAGCCGGGTGTAGTCGGAAGCCGTGGAATCAGGCGGAGCGGTTGGTATGAGAATCGGTTCGGCCATGCTAACAATCGGTAAAATCGCTGATACAATGTTCCTGGCAGGACACCAATACCGCCATCGGATTAGCCGCTGTGATTTCGTCGTACCCCTCGTAGGGATCACCAATGCGGAGCATCACAAAATCGCTCAGCACTTCAACATAATTTAAGCGTTCGATAAAATTAATGATGGCGCTTTTTTCCAGTGTACCCCCGAATGAGAGGTCGGCCGGATCGCCCGAAGCCCAGGGCGAGAGGTAGCTGACGAGGGATGTATTCAGTTTTTTCTTATAGGTCGAAAAGGCGTACCCACGCCGGAAACGCACCTTGAATTTCAACCGGATCGGTTCGAACTCCGGATTCGTAGTTTCAAGAGTAACCAGTTTCCCTGCGTGTTTTTGCAGGTATTCGCGGATACGCTGGAGCGTATCCAGATCAACCTTTGGTTCCAGCCGGTTAATTGCGTTCTGATTGCGCAGGTCGGGCACCACTACCACTGTAGTATAGCCCGGTGCCAGCTGGTCTAATCGGTCCGGGTCACTCAGGGATTTTAGTTTATCCAGCTTCGTATGGTTCAGGCACTTGACCTTAAACACCGTCGGAAATTTTTGCAGAACAAGATGTTCATAGTCCCAGATCGACACGGCGCGTTGTTTGTGGCGCAGCCGCTCACTTACGCGCTGGTAAAAGGCGGGAGCAGATTCCTGCGGTTTGCCGCCAAACGAGGCATAGGGCTGTTCCATTTTTTTGATAGCCCCCAGCCCTACCCGAGCTTTGGAAATAGTGTGGGCAGGCAAGGGCTGGCTGTAGTGCGCCGGGTCATTGCCCTCGTCCTGAAACGTTGCCAGTACAGCCTGTGGATGCAAATCAATAAGGTTACAGACGCTGTCGATTGGTGCGGGAGCGTCATTCAGCCATAATTCTGCTTTGAGCCACACAAAGCCGCTATTCAGCAGAGTATTGGCATCAGTTGTAGCGGCGGGCAGGTAAAACTGAACAATGCCTGATTTCAGGAGTTGGTTCGTGTCGTCGGTTAGTACCTGTTCGTCGGTGAGTAAACGCCACTGATTGTTCACCAGCACACTCCACCGAACCTCTGCGGATGGTCGTTCGGGGTTGGCACTGCCTTCGGCAACCTGAATCAGCAGGCTTATGATTTCCAGGGGACCAATATCCTGTAAGCCCAGAAAAAATGTCCCCTGATCGACGTATTGGGGCAATAGATACGCAGTGGACCGTTCGGTAGTGGTCAGGAAACGCTGTTCGCTTTTCAGAAACGCATGTTCTTCTCCGTAACCAAACACGCCGAGATGAAAGAACTGCACATCGCGACGGGAGAATGTATCGAAATTAGCATCGGTCAGAGCAACAGTTTTTGAGGAGGCCGCGTAGTTCATGACCAGCCCTGCCGTTACAGGTGTGTAGGGTGCATTGGGAATAGGTTCGTTCTTCCTGAATCGCCCGTTGAAGGTGACCACTTCGGTCAGAATAGTCGGGTAGAGGCCGTGGAGAAAATCGCCGGTAAGCCGGATTTTCAGCAGGCTGTCGCTCACGGTAGGCGGGGGAACCGTTGCGGACAGGATACCCGTAAACCCTAAGGCGAAATTTTGGAAAATATTACCGGTACGGACGTACCCACCCCTATAACTAAATCCTAAAAGACCACCAGTCGACAGGGTAAGCGTGACGGGCTGAACCACTATGCCAGCTGCGGCAATAAAATCAGTAAATAGGGTTTTATTGGTAGCCTGTAACCCGGATAAATTTCCGTTGATGACGCTGACAGTAGCTTTAATAGCGTTTTCCTGTTTGGAATAATCTACTTTTACGACCGAGTTGCCAGAACTGTTGAGTTTATAAGTTTTATAATTTTGATAGTGCGTGGTTAAGTTTCCCGGTTTACCAACCCACTCCTCAAACCGTACGGATACCGATTGGAGGGTCTTTTGCTGTGCTTCGGGGCAGGTCACATGCAACGTTGACCCTACTACGGGTTGCGCCCCAAAGGGCATAAACGGCTTTTCGGGGCTTACTTTGCCCAGGTCATTTTCGAGCACCAGTGATTTTTTGAGGCCTGTGACCTGCACACTCACGTTGACGGTACTGATGTGCAGACTTCGTAGCAGCCTATAATGGGCTGAATCGGCCAGCCAGCAGCGCATAACGGGCGCAGTGGTTTGGTATCCCCCATCCAATTTGTCCGGGTTAAAGTTGACCACCCCCTCTTTCTCCTCCGCACTGACCGTTATCACCAGTCGCAGGCCAGTGGCTGTTGTGGTTAAGGCAACCTGCCCGGCCTCAATCCAGGCTTTGGCCCCACTCAACTGTATGGTCAGAAAGAGGTTATTGGGCAGCGTTGGAATGCTTTCCACCAGTCCAATGTTGACGGTGATGGTCCGGGTGCCCTCGGCCAGATGCAGCACCGGTGCCGCCAACGCAAACCCAACCTGGGCTTCGGGCAATCCATTGGCGTCAGGATTCAGGCTACCATCGCAGGATGGGCAGTTGGTTGTGGTGATACGTTTAGGCCCGAACGCGCTCCAAGAAAGGTTGTCGGCTGGTAGTGGTTTTTTAATGCCATCAGCCGTTTTAGCATCGGGGGCAAAGAGCAGCTTTTGTGTGGCCGGGTCCAAAAATACGGAGCGTACTGAGGCAACAGCTGCGCGATTCACCGTCAGGGTTGATCGCGTCTGATAGGTAAGCGGGCGCGGCGTTGGCTGGGATGCATCGCGCCCGGCATCCAGCGGGGTGTTTGCTTCTACAAGCTGCTCACTGGCATTCTGGGCTAATGTAAACAGGACATGTACGCTATCGGCGACCGGCTGTTGCCTAGCCAGTTGCAGAACATCGGTATAATAAAAATCGAGGTGTTTCTGGGTCAGTTGATTGATGTCCTCCTGAAGGTGTTCGAACAACTTAAGGAAACACAGGAACAGCGCAAAATGGGGCGAAAAGTCCTGTCGGCGTTCCATCTCACCCAGTATGTCGGATGCATTTCGAAACTGCTGTTCATAATTCATCAGTGTTTCCCATTCATTGGGGAGTGTGGTAGCCTGATTATCAAGCTGGTAAAAAAGAGGTTTGGCCTTTTGAGCGTAGTCCTTAGCTAGTTGTAGAAAATCCGTAATTGTCCGTTCGTCAACGCGCACGTAGTCGGGTTTCAACGCGGTTAGTGCGCGTTGAAACTGCGAAAGACCTTCGCGTTGCAGGGGATTATGTTCTGGACAAGTACTCATTCGTTTGGAGGGGTCTGTAATGACTTCATTACCTGACCACGGGTCTCATTATCAATGAGCAGGTTAGATACTTCTGCCTGGTAAAAGGGATACACGTAGTTATAACGGGTATTAGTGGCACGAACCCGGAACTCCACGGTAATCAGCAGCATTCCCAGCGATTCGGGCGGTTGTTCCAATCTGACATCGAGCGGATCAATGCGGGGTTCAAAATAGAGTATCGCCTTTTTGACCAGTTCTTTCACACGGGTTTGCAGGCTGATATCGATGGGTTCAAATAGAAACTCGGTCAGATTGCAGCCGTACTCTGGAGTCAGGACACGTTCGCGCAAATGGGTCGAGAGCAAGATGGCCAGACTGCGTTCAATGTCCTCGACTCCTGCTGTCATGACCACCCCTTCTTTAGTGAATGTGGGCGGAAAACTCCACCCGCGCCCCAGAAAATTTTCTTCTGCAATCATATCCGGTGCTGGTTTATGCGTCGAACCTATTTAGACATTCAATTCTTAGTTGAGAAATGTGGCTGAACAGGCTCGCTAGTTGATTTGTACAATTCCACCTTTCAATACAGCTTTGACACTGCTACTTACTTCTACGCTGGCAGTACCTTCGGCTTTCCACTCGGCCGATGCCGACTGCTCAATGTTGACCCCATCCAGTTTTAGGGTGCCTGCTGCTTTCAGCGTCAGGTCTTTAAAACTCTCAATCTGAATACCCTCTTCGCTCATCACGATTTTGTTGCCGTGCTGATCCTGGATCAGGATTTGCTTTTGTTCGGAATCATCACTGATTAAAAGTTGATTACCGTTGGGTGTTTTAAGCCAGAAGGTTTGTTTTTTGTCAGCATCCTTTAGCACCATTTCCACCTTTCTTTTCGAGACAAATCCTTTGAGGGTATTGTCATCTTTGGTTTGGAAGGGCGGTGGGATAGGCTTTTTGCTGCTGTACAAACTCCCCAGCACAATGACTTCTCGTGGGTCGTTCTGCAAAAATCCAACAATGACTTCGTCTCCTATATCGGGTCGGGAGTAAAAACCCCGTTTGTCACCCGCATCCAAGCTCACAATTCGGGCGCGGGTCCCGTCGGCAGTAGCATCAACCATGGGCAAACGCACCAGAATCCGTTCTTCTTTATCGGGGTCATCCTGTAGGCCCGTTACCACTCCTATCTGAAGGCCCATCATGGGAGGCAACAACGGGGGCGGAGCCGCCTGCGTAATGTCGTTTTCCTGGCTAAACCAGTTGGCCGACCACCCAAATTGAATGTCGGTTGTCCAGATTCCTTCTTCAATCCGGTGCTGCACACCCGACACCCACGCCTTCCCATTGAACCGGTCACTTAATCCCTGCAACTCAATCAGGGTGCCGGGTTTTACGAGAGCATTGCCAAACGCCCGCACCCGCCCCCGAATGGTGGCCATGCGTTGTTTGAGCAGGGCCGCGTCGGCAAAAGCCTGTAATTCGTCGGTTTCCAGTTTGCCTCCGTGTTTCCAGACAGCCGCCGCATTCAATGCTTCCGCCACTTTACTACCCGGCAGGTTGCCCTGTTTGGCCAGCGTCGGTTCGGCGGCTGTTGCTTCGGCCGGTTGCTGGTCGGCGTAGTGCCAGGTGGCAGTTTTTAAGGACGTAGCCTGCTGGCGGGCATCTATTTCGGCCTCTATGTCCAGAATATCGGTCCCATATTGCAGGGTTAAAATAGGGTCGGTTTTGAAATCGGGGGTAGCAACGGTCATCTTGGCCTTCTCAACCATACAGATGCAGCCGTTGGCTTCGGCCCTCATGATGATAAAATCCCAGTCGGTAGCATCGTACTGAATCAGTTCCGGCTGTTTTACCTTCGTAGCTATGGTTTGAATAGCCAGCCCTTTGTAGGTCTGCACGATTTCCTCGATAACCTGACTGTCCTTCTTATCGCTGAAGTATTTCCGGTGGGGTGTCAGGGTGGTCTTGACAAAGGCATCTTTACACATCACAGTCAGCCGCGTCAGTCCGCTGGATCGAAGGTCAATGCCATGTTTCACGACCAGCCCACTGAAAATCATCGTTTCCTTTCCCTGATACCCGGCCCATATTTCGAGCGTTTTACCCGGCGTAAAGAGGTCACTATTGCCCGCATCAAACTGATGGGAGGCTGGATTACCGTCAATAATCAGCAGGTGCGCTGTCGGTAGATGGTTTATCTCGCTCTGCACTCGTAAGGTCATAATCCGGATGGACGCGGGCATTTTGTTCCCGTCCACCTTAACGGTGTAGCTGGCCGTATTCTGAGTGGTGGTGGCTGAGGGCATATTATACTTTCAGAGTAGGTGGAAAAAAAAGTTCCTGTCCGACGGTCAGGCTGCGAAAATTGACGAGGTTGTTCACCCGCGCTATTTCTATGTACCGGGTTGAGTCACCATAAATATCATAACACAGCAGGGGCAACGTATCACCCGCCTGCACCCGTCGCACGTGAGTCAGGTCGGGCGAGCTAAGCTTGCGTTCGGCGGCTTCCAGGTCTTTGTCAACGGCCCCAACAAAACTGGTTTTTGCCACTGCCCGCAGGGGCGTCCCGTTGGGTTTGAAAAGTTTGAAAATCAGTTGTAGCTTCTCAACTTTCCCCGCAAAAAATAGTGTTCCCCATTCCAAGGTTATGAACGGGGCCTCGTGGCTTTCACCATTCAATTCCAATACCGTCTTTTTAAATAGGTCAATCTGCTCATTGACGGGTAGCTGATTACCCGCACTGATGGGGCCTGGTGCAGTCAGCGTAGTCAGTGCGCCCGTGCCATCGAACAGGAATTCAAAGTCCAGTCGTTGGGGCTGCATCAGGTTAAAGGGGCTGGGCGTGGCCGTGGTACCAGCGGGCTGTTCTTTGTTAATTTTTACTTCATAATTAAGTGTATAAGTTTCAGGGTTGATCACTGCCGTGTATTCATAACCGGTAGGTTGCTGAAAACGGATATCCTTGTATCCGGTTAGTTTCATTTTGGCTAGCGTTCCATTTTCCATTGCTTTCTACCGCTCCTGTTTTTCTTGTAAAATGGCCAGAACCTGCTCTACACAGTGGTGGATAAGTTCCTTTTGCTCCATCGTTTCAGCCGACTTTTCGAACGCTGTAACGGGTTTGGCCAGATTCCCGATGTTTGCGTCAATAAGGGTTGTAATCACCAATTCTTGAATTAATAGCGGCATAATCGTCAGAGTTTAATGGTTTGGTAGTACCGATAGGTAAGCGTCAAAGTTTCAATAGCTATGGTATTTTGCTCGGCGTTAAAGGCGGAAATGTCCCATTTTTTGGGAATGGCGTGGATTACATGCCAGGTCAGCAACGGCAAATGGTTTTCGTTAAGCAGAGATACCACCAGATTGACAGGCTGAAACTCAAAGTTCTCGAAGGCATTCCGGCACCAACTATACACACCCGACCCAACGAACAAACCCCGTTTGAGCACCAGATCATTGTATTTGGTCCGCACCGGCAACTGATGCTCAAAACGCAGTTCACCCCCTTCGCGGACGGTTTCCATCTGCATTTCAACATTCAGGCCCGATACCTCCTGAAACCGCCCGTCCTGGGGCGATTGGGAGGGCAACTCGAAGGCCACAAGAAAGTGGAAGCCTACGGGTGGATAGATCAAGCTCATACCGGCTGGGTTTTTACGCTTCGTTCTGAATACTCAGTCCCTCATGCACCAGTTCGATACTTTCGATGAGTACCTCGTTTGCATCCGATTTCAAATCGCCCGACATCACTTTAGCGGGCCAGGCCTGTTTTATTTTCCATACCACCACAGGTTCGTGGCTTTCATTCAGCAGGCTGATGGTTAGATCCCGCCGCTCGATGGTATTCAGAGCAACGGTATTCCACCAGGTAAAGAAATCGGCATCGCCTTTAAACGTACCGCGTTTGAGGGTGATGTTCGGAAACTTCTGCATCCCGGGCATCTTGATTTTGTGGTACTCGGGCGAAGCGCCATCGCGGTACTCAATCACGTCGGTTTCTACATTGAGACCCGTTACTTCGGTAAAGCCTATTTTGGCCCCTCCCCACTCCACTCGGAAGTGAAAACGGGATAGTGGATAACTTGCCATGCGATTGGGGATAAAAGGTTAAGGACTATGATTCCTGCATTTTGTGCGAAAAGCGGAGTACAATAAATTCAGCGGGCCGAACAACAGCCATGCCGATTTCTACGATTAAAAAACCGTTCAGAATATCCTCGGCGGTCATAGTCTGACCCAGACCTACCCGCACATAAAAGGCCTGTTCGGCTTTGGCCCCTGCCAGTGCCCCCGCCCGCCACTGCAGCGTCAGGAAGTTTTCGATCATGGCACGGATGCGTACCCAGGTGTTGGCATCGTTCGGCTCGAACACAAAGGGAATGGACGCTTTCGAGACGGACTCCTCGACCATGTTAAAAAACCGGCGCACCGGAATATACCGCCACTCGTTGTCGTTGCCCGCCAGCGTCCGCGCCCCCCACACGAGGGTGCCCCTGCCGGTGAAACTCCGAATGGCATTGATGGATTTGCCGTTGGTATCCACGTTAAGCGGTTCCTGGTCTTTATCCGAAATCAGGTGCGTGGGGCCTAACACATTCCGAAGGCTCACATTGGCCGGGGCCTTCCAGACTCCCCGGTCATTGTCTACCTTGGCGTAAACCCCGGCTATGGCCGCACTGGGAGGCAGTATATTCTCCAGAGCCTGAATGGCTAAGATCGCTTTTGACTTCAGACCCGTATTCGTTATTCCCGACAAAACGCCCGTAAATGATGGACTGGGCGAAGGGCGGTTATCAACCACATTTACTACTGTTTCATCGTAGTTAAAGAGCAGGTTCGTGCGTAGGAAAGGCGTATAGGCGGCCCCGTATTTCAGATCACTTGTTCCGACCCGGTTGGATCTGAAATCCATTGCCGATGTGTTGACCCCGACGGGGTCAACAGCCTGCGTGGCCGTCATGGCATCCATAATCACAAACCGATCGCTCAACGTATTGGCTTGGGCCAGCGCCTCATCATACAGCGTTGCCGAAGCGGCCAGAATGTGGTTTTCCGGGAATACCAAAAGCGTCGGTTCGTCTACTTTTCCTATTTCGACCAGTCCCCGAAGCAGTCCAGGCGTTGTCGCTGAACCCAGGGCTACGGCACCCGTCAATGCTCCCACCGATACGATGTAGCAGTCGCCCCCGCCGTTGGCATAGAAGAGCTGAAGGGCGTAATATAGAATATGAGGCGAGCGGGGGTTGGTACCCGCCGAAAAATCATTGATAGTGGCCAATGCCCGTTCTCCGGCTGTGGTTGCTTCCAGCGTTACGGTCATACTAGCCCCTTCCGGGGCAGCTCTGCCAAAAAACTTCTCAAACTCCAGCAATGATTTGATGCGCTTCGGTTTGTTGAGCAGATCGTTGGCCACTTTGTCTTTGGCAATTTCAGTATAACCAATGAAAGCGGGAATGGCGGTTTCGACCTGCACCACCGAGGGCGGAAAGAGGGGACGCTCCTCAAGGTAAACACCGGGTGTTTTTAAGGATGCCAGATTGAGTGTGCTTGCCATGCGAAAGGGATCGTTTAGAAAATGGTTTGTGTCTGTTAAAAAATTACTGACCGATAATGGTCAACTTCAAATGCGGTACTGGCGGGGGTTGGATTGGGCAACCTTCGCCCGCCTAGCTCGACGGGGATTCTGCCGTATTGCACTAGCGCAAAGCTCCCTACTACCGTATCGCGATAGGCCCACTCGGTAGTCCGGTTGCGAAGCGTAATCCGAAAATTGGGCGGATTGGCCGGTACCTGTGCATCATCAAGCAAACTGTTGGCGGCCGTATGCTGAATAGCAATAATCCCTATTGGGGGGCGGGCCACGCGCCCATCCGTTGGCGTAAATCGCACCAGATCAGTTAACTGAATGGTTTCGCTCGTATTGAGCTGGTCAGAACCCGCTTGGTTCTGCCACCGAAATACCCGATTACGGGCCACCGGCACACCGCCTTCCAGCACGATTTCCGGCTGGGTCAAGGCATCCATGACGGGCCTGTCCAGGTTGGTATAGGTCATAAAATAACCATCAATCAGATGAATCTCGAATGTGAGCGTCAGGCCGTTGGCTACCTGGATCAAGGGTGTTTCATCGGCACTGACAGCCATGCCAACCCGAACCCCTCTTGGTATCGGCTTAAAAATGATCCGTTGATTCTGCATCAACTCAGCCGTGGCCGCATCCGGCCGGATCTGCCAGAACAAGCTTACGTCGTACTGGTTCCTGATTTGGCGTAACGTGGCTTGTATATCCACGGGCGTTCCGGGGTCGCCCAGTTTCTCGAAGGGCTGCTCCCCAAAGTCCAGGAAATAGCGGTGATCAACCCAGATGTCGAACCATTTCCGATAGCCTAGTCTGAACGTTTCTAATGGCATAGCAGTGTTAGTTTGGACGCGTCAAAATGGGTGTGGTCCGGCCTTCGATAGTGAGGATGGCAGACCCCTCGCCCATGAACGATTCTGCCTGTTCCTCCACGACCCTAACCTTATAGACTACTGACGGAACCTGTTTACCGCCGAGCGTTCCCCACAGTTGATTGAGTTTCTCAAACGTGAGCGAATAGATTTCTGTCGTTACCTGCAAATTGGCTGCTTCAGCGGGTAAATTGACCGTATTTGGTGTATTGGCCACGTTGAACAGACTTTTTTGCTGGAAACACTGCACCACCCTCGATAGCCACTGCAAGGCCGACTGATAGGTAGTGTTATCGCTGTAATTGGCACAGATGAGTACGTAGAGGTTCAGGAAAACGGGCGGCTGCCGACGCTCGAAGGCACCAACGGCATTCCGCTGATAAGGGGGGGGTACGTTTCGTAGAGCCGATTCTTCTTCGATATTGATCAGCGAGACCAGAATGCTATCCTGCTGACTACCGGCCACGCTGGCCACACTACCCAACTCAACCCGCATCGTGGCCGAAAAGGGTTGCACGTAGGCTTGCAACTCCGCCCGCATCAATTCCAAAGCCTCGAAAATCATGAGTTTATGATTCGTTCCAGTTCAATTTTTTTTCGGTCGGCCTCATCCATCAAGCTCGTTAAACTCTGCATTTTCACTTCAAGCTTTGTTATCTCGTCGGGGTAAGTGAGTTTAGCAATGCTGTTTTCTACATCCTGCTTCCACTTGGCCTGGGTTGAATCGAGCCACCAATCACCTTTGAAATTGTCGATAACGAGTTTGATGTTCTGGAGCAGCAGCACATCCGTTGTATTGAAAATATCAATAGTTGGACTGGCTTTACTGAATCGAAACTGGCCTGAAGTAGTGCGGATTGCCGCTTTGGCGGCATCCAGTTTCTGTTGTTTAGAGGCTAACTCCTGTTCATAATCGTCGTAGTGTTGTTTCGGCGTTTTGGGTGCTATTTGTTGCTGTGCCATAACATCAGGTATGGTTGACCTAACTACCAAAAGGTTTAGGAGTAATGATTTTTTGTTTTGTCGTATTGATGGTATAGATATTTTTGAAAGTAGTCCTGCAAATACTCTGTCTTGCCAATCATTTTGTGGTTTGATCCTAATGCCATACTTACGCCTATCCTCAGTAGGTGAGCAAGTGTATGCTCATTCAGCTGGGAAAGCTATGTCGCTAACTGTCCCTGGACCTTGCACCTCTTTTATATTCGAATGTGGTTTTGTGCGTGCCGATAGGCGTTTTTCGCCTTGTTGGCATTCTCGATGAAATGTGTGGATATCGAGTTTAAATAAAGCAAAGGCAGCAACTCCAAGTCGATTATTACAATGTTTCCAAAAATATAATTGACCACCAAAGGATTAAAACTCAATTGGCTCTACTACTTTATCCACCAATCAATACGGTTGGCAGGCCCATCACGATGATTCCGCCGTGGACGGTGGAGTCACCCTGCCGGGCTGCCGGTTTGCCACCGATCAATACAGTAGCTGATCCAGCTATAATACTATCCGGGGGACCCGCACAGGAACACAAGCTACCTGTTACGGCCGCCGGCATACCGCCAATTAATACCAAAGCCTCCCCCTGCACTATCGGACCTCCTACGTGAGGTGTTCCGCCCGGAGTGACCTGCGGACAAATATGGAAATCGCTTATACGGGCGGCTGGCTGGCCCATTGGTGTACGGAAATAGTTGTGCAGAGCAAATGTAAAGTATTTGACAAGTTTGCAGTTAGAGTAGAACTACCTGTATTATCACGTAAAAAAACGGGATTGAGTGAACGGTAATTCGTACTTTCACCAGCAAAATTCACCTCATGAAAAACCGGATAGGTCTATATTTCTTCGTTCTGTGGAGCTGTACATTTCAGGTCAAAGCCCAGTCTTACGATACTACTGCTGCCCCGCTAAGGATTAAGAACCTAATAGCCCCAGTCACCCTGGCCACGAGTGGGTTGATCGTACAAGGCAGTATCAGTCGTCAATTACAGCAGCAGGTGATCGACCGCTATCCGGGCGGCATCCATATCCGGGCAGATGACTATTTGCCCTATGCACCTTTGGCCCTTAGTCTGGGGCTGAGTGCGGCAGGCGTGAAAGGCAAACATCCCTTCGGAGAACAGTTGTTGTTAGCCGTTATTTCCATGGTGGCCGCCCAGGGAACGACCACCATCCTGAAAAGCATCGCAAAGTACCCCCGGCCGAATGACTCGGAGAGCTATGCCTTTCCATCCGGGCATACGACTAGGGCCTTTGTATCGGCGAGCCTACTCCACAAAGAATACGGTGAGCGTAGTGTCTGGTATAGCGTGGGCGGATACGGAGTGGCTACCGGAGTTGGTGCCCTGCGGGTTCTCCGAAACGAGCACTGGCTGGCCGATGTGCTCTTCGGGGCCGGGGTAGGTATCGGTGCTACCGAGATTGTCTATTGGGGATATCCGTGGGTGAAGAAAAAATTGAAAAAGAAACGATGAGCTACTGTGATTACGTCAATACTACTACTCCCGAGACGCCGGATCTGCTGTTGCACCGGCACTACCACGACCATCACTACGGCTTTCCGATCCAGGACGATGATGAGCTGTTTGGGCGGCTGCTGCTGGAAATCAATCAGGCGGGACTGAGCTGGACGCTGATGTTGCGGAAGCAGGAGAGCTTCCGGGAAGCGTATTCCGGTTTTTCCATCGAAGCGGTAGCGGCCTATAAGGAAGAAGACCTAGTGCGATTGCTGAGCAATGCGGGTATTATACGCAACCGACTCAAAATCAATGCTGCCATCACCAACGCCCGTCGAATTCTGGAATTGAAACAGGAGTATGGCTCTTTCAAAGGCTGGCTCGATGCCCATCACCCTTTACCCAAAGAGCAATGGGTGAAGCTGTTCAAGAAAAATTTCCGGTTTGTGGGCGGAGAGATTGTGGGAGAATTTCTGATGAGCACCGGCTACCTGCCCGGTGCGCATACTCCTGATTGCCCGGTTTACGAAAAACTAAATGGGTTAGAACGCTGACAGCGTTCCACTGCCACAATGGAATTGCCACAATGGAATTGGCTGTCAGCGTTGGGAGGGCCTAGCGAATTTCGAAGCTCGCCAAGCTCACAAATTCCATGACGCGGTTATTAATCTCTTTCTCAGTCAGATTCACCAGGCGCTCGCTGCCAAATTTCTCCACGCAGAACGAGGCCATCGCTGAACCGTAAATGATAGCCCGCTTCATGTTTTCAAACGAAATGTCGTCGGTACTGGCCAGATAGCCAATAAAGCCTCCCGCGAAGGTATCGCCCGCGCCGGTGGGATCGAATACCTCTTCCAGCGGCAACGCCGGGGCGAAGAAAATGCGGTCCTCCTGGAACAACAGCGCGCCGTGCTCTCCCTTCTTAATGATGAGCGTTTTGGGCCCCATGGCCATGATTTTGGTAGCCGCCTTCCGCAACGAATACTCTTTGGAAAGCAGACGGGCTTCTTCGTCGTTGATAGTCAGTACGTCTATCAGCGGTAGCACTGCTTCCAAGTCAGGCATGGCTATTTCCATCCAGAAATTCATAGTATCCAGCATCACCAGCTTCGGACGCTTTTCCATGCGCTCGAGTACCTGCTTCTGCACAGCCGGAGCCGTGTTACCCAGCATCAAATATTCGCACCCCTGGTAGGACTCGGGAATAATGGGATCGAAATCACCCATTACGTTTAGCTGTACGTCAATGGTATCGCGCGAATTCATGTCGGTATGGTACTTGCCCGACCAGAAAAAAGTTTTGCCCTCGGGCTTGATCTGCAACCCTTCGGTATTGACGCCGTGCGAAACAAAAAGGTCGATCATTTCCTGGGGAAAGTCTCCCCCCACTACGGCCACCAGATTGTTGGCTTTGGTAAAGTACGAGGCGGCCAGGGTAATGTACGTAGCGGCTCCGCCAATGATTTTGTCAGTTTTGCCAAAAGGCGTTTCAAGGGCGTCGAAGGCGACGGAACCAACGGTAAGTAAGCTCATATAGGTTTTAATTGTGAATGAGTGATTGAGAGATTGATAGAATGTCGGATATAGGAGTGTAGTGATGAGTGATGAAGCGAATGAATACGAAGTTCGTGGTTCTAAGTTGAAAAAAGGATGAACATAAAATCTATTCACTCATTCTCTCAATCAGTCAATCAAAATTAAAGTACAACGTGTCTCTTAAACTCCCGCGTCTGATCAAACAGGTAGCGGTAGGTGCTATGTTTTTTGTCTACGACTCCGCCCAGCATTTTGGCAAAGTTGTTCATTTTTGGGTTAAAATCACCAATCCAGTTTAGTTCCAGGTGGGTATACTGGTATCCGGGACGCCAGCAAACTTTGGAATAGGCGAGGGAAATGGCGGACTCGATGCCTTTCTTCTGAAACTCGGGAATGACCCCAAATATCACCCCAAAAGCCCGGTGGTTGGTTTTCATGAGCTTATGGTATAAGAACTTCAACTTCCCGATCCAGTCCAGCTTGCCATTGACATGCTTAAAGATCTGATTCAGCTCGGGCAGCATGATAAAAAACGACATCGGCTGGTCTTCGTAGTAGCCAAACCACATCAGTTCTTCTTCCAGAATAGGCTTCATGCGTTGCATCAGCGCCCTCGACTGCTCCACGGTCATATCAGCCGTACCCAAGTTGAAGGCCCAGGCCTTGTTGTAAATCACCCGAAAATCTTCCGCAAATTTTTCCAGGTTATCCTTTTTTACGTGGCGGAAATCATAACCGGGCGTAGCGTATATCCTCTCGGCCCGGGCAAATACCGCCGGGTGCAGCAGCGGGCGCACCTCCGCCTCCCGCATGGGCAGGTAGTAGGTGTATTGCTCAAAGTACGTTTTGAAACCATAGTCTTCGAAGAAAGCCCGATAGTAGGGCATGTGGTAATCCATGCCGTAGTTGGGCTCCTTGTCGTAGCCTTCTATCAGCAGGCCCCAGTGGCTGTCGCGCTCCCCGAAGTTGATGGGCCCATCCATGGCTTCCATATTGCGTTCGGTCAACCAGGTACGGCAGGCATCAAACAGGAGTTGGGCTACTTTGGCATTATTGGCACATTCAAAAAAGCCCATACCGCCCGTGGGTTGCTCGTTGCCTTTGTCAATGGTCTTGGTGTTGATAAACGCCGCTACGCGTCCTACCGTCTGATTGCTGTTATCCTGTACCAGCCATCGAATACACTCCCCATGCTTGAAAAATTTATTCTTCTCAGGATCAAAAATAGCCTCGATGTCCTGATCCAGCGGGCGAATCCAGTAGGGATTGTTCCGATAAATCCGGATGGGTAATTGAAGAAATTCACTACGCAGATATGAATCAGTACCTACTTCTACTAGTCTCATGCAGGAAAAAAAGGTTCATCGAATAACGATATTGGCTGCGAAGATAATGAAAAGGCCCGAACCGGAAGGCCCAGTCAAAGGGAAGTATCTACCGTTCAAAACGATTATTGGCGGTCAATCGTCGGCAATTGTCTATTTTTGTACCGCCAATAATCCAGATCCTGCTGATGAGCTCAGCAATAGAACCGTACTCTGATTCCATGACAACCTTTCAGCCGCTCCGAATATACAATACTCTCTCCCGACAGAAAGACCTTTTTGAACCCCTCGCTCCGCCCTACGTGGGTATGTACGTATGCGGGCCGACGGTGTACAACAATGCTCACCTGGGCAACGTCCGTACCTTCATGACCTTTGATCTCCTGTTCAGGTACTTGCTTCACAGTGGCTATAAGGTACGGTACGTCCGCAATATCACCGACGTAGGCCACCTAGTGGGCGACGGCGACGAGGGTGAGGACAAAATTGGCCGCATGGCGAAGCTCGAAAAGCTGGAACCCATGGAAATTGTGCAGCGCTATACCAATGACTTCCATAAAGTAATGGAAGATTTTAATACGCTTCCGCCCAGCATCGAGCCCACGGCTACCGGCCACTTGATAGAGCAGATCGAGGCCGTGCAAAGCCTGGTCGAAAAGGGCCTGGCCTACGAGTCCAATGGCTCGGTGTACTTTGATATTGATGCCTACAACAAAGCTGGCAACAACTACGGCAAGCTGTCGGGGCGCATTCTGGAAGACCTGCTCAACGAAACCCGTGAGTTGGACGGGCAGTCCGAAAAGCGGAATCCGCTGGATTTCGCGATCTGGAAGAATGCTTCGCCCGAGCACATCATGCAGTGGAACTCGCCCTGGGGCCGGGGCTTTCCGGGCTGGCACCTCGAATGTACCTGCATGAGTTCCAAGTACCTGGGCAATCAGTTTGATATCCACGGCGGTGGCATGGACCTCAAATTTCCCCACCACGAGTGCGAGATTGCGCAGGGCAAGGGCCTGACCGGCAGCGAGCCCGTGCGCTACTGGATGCATACCAACATGCTGACCGTGAACGGACAGAAAATGTCTAAGTCGCTGGGCAACTCTTTCCTGCCCGCGCAGCTATTCAGCGGCGATCACCCCCTGCTCGAACAGGCGTACAGCCCCATGACTGTCCGGTTTTTCATGCTGCAAAGCCAGTACCGCAGCACACTCGATTTCTCCAACGATGCCCTCAAAGCGGCTCAAAAAGGATTCAAGCGTCTGGCCAATGGCCTGCGGGTATTGAAAGCGATGGACTATGTACCCGAAGAAAGCGTACCGCTGGACGAAAAGAAAATCGAGGATATTAAAAAATCGCTGGCGGGCTTTTACGAGGGAATGAATGACGACCTGAATACCTCCGTTGCCATCGCGCACTTGTTCAACCTGTTGAAGTACGTGAATATGCTGTACATGAATCAGTTGAAATCCGCCGCGCTGGGGGAAGAAATGTTCGGTGAGCTGAAAGAGAAGTTCGTTATTTTCTTTGAAGAAGTACTGGGCTTGCAGGAAGAGCCCGCCGAAGGTAGCTCCGTACTGACCGGTATGCTGAGCCTCTACCGCGAATACAAAGCCATGCAGCAGTACGACAAAGTAGACGAAATTCGTTCTTACTTCAAAAATCAGGGCCTCGTCATCCGCGACATGAAACACCGGATTGACTGGGCGTACGAGGAATAATGATAGAATGAGAGATTTAGTGATTGAGAGAATATATTGAATTAAAATTTATGGGTAAAAGAGTTTAAAGTAGATACAAAGACTTACTTATCAACCTTAATCACTCATTCTCTCAATCACTCAATCAAAATTAAAGCCCATGCGCAACCGACAGTCCTATATTGCCTACATTCTTCTCGCCGTTTTTGTGCTTGGCGGGTTGGGGTATTTGCTGCTGCCTTACCTGCATGAGAGTAGGAATGCTGCCTCCACCTCGTCGGAAAGCACCAGGGCCTCGGCACCGCTGTTTGTGAAGGAAGGGGAGGTTACGTTTTTGGACGAAGAGGGAAAAACAATTCGGAAGATTGATGTAGAAATAGCCGCCGATGACGCTGAGCGAGCCAAGGGCCTGATGTTCCGCCCCTACATGCCGGATTCGGTGGGGATGCTTTTTATTTTTGATAATTCCGAACCGCAGTCCTTCTGGATGAAAAACACGCACATTTCTCTGGATATTATCTACGTAGATCAGAACCGGAAAATAGTTTCTATCCAGAAGAACGCCCGACCCTACAACGAGGAAAGCCTGCCTTCCTTTGGCGATGCGCAGTATGTCGTAGAGGTCAATGCCGGCTTCACCGATCGGTACGGCATCGAAGCAGGAGATCAGATCCGGTTTTAATTTGCCTTACAGAACAGATACTATAACTAATGACATCGAACCTTTTTACAATACCTCGGCTGCTTGCTCTATACACCCTCCTGGCTACCGTTGGGCTTTCCTGTACCAATAAAGATTCATCCGAAAGTACCTCCGAGCAAACCTCTGCCATGGCTACTGCCCCTACCTTCAACGCCGACTCGGCCTATACCTTTGTGGCAAAGCAGGTAGCTTTCGGCCCGCGGGTACCCAATACCAACCCCCACGTGCAGGCGGGTGATTACCTGGTGGAGATGCTGAAAAAATACGGATTTACGGTTACAGAGCAGCCTTTTGTGGCTACCACCTACGATGGTAAGAAGCTCAACGCCCGCAACATCATCGGGAGCTACAACCCGCAGGCCTCCAAGCGCATCATGCTGGCCTCGCACTGGGACTCGCGCCCCTTTGCCGATGAGGACTCTACCCGCAAAACACAGCCCGTACCGGGCGCCAACGACGGGGCGAGTGGAGTAGGAGTGCTATTGGAAATAGCGCGGACGATTCATGAGGCATCTTCTAAACCCGACATCGGCCTCGACCTGATGTTTTTTGACGCCGAAGACTGGGGGAATTCGGCCGTAGCGACCGACAAATTTGGTGGGTTTTGTTTGGGCTCACGCTATTGGGTAGATCACCGGCATGTTCCAAACTACACGGCCTATTTTGGAGTTCTACTGGATATGGTGGGTGCCAAAGGAGCGACTTTCCCCAAAGAGGGCTACTCCACCCGCAACGCCAACGAGGTAGTACGTACCGTCTGGAATACGGCGAGTCAGCTGGGATACAGCACCTACTTCCTGGATCAGCAGGGACCGGCCATTACCGACGACCACGTGCCCGTTAACGAAGTAGCCAAGTTTCCGATGATAGACATCATCCACATGCACGTCAATGATCTGAGCCGAACGTTTTTTGACGACTGGCATACGACCGGCGATACCATGGAGAATATTGACCGAAATACCCTAAAAGCCGTGGGGCAAACCCTCCTGCAAGTACTGTACAACGAAGCCCAGCCCGTATTGTGAGTATGAATAAAATGAAGAATGTAGTTTCTGGAATCCTGATAGTTACCCTTATTGCGTCTTGTACCCCAGCTCCGGACACGCTCGGGCGGTTGGATCTGGTCAAATGGCGGGATGATCGCCTGGCCTGCGAGGGGATACGCACCACTCTGAAAGATGATTTTAAAGCGGAACAGGAGCAGCTGATGGGGAAGTTTGCGGATGAAGTGGGAAGGATACTGGGGCGTCCTGATATTCATCAACTGGGCAGCCGAAATCAGAAGTTTTACGTGTACTTCCTGGAAAAGGGCCCTCAGTGCGATGACATAACCCAGAAATCCCCAGCTGAGAAAGTCATTCTCCGTTTCAACGCCGTCGGTCTCTTATCCGAAATCATCTATCAAACCGACCTGCCCGATCAGGGTCGGAGGTAAAATTTCTTTCGGTGGATCATTTCTTCTACCGCCTCGGGTACCATGTACCGGATGGATCGGCTATTTTTGAGGGAATCCCGAATGTAGGTAGCCGAAATATCCAGCAGAGGAGCGGGCACAAATGTCACCTGGGGATGAGCACCAAACGCGTGCGGAGCGGCGTTCGGTCGGGGATACACGTACAGCCCCACGTATTCCAGAATTTTCTCGTGATTTTTCCAATTTGGGAATTGGGCAAGATTGTCCTCACCCATGATGAGTTTGAACTCATGCTGAGGATATTTTTCCAATAACCGGATCAGCGTATCAATGGTATAGCTGGGCTTGGGCAGATGAAACTCAAAGTCGGTGGCCTTAAGGCGGGCGTTGTCGGCAATGGCTCGTTCAACCATATCGAGCCGATCAAATTCGTGCAGCAGACTTTTGTTTTTTTTGAAGGGATTTTGGGGGCTTACCACAAACCATACCTGTTCCAGATCCGTAGCGGTAGCCATGGTGTTGGCTATAATCAAATGTCCGATGTGGATGGGGTTAAAAGACCCAAAGAACAATCCGATTCTCATTGGATGAATCCTTCTACCAGGTTTTCGGCTTTGCGAAGCGTCAGTTCCAGGTCATCGTTGACGAGTACCTGATCAAATTCGCTTTCAAAGCTCAGCTCATACCGTACTTTGGCAAGGCGGGTGGCGAGGGTAGTTTCGGTTTCAGTACCCCGTACGTTGAGTCGGCGCTTAATTTCTTCTTCCGACGACACTTTTACAAAAACAGCCATGGCCCGGTCGCCGTAGGCTTCTTTCAGTTTGAGCCCCCCTTTTACGTCCACGTCGAACAGCACGTGCTTGCCTTCGGCCCATAGACGCTCTATTTCCACTTTTAGCGTACCGTAGTAGTTACCAGCGTACACTTCCTCCCATTCGGCAAACTCCTGGTTGGCGATGCGTTTACGAAATTCGGCCACGGACAGAAAATAGTAGTCACGTCCATCCACTTCGTAGTCGCGACGGGATCGGGTACAAGCCGAAACAGAAAATGCCAGATGTTTTGGGAATTGGGTCAGCAGGTGCCTGACGATAGTAGTTTTACCGGAACCGGACGGTGCAGAAAAAATGAGAAGCTTTCCTTCCACCTTGATAAAATCAGTAGTTGAGATGTGCTTTTATGGCGGCTACCAGTTTTTCGGGGCAAGGGCGACGCTCCACTTTGTTTTGGAGAGAATCCTTAATGCATTTTTCAAGGTGGTAGGTTTGAATGCAGGGCATACACAGGTCCATGTTTTGCCTGAAATGCTCCTTTTCAGCCTCGTTCGCCTCGCCATCCAGTATGGTCTGAATCATTTTCATGCACTCGGCATGATGCTCACAGTGTTGCTTCATAGGCTGCTCCTGCTTTTCTCCGGCAGCTTCCGATGTTTTAGATGATACATTCATCGCAGTTGGGTATTCGTAAAACCAGTGTAGTATTACAGTTGTACCTTATAACCGCAATGCTTGTAAAAAAAGTTTCAGGCATTAGGCATCATAGCCCATAGAACTTGCATAATTTTTCAATTTATCTTTCAGCAGGTTACGGGCACGGTGCAGGCGGGAGCGTACCGTACCGATGGGAATATCCAGGATTTTGGCCATTTCTTCGTAGGTAAATCCCTCAATGTCACACAGAATGATCACCGTTCGGAAATCCACGGGCAGGGAGTTGAGGGCATTGGCCACTTCGTCGCCGATCATGTCCTGTACTGCATCGGCCCGCAAATCCACGGTATGGGAGGTATCGGCGGCGTCTTCGGAGTTGTAGGTGGTTTCTACCTCCTGGTAGTCTACCTTGGAAGGCTCTTTGCTTTTTTTACGGTAATCATTAATGAAGCTGTTTTTCAGAATCCGGAACAACCACGCCTTAGCATTAGTGCCCTGCTCGAAAGAGGAAATAAAACGGAAGGCTTTTAGGTAGGTATCCTGAACCAGGTCGTTCGCATCGTCTTCGTCGGTAGTAAGCCGAAAGGCGAAGTTATACATCGAATCTATATGCGGCATGAACTCACGGTTGAAAACTTCATGTTTTTGATCGTCCGTGTAGCCTTTTTTCATAGGTGCTTCTGACATGGTAACTGACATAGGAATGCACAATTTACAAAAATAAAAACTAGCACCAAACCCCGGCATATAGTACTTGATGAACGGTGTCTGGAATCAATCAGCAGCAATTTGCTTCGATAGGAATTTACCCTGGGCTTAGAATATAAACTCGGAATCGGGCAAATGGTTTTTTGATAACAGACAGGCTGAATCCAATAAAGTATCAAATTTCGCGCCAGCGAACTTAAATGCGGCCAAATTGTCAGGTAAGAGATCCCTTATCTTTTTGTAAATAACTGGATCACCACTATTAGAAAGGTAGTAAAAAGAGCACTGGCTACGATGCGCAAGAGCGTATATCCCAACATTCCAAAGTGGCTCATTTCAATGAAAAAAAGCATGCCGTGATGGATCAAAACCAGGGGAAACAGGTAGGATAGGTAGCCTCCCATCCCTAGTTCGCTCAATGATATGTCCACCCGATCGGTGCTACCTTTGGTTTCCAGCTGTAACTGAATCCAGAAAGGTCGGAGGTAGGCTACCAGCAGCGTAGCGGCGGCGTGCATTCCCAGGGTGTTGTAGAAGACGTCCACGAATAGACCGGAGAAAAATCCCAGCATCAGAAGCGAGGTGCGGCCAACTTCGGCCGGCAGTAATAGAACACCGGCTACGTATACGAAGCACAGTGAATAATTGAACAGCACGATGTTGCGCAGGATCAGAATTTGCACTATCATATAGAGCAAAAACCACAGGGAGTACTGTATTATTTCGCGCAGGCTCATCGTCGTTCTTCTTCTATGGGTTTTTGTAATTTCTCCTGCTCTGCCAGCAAGTTATTCTGCACTACGTACACGTACGACAGGCTTTGGAAAATTGGTGGATACAAAGAGATCAATGTCATAAAAAGTCTGGTCAGAGCGCACGGTAACGCTCTTGACGGTACCTACCATGATTCCGGGAGGAAACACAGAGTTAAAGTTGGAGGTCACGGCAGTATCACCTTTGTATACTTTCTTGTATCTTGATATATCCATCAGCGATATGGTAGATGGGTCTTTACTTTGCCAGCGGGCCGGGCCTATCTCACCACTCCGAAGCAGGCGCGAGGACACCATGAACTGAGAATGCAGAATGGAGGTGATCAGCGAGTAATGCTCGGAACAGGATCGTACTTTCCCCACCACACCCGTGGCGGATATGACCCCCATACCGGGACGTATGCCATCGGCGGTTCCTTTGTCGATAGTTACGTAATTGTTGGCCCGGCTGGTTTCGGTCATAATTACTTTCCCCACAACAAATTTGTACCGATTCACAAATAGTGAATCAACGGAGTAACTTGCGGGGGCTCCCACCGGATTTTGCTCTTGCAATTTAGCTACCCTGGCATTTAGCTTCAGGTTTTCCTGAGCTAAGTTTTCATTAATCTCCCGTAAATGAACGTACTCCCTCACCGAATTGGATAAGGAAAGTACCTTGGCTACGTAGTAGTTGGAGGTATTAAAATAGGTAGCACTCCAATAGGAATTGCTCTGCACGATCAGCCAGAAGCTGAATACCTCCAGCAGCGCAAACAAAATAAAATTTCGGTTCCGGGAAAAAAACTCGACGAGTTGAAGCATGAGCCAAAAAATCACGGCTATCGAGCACAGCACGATGATTCGTGAGCTTACCCAATAGCCGTACGATTATCTCCTAGGTAATAAGTACAGGCTTGTATAATTCCAGGTTCTTGAGGACATCGCCCGTTCCAATAACCACCGCCTTGAGAGGTTCATCAGCTACGTGAATGGGTAGCTTTGTTTTGGTGGCAAGGCGCTTGTCAAGTCCATGAAGTAAGGCACCTCCGCCGGTCAGGTGGATACCATTCCGGTAAATATCCGCCGAGAGTTCGGGGGGAGATATTTCAAGCGCTTTCATTACGGCCTCTTCTATCTTAGAAATAGATTTATCCAGCGCGTAGGCGATTTCACTGTACGTAACCTTGATCTCCTTGGGGATACCCGTCATCAGGTCACGACCCCGGATCTCGTAGTCGGCTGGAGGGTTCTCCAATTCGGGCAGAGCCGAGCCGATGGCAATTTTGATCATCTCGGCGGAACGCTCTCCGATAAGCAGGTTGTGCTCGCGGCGCATGTAATCCACAATATCCCGGGTAAACACGTCCCCGGCAATACGTACCGATTGTTCGCATACGATACCCGAAAGGGCAATGACGGCGATTTCAGTGGTACCACCCCCGATATCCACAATCATGACGCCATTAGGCTGGGTAATATCAATGCCGATTCCAATTGCTGCAGCAATCGGCTCATGTACCATGTACACTTCCTTAGCCCCGGCATGTTCAGCCGAATCTTTTACAGCCCGCTTTTCCACCTCGGTAATGCCCGAAGGGATACAGATCACCATCCGGTGGGAAGGGGTAAAAAACCGATTCCCTGAATCTATCATTTTGATCATCCCCCGAATCATCATCTCAGCCGCCGTAAAGTCAGCTATTACTCCATCTTTGAGGGGACGGATCGTTTTTATATTTTCATTCGTTTTTTCGTGCATTTGCATGGCCGTGTGGCCAATCGCCAGTACCTTTCCGGTAGCCTTGTCAATCGCAATAATCGAAGGCTCATCCACCACAACCCTGTCTTTATGAATGATCAGGGTATTGGCAGTACCCAAATCAATAGCTATGTCGCTGGTTAAGAAATCAAACAATCCCATGTTTTTAGTAAGTGAAAAATCATTTTTTGATTATAAGTCCGCAAAATTACAGATAATTACCTACAAACAAAGTCATTTCATAAAATTACCTAATAGTTTGGTTTTCAGTCTGTAAACCTCTGCCTTATTCGACTATATCCGGTTTTTTATAAATAGTGTTTACCTTTACGCCACTATGGGAGTTAGATCATTATTGAGCCGGCCACTGGCACATTACATTGTGGAGCAGCAACGCCGCTGGATGGCCGATAGTAAGGCCATTCAAGCCGAATGGCGGCAGAAATTGGTTCGTAAAGCGGCCGAAACCCGCTTTGGGAAGGATCATTTTTTCGGGGATATTCACTCCTATGAGGACTTCAGGGAGGCGGTCCCGATTCGGGATTACGAAGACCTTAAACCCTACGTGGAGTCGGTTGTCCACGGGGAGCCGGACATTTTGTGGCCGGGCAAGCCCGCGTATTTTGCCAAAACCTCCGGCACTACCTCCGGCGTGAAATACATTCCCATTACCAGCGAGTCGCTGCCGAACCACATCAATTCGGCCCGCGACGCCCTGCTCACCTACGTGCACGAGACGGGTAAGTCGGCCTTTCTGGACAAAAAGCTCATTTTCCTGTCGGGTAGTCCCGAACTGGACATGAAAGCCGGCATCCACGTAGGCCGCCTGTCGGGGATTGTGAACCACCACGTGCCGGGGTACCTGCGCACCAATCAGCTCCCCAGCTACGAGACCAACTGCATCGAAGATTGGGAAACCAAGCTCGAAAAAATCATTGATGAAACCATCCACCAGCCGATGTCGCTCATCTCGGGCATTCCCCCCTGGGTGCAGATGTACTTCGACCGCATCCGGGCTCGCACGGGCAAGGATATCAAGGATGTGTTTCCCGACTTTTCGCTGTTTGTGTACGGCGGCGTCAATTTCGAGCCCTACCGGGCCCGACTTTTCGACGCCATCGGCAAGCGCATTGACTCTATCGAAACCTACCCGGCTTCCGAAGGCTTTCTGGCCTATCAGGATACCCAGACCGAAGAAGGGCTGCTGCTGCTGTTGAACTCGGGGATCTTCTTTGAATTCATTCCCGTCGAAAATTATTTTGACCCAAAACCAAAACGCGTATCCATCGCGGAGGTGGAGCTCGGTAAGAATTACGCGGTGGTGATCAACAGCAACGCCGGCCTGTGGGGGTACTCGATTGGGGATACCGTGAAGTTCGTCTCTTTGAATCCGTATCGTATTCTGGTTACGGGACGCATCAAGCATTTTATCTCGGCCTTTGGCGAGCATGTGATTGGGGAAGAAATAGAGAAAGCGCTTCAATACGCCATGCAGCGCCATCCCGAAGTGGAGGTAACCGAATGCACCGTGGCCCCGATGGTGAGTCCAACGGAAGGAGGCCTGCCCTACCACGAATGGCTGATCGAGTACGCCACGCCACCCGCCGACCCAGCCGCCTTTGCGCAGGCCATTGACCAGCGCCTCATGGAGTTGAATGTCTATTACGACGACCTGATTACGGGCGCAATTTTAAAGCCTTTGGTGATTACATCTTTACCCAAAAATGCTTTTATCAACTACATGCGCTCCCAGGGAAAGCTGGGGGGGCAAAATAAGGTACCCCGCTTGTCCAACGACCGTAAAATCGCGGACGCGCTGAAGGGGCAATGATAGAATGAGTGATTGATAGAATGATAGAATAAGTACTGTCACAGAATTTGCAGATAATATTGGCTCGATTTTATTGTCCAATGCTTTCAATATCAACTATTTAAAAAAGCTAACGGCCGGGCGGCGTTCCGCTAATGGCTAATGGCTATTAGCTATTTTAATTTTTCATGAATAAAAAACGAATTGCCCTGTTGGGGTCTACGGGTTCTATTGGTACCCAGGCGCTGGATGTCGTGAAGGCGCATCCGGAGGCCTTTTCGGTGGAGGTACTTACGGCCCAGCAAAATGCCGATTTGCTGATTGAGCAAGCGGTTGAGTTCAGGCCGAAGGAAGTGGTGATCGGCAACGGGGCTTTGTATGAAAAGGTCGCTTCCGGACTCAGCTCTTTCGGAATCAAGGTATATGCAGGAGACGAAGCCCTGGCCTCGGTAGTGGAGTCGGATTCGATTGACATGGTGTTGACGGCCCTGGTGGGCTACTCGGGCCTTCTGCCCACGATCCGGGCCATCCGGGCGGGCAAGGACATAGCCCTGGCCAATAAGGAAACCCTGGTGGTAGCCGGTGAACTGATCACCCAGCTGGCCCGCGAGCATCAGATAGCGATCCTGCCCGTAGACTCGGAGCATTCGGCCATATTTCAGTGCCTGGCGGGCGAGGAAGACAATCCGATTGAGAAAATTATCCTGACGGCCTCCGGTGGTCCTTTCCGGGGCAAAGATCGGGCCTTTCTGGCTGGTGTTACCAAGGCTCAGGCGCTCAAGCATCCCAATTGGAGTATGGGGGCCAAGATCACCATTGATTCGGCCACCCTCATGAATAAGGGGCTGGAAGTGATCGAGGCCAAATGGCTTTTTGATCTCACGCCTGAACAAATAGACGTGATCGTGCATCCGCAGAGTATCATCCATTCCATGGTGCAGTTTCAGGATGGCAGCATCAAGGCTCAAATGGGGCTGCCCGATATGCGGCTACCCATCCAGTATGCCTTGGGGTACCCCCGACGAATGCAGGCCGACTTCCCCCGTTTTGATTTTACCCAGTACCCTTCCCTTACATTTGAGCAGCCCGATACCGACACCTTCCGGAATCTGGCGCTCGCCTACCATGCCCTGGCCAAGGGGGGCAACCTGGCCTGTATCATCAATGCGGCCAACGAAGTAGCCGTGGCGGCTTTTCTCAACGATGAGATCGGCTTTCTGGAAATTTCGGACGTAATCGAAACCTGCGCTGCCAAAGTTACTTTTATCCCCAAGCCAGCTTACGAAGACTACGTCCACAGCGACGGGGAAGCACGGCGTATTGCCACCGAATTAATTCAGGAGAGAGTATGAGCGAGGGAGTGTTTATCAAGTACCTGTCGGTAGCACTGGCTGCGGGGCTGAAATTCTTTGCGGGCCCCATTACGGGCCTGGCCCTGGGACTCACCTGGTACGAAACCGCCTTTTGTTCGGCCGTCGGTATGATGGTCAGTGTCATCGCCACTACCTACATAGGCAAGGGGATTCAGGTGCTGGTCCGGCGCTGGCGCAAAAATCCCCCCCGGCGGTTTAGCAAGACTAGCCGACTGGCAGTACGCATCTGGAAACGCTTCGGGATTATCGGCATAGCCATCCTCACGCCCCTGCTTTTTACACCCATTGGTGGAGCGGCCATTGCGGTGGCATTCCGGGTACCTCGGCAAACCACCTTTTTCTGGATGCTTATGAGTGGCCTGTCCATTGGTTTTATCCTGTCGTACGTACTCTACCGACTTTCCTTCCTGCAGGAATGGTTCACTCGGTAGGCACTGTAAAAAAGAACTCTGAAAACTCCCCCTCCTTACTGACGAGGTCAATAGCGCCGCCGTGGTCGTTGACGATGATATCGTAGGCCAACGCCAGCCCCAGCCCTGTGCCCTGCCCCGTGGGCTTGGTGGTAAAGAAAGGCTGGAACACCTTGTTTTGCAGGTCATCCGGAATGCCGACCCCGTTGTCGCGGATCCGCATCTCGACGGCGCCGGGTACCTGCCGGGAGGTAACCGTAATTTCGGGCTCGTACTGCTTTCCTCCTTTCTTTGTTTTCATTTCCAGGGCATAATATGCGTTGTTAAACAGGTTCACAAATACCCGGCTCATATCCTGTACCACCACCGGTGCCTCGCTCAGGGTGGGTTCGAGTTGGGTTATGAGTTTGACCGTAAACTCTTCCTTCTGGGAACGGTACCCCTGATACGAAAGCCGGAGGTATTCATTGGCCAGGTCGTTCAGGTCGGTGGGGTGTTTCTGTCCCGAGCTTTCCCGAGACTGCTGCAGCATGCTTTTCACAATGGCATCGGCGCGTTTACCATGTTCATTTATTTTTTTGAGGTTGAGTTCAATCTCCTGTATTGTTTCGGCCTGCAAGCTCCTTGTCTACTACTGGCTTGGCTTCTTCCGCTTTCCATTCCTCAATCAACTCCACGCCGAACTCGGAAAAATTGTTCACGAAATTCAGCGGGTTCTGAATCTCATGGGCTATCCCCGCCATTAATTCACCAAATGAGGCCATCTTCTCCCGCCGAATCAGTTGATTCTGGGTAGCTTTCAGGTATTCCAGCGACTCCTGTAGCTGCGTAGTTCGTTCCTCCACTTTCTTTTCCAGATCCGAGGCATAAGAAGCCAACTCGTCTTGTGCCTGTCGGATGGTTTGGGTCATGAGGTTAAAGTTTTCGGTCAGGAAACCGATCTCATCGTTGATCGTAGCCCGCACGCTCGTGTTCGTGTTTCCCTCCCGCACGTTGTTTACCCCGGTCAGCAGCTTTTCGAGCGGGATGATGATGCTCGCCCGCAGGATAATGGGGTATACGATTGCCACCAGCACCGTTGCCAGGAGAAGCAACCCGCCTACTTTCAGGAGATCATCGTGCATACTGGCGCGTTGCGCCAGGTCTTCGGGCGGAAAAGGGGGAAAGAACGTAAGCGTTACCACCGACAGCACGATCATGATCATGACGAAGGTGAAGCCGACCAAACGCACCTGAAAGGAAATAGGGACGGTGGAGAAAGCAATGTATAAAATAGCTCCGCCCAGTATGCCCACCCAGGTGGCAAAAAAATAGATCCAGTACCCCACCGGGCTGTAGATACCCAGGGTAAGGGCGTCAATCTCCGAGCCGATAAAAAAGAATTCCATCCCCATCAGCAGCAGACAGGCGACCATGGCCTGACGATTGCCCCGGTTTCGAAAATAGAACACTTTTCGGATATACACCCCGATGGTCCAGGCGATGAGGAATAGGGCCGGGGTAGCTATAATGAGTGGCTCTTCGAACTCCCGCTGCGCCTGACTGAAAAATACGTGGTACACGTAGTAAAGCCATACCAAACTCAGCACAATGCTGCTGACCCGAAGCACCATTCTTCGCTCGCGCTCGTAGGGGTTTTCGGGAAATAGATAGGCCAGCTGCACCTGAGCGATCAGGATAAACAGGCTGGATATTGCATACAGAAATATCAATTCCCACTTGCGCCATTCGACCGTTTCCAAGTAGGTCGGGTGCAGGCCGAAGGTAATGACATTGTCGAGCTGCCAGCCCAGAATCCCCACCGAGGCGGCCACCAGCCAGCGCGTCCAGGGAACCTGCACTTTAAGCCTCGAAAAAGAAAGGATAATGAGCCCGACCGTCAGGCACAGAATAAGCGACATGACCGCATGCGGATGAAGCAGGAGTGGGTACATGGAGTGTAAAGCGTTGAGTAGCCGTTGTCTTTGCTATTCCCCAAAGAGAGGGTAGCGGTGTAAATTTACTGGCTTCTGGCTTTTCTAACAAGGGTTGTTTGGGGGATTTCGTGAAGGGTTTTGGTAGCTCAGGTGGAGGTGGTTTTAAGAAATGGTACCGTTGGATAAATTTCTCAGGGAAAAAGTGCTTTGGGAAGTGGAAAAAAACGATCTTGTAGCACATTTTTAGAAAATGTTTATGGGATGCGGCGTATAAGCCCAAGAAAGTATATCATAGGTGTGTTAATTGGTTGATAGACAATGATTTGACATTGTTGGCATTATCCCTCAATAGCCTGCTATATAGCTCGTTGTAGTTGTTTGGTTGGGGGTATTTTGGAGGTTTGAAAAGACGGAATTTATCCTCGGTTTATGCTGTGCTCAGGAGACTTCGGGGTAAAAAGAATACACCTGATTTACTTCCAGCGGCCCCGACTACCTCCGAGAATTTCGGGATTGGTTTGGCTGGTGTTCTTTGGGATGAGAAATTATATAAATTGTCTGCGGAGATACAGACCACGGATTAGAGTGGGGTCAAGCGATTCATACTGGCTGATGGTCGATTTTGTTGAACAATTGCCCAATGCTCATTTGCAGGAGAAGTTGCTTAGTAGCAAGCTTTTTATACCTAATCCCATTGCTTACTTTCACTACACGACGGAACAGATGGCCAACCCGTTAGCTTGTGAGGACATTTTCTAAACCGCATCTACCATGCCCAAAAATATTGTGATCTGCTGCGACGGCACCTGGAATTCGGCTACTGACGAAGAATTTGGCATGCCCACCGCTACGAATGTACGGTTGTTGTTTCAGGCCTGCCAAACGGCCGCCGAGTCAGACGATAAACAAGTTACCTGGTATCAGTCGGGCATTGGAGCATTGGGTGGCAATTCGCGCCGGGCGTTCGAAGGCGCCACCGGTACGGGCATGGGCGCCAACATCCGACGTGGTTATCTGGCCATTGCCCGTTATTATGAGCCGGGCGATCATATCTTTCTGTTTGGGTTTTCGCGGGGTGCATTCACGGCCCGCTCCATTGCGGGCATGATCCGACAGGTGGGCTTAGTCCAACCCGACGCGAAGGTCGTTGAGAAGGCATACCGGTTTTATGAAAACAACAAATACCGACACGACGATCCTAAGACATGCTACGACTACTCGAAATTTAAGCCAGGCCATGCCCCAGGACAGGTCAGGATTCACTTTATCGGAGTTTGGGACACGGTCGGCTCGCTGGGGTTTTCGTTCTGGGGCTGGAGCTTCAACCTGCGCTTCTTTCGCAACGGTTTTCACGAGTTATCGCCCAATAGCATTACCGATAATATTTATCACGCGCTGGCGATGGACGAAATCAGAACTAGTTTCATACCGTCGCTCTGGGAGCCACCTCAGTCCGGCGAACGCCCTGCTCACTACGTCGAGCAGGCTTGGTTTCGGGGTGTTCACAGCGATGTGGGGGGTGGGTACCCGGATCGGGACTTGGCTAACATTGCCCTCGACTGGATGGTCCAGAAAGCCGTCGAAAAAGACCTGTTGCTGCGCCCAAACTCCATGCAGACCACCGGTCCGCATGCGACGCTGAAAATGAATCCCGCCGGACGCATTCATCGCTCGTTTCAGGGAGCACTCTGGACCAGCGTGGCCGGTTGGCCGCGCTGGTTTAATCCGCTGCTCAACAGTCCTGACGGCAACACGGAACAGGGGTATTTGCACAACAGCGTGTTTGCGCGGCACGACATATGCCGACAGACCGGCAGCACTGAACTGCCTTTCCGTACGCTCAAACCCGGCGAAAGCGTCTCAGTGGATGTACGTTCTGATGAACTTTGGAACAGCACCGGCTTAGTTCTGGAAGCCGGTGTTCATTATCATTTTCGAGCACACGGCTACTGGCAGGATCTCGACGATACGCCATTCGACCCTCAGGGCCAATCTCCTGACCAGGAGTCGCGATTCAAAAAAGTATTCCGTTGGGCCAGACGGGCCCCTAAACTGCCCTGGATGCACTTAGTCGGGATAATTAATCACCCACGGCCGTGGCCCTGGATAGAACGCCCCTGGTACGAAGCGTTGTATTTCCTGTTCATTGCTGATCCTCAGCAATTGGTAGCCGATTTATTCTCGATCGGCCTCGGTACCGTCGTTAAGGCAGAAAAAGACGGTTTGCTTTGGGTTTTTGCCAATGATCTGTGGAAGTTATACGCTAACAATACGGGTAGTATTACCCTAACGGTTGAGCGCCCACTTAGTCCGCCTGACTCGAATTCTTCTGAGAATGCAACCCGTGCCTGAATCTTACCACTTGCTATTTTTCTATGTAAACAGGCTTTTGATGGCTACAACAATGCCCGCCAGCATGACTAGCCGCCCCAGTGGCGTCCAGTTATGAAAATTTTGCCCGATAGCCATGAAATTAATAGGGGATTTTAGTTCGATAAACCAAACCAGACTGTACACCACTAGCAGGATAATTAAGGCCGCCAGTGGGCGTATATGCCAGGCCTGTGCCAGCCACTTATAAAAAATCGGCGGTTCGGTGGTGATGTGTTCGTTACCAGTAGATGCCGGATACTGATCGGCAGGTTGCTTAAACGTCAAGGCGACCAGCACTGCCACTACTACACTTAATAGCATAATTAATCGCCCCCAGCCAGGCCAATTAACAAGACCAGAAAAGACAAGTAGATAAATCAACGCGTAAACAAGTAGGCAAATCAGTAAGGCCAGCGGTAAACCTTTCGTAACGAGCGATTTCATAGATTGCGAGAGTTAGGAGCCGAAAAATAATCAGAAAAAGATGTACGGTGTGCAGTAGAGAGTCCCTCATTCGGTATAGTATTCATTACGTCGTGATGATAACCAGTCTCCGACCAGCGTTTATTAGTCAAGTTATGCATTTTTGATAACTTTACCGCCTGGCAGCGTAAACCTGACGTACGAAAGAAAATAACTGTTAGCCGTATCGGTTGAGTTTGTGATGAAAGCTCAGCCGAAATAATCTTTTCCAAACTCAGCGTCTCTGGCGACAGGTAGCTCGCCCCAGAAGGCAAACGTTCAGCCCAATGAAAACAGGAGCGAAAAGGAGATAAGTGTCTCTTTTTTCAGTTGACTAGCTTCGAAGCCATTAGCTCCTGTGGGCGTTGGGTGGCGGTACATCAAGTGCTTGTCTGTCAGCTTCCTGGCGACAGGCAAGGGGGCTCCCAGATCGAGTTTTTGGCTTCAACGTTTAGCGTTCGAGCGACAGGTTGCCACCCCTAAAGTCAGGCATTCAGCCCAACGAGGGTGAGGGTGTAAAGGTGCAATCATCTCGTGTTCAATCAAGTAGATCCCCCCCGACAGCTAAGACAAAGTGAAGCAAAAAAGTACAATTTTTCACGTCGCCGTTCTGTAATGGACGTACGCATCATAGGGCATCTGCGATCTGCGTCGGCAAATATCGGATGGACGATCTTGTTCTTGATGTTATTGAGCACAAGCAGTCACGGATGACTTTGGAAGTGAAAAGTCACCTGCAGCGCATAAGCAGTACATATGATTTCAAAATTCCTGACTACCCATCTCTTTGGTGTGACAAGGGAGAAAATACGGCCTCCGGCATAGGTTGAACCCCAGAGACACTAATAGCTTATCTGCCCAATTGAGGATCGGGTAGGTCGTGGAGAAAATCGCTGAGAAGGCGCGCTGTACAAGTTTTAAGGCGTACAACGACTATAGCGGCTCGTTGTTTTTCTTTTTATCTTCTCCCCTAAAATATAATACAGCAACAATAACGGCAATGGCGCCCAGAACAATCAATGGTACGAGCATAATTTCAACTGTTTATTGTGGAAACGATAGACAACAAACTAAAAAAAGTATGCCTTTGACCAGTAAGCAAGCGGTCATCCTCCTATCAAAAAAGCAGCGTCGCTGAATCTATTCAACGACGCTGCTTCGTGTTTTCTTCCCGGATCTTCTTCCGCAGTCTTGTCTCTTCCCGGGCCTTAACAAAAAACGTTTCACAATCTATCTCGGCTTGCGCATACCTAGATTGTGAAACGGAGAGTCAAATGGCGTGGATAAATTACTTTCAATGGTGTTAGATATAAGGTTGTTGAGAACGCAAGCCGTCGTGGGAATATACTTGCATTGCTCTTGCCCTTGTAATAAGGACATAACAAAGGTCAGTCTTTACCAGGAAAAGGGATTCGAATTTTGGGACAGAAACTGTCAGATTTGGGACAGGCCGCTCCGGCCGCCGCGGCTCGTGAAAGCAGGTAGTTTCAGGAATGGGTCTGGGTCAGGTAGTCTAGGGGAGTGACCCCGTAGAGCTCCTTGAAGCATTGACCAAAATAGGAAGGGGTTTCAAAACCGACCATGTAGGCGGTTTCAGAGGCGTTGTACCCCTCTTTTAGCAAATCAACCGCTTTGCGGAGTCGATACTGGCGAATCACTTCGTTGGGCGATAGCTGGGTGAGGCCGTGCGTTTTGCGGTACAGGGTCTTGCGGCTAACGCCCATTTCTTCGGCCAAGCTTTCCACACTCAGGCTAGAATCGTCCAGGTGCTGATCAATCCGCGTATACAGGCTACGTAAGAACTTGTCCTGAACGGTTTCGGGGGCGGCGGGGGTTTCTTCGGCTTTGAGTTGCTCGCGGTAGTGATGCTGCAATTTCTGCTGAAGCATGAGCAGGTTATTCACCCGGAGGTGCAGCTCTTCGAGGTGAAAGGGCTTGGGTAGGTACACATCGGCCCCCTGCTGCAAGCCTTTCATGACATCCTTTTCCTCGGTTTTGCTGGTGAGCAGGAGTACCGCAATATGATCGGTACTTGGGTTGGTTTTGAGGTGGTGGGTCAGTTGAAAGCCATCCATGTTCGGCATCGCTACGTCCGAAACCACCACATCGGGGAGTTCGGCCTGGACCAGTGCCCACCCGATTTTACCGTCAGCTGCCGTGATGACCTGGTAATAGGTACGGAGTTCGTCGGCAATGAATTCCCGAAGCTCTGAGTCGTCCTCCACCACTAGGATCAGCGGTGACTCCGACGTTGGAGCCGGGCGAAGAGCTGTTTCCGTAGTTTTATCCTGCCAGTCGAGCACGGGAAGGGAAGGGCTCACCAGGGCTTCCTGACCTGCCTGAGTGGTAACGCTCCGTAAGGGTAACTCCACCGTGAAAAGGGTACCCTGATTGATGGCACTACTCACCGATATAGTCCCACCCATGAGTTCGGTGAGTTCCTTTACCAAAGCCAGGCCGATGCCCGTACTAGGCTGAACCAGGGCCACATCGGGCCGCAGGTGCTGGGGGGCCAGCATGTGGAAACGATCGAAAATGTGGGGGAGTCTTTTGGGCTGTATACCTACCCCTGCATCCTTCACAATCAGCCTGACACCCTCTCCCCACAGATGTTTTTGTTCCGAAATCTGGGGTGAGTAGGTGCTAATCTTATGCTCCGACGGGTTGCCTTCCGACCATAGGACAGGAGGGCTGTCAGCCAGGGGGGCAAGTACTACAAGTACCTGACTTTGGATAGCTGAATTAGGGTCGGCGATGGTAAATTTCAGTGCATTGGCGAGCAAGTTATGAAGGATTTGCTCTGTTTTTTCGGCGTCAAAACAGTAACCGGTCTTAAGCCTGTTTTCAAAGACCAGCATAACGTTGCGTTCTTCGGCCAGCGCCTGAAAATTGCTCGTCAGTTGTTCAATAAACAGGCCCAGGTCGCCGGGGTTGGACTGTACGGTCAGGTGTCCAGCTTCCAGACGAGCCAGATCCAGTAGTTGGTTGGTGATGCGGAGCAATTGCCGGGCGTTGCGCTGTACTAAAAGAAGTTTTTGGCGTTGTCCTTCGTCACTAACCTCCCGAAGTATTTTTTCGATTGGGCCCAGAATAAGGGTCAGCGGGGTGCGAAATTCATGAGTGATGTTATCAAAAAACCGACTCTTAAGCTCATCCAGGGAGGTGATATGCTGCTTTTCCCGGGCTGCTTTCACGTGGTCGGCCGTGCGCCGGATGGTGGCCAGCAATTCGGTAAAGTCAAGAGGCTTGGCCAAGAAGTCAAACGCTCCGCGGTTCATGGCCACTCGAACATGGCCCATATTGACCGTGCCCGACATCATGACGGTTCGGAGTGAGGGGTTGATCTGCGGTAGCTCAGACAGCAACGATAGCCCGTCCATGTCGGGCAGGTTCACGTCCAGCAGCACCATACCCAGGTCGGGTTCGGATCGAATACTCGTAATGGCTGCCATACCGTCTTTTGCAAAACGGAAACTGAACTCATCGGCATACTGGCGAAAGTTCTGCTCAAATACCAACTCAACGTCCGACGCGGTGTCAACTACTAAAATCTTCATCCTCACTAAAATTTGCGTGGTTCAGCTGTAAGACGCAACCAGTCAAAAAGAACTTTTGCTTGATTTTTGCAGGGTACTAATGCCTATCTGAAAGCTTCGGTTAGCGGCTGACAGACTTTTCTGGTTTTTTCGTTTTTTTCATAAAATCCCCCTGAGAAAAATACTTCTCGATCAGACAATACATCAGTATAAAGAAATAACGGCTCCCCATCTCCTTAATTTTCAGCTTAGACTCGCCAAATTTACGGTTGGTCCAGCTATTAGGCACCACGGTGAAGGTGTATCCCCGCACGATGGCCTTTAAGGGAAGTTCTATCGTCAGGTTGAAATGCGGGGATAGAAAAGGTTTGATGCCCTCCATGGTTTCGCGGCTGTACAACTTGAAGGCATTGGTGGTATCATTGTAGCTGATGCCCATCACCATTCGCACGATGAAATTGGCCACCCGATTTATGATTTTTTTTACCTGAGGATAGTCAACTACCTTTCCACCCTTCGACCAGCGCGAGCCAAACACACAGTCGTAGTTGCCTTCCAGCATTTTGTAATAGTACTTCACCAGATCCTCGGGGTCGTCGGACATGTCGGCCATGAATACGGCCACGCAGTCGCCCGTGAAGCGTTCGAGGCCATAGCGTACCGCATAGCCAAATCCGTTTGGGCCTAAATTGGTATAGTACACCAGCTCGGGAATTTCCATCGATAGCTCGTCGAGCACCCGCAGGGTACCATCTTTAGAATTATCGTTGGTGACACAAATTTCGTGGGGTATATTGTATTTTTTTAATGTGCTGTTCAACGACCGCAATGTAATGTGGATAGACTCTTCTTCGTTGTAGGCTGGTATAACTACGCTTAGCTTCATAGGTTCAATGACTGAAATGGAATTGGCAAAATTGACTAATTCGATCTTAATATCCTATATTTTAAGGAGTATTCCCCTCTAAAAGACGGAGTTGCTCCTGGTACTTTTTCAAGGTTTGCTCCACAATGGAACTATGCCCAAAGGCAAGCCAGGCGTTGATATTCTCAAACATTTCCCTGCGGTTATTTACAAACCAGGCGTTGGTAGAGGCATGAACGTGGCTAAGGCCGCCGCGATGCTTGCGGTACACGCCCATCACATCAGGTAGGTAGCCAATGCTACCCCGCGCGGCCAGCTGAATAACCAGCGCCCAGTCGCCGGCGGCGGCGTGGGCGTGCCAATCGGCAAAGTCATGCGTTAGGAAGTAGTTGCGGTACAGCAGGCTGCCGGTGGCCATAAACCAGTGATCGCGGAGCAAATCTTCAACAGTAGAAGTTGTTTTCTGGGAAGGCGAATTGAAAAGGTGTTCCGGTGAACCATCTTCGTAGGTTACGCGAACATTGTGGTGACAAATGGCGTAGTCGGGGTGGGCCTCCAGATACTCTACCTGTTTTTGTAGCTTATGGGGATCAGTCCAGTAGTCGTCGCCTTCGCAGAGGGCGACATACTCCCCCCGACAGGCTTTTAATAAAAAAAGTACATTGTTTCTGCCGGCAAACTCACGGGGTGAAGTTGGTCCCAGGTTCGTGGGGTGCAGGTAGGCCCGGATGCGTTCGGGGTATTTTTTGGCGTAGTGCCGGATAATTGCCGGGGCGTTGTCGGTGGAGGCATCGTCTCCGATCACTATTTCGAAGGAAAAGGTGGTTTTCTGCTGCAAAGCACCTTCCAGCATTTGTGCAATGTAGGGCTCATGGTTAAAGGTGGGAACACAGACAGATACCTTCATCATAGGGTTCCCCGAAAGCGGTGGGGTAGCAAGGCAAAGAAGCTATAAATATTCAGAATCCACTGGGGCATAACGTAATCACGACAGACTTCTTTTATTTCTACCAACCCCGGTTTGCGAAGGTACAGGTAGTACAGGGCCAAGGTCGCCCGCCGGAAATAGCTTCTGCTGTACTGCCGGGCATCCAGCATCATACGGTAGTACCTGGCTATATTCTTGCGGAGCGGGACGTCATATTCCCGGTTGGTTTCCTCATTAATCCCCTGGTACATCATAATCCGGTTGCGCAGAAAGCGGGCATCGCGGTAGTGGTCTTTGTAGCTGGCACCGGCGCGGTTTTTCCGGTATACCGACATCGTGGCGGGAATATAGCCGATGGGACCCTGTTGAGCCAGAATCACGTAGCGGGGTATGTCGCCACTCGTGGATTTGAGAAACCAGTCGGGGTAGTGCATCAGGCCGTTTTTGAATAGTACGGCCGACGTAGCCATGAACCATATCTCTTCTTCTCCAATCAGGTCGCTCACCCCAATCACCTGTTTCTGATCCAAAGGATTTACTTCGTGCGACGGGGCTCCATCTTCGTAGGTGACAAGGGCGTTATGAAAGCAGGCCGAAAAATCTGGATGGGCTTCCATAAAGTCTACCTGCTTTTGCAGTTTGAGCGGGCTCGTCCAATAGTCGTCGCCATCCAGGGGAGCAATGTACTGTCCTTTGGCCAGTTTGAGGGTCTCGATGGTGTTGAAAAGGCCATTCTGCCCCAGGTTTTTTTTGTGCAAAACCGCCTTTACCTTGTCTGGATAGCGCTTTTGATAATCCAGAATTACCTCCTGGGCTCCATCGGTGGAACAATCGTCCCCCACCAGGATTTCGTACTCGAAGTCCGTCTCCTGATTAAGGGCGCTCTCGATAGCTTTACCAATGAAAGCGGCCTGATTGTAAGTAAGTATGGTTACGCTGACTTTCAATTTTGAATGATAGAATGATAGAATGAGTGAATGGTTGAGACTATCAGATCACTATTCGTTGCTATACAATTTCTCTAATTGCTGGGCGGTGGGGAAGTTGGGGGTTACCAAGTCGGGCTCAGGTTTGTAAATGTAGGCCATGGGGTACCCCCGCTCAATGAAGGTTGCCTCGGCCAGGTTGTTATACCGAAGTTGTACCGACCAGCGGATGTTCCGGGTTACGTTATTGCCCGACTGGTGTACTAAAAATGCGGAAAAAATTAGAATGTCGCCTACCTCAAACTCCGTCTGCACAAAGTCATCTTCCTGTAAGCCAGCCGTGATTCCTCCCTGATAGCCGGAGGTACTTGCTTCCAGCAAGCCTGCCTTATGGCTACCGGGAATCACCTGCAGGGCACCTATTTCCGCTCCGGCGGGTACCATCGGAAACCAGATCACCGTGCTGTCCAGCGAGCCCTGCCCCGTGCGCCAGTCCTGATGGGCGTCGAGTTTCCAGTGCTTGCTGCCGTCTTTGGACAGGAAGCGGCTATTGAACTGCATCGCCGGGCGGGCACCGATCACGGGTTTTTCTATCCCGATTTCTTTTAAAATAGAGGCTATCTTTTCGTCAAGGGCCAGTCGGTGTAACGAAAACGTGTGCTGTACGGTTTTGCCGGTATTGACAAAAGCCGTAAAATCTTTTTCAAAGAAGGCAAACATGGCGCTCTCGAAAGCATCGCGGTCGTCAATGTCAACGGTTTGACCCGTAACCCGTTTGATCTGCGCGGCGAAAATCTCGCGCGCTTCCCTATAAATACCCGCTACGACTTCTTCGTCGAGAAAATTTCGAACGATTACAAACCCGTCCTGGTTAAATTGCGTTTTTAGCGTTGCCATAATTCCGATTCAATACTATATAAAAAACATCGCTAGTTAGTATCCTTTTCTGTCCTAACGAATGAGTTTGCTCAGGTCTTGCCCTTATTTTACTGAACGGTCGTCAGTCTTCCCACACCGCGTAGGCAAAGCCCGCCGCTCCGAAGCCATTGCCGTTGTATAGCAGGTACTTTTTGCCGTTATGTTCGTACCGATGTGCATAGTTTATCATCGTGTAATCAAAGTCTTCGGGATTGTCCGATTTTCCTATACCGACCAGCTCGTCCTTCCGCTCCCAGTGCGTACCATCCTTTGACTCCGCGTAGCCCAGTCGGTAACTTTGGTTGCGATCGGTGCGGTAGTCGCGGGTATGGCGGTAGGAATAGTACATTTTGTACAGTCCATCTTCCTTGAACACACTCGGCCGCCCTACGGCGTGGAGGAAATCATCGAATTCCAGCGTAGGTACATCGCTGATTTCCCAGTGAATGCCATCCTTTGAGATCGCGGATTGTCCACGATAAAAAGGCTCGGGGTAGCCGTGGATATACTCGCACTTATGTCCCGAGATGTACCACATTCGCCAGGTACCGTCGTCATCTATCAAAACCGAAGGCTGCGCGGCCCAAATGGGATTCTGAATGCTCCGATCCATGATGGGTCCTTTGAACATCTTTTCGAAAGTAAGCCCGCCATCCGTGCTTACCGATAGACCCATCGAAAGCCGATACGAATTCCAGGTGCGGTTCCAGCCGGTATAGTACAGCCAAATGTCGCCGTTGGGACGATTCACAAACCAGGCCGGCATGGCACCCGTCTCGTCGTACTCGCCCGGTCCGCCCAGTTCCAGCACGGGCCGGTCGTGGATGTACCTGATTTTCGAGGGGTCGTCGTACTCTACGTCAATAAACGTAGGCCGCGAATGTCCTTGCGCATCCCGTGACGAAAAATAGATCCGCAGAAAATCCTCGTGCTTATAGGCAAACGGTACCTGCGCGTGTGACATGCTGTGCGGCAGCGTTCCGTCGGGTTTATATACTACTCCTTTTTTAATCCACATGTTGGTTTTAATTGTGAATGAGAGATTGAGTGAGGGGTCCGCCCCCGCGGTGAGAGAGTGGTGTTGAGAAGTTTAGAATAAGTACAGCTCGTAATTTACTTTGAGCCCCTTCACTTACAAATTCCTAAAATAAAACTATTCTCTCAATCACTAATTCAATCATTAGCTTTCTCCGCCCTCAACCGCCAGTTATCCACAAAGTCTTTGCCCGGAATGGGCAGGTCTATATCGATTTCGGGGGCTTGGGCGGTTACGGAATATTCCATTACATAAAAAGCGTTCCCGAATATCCAGTGTAGTTTGAAATTCTCGATGTTGGGCGGTACGTCTTCCAAAGGTACCTCGGCCCGGAAAAGCGGATTGGCTTTCAGGAGTGTCTGATAGGTGGGCTGCGAACGCATCCAGGGGGCTACGCTTTCGTCGCCCACTACCACCTTGCCGCCGGGACGCACCACGCGGGTGAGTTCGTCGAAGGCTTTTTTGCGCTCAGAAAAGGTATTGATGCCGCCAAAATGAAACACGGCGTCGAAGGTATCGTCGGCGAAGGGTAGGTAGGAGCCATTTCCCAGGAAGTAGTGCACATGCACTTCCTCGGTGGACAGTTTATCCTGGGCCAGTTTGAGCATATTGGGTGACAGATCCGAAAGTACCGCCGTGCCGCCGGGTTTGACTTTTTCAAGAATAAGCGCCGAGTCCTTGCCCGTACCCGCGCCTACTTCCAGGGCCGTCATGCCGGGTTTGAGATCCATGAGGCTAATCATAAACTCCCGGGTAGCTGCTTCATCCGAATGGTTGAGGGTTTCGAAGACCCAGGAAACACCACGGTCGTAGCGTAAAAAAGCCTGGTCGTACAAGTATTGCTCACGGGCGTCGTCGGGCAGTAATTCCTTGGGATAAAGCATATTAACAATGCCCGTATCGCCTACCTTGTAGGTAACGCCGTCCTCACTAACCAGGCTCTTGCCATCTTCGGCTCTTTGCAGGGGAGTGTGTGTGATAGGACATACCAAGGCATTCAAAAAGTCCTGATGGGTCATTCGCTGAATTATTATATTTTTTTTTGTCGCCCAAAATTAAGTATTTTCTTCAAAGTCCTTTCATTATCCGCTGGCTTCTTAGTAAGCGTGGCTGACATTGCTTTTAACTTTTTGCTTATGCCGGAAGTTACCTGATTAGCCTGGCAACACTAAATTTTTGCTTTCAGGGATTTTAATCTGTCAATTAAAAAGCAATAATAATGCCACCTAAGTTGCTAAAATTGAAAAACTACGATGTTCATTCCATCACCACTGCCACAGTGGATGGCCGACAGAATGCCAATATTGCCATCTGGGTGATGCAGGCGGCTATGGGCGGAAAAATGCTATGCGTAGCCCTGTACAGAGTTGATTATACTCTCGAACTGGTTAAAGAAGCGGGCCTTCTGAACGTAAATCTGCTGGCCGAGGAGCAAACCCGACTGATTGCGAAGCTGGGACGAAAAAGCGGACGCAACGTGGATAAGTTCAAAAACCTGCCCTACGCGCTCGACGAGCGGGGCTGCCCCTACCTAACCGAAGCCATTGGCTACGTGCAGTGCCGCGTGACGGGCTACGCCGATGCCGGTGACCACGAGCTGGTGATCTGCGAAGTACGAAAAGCAGGTGGTGCTGCATACCGACAAGCAGGTGATGACGCACCATTGTCTGCGGGAAAAAGGGTTAGTACGGGGGTAGTAGTAATTACTTCGTAGCCTGTGGGCAATCATTTCCAAAAACAAAAATAGACTCCATCTAGGTATTCCGCGACAAGAGAAGACCAAAATCATTTTGAATATTGGGCTACTTTCTGACATTTTTTTTGTAACATGCAACGTTATAGGTTACGTTCGGTATTTTGATCAAAAGCATACGACATAAGGTATTGCGATTATTCTATGAGGAAGAAGACTCCTCAAAGCTTAATCCGCGCCATATTGTCAAAATACGCAGTATCCTTACTCGTCTGGAATTTGCTACTTCGTTGGACGATATCAATTTACCGGGAGCACGTTTGCATCCTTTGACAGGAGATCTGAAGGGATTTTGGTCCCTGAAGGTAGATAAAAACTATCGGATCATCTTTCGGTTTGAGGATGGCAATGTAGAAGATGTTGATTATTTAGATTATCACTAGAAAGGAAAAATTATGATGAAACGTGGTATGCGCCCCACTCATCCGGGGGTACTGATTCGGGAAACTATTGATGGGCTAAGAGAAGAGACGGGACATCCCTACACGCTGGGGGAAATTGCCGAAGGGCTAGGCATAACCCGAAAAACCCTCTCGGCGATCTTGAATGAGCGACAAGGGATTAGCTCTGAAATGTCGGTACGCTTGTCTGAGGCATTTGGTACCTCGGCCCAGTTTTGGCTGAATGTACAACGTAATTATGATCTGTGGCACGCAGAGCGGTCGATACCGCGTGAAAAGATTAAACATTTCTGGCCCATACCCGACAGAGAATCACAATCTGCCTGATAAGAGGTTAGAAATAAAGAAATGTATTCCAACCACCAGCCTGCATGAAACTAAAACACCCCTCTGGACGTCCCTCGCCTGCTTTCTGGCACTTACGTTTCTACTTTCCAATAGTATGGGCTGTGGAGGGATCATATTAGATCGAACTGCTACGATCTATGGCAAGGTGGTGGGTGAATCTCGTCAACCGATTGATAGTATACCGATCATTGTCGTCGCAGGCGGGATAGGGAAGCACTCGGGTAGTCTACTGACTAGGGCGTATACAGATAAAGAGGGCAATTACAGAATAGTTGTCGAGGTTCCCAAAGGTCAAAGTTCGGCTATCCTTGGGATTGATTTAAACGCGGAAGAGACTATTAACTATAAATATTCCTTAGCATATTTAAATGGTGAGCGAGTAGATTGTTGCTGTTCTGTAAGCGTTAGCAAGAAAGCCAATTATGACTTTTTGTTACTATCCAGATAGCATCAGCCAAAAATAGCATAAAGTACTATCATCACCATGCACTCTTGTTAATCTCTCTTTTTTAATTACTATTATAGTAGTATATTTAAGCTTTTACAAGCCATAATTACCACTATAATGTTATTTTTAACTCCCGGCGATATTCTTGACAGATTGGCCGTGGGCCTGAAAAACTCTCGTGTTCGGGCGGGGCTCACGCAGGAAGAACTAGCATTGAAGGCCAATGTGAGTATTTCTGTGCTTCGTAAATTTGAGCAAACGGGACGTATTTCTCTGGAATCATTCGTCAAGCTTGCTTTTACCTTAGGGTTTGAGGAGGAATTATCGGGTTTGTTTGATCCATCATCCACAAACAATGTGAGCATGGATGACCTTTTGAAAGCCCAAAAATCCAAAAAGCGAGTCAAACCCTTCAAGCCCAGAAAGGCACGGTCATGAAGACGATCTACACTCTAACGGAAATACTTCAGGTCCGTCTCAATTTTGGTATCGTCCCCGCTATCCCGGTAGGCCGTCTCGCCAGGGTGGAGGAAAGAATCTATTTTGAGTATGATCCCCAGTTTATTTCCTCGGGATTGCAAATTTCACCTTACAAGCTTCCCCTGAGCAAAAAAACAGTGTCTTTTCCTCCCTCAGTCTTTGAGGGGCTGCCCGGTGTGTTCAACGATAGTCTGCCCGATGGCTGGGGCAAGTTGCTGCTGGATAGAAAACTTCGTTCGCTCAGCATCTTGCCGGGTCAGTTTTCACCGCTTGACCGACTGGCCTATGTCGGAACAAACGGCATGGGCGCACTCACCTATCATCCCGACCGTTCCGATTATACTACCCAAGAACCTCTCGACCTGGATACTCTTGCTGAGCATTCAGTGAAGATATTACAGGGTGCGAGTGGTGAGGTGCTGGAAGAACTCCTGAGACTCAATGGCTCCTCTTCCGGAGCGCGTCCCAAAGTGCTGATTGGTTTCAGGGCCGGCACATCCGAAATCGTACAGGGGGTGAGCACGCCGCCCTCCGGTTTTGAGCCCTGGCTGGTGAAGTTTTCCAATACGCTGGACGGGGCTGATGCCGGTGCCATTGAGTACGTTTATGGGCTTATGGCCCGACAGGCGGGTTTAAGAGTACCGGACATGCATTTGTTTGAAAGCAAATCCGGTCCGGGCTATTTTGCAACAAAACGCTTTGACCGACTTTCTACGGGCGAAAAGCTGCATACCCATACCGACTGTGGGCTTCTGCATTCGGACTTCAGAACCCCTGCCCTGGACTACGAGGATCTAATAAAAGCTACCTTATGGCTGACCAAGGACATTCGGGAAGCCCGGATGATATTTCGCTACGCGGTGTTTAATGTGCTGGCGCACAACCGGGATGATCATTCCAAGAACTTCTCCTTTTTGATGGATCAGCAGGGAACGTGGTCGTTCGCTCCGGCTTACGATCTGACCTTTTCCAGCGGCCCCATGGGGCAGCAGAGCATGCTGGTAGCCGGAGAAGGCCAAAACCCCACTGCTACGTCATTACTCTCGCTGGCAAAGCACGCTGACCTGAGTGCAAAAGACGCGCAGCAGATCATGAATGAGGTTAAAAGCGCCCTTAGCCAATGGCCTCTGCTCGCTAAGGAACACAGCGTTAGTACCACCAGGATTCAATTTATTAAAAAGGCTATTAATATTTGAATGATAAGAGTCAAATGTCCTTATTGTACTTACTATGGCCTGATGGCTAGGCTGGTGACTTCGAAGTAAAACTATCCCACCTACTCCGTTTCCTGAGAAACCATTTCCAGAATAGATTCCACGTAGGTGCGCTCGTTGCTGAGGCGGGGTACTTTGTTTTGTCCGCCAAGTTTCTGACGGCGCCCCATCCAGCTGTAAAAGGTACCGGGCGGTACGCAGTGGACGAGGGGTTGGAGCAGGGCAATGTCCTGAAAGCGCTTGGCGTCGTAGTCTGAGTTAACGCGCCGCAGGGTACTATCCAGGGTAGCAAAGAAAGCTTCCAGGTCGCTAGGTTCCTGCGAAAACTCGATGATCCACTCGTGGCGTCCGCGGGTACCATCACCCATATAGACAGGCGCGGCGGTGAAGTCGCTCACCAGGGCCCCGGTTTTCTCGCAGGCTTCGGTGATGGCCGTTTCGGCGTTTTCCACAATCAGCTCTTCCCCGAAGGCATTGATAAAGTGCTTGGTACGGCCGCTCACCTTGATGCGGAAGGGGTACTTTGTGGTGAATTTGATGGTGTCGCCAATCACGTACCGCCATAGGCCCGCGTTGGTGGACATAATCAGGGCGTAGTTTGTATCAAGCTCCACCTCGTCGAGCATCAGCGTACGGGGATGAGGTTTCCCTACTTCCTCCATGGGCATAAACTCATAGAAAATTCCGTAGTCGAGCATCAGCAACATTTGGCCGGGCCGGGAGAGATCATCCTGCAACCCTATAAAGCCCTCGGAGGCATTGTAGGTTTCGAGGTAGGTAACCTGATTCGAAGGAAAATATTTTTTGGTAAACAAATCACGGTAGGGATGAAAAGCCACCGCCCCGTGAACAAACACTTCGAAATCGGGCCATACATCCAGCATGGATTTGGCTCCCTTTTGCTCCATGATCCTATCTAGGAGCACGATGGTCCAGGTAGGTACGCCCAGGATACTCGTCACGTTTTCTTGGGAGCATATTTCGGCCATCTTGGCCAGTTTTTCCTCCCAGTTGTCCAGCAGGGCCACTTCCAGCGGCGGCGTACGCATAAACTCACCCCAGGCGGGGAGGTTCTGCATGATCACCGCCGACACATCACCCACCTGCGTGATGGGGTTAAAGGGGTTTTCGTGAATGGTACCCCCGATCGAGAGCCCTTTGCCCTCAAATACCTGGGTATCGGGGCGGTTGGCCACCAACAGGGTCATCATGTCCTTACCGCCCATGTAGTGGCAGTCTTCCAGTGACTCAGGCGTAACGGGCACGTACTTACTGCGGGCGTTGGTAGTGCCCGACGATTTGGAAAACCACTCTACGGGCGTAGGCCATAGTACGTTGGGCTCGCCTTTCAGTACGCGTTCGATATAAGGGTACAAATCCTCGTAGGTAGATACGGGCACCTGCTCCCGAAACTCCTGGGTGGTGCGGATTTGGCTGTAATTGTAGCGCAGCCCCCACTCGGTGTAGCGGGCCGTTTCGATGAGTTCGGAGAAGGTGTTTTGCTGAGCTTCGACGGGGTTTTGCATGAAGCCCTGAATACGATCCAGGCGTCGTTTCAGAAACCATACTACCATGTCATTTACCATTCCCATACCGCGAATTTATTGGATGTTAAGAGCACGTACCGCTTCCATTTTTACTTCCGTAGCTGTACAAACTTACCAAAATATTACTTCAATTCCAGAAAGCGGTTGGGGTAGTCGGTGATGAGGCCGTCTACGCCCATGGCCTTTACCTCCTTCATGGCGGCCGGATCGTTGACCGTCCAGGGAATTACTTTCATGCCTTTTTGGTGAAGATGAGTCACTTTTTCAGTAGACAGAAGTTTGTAGTAGGGGCTATATATGGTGGGTGTGAAGCCTAGTTCTTCCAGGTTTTTTTCGATGCCTTTCATATTGGCTACCAGAGCGGCTAGTTTGACGGGCTTATAGGTACCTGCCTTTATCTGGGCCTCCCAGTGTTTGAGTACTGCAAAATCAAAACTTTGTAGGGTGACCCTTTCCGGGGCCACGTGCTGTTCGATGATTTTATGTACCAACTCCGAAAAGGCAGCGGGCTCAGGTTGTGAAATACTGTATTCGGAGGCTTCACTTTTGATTTCAATATTATAGGCTACGGGCGAGAGGTTGTGCTCCCGGTAATAGGCTTCGGCTTTGGCAAGTACCTCGCTCAGCAGGGGTTTGTAGGTTTTTAGTTTCTTCTGTTCGGGAAAATCGGCGTTGCCCTTCGAGCCAATATCGTAGCGCTTGATTTCAGCATAGGGCAAGGTGTACAAATTTATTTTCTCCCCCTTGGCGATGGGCGATCCGTCGGGTTTAAGGCAGTAGCTGGCCAGAAAGTACGGCTCGTGCGATACCACCACCTGCCCATCTTTCGATATGACAACGTCCATTTCCAGCGTAGTCACGCCAAGATCAATGGCTTTCTGAAAAGCCGGCCAAGAGTTTTCGGGCATCAGGCCCCGGCAGCCCCGGTGGCCCTGCAGGTCGAAGGCGGGTTGGGCATAGGCGAAAGAAGAAAGCATGAGCAATGGCAGGAAGAGTAACAGAGTACGGTATTTCATAAAATCACTTATTTGAACAACTCGAAAAGATCAACCTTCAACTCCGGAAAAATCGCTGACTGTGCCACCTCGGTGGCGGGTTGAAGACCTATATAACGTTCGTCCTCATTTAAGTAGTAGATCAGCACTACCTCGTCATTTGGCTCGACGAGCCAATATTCCCGGACGCCGGCTTCTTCGTAGAGTTCAAACTTGTCCTTCATTTCCCGTTTTGTATTGCCGGGAGACAGTATCTCGATGACCAGGTCGGGAGCACCGTTGCAGCCCTGTTCGTCGAGTTTGGTTTCATCACAAATAACACAAAGGTCGGGCTGAACGACCGAAAAAATTTCTTTACTGGCCTTAAGCGATTTTTTTCGATTGTAGAGTCGAACGTCGAACGGGGAGTAAAATAGCTGGCATATGTTTTCTTCAAAAGCACTATTCAGTTGTAAGTGCAATCGTCCAGATATACGCTGATGTTTTACATTAGGGGCAGGGGTCATGCGAAATATTTTTCCTCGCAACAATTCTACGCGTTCGGCAAACTGCCATTTGAGGTAATCGGCGTAGGAGTAGGTTCCTTCGAGGTCGAGTTGCGAAAAATCAGTGATCGTGCTCATAATTAGCCATTAAGATTTTTCCAAATTTACTATTTAAATCGGGATCGTCTATCCCGGTTTACTCCATAAGGGGAGGATGACTTTATAAATTTGGATGATTGATCAAATGCTTTTATTAAATTGTGAGTTCTCAATAATACGATCCCTATGATACAGCCCTTACTTCCTGACTTTCCCTTGAACCGCCGTACTTTCCTTACCCGCACAGCGCAGGCGGCGGGCCTGATGGCTTTGGCCGGTCTGAAACCCCTCTCCGCTGCTGTTCCCAAAAAAAGCTGGACTGTGCAGGAAATCATTGACCTTATCCTAAAAGAGGGAAACCTATCGGTTATGAAAGACACTGTTGATACGCTCAAAGCCGGTAGCGGCGATCAGGTGGTGACGGGCATCGTGACGACCATGTTTCCAACCATTGCGGTTATAGAAAACGCTGCCCGTTTGAAAGCCAATTTTATCATCGCCCACGAACCTACCTTTTATAACCACCTCGACAAGCCTGACTGGGTGGCGGATAATTCGGTGGTGAAACAGAAGCAGGAACTAGCCGCCAAACATGGCATTACTATTTGGCGATTTCACGATTACATCCATCGCCTTACGCCCGACGCCATCAGCTATGGCGTGGCCAAAAAAGCTAACTGGTTGTCCTACTATAAAACCGGCCAACCCACCCTCACTATTCCAGCGGTTTCGCTGAAACAATTGGTGCAGCACCTCAAAACGTCGCTTGGTATCACGCACCTGCGGGTAATCGGCGACCCCGCGCAGAAATGCGAGCGGATCGCCCTGCTGCCCGGTGCCTGGGGTGGGCCCCGTCAGGTAAGTACCGCCGAGCGCGAAAAACCTGACGTGCTGGTAGTGGGAGAAGTGTCCGAGTGGGAAACGGCCGAGTACATCCGCGACGCCCGCCTGCTGGGCAGAAACATTTCGCTCATCGTGCTGGGGCATTCGGTGAGCGAGGAACCGGGCATGGAGTACTTTGTGGAATGGCTGCAACCTAAGTTACCCGATTTGAAAATCACTCATGTGGCCTCGAAAGACCCATTTCTCTGGATGTGAAAAAATAGGCGGTCGATGAATCTGTACTAAAAACCTAATCCCAAAAAATGAAACGTACGACTACTTCTGTTTTGATCCTATTTTCCCTATTGGTTTTTGTACTATCCTGTAATCCCAAAAAAGACGACACCGATATGCCCGCAACCGACCGCGCCTGGTGGAAAGAAGCCGTTGTGTACCAGATCTACCCCCGAAGTTTTAAGGATAGCGACGGCGATGGCGTGGGCGATCTGAAAGGAATTATTTCTAAACTCGACTACATCCAAAGCCTGGGGATCACGGCCGTGTGGATCAATCCCATTTATAGCTCGCCCAATGACGACAATGGCTACGACATCAGCAACTACCGGGGTATTATGCAGGAGTTTGGTACCATGGAGGACTTCGACGCCTTGCTGAAAGGCATGCACGACCGGAACATCAAGTTTGTGATGGACCTGGTGGTGAATCACAGCAGCGACGAGCACGAGTGGTTTAAGCAAAGTCGCAGCTCCCGCACTAGCCCCTACCGCGACTACTATCACTGGTGGCCCGCCGAGAAGGGTACACCGCCTTACCGGTACAGTATCTTTGATGTGAACCACGATGCCTGGAAATTTGATTCTACTACCAATGCCTACTACCTGCATTATTTCAGCCGCAAACAACCCGATCTGAACTGGGAAAATCCCAAACTTCGGCAGGAGATCTACGATATTATGAAGTTCTGGGCCGATAAGGGAGTGGATGGGTTCCGGCTGGATGCCTTTCAGTTCGCGGCCAAGGATACGACCTTTCCTGAATTACCCAAAGGATACGAAAAAAACCTCAACCAGTACTATGGCATGCAGGGGAATCTGCACCAGTACCTGCAGGAGATGCATACCGAAATATTCAGTAAGTACGATGTAATGAGCGTGGCCGAGGGTACGGGCAATACCATGCTGGATGCCCATAACCTGGTGGACGCCGACCGTAACGAACTGAACATGGCCTATGCCTTCGAGGGGGTGGATCTGGCCAAGCCCGAAGGATACAGCCTGGCCAAATTCAAAGAGGTGTTTAGCCGCTGGGACAGCGCCTTTGCCAAAAAGGGCTGGCTGTCTATTTTCCTGGCTAATCACGATCAGGCCCGCATGGTGAGCCGGTTTGGCAACGATAGCCCAGAGTTTCGGGCACCGTCATCCAAGATGCTCTCTACCTTTATTATGACTATGCGCGGTACGCCCTACTACTATAATGGCGATGAGCTGGGAATGACCAATGCCAGTTTTGAAAAAATGGATGAATACCGCGACGTCCAAACCAGGAACGAATACGAGTACCAGATGAAGAATGGGGGTGATTTGGCGAAATTCCTGGAACGGAAAAAATTTGAGTCGCGGGATAATGGTCGCACGCCGTTTCAGTGGGATGCTACCAGAAACGCAGGCTTCACCACGGGTACACCCTGGATTAAAGTGGCCCCCAACTACACCACCATCAATGTAGCCGCTCAGGAGAAGGACCCAACGAGCTGCCTCAATTATTTCCGGGAACTTATACAGCTACGGAAAAACAACCTGGCCCTGGTGTATGGTGATTACACTCTGCTGGACAAGGACAACCCCGATACCTACTCCTACACCCGGGAGCTGGACGGCAAGAAATTCCTAGTCCTGCTGAATTTTAAAAGTACCCCCGCCGCCACCAAAACCGGTCTGGATCTGAGCAAGGCAAAAGTAGCGCTGGGCAATTACGCGCAGCCCTCTGCCGACGGACAGCTGAAACCCTACGAAGCCGTAATCTTTGAGCTTCCTTAATTTCGAACTAAAACCAATCGTCACACTTCATCGCCCATTTTCATGAAAAAGTCGCTTTTCCTTCTCTGTTTTTTGGCCGCCAATCTGCTGTTTGCTCAGTCGCCCGAGGTACTAAGCATACGAAAGTACGGCAACCAAAACGCCGGAAAAATCATGGAGGAGTTTACCAATTTTCTATCCATACCCAACATAGCCCGCGACACGGTCAACATCAAGAAGAATGCTGCTTTTATCATGGACATGATGAAGCAGCGGGGGATTAACAACGTGCAATTGCTACACGCCAACTCGGTGGATACGCCTCCGGCGATTTTTGGTGAGGTGATGGTGCCTGGCGCTACCCAAACCCTGATATTCTACGCGCACTACGACGGGCAACCCGTCAACCCCGCCCAGTGGGCCAAGGGCTTGAACCGTTTACACCGAAGCTGTATACCGGGGCTATTGACAAGGACGGAACACCTATTCCTTTCCCAACCGACGGCAAGTACAACCCCGACTGGCGTATCTACGCCCGCTCTACTTCGGACGACAAAGCGGGGGTTTTTGCTATCCTGAACGCTTACGAGGCACTTGCCAAAAACGGCCTTGCCCCGACGTCCAACCTGAAATTTTTCTTTGAAGGCGAAGAGGAAGCTGGATCGCCCCATCTGGATCAGATCCTGGAAAAACACAAAGCCTTGTTGGGCTCAGACCTGTGGATCATCTGCGACGGCCCGGTACACCAGTCCGGTAGGAAGCAGATCGTTTTTGGGGTACGGGGCGATGCTCACATTGACCTGACGGTATATGGACCCAAACGGCCCCTGCACAGTGGACACTATGGCAACTGGGCCCCCAATCCCGCCCTGATGCTCGCTAAGCTGTTGGCTTCTATGAAAGACGATAAAGGCCGGGTAACCATCAAAGGGTTTTATGAGGATGTGACACCGCTCACAGCGTCGGAGAAGAAAGCCATGCAAGAGGTACCTTCGGTAGACGAGCAGATGAAAAAAGAGCTGGGATTAACCTCTATCGAAATTCCGGGTACCAGGCTAACCGAGGCCATTAGCCAGCCCTCGCTCAATATCAACGGCATGCAAAGTGGGAATGTGGGTAAGATGGCCTCCAACCAGATACCCACCTACGCTACCGCTGTGCTGGATATGCGGCTGGTATTGGGCAATGACGCCCAACGACAGCAACAAAAAGTGGTGGAGCACATAAAGGCCCAGGGGTACCAGGTCATTGACCACGAGCCAACCGACCAGGAAAGAACTCAGTACGAGAAGCTCATCAAGGTAATTCCAGGCGAAGACGGCTACAATGCCCACCGGACGTCCATGGATTTGCCCATTGCCCAAAAGGTGATAAAAGCCGTGCAAGCTACCACCTCCGACCCGCTGGTGTTGCAACCAACCTCCGGCGGAAGTCTGCCGTTGTATCTATTCAAACAGTACCTGAATGCCACCACCATGACCGTCCCCATCAATAACCACGACAACAACCAACATGCCGAAAACGAAAACATCCGGCTGGGAAATTTGTTTGAGGGACTGGCAACAATGGCGGCGGTCATGCGAATGAAGTAGAAGATTCTTCCTCAAAAGCCGTTTTTCCTGTTTGGAAGCACGTTGCCTGCCCGGCTTTCCGACTCTATTTTTTTGCCAACTAATTTTTTACGCATCAACTCACGTCTCATGTACAAATCATTATTCTTCCAGTGTGTATCTCTTTTACTTTTCGTAAGCATGGGGGTAGCCGCCCAGGAATCTCCAACCTGGCTACGTTACCCGAGTATTTCGCCCGATGGCAAAACGATCGTATTTACCTACAAAGGAGATCTGTGGAAAGTAGCGGCTGCGGGTGGGCAAGCTACCCCGCTCACCCTGCACGAAGCCCAGGACTTCATGCCCGTGTGGTCAAAGGATGGCAAGAGCATCGCCTTTGCGTCGGATCGCTACGGGAATTTTGATGTGTTTTTAATCCCAATGGAAGGTGGTGAGCCCAAGCGCCTGACGTTCCACTCGGCCGACGAATATCCCTATGATTTCAGCCCGGACGGCAAAAGTGTGGTATTCGGTGCTACCCGCCAGGATGTGGCGACTAACCGTCAGTATCCCACCGGTTCGCAGCCAGAACTGTACAAAATAAGTAAGAGTGGAGGCCGGGTGCAGCAAGTACTCAGCACTCCCGCCGAAGACATAAAATACAGTGCCGACGGAAGCAAGCTATTCTACCATGACAAAAAAGGCGGTGAAAATGCCTGGCGCAAGCACCATACCTCGTCCATAGCCCGGGATATCTGGATGTACGATGTCAAGTCCGGCAAGCATACCCAGCTTACTACCTTTGCCGGTGAAGACCGTAATCCTATCCTGAGCGAGGATGGCAAAACCGTCGCCTTCCTGAGTGAGCGGACGGGCTCGTTCAACGTCCACCGCATGAACCTGGACAACCCGGCTTCGGTGGAGGCGCTGACTTCCTTCAAAAAACATCCGGTTCGTTTTTTGAGCCGGGCTACCGATGGTACCCTCTGTTTCAGCTACGACGGCGAACTATACACCCTGGCCGCGTCGGGCAAGCCCCAAAAGGTAGCCGTCAAGATTACGTCGGATATCCGGAACAACAACGAGAAAATCCTGGCGGTCAATGGCGGGGTACGCGGCATGGCCGTATCACCGAACGGCAAGGAGGTAGCCTTTATTTTCCGGGGCGAGGTGTTTGTGACGGCCGTGGAAGGTGGCATGACCAAGCGAATCACCAACACCCCCGGACAGGAGCAAGGCGTGAGTTTTTCGCCTGATGGCAAGGCGCTGCTTTATGCTTCCGAGCGGGACAAGAGCTGGGATATTTACGAAACCCGCCTGACTCGCAAGGAGGAGCCCTATTTTTATGCGTCTACGGTAGTGAAAGAAACACCGGTGATAGCGAATGGGAAGGAAAACTACCAGCCGGTGTATTCGCCCGACGGGAAGGAAATAGCTTATATTGAGGATCGTTCTACCCTGAAAATAATGAACCTGGCTACGAAGAGAACCCGCACTATCCTGACCGACCAGGAGCTGTTTTCCTCCAGCGACAATGACCAGTACTTTGAGTGGAGCCCCGATAGCAAATGGTTGCTGTTCGATTATAGCATGCCGGGCATTGCCAGTGGCGAAGTCGGACTCATTGCCGCCGATGGCAAAGGCAAGGTGATCAACATGACCGAGAATGGTTTCCGGGATTATCGCCCCAAGTGGACGATGGGGGGTAAGGTCATGCTGTGGTTTAGCAACCGCGACGGCCTGCGCAGTCAGGCCAATAGCGGCAGCTCGCAGGCGGATGTGTACGCGCTGTTTTTGACCCAAAAAGCCTGGGATGATTTTAACCTGAGCAAGGAAGAAGCGGCGCTGGCGAAGGACATGGAAAAAACGGCCAAAGCAGACTCGACCAAAAAGAAGGGTATTCCCAAAGATACCACCGTCACGATTGACTGGGAAGGGCTTTCAACGCGCAAGGCAAAACTTACCATTCATTCGTCGAGCCTTTCGGATGCCCTGCTCAGCAAAGACGGCGAAAGCCTGTACTACCTGGCCCGCTTTGAAAAAGGCTACAACCTGTGGAGTACCAATCTGCGCACCAAAGAGACCAAACAGCTGATCGCGATGAATGCAGGCGGTGGCTCCATGGAATGGGACAAAGATCAGAAGAGTATTTTTCTGAATGCCGATGGCAAGATTTTGAAAATTGATCCCGAAAAAGCCAAACAGGAAACGGTAAGTGTGAAGGGAGAAATGACCCTGGACGTGGCCGCCGAACGGCAGTTTATGTTTGAGCACGTGTGGCGACGCACCAAAGAAACCTTTTATACGGCCAGTATGCACGGGGTGAATTGGGACAGCTACAAGCCCGACTACGAAAAGTATCTGCCGCATATTGGCACAAATCACGAGTTTGCCGAAATGCTCAGCGAACTGCTGGGCGAACTGAACGTATCGCATAGCGGTGCCCGCTACACTAACTCCAGCCCCACCGACGACGCCACGGCTTCGCTAGGGGCTCTGTACGATGCTACCTACCAGGGTACGGGGGTACGCATTGATGAGGTGATCAAGGGCGGGCCGCTGGATAAGGCCGGTTTTGCCATACAGCCGGGTACGGTAATCGAAGCCATTGACGGTGAACCCATCGCCGCCGACCGTGATCTGGCCCAGTACCTCAACCGCAAGGCGGATAAGAACACACTGCTAACATTATTGGAAGGAACTACCCGCCGCGAGCTGGTCGTCAAACCCATCACGGCCGGCGAAGAAAGCCGCCTATTGTACACCCGCTGGGTGAAGCGCAACCAGGAGGAGGTGGAGAAGCTGAGCAAGGGTACCCTGGGCTACGTCCATATTCCGGGTATGAATGACGGAGCCTACCGCACTACCTACGAGGAAATTATGGGCAAATACGCCGGGAAAAAAGGCATCGTGGTGGACACCCGCTTCAATGGGGGTGGTGACCTGGTGGCGGATTTGGCCATGTTCCTGAGCGGGAAGCAGTTTTTTGACTATACCACCGATACCCGCAGCAATGGCTACGAACCCAACTTTCGCTGGACCAAACCCAGCGTGTCGCTGGCCAATGAGGCCAACTATTCCGATGGCCATTGCTATGCTTTTATGGTGCAGGATCAAAAGATCAATAAGCTGGTGGGTATGCCCGTGCCGGGTACCTGTACCTTTGCGGGTTGGGAGTCGTTGCAGGACAACAGCCTCCGCTGGGGGGTACCGCCAACGGGTGTAAAAGCCATGAACGGCCAGTACCTCGAAAACGCCCAGACCGAACCGGACGTAAAAGTCTGGAATGATTACGAAACGGTGATCAAAGGCAAAGATGCCCAACTTGAAAAAGCTGTAGAGGTACTTTTGCAAGAAGTGAAGTAAGGGAAAACGAGTGTGTAAGTAGGCCCTGCCGATTCGGCACTAACGCCAGTGCAAGGGAAGGAATACGAATAGGGAATCGCAAAAATGGGTAATCTGAAGAACAATTGCTTATTTTTGCGACCCTCTACCAATCACTTGTATGAGTTCCAAAAGGTATTTTCCCAATCTAAATGGCATACGGAGTGTTGCAGCGCTGATGGTTCTGTTTCACCATATTGAGCAAGCCAAAGCAGCCTTGGGTATCCCAAACCTCTACTACCTTTCGGTTATTCAGCACATGGGTCGGCTGGGCGTCGGGTTGTTTTTTGTGCTTAGCGGGTTCCTGATTACGTACCTGCTCTTGCAGGAAAAACAGAATCATGGCAACATAGCCACCGGCAAGTTCTACTTACGCCGGATTTTTCGCATCTGGCCCATCTACTTTCTGATCGTAGCCTTATCCTATTTTGTGTTTCCGTACGTAGAGTTGCTATCCTATCCCGGAGCCAATGACAATGTTTTTACGCATTACAACGAACGACTGTTTTTTCTGGCGCTGGTACTGCCCAACTATGCCTTTGTCTTGTATGACTTGCCCTACTGGTGTGCCCAGGCCTGGTCTATTGGGGTAGAGGAGCAGTTTTATTACCTGTGGCCCTGGCTCATCAAGTACCCAAAACGGAGCCTACCCATCTTTTTGTTCTTTATTTCCACGGCAGCCGGCGTGTTGTTTTTGGGGCTACAAACTCTTGATGCTGAGCCCGCCCGCCAGCTAGAGATCGTCACTACGTTTTTGGGGCAGTTCCGAATCCAGACCATGGCCGTGGGTGGCGTGTGTGCCTACCTGGTTTTTAGCGATAAGGTATCCATCCTGAAAATCGTGTACCGCCAGGACGTGCAAATAGCAGTGTACCTCACAGCGATTGCGCTGTTCGCCTCAGGAATTCATTTCTGGGGGTTTATGGAAGTTTATTCCTTATTCTTCGGCTATTTTATCCTGAATCTCTCTTCCAATCCGAAGAGCATCGTCCACATCAAAGGCCGGTTCATGACTTACAGCGGGAAAATCTCCTACGGGCTTTACCTGTACCACGTCATAGCGTTGGTGTTTGTATTAAACGTTTTTAGGAAATACCTTCCCGCTCTCACGGGCTTTCCTTACCACCTTATCCTGTACGTATCGGTCGTAGGATTGTCCATTTTACTAGCAGCACTTCTATACGAGTTCCTCGAAAAACCCATCCTGCGCTACAAAGATCAACGCTACGGTCGTTGAGGCGTTCGGGAAGGGAGTTCCGACATGGTGTAGAAGTGTAGGCCCAGACTATCGGCCTGTTGGAGGATGTACTTCAAAAAATCTACCTCAAAGCCATACTCCCCAGTCTGTGGGGGATGGTACAGGGGTTTATGACCAAACAGCATTAAAACGGTCCCGGTTTTTTGGGCCACCAGCAAGGCATCCCTAATTTCGGATCGGGACAATTGGGCGCTGGTATCCATCAACAGGGCCTGAACCGTTGGACTGTCCGAATCGGTGTAGAAAATGGAGGGGATAAACTGAGGTGGGATATGGTACAGCGGGATGCCAACTAAGTGACGCCTGCTGAGGGCTACATCCCGTAACAGAATGAACTTCTGCGCGAGCAAAACCGAGTCCGTTTGCCGGGAACGGTTCCCTCCCGGATGCGCGTAAGTAGTCGGAGAGAATCCCGCTCGTTTTAGAAAACGTAGGCCAGGCGTGATTTCGGCATTGAGGTACCCGCTTACGCCCGAGCTTTTCACTAGCTGGCGCGCCCCTGCGTGAATAGTACCATGAAAACCAATCTCATGTCCCTGGGCTTCCAGTTGGCGCAGCCAGGTGGTTTCCCGTGAAGAAAAGGTATCGGGACAGGTGAGGAAAAAGGTAGCCCGGGCCTTGTGCTTTTCAAAGAGAGGCAGAAGCTGATGCCACTCTTCAATGAAATGGTCGTCGAACGATATCGCCACGCCGGCCGGATGTTCAATCCTGGTTTTTGAACCACAACCCGACAAGATAGCCACTACCCCTAAAAACGCAAGAAATCGGTACGTAGCAAAGCTTGTTATCATGGGATGGGGGCGAGAGGAAATAGGGTGTACCTAACGTTCGGGGCTATACCCTTATCGTCGTCTACCGAGAGCTCGCTTTGAATTTACCTTTCCCGTAGAGCATCCTCCAGTTCCTTAGCCATGGGTACCAGCACGTGGTCTTCTATAATGGCGTGCTTGCGAAGTTCAAGCTCAAAAAGTTCTACCTGATTGAGGAAAATACGGTAGGGAAGTGGGGTGGTTTCAAATTCTGAATAGCGCTTAATGATTTCGCTTACCTCTTTGAGTTCGTCCTCGATGGAATCATGGTGGTCGGTAAACTGGGCAATGGAAGCCGTGCTGAGGAGTGTGGTGATTTCGTCGGGTGAAAGTTCCCCTCTGCCGGCCTTAACCAATTGTTTTATGTAAGGAAAGAATTCCCTTTCCTCCATCTTGACGTGGGCAATGAGGTCATTCTTATAGTCGTTGAAAAAGAAGCAAAGCTGAGCCAGCAGTTCGTGGGTTTTGCCATACCGGCTAAAAATATGCAGCAAGGACTGCTCGATCTCGGGTAGCTTTTTGGTAAGATAGTAGCGGTGGGTCGCCTGCAGGTACGTCAGAATCTCCGTGATCGAAAATTTCCTTATTTTCTGGTAAGGGAAATCGCGGTCGTCGTCATAGAGATCCAGGATGAGCTCGAGAAGCTCATGATCTATCTCGAGAGAACTGGTGTCAGCAGTGGAGTCGAGGCGCTCGGTTACGGACTGGTGCAGCAGGCTACCGTTAATAAGTTCGTCGTATGCGGTTCTTTTCATCAGAGTAAGCTCCTATTTCGACACTAAAATTAACCGATTTTGGTAAGTTTTCAAACTTCCCCCGGCCAATGTCACAGAACAAACCAGGTTTCCTGACCCGGCTTATTTTTTGTAGGGCTTGAGCGCATACGAAGTCTTCACCTGGATTATCTGGGCGATTTTTACAAAAACAATTTTGGGTACTTCTATTTTATGATCTATCAGCGCCACCTCAAACGCGGTATTGATCTGAACCTCCCCCTCCTGCACCATCACTTTCCCCTGAATCTGCCGATTCTGACTTTGCCCATGCACGGTAAAAACACCCGTAGCGCTTATATCATAGGTGCCATTTTTGGAAAAATCCAGGGTCTGATCCAGTTTGCCTTTAAAAGTTGATTTTGGATACTTTTCCGATTCTATGTAGTTCTCATTGAAGTGCTCTTCCATGAGCTCATTGGGAAAATCAAAATCGCGCATGGTCATCAACACGGCTATTTCACCGGTAGAGGTATTTAGGATCACCTGCGTTTTCTTGTTGATGGCACTAATATTTTCGGCCGGAGTTCCGAAAAAAACTGGGTTTGTCCAGATGCCGTGGCGTAGAGGGTACTTTGCGCCGCTGCTCCCTCCCCAGCAACACCAAGCCAATAAGAAAAAGTAAAAATGCGGGTGAAATTTTCATGGGTAGAACATTTGCTTTCTGGAAGGGTACCTACCGGTAAGTACGTCCGATAGGCTATTCCCTTCAATTGGGTACGGCTGTTTTTTTCTTTTTGTCAAGGCTGAATGTCCGCGAAATATTGAATCCGTAGTGAATATCCCCTTTTCCCCAGGAACCGGTCGTTTCGCCAATGAACTGTTTTTCGATCATGCCCAGCGAGTTGGTGAAATGCAGCTGAAATACGTGCCCGCCGGTTTCGATGTCGACACCCAGCGCCAGGGAATTGTGGTAAGGTAGGTCGTCGTTCTCGCGAAAAGCATAGAAGTATTCGGCATTTACGGATACGCGCCGGCTGAGTTTCAAGCGGCCTCCTATTCCCATCGCCAGCAACACACGCGGGTCTCCTTCCAGCTCGGGGCGGTTGCGGTACAGGTAGGTGGGCGAAAGCTGTAAGGAAAGCCGCTCACTAAACTTCCGGGCTATCAGTACTTGTCCCGCATAACTCACCTTGTCTTCAAAGCTGTATGTTTCGCCGGGCACAAAGGATTTTTGGGTTTGGATAACCGTACTGCCAAACAAGGTTACCGAAACCGGCAGGTTCACACCTCCGCCGGTCGTTTGCTTTAAGAGCTTGTATTTACCAAAAAAGTCGTAGGCCTTTTTCTCGCTGCTTCTTCCTATCCCGATCATCAGGTTGTCGGTAAGGCCGTACTCGAAACCCAGGCGGAGCGTAGCCTGATCAAGCCCAAATAACTCGTATGCTCCTGAATTGAGCCTCCCAAACCGGTGCGAAATCCGAAAGTCCAGGTGATTGCGCTTCATGGTTTCATTGGAATGTCCATTAATGATGCGCGTAGACTTGAAGGTAGCTGCCACCGGCTGGGGGGTATCCTCAGTCAATTTTTCGAGTTCACCCAGCAGATCATCCTGGGCCAGAGCAGGGGCCGAAATCACAACCAATAGAAGAAGCAAGCGGAATGCGTTCATAAGGCTATTGTGTTCAGGCTTTTACGGTCAGCTTGTTTCCATCGGCACTCAATGTGGTCTTGTAAACCGTAAGTGGAGAGGCTGCCGGGCTTAGTTTTACACTTCCATCCAGGTTGAATTCGGAGCCATGGTTGGGGCATTTGACATCGTTCTGGGCTTTCCGGTAGGTTACTGCCGTTCCCTCGTGGGTGCAGGCCTTAGAAAGCGCCACGTATCTCTGATTCGATAAAGCGATCACGATAGTATCCCCGATGGTGGAAAATTCCCCTTCGGTTTTCAGTTTTTTGTACGTATCAGAAGTAAGGTCAATTACAAAATCAATAGTACCAGTGGTGGCACCAGTAATGCCCGCAGTAGTACCCCCGGTATTATTTCCACCGGTGCCCACGGGAGTAGGGTCATCACCGTCCGAGCTGCACGACGTCAACGTGCCCATACAATAAAAAGCCATTAAAGCCGAGCTACTGATACCCAGGCTACGTAAAAACTGTCCTCTGCTAAGATTGTCTTTTTGCTGTGTTTCCATCGTTGGTTATTGTTGATTATACCTAGTTTATCCTTGTGCAAGCCACCTGGCAGCACCATCTTCAAACGGATTACGCATTGACGTTGTTTTGGTAGAGGAGAGAAATTACCGAAAAACCGGTGTATAGCGGACGGAGAACCAAATTCCCATACTGAACAAATTGACTTTGCCAAATCCTACCTTCCGCAGCGGAACCCGTACATACGGTTCGGCCATGAGAGAAAGCCGATCGGTCAGTCGGCGCTCGTAGCCCGCGGAGGCATTGGCGTGGCTGAGGAAGTACCAACCCGTTTTTCCTTCCCATTTCCACCAGCGGATGTTGGGGTCATAGGCTGCGTAGTGGTATACGTATTTTTCCTTTTGCATTTTGTAGGAAGAAATACCTGCTCCCGCAAACCACCTTCCCTTGTCCCGTTGGCTAATGTCGTACCGAATGTTCAAGGGAAGCTCAAAAACCTGGCAGGTACCGTCAATGCTGGTTGGCCGCTGTTTCTGGTACCAGTTCGAAGGCCACTCATAGTCCCCGGCCTGGGCACTGTATGTTTTTAAGCTCCGGATCACCCCAACCTGCACGGCCCACCTGGGGGCTAGGCTGTACTCAGCCAAAATCGAACCAGCTGGTCCGGGCCTGGTAAAATTATTCATGTGCATGTTCACCACGCTCAGGTCAGGCGACACCCCAATCCTAATGGCCAATTTTGGTACCCTAGCCGCACTACGCTCGGGGGTAAACGTTAGCTCTTCGGCGGCAACATCCGGTAATTTCGGACCGTCGTTCGCCAAAAGAACCGCGCGGTGTTCCAATTTGTCCAGGCTAGGCCACTCATCCCGCAAGGGGGTTTGTTGCATTGCCAGATCACCTTTTGCTGCATCATTCTCCCCATCCCGATCTCCCACAGCCCCTATGTCACTCGACTTATTTGCTTTTTTATCTACGAAAGATTCCCGGCCTTGGATCAAAACTTTCTTTTTCCGGACTTCGGAAGCCTGAATCGTCTCTGTTTTGGGTAAAAGAATTGCCCCATTCCCCCCTCCCTGTTTTACCAGGTCAGTTTGTTTGCGCACTCCGCTTACGCTCGCAAGGTTCCGGGGCAATTCTTTTATTTCTTTCCGCTCTTCTCCGGCTGAGTGTCCGCTCAGACGGGTAGCATCGGTACTTTCTTTGTTCGGACGGGCCGCGTTCGATCGGGCCGCGAGTTGCGCCTTGTCCTGCCGAAGAGTTTCTACGAATTTGTCTGGGTCAGTAGGTTGTGTGTATGGCGTTCTCTCGTCACTTTTATTTGTTCGTCCTGATGCCTCGGGGGAGCGTGTAGCAGACGAAGCAGTCGGTATCGTATCCCTCTTCCCTCCAACTCTACTGCTTTTGTTGTAATACACGCTTATTCCCCCGATCATCATCAGCAATAGCAGCGCAAGGGTCCAGGGACGAGCCCGCTCCATCCAACTACCCCCCACGGCCTGATCGTCGGCGGCGTCGAGCCGGCGATGGAGTTCTTTCCAATCATTTGGCTCATACTGTGGTTCAAACTCCTCGGCAGACTTTCGGAAGAGCTTGTCCAGTTCTTCATCGGACCACTCTTTCATATTCGTCAAGGCTTTTTTTTGATATCATTATTTTCAATTTTTCACGGGCTCTCGACAAATTCGATTTCGAAGCCCCCACCGAAATAGCCAACTCATTGGCAATCTCTTCGTGTGTATACCCATCTATCACAGCCATGCTGAAAACCATTCGGTAAGCAGGCGGGAGTTGTTGTACCAGTTTGATCAACTCCTCGTACGCAAGTTGGCTGACGATATTTTCATCAATAGCCACGTTTCCAGCGTTTTCTATGTTCTCATGCACCTGGTGCTTTACTTCGCGCCGGTACTGATCCAATGCCGTATTGATCATCACGCGTCCCAACCAGGTTTTGAAAGGTCGCTCCCGATCAAAGCTTTCCATTTTGGTAAAAACCTTAAAAAAACCCTCATTCACTATTTCTTTTGCTTCTTCACGTCCGTGAGCGTAGCGCAGGCAAAGCCCCATAGCATATCCATAAAACTGCTTGTAGAGCAGTTCCTGACTTCGACGGTCTCCTTGTAAGCAGCCGTCGAGCAGGTCAAGGATAGCGGCGGAGTTATGCTCGGACATGCTTCGGTGTTTTATGTTAGTACGAAAAAGCTCAAGGAAGGGTTGCTTTTTTTATTGCGCGCGGGAAATTTTTTTTTTGAAGAGAAATCCTACTGCTTAATTCTTTTAACTTAGGGCCAGCCAGGACGAGCATGCCGCCCGGTGAAAAAGGCAATTGGTTGCCTACCTAACTCCTATTCCTTACCTATGTACAAAAATACCTGTACTTTCCTATTCCTGGCCTGGGCCCTGTTTGGCGTACTCGCCTCCACCCAGGCACAACCGGCCAGCTACACCGTAGCCAATGCGCACTCCCACAACGACTACGAACAGAAAAAGCCCTTCTATGGGGCGTACGAGCTGGGATTTGGTTCCGTAGAAGCGGATGTTTTTCTTAAACAGGGAGAGCTCTATGTAGCCCACAACTCGGAAGATATCAAACCCGAGCGGACGCTAAGGGCGCTCTATCTCGAACCTATTCTGAATAAAGTACGCGAAAACAAGGGATGGCCCTACCCGGATCGGCGCGAATTGCAGCTCCTGATCGATATAAAAAACACCGGAGCGGCCACCCTGGCGGTTTTGCAAGAACAGCTTGCACCCTACCAGAAAGAGCTGAAGCACGTTAGGATCGTTATCAGTGGGGACATGCCTGCCCCCGATGAGTTGGCCCGGCAGGACAAAATCTTCACATTTGATGGTCGTAAAAATCTGATCTATTCCAAAGAAACTTCGCCCAGAGTGGTACTAGTCAGTAGTAGTATTCTGGATTTTGGGGGCTATTGGGATGGGAAAGGGCCCATGCCCGACCTCATGCGGGAGAAACTCAGCACTTTTGTGGCGTTGCAGCACGCCCAGAAAAAACTGGTGCGCCTGTGGGCTACTCCCAATACGGTGCTGGGCTACCAGACCTTGAAAGAACTGGGCGTAGACTACATCGGAACGGACGATCTGGCGGGATTAGTAGAGTTTCTGGGAAAATAGGCGTGAGGCAAAGAAAAAAGCAGACTCGTTTTTGAATCTGCTTTTGCCTGATTGTTCTCAGTTGTCCTGCTTCTCTTTGGGTGGCCGGGGTGGTTTGGGGGGAGCGGTCGCCTTGGCGGGTGCTGGCGGGGGGGCAATTTTTCCTTTGATAGCGGGTATTCCGGAAGCTTTTGGCGTGGGAGGTGCGGCGGGCTTAGCAGGCACCGGGGCTATCTTCCCTTTCCCCATGGCAGCTCCGGGTGCTTTGGGAGATTTGGGCGGTGGCGGAGGTGCGGGCATATATTCGTTCATCGCATTGGATTCAAGTTCCATTTTACGCCCAATCACTTCCATTTTATCACTGATTGCCTCTATTTTATCACCATAGGCTTCCATTTCTTCGCTTATTTTTTCCATCTGCCCGCTCAGGTCGTTCATTGGTTTCTCCACTTCCTGCATTTTCTTACGGCTCTGGGCGATCTGCTCGTTCAGGGTGGTGATTTCCTGTTCCTTGGCTTTGATTTGGCTTTCAAAAGTTGCCATCTGCTTTTCCAGGTCACTTTCGCTGAGTTTGTTCTGCATGCTAGCCGAGCGTTTTTCGATCAACTGCTGCCGGGCTTCCATGGCTTGCTGCTTTTTCCATTCCACCTTCTCCTGCTCACGCTGAACGCGTTCTACTTCAAACTGTTGTTTTTCCATATCCAGCTGTAGATCGGCCATCCGGCGCTGGAGAGGCTCCGTTTGTTTGTGCAGAGCCTGCATCTCTTCCTGGTGCGGTTTCATTTGTTGCTGAAGTACCCGCATCTTTTCGTGGTATTCGGCCATTTTTTTCTGCAAGGTGTCGTTGGCAAATTCCCCACTTATTTTTCCGAGTATAACCGCCAAATCAGTATTCACGCTAACCAAAACCGGGGCGACTGTCGCATCTACAACGGCTACCACTTCGGCTTCAATAATAGTATCTCCCCGAAATTTTTGCTCTGCGGGTATACTTGCCAGCGAATAGGAGGCAGGCTCCCAATTTAATGTCTCAACTTTCCGGATTTTCTTTTCGGTTGTTTTTTCCTTTTGGTAGGCATGAACCGATGCCCCTACTAGCAGAGAAAGAAATACAAGGGCCATCGGGAAATAGCCAAATACCCTCTGCCGTGGTTTTTCGCTCACGCCCAGCACGCGTTTTACCCGCTGCAGAAGAAGGGGCTTATTGGCGGCAAAGGCCACCACCAGCGAGGACTCCTGCCTAAACTCCGCTACCCGCACCAGGGCATGCGCCAGCGAGAGGGGGTCGCCACACACGGCCATGGCCAGGTCGTCGCAGCAATGTTCGCGCTCGGCCCGAATCCGGTTCGAAAGCCACCAAAGCACCGGATGAAAAAAGTAGAGTACCTCCACCAGGGACTGCACCAGGTTTACGAGGTAGTCGTAGCGGCGGATGTGGGCCAGCTCGTGGGCCAGAATTGCCTCAGCCTGAGCGGCTGAAAGACCCGTAAATAAACCCAAGGGTACCAGTACCACGGGCTGTATTACCCCTATGACCATCGGCGTTACGATGCGCGCTGATTCGCGAAAGTCTACTGATTGGCTAACATTGAGGCGAGCCACTAACAGGCCGAAACGGGTATTCCAATTGGTATCCTTCACTCTTCGGGAGGTATACCGTAGCCGTTCGAGGTAGGCCCACCCGCCCACAAAGCGGAGCAGGAGCAGACCTACCCCCACCATCCAGCATACGACCAAGTCGTTGAGGTGGAGGGTGAGCCATAGTTGTACCCGCAGCAGTAAGGGTAGGGAAGCCGGAGCGGTGTACCCGGTGTAGGTAGCCACGGAGGCAAGGGTTTCTGGCAGTGTAGCGGGTATTTTTTGGATAGAGGAGGGTATGTAATAGATATAAGTAGCCATAGAGGCTACAATCTGCGCCCCCAGCATGACTACCCCTACCGTATAACGAGACTCGGCTGACTTGCGGCGCAACAGGTAGAAGCCCACCGCAGCCAATGTACCCAGGAGGGCGCCCTGCCACAGGGAGTGGAGGAGGGTCCAGCCCAGAGCACTGGCCTGAGCAGGAGAAATAAGATCAATGAATTGTTTCATGGCTAACGATTGTTTTCTAGGTTGTTCAAAAGTTCACGAATTTCGTCGAGTTCCTCGGCGGAGGTTTTGTGGTTGCCGAGGGCCTGCATCACCAGGCGGGCGGCCGAGCCACGAAAGGTAGTCTCCACAAAGCGGTCGAGCAGGGTTTGCTGAGTTTCTTCTTCGCTTACGTGGGCCGTGTACACATGCGAGCGGGCCTCCTCTGTGCGGCTTAGCAGTCCTTTTTCGTGCATGATCTGCATGAGCTTCAGCGTAGTGGTATACCCCGCTTCTTTGGTTTCGGCCAGGTAGTCATGTACCTGCCGGACGGTACTTGGTCCTGCCTTCCATAGGTAGGTCAGTATTTCCAGCTCCGAATCGGTAGGTTTTGGCGGGGTAGGTATCGGATTATCAGCCATAGGGCAGGGATTTATATCAGACAAAAAGAATAACTACGAAGATCTTCGTATCAAAGGTGTACGAAAATATTCGTAGATGCAAATTTTAACTACGATTTTTTTCGTAGTTAATTAAAAAAGATTGGCTTTGGTCATTTTTCAAAAAAACTCAGAGCGAAATAAGGTACCGTTCAGCCATTTCAGGAAAAGAGAGACAGAAACAAAGAACCGCGAACAAAGAACCCAGAACTAAACCACTAGCCTCCTATTTCGAAAAACCGGACCTCCGCCTGCACCTGATCCAAAATCCGATGCGAGCGCTCGGGGCGGGCGTCGGTAATGAACACCTGCCCGAGCGAGCCATCATCAATGAGTTCGATTAGCTTATGAATGCGTTTGTCGTCGAGCTTGTCGAAAATATCATCTAACAGCAGGATGGGCTTGGTTTCCTTCCCGGCGGCCAGGAGTTCGTACTGAGCCAGTTTGAGGGCAATCACAAACGACTTCTGCTGTCCCTGGGAGCCGAATTTTTTGAGGGCCATGCCATCAATCTCAAAGGTATAGTCATCTTTGTGAATACCTTTCACGGTACGCTGCGCGTGCAGGTCACGGGAGCGGTGCTTTCTGAATTCAGCGGGAAAATCCTCGGTAGCCACTTCGCTTTCATAGATGACCTCCACGCGTTCTTTTTGATTGCTCAAAAAAGCATAGTACTGCCGGAACAAAGGCATAAATCGCTCCATGAACGCTTCGCGTTGCTGATGTATTCTAAGGGCAAGGCTAATCAGAGGGTCATTATAGGTTTCGAGCAAATCTTCGTCGAGGTAGTTTCGCTCGGCAAATAGTTTGAGCAGGCCATTGCGCTGGGTGAGTATTCTGTTGTATTGCAGAAAGTCTTCCAGATAGTGCGGGGCCAGCTGGGAAAGCACACCATCAAAAAAACGCCTCCTTACCTCACTGCCTTCCCGTACCAGGTCGGTGTCGTCGGGGGCAATCAGTACGACCGGAAACCGCCCAATATGGTCACTTAGCCGTTCATAGGGTTTTTTGTCGGATAGGAGTACCTTCCGTTGGCCGCGCTGAAGACTGCAGGTAATCTGGGTTCGCCGGTCATTTTCATTGAAAATACCATCCAACACAAAAAAATCAGCTTCGTGGCGAATGCTCAGCGCATCCTGATTTTGGAAGCCACTTTTGGTAAGTGCCAGAAAATAAATGGCGTCCAGCAGGTTGGTTTTGCCACTTCCGTTTTCGCCTACGAGGCAATTTACGCGTTCCCCAAACGTAAAACTTCCCTCCTCGTAGCTTTTAAAATAAGTAAGATGGAGTTTTTCGAGCCACATGAGCTTCTTTGTTAGGGAGTTTATGCTTAATTTCGCAATTCAATCAGTGTAACCCCACCCAAATCCGGGGCCCTGGCCAAACCAATAACCATTGCGTAAAGTTCTTGCATAACTTCCAGAAAACAGAATATCCCGTCGTTTTTCAAGAAACAACTGTACAGTCCTAAATTGTAAATCATACTAACCCCCGTATGGCTACTGTTAAAGAAAAAAAGAAAGAAACAGCTAAGAAATTACAGCATTCCAAGGAGCGCTACATGTTCTGGTATGAGAACATGCTTCTGCAACGTCGTTTTGAAGAAAAAGCGGGTCAGCTGTATGGTCAGCAAAAAATTCGTGGATTCTGCCACCTCTACATTGGTCAGGAAGCCTGTTCCTCGGGTACGGCTACGGCCCTGACCCCCGATGACAAGTACATCACCGCCTACCGCGACCACGGCATGCCTTTGGCCCTGGGCACTAGCCCCAATGCCATCATGGCCGAGCTTTACGGTAAAAAAACGGGTACGACCAATGGCAAAGGAGGCTCCATGCACATCTTTGACAAAGAGCGTAACTTCATGGGTGGACACGGCATCGTGGGGGCTCAGATCCCCCTGGGAGCCGGTATCGCTTTTGCCGAAAAATACAACGAAACCGGCAACGTATGCATTTGTTTCTTTGGCGACGGAGCGGTTCGGCAGGGAGCCTTTCACGAGGCATTCAACATGGCCATGACCTGGAAGCTACCCGTAATTTTTGTGGTAGAGAACAATGGCTACGCAATGGGTACTTCCGTAGGGCGCTCCTCCAACGTGACCGAGCTGTATACCTTGGGAGAATCTTACGATATTCCTTCTGAGCCGGTAGATGGCATGAACGTAGAAGCTATCCATGAGGCCGTAAGCCGGGCCGCCGAGCGGGCGCGCAAGGGCGATGGGCCCACCTACCTCGAATTCCGTACGTACCGGTACCGCGGGCACTCCATGTCGGATCCTCAGAAATACCGTACCAAAGAAGAGGTAGAAGAATATAAGAAGCGGGACCCTATTGCCCAGGTGATGGATACTATCCTGACCAACATGCTGGCCACTCAGGAAGAACTCGACGATATTGACAAAAAGATAAAAGAAATCGTGGCCGAATCGGTTCAGTTTGCCGAGGAGTCGGAGTTTCCGGATGCGAAAGAAGCGTACACCAATGTATACCAGCAGGAAGATTACCCGTTTATAATGGAGTAGGAATCTGGACACAAAAGCGCCTGTTGGGAATATTCCTCTCGACAGGCGCTTTTGCTTTGAAGAGTGAACCTAAAAGGCTAAGACGGATGCCCTTGTGTTTATGACCAGTTATAAGCGGCAAGCTCAGAAAGAATTAGGGTATTATTTGTTTGAGTTTCATAACTTTTCATAACTTTGCACTCCAAATTTCAACCAATAGTATGAGCAAGAAAAATACGGCGAATTCCGGGTTGGACATTATCGAAAGTCCGGAAGCGCTTGCGGGGCAAATCAGTAAAGCCGAAAACTTTTTCCGCAAAAATCAAAAAATACTTATCGGGGTAGGTGTTGCTATTCTGGTGGGTATCCTGGCATTTGCAGGCTATCGCTTTTACATTGACAGTCAGGAGAGTAGTGCCCAAATAGCACTTTCTAACGTGGTGTATGATTTTGAAGCCGATTCTCTAAACAAAGCACTGACCGGAAGCGGCGGAAACGAAGGGCTGCTAAATATTGCCGACGAATATTCTGGAACGGATGCAGCCAACCTGGCCAATCTGTACGCAGGCATTGCCCTAATGAAACAAGGGAAATTTGACGAAGCCATCAACCGCTTGGAGTCTTTCAGCTCGTCTGATCTGCTGGTAAAGGCTCGGGCCGAAGCCCTCATTGGCGACGCATACATGGAAAAAAATCAGCCTGCCGAAGCAGTTAGCTATTATAAAAAGGCTGCTGACAACAATTCGAACGAATTTTTTACGCCTATCTACTTGATGAAGCTGGGTATTGCTCAGGAAAAAGCAAATCAGCCCCAGGACGCTATCGCATCGTATAAACGTATTATTGAAGAGCATCCCCTCTCGGCCGAGGTAACCAACGCCAAGAAATACAAAGGGCTACTCGAAGGGCAAGTTGGCGAGTAATGGGGATCCATTACGCTCCTTGAAAAGGATAAAGCCGACTCCGGTTTTATCCTTTTTTTTGTTAGGTCTGATTTTCCTTCTCACCCGTATCTGAATTCCTTACTTTACAAATTTGCTAGTAACCATGTCCAGTGCCGATAAAAATTTGAGCGTTTTTAGTACCGACGACCTACCCGACATCAGTACCCGTACCTTTGCTCTGGTCGTAGCCGAGTGGAACAGTGAGGTAACCGAAAAACTCTTTGAAGGGGCCTACCAAACCTTGCTGGCGTACGGGGCGAAGGCAGAAAACGTGATTCGGGCAAATGTTCCCGGAAGCTACGAGCTGAGTTTCGGGGCCCAGGTATTTGCCCGAAAAGAGAATGTTGACGCTGTTATTGCGCTCGGCTGCGTCATTCAGGGCGAAACCAAGCATAACGACTACATCAATCATGCTGTGGCCCAGGGCCTGACACAGGTGAGCCTGGAATGTCATAAGCCGGTTATTTTTGGGGTACTTACTCCCAATACGCAGGAGCAGGCTCTTGACCGTGCGGGGGGCAAACACGGCAACAAAGGCGACGAAGCCGCTATGACAGCTATCAAAATGTTAAAACTAGTTTAAAAAATAAGCCTCTTGTACCATGGAACAATTCTGGTTCGATACCGTCGGATGGCTCGGATCTATACTGGTGGTAGCAGCCTACGCCCTCAACATCAGCGGGCGAATGCGTGCCGATGCGCCCTTTTATTTATGGGCCAACATCATAGGTAGTATTGGACTCATCCTGAACACCGCCTATGTAGGGGCTTACCCATCGGCCTGCGTCAATGTGATATGGGTAGGGATTGGCCTCTGGGGCGTAGCCAAAAGCAGAAAAAAAGTACAATTAAAATAATCGTTACACTTCACAACAATCTGACTTTACCAGTAAACAGATTATCAACGATTAACCTTTCAATCCCATGCAAGTATGGAAATTTGGTGGCACGTCGGTCGGGAGGCCCGAGCGTATGCACTCTATCCGTCAACTGATTACCTCCACGGATAGCCGTAAAATTGTTGTATTGTCGGCCTTGTCTGGAACCACCAACGCCCTGATTGCCATTGGTGAATCCGCCAAAGCCAACCAGGAGGCCGAAGCTGTACAGCGCATCAAAGACCTGAAAGACCACTACGATACGTTTATCAAGGAGTTGTACCAAACGGAAGCAGGCCTTAGTAAAGGGCAGGCTATCGTGGAAAAAGAGTTTTCGTTTATCCGGTCCTTGATCAACATCAAGCCTTTTACCAGCAAACAGGAGAAGGAGCTAGTGGCAGAAGGAGAACTCCTGAGTACTCAGATGTTTGAAGCCTACCTGGCAGAGCAAGGCGAAAATTCGATCCTACTGCCGGCGCTGGAGTTCATGCGGATTGATACCGAAGGAGAACCGGAAATGGCGGTTATTGAGGAGAAGCTGACCACGATTCTGGATCAGCATCCCAGCAAGCAACTCATCATTACCCAGGGCTTTATTTGCCGCAATCCGCGCGGAGAGGTAGACAACCTGAAACGGGGCGGGTCTGATTATACGGCTTCTTTGATTGGCGGAGCCATCCGGGCGGAAGAAATTCAGATCTGGACGGATATCGACGGCATGCACAACAACGATCCCCGGATTGTAAAGCGTACATTTCCCATCCGGGAGCTGACCTTTGAGGAAGCAGCTGAGTTGGCTTATTTTGGGGCTAAAATCCTGCATCCAAGTACCATCACGCCCGCTAAGATGCGCTCCGTGCCCGTCAGGCTCAAGAATACCATGCAGCCCGAAGCGCCAGGTACCCTTATCGCCACTACCTCGTCGGATCGGGAGATTAAGGCCATTGCGGCTAAGGACAACATTACGGCTATCTACATCCACTCGACCCGTATGCTGAATGCCCACGGATTTCTGCGGCGGGTATTTGAGATTTTTGAAAAATACAAGACACCGGTAGATATGATCACTACCTCGGAGGTATCCGTCTCTGTCACGATCGACAACGACACACACCTGGACGCCATTACCGCCGAGCTACGTGAAATCGCCGACATTGAGGAGCACGACCGCGACCAGACCATCGTGTGTGTAGTGGGGAATTTCAGTGCGGACAAGGAAGGTGTAGCCATCAAGGTACTGGATGCTCTGAAGCATATCCCGTTGCGGATGATTTCGTACGGCGCTTCCGAGCACAACCTGTCTATTCTGATTCATTCCAATTTGAAAGCTCAGGCGTTGAACGCGCTCAACGAGCGGCTTTTCTACTACGAGGACGCAATGAAGGATATTTTTACGGCACCGTAAGGCAAGGTAGTTTTTAGCCTCGTCGCAGAGCGGAGCACTTTTTTCTTCATTGACAATTAACCAACCCCATGCTACAAACCACCTTTATCCGGGAAAATAAGGAACTGACGATTGCGGGACTGAAAAAAAAGTACTTCCGCGACGCCGAAACAGTCGTAGAGCTGATTATCAAACTGGACCGTCTGCGCCGCGAAACCCAGCAGGAACTGGATCAGGTGCTGACCCGGTCGAATGCGATGGCCAAAGAAATAGGTGGCCTGATGAAGCAAGGCAAAAAAGCAGAGGCCGAAGCCGCCAAAGCAGAAACGGCCAGCCTGAAGGATCGTTCCAGAGAACTGGACGAGCAGCTGAAACGCGCCGAAGCTGAATTACAGGAAGAGTTAGTGAAGCTCCCCAATCTACCCCACAAAAGCGTTCCCGAGGGCCGTACCGCTGATGAGAACGAGACTATTCTGGAAAAAGGTGAAAAACCGGTAATGCCAGAAGGTGCTCAGCCGCACTGGGAGCTGATCAAAAAGCATGACATCATTGATTTTGAATTAGGGAATAAGATCAGTGGCGCGGGTTTTCCGGTTTATAAAGGGAAGGGCGCCCGGATTCAGCGCGCCATGATTTCGTTTTTTCTGAACGAGGCCGCAGCCGCGGGCTATACCGAAATTCAGCCACCGATTGTGGTCAATGCCGCCTCGGGCTTTGGAACCGGACAGCTCCCCGACAAGGAGGGGCAGATGTACTACATGCCCGAGGATGACCTGTATTTGATTCCGACCGCCGAGGTACCCATCACCAACCTCTACCGCGATGTGATCGTGGCCGAGAGTGACTTGCCGGTCAAGAACGTGGGCCATACCCCCTGCTTCCGCAGGGAAGCCGGTAGCTGGGGCGCGCACGTGCGGGGCCTGAACCGCCTACACCAGTTTGATAAAGTAGAGATCGTGCAGATATGCAAGCCCGAGGAGTCGTATGCCGCGCTGGAAGAAATGGCAAAACACGTACAGGGACTTTTGGAAAAACTGGAACTGCCCTACCGAATTCTGCGCCTGTGTGGCGGCGATATGGGCTTTACCTCCGCCCTGACCTACGACTTTGAGGTGTGGTCGGCCGCCCAGGAGCGTTGGCTCGAATGCAGCTCCGTATCCAATTTCGAAAACTACCAGGCCAACCGCCTCAAACTCCGTTACAAAGTAGAGGGGAAAACGCAGCTGCTGCACACCCTCAACGGCTCGGCGCTCGCATTGCCACGTATTTTGGCCGCCCTGCTTGAAAACAATCAGCAGGCCAATGGTAGTATCCGTATTCCGGAGGTACTGGTACCTTATTGTGGGTTTGATACCATTGGGTAAAAGATGTTTGCCTTCGGGCCGAGGAACTTCGCCCGAGGTTTTATAAATAAAAATCCCCGTCGGGTTAGGCGGGGATTTTTGTTGTTTCTACATCGTATAAAAACTAGGCAAAGGCTCGCTTCCTACTGCTCCTTGCGGCCAGCCACACAAAATACCCTGTGAGCCCCACTATTATTACCTGCATCAGGTAATCCAGCACGAGGGCCGGAGTGGCCCACACGTCCGATGGCATCAGGTATCTGGGCATTCCCAGCCGCCACCAGTAGGAGGGATGCACGACGCACAGCAGGTTGAACAGGAGCAAGAGCCCTACCTGTTTTCTGTTCTGCCAGTCGAGGATATAAAATACCAGCGGTATCAGGAAAAGGAAGATATAGTTGCTGTAGGCGCTCTGCTGAATCACCATCATAGTAGCATACAGTACTACCCAGGTGCGGGAGATGAGTTCGGGGAAATCGGCATAGCGAAAACGCCAGGCCGTCCAACTGCCAATGCCTACGGAAACAACAAGCCCCACCCAGTTCCAGAACTTTTCACCAACGCTAATACTGTTAAAAAACCAGGGGTTGAGTACCGAAAGCACATTAGGTGCCCGTAGTACCTTCGCCTCGTCGAGCGGTTGGGTAAACTCCCAACCTACCAATGGGTACAGAATAGCCAGGCTGAGGATACCTACTACCGCCATTATCAGTACAAAGCGCACTTTTTCCTTTTCCAATAAAAATAATGGTACCAGAATGAGTACGAAAATAGCTTTGGTCATCAGCAGAGCCACCGCCAGAATGAGGGCGTATACCTCTACCCGCCCGGTACGCTGTCGGTAGAGATACGCCACGATCACAAATAGCCACATCCAGACATCCTCCTGTGCGCCCACTACACAAAGAATCAGCGAGCCGGGAAGCAAGTAGTAAAGCAAGGCCGTATAGAGAAAATCAGCGTCCGACAGACGGGCCCGATACAGGTGCCACGTTACCCACAACGCCAAGGCATCCATAACCGTCATAGCGAATACGATCATCCGGGGGTCGTACCAGATTTTCAGCCAAGCACCCAGGTAGTACGCATACAACGGCGAGTAAGGCGACCAGAAATCGCGGTATACTACCATGCCCTGAGAGGCTTTGCTCCCTTCATCCCAAAAGCCATTCACGTCGGAAGTAGGAGCAATGCCAGCTAGGATGTATACTATCACAAACGGCAGCAGACGGAAAAGTAACCAGCCCACGGCGATCCAGATGACGACGTTCCGGTCTTTCAACCGCTGCTGCAGGTATGCCTTTTTCCATAAGACAGCGCTTATGACCAGCAGCAGTGCCACACTTAGGGCTACTTTGAGGATGACTATGCTCATACAGCCACGGAAAATTTGGCCTTGACAACGTGCTGATAGGCCTGTCGGAGAATCCAGAGGAAGCACGCCACGCTAACGAGTTGCAAGGAGTATTCAAATAGGTATATTGGCTCGGCAAACATCCCAAAGCTAGTGTAGGAGGGCTGATCATTGTAGACGTACACGAAAGGCTGCACTACCGTAAGCCAGTTGAGAGTAAGCAAAATTCCTACGTGCCAGGCTTTTTTCAGGTTAACAAGTTCAAATACCACCGCTACCAAATAGGCTATCAGATAGGCTCCCGGTGCGCTCGCCTGAAAGAGCATCATGCACACGAAAGTAGCAATAAATAAGCCGGGAAGTACTTCGGTGAGGTGCCGGGTACGGCTCTTCCAGGCCATATAGGAAGGAATCATGAGAGTAAATACCAGTCCGATCCAGTTGAGCAGGGGGGAGTTTTTTTCGTTGATAGTAATAAAAATTTCAATGAATGGTCGAAACACCGAAAAGAGATTAGGGGTCATGAGTTGCTCGGTATGCCGGATTGGCATCAGGAAAAGGTCACCAATCTGCCAGTACAACAAGCCCAGAACCGGCAGCCCGATGGCCGCCATGGTCAGGAGCATTTTTAGTGGCTTGCGGGTAACCAGTAGCAAGGGCGGCAGGAAAAAGATGAAGGTTACCTTAATGGTCAGGAGGGCCAGGGCAAATAGTACTCCCAAGCCAATCTCATAGTTTTTGGGATGGCGATGCGCGAATCGCCAAAGCAGCAGGGCCGCACCCCAAAACCACACTTCTTCCTGCCCATCTACCAAAATGTACATAAAAGCTGCCGGCAACAGCCAGTAGACGAAGGTGAGTTGCAAAGCGTTGGCCGTTTTTTCCTTGTACGTTCGGTAGGTAAGCCACACGATCAGCGTCTCCATCAGCACCATTAGAAGCACAATAGCCCGTGAATTGTGCCACAACCACAGCGGTAGACTAATTATATAGGCAAAGAGCGGCGCGTGGTAGGACCAGAAATCGCGGTACACAAATCCGCCCAGCTTGGCGGCTTGGGCTTTGTAGAAGAAAAACGGCACATCACCGCGCGGGTCTTCGTTGATAATCAGAAAAACTCCGATCCAAGGCAACAAACGGACTATCAGAAACCCTACTCCCAATACCCAGGTATCCTGTTCTTGCTGCCACTTTGCAAACAGGCCAGGCCTAAGCACCACCCATATGAGGGCAACGCTTAAGAAAAAAGAAAAGAGGATTTTTATATAGAAAACAGTAAGTATGGGCATATTGGAGGTAAGAAATAATATTTATGAGGAAGTGGGTCTTTTATTCAAACCACCCCCACCCTGCCATCCTGTCTAGGACCATCAGGGCCTTCATCGGCAAGGGCTCAGCCCATATCACTTTGTTATACCCTTGTGTATAACACATGGGGCTAATAATACATATAATAGCCATGATAAAGGTTACCAATCTATACTCTGTAAGGGATAGTAGCCGGGACAAAATAAGACCGCTAATAAGCAAGAATGGAAATCCATACCCCAAGGCCCTGTCAATATCGTGAACAAAAATACCTGTAATAATCAACACAATGAAACCTACCAAAAGAGCAATGAGATGCCAATACCGGCCGGTTTTGAAAAGTGTAAAACCGGCTACGAGCAAAGGAAGCCACATACCCTCAAAGGAGGTCCATAGGCTATTTCCAAGACCCCAGCGGTGCATGTCTGCAAAAAGCACAGGGGTACCCATCGTAGTGTAGCGATGCTCGGAAAAGTAAGTACTCATGATATAATTGCGAAAAACCAGGTATACTGCCAGGGCTACCAGTACCACCCAGGTTTGTGATGAGAAGATACCCTTTATTGTTGTGAAAAAGCTGTTGGACTCCACTGTCAATGGCTCATCGAGTAGAGAACGGGTCATCCACCACAAAATCAGATATCCGGAGGCAATGAGGGCTCTTTCATCAGTAAAAAAAGCAGCCTGAAGACAAATAAATAACACAAGGGGGTTACGGATCAGCAAGGCTAGCATCAGAAAAAAGTAAGCATAGCTGTCGCCATATCCTGCCGTATCCACGAAAAACCAGGAAAAAACAAAAATATTGGAAAGGCCTAGTGTGAAAAAAGCCGTCAGTATTTTGTCACCAGTTTGCCGGAACACTTCCCGGGAAAACAAATACAAAAATAGGATTCCCAAAATTGCCTGGATCATTAAAATCATCCAAACACTTTGCCCAGTAATTGCATAAATAAGCGGGAGAATCCAACGCATCACCATGTTTTCTCTCCGAATGTATACGTCCAGACCGGTAGGGTGAAGCAAGTCAGAAGCCTGAACTTTGATAAATGCCCAGGCATCTGAGTAGGCAACAGCCGTATAAGGGGGAGTAGCCAAACACCAGGAAAGTACCGCGCAAAAAATGACAAGTTTCCAAAGCCAGTACTTACTGTCCAATTTTATTTCAATAAAATCTGAGAGCCGGATATACTGATTTCGTAAGGATAACGGTTGCATTTATGGCGGTAAAATGGCATTAGTCTATAGCAAAACTAATTGCCTCCTTCAAATTATCAAGACATATTGAGTCATTTTGGTGTTAAGAGTTGTTAAGTAACCTATTCAACTCTATCAGGCAGCTTCTTAATTATGCTATTGGTTGACATTTAATCTATTAGTAGTCAGACTTTTGTGTCCCGTTTGTTAGTGGGCTTGTATACAGGAGTAGATTTCATTATTTTTGGTTATAAACTTCATCATCTATATTATTCAAGCAGTATTATGTCAATCATATCGGAAAGAACCCCCATGGACTTTAATCTTAGTGAAGAGCACGAAGCCGTAAGGCAGGCGGCCCGCGATTTTGCCCAAAACGAACTCCTCCCCGGGGTTATTGAACGCGACACCAATCAGAAATTTGACTCCATTCTGTTGCGCAAAATGGGCGACATGGGCTTTATGGGCATGATGGTAGCGCCGGAGTACGGCGGTGGAGGCATGGACACTGTATCGTACGTGATCGCCATGGAGGAGATCTCAAAAGTAGATGCTTCTGCCTCGGTGATTATGTCGGTCAATAACTCCCTGGTATGCTGGGGGCTGGAATATTTTGGCGGCGAAGCCCAAAAGCAAAAATACCTCCCCCGGCTTGCTTCAGGTGAGATTATCGGGGCGTTTTGTCTTTCGGAACCCGAAGCCGGGTCAGATGCCACCTCACAGCATACTACGGCCCAAGACCAGGGCGACCATTATCTGCTCAATGGAACCAAAAACTGGATTACCAATGGCAACACGGCTTCGGTGTACCTGGTCATGGCCCAGACCGACGCTGGAAAAGGACATAAGGGCATCAACTGCCTGCTTGTGGAGAAGGGGGTGCAAGGCTTCTCTGTGGGCCGTAAAGAAGATAAAATGGGTATTCGGGCTTCTGATACCCATTCACTGATGTTTACTGACGTGGTGGTGCCGAAGGAGAACCGAATTGGAGAAGATGGCTTTGGTTTTAAATTTGCCATGGGTACGCTCAATGGAGGGCGAATTGGAATAGCTGCCCAGGCGTTGGGCATTGCCTCGGGGGCTTACGAACTAGCCCTGCAGTACTCCATGGAACGCACCACATTCGGGAAGCCAATCTTTGATCACCAATCGATTCAATTCAAGCTAGCCGAGATGGCCACCCGCATAGAAGCCGCCCGACTATTGGTGTTCAAGGCCGCCCGCGAGAAGGATGAAGGCAAGGATTATGTGAAATCAGCCGCTATGGCCAAGCTCTTTGCTTCAGACGTAGCTATGTGGACTACCACCGAAGCCGTACAGATACACGGAGGGTACGGATATGTGAAAGAATACCACGTGGAGCGCCTCATGCGTGACGCCAAGATTACGCAAATCTATGAAGGTACATCAGAAATACAAAAATTAGTTATTGCCAGAGAGTTGCTTAAATAGCGCAAATTGGCCATTGTGCGAAATTTTATAAAAAAAATGTGCGTTATGTTGCTACAAACGCACATTTTTTTTTACATTTTGTTCTCTACATACTTGTATTAGTTTAGTACAATTTATTAGATTTGTACAAAATTAGATTTTACCGGCCTTCGCACGCCCAAATATATATACTATGGAAGATTACAATAAAATCATCGAATCCCTCGGAGTTAAGTTTGTGAAAGCACGTCACATTCACATTTTGCAGCCGATTACGATCAAAAACTACTACGACGTGCAGAACTCCCTTACCATTCTTTACGATGGTGAAGTATCGTTCGGTACCGAGGAGCCCCAACGAGTGGAAGTGGGAGACATGCTATTTATTCCCGGAGGCAAGCACGCTACCGTCACGTACGGAAACTCCAGCTTGGCTAAGGTGGTATCCAACGAAGAGTTTATGACCAACCGCGACAACTATATTCAGGCCGGTCACGATCCGATTACGATTGGCAAACTGCCCAATTCGTTTGGTCTGATTTCGTTTGAGGCAAAGGTTTTTGACACCGTCAACTTCTTCACCTCGCTTGATGTACCTCCCTTTCTAATTAAGCGGGATGATCAGATGGCGCTTACGATCAATCAGATTTTGGGTGAGGATATGACCGATACGGCCGGCAAGGGACGAATCATCAAGATCAAAACTGAGGAAGTTGTGATCGAGATCATTCGCTATATTTTGAAAAACAAGCTATTCGTAGAACAGCTCGTTACCAACAGCACCTACTTTAAAGACCCTCGTCTGATCGATATTTTTGCCTACATTAAAGACAACCTGGGGGGAGACCTTTCCAATAAAGTACTAGCCAATGTGGCCAACGTATCGGAAGATTACGTAGGGCAATATTTCAAAATGCTCACGGGCATCAACCCTCAGGACTATATCGAGTATCAGCGCATGGAAAAAGCGGTGGATTTGCTGCGCACTTCCAAGAAAAGCATCCGGGCCATTGGATCCGACGTGGGCTATAAGGACACGGCTTACTTTTGCCGACGTTTCAAGATGATGTTTGGCATCCCGGCTGGTAAGATGCGCCGTCGTGAGTCACTGATGAACGTGTAGTAGGAGCGGTAGGCTTTTAACTTTCGGCAATCAGCAAGCATTTGCTTTTTAAGATTTTCTCAAAAAATCGGTGTATACAACAGAAAGCCGCAGGAATTTCCTGCGGCTTTCTGTTGTATGGACACGTAAATGGGATTCCTTACAAAATTCCTTCAAACAAGCCGGGAGCCACGCCAAAAAGAATGGTGATGACTGTGGCGGTAATTAGCACAATCTGGTAGAAGGGAGCTACCCGAATCTTAATGGTGTCGCCTTCCTTCATGTAGGCGGCAATGATTACCTTAAAATAGTAGTAAATACCAACAGCAGACATCAATACCGCTATTACCAGCATCCACACCAATCCCCGCTCAACCGCACTGCTGAATACAAAGAATTTGCCCCAGAAGCCAGCCGTCAGCGGGATTCCGGCCAGTGAAAGCATGGAGACCGTTAGAACAAAAGCCAAAAGAGGGTTGTTTTTAGCCAGGCCATTGAAGGCACCGAATGATTCATTGGGCTTCCCAGTCATGGTTTTTTCTTTCGTAAGGGGAATCAGCACCCCAAATGCACTGATAGTGGCTATTGAATAGGCCATCGAATAAAACAGGATGGAGTTTTCGGTTTGCTTGGTCATAGAGGTCAGGGCGATCAGAAGATAGCCTGCGTGTGAGATGCTTGAATACGCTAGCATACGCTTGAAGCTATCCTGGTAGGCGGCAACAATATTACCCACCAATAGCGTCAGCACCGTAATGACGGCCAGTGTGATCCACCAGAAATCGTAAATTCCCGAAAACGAGTGGGATAGCAGACGAAAAAGTGCGGCAAATCCGGCGGTTTTTACGATAGTGGACATAAATGCCGTAAAAATAGACGGGGCTCCATCGTACACATCGGGGGTCCAGAAATGGAAAGGTACCGCCGATACCTTGAACAGCATACCGATTAGTACCAGCAGCAAGCCCGCATACAGCAGGTAAGAAGGTGTGCGCAGGTTCAACGACACGAACGACTGAATTTCGGAAAGACTGAATGAACCCGTTGCACCGTACAGCAGGGCTATGCCAAAGAGCAAAATTCCCGTAGCAAATGCGCCCATTAGAAAGTATTTCAAAGCCGCCTCGTTAGAACGCAAGTTTCGCTTGTCGCTTCCGGTTAGCACGTACATGGAAACCGACAAAATTTCCAGTCCCAAAAAAAGCATGATGAGGTTTTCAAAGCCGATCATCATGAAAGCGCCGACTAGCGAAAACACCATGATCCCGAAGTACTCCGCCGGTTGGGATTCGTCGTCGTCCTGGAAGCCGCGCGTCATAGCTACGATCATAAAGGCTGACACCAGCACGATGGCATTGAAGGTAAGCGTGATATTATTGACAGCCAGCATGTTGTAGAAATATAACACCGGGCCTTCATTCCATTCCACAAAATTTCCCGCCAAGGCAATGGCCAGGAACAACAGGGTTGCGGGCAGGAGAATGCTTTTCGATTTAAGGAATCCCAGGAAGAGGATTACAATTCCCAGTACGGATAACAATACAATCGGGTACATATAGAAAGTAGTAAAGTCAAATTAGCTATTCAGAAACCTCAGGATCTCGTTGACACTGGGCTCGGTCATTTTCAGGAACGTACCCGGATAAATACCAATCCAGAATACCATGATTGTCAGTGGAATCAGCACGGTCCGCTCAATGGGCGTCAGATCCTTGAAGCTAGCCGAGGATTCGGTTGCTTCTCCAAACATGGCTTTCTGAAACATGCGCAGCAGGTACACGGCCCCTAGTATGATAGTCAGGCCGGCTACGGCCCCCAGCCAGTTGTTGTACTCAAACACCCCGGCCAGCAACAGAAACTCGCCTACAAATCCACTGGTGAGTGGCAATGCCACACTACTGAGCAACATTACCATGAAGTACACACTCAGGCGAGGGGTTTTCTGGGTGATACCGCCCAGATGATCCAGGTAGCGGGTATGGGTACGGCTATAAATTATTTCGACGATGTAGAACATCCCTACTACATTGATGCCGTGCGCGAGCATCTGCACGAGTGCTCCCTGTAACCCATTCAGAGTAACGGAAAAGACCCCGGCGGCCATCAAGCCTACGTGGGCAAAAGAAGAATAAGCAATCAGTCGCTTCATGTCGCGCTGCTGGATCGCAATCACAGATCCGTATACGATTCCTATTACCGACAACACGATGGCTACCGATCCCCAGTCGGTCAACGCCGCGGGAACTATGGGCAGCAGAAGCCGGATCAAACCATACAAGCCCATTTTGAGCATAATGCCTGCCAGCAGCATGGTGGCTGGCGTAGGGGATTCTGTATAGGTATCGGGCTGCCAGGTATGGAAGGGAAATAAGGGCATCTTGATCGCAAATGCGATAAAAAAGGCCCAAAATACCCATCCCTGGGCCGAAGCAGATAACTTTAAATTATAGAGAGCTGTAATTTCAGAGCTATGCTGACCGGGAGTCTGGAAATAGAGGTAGATCAAGGCGACCAACATCAGCAGGCTGCCAAAAATGGTATACACAAAAAACTTAAACGTAACTTTCAGGCGATTTTCTCCCCCCCATACGGCGGCCAGAAAGTAGACTGGAATCAGGGCTGCCTCGAAGAAAAGGTAGAAAAGAAAAGCATCGGTGGCAGTAAAAACTCCGATCAACGCCGCCTCCATAAACAAAATCAGGGAATAAAAAGCCGAAGGATTTTTGTAGCTATGCCCAAAAGCCGACAGGATAATCAGAGGCGAGAGGAAGGCCGTCAAAAGCACCAACAGCAGGCTGATTCCGTCCATCCCAGCACCAAACGTAACGCCAGCGGAGGCGATCCAGTCGTATTTGAATCCAAACTGCTGCCCTCCGGCCGGGTCAAACTGCGACCAGGCCACCACGGCGATGGCGAGTTCGGCCAGCGCTCCTACCAGCGCTAGTTGCTTTACATTGCGTCCACCCAGACTCAGAACCAGCAGGCCTGCTACAATCGGAACCAGGATTAATAGAATAGTTAACATTTAATTGATTTTAAATGAGTGAACTTTGGATGAGTGAATACGTGTCGGCGATCAGGTTTTATCCGTAGCTGTTCTAGTATCCACTCATTCTAGCTTCCAATATTAGTTGAGCAACAGATTCCAGAATAAAATCACCATGATGCCGACGACCATCGCAAAGATGTAGTAGCTAATTGAGCCCGTCTGTGTCTGACGGCCTAGGTTCGATAGGCTTTTGACCAACTTGCCCGTTCCTTCCACAAAAATATCAATGAAAAATTCACCGAAACTGGCTAGAATACTGGACATTGCCTTCGTTGGTTTTACAAATACCGCATCGTACAGCTCGTCGACATAGTACTTGTTGTACACCACTTGTTGCAAACCAGTACGCGTTTCAGACTCCGGTGCAGGCACTGTATTTCGGCTTATATACATCACATAGGCCACCACGGCGGCAATCAAGGCTACTGCCACAGATACCCCCATGAGCAGGTACTCTTCCGAGTGGGTCAGTGCCGTAGCCGCAAAGGCTCCCGGATTGACCTGCCGCGACCCATCAAATAGTGGACTCATGAACTCAGCCAGCTGATGGGTTCCACCCAGGGCCTCGGGAACTCCGATGAATCCGCCCAAAGCAGAGAAAATGGCTAGGATCACCAGGGGAATGGTCATGGAAGCGGGTGATTCGTGCAGGTGATGCGCCTGTTCATGCGTGCCTCGAAAACTTCCAAAGAAGGTCAGGAACAGGAGCCGGAACATATAAAAGGAAGTCATGGCCGAGCCAAGAACGCCAATTCCCCACAGGAGTTTGTTGTGCTCGAAGGCGTGCGCCAGAATTTCGTCTTTTGAGAAAAAACCGGCAAAAGGAGGCAAGCCCGCTATGGCCCAGGTAGCTATCAGAAAAGTGATGAATGTAATCGGGAGTTTTTTGCGCAGCCCCCCCATAAACCGGATGTCCTGCTCGTCGGACATGGCGTGAATTACGCTGCCGGCACCGAGGAATAGCAGGGCTTTGAAGAAAGCATGCGTAATGACATGGAACATGGAAGCTGAATAGGCCATCACACCCAGTCCTAGAAACATGTAGCCCAGCTGACTCACGGTGGAGTAGGCCAGGACTTTCTTGATGTCGTTCTGCAAAAGACCGATGGAAGCTGCAAATAAGGCCGTAACTGCGCCAACGATAGCCACGATTTCGAGCGACTCGGGAGCGAGCGTGTAGAGCACGTTGGAGCGGATCACCATGTAGATACCTGCCGTTACCATCGTGGCCGCGTGGATCAGGGCAGATACGGGCGTGGGGCCAGCCATGGCGTCAGGTAGCCAGGTATACAGAGGGATTTGGGCCGACTTGCCCATAGCACCTATAAAAAGCAAAAGGGTAATGGTCGACCACCACCGAGTCGCCCACGGGTAGGCCGGTCGCTTGGCGAAACACCTCCGTGTACTCTACTGAACCAAAGGTGTAGAATAATCGTAAAAATACCCAGAAGAAAGCCTAAGTCCCCGATGCGGTTCATGATAAAGGCTTTGCGGGCGGCGTTATTGTAGTTGGTATTCTTGTTCCAAAAGCCAATCAACAGATACGAACAAAGCCCCACGCCCTCCCAACCGATGAACATGATCACGTAGTTGGACCCCATCACCAGCAGCAACATAAAGAACAAAAACAGATTCAGGAAGGAGAAAAACTTACCAAAACCCTCATCGTGTTTCATATATCCGATAGAATATATGTGAATCAGCGAACCGACACCGGTGATGATCATCAGCATGAGCAAGGAAAGCTGATCTATCTGAAAGGAAAAGGGAATGGTCAATTCACCGACACTGATCCAGTCGAAGAGGGAAACTACCTGGGGCTGGCTTCCCGGAATCTTTAAAGGCCAGAAGTACCACGACCGAAACGGCAAAACTACCCAAAGCTGCCAGGGAGCCGATCAGCCCGACGGCGCCTTTGGGCACATGACGAAACCCGATTCCATTGATCAAAAATCCGATCAGAGGTAATAAAGGAATCAGAACGAGTAAGGTAGGAGACATAGAGTGTTGTTAATGATGGTATAATTTGTGGGTTAGTGCAGCCTATCCTTTGAGTTTGTTCAGGAAATTGATGTCAATCGTTCGGGTATTTCGATAAATCATAACTATAATTGCCAGACCCACAGCTACTTCTGCCGCTGCAACAGCCATGATAAAGAACACGAACACCTGTGCCGAAGGATCTGATTTGTAGGATGAGAAGGCGATGAGCAACAGGTTCACCGAATTCAGCATAAGCTCTACCGACATAAAAATAACAATGGCATTCCGACGGATTAACACGCCAAGGATGCCAATCACAAACAGGGCGGTGCTAAGAATCAAATAGCTTTTGAGTGGAACAAGCTGGATTATTTCCTGTATAGCGGGCGTCTGTATCATCGCAAGAGGGTATTTTTTGTTGAATCAGGAATTGAATTGCTAAAAAATTTGGGCAAATTTAATGATAATTACTGCTTACTCAAGTCCGATAAACAGGATTGTTCTACCGCTGGGTAAGGGTCCTCAGTCGGATTTCGGTTAATTTGCGTTTGGTGTCGAGCGGAAAGTCCCCTTTCATCATCCAATCAAAAAAAGAAGGTTCCTGTTTCAACACGTCCAGGACCCGTTTCCCGTTGTGTTTTCCAAAATTGAAAAGCTCCTCTCCCAGATCGTTGTAGACCATTCTGCCGGCAAAGTCTACGTTGCGGGTGGCGGTAAGGATATGGAGGGCATCCATGTCATTTAGGATAGGTGCCACGGTGTTGCCGCTGCTATCATGGACGGTTACACCTTCATAATGTTTTATTTGGGCATTCAGTACTTCGTAAGTGGCCCAGGCGTCGGCTTCGGCACCGTGAGCCCCAACCAAATCCTTACCACAGTAGAACTTGTAAGCGGCCGACAGGTTGCGGGGTTCCATCATGTGAAATATCCGCTGCGCATCAATCAAGCGACGGTTTTTTACATCGAAGTCCAGTCCCGCCCTTAAAAACTCCTCCACCAGCATGGGTACATCGAAGCGGTTGCTGTTGAAACCGGCCAAATCGCAGCCTTCCAGAAAGGTCGCCAGGTTTTTAGCGACTCGTTTGAACGGGGGGCATTCCTTCACATCATCATCATAGATGCCATGAATCAGGCTACTTTCCAACGGAATCGGTATTTCGGGATTAATACGCATCGTTCGAATCTCTTCCTCCCCAGCCGGATGGGCTTTTACTACCGATATTTCAACAATCCGATCCCGGCTGATATTGATTCCTGTAGTTTCGAGGTCAAAAAAAGCCAGCGGTCTTCTCAAGACCAATTGATGTGCCATGGTAGATGTATGGTAGGTAGTGGGGGCGAAGTTACGGTTTTAGAGGTATACAGACCAAAAAAGCCGCCGGATTATACAGTTTCCGGCGGCTTTATTCTAATTCATTCTCTTTCCAGTGCTATTCTTCCCAGCCAAATGATTTGGTAATGGCCTTTTGCCAACCCTTATAGAGATCGGCGCGCTGGTCTGCTTCCATCTGTGGCTCCCAGGTTTGGGCCACGGCCCAGTTTTTTCGCAGATCGTCCAGGTCGGCCCAATAACCCACCGCCAGACCGGCGGCATAGGCAGCTCCGAGGGCGGTGGTTTCGGCTACAGCCGGTGCTACTACCTGAGTTCCCAGCATATCAGCCTGAAACTGCATCAGCATCTGATTGGCCACCATGCCTCCATCCACCCGTAGCGAGGCCAACTTAATGCCCGAATCCTGCTCCATGGCGTTCACGACGTCCAGTGTCTGATACGCAGTGGATTCGAGTACGGCCCGGGCAATGTGCCCTTTGTTGACGTAGCGGGTGAGACCCGCAATGATACCCCGGGCATCGTTACGCCAGTAGGGAGCATACAGGCCCGAAAAAGCCGGTACAAAGTAAGCTCCTCCGTTGTCCTCCACAGTTTGGGCCAGCGCCTCAATATCACTACTCTTCTGAATCAGACCCAGGTTGTCGCGCACCCACTGCACTAGCGCCCCCGCTATGGCAATACTCCCTTCCAGGGCATACTGCACGGGTTGGTCGCCAAATTTGTAAGCAATGGTCGTGATCAGGCCTTTTTCGGAAAGACGAAGCTCGTTGCCGGTGTTCATCACCAGAAAACAACCCGTTCCGTAGGTGTTCTTGGCCATTCCGGCTTCAAAGCAAGCCTGCCCCACCAAGGCGGCGTGCTGATCGCCCAGCGCTCCGGCAATGGGTACTCCGGGTAGTACCTCCGAGCTGACGTGCCCGTACACTTCGCTGCTGCTTTTAATAGCCGGGAGCATGGCCGGAGGAATATCAAACGCCCGCATCATCCCTTCGTCCCATTGTAGGGTATGTAAATCCATGAGCTGAGTGCGGCTGGCATTGGTTACGTCGGTCACGTGAATGCCTCCTTTGGGTCCTCCGGTCAGGTTCCAGATGGTGAAAGTGTCCATATTGCCAAACAGCGCCTCCCCTTTCTCGGCGTCGGCCCGCAGTCCTTCCACGTTTTCCAGCAGCCATTTCAGCTTCAAGCCACTGAAATAGGTAGCCAGCGGCAGGCCAGTGGTGGCGCGGAAGCGGTCAATGCCTCCTTCTTTTTCATAGCTTGCCACCAGCGCCCCCGTACGGGTATCCTGCCATACAAGGGCATTGTGGTAGGCTTTGCCGGTACGTTTATTCCATACCACCGTAGTTTCGCGCTGATTGGTGATGCCAATAGCCACAATGTCAGCGGCCGTGACCGATGCCTTGATCCGCGCCAGGGCTATTACTTCCAGAGTATTTTTCCAGATTTCGTCGGGGTTGTGCTCCACCCAGCCGGGCTTGGGGTAGATCTGTTCGTGTTCTTTCTGGCCCACCGATACGATGGTACCCTGGCGGTCAAAAAGTATACAACGTGTACTGGTAGTACCCTGGTCAATGGCGGCAACGTATTTGGACATCTGGAATAGCAGTTTGGTTGGTTTCTTTGTAAATAAAGTAAGAAATGCGGAAAGTTACCAGACTGGACTTGTGATTCGGAAACCTAATGCAAAAAAAGACTCCTTCCCTGTGGTGGGAGGAGCCTTTGGCCATAGCTTCATCAGCTTGTTAGGTTCTAGATTTTGTCTGCCAGGGTACTTACAAGCTCCGCCGCCGGCTTACCACCCATTTGGAGCCGTCGGTCAGGAGCACATGGAGATCAGAAAGGGTGTGGATATGCTGTCGGTTAATAGCGTGGCTGCGATGAATGCGGGCAAAGTAGGAGGTGGGGAGCCGACGTAGCACATGGCTCAATGTGCGTGAGTAAAGCAAAGTAGGCCGATCCAGAAAATGAATAAGGGTGTAATTTCTTATACTTCGTAACGCCACAATCTGTTCAGCGGGAATAAAGTGCTTCCCATCCGGAAAAGGCAACCGGAGCCCCTGCGCAGGCAATGAGCATAGAATAGCCGATGTAGAAAAAGAACGGCTGTGAGGTACAGAATGAGAATACATGGGCAGGAATGGATTATAGGTCGGACGGGTCGAGTATCTGCTTTCTATAATGAGTGTTAAAGATAATACAGCAGGTCGCCTTTGAGCCCTGCTCACCGGTAACCCGTCCATTTTTAGAACCATTGGTCTTTTTTAGCGATAACCGGTCATCCGTTCAAGCCAAAGAGCTTCCGGAATAGCCCCCGGAGCGACTCCGTTGGTCGGGAGTCGGGCAGGGGGTTCTGGAGCATGAACTGCCGGAGGGCCCGCCCTCCTTGCCGGGAGGCGTAGACGTGGCTGGCCGGGTTTTTGAGAAATACCAACCGTTGCGTGTGATCATACCGGTCAAAGTGATCCATGTTGATCAGCACGCTGTTACTAATGGCAAAGAAGCGGGCATTGTTTTGCAGAAGGTCTTTGTAGTAGCCAAAGCTACGGCTGGAGACCAGGGGTTGGTCGGTTTCCTTTCGGTAAAACCGGGTTACGCTGCCGTCGGCTTCCAGGTAGGAAATGTCCCCCAGGTCTACGAGTTGCAGCGATCCGCCGATCAGGGTCACCGTCAGGCGCTGGCTGGTTTGGGTTTGGTGGCCGATCAGTTCCATAATCAGCTCGATCTGGTGGTTGGCTTGCGCGGGAGTCCGGTGTTTCTCGACTTTCTCTACTGCTTTCTGCAAATCACTGGCCGTAAAGGGCTTTTCCAGAAAAGCAATAGGAGCGTACTCAAAGCCATCCCGGGCGTTGTCAAAATCCCGGAAGCGGGTCATGAATATAATGCGGAGGCCTTGCAGTCGTCCGGCGTCGTTGAGCTGGTTGAGCAAATCGTAGCAGCGGCCGCCGGTAATCTGGATGTCTGAGATCAGCAGGTCGGGTCGGTTACGGCTGATTTGCGCAAAAGCTTCCTGAATTTCGCCACTGCTGCCTACTACCTCTACCTGCGGACATTTCTGGGCCAGAAAGTCCAGTACGTTGTTGAGCTCGGCGGTATTGTCTTCTACGATATAAGTGCGTAAGGTGGAAGTCATGGCGTGTGTACGATTTGGGATTTACTTTTTTGAGGTTAGCTATATCCGATTTGAATGGTGACTACGGTACCCGAGCCTAGAAGGCGGTCCTCTACCTTGATTTCGATGGAATATCCCATTTGATTGAGCAGTTCGGCGCGCTTCTGCGATAGGTTGGTAGATACCGAGGTGTATTCTTTCGAGTCTTGATTCAGGAGCCGCTGGCTGGCTTCCCGGCCAATGCCGTCGTCCTCAATCTGGCACAGCAGGGCCTCATTGGGCAGGCCCAGAAACTGCACCCGCAGCATGCCCCGGCTGGTAAGATGATGCAACCCGTGCACGATGGCGTTCTCTACAAAGGGCTGAATCAGGAAAGGGGGCAGGCGGTACTCATCGGTATTGAGCGAGCTTTGAATATCCAGCGTAAAATCGAAGCGGTCTTCGTATTGTAGCTGCATCAGCTCTACGTACATCTGGAGCAGTGTCACCTCACGGGTCAGCGAAATATCGTGGCTCATGAGCAGGGGGTCGTCTTCGCGCAGGAGCGAGTCTTCTAAGTATGCGCGCGTCAGTCGCCCCATTTTGACGAGATTGTCACTGGCTCGTTCGGCATCGTGGGTCAGGATCTGCCGCTGAATGGACGCCAGGGCATTGGACGTAAAGTGCGGGTTCATCTGCGACTGAATGGTCTGGGCCTGAAGCAGGCGCATGGTACGCTCCCGTTTTTCGAGTTGCTCTTTTTGTTCCAGCACGGTGCGGCTTTTGCGCAGGTCGCTTTGCCACAGCAGCATGAGGCCCGTCAGCAGGCCGAAGCCTATCAGGCTGGCGTAAAGATAGAAGTTGGGCGATTTCCAGAATCGGACGCTGGTCTTGAAGTGAAGGGTGGCTATGCTGGCATCGTGGCTTTCGAAGTTGCCCGACCGCGCCCGTACCAGCAGCGTATGGGGGCCGTTGGAGAGGTTATCGAGCGTGATTAACGGCTGCTCCTGCCAGTCGGTCCACTGGTCCATCTCCCCTTCTAGCCGGTAGCTGAACTGCGAACGAAAGGGCCGGTCGTCGCCCAGGGCCTCGGCCTTGACCGTCACCATGTTTTGTCCCGGAGGTACCTCTACCACCTGTTCGGGATGGATGAACGAGACCCCCTGCTGGTTTATCTGGGTAATATAGGTACGCAGCGGGCGCGTCGTCAAGTCCAGCTTGGTGGGATCAACCACCGACAGTACCGAACCGGACGTGATCCAGATTCGTCCCCGCGAGTCGCGGTAGCTGCCGAGCTGCCCCGGTTCCAGCCCCATGAAGCCATTGTGGTGGTTGAAGCACTTCATCTCTACCTGCCTGGTTTCGTTGAATTTTTTCAGATTGAGCACGTAGAGGTTAAGCATGTCAGCAATCATGAGGTGGGTGGGGCTAATCTGCTCCACAAACTGGATGTTCTGATTAAACCGGAAATCGAATACCTCTTCGAAAAGGTCCCGGCTAGGATTGTAGCGATAAAGTGCCTCACTACCTCCCGCCCATAGCGTGCCATTCCAGTCAATATACAGGACCGGGATGCGGCCGTCGGTTGGAAACTTACCATTGGCCAGGGTATAGGAAGAAAACTTTCGGGTATCGGGATCGTACCGCTCCACACCGCCATAGCCCGAAAACCAGTACTCGCCCGTACTAGCTACTACCGTGCACAGGAGGAACTTGTCAAACAATGGCGAGGTACCCCGAATGGAGTCAGCACGGAAAGGCGGGTTAATATCCACCGTAAAGAAATGCCGAAAACTGGCGCAAACAATTTTCTGCCGGGCTATATCTTCAGCGATTGCAAAAGGAACAAGAGTGCCTGATGATTAGGGCGTATGAAATTCCCAGCGAGAGTTGTCATACCGATACAATCCAGAGCCGCTAGGGAGCCAGCAGTACCCTTTCTGATCGCGGAGGGCCCGGAAGTACCAGGTGTCTGGAGTCGAATGGTACACCTGCTAGGCGTAACGCTTTTACTGCTTTCGGATTATAGCACTAAGGAAGGGATCGTGCTCAGACTTTTTCCATCGTAGCGTTGTACGCCCTTTTGGTAATTCAAAAAAAGAAACTCTCCTTTGCTGTCCTCAACAACACTCCACGTATTGGGTACTTCTGATTCCTGGAAATTCTGGAAGCCCGTCAGCATGAGCCCCCACAATCCTTTTTCGGTGGGTAGCCATAGAACGGAAGATTCTGGCTGATCTCAAAAATTCAATTCGTCTAATTTCATTTCCAGGAGGTGCTTCACCGATTCTCCTGGCCGTCATCGAACGGCCGGGTACATAGTATAGATTATCCTTATGCTATAGAACACGAATGGGTAGGCAAGCGAAGCCTGTATAGAAAAAGCTGGTTGAGGTCAGTCGGAGAAAGGTAACGGGAATCCCTTTTCTGATGACGGCTAATTGAAGATCACCAGTGGAAGATCTTTTTGTAAGATGAATTTCCCCGTGAATCACGGCCTCAATCTCCCACTCGGGTTCGTCGAGGATTATTTTTGTCCGGCCTTTATGATAACTTACGTATTTGGGGACCAATCTGAAGCAGGTAGGTATCACTGAGAGCATGGTAGCAGGCCGTATTTACGTGTCCGCGTGGGAAACTGGGCAGTGCTACCGGTACCAGGCTATCCTGCTTTACAACCCATAATCTGGCATCACGGCCCAAAATCTGAATCTCATTGGTGTTGGAGTTGAAAAGAATTCTCCCCGTGTTTTCAGAAGCGGACTTCATATTTCTTAAACGTTCTTCCATCAAAAGAAGCCAGTTTATCTCTTCCCAAGATCCATATATACCCCTCTTTGTCCTCAATAATATCTTCCACCAATCCGTTCCACAGCCCCTGCTGCTTCGGTATAGTTCTCAAAGGTCTCGCCGTTGAATTTACTGATCCCGTACCAGGTGCCGCACCATACAAACCCCCGACTATCCTTGAAGAGGGTCAGTACCTGATTTTGTACCAGCCCATCGCGTACGGTATACTTCACCAGCGGGTACTCCTGCGCATAACTTGCATATCCGCTCAGAAAAAGCAAAATCCACCGTAGTACAAAGCGCAGGAAAGGGTGCATAGAGGATGCCGGGTGGTTTGGGGAGTATTTTACAAGGTAATATAGGAGGTTTTGGGACAAGCATAAAAGTCTCCGTCGGAAATCGGTCATTTTTTCGTACAACCTGCCCCAAAACCGGGGCGTATCGGCAAGGCCGCCGCGCCGGGTTCGTAATAAACTGGGCCGCCCGCATCCTGTTTTTCAAAAAATCCGTTATTTTACTACCTCAATCGTTTGCCCGTCTGTCTGTGTCCAAACTCTTTTCAAAAATTAGCATCACTCCAAAAAACTCCCGCCGCCTGGTGGGCTTTCTGCTTATGTTGCTGCTGGTAGCCGGGCTGGACTTTGCCTTTCCCTTCCGGCCGCAGGTACCCTACTCCACGCAGGTACTGGCGGCAGACGGTACCGTGCTGCATGCTTTCCTGAGCAAGGACGACAAATGGCGGCTGCAAACGGAGCTGGCGGAGATTACCCCCCTGCTGCGCAAAACATTGATTCACAAAGAAGATCGCTTTTTCAATTGGCATCCGGGGGTGAATCCCCTCGCCCTGGGGCGGGCGGCGCTGCGCAATCTGGTAACCGGAAGGCGTACCTCCGGTGCGTCTACGATCACCATGCAGGTAGTGCGGCTGCTTAACCCCCGTGAGCGTACCTATGGCAATAAACTGGTGGAAATCCTGAGGGCGTTTCAACTGGAACTACACTACTCCAAGGCCGAGATTTTACAACTGTACCTCAACCTGGTGCCCTATGGGGGAAACATTGAAGGGATCAAAGCAGCCTCGATTATTTATTTTGGCAAGCCTCCTCAGCTCCTTAGCCTGGCCGAGATCACGGCGTTGGCCATTGTGCCCAACCGGCCGTCGAGTCTGCGGCCCGACGTGCATACCACTACCCTGATGCAGGCTAGGAATGCCTGGCTTCGTCGGTTTCAATCGCAGGGGGTATTTGACAAAAAAGTCATTGAGGATGCTTTGCGCGAACCCCTCGACGTAAGGCGTCGCGCCGCGCCGCGCCAAATTCCGCATCTGGCGCTGCGGTTGAAACAGGAGTACGCCGATGCCTCTACGATCTACACGGCTATCCGCCTGCAGAAGCAACGGCAGACCGAAGAACTGGTCAAAAACTACGTCAATCGCCTGCGGGGAAGCAACATCCATAATGCCGCCGTGCTCGTGATCAACAACGAAACCATGGCCGTGGAGGCCTACGTCGGCTCGGCGGATTTCACCAATCCCTACGACGGCGGACAGGTGGATGGTATCCGGGCGGTACGCTCGCCGGGCAGTACCTTGAAGCCCCTGCTGTACGCTACGGCCTTTGACAAAGGCTTGCTGACCCCCAAAACGGTGCTTAACGACGTACCTACCAACTTTGGCGGCTACGAACCGGAGAATTTTGACCAGCGCTTCAACGGCCCCGTGACGGTGGAGTTTGCGCTGGCCAATTCGCTCAATATCCCGGCCGTTAAGGTATTAAAAGAAGTAAGTACCCCCACGCTGGTAGAACAACTTAAAAAAGTGGGCTTTCAAACCGTCAGCAAGCAAGCGAAGGATCTGGGACTATCGTTGATTCTGGGAGGTTGTGGCGTGACACTCGAAGAACTTACCCGGTTGTTTGCGGCGTTTGCCCACGAGGGTAAGGTACGGTCGCTTGTTTACGGATCGCCCACGGCACTCCCGGCAAAGAGAAAGGAGAAAGGAAGTGAAATTATTTCGCCCGGCGCCGCTTTCCTGATCACCAATGTGCTCACCCAAGTGACGCGCCCCGACCTGCCCACCAATTTTGACAATACCTACCACCTGCCGCGTATTGCCTGGAAAACCGGCACCTCCTACGGTCGCCGCGATGCCTGGAGCGTGGGCTACAACAAGCAATATACGGTAGGGGTATGGGTAGGGAATTTTTCGGGAGCCGGGGTACCCGAGCTGAGCGGGGCCGAAACGGCCACGCCGCTGCTGTTTTCGATCTTTAATAGCCTAGACTACAATTCGCCCAAGGGCTGGTACCGCGCCCCGGAGTCGGTGGCGATGCGCAAGGTATGTGCCGTGAGCGGCGATATTCCATCGGATTTTTGCACGTATCCCATTGAAGACTACCACCTGATGGGGGTGTCACCCTACCGGCGCTGTGCGCACCGCAAGTGGGTATTTACCGATCAGAACCAAAAGCTGAGCTATTGTCCGTATTGCCTGCCTGCCGAAGGATACGAGCGCCGGTCGTTTCCCAACCTGGCCCCGGAGCTAATCGCCTACTACGAACTCAAAAAGCTACCCTACGAAAAACAGCCGCCGCACAACCCCGCCTGTGAGCGGGTATTTCGCGAGGGAGCGCCGTTTATCGTGAGTCCCAATCAGGGGAGTGAGTACTACATCCGGCGCGACGAACCGCAGCAACTTCTGCTAAGCTGCCAGGCTGCTAACAATGTGGAGGAAGTATACTGGTACATCAATGACAAGCTGTATCAGAAGAGCAAGCCGACAGAAGCCGTATTCATGAGCCCGCCACCCGGCCGGGTCAAAATCTCCTGCAGCGACGACAAAGGCCGCAATACGGATATATGGATTGAGGTGAAGCGGCTGTGAGGGGGGCACTATACTCTCAAAACTTCACCAAATGATTATCCATAATCAGTATGTGCAGTGGCCCGGCGGGGCGTCCTTCATTGTGCAGGCGGTCTACGGCTGTTACGAAGTAGTAGTACTTTTTACCAGCCTCGGCGGTTCGGTCTATGAAGTATCGTCCCTCGTTACAAATGGCCACTATCTGACGGGGGTCGTACGCGGAGGGCTTTTGACCCTCCTCAAATCGGTAGATCACGTAGTACCAGGCTCCATCGCCATCCGGGGCGGGGGCGGGGGGCTCCCAAAAGAACTCAGGTCGGTTGTTTTGCAACGTAGCTTTGAAGTTTTGGGGACTCAGAGGCGGGATGCTATCTTTCCAAAGCATGGGGGGAACCAGGGCGGGGTAGTGATAGAGATCAGTTCGCAGTGAATCCACAAAGCCCAGGGCGTTAGCCTGTAAGGAACGGGAGCTGAAAAAAATACTACCGTCGGCTCCACTGGCGCGTACGTGCCGCACCTGATTGGGTATTTCCGACTTGTTCTGCCAGTGGGTATCCTTGTCTTTATACCCCACCCGGTAGGCTGCTTGCCCTATATACAGGTGCCGGTCGAAGCTATTTTCAGCCCACCAATCCACCAGATTAGGGAAAGGAACTTTGGCGAACCCCGCCGAAAAATAAACTTGCGGGGCCATATAGTCAATCCACCCTTCGCGGAGCCACTTGCGGGTGTCGGCATACAGGTGGTCATAGGACGTGAGCCCGCCCGTCGTATTGGAGCCTTCTTTGTCGTCGCTCCGGTTGCGCCATACCCCAAACGGACTAATGCCAAATTTGAGACGGGGTTTGGCGGCGGTTAGGGCATCGTGAATTTGTTCAATCAGCAGGTCAATGTTATGGCGTCGCCAATCGTTTTTGTTACTGAATCCACCCCCGTATTTTTTAAAGGTAGCATCGTCCTGTAACGTTTGTCCGGCTACGGTATAAGGATAAAAATAATCGTCGAAGTGAATGCCGTCCACGTCGTAGTTCCGGGCTACATTGACCGTCATGTCAGTGATGTATTGGCGTACCTCGGGAATACCAAAATTAAAAAGTTTGGCCCCATCGTAGTTGAGAATCCAGGCGGGGTGCGTGCGGCTCAGGTTCTGGGACGATACACTCGTGGACGACCGATGTACCAGGCGGTTGAGGTTGAGCCAGGCGTGGAATTCGAGTCCCCGGCGGTGCGACTCCCGGATCATGTATTCCAGAGGGTCGTAGAAGGGCTTGGGTGCCCGGCCCTGCTCACCGGTAAGCCACTCGGACCAGGGTTCTTTGCTTTTGGCATAGAAAGCATCCCCCGCTGCCCGTACCTGCACAAATAAGGCATTCATGCCGACTCGCTTATAGAAATCAAGCAGATCGGTAAATTCTCCCTGCTGTCTGTCCGAAGATAGGTTTTTCTGACTGGGCCAGTCAATGTTGTCTACCGTAGCTACCCACACGGCCCTAAATTCACGCTTGGGGGGGCGAGGGGATTCAGGTGGCGAAGGTTGGGCCTGACACGCACCGAGCACAAGATTGACAACAAAGATGGATAGAATTCCGAAACCGGTTATTTTCACAGAAAAGATAGCTGCTAATGGTTTTTTATTCTTCAAAGTAACGGATTTTGCTCCACTTCTAGTGAGTCTACGAACTAAATTAGATGACATCCGTAAAAGCCCCACCCCAGGCAAAACCACTACGGGCGGACAGTAGGTATAGGACGTATGGCGGCATTTGCTAGGCGGGAGCACTCAGTCCTCCTCCGCTACCCTTATGCCTATATCTAGCAAAGTACAACCTCTGATTGGATAAATTTTAGAGAGTTGATCAGGTTTTTTTTCATTATTTTGGGTAAATACATTGAGCTTTTGTGATTTTAACGAAAAATAGTACCTTTCTATCCAAACCATAGATTAAACTAACTAGACCCCAATTTGGAAACAATAGTAAAATCTCCGAAAAAAAGCATCCTGTTCGAAGTAGCCTGGGAAGTTTGTAATCAAGTAGGCGGGATCTATACCGTAATTCGTACCAAGGTACCCGCTATGGTAGAGAAGTGGCATGAAGACTATTTTCTGCTTGGTCCGTATTTCCCCCAGAAAGCGCTGTCAGAATTTGAACCCATTACGAACCTGGACGATTCTCCGGCTGGGCGTATTGTAAAAAAGATGCGCGATATGGGGTACGGGGTAGAGTATGGATATTGGCTCGTGACGGGGAAGCCCCGCGTTATCTTATTCGACGCCCTGGGTTCGATGCCCAAATTAGGTCAAATAAAATACGATTTGTGGGAAAATCACCGGATTTCGACCGTTGATACAGAAGATCTCGTCAACCAGGTGCTTGTGTTTGGCGATATGGTGCGAATTTTTCTGACGGAGTTTGCTGCCGACAACGCGAAGAATACGGATTTGGTCGCCCAGTACCATGAGTGGATGGCCAGTAGTGGTTTGCCTGGCCTCAAGCGCGATAATGTCAAAATAGCCACCACCTTCACTACCCACGCTACCATGCTGGGGAGGTACTTGGCTCAGAACGTAGAAGGCTTCTACAACAAACTTCCTTTCTTCGATTGGGAACACGAAGCACGCCATTACAACATCGTCACCCAGGCTACCATTGAGCGGCAAGCTGCCCAGAATGCCCAGGTACTTACCACCGTCAGTGATGTTACGGCCCGTGAATGTGAGGTCTTCCTGGGCCGTATTCCCGACCTAGTGACACCTAACGGACTTAACGTAATGCGGTTTCAGGCCGTACACGAGTTTCAGAACCTGCACATGCGCTACAAGGAGAAGATCCATGAGTTTGTGTTAGGCCACTTTTTCCCCAGCTATTCCTTCGATCTTGACAAAACCCTTTACTTTTTCACCTCCGGTCGGTACGAGTACAGCAACAAAGGCTACGACCTGACGCTGGAAGCTCTGGCGCGGCTGAACTGGAAAATGGTTCAGACGGGCATGGACACGACCGTGGTGATGTTTATCGTGACCAAGCAACCCTACTTTTCCATCAATCCCGACGTGTTGCAGTCGCGGGCGGTGCTGGACGAGCTTCAGGAAACCTGTACGGCCATCGAAAAGCAGGTGGGGGAGAAACTGTTCCTAGCCACGGCGGCAGGTACCGACCACAAAATGCCCGACCTCAACAACTTCGTGGACGAGTACTGGCGCCTAAGACTACGCCGTACGATCCAATCCTGGAAGACAGAGGAGCTGCCGGCCTATGTGACGCACGATCTTAAGCAGGATGACGGGATCACGGATTTTTGTAGAAAGTCCAATCTGGTCAACAACGAGCGCGACCGCGTGAAGATCGTGTACCATCCCGACTTCATTTCGTCTACCAACCCACTTTTTGGGCTCGATTACGGGCAGTTTGTGCGGGGGTGCCATTTGGGCGTTTTCCCCAGCTACTACGAGCCCTGGGGCTACACACCGCTGGAATGCGTGGTGCGGGGTGTACCCACCGTCACCAGCGATCTCTCGGGCTTCGGCGACTACATCATGCAGATCATGCGCGACTACGAGAACCGGGGTATTTACGTCATTAACCGCAAGTCGCAGACCTTCACGCAGGCGGCCGATCAAATGGCGGAAATTCTGTTCAAGTTTGTGAAAATGCAGCGCCGCGACCGCATCATGCAGCGCAACCGCGTGGAGAATATCTCGGATGTATTTGACTGGACCAACCTGCGCTCGTACTACGACACGGCCCACGACCTGGCCTTGAAACGGAAGAAGCCCTGAGTATCCGTTTTCCAGGGAGTTTTCCAAAAAATAATTTCAGTACCCTTGTCCCGAGATTTGTAGCTTGTAAAAAGCTATATTCTCGGGACAATCTTTTTGCACTTATAAATTCCCCTTCCTGAACTCCTTCACGGCGTAATCTACCGCCCGGGCCGTCAGGGCCATGTAGGTGAGCGACGGGTTTTGGGTAGCGGTAGATACCATGCAGGCACCATCGGTCACGAATACGTTTTTGCAGGCGTGCAGTCTGATTCCATTTGTTAAGTAGCGAAGTCTTCGGATCGTTTCCCATGCGCGCGCCGCCCATTTCGTGGTTTTCGCTGCCGGGGTTACGCATGGTATCCGAAGTTTTAATGTTGGTAAAGCCCGCTTTGGTAAACATCTCCGTAAACTGCTCGTAGAAGTCCTTAACCATTTTCCAGTCGTTATCATCAAAGTCTACCGACATCCGGAGTAGCGGTACGCCCCAGTCGTCTTTCAGGCTGGCGTCGGGGCGGATAAAGTTACTTTCTTTCATAATTGTTTCCCCCATCATTTGGGCGCCCAGGTTCCACCCGCCTGTCTCCGGGGCCAAGAGGGCCTGTTTCAGCTCTTCTCCCACCAGGCCTGCGGTGACGTTGCTCTTTTTGGAGGTATTAAAACTCGTCGCGTAGCCGCGGAGGAAGTCGGTTTCCTGCCTGAGCAAATTGCGAAAGCGTGGCACGTAGCCGCCATTGGGCCGTCGGCCGTCGGTGGTGGAGTCGTGGAAGCCGTCGTACTCGGCCGCTACCCGTCCCCGGTAGTTGTGGAAGCCGATGAATTTGCCCAGCAAGCCGTTGTCGTTGCCAAGGCCGTTGGGGAAGCGGTGCGAGGTAGAATTGAACAGGATCAGGTTGGAGTTGATGGCCGAAGCATTCAGGAAAATCACCTTGGCGTAGTACTCCGTCATTTCCTTGGTATTGGTATCTACCACCCGTACGCCGGTAGCCTTGCCGCCTTTCTTCTCGTCGTAGATAATGGAATGTACCACCGAATGCGGCCGCAGGGTCATTTTTCCGGTGCGCTCGGCCCACGGAAGGGTAGAGGAGTTGGAACTGAAATACCCGCCAAACGGACAGCCCCGCTGGCACATGACGCGGTGCTGGCACTTGGCCCGGCCCTGCTCGTAATGGATGGGCTGCGGGTCGGTGATATGGGCCACCCGGCCAATGATTACGGGCCGGGTACCCTTGTAGTGCTGTGCCATCTGCTGGCTGAAATGCTTTTCTACGCAGGTCATTTCGTGCGGGGGCAGAAACTCGCCGTCGGGAAGCTGCGGCAGTCCGTCTTTATTGCCGGATATACCCGCAAATTTCTCCACGTAGCTGTACCAGGGAGCCAGATCGGCGTAGCGGATGGGCCAGTCGATGGCGAAACCGTCGCGCGCCGGACCTTCAAAATCATAGTCGGACCAGCGTTGCGTATGCCGGGCCCACAGCAGCGAGCGGCCCCCTACGTGGTAGCCACGCATCCAGTCGAAGGGCTTGTCCTGTACATAGGGATGTACCTTATCTTTCAGTACAAAATGCTGGGCATCTTCTTTGAAAATATAGTGCTTGCTGGCAATGGGGTTTTCCTGGCGCTGGGCCAGCGTAGGTTGGCCGAGGTGCTCAAACTCCCAGGGCTGCATCTGCGCGGTAGGGTAGTCGGTTACGTGTTTTACGTCGCGGCCGCGCTCCAGCACCAGCGTCCGCAGGCCTTTTTCGGTGAGTTCTTTGGCCGCCCAGCCCCCGCTGATGCCGGTGCCAATGACAATGGCATCGAACGTGCGGGCTTTTATAGAGTCGATAGTCAGAAATGGCATTTTGTCGGAGTGAATTTTGTGTAAAAGAAAGGATGCAGGTAGGAAACGTTACTCATTTCAGGGAAATTATCCAGCAGGGCTTATTTGATTGCCTCATTAAATAGACGAGAATGCAAGCCCGGTTTCCCCGGAATAAAACTTATTTTTGGAAAATTTTTCAAAAACATGCCCCCAAAACGTTCCGCCGCCCTTGGCTTCATATTCGTTACGCTTCTTCTTGATATAACCGGCATCGGGATTATCATCCCGGTACTTCCCACGCTAATTTCTGAACTGATCGGAGGTAGCCTGAGCGATGCTTCCCGCTACGGGGGATGGCTGCTCTTTACCTACGCTTTTGTGCAGTTTCTATGCGCACCCATCATCGGGGGCCTCAGCGATCAGTACGGCCGACGACCGGTGTTGCTGGCTTCCTTATTTGGGTTTGGACTCGACTACCTGTTTCTGGCCTATGCTCCTACCATTGGCTGGCTTTTCGTGGGGCGTATCATTGCGGGCTTTATGGGAGCCAGCTTCACGACCGGAGCCGCCTACATAGCGGACGTAAGTACCCCCGAGACCCGGGCTCAGAACTTCGGCCTACTCGGAGCGGCCTTCGGCCTGGGCTTCATTGTCGGACCCGTGCTTGGGGGACTGTTGGGTCAGTATGGCTCTCGGGTGCCGTTTCTAGCGGCAGCAGGGCTGACGTTGGTAAACTGCCTGTATGGGTACTTTGTGTTGCCGGAGTCGCTCAAACCCGAAAATCGTCGGCCATTCAGCTGGCGGCGGGCCAATCCGGCCGGTTCCCTGCGGCATTTGCGTAAGTTTCCGGTGCTGTCTGGCCTTATTGCCTCGCTGGTACTTACCTACATTGCCTCCCATGCTGTGCAGGGGGTGTGGTCGTACTACACGATGGAAAAATTCTCCTGGAATGAAGCCCAGATCGGCTACTCACTGGGTGCCGTAGGATTGCTAAGCGCCATAGTGCAGGGAGGGCTCATTCGCCTGATCATTCCAAAACTAGGACAGGAAAGGAGCGTGTACATAGGGCTGCTGCTGTATTCTATTGGCTTCATGCTGTTTGCATTTGCCTCCGAAGGCTGGATGATGTACATATTCATGGTACCCTATATTCTGGGTGGAATCGCGGGGCCCGCCATTCAGGGACTCATCTCTACCCAGGTACCAGCCAACGAACAGGGCGAACTGCAAGGCGGGCTAACCAGCCTGCAAAGCGTGACGTCCATCATAGGTCCTCCGCTCATGACGGGGCTGTTTGCCTACTTCACCCGGCACGATACCGCCCTGTACTTTCCGGGAGCACCGTTGCTAACAGCCGCCGTCCTCTCGATAACCAGTACGGTACTGGCCTGGCGCAGTTTTAAGATAGACTTGAAGTTGTGAGGCATAAGGCCGACGACCTCCGAATTAACTAGCCGTCAGGCTAGTTGACGTGGTGGTACAGGAGGAAGAGAAAAAGGTACAGCCACAGCACATCCACAAAGTGCCAATAGGTAGCCATCAGTTTTATTTTCAGCTGATTGGGTGGATTGACGCTATACACAAAAGAATCTATGTAGGATTGATTTTTGGCCGCCTGGCCCAAGAGAATCCCCATAAAAACCAAGCCTCCGAGAATATGCAGCACGTGGAGACCAGATAGCAAATACACAAAACCAGCCGAGGGGTTCCCCTCCAAAGTCAGGCCACGCTCTACCATCTGGAGCCATCCGAACCCCTGCATCCCGACGAAAATCATTCCCAAAAACAGCGTAAGAGCAAGGCAATACCGATAAACGGCAAAACGCTCCTTATGAAAGGCATTAACTGCTTCGTGGAGGCTCACGCTGCTCATGAGAATGACAAGCGTACTGAGCCAGAAAATTCCGGGTAGTGGTGTCTGCTGCCAATCCGAGCCCGCCTTCCGCATGATATATATCGCTAGTAATACGGTAAAAATGAGCACACTCCCAACAATTCCGAGCCACAGCAGAAAGCGCAGTGGCTCCCGGCGTTTTGTGAATATGTTTTCCCCGGAACGGGTTGTTGGCTTCGTAGGCATGTTATGGGGCCTGGTAAAAGGATTTTTTCATTTGAAAAACGAATGCTGCGGATTTAACGTATCCAAAATAGAGCCTTTTTCATTAGTCAAGTATACCTTGCCAAACCAGAGAATTCCCAAATTTGTTCGAGAAGGGGACCTCATTTGAAAAGATTCCGTAGAGCGTAGACCCGGAACCGCTCATGCTGGCATATTCTGCTCCAAGGTCATATAACCGCTGCTTGTACTCTCCTAAAATAGCATGCCGGGGAAACAAAGATGCTTCAAAATCATTGACTACCGTCTCGCGCCAGGATTCGATGGGTTGCTGAAGCAGGGTGCGTAGGTCGGTAGCTGCCGGCTTGGGGGTAATGCCCGCGTAGGCTTCGGCCGTGGAAATATGGAGGCCCGGATTCACGAGCAGAATCCATTTGCCGGTGAGGCGCAAGGCTATCTCTTCAAACTCATCCCCTTTTCCGAAGCAATACATGGGTTTGTTTTCGATAAAAAAAGCGCAGTCGCTTCCCAGTTGCCGGGCATACGCCTGCTGCTGTTGGGTGCTCAGTCCAAGGTCAAACCGCTGATCAAGCGCTTTGATGGTAAAAGCAGCATCGGCCGATCCTCCCCCCAGGCCGGCGCCGATGGGGATGGCTTTGAGCAGCTGAATCGTAACCGGTGGCAGGGGATATTCCAGGGCGAGCAGCTCGTAAGCTTTTAGGCATAAATTGGAGTGGCTATCGCCGGGAATCGGTAGCCCTGAGGCCTGAAACGACAGGGCGTTGCTGGGTAAAATTTCAAGAGCATCCGACCAGCCTATCGGATAAAAGCACGAGGCAATAGTATGGTACCCATCGGTACGCTTCCCGAGGATATTGAGTCCAATGTTGATTTTAGCGTTGGGAAATACAACCATATTGATCAAAAAATACGAAACAAGCGGCTATTAGAAAGTGCAAATAACCGAAAAAGCCCCAAATTTCGGGGCTTTTTCGGGAGGGTTTACGTGTGAATAAGATTTTTCTACCGAATAAACAGTACCTTGAATTCTGTACGGCGGTTGCGCTGATGCTCTTCTTCGGTACAGAGCACGCCGTCTTTACATTGATTTACTAATTGAGATTCTCCGTAGCCCTTGGCTGTCATCCGACTACGCGAAATGCCCTTAGAAGCTAGGTAATTAAGGGCCGCTTTTGCCCGGCGATCCGACAAGTATTGATTAAATTGGGCGCTTCCCTGGCTATCGGTATGAGAGCCTATTTCGATTTTAAGAGAAGGGTACTTACGCATAGTAGCCACCATCTTGTCCAACTCCTGGGCCGCGTCGGGTCGGATATCCCATTTTCCCGAATCGTACTGAATATTATCCAGGGTCATCAGGTCGCCCGCTTTCAGCATTTTCAGGTTTGCCGACACGAGTTTTGGCTTGGATAGAGGCGGGATTTTAGTGATGGCATTGGTGTTGGTGCCATAGAGCGACTTCGAAGCCACCAGGGTATAGTCACAGCCTTCGATCAGCTGGAATTGATACCTGCCATCGGGCCCGGTGACGGTCTGCTTTATGGTGCTGTCGCACTCGTTTTTCAGAATAATTCTTACGCCTTCGATGGGGGTTTTATCGGCTTCGCCCGTCACGGTCCCCCGGAGCAGAGAGGCGGTGATGGGCGTACTGGTCTCCCATTCATCCGCAGCCTCATCCGATCCTCCGCTCGACACCCTGGAGGGACCCGATAGGCGGGTAGGAGCAAGGGCACTTGGCTGCATGAGAATCGCACCAATCAGAGAGGGCTTGTCGTCGGTAAGGCCAATCGTAGAAAAGCCCAAGGTACTCGAAACGTAGCCATCTTTGGAAAGCTCAAAGAGGAAGTCGTTGTTTTCTTCCAGACAAATATTGATCATTCCTTTGGAATCGGTGTACAAGGTTTGCTCCCGGCGACCTTCTCCCCGGGCTCTAACCAACACAGCCACGCTGTCGAGCCTGCCTGATTTTCCTTCGTCCGTGACCGTGATCGCCAGATTGCGACATCCGGACAAGGAGCTTTCCCTGACAAACCGAAAGATATCATCGTCTCCCCGGAGGCGATTGCTGCTTAGGTAGCCCGAGGTTCGGTTTCCGTCGGTGATCAGGCCGAAGTCATCCCCTTTGGAGTTGATCGGAGCATCCAGATGCATGATTTGGGGAGCCGTATTTCTGGCCAGCAGAGCAAAGTAAATATCCAGCTCACCCAATCGCTTGGCGTGCCCGTTGGAGGAAAAATAGAGGTTGCCGTTCTCATCCACAAAGGGAAACATCTCGTCTCCTTTTGTATTTATTTCAGCACCCACATTCGAAGGACTCGACCACGCCCCATCCACTAGTTGTGATACGTAGAGGTCGGTGCCGCCCCGCCCACCCGGACGATCCGAAACAAAGTAGAGGGTTTTGCCGTCGCGCGTGAGGGTAGGATGTCCTGTGGAGTACTCATCGCTATTGAAAGGTAATTCCACCACATTGGACCAGCCGCCATCCCGTAACTCGGCAGAATAAAGTTTCAGCTTGTTTATGTTGTCGCTGCTCTTGCTCGATTTGCCGCTATTGTAATTGTTTCGGGTGAAAATTATGGTAGACCCATCGGCCGAAAAAGTAGCCGGACCCTCGTGGTATTTCGTATTCAGGTCCTTGCTGAACTCCTGAGGGTCTTCTCCTTTCGAGCGTTTTTTTGGACTTTTAGCAACTACCAAACCTTCCGAAAAACTGAAAGGCGTGTAGCTTCCGGTAGTGCGGGAGTCGTTGGCGGTAGGCCGGGTATAGGTATCACGCCCGAGCAGCCGACCGGCTTTGGTCCCCGGAGAGGAGGGGGAGGGAGCGAGATCGGTTACTTTGTTGTCAGTACCGACTATTCCCACTGCGGCCAGATCTTCCAGCCTCGGAACGTAAAAGAGATCGAGGTAGCCTTTATCAGGCGACGAAGAGGACTGGCTCGACCCCTTGCCGGCTATGTACACCAGGCCATCGCGAAAAAATGCCGGGCTAAACTCCGCCTGAGCGGTGTTTATGCCAAGGTTCTCGACCCGGTAGGTGACTTTGACACTGTCCACACCAGCCATGAAAAGCACAGCTCCGGAATTCAGGCCAGGGGTAGTGGGGTTACTAGGGGTTAACTTGGCGGCCTCGTACTGTTCAAAGACCTCCTGGGCCTCTTTTATTTTTCCATTATGCCCCAGTGCCTGCGCATAGTATAAGTAGGCGAGTTGGGTAGGGCCTTCGGGCGCGCCCAGTTCCATCATTTGCCGGAAAATTTCCTCGGCCTTCACATAGTTACTTACTTCCTTGTAAGCATACCCAAGGTTATAAAGAATTTCCTTCTTTGTGTCGGTGGGCAGAGAGTTGTCATCGAGTAGTTCGGTGTAGCTTTGGATAGCCTGGAAATAATCTTGTGCATTAAAATAGGCATCAGCCTGTTTTTTGGGAGTTTCCTGCTGTGCAAAACTTTCAGAACTACCCGGCCATAGGAATAACATCCCTAGCCAAAGCAGGGAGCCCCATGTATATTTGATCAGGTAGTTAACCAGCGGCATAGAAAGCGATGTATTAGTAGTGTGTATATGCAATGGTACTTTGAGTTTTTTCCAGATTCAGAAACTCTGTATGAAGATCAAGGTATAAGCAGTGTTCAGTGGGCTTTTTCAAAAAATCTTTTCCCCTTATCTATCTATGGCAGCCAGTGAGTCCTTTTAGTAACCTCGAAAAATTACATTTCACATTTAACACACAAACCGTGCCATCCTTTTTGCTTCAACAAAAACTAAAATCTGCATATAACGTCAAAAAAACTAAAACTATATGAAAAATAAAACGGTGTTCATAACGGGTGGAAGCAGGGGCATTGGACTGTCCATCGCAATCAGGCTGGCAAGCGAGGGAGCCAATGTAGTTATAGCCTCCAAAACATCAGAACCCCACCCCCGGCTTCCGGGCACTATATATACGGCTGCCGCTGAAATAGAGGCGGCAGGGGGCAAGGCACTACCCCTGAAAGTGGACATTCGAGAGGAAGAACAACTGTTGGCCGCTGTGCAAGAAACTGTGCGCGTATTCGGAGGAATTGATGTGCTGATCAACAACGCGAGTGCCATTAGTTTGACTTCCACCCTGCATACTGACATGAAAAAGTATGACCTCATGCACCAGATCAACACTCGTGGCACGTTTTTAGCCAGCAAGCTTTGCCTGCCGTATTTGCTCAAATCGGAGAACCCCCACGTACTCAATTTGTCGCCTCCTCTGAACATGGAAAGCCGGTGGTTTGCTCCGCATGTGGCGTATACAATGGCTAAGTTTGGGATGAGCATGTGTGTACTTGGAATGTCGGAAGAGTTCAGAAAACAGGGCGTTGCGTTTAATGCTCTTTGGCCCCGAACGGCCATCGCTACGGCCGCCGTCCAGAACCTGCTGGGGGGCGGAGAGTCCATTCGTCGCTGCCGCACCCCGGAAATCATGGCGGATGCCGCCTACTACATAGTTCGTAGAAGCAGCCGCGAATGTACCGGCAATTTTTTTATAGATGATGAGTTACTAAAAACCGAAGGCATCACGGATTTTACCAGGTATAGGGTGGATCATTCCCTTTTGGATGAAGAACTCCTGCCCGATTTCTTTATATAAGCAGCTTCTTACCGAATGGACTATCTCTTCCCTGGACTGGCAAATCCGCGCCTATCCAGGGAAGCAGGAGAGCTACCCTACCCTTCCTACAAGAATAGGCCGTATGCCTACCTAGTCCCAGCGCCAGTCCTGTCCCAGGACGAGTTCCTGCTTCAGTCCTTGTGAGGTCAGGAAATCGCGGGTTTGGGTGGTATTAAAGCGTTTGGCGGGTATTTTCTTTGTGGTAGCGAGGGCATACAGGTACATGGAGGCTATTCTTACCGTGTTTTCGAGCTGCTGCTTGTCCACCAGATCGAACCGGTCGCAGTCGGCGTGGTAGCACTGCAGCACCGAGGGCGACAGGCTGCCGGATAGGCCGGCGACAGGTATGCCTTCCAGCATAAAGGGCTGATGGTCGCTGTGAAGTCCGGCCCGGTTCGTGTATTTATTTTCAAACGAAGGGTCTACCTTTTTGATGTTGGTACCTACTTTCTTGAAAAACTCCTCCATGTCTTCGCGCCCAAAACCATTGGCACCTTTTGGGTCATTGGTCATGTCAAGGTTCATCATGTAGCTCACTTGTTTGATTTCACCGGTTCGTACCAGCTCCTTAACCATGTACTTCGATCCGAGCAGTCCTTGCTCTTCTCCCATAAACATCACAAACTGCACCGTCCGCTCGGGCTTTATTTTTAAGGCTTTGAAAGTCCGGGCCATATCCAGCACACTAAACGAACCGATTCCGTTGTCGATGGCGCCCGTTGCCAGATCCCAGGAGTCGAGATGCCCGCCCACAATCACCCGCTCGTCACTCTTGCCGCGTAGGGTAGCTACCACGTTCCGGGCTTTGATGGGCTTGGAGAAATTGCGCATGGTAATATGAGCTTCCAGCGGGCCTTCGTCATTGATCCAGCTGCGGAGTTCACGGCCGCTGTCGTTGGAGATACACACGGCCGGAATATTGATAAGGGCTCCGGTAACGGAGGCCGTGCCGGTGAGTAGTATCCGGCCCGGTGCCTGGTTGACCATGATAATCCCCCCGGCTCCGTATTTGATGGCCAGCGCCGTTTTTTCGGATCGGTGAAGATTCTTCTTGCCGGGGGCCTCCACCAAACCAATGTTGGCCAGGGCCACTTTCCCTTTCAGCTTGCTCTTTACATTTTCAAAATCCTCTTCCAACCCATTCCCCACGTCTACGATCTCAGCGTTGAGGTTGGCCGTCACGGGCGAATGCGCCAGAGACACCACGGCTACATCCCGAAAATTATCGCTGCTTTTGGGGACTATGCTGAGCATCACGGTATCACGGCTCCACGACACCACCTCAAAGGGTTGGTATTTGACATCGTTGAAGCCATAGCTTTTTAACAAATTGAAGGCGTATTCTTCGGCTTTGCTACCCTGCGTGCTCCCCGTGAGCCGGTGGCCAATTTGCTGGGTAGCGGTTTTAAGGGTTTCGTACACCCGGCTGTGCTGTCGTACTTCGGTATCAATCTTTGCGAATACTTTCTCCCAATCGTCAGAGTCGGAGCGAAAGCCAGGGGTAATAATCAGAACACATCCCGTCAGGGCTACAAGTAATTTTTTTTTCATAAGAAAATATACATCGTGGACTTCGTTGTGAAATGGGTTTTCTGCCTGGAAAACCTGGTAAGATAGCTTGTTTTTATCTGTTGAGGGTTTTAGTCAAATCAATATTCCATACTTAAAAATTACGAAGCCCAGTAGTAGTTCATTACCTACAAACAAATGAGTAGGTACCTGCCTGTTACTCATTTTATTACTCACACTTCCTGCTCCTTTATCTTTCTGGACCAACCGGATGCTAATCCGCTGACGGCACGGTATTTGGAAAACTAAATTAGGCAACAAATTTATTTAAATAAGCAATCTTGCCCGATAATTCTATCATTAACCTCTGATTTACTACCGATGTCTCTTTTTGATTTGAAAAATAAAGCTCCCCTGGCCTCCAAGCAACCCACCTACCTTAGCACTCACGACACTACCCGCACCGACGAGTATTATTGGTTACGCGAGCGGGAAAACGAAACCGTCCTGGCCCACCTGCGGGCTGAGAATGCCCATACAGATGCGGTGCTGGCTCCCTTGCAGGATTTTAGAGAGGAGTTGTTTCAGGAAATGAAGGGGAGAATTAAGGAAAAGGACGAGTCGGTGCCCGTACGGGATGGTGCCTACTGGTACTACTCCCGCTACGAGGAAGGGGCGGAGTATTCGTTGTATTGCCGCAAGCACCTTTCCCTGGAAGCCGATGAGGAAATCATGCTTGACTTGAATGAACGGGCGAGCGGGCAGGCGTACTATCAGGCTACTTTTCCCGAAATCAGCGACGACGACACCGTAGCGGCCATTGGGGAGGATACCGTCAGTCGCCGCCTGTATACCCTGCGTTTTCGCAACCTGACTACCGGCGAGTGGTACCCCGACATTATACCCAATACCGAAGGAGGCAACTACGCCTGGGCAGCCGATAACCAAACGATTTTTTATATCCGCAAAGACGTAGATACCCTGCTGGGCTACCAGGTGTGGCGGCATACGCTGGGCACCGATGTACGCGACGACGTGCTGCTGTACGAAGAAGCCGACGACCAGTATTACCTGGGGCTCTACCGCATGAAGTCGAAGAAATACGTAGCCCTGGTGGCCGATCACAACGGCGTAGCGACGGAATTTCGGCTTTTGAATGCCTTTGAGCCGAGGAGTGACCTCAAGGTGGTGATTCCCCGGCAGCGTGGTCATGAGTATGGCTTGGAACATTACAAGGATACTTTCTACCTGATGACAAATCAGGATGGGGCCGAAAATTTCAAACTGGTGCAGGTACCCGAAGACTATGTACAGGATGAAACCCAGTGGCAGGAGGTAATTCCGCACCGCCCGGATGTGTTTCTGGAAGGGATCGAGGTATTCAGCAAGTATCTGGTCGTGCAGGAGCGCTACGAAGGATTGCTGCGGATTCGCATCAGGCCGCAGGGGCCGGGCGAAGAGTACTACCTCAACTTTGGCGAACCAGCCTACACCGCTTACGTAGGTTCCAACCCGGAGTTTGAGACCGTTACCCTTCGCTATGCCTATACATCGCTCACCACCCCCAACTCTACCTTTGATTTTGACATGGACACCCGGGCCAAAACCTTGTTGAAGGAGCAGGAGGTGGTGGGCGATTTTGAAAAAGAGAAGTATACCACCGAACGCCTCTACGTGCCCGCTCGTGACGGGGCCCGGATACCGGTTTCACTGGTGTATCGTAAGGATTTTGTAAAAGATGGAAACGGACCGATGTTACAGTATGCGTACGGTTCCTATGGATCTTCCATGGACCCTATGTTTAGCTCCGCGCGCCTGAGTCTGCTGGATCGTGGCTTTGCTTTCGCGATCTGCCACATCCGGGGCGGGCAGGAGATGGGCCGAGCCTGGTACGAAGGTGGTAGGCTGTTTCATAAAATGAACACGTTTACGGATTTCATTGATTGTTCGGAGCACCTCATAGCCGAAAATTGGACCTCCCCCGCGCACCTCTACGCCATGGGCGGCAGCGCCGGGGGGTTGCTTATGGGGGCCGTGGCTAACCTCCGGCCCGACCTGTACCACGGCATGGTAGCGCAGGTACCCTTTGTGGATGTGGTGACTACCATGCTGGATGATACCATCCCGCTCACGACGGGTGAGTACGAGGAGTGGGGGAATCCCAACGAAAAGGAGTACTATGACTACATGCTGTCTTACTCGCCCTACGATAACATACGATCACAAGCCTACCCCAATCTGCTCATCACAACCGGCCTACACGACTCCCAGGTGCAGTACTGGGAGCCGGCCAAGTGGGTAGCCAAGCTCCGTGAATTCAAAACGGATGACAACCTGCTACTCCTGCATTGCGATATGGAAACCGGCCACGGCGGAGCCTCGGGCCGTTTCAAGCGCCTGCTCGACATTGCTCTGGACTACGTGTTTTTGCTGGGGTTGGAAGGAAAAAGTGAGTAAAAGGAAGGTAGACAGGCCTCTTTTGACGAAGAATCAGTAGTATTGAAAGGTAAAAAGCTCCCTATGATCTCATCCTTCCATTTTCGCTTGGCCTGTGTCGGTTTGCTGCTCGTTACTTTGCAGGCTTGCCGTACCACGCCGCTGGGTTACCAAACCGTTGCCCGCATCAATCCCCGCATAGCCTACGATGACAGCACGCTTAATAACAACAGTCTGCCGCTGCTGATGCCCTACAACCGGCTCATCGACCCGGCAGGTAGCGTAATCCGCTACGGCGATACGGACCTAGAAAATCACACCCTGGATCTGAAGAAGATACCCGGTACCTCTCTGCTGGTAGTGGAGGATCGCTACGGGATTGCGGTGGTGGATACAGAGCAACAAAAAATACTGGACCGCTGGAAGTACCGTCAGGAAGCCGCCTATGCTGGCTTCACCAGTACGTACTCCGGTCTGCAACTCGTTCAAAAGGGGACAATGACCCATATTTTTTGGAGTGCAGCCCATACAGGCAAGAAAGCATCGATCGTACTGGAAGTACTGTGGGATGGTACCAAGCTCAAAGTAGCTAACTCCCTAGCTTTTGCACCCGAGGGCGAGTCGCCCCTGGCGCTTCCCAACGAGGTGGCCCTTTCTACCGAGCAGGGAAAAGAGTACCTCTATGTGGTGCTGAATGGGAATAACCAGTTGGTAAAAATTGATCTGCAAAGTAAAGATATCGTGTGGAAGGTACCCACCGGCGTGGCTCCTTACGGCCTCACGTTGGTGAAAGGTACTGCCTATGTGAGCAACTGGGGAGGTACCGACCCGTCGGCTTCGGCTACCGGAGAAACGGCCGGAGTACCCTACGGCAAAGTATTCGTGGACCCAACCACGGGAGCGACCAATCAGGGAACGGTAACGGCTTATGCCCTCACGGACGGGAAACTACTCCAAGAAATACGGGTAGGCCTGCACCCTAATGACCTGATAGCCGATGCCAACGGCGACTTCGTATACGTGGCTAACGGCAACAGCGACAATGTTTCCGTGATTTCAACGCAGGATTTGCAGGTAAAAGAAACCATTTCGGTTCAGTTGTTTCCGGGTAAACTCGGCTTTCTGGGCGATACCCCCAATGCTCTGGCGATCAACAAAGAAGGTACCACCCTCTACGTAGCCAACGGGCTGGATAACGCCCTGGCCGTGGTAGAGCTTGGCGAAAAAGCCTCCCGAACGGGCAAGGGGGAAAGTGCTGTCGCGGGTTTTATTCCGACCGAGGCCTACCCAGCCGGTATCGAACTTGATGACAACAACCTGTTCGTTAGTAACCTGGAAGGAGAAGGGGCCCGCATTAACAGTCTGGAGACCGAGCACGACCATACCAAAAACTTGAAAGGCGCCTACAACTCCCACCGGCAGCTGGCCACGCTCTCTACCATTCCTATCCCTACGGCGGCTACCTTGCCTGCCCTTACCCAGAAGGTGAGAGAACAAAACATGAGCTTTCGCACGGAAATCGCCCGCCTGCTTCCTCGGAGGAATAGGGCCCCGGTACCCGTGCCGGAGCGCATCGGCGAGCCGTCGGTGTTCAAGCACGTCCTGTACGTTATCAAAGAAAACCGCACCTACGATCAGGTTTTTGGGGACATTCGCTTCCGGCAAAGGAGATCCTACTCTTTGCATTTATGGAAAAGAGGTAACGCCCAATCAGCACAAGCTGGCGCAGGATTTTGTGTTACTCGACAACTATTATGTATCGGGAAAATGCTCGGCCGAAGGCCATCAATGGACCGATGCCGCCATGGTGACGGACTATGTGGAGAAAAATGTCCGGAGCTGGTTTCGCAGCTACCCGCACGTGCAGGAAGACGCCCTCGTGTACCACACGACCGGCTTTTTGTGGGACAATGCCCGTAAGCACGGGAAAAGTGTACGGATCTACGGCGAAGCCTGCGAACCGCACTACGACAATTCCATTAGCTGGAAGGATCACTACGCGAATTACCTCGCCGGGAAGCCTTTTGAATTTACCAACACTACTACCATTTCGAGCGTAGTACCGATGCTCTCGCAAACCTTCCCCGGCTCGGATGATATGAAAATTCCCGATCAGATTCGGGCCTCGGCCTTTATCAAAGAGTTGGAGGCCTACGAAAAATTGCCGGGCGACCAACTCCCCGAGCTGATGATTATGGCCCTGTCGGTAGACCATACCGTGGGTACCCGTCCCGGCTTCCCAACGCCCGAAGCCATGGTGGCCGACAACGACCTGGCCCTGGGGCGAATCGTGGAGGCGTTGGCGAAAAGTAAATTCTGGAAAAATACGGTCATCTTCGTGACCGAGGACGACTCCCAGGCCGGCTGGGACCATGTGTCGGCCTACCGCACCACCGGGCAGGTGATTAGTGCCTACAGTCGCTTGCAGAAGCCGGTGTCTACCCAGTACAACCAGCCTTCTATGGTGCGTACCATCGAGCAAATTCTGGGTATACCACCCATGAATGTGATGGACGCCACGGCTTTGCCAATGTTCGATTGCTTCGCAAATCAGGCATCAGACTACCGTTATACCGTCGAGAAAAACAATATCCCACTCGACAAAATGAACCCCGGCCTTACCGGCCTCAACGGCAAAGCCCGGCACTTCGCCGAGCAGTCCATGCGCCCGGAGTTTGACTTCATTGACAGCGGCCACGACGACGTCATGAACCGCATTCTGTGGTTTGCGGCTAAGGGCAAAGAGAAATACCCCTGGAAACTGGCGGGGAAAGCGGAGGAGGAGGAAGATTGAGGGCTTGGTAGGTCTGGTATACATGAATAATGCACGTTGAAAACCTGGATTATTTCTACTCTCTCGCGCACTCGAAAACTTTGTTAGTGAGGAATAGAGGTGACTTATTCTAGAAATGATCTGGTCTGTTTCACTCCAAGGGCGGCAAGATTCCCTCTTCTTCCAGGATACGTTGAAGGCAAAAGGTGTACCCATCAAAAAGCGATACCTCTTCGGTCCAGTCATAGACTTCCAGGCGAAGATTGGGCCGAAAAATGAGTATTTTTCGGCTTGGGGTCAAAATCCAGGCGATGCCTTCTACTCCGAAATCCAGCAATTGTTCCGATTTTTGGAGGATGTAGTCCATATCAGACCCTATTGCAGGCTCGTTAGAATAGTCTCTGGGATCAATTTTGATATCCACTTCTATGATGAACCGGGGAGGAACATCATTATATTTCAATGATTGGGGATCTTTCAGTTTGTTTTTTTCAATAATGGCAATGTCGTTCGCCAGGTTTTCCCGGCTATTCAGGTGCAGTCCGGCTTCACTTGCCTGTAGCCAGTAGTGTGTTTTTGGTAAAATTGTCTTCAAATAGAAGAGCATGGCTGTCACAATGAGCGACTGAAAAACACTACTACCCATAATTTCACTTTCATTTTTTAGTCCAAGCAATACCTGCCGGTAGCCCCGGCGGTAGTACTTCCGCCCGCCGAATTCTTCGTAAAGCAGAGTTTCGGGAATTTGTCCGGTAATTGCTTCCATAGGATAGGCTGTTTTTCTCAAAGATACTTTTTTTTGGGCAAAGTAAGAAGGTGATAATCCTGCGGCTAATCCCGACTCCTGGCTCAGAATTAGCCGCAGGATTAAGTTTATTTAGGTGAGCAGGCAGAATTAGTTTGCATTGGCTTTTCCTTTACTTCCCTTTCGCTTCCATCTCTTTCAACTTCTCCTTCTGTGCGTCGTTGAGAGTAGGATAGGTGATGCCCAGCTGTTCCAAATACGTACCGTACTTAGCGGGGTCATAGTAGAGTTTTTGCAGGGCAGGCTTGTACTGCGTCATGATCTCCTTGTTGAGGTAGGTAGCCGGATAATCCTTCGGTCCTACGAGCGGGGTGTACTTCATTTCCTTCGTTTGTTCGTCCTTGTAGTAGGCCCAGGCGTTTTTGAGTACTTCGGGTTTCATCAGCATATCAAGCAGCGTCATGGCTTCTACTTTGGCTCCGGCCACGATGCCCTTGTGGGCAATGGGTGTCGCCATCGAAATGGCGTTGGACCAGTGGTGGCCCGGCAGGTTGGGGATGTTGGAAGGGTAACGCAGGACTACTGTCGGTAGTGCCCATGAAATATCGGCAATGTCGTCCGAGCCGCCACCCATGGAGCGCATGATCTGCCCACCCATAGAAGCTACGGGCATATCGGCTGGTAGGCCAATGGTATCCAGTTTGACAGCCAGGCCTTCGATCTTGCTGGCTTCCATTTCTATCTGGGTAGCCTTGGCCAGCAACTGATCCTTTTCATCCCAGGTAGGCAGGCCTACTACTTTGATATTCTTGTACATCGTTTCAGCAATCGGCTGGTTGAAATGCCCCGGCCAGGCCGAGCCTAGTACCTCGTACGTAAACTTCGTGTCGGTCATTAGGGAAGCTCCTTCGGCCATTTTTAGCCCTACATCAAATAGTTTCTTGATTTTGGGGTAGCTACGGTCACGGAAATAGTACCATACCGACGCCTTCGAAGGGACCACATTGGGCTGGTCGCCGCCGTCGGGAATGACGTAGTGCGAGCGTTGGGTGAGTTCGAGGTGCTCGCGGCGGAAGTTCCAGCCTACGTTCATGAGCTCGACGGCGTCGAGCGCGCTTTTTCCGCGCCAGGGCGCACCGGCCGCGTGGGCGGCTTGCCCCTCAAACATAAACTTCACCGAAATAAGGCCGTTGTTGCCCGCATCGCCATAGCTTACCCCCAGGTTATTGCCTACGTGCGTGAAGATACAGGCATCCACATCCTTAAAGTACCCATCACGGACGAAATAGGCCTTGGCTCCTACCAGCTCTTCGGCCACACCGGGCCACAGCATAAGCGTGCCCGGAATTTTGTCACGCTCCATGATCTTCTTCACCGCCAGGGCTGAGATAATGTTGAGGGCCTGCCCGGAGTTATGCCCTTCCCCGTGGCCGGGGGCACCTTCTACCATCGGGTCATGGTAGGCTACGCCGGGTTTCTGACTGGCTTTGGGAATGCAGTCCACGTCCGAACCAAGCGCGATCACCGGCTTTCCGCTACCCCAGGTAGCGATCCAGGCGGTGGGCATGCCGGCTATGCCGCGTTGAATGGTAAAGCCATTTTTTTCCAGCAGCGTGGTGAGGTACCTGGCTGATTCTTCTTCCTGAAAGCCCAGCTCGGCAAAACTGAAAAGCATGTCGTTGATCTCCTGCCCCAGTTTGGCGCTTTGCTCCACGGAAAGGGCTGCCTCCTGTTTTAGCTTCTCAATTGGATCAACGGCCGCTTTTTGAGTGCGTTTGCCCTGTGCTACGGCCAAATCGACAGAGGCTGTGAGCAGGAACATCCCTAGCAGGGAAAGTAGTGTTTTTTTCATAAAAAATCTTTGAAATGGATTACGCATTAGGTTAAGTTAAGATCCTGGTAGTGAATGTGGTAAATTTGAAGTAGGAATCCAATAGTTCCGTTGCCTAATTTTCAAGCGTGAATGCATCTAGACTTATAAGTTTACTCAGAAATAGTTATTTGGTACCTCTTGGTTAGTCTTTAGCCCAAAATCCCTCCTATTCTCACTTGATTTAGGGCTCATCCGTTAGTTTTTGTCTTTGGAATGTAGCCAAAAGTTTGATTTTGTGGAAGCATACTTGGGTAGCGCTTCGCCTTTTCCCTTTGTTTTTGTACTTTTGCGCGGTCTTTTGAACAAATCTTATTTGGCGTTTATTCCTAATTAATCTACAAGCATGGACAAAATCAAAGTTGCTAATCCGGTCGTCGAGCTCGACGGCGATGAGATGACCCGGATCATCTGGAAATTCATTAAGGAGAAATTAATCCTTCCCTACCTCGAACTTGACATCAAATATTACGATTTGGGCGTGGAGTATCGCGATGAGACCAACGATCAGGTGACCATTGACGCGGCTAATGCCATCAAACAGTATGGTGTTGGTATCAAATGCGCTACCATTACACCCGACGAGGCCCGTGTGAAGGAATTTGGCCTGAAGCAGATGTGGCGCTCTCCCAACGGAACCATCCGGAACATCCTGGACGGAACCGTATTTCGTGAGCCTATCGTGATGAGCAACGTTCCCCGACTGGTTACGACCTGGACCGACCCTATCATCGTAGGTCGTCACGCGTTTGGCGATCAGTACCGGGCTACGGATTTTGTGGTTCCCGGCAAAGGAAAGCTTACCATGAAGTTTGAAGGCGAAGATGGTACCGTGCAGGAGTTTGAGGTATTCAACTTCCCCGGTGGTGGAGTAGCCATGGGTATGTATAACTTAGATGATTCGATCATAGGTTTTGCGCGTGCGTGTATGAACATGGGCTTGCAGAAAGGCTGGCCGGTGTACCTTTCAACCAAAAACACCATCCTGAAAAAATACGACGGTCGTTTCAAGGATCTGTTTGAAGAAGTATACGAAACCGAATTCAAAGACAAATTCGCCGAAGCCGGTATCGTGTACGAGCACCGCCTGATTGACGACATGGTAGCCTCAGCGCTCAAATGGAGCGGCAAGTTTGTATGGGCCTGTAAAAACTACGATGGCGACGTGCAGTCTGACTCCGTTGCGCAGGGTTTTGGCTCGCTGGGTCTGATGACCTCCGTGCTGGTTACGCCCGACGGAGGCACCATGGAAGCCGAAGCTGCCCACGGTACCGTTACCCGCCACTACCGCGAGCATCAGAAAGGACGTCCTACGTCTACCAATCCCATTGCTTCCATCTTTGCCTGGACGCGTGGCTTGGCCTTCCGGGGCAAGCTGGACGACAATCAGCAGTTGATCAATTTTGCCGATACCCTCGAAAAAGTGTGTATTGATACCGTAGAAAGTGGCAAAATGACTAAGGATCTTGCCATCATCGTGCACGGCAACGACATAAAAGCCGGTGAGCATTACCTCAACACTGAGGACTTCCTCGATGCCATTGACGAGAATCTAAAAGCTGCCCTGGCTTAGGTAGTGTATTGGTGATCGGTTATTGGTTACTGGTGATTCGTTTATTTTAGAGCCAGTACTTAGCTTTTCAGATTTTACATAAAAAGAGGGTGGTTGAAGCTATTTCAACCACCCTCTTTTTATGTACCAATAACCAGTAACAAATAACCGATCACCAATACCTACGCGTACGTATTCAGCATTACCGGCATCACGAGCATCAGAATATCTTCATTTTCCTCCTGCTCTACGGGAATAATAAGCCCGGCGCGGTTGGGGGCGGATAGTTCAAACGTCACGTTTTTGCTCACCAAATTGCTCAGAATCTCAATCAAAAACTTAGCGTTGAAGCCAATTTCCATCGGATCGCCGTTGTACTCGCACATGAGCTTCTCGTTGGCTTCGTTGGAGTAGTCGAGGTCTTCGGCCGAGATGGACAGATCGTTCAGCGACATTTTGAGCCGTACCTGATGCGTCGTACGGTTGGAATAAATGGAAATACGCTTCAGCGAATTGAGCATCTCCATCCGGTTGATGGTGAGCGTATTGGGGTTGTTGGTCGGAATGGCGTTTTCGTAGTCCGGGAAGCGCTCGTCAATCAGTCGGCAAATCATCCGGATGTTATTAAAGCTAAAAAACGCATTCGACGAGGTGAACTCCGCTTTCAGGGGTACATCCTCCGAAGGCAGACACGATTTGAGCAGATTCAACGCCTTGCGCTGAATGATCATGGACGTATCGGCGGTGGCCTGAATATCTGTGCGGCGGTAACGTACCAGGCGGTGCCCGTCGGTAGCCACAAAAGTGGCGCTTTCGGCTCCGATCTGTACAAATACACCCGTCATGGCCGGGCGGAGGTCGTCGGTACTAGTGGCAAAAATGGTGTTAGCGATGGCCGTTCCCAGCGAAGCCGATGAAAAATCAACGGCCTGTCCACGGTTGACGGCGGGCGTCTTTGGGAAGTCAATAGGGTTTTCACCCGAAAGCTTGTAGCGTCCGTTGTCTGATACGATTTCGGTGCCAAAGGTATCTTCGTCCACGTTAAAGGTAATCGGTTGCTCGGGCAGCCCCCGCAGGGTATCCAGCAAAAGCTTGGCCGGCACGGCAATAGCCCCTTTATCGCCTCCTTCTACCTCGATTTCCGTAATCATGACGGTCTGTAAGTCAGAAGCCGTAACGGTCAGAATATTGGCATCTAACTTAAACAAAAAATTTTCCAGTATGGGTACAATCGGATTGGTCGAAACCACCCCGTTGATAGCCGATAGCTGTTTGAGGAGAACCGATGAGGATACAACAAACTTCATAAGACGCAGTAGCTAATGATTAAAAGGACAAGTATAGGGTTTATAAGTTTCGATGAACTTGAAAGAAGCACTGAGGGTGATAGGTTCAATGCTCCCCATTGAAAGGTGCGGCTCAAAGAGTACTTAGTATATTTCTGGTTTTTTTAAGGGGTGATAAAGGTAGCGATTCTAGGTATTTGAACCAAGACCTAATTTTTGCCTGTAAAGACAAAAGTAAGAAAAATTACGAACCTCTCACGCCTGACGTCCGAATTTACGCCTTCTGAGGCCGTAGCGAATTCCACCAAATAAGGCCACTAATCCGACCGGCAAGAGCAAGTTGAGGAGTTGCCATTGGGTACGCTCTTCCTGAATCCGGACTTTATCCAATTGCCGGATACTGATTTGTTTGGTACGGGCGGTAATAAGGCCATCCGGGTCAAGCATGTAGTCGATAGAATGAAGCAAAAAGTCCTTATTTCCGAATACATTCTTCGATACCCTATCGTATCCCAAAGGCAAAGGCGTGTTTCTACGAAAATCGAAGTCATTCACAATCACATCGCCATCAGCGCATAAGAGTACCTTGCCGGGGGTACCGGTTGCCTGAAACGTTGCTTTTCGGGGGTCATCGGGCAGGATTCGGTTTTGGTACAGGGAGGTAAAAGTACCTTCCATTAACAAGGCCGATAGTTTGACCCCCTCCCGGTATTCGCTGGGCTCGGGCTGTTGCCGGGCTTCATTGTAGGCTACCAGCACCGGAGCTTTGAGGATTCTGGTGTAGGGCGAGGTCATCAACAGAGAAGTTTTTTGCAAACCGGAAGCACCACCTACGGTGTCGATCGTACTGAGGTAGCGGGTAAATACGGCGTCAATATGGCGGGTGATAGGGTGGGGACCGAAATTGTTGAGCAAGGGATAAAAGCGCCAGGGGAGGGGTTGTAGTTGCACGGTTTCTCCCATGGCCCCTACATTGAGCATCATCTGAGCACTGTTGAGATCTTTGACCACGTCGGCGTTGATGCGTACACCCCATTTGAAAAACAAATCTCCGAGGTTCAGATCAAGCGGTTGAGCGAAGGTACCTTCCGGACTAATGGTGTCCACTTTGGCACCATCCACAAAAAACAGGGCGTTTCCTCCCGCTACGATGTACTGATCAAGCTTATACTTTTCATCCTCTGTAAATGGCTGATCGGGCTTCAGCACCAGCAAGGCATCCAGACCTTCGTAGGAGTCGGGGTTGTTCACATCCAGGAAGACATCATATTTCTGCTGGATGGTGGCAATCAGATCCGAAAACTGGGCAGGGGAGGCTGTGGTGTGGCTTACGGCCAGTCCCAGGCGTTTACGGGGCACAGGCAGCAGGAGACGAATGGCCGAGGCCAGTTCAAACTCCACGCCTTCATACGATTGGTTTAGTTGCTCTTCCGAAGAGCTGCTCTTATTGCCTTTGAGCAACTGCACCGGTACGGCCATCGTATCAGCTTCCACTATTGCCCCCGGAAAAATGAGCGTTTCGGTGCGCTTTCCTTGCTCGTTCGCAAACAAGTTGCTCGGAATAAGCCCGGCTTCGTAAAGGAGCTGATACTGTTTCTGCCGATTTTCCTCGGAGGAAGCCACCGAAGGATCAATAAACCGGTACGTCAGGCGGCCGTCGGAGTAGTTTTTGAATTCTTCCAGCGTTTCGCGGGTAGCGTTTTCCAACCGCTCAAATCCCGGAGGGAAATCACCCGCCAGGTAGACGCTTACGTGAACATCGCGGTCCAGGTTTTCCAGCAACCGCCGGGTTGCCTCCGAAATGGTGTACCGCTTGTCTTTGGTTAAATCCCAGCGAACCGAAACAAAGGACGTCAGCCAGTTGACACCAACCAGGGCAATCAGAAGCAGGACAAATCGTAGAATGGCTTTTTTCATAAACACATAAACGCGGGATAGCGCAACAAAAGTACAAAAAGGCAGGCGGCAGCCAGCTATCGGCTAGCGGCTTTTATTGGACTCGACTTCATTTTCCACTACTTGCCATTTGGTCCTCTATTTCCTATATTCGCTTTATTCTCCCGCAACCTACCCGCTCTCTCAGGAACGGCCAGAAGGGAGTTGCCCTTGCTCACGGCGTTGAGGCGGGTAAGGTCCTGGGGCCACAAATTGATTTTGAATTTACGTGATATTAAACACCTTCGGAGGCATGATAAAACCAAAACCCGCTATTTACTGGGTAGAAAAATACAACATGAAGGTGCATCCGGAAGGTGGATACTACGCCGAAACCTACCGCTCGTCGGAACAAATTCCCCTGGCGGCCTTACCAGAGCGTTTCAGTGGGGCGCGCTCGTTCAGCACGGCTATCTACTTTCTGCTGGAAGGCCACCACTTCTCAGCTCTCCACCGGATAGAAGCCGATGAGGTATGGCATTTCTATGCCGGTGATCCGCTGGAAGTATTTGTCATTCATCCGCAGAGCCGTGCCTTGGAAATCATTCGTTTGGGGAGTGATGCCGAAGCAGGAGAGGTTTTTCAGGCGGTAGTTCCCGCCGGAGCCTGGTTTGGTTCCAAGCCCGCCGCCGGATCCTCGTATTCCCTGGTTGGATGTACAGTAGCACCTGGCTTTGACTTCGACGGTTTTGAACTGGCGGAGAGAGAAACTATGCTGGCAGAGTTCGCGCAGCACCGGGCCATAATCGAAATGTTGACCAGTGAATAGGAACATAAGGACAGTTCAGACGGCACTATCCTCATAAGTCACCTATTCAAAAGAAGCCTATACAAAGGTACGTTAGCCTGGTACCGTACACTAAATTAGAGGTGGTTTTGGTATGTTTACAGGCGTAAATAAGTATCTTTATTGGTATGACAGCCCAAAGGATTCCAAGAGCCCTAGCTACCTGGGTACAGAATCATCATGCTTCAGATTTCCATATCTAACTTTACTCGTTTATGGCACATGCTAAAAAATTTGCCGCATTACTTCTTTTGATGGTGATTAGCATTACACTTTCATTGGAAGGCTTTTGCCAAAACAATACCCAAATCAGAGGATTTGTGGATGTGGGTACCGTCGTCAGAGATGGGCGTCTTGCCTTTAGTCTGGGGGAACAGGACTTATTCATTACCTCCGATCTGAGCGATAGATTTTCTTTTCTGGGTGAAAGTGTATTCAAGTACGATATCACCGCCACTACCCGTTTTGCGGTGAGTATCGAGAGGATCGTGCTGAAATATAATTACAAAGGAAATCATAATGCCCTGATCGGCAAACACCATACCCCCCTAAACTACTGGAACGATACGTACCATCACGGTCGGGTTTTCTTTCCCACGATTACCCGTCCCATGATTTTTTCCAGCGTGCTCTTTCCCCTACATACCACTGGACTGAGCCTTCAGGGGCTCAATCTGGGCAAGCTGAAATTTGGGTACGATTTCATGATAGGTAATGGAATCAGCTCTACGGACTTATGGGATGATAACAAAAATAAGTCTATCACGGTCGCTATGCACATCAAGCCGCGGACCGGGATGCGGTTGGGAGTATCTTACTACAACGATGTGCTGTCTCGGGGAACCGACCACCATACCGGACAGCTTATTCCAGGAACCATTAAAGAGCAATTGGTAACCGCCTCGGTTGCCAACTTCGGGGAAAAAGTGGAACTCCTGGCGGAAAGTACTCTGGCCATAACAAAGAGTGATTCTACCGCCAAGCAGAGTGCGTTATTTTCCTATGTGTACGCAGGCTATAAGTTAACGGACAAAATCATCCCCTATGTTCGGGTAGATAACCTGCTGTATCCTGAGGAAGCTCCGAGCGAAGGAAGTATCATGGAAACCAAGCAGAACACGTCGTATCTGGCAGGTATACGATATCAAATAAATTACCTGGCAGTCATAAAATTGGAATATCAGCATCAGTATTCTGGTAAAAATTATTTAGGAAATAGCCTTACGACTCAAATTGCAATCGGATTCTGATATGAAAAGCAACACTGACAACTATATGAACCTTGCCAATTTTGCTCGAAAACTCATTATCGGCATGTTCCTTATATTTCTGGCAACGAAGGCCCATTCGCAAAGCCTGGCCGTTATTGCCAACACAGAGGGTACGCCTTCGGAACTCTCTTTTTCTGACCTTAAATCGGTGTTTATGGGAGAGAAACAGCGGTGGAGCTCGGGGAAGAAAGTGCTCATCGCTTTGATGAAAACCAGGAATAAAATAGGGGTGGAGGTATGTGATAAAGTATTCAACATGAAGCCGGATGAAATGAATAAATACTGGCTAGCGTTAGTATTTCAGGGGAAGGCATCGGCTCCTTACTTTTTTAATTCTACCGCCGACCTTCAGGATTTTGTGGCAGATAACCCGGGAGCTATCGGGATTATTGACGATAATGTGACGACTTCCGATATTAAAACCATTCTGGTGGATGGGAAGAAATCACTATAAAGGGATTGGGCCGGCTGGTTACACACGCGAAGGGTACACGTTTATTTACTAAAATCGCAGCAAATGATATTTAATTTAAAGAATAAAATTTGGCTAACAGTTGCTGCTGTTGTTTTGATGTTTTCGTTTTTTACGCTGTACTATTTTCCAGATCAACAAGCCAAGCTGTTACACGAAAATTACAACAAAGAGGTTCAGAATCTTGCGAATACGGTTTCTCTGGGGGTTAAGATCGGGATGACGGAGCAGAATTTTGAAGGTGTGCAAACCGCAATGGAGTTTGTTAAGGACGATCCACGCCTCGAATTTGTAGCGCTGTTGCAGTCCGATACCACCTGGAACGTGGCGCGTACATCCTATACCGTCCGCGACAAACTATTTGAATCCTATCCCGAGGAAAGTTCTTTCAGGCTCACAACCGTGTCCAACGACTCCCTGATTGTCAAACGCTCGTCTTTCGAAACACCATCCATGTCGGGTGCCGTACTTATGGGTTTCTCTACCAGGGCTATTGACGCCGGTAGGCGGAGCATCAAAATCACCTCCCTGATCGTAAGTGGCATTGTGTTCAGTATTGGAATCCTGTTGGGTTTTTGGCTGGCAAAAAACATTTCTGCCCCGGTTATGGCGCTCCGTAATGCCGCCATACGCGTGAGGGAAGGGGATTTTACACCCAGGGTAGACTGCAGGCCCGGCGATGAGATATCGGATCTGGGAAGATCATTTAACGAAATGGTGGACTATCTTTCCCGAACAACCAAAGAACTTCAGCAGGCGAACGACTCCCTGGCTACCACCAACGATACCTTGCACAATACCGTTCTCGAGCTAAGAGCTACTCAGACGCAACTCATCCAGAAGGAAAAAATGGCATCCCTGGGAGAACTTACCGCGGGTATTGCTCATGAAATACAGAATCCTCTGAACTTCGTGAATAATTTCTCCGTCATCAATAAAAGTCTCATTGAAGAAATGAAGGAGGAGCTCGAAAAAGGAGATGTAGAGGAAGCTATTGCGATCGCTCAGGATATTAAGGGCAATGGTGAAAAGATCCATTCGCACGGCATGCGGGCCGACGCCATCGTAAAAGGGATGCTTGAGCACTTCAAGAAGTAGTACGGGGGTGAAAAAACCGACCAATATCAATGCGCTCGCCGATGAGTTCTTACGGTTGAGCTACCACGGCATACGGGCGAGAGACACCACTTTTATATCTGGGTTTAAAACGGAATTTGACCCCGAAATAAAAGAGGTAGAGGTAGCACCGGAGGACCTGTCACGAGTAGTACTCAATCTCTGCAACAATGCCTTTTATGCAGTTACCGAAAAACGCAAACAAGCGGATAGCTCCTACAAGCCTCTGGTGGTGGTTAGCACAAAAAAACTGGAAGATAAAATAGAAATATCCGTAAAAGACAATGGGATGGGTATCCCCAAGAAAGTATTGGATAAAATATTCCATCCCTTCTTCACCACAAAGCCATCCGGGCAGGGCACTGGGCTTGGTTTGTCGCTGAGTTATGACATCATCATAAAGGGGCACGGGGGTGAGTTATCGGTCGTGACCGAAGAGGGCGAGGGCTCCGAATTTATTATTCAACTCCCCCACCTGGCCGCCAAAAGTGTATGGAATAGCACTACCCCTGCAGGTCATCAGCCCCAAATTTGACTGGCAATAAATTTGAAATGGATTGCGACACCAGCACGCCCCCATCGGGCTTCATCATGAGTAGCCGTATCGGGTATTGCTGGCGGTGTTCGTACTCGAGTAATGATTGCCGACAAGCACCGCAGGGTGATACGGGTTTGAAAATCTCCGTCTGATCGGCTACTACGGCTCCTGGCCTGGCCACCACCGCAATGGACGTGATCTGATTGTTGGGATAATTGGCCCCCACCCAATATATAACCGATTGTTCGGCGCAGGAGCCGGAAGGGAAGGCTGCATTTTCCTGGTTCCCGGCCGAGCATACAGTACCGTCGTCCAAAAGTACGGCCGCCCCCACGTGGAAGTTTGAGTAGGGAGCGTACGATTTGCGGGTAGCTTCCCGAGCGGCTTCCATGAGCAGTTGCTCCGCTTCGGGGAGCTCGCCTTCGGAAGGGTAGTTGATCAGGCTGATGTTTAACTGGATGGTATTCATGCAAAAGTTTGGTAGATGAGCTCAATTTTCCCGATCTAAGCGTTGAGTTAGCGGACGTATTCCGATAGAACGTAATCCCCTTACTCAAACCGCCTTCCCTCCGTAACCCCCTTCCAGCTATCCGTCCGAAACGGTACGGCGGGCAATCCTTCGGCATTGAACAGGTTATTATCCAAAGGCGAATTTGCCCAGCCGTAGCGCACCGCGGTAGGGTTGGGAACGTCGGGGTGGGAAATGATTACCTTGTTGCCATCCATACGGGCCGCAGCATACTGAAACTTCTGATCCTGCCCCGCTAGTTCGAAGCCTTTGAGGTAGCCGTACTTATCCTTGATCATGAGTCCACTCCCCACATTATCGAAGCTGAGAATGGCTTTCCCGTTCGCAAACTGCACGTCTTTGTAGGTAGGGCCGCTGTACACGACATCCTGGCCATAGGCAACTTTGAGCGCCGATAGCGCCAGGCGGTGCCCTACGTCCTGCTTGTTGGTTGGGTGAATATCGGCGGGGTTGCCGACGTCGGTGGTGACGGCCATGCCGGTTTTGGGCAGATTGAGCGTCATGGTTTGGGCTTCGCGGAGTTCGGCCCAGTCACTACCCTGATTGCTGTTCTGGAAGGGACCGTAGGTAGCCAGCTGTACAAACAGGAAGGGGAAATCATAGCCCCACTCCTGCCGCCAGCTGTTAATCAGCAACGGAAACGACTGGCGGTACTGGTGGGCACGCCCGGCGTTGCTCTCGCCCTGGTACCACAGCGCTCCGGCGATGGTAATCGGCACCAGGGGGGCTATCATGGCGTTGTAGATGGTGGTACCTACGTTGTTCACAAAGTGGTCGTAGGTGCGGGGCTGTTGCCAGGAGGGCATCATATTCCAGCGGGTATCCACAAGGGGGATGCTTTTGCCAGTGCCTTTCACCGAGAAATCGGCGGGCACTCCCATAAAGCCCATCCCAAAGTAGGCGGGTTCGCGGTTAGTACCTAGTTTGATCAGGAGTGAGTTGACGCCAGCCTTCCAGGTACCGGCGGGGAGTTTGAGTTCGATGGGATCTTTGGAGGTACCTTCAAACACCTTCTTGCCATTGATAAAAAATACCAGGTCGCTGGTATTCCGGCCAAAATGCAGGGTAGTTTGAGTCGAAGCTATTTCTGCCGGAATGTCCACGGTGCGCTGCACGTAGGCCGTCCCCCGGTATCCGCCCACGCCCTGCCACACCCATTGGCCCATGGGGTTTACCGACAGTTTCCATTGTTTATAATCAAAGCCGGGTTTCAGATAGGTGCTTTCGTCTGCGGATTTTATGTCAAAATCACGCTCTCCGTACGCTTTCTGAATCAATACTTTTTCCTGACGCTGGGCGTCATCATCCCAGCTCCGGGCCATGGTTTTGGGGTAGTAGTTCAGCACGTCCGATTCGCTCATGGCTTTCTCGCTGATCCAGCCTTCTACCTGCGAGCCACCCCAGGACGAGTGAATCAGACCCACGGGTACGCCGAGTTTTTGAACCAGGTCGCGGGCAAAAAAGTAGCCGACCGCCGAGAAATCGCCCACCGTGGCGGGGGCCGCGAGTGTCCAGTACCCTTTTTCAAGATCTTTTTCCGGCGTGAAAGCCAGTTCGTGGGCTACTTCAAAGTGCCGGATGGTGGGAAAATTGGCGTTAGCCATCTCCATCTGGGCGTTATCCGAGTTGCGCACCCGCCATTCCATATTCGACTGCCCCGATAGCAGCCACACTTCGCCGATCAGAATATCGGTCAGTTTCAGTTCTTCCTTTTTGCAGGAGAAAGTAAGCTCGTGGGGCCCGCCCGCGGGCATGGCCGGTAGCTCGGCCATCCATTTGCCATTGGCGTCGGTTTTGGTGCTTACCTTTTGCTGGTTTAGGGTAATGTCTACCTTATCGCCCTTATTGGCCCAGCCCCATACTTTCACGGGTTTGTCGCGTTGGAGTACCATATGGTCACCGAAGATCCGCGCCACTTTAAGTTGGGCGTTAGCGAGGCTAAAAGTCAAAAGAAAAAACAGGAGCAGGAGCTGAATTTTTCTGTTCATGATACGATTATGTATTGATTCAATGTATAAAGGGAAGAAATCCTTTAAAATAATCAGTTGAATGGCATCTGAAAAAATCTTTTTAACTTCGGCACCAAATCTATGATTGTGTGACCGGGAGGCATCGCCCTTGCATAACCAGGGTACACCTCCTTTCAAACACATATTCGGGCACCCTTGCCCCGCTTTTTTAACAACCCTATGAGTCAACCTAAAATACACTTTATCTCCATCGGTGGCAGCGTCATGCACAACCTGGCCCTTGAACTACACCGCAAAGGCTTTCAGATTACGGGTTCCGATGATGAAATCTACGAACCCTCGCGCACCCGCTTGGCCGAAAAAAACCTTCTTCCCGCCGAAATAGGCTGGTTTCCCGAGAAAATCACCACCGATCTGGACTCGGTTATCGTAGGGATGCACGCCCGCGTTGACAATCCTGAACTGCTGCGAGCCAATGAACTGGGGTTGACGGTGTATTCCTATCCGGAATTCATTTTCAATCAAAGCCTGGATAAACAACGCATCGTCATAGCGGGTAGCCACGGCAAAACCACCATCACGTCCATGATTCTGCACGTGCTGCGACAGGCCCAGCGCAGCTTCAATTACCTGGTGGGCGCACAATTGGATGGGTTCGATCGGATGGTGCGCCTTGATGCGGATGCCCCGGTGATTATCATTGAAGGGGATGAGTACTTCACCTCTCCGGAAGACCCCACCCCGAAGTTCCTGCACTACCAGCCGCACATGGTGCTGGTCAGCGGCATTGCCTGGGATCATTTCAATGTGTATCCCACCTGGGAATCGTACGTGAAGCAATTTGAACTTCTGGCCGATTCGCTGCCACGGGCGGGCGTCATGGTGTTTGACGAAACCGATAATATGCTTGACATCATCGGGCAAAAGGACCGGCTCGACGTCACGAATATTGCCTACGAAGCGCATCCTTACAAGATTGCCAATGGCCAAACTTTCCTAAAAACCAGCACCCAGGGAGAAGTACCCCTGTACATTTTTGGGGAGCATAACATGAAGAACATTAGCGGTGCCAAAATGATCTGTGAGCGGCTGGGTATCACGGATGAGGAGTTCTACCGCGCTATACAAACCTTCAAAGGAGCCGCCAAGCGGCTGGAACTACTTGCCAAAACACCAGGTACCAACATCTACCGGGATTTTGCGCACGCGCCCTCCAAGGTAGAAGCTACTACCCGGGCCGTAAAAGAGCAGTTTCCGAAGCGCCGTCTCATTGCCTGTACCGAACTGCACACGTTCAGTAGTCTCAACAAGACCTTCCTGAAGCAGTACCGTCACAAGTTGGAACCAGCGGATATAGCGGTGGTTTTTTATAACCCCAAGACGCTGGAACACAAGCGCCTGGACCCCATCTCAGAGGATGATATCCGGTCGGCTTTCAAGCGGACCGATTTGCTGATTTTTACCGAGCCCAGCGCCTTGACCGATTTCCTGAAGCAACAAAATTGGGCAAATTCAAATCTCCTGATGATGAGCTCAGGTACCTTTGGCGGCCTGGATCTGAAAGCGCTAGCGCAGGAGCTTATTCCGAAAGAAGCGTAATCGAAAGTAAGGAAAATTGGGAAATTTCCCGTCCAAAGGCCATCTTGTCCTATCAACCTATACTATTTTCTAAAATAAACATCAAGGTACTCAGATAGTAGCCAAACAAGTCGCTGCCTGATACCTACCACCTGATACCTACTATATGAAATCTGTTGTTGTCTATTGCGGGTCAAACCCCGGAAACAAGCCCGTTTACAAAGAAGTCGCCTACGAGCTGGGAAAGAAACTATGCGCGAAGGGAATCAATGTCATTTATGGCGGGGGCAATCTGGGCCTTATGGGTACGGTAGCCGACGGTGCCCTGGAAGAGGGCGGCTGCGTCACGGGCATTATACCGAATTTCCTGGCCAAGCTGGAAGTAGCGCATAAAACGCTCACGGAGCTGCACTTCGTGGATACCATGCACGAGCGCAAGGCCAAAATGGTGTCGCTATCCGACGGCGTCATTACGCTGCCGGGCGGCTACGGTACCATGGACGAGTTGTTTGAGATACTGGCGTGGGCGCAGTTGAAGATTTTTCACGGCCCGGTGGGGGTACTCAATGTCAATGGTTTCTACGACCATCTGATAGCTCACTGCGATAAAATGACCGAAGAGGGCTTCCTGCGTCCCGAAAACCGGGCCCTGATGCTGGTGGCTACGACGGTGGACGAGCTGTTGGAGAAAATGGAGAACTTCTATCAGCAAAATACGGAAAATAAGCCGCTCGACCATACGTTGTATGTAACAAAGCCAACTGCTTAAGTACATGAAAAAAACCTTCGTCCGCTTCTTTCTGATCGGATTTCTACCTTATCTATCCTTCGGTCAACAGGGCAAAATAGAGAATCTGGGCAAAGCCATCAATTCGGAATACAATGAAATTGCCCCGGTAATTTCACCCGATGGTACCACCCTGTACTTCTCGCGTATCAGCCATCCGCAGAATGCGTTCGGGGATAAGGGAAGTCAGGACATCTGGTTTGCGGAGCGGGTGAGTGAGCAGTGGGGCCTGGCTCGCCGGTTGCCTGCTCCTATTAATAAAGAGGAATACAACAGCCTGTACAGCATTACGCCGGATGGGAATACGATCCTGATCAAGGGAGCCTATGCAAACGGACGCTACGAAACCCGCGGCTTTTCGACGAGTCAGCGGCAGGCCCGGGGCTGGTCAGCCCCCGCAAAAGCTGGATATTCCGGGCTACGATAAAATAAGCAAGGGACAGTTTGACTGCGGGTTCTTGTCCAATGATGGGAAGACACTGATCATGGCGTTCAGTGAGAAAAAGAACAGTAAGCAGGATGATATTTACGTCAGTTTCAAACAGAAAAACGGTTCCTGGACCAAGCCCCTGAACCTGGGACCTGAAATTAATACGGAAGAATTTACCGAAACCACCCCCTTCCTCGCCGCCGACGGCGTAACAATCTACTTTTCCAGCGACCGCAAAGGCGGACAAGGCAGCAACGACATTTATTATAGCAAGCGCATGGATAAGTCGTGGAAGCGCTGGTCGAGGCCCGTGAATCTGGGGCCCGGCGTAAACACCGATGGCTACGATGCGTACTACACCGTGTCGGCAGTGGGTGATTATGCCTATATGACCTCTTTCAAAGAGACTATAGGCAAAGGCGACGTGGTGCGGATCAAACTTGGAGGTACCCAGGAGCAACAGGATACAACCACATCCCAGCCCGCTAGCCCCCGCCCCCGATCCCGGTGGTGATGATCAGCGGCAAGGTGATTGATTCCAAAACCGGCAAGCCCGTGGTGGCTCAAATTATTTATGAAGACATGGCCGATGGCGAAGAAGCGGGCACGGCTACGTCCAATCCTCTGACTGGCGAATATAAAATAGTGCTGCCCTACGGAAAGAAGTACAGCATGAGGGCCGTAGCGCCCAATTTTATCGCCGAAGGAGAAAACGTGGACCTGACCGACTCCGCAACGGCAGTGCAAGGAAAAGCTTACCGCGAGATCGCTAACAAGTCGCTCAAACTGATTCCCATAGAGGAGGGGCAGATCGTGCGGCTCAATAATATTTCCTTTGAGTTTGGTAAAGCGGCTCTCCGCACGGAGTCATCACAGGAGTTGGATCGGATCGCCCTCACGATGACCGCAAACCCCCACGCTTACCATTGAACTAGGTGGGCACACCGACAATGTAGGAGGTGAAGCCCCCAACCTCAAACTATCGCAGGATCGGGCCGATGTGGTGCGGGAGTACCTCATCGGCAAGGGTATCGAGCCCGACCGCGTGGCCAGCAAAGGCTACGGTGAGGCTCGGCCGATCGCTTCCAATAATACCCCCGAAGGCCAGGCCGCCAACCGTCGCGTGGAGTTCACCATTTTAAAAAAGTAGGAGGGCCGCGATGCGTCGCGACTCTACCTATATAACCAACCAAGTACAGTACCTATGACCAACCAAGAAACCATATCCATTCCCGAACGCCACCTTCGGCCATTTATCGGGGAGGAGTTTATACTTACCAATTGGGAAGATTTACAGCCCCTATTTGAAAACCTCAAAAACCGGGAAATCAACAGTCTGGCCGATTTGCGGCAGTGGTTTATTGACCGCAGCGAGCTGGAATCCTACCTTTCCGAAAACTTCGCCTGGCGGTACATTCGTCAAACCTGTGACACCGCCAATGAAGAACTGATTCAATCTTTGCAGTTTTTTATTACGCAAATCCAGCCTCAGCTGGCCGTATTCGGCAACGATCTGGACAAAAAAGCGGCCGAAAGTGCCTACCTGAAAGAGTTGACCGATCAGGGGTTCGACATCACCATCCGTGGGATGATGAAAGCCATTGAGATATTTCGTGAGGAAAATGTACCCCTGCAAACGCAACTCCAAACCGAAGAACGAAAGTACGGAGCCATTGCCGGCGCCATGACGGTGAGTGCTCGATGGCGAGGAAATGACCCTGCAAAAAGCGGCTGATCGCTTGCAGGATACTGACCGGACCGTGCGTGAAGAAGCCTGGCGAGCTATAAGCGGGCGTCGGTACCAGGATCACGACAAGCTGGATGAACTACTTGATTTATTAGTGAAGCTCCGCGATCAGGTAGGTCGAAATGCGGGTTTTGCCAATTACCGTGACTATATGTTTGCGGCTATGGGACGCTTTGATTATACCCCGCAGGACTGCTTTGAGTTCCACGAATCGGTGCGCGAGGCGGTGGTACCTTTGCTGAACGACATGGCACAGGCCCGGAAGGCATCCCTGCAAGTGGATACCCTGCGTCCCTGGGACTTTAAGGTAGACCCGCAGGGGCGTCCCCCGCTGAAACCGTTCAGTACGGGCGAAGAACTGCTCGAAAAAACCATCCGATGCTTCACCCGGCTTGACCCGTTCCTGGGCGATTGTCTGCGTATCATGAAGACCATGGGACATCTGGACCTGGAATCGCGCAAGGGCAAGGCCCCCGGCGGGTACAATTACCCACTGGACGAAATAGGCGTGCCCGTTTATTTTTATGAACGCTACCTCCAACCTGCGCGACATGGTGACGCTTCTGCACGAAGGCGGCCATGCTGTCCACTCCCTGCTTACCCGCGATTTGACCCTAAATACCTTTAAACATCCCCCCTCCGAAGTTGCCGAGCTAGCTTCCATGTCTATGGAGTTGCTCACCATGGACTACTGGGATGAGTTTTTTGACAACGCCGAAGACCTCCGTCGGGCCAAAATCCAGCATCTCGAATCTATCATCGAAACGTTGCCGTGGGTCGCTACCATTGATAAATTTCAGCATCGAATGTACGAACATCCCGACCACACGGCGGAGCATCGGTCCGTAGCCTGGGTGAGTATCTATCAGGAATTCAACGATTCGGTAACGGACTGGACAGCGCTGGAAGGATTCCGGGCGTCCCTTTGGCAAAAGCAGTTGCACATATTCGAGGTACCCTTCTATTATATCGAATACGGAATTGCTCAGCTGGGGGCTATCGGTGTCTGGAAAAACTACCGCGAAAATCCCGAGGCAGGTTTGAAAGGCTACCTGGATGCTCTGAAATTGGGCTATACGGCTCCCATAGGCACTATATACGAGGCGGCCCGTGTCCCCTTTGACTTTTCCAAAAAGAACATCACGGAGCTAATTAGCTTTGTCAAAGAAGAGCTGGATGCACTGCGATGATAGCCGAAGTATGGATTTTTATCAATGTGAGCATGTTGTTGTCCGACAAAACCATCCCACTGAGAGAAAATGTTACTTATTCATAAAAATGAAGTACTTATTTTTTTTGTTAGTGATGAAACATAGTATTTTTTGACTACCTTAGCATCTTAATAATGGTGTGGATATATGTCATTACAGCCCGGTTGCGCTTGCGACCGGGCTGTTTTTTTGTTGGGGATAATGGATCCCTGGTCATGGATTTACGAGCGCAGGAGTCGGCCTCATAAAGAGTCGCCGTAACGATTTTTGGAGCCTTTGGCAATAAAAAAAACCTCGCTTACAAATTGTAAACGAGGCTTTCGATGCATTTTGTTGGCGGGCAAGGATTCGAACCCTGACTAAGAGAACCAAAATCTCCTGTGCTACCTTTACACCACCTGCCAATTCTAAAATGGTGGTGCAAAAGTAAGACGTTTGGATACGTATGTCAAGTATTCCTGAAAAAAAATTAAATACCGGCGGTTTCTACTCCTGCTGAAATCTTCTTTACTAACCCTTGCAGTACCTTACCGGGTCCACACTCGATAAACATACTCGCCCCATTAGTAACCATATTCTCAACCGACTGCGTCCACCGGACGGGTGCGGTAAGCTGAGCAATGAGATTGACTTTGATCGTTTCCAGATCGGACGAAGGCAGGGCTGTTACGTTCTGATAAATGGGGCAGCGGGGGGTCTGAAAGGGCGTTTGGTCAATGGCCTGCGCAAGTTCTTCGCGGGCGGGTTCCATGAGCGGCGAGTGGAAAGCCCCTCCTACCTGTAAAACCAGCGCACGCTTAGCTCCGGCTTCTTTGAGTTTCTCGCAGGCGATCGTGATTCCCTCCACGCTTCCCGATATGACCACCTGCCCTGGACAGTTGTAGTTGGCCGGTACTACTATCTCATCCTGTATGGAAGCGCATATTTCCTCGATCAGGGCATCGCTCAGTCCGAGGATGGCGGCCATGGTGGACGGTTGGAGTTCGCAAGCCTTCTGCATGGCCTCGGCGCGCTTAGAGACAAGTTTAAGCCCATCTTCGAAAGTCAACCCTCCGGCGGCTACCAGGGCCGAAAATTCGCCAAGAGAGTGACCCGCTACCATATCGGGGGCAAAGTCAGTGGCTACCATAGCCATCGCCACTGAGTGCAGGAAAATGGCGGGCTGGGTTACGTTGGTTTGTTTGAGTTCCTCATCGGTACCTTCAAACATAATTTTAATAAGGTCGAAACCGAGAATCTCATTGGCCTGGTCGAACAAAGCTTTGGCCTGCGAGGAAGATTGGTATAGGTCGGCTCCCATGCCTTTAAATTGGGAACCCTGACCCGGAAATACGTATGCTTTCATAATCAAGGATAGAATGAGTGAATGAGGAAATAATAGAATATCGGGTTCTCCTTCCAGCGTGTGGAAAGAGAGACCGGGGCCAAATAAGCACTATTCTCTCATTCTATCAATGAATCTTTCTAAAATTGTTCAAAGAAAGCGCGCTTTCAATTCGGGGGTGGGCAGGCGGCACTCGGCCCGTTTGCCAAACCATCGGTAGCGGTTTTGGGCCACCTGGGTGTAGATCCAGTCGCGGAAAGATCGGGGAATGATCTTGAATCCGTACAACAGCGACCACCCGCCCCCCAGTACTTTTACCACTTCCAGCACAGCGTCTGATTTTTGGTATAGCTGGCCGTTTTCATTTAGAAAAATAAAACTATCGTATTCGCCGGAAGGAAGCCCGTAGCGTCGGAGAGCATCCTCCCCGGCTTCGGATTGGAGCGAGGCGAAGGTTAGTTTTTTGTTTTTATCCCGGTCGATCAAAAAATTGACGGCACCGTTGCACAAATTACATACCCCGTCAAAATATACCACATTCATCAGCGTAGCAATTGGATCCAGCCCTTGAACACCACGGGTGCCCCGGTTGGCTGTACGGATTGGAACGTCACCGTAGCCTCATAGTAGTACTGGCCAGCCGCAAGGTCTTTTCCGTCACTCGACCTTCCATCCCAATTGATACCGATGTCCGTAGTTTCGAATACCTTCACACCCCATCGGTTGTACACCACGAACCTCACACTTTCCACGAAGGTAGGGCATCGTAGCGGCGTGAACAGGTCGTTGACGCCATCTCCGTTGGGTGTAAATACATTGGGTACCGCAAACTGCGGGCAGTTGTCTTTGCACACGATGTTGCTCGGCGCACTCTCATTCCCGTAGCGGTTGACGGCCGTAACGTAGTAGCATCCCGCAAAAGAGCTCAGCCCGGTATGGGCATACGTAGTAGCGGGTGGGGTCGGGGGAGGTACGATCGAAGTCAGCAAAGTAGGTTTCTCATCGGCAAAGCGGGCGTAGTATATATTGTAGCCCACAATATTAGGGTCGCAGTCCTGTCCCTGGGCGTTTTTGGTCGGATATACCCACGAGAGGTTGTTGGTGAAAGTACTTTGATCGCAGTACGCATCGGGCTCAATTTGCGAGCAGTCCAGCGTGTCAATGCTCAGGACGGGTGGGCACGGCTTGATGGTATCAATGGGCGTCACGCACAGAATCTGCGATCTATTCAACAACACCGCCGGTTTGATACGGTCGTTGTTGTAGGTACCTACGGTTTCTACCTTATAACAATACGTAGAATCAGCCGACAGCGCAATGGTGGTCGTTCCGTCCAGAGCAAAGCGGTCGGTGCCGTCATCAAGATAGTTGAACGTTTCGGGACCTTGTACCGCCACTTCGGCAATCTGGTTGAAGGTACCGGGCCTACCCCGCACTTCGCGGTACACGCGGTGGCGCTGGTTGGTATTCATCCAGGGAACATTGGCCGTCCATTCCAGGCGTACCTGCCGCGATTGGGCCCTTCCCTGTTCCAGCCTAACACTGCTTGCGGGTTCACTGGTGTCCAGTTTGGTCAGAACGCCATTGTCCGTGAAGTAGTATTCCAACTGGTACCGGTAGGCATTCTGGGTTGTATTCAGGTTGCGATCGATAAACAGGGTATCGGGTTTGCCGGGTTCCAATTGGGTGTTGATGGTAGTTACCAGGCTGAAATTGGTGCCATTCAGTCCGGTGGCGCGGTACAGTCGGTACTGCGAAGGCCCTTGCAGCTGGGATGGTTCTAGTCCGATGGGCCGCGTCCACTTCACCGTGATCACTCCTCTGGTTTGGCTCGTCGAATCCACTGTCACGTTCGTAATAACGGGTACTAATAGGGGCAGGTCCAGACAGAATTCTGCGGACGGCAAGCTGCTGCCGCCGCCATTCAGGTAGCCAGGCTCATTGATGCTGGCACCCGGACGAGGGAATTCTACCACGAGGCGGTAGCTATATTTCACTCCCCGTCGTAGTCCCTGGTTGCTATTATTGTCTAAAAAGGTGGAGGTACCTACGGGCACCCGACCGATTTCCACGTAGCCGAGCGTAACGGGCAAGCCAGGCTGACAGGCGTCGGCTTCGTAATTGGAACATCCTTCTTTTCGGTAAATAACTACCTGCGCACCGGGTACCTGGCATTGGTAGGAGTTCCAGGTGAGGTTGAACGCCCGCCCCGAGGCATCGGTGGTAGGCCGTGCCTGCAGATTCTGCGGTCGTGGTCCGTAGACTTTAATTCGGAAGGTCTTGATGTCCACCAGTTTTCGGAACAGGCTGGGGTTCGGGAAGCCGGGGCCGGGATTGTCCTCCACTTTGAAGAGTACATCGTACGGCTCGAACCGGATATGATCACAGCTGGTTTGCCAGCGGAACACCCCTCCGGCTTGTCCCAGCGGATTGGGTTGATTGGCGATGAATTGCGCTACCTGCGGGTCAATCAGGTCGGTGCGGTATACCCCGCCACTGGTAGTAAGAATAAGTCGGTCGCCGTTTTTGTCGGTTGCTCTAATGACCTGTTGGATCAGGGTACCTGCCTCCACGCATAGGTCCGGAATGGAGTCCAGTCGCGGTCGGTCGTTGCGGGCTTCCACCACTATAATCTGCATATCGCGGACAATCTCCCCGATTTTGATCCCATTGCGCCATTCTTCCACCACAAAGGCCACGTTATAAAAGCCCGGTACGGAGGGAGCATCCCACACCAAGTCGCCGGTGAAGGGGTCCATACTAAACGTAGAGGGTAGGTTGCCGTTCTCGGTGGGCCCGGTGGGTTGTACCTTGTTGGGGTCTACGTACTGCAAATTGGTTCCATTGGCACGACCTTCCTGCCCCTGCTGGGGAATTACCAGCCGGTAGGCCAGGCTGTCGCCGTCGGCATCATATGCACCGGGATTGTGGATATACCGCTGTCCCACGGCGGCGAGGTCAATGGGGGCATTCAACAAAACGGGCGTCCGGTTCAGACCCAGGCTGGCATTGATGACCAAAATACTTTTTACATAAAAACTAAGCTCCTGAGTGGGAGGAGGACCGATGTTCAGTACGTTATTATTCCGCTTATCAAGGTTGGTAGAGATCGTAAACCGACCCGGAGCAGGGAAGGTATAAGTAAAGGTGTACTCGTTACGCGTGGTGTTGTTGCCAATGTCGGCGATGGGTACTTTACGGGGAACGGTAATAGGCCCCACGTCTCCGATGAAAAACTTTACGTCCACTTGGGCGTCGGCAGCCGGCTTGCCATTCTGCATATCAAAATAACCCGTGAAAGTGATTTCATAAGTCAGGGAGGTAGTGGATATCCGTTTAGCGGTAATTTCTCCGGCCCGTACGTGCGTAGCTTGGGCACTGTAACCGGATAAAGCAAGTAGTAAAAAAAAGAATATAGAACGTATAAGTAGGCGCATGAGGTTAGGGATGCTTATCGGTTTTAATATTACCTTGAACGAAAAAGGGGTGAAAAAATATGCATTTCTGTTTTCTAAAAGTGAATATACCCATTAAATCCAAAAACCTGTGTTCCTGACCAAATACAAACCAAACAAAAATTTTATACAAGCGGTTAGATTCAAAAAAACTTAAAATCATTATAAATAATAGGGTCTTGTGCAAAATAGGAAAGGTTTTATTGTGTTGGAATCGTTTGTCGTGTACCTTTGAAAAGGTATATTTTTCTCTATTTTTTGCACTAAATTCTAACGCGTTTTGCTATGTCGTGGCTAACACAAACGTTATCAAGTTCCATTGGTAAAAAACTGATTATGGCTCTTACGGGCCTTTTTCTATGTACTTTCCTTATTGTCCATGTGATTGGAAATTTGCAGCTGTTCAGGTCTGATGAAGGTTTGGCCTTCAACACGTACACCGTATTTATGTCAACCAATCCGATCATCCGAACCATTTCCTATGGTTTGTATGCCTTTATACTCATTCATGCTTTTGATGGGTTGTATTTGGTATACAAAAACCGGCAGGCTCGTGGAAAGGTAGGATACGCTACAGTGAATAATCAAAGCACCTGGGCTAGCCGTAACATGGGCCTTCTGGGCACGATCCTGCTGGTGTATATAGTAGTACACATGGGCGACTTCTGGTACGAGTACAAGTTTGGTTATATTCCCTTCAAAAAATATACCATTGACCTGGCTGAGGGAAATGTACTTAAAACAGAAGAAATGCCTGGGAGCTACACGCTAAGCGGAAAAATAGCCGAAACTATGGATGAGGCCAGTCTCACCAAGACGGTCATTGTCAAAGATCTGTACGTGCAGGCAGAGGAGTCTTTTTCCAATCCCCTGCTGGTATTCTTCTACGTGCTGAGTATGGTGGCGGTATCGTTTCACCTTGTGCACGGCTTTCGAAGCGGCTTACAGACGTTGGGAGCTAATCACCCCAAGTACAATCCTTTATTCAATTTTATCGGCGTGTGGATATTCGCAATTATTATCCCAATTGCCTTTGCAGCTATGCCGATCTATTTCTATTTCAAACAGTTGTAGTAAAAATTCATTGATTAATTAAACCCTGCACTATATGGCAACTTCATCATATTTGGATGCCAAGATTCCTGCCGGCCCGCTTGAAGAGAAGTGGACCCGGTTCCGATCATCCGTACCGTTGGTAAACCCCTCCAACAAGCGCAGAATCGAAGTGATTGTGGTAGGTACTGGCCTGGCCGGTGCTTCGGCGGCTGCTTCACTAGCGGAAATGGGGTATCAGGTGAAAGCGTTTTGCTTTCAGGATTCTCCTCGTCGGGCGCATTCCATAGCGGCTCAGGGGGGTATTAACGCTGCCAAAAACTACCAGAACGACGGGGACTCTATCTACCGTCTCTTTTATGATACCGTAAAAGGCGGAGACTATCGGTCGCGCGAGGCCAACGTGTACCGCCTGTCCGAAGTATCGGGTAGTATTATAGACCAATGCGTGGCTCAGGGTGTTCCCTTTGCCCGTGAGTACGGTGGGCTTCTGTCCAACCGCTCATTCGGTGGAGTACAGGTACAGCGTACATTTTACGCCGCCGGACAAACTGGGCAGCAGTTGTTGCTGGGAGCCTATTCGGCTCTCCAGCGGCAGGTAGGGATTGGGGCTGTTAAGATGTACACGCGCCATGAGATGCTCGACGTAGTCACTATTGATGGCAAATGCCGGGGAATCATAGCCCGTAACCTTGTTACCGGCGAGCTGGAACGTCATTCCGGCCACGCGGTACTGTTGTGTACCGGAGGCTACGGAAACGTGTTCTACCTTTCCACGAATGCCATGGGCTGCAACGTCACGGCCGCCTGGAAAGCCCACCGCAAGGGTGCGTTTTTTGGCAATCCCTGTTTTACCCAGATACACCCTACCTGTATTCCTGTTTCGGGCGATCATCAGTCCAAACTCACGCTGATGTCGGAGTCGCTGCGAAACGACGGACGGATCTGGGTACCGAAGAAGCAGAACGACGACCGACCTGCCAACCAAATTCCCGAAGGCGAGCGCGACTACTATCTGGAACGCCGCTACCCGGCTTTCGGAAACCTGGTACCCCGCGATATTGCATCCCGGGCGGCCAAAGAGCGCTGTGACGCGGGCTATGGGGTAGGTCCTTCCAAAATGGCCGTATACCTGGATTACGCCTCGGCCATTGACCGCTACGGAAAAGGCGAGGCCAATAAGAACAATCTTGAAAATCCTTCGCCCGAGACCATTATTGAGCTGGGAAAGGCCGTAGTGAAGGAGAAGTACGGCAACCTGTTTGACATGTACAAGCAGATCACCGGCGAAGATCCTTACGAGGTACCCATGCGCATTTATCCGGCCGTACACTATACAATGGGTGGCCTGTGGGTAGATTACAACCTGATGACTACCGTGCCTGGCTTGTATGCGCTGGGGGAGGCTAACTTCTCCGACCACGGGGCCAACCGCCTGGGAGCTTCGGCCCTGATGCAGGGACTTGCCGATGGCTACTTTGTAATTCCCTACACCGTAGGATCCTACCTGGCTGGCGAAATCCGGACTGGCGCGATCGCTACCGACCATCCCGCGTTCGTAAAAACAGAGCAGGAAGTGAAGGATCGAATCAATAAGCTACTTGCCATCAAAGGAAAGACTTCTCCGGAGCATTTTCACCGCCAACTGGGCAAAATCATGTGGGATAAATGCGGCATGGCCCGCAACGCTCAGGGATTGCAGGAGGCTATTGAAGAGATACGCGCTCTGCGGAAGGAGTTCTGGAGCGATGTGCGCGTAATGGGCGCGGCTGACGAACTTAACCCCGAGTTGGACAAAGCCGGCCGCGTGGCCGACTTTATAGAACTGGGCGAGTTGATGTGCCTTGATGCCCTGGATCGTAATGAATCCTGTGGTGGTCACTTCCGCGAGGAGTACCAGACCGAGGAGGGAGAAGCTCTGCGCGATGATGAGAATTACATGTACGTATCGGCTTGGCAATACCAGGATGAAAGCAAATGGGAGCTTCACAAAGAGGAACTCGTGTACGACAACATCAAGATTGCCCAAAGGAGTTATAAGTAGAATGTTTATGAGTTGAGGGTTCGCTGGGAATTTCAATGAAAAGCATGAAATAAGCCACGCGAATCCTTTACCTTCAACCTTTCATCCCCAAAATAAATGTCAGCAGAAAACATGAACCTCACTTTAAAGGTGTGGAGACAAAAAAATAAAAATACCGAGGGAGGTTTCGAAACCTATTCCCTTTCGGGCATTTCGCCGGATATGTCCTTTCTGGAAATGTTCGACGTTCTGAACGAGCAGCTCGTCCACGAAAATAAAGAGCCCATTGCGTTTGATCACGATTGCCGCGAGGGGATTTGCGGCTCGTGTTCCATGCACATCAACGGCCGTCCGCACGGCCCGCTGAAAGGCGTGGCTACCTGCCAGCTGCACATGCGTTCGTTTAGCGACGGCGACACCGTGGTAGTGGAGCCTTGGCGCGCTGCCGCATTTCCGGTGCTAAAAGACCTGGTGGTGGACCGCAGCTCATTCGATCGGATTATCTCGGCGGGCGGATTCATATCGGTCAATACCGGTAATGCCCGTGACGCCAACAGCCTGCCCATTGCCAAAGACGATGCCGACGAGGCCTTTATGTCGGCGGCCTGTATTGGTTGTGGCGCTTGCGTAGCGGCCTGTAAGAATTCTTCCGCCATGCTCTTTACCTCCGCTAAAATCTCTCAGCTATCGCTTTTGCCCCAGGGGCAAGCCGAACGCAAAATTCGTGCGGAGAAAATGGTAGCCCAAATGGATTCCGAAGGCTTCGGCGCCTGCACCAATACCGGTGCCTGCTCGGCCGAATGCCCCAAGGAAATATCCATGGAAAACATCGCCCGCATGAACCGCGAGTACCTGGGAGCTAAGATTACTTCTAGTAGAGTGTAGTTTTGGCAGTCGGCTTGCGGCAGTCAGCCCTTGGCCTTTTGCCAGTACTGGATTCTTATATACAACGTCAAAAGCCGCCTATTCGGGCGGCTTTTGCTTATTTTAGCTTACAGCAGTAAGTTGAAAACAGCTCTTTTTAAGTAAGAACTGATATATACGCGAGCTGAAGCTCATTCATTGGCTAGCTTCGTCCGAAAGGAAAAAGGGGAAGCTATTACTAGCTCAAAACAAAAGAGGCCGGTTTCCTATACCTAAAATTTTGTCGATTTTAGGTATAGGAAACCGGCCCTTGAAAAATTCTTTTCGGATCTAGCTGATTAAGCTGGTAGCCGACCGCTTAAAGCCACTACCTACTTCTTGGCCGTCGAATCCTTCTTCGCTTCTGCGGGCTTACTGGCGTTATATTCTTTGTTCAGGCCCTCAATCATTTTCTGAGTAATGTTCAGGCTGGAATTTGCAAAGAGGATTCCGCCGCCTTTGGAGTAGCCAAGTACGTATTCGTATTCGTTGTCTTTGTTGTACTTCTCAATATACTTGTATATCAAATCGTACAGCTCACTGTTCTTATCGGCTTCTTCCTGGGCCAGGGTTTGGGCGGAGCGGTCGCGGTAAGCAATCAGATCCTGCTGCTTCTTGCCCAGCTGGGCTTCGGTAGAGCGGGCTTGGTCCAGGGTCATGGTCTGGGCTTTTTGCTGGAAAAACTGGATCTCATTTTCCAGGGAGCGCCCACGGTTAGAGAGTTCGTTTTCCAGTTGGTAGCGCTTGCTCTCGAGTTCCTTGCGCGTATCGTCAAAATACGCATAGTTTTTCAAGAGCGAATCCACCTGCACATACACGATGCGGCGCCCATTGACACCCGTTGAGTCAGAACCCGAAAAAGTGGATGATTTGCTACCGGAGAAATGCAAAAAATACAACACCACTACTGCTAAAGTCAGCACGGCGTTCCAAATAAGGGAGGTATTGTTGTTCACGATACAAAGAATTTATTAACTTATTTTTTTAAGAGCCGCAAATATAGTGATTTGTGAATCAAGCCCTATATGACCCGTTAAATTTTGGCCGGATCGGGCTTTGGTTCGGGCTCAGGCTGGGCTTTTACAAAAAGCTGACGTACCAAAGCACCCGCTGAACCGGCAAAGCCAGCCACAAAACCACTCAGCAACGTGACGGCGGTGAGCAGGATGGTGGCGTTGGGTAGGTAAAAGATTTCAGCGATCCGGTTAGACATGCTTCCCTGGGTAGAATTGTGCAGAAAAGTTGCGTACGTAAGCCACACTGTTGACACTGCCGCCAGGCTCACCGCGTAGGCCAGCAGGGGCGTTTCGGGCCTAATCAGGTAGACCACAAAAGGGACGAGGACAATTACCCACCAGGGCATAAACAACTGCAAAACAGCGGTGCCCACCAGGATGATCAGATAGTTTAAGGCGGTTTTCATAGGATTAGTTCTTTTTTAAAATCCAGGTTGAGGTCAGGCGGGGATTGGCTTCGTCAGGCGTTTTCATGAATATCAACTCGTTGAGTTCGCCCTTTTCCCATTTTTCCAACATATTGGTATAGTAGGGACTACCCGGATTACCCGACTGCCCGCCGGGGTAAAGCCCATAGGCTTTTGGTTCAGGTCCCAGCTCCACTACCATGCGCCACGAGGGGCCGTGGTGTTTGGTAGTGGCATTGACGATGCTGCCGCCACCACCATTCCGTATGGGCAGGGCATTAAAAGGCTTAAGCAACCGGCTCAGGTGGCGAATCTCGGTATCTTTTACCTCAGCCCATTGCCAGGCGGGGCTCATGGGGCCATGATGGCTGGTGAGGGAATCAAGGGCAGCCTTGAAGCTTCCCTGCACCACGTCCGAAATGGTTTCCTTTGCGGGCGTTCTTACATTGTCAAACCAGCGGGCATCCGGCTGGTTCAGGATCAGGTACAGGGTACGGTCACGGGTGGGGTACCTGAATGCTAGCGAATCCGAGAAAAACTCATCCCGCCAGATGGCGGCGTTCAGGGTAGTGACCCACTCTTCAAAAATTGAAGGGGCAATGGCCTGAGCGTCGTTTGTGTAGTTCCAGGTTTCTAGGGTTTGGTAAGCGGCTTTTTGGGTAGAACTCAGGGGAACAGCATTAAGGTAGGTGAGTAGCGTGGGTAGCAAGGTACGGGCCAGCACGCTGAAATTGTCGTTCTGCATCAATCGCAAGCTATCCGCCGTGGCCTGGTTCATGTTCTCCAACCGCTCGTTGATCCGGATGGCCCGTTCGGAGGGCGCAAATCGCCAATTGATGTAGTAAGGGTAGCTAGGATTAGTAGAGGACTGATTGGCCGAGCTTACGTAGCCCCGGACTGGATTTTTTACCGAGGGGTTCTGTTCCATCGGAATCCAGCCCTGCCAGTCGTGGGCGGGGTTACTACCATCCAGCAGGTACTTGCCCTGCTCCGCCCATTTGAGAGGAAACTTGCCATTGACCGTCATGGCGATGTTCTTGCTATTGTCCGCAAAAACAAAATTCTGCGCCGGCCCTACGTAAAAGGTAAGGGCCTTCCGGTAGTCGTCGTAATTACGGGCCTTATTTAGCTCATAAAACGTCCGGAAGCCATTTCCAGCCTCGTGGCCAATCCACTTAGCCGCCAGCGAAGGGCCTTTGTGATTTTTCTCGCCTTCATAGTTAAGGATTGGGCCGTGGTGCGTGTACACCACTAGTTCCCGGATGGGTTCCTCACTGCCTTTTACTCCTATAAGTTCCTCCCGTTTGCGGGTTTTACGCCACTCGTTGTTGTACCAGTACTCATTGCGGGTCGAGTCCCGAAACTTGATTTGGTACAGGTCGAGCACATCGGCATCCACATTCGTGACGCCCCAGGCTACATTCTTATTGAAGCCAATCACCACGCCGGGTATGCCCGGTAGGGATACCCCGTATACATTCATGTCGGGGGTATGGAGCTGTACCTGGTACCAAATGGAGGGCAGGGTCAGTTCCAGGTGGGGATCATTGGCCAGAATAGGGTAGCCCGTCGCCGATTTTTCGGCACTGATAGCCCAGTTGTTACTGCCCAGCCCCTCCACGGTAGGTTCGGATACGGGAAGTTTTTCCTGCGCGATACTAGTAGAGTCAAGCATCGGAGGGGCAGCCGGAATGGGCAGGGGGGTGAAATTCCAGGGGGTGCCGTAGGGAATAATCGGGCTTTCCTTAAATAAAGGATAATTGGGAAACAGATCATTGATGGGTTTCTTGCCGATCCGGTTTCGGAGGTTGGTCATGGCCAGGTCGTCGGAGCGCCCCGCCAGGGTCAGGGTCATTTGTTCCAGCATGTACATGCACTTGATTGGTGTCCATTCCTCGGGTTCGTAGCCCAGGAGTTTGAACTCCACGGCCCTGCTTTTTGCCGAAAGCTGCCGAATGTACTCGTTGATCCCCGAACAGTAAGCCAGCAACGCCTCCCGCGTGATGGGGTCACTCATGGCCAATTTGAGATTGGCCTCCGCGCCGTAGCCCATGCCCATACGGCGGCTCCGGCGATCCAGCTCCACGGTAGCTTCGCCCAGTACTTCCGACAGCCTGCCCGCCGCGGCGCGGGTCTGCAGGTCCATTTGCCACAGGCGGTCCTTGGCGGTGATGTACCCCTGGGCGTAGTAGAGGTCATGGTTGTTTTTGGCAAAAATATGCGGCACGCCCACGTCATCAAACCGGATGGTTACCTCCTCTTGAAGGCTATCCAGAGAAAGCTCTTCGTCCCGGTCGCGCCAGAAGGAGATCTCGCCATTTTGCCAGAAACCGGTAAATGGACTTATGAAGGCCCCCAGGGCGGGTACGGGCCCCCAGGGGCGGTTGAGTGCGTAGACCATCACCAGTACCAGCACTACACTCAGGATAGCTTTTACTATTTTCATAGGAGGATTATAAGGCGTTTTGAACGTAAAAAAAGCAACATAGAGGCTATTGATAACTAAACGGAGGATTTGGATTAGTGGGAAAGGCTATTTATGACGGCCGCAATGCGGTCGGGGTCACTATATAGGATACTCCGCTCGTCGGGGATGTCGCCGGCCATGGATATGTCCGGCGGAAAATAGGTCTGCCGTCCGGGCCGGAACGCTTTCCCGGTCAAATGCAGGGCCTGGACACCCGTGGCTTCGAGTACCTGTGCATTCTGGCCCGACACACCCCCACCGGCCATGATTTCGATCCGGCCCCGGGCTTCTTCAACCAGTTTTGTCAGGAGTTCAGTACCCTGCGGAGCGGTGGGCTTTTGTCCCGAGGTGAGGATGCGCTCGGCACCCGTAGCAATCACATCTTCCAGGGCTTTCTTCGGATCGGGCGTAAGGTCAAAAGCCCGATGAAACGTACTTCGGAGTGGCTTGGCGTAGCGAACCAGCGCCCGCGACCGCTCTATGTCTACCTCGCCGGTTGGCAACAGTACCCCCAGCACCACTCCATCCGCCCCCAGTTGACGGGCTACGTCAATATCCTTTTGCATGATGTCCAGTTCATGGTCATCGTACACAAAATCGCCCCCCCTGGGACGGATCATTACGAATAAGTCAATTTGTACAGCTTGCCGAACGGCCGTAATCAGTCCCGCGCTGGGGGTAGTACCTCCTTCGCCTACCCCACCGCATAGTTCTACGCGGTGCGCGCCGGCTTTTTGGGCATTTATACAGGATTCAAGGGAATAGGCGCAAACTTCAACGTCCATTTAGGTAAGAGCAAGTGGGTTTGGAAGGGGAAAATTACAAAACAATTTAGGCAGGATGCAATTTTTTTAGACATTGAGCGATTTTATCCTGAAAGCCGCAGCTTCTTCCCGCCTTACCTTTTCTGACCAGGATAATCCCCGGTCAGAAAAAAGGGAAGATAGCCAAAGGTTTGCACGAAAATAGAACACACCTCTATTCCCGGAAAAAAAATCTTTGAAAATTGAAGTACCTGGCAATAAATATTTTTTATAAAAAATTGATAATCAGATACTTGAATTTGTATAGAAAAAAAATACAGACAAACAAAAATTTTTTTTGAAAAATACTGTTAAAAATTACCAAGAGAAGCAAATTTTTTTACTTTTGCACTCCAAAAAAGGAATAGAACACTTAAATTGATTTTAGCATTATGTACTGGACACTAGAACTTGCATCATATTTGGAAGATGCTCCCTGGCCAGCAACCAAGGACGAATTGATCGACTTTGCAATTCGTACCGGAGCTCCCCTTGAAGTAGTAGAAAACCTGCAGGAGTTGGAAGACGACGGACAGCCCTATGAAAGCATAGAGGAAATTTGGCCCGACTATCCGACCAAAGAAGACTTCTTTTTTAACGAAGACGAATATTGAGCGATAAGCTAAGAGGGGCGTCCTGTGCGCCTTTCTTAGTTTATGGCCTCCTTGGCTTTGGCCTTAGTCAAGGTTTTTGAATTATACTTTTTGGGGGCGTATAAGAATCCAAATGCCTCCGCACCGTCCCGCTCGTGTACCTTATGATGTACATAGTGAGCCTTCATGATCCTTTTCATGTACGGACTCTTGGGGCTGTATTTTATTTTGATCCGGCGGTGTACGATCACATCGTGAAAGACAAAATAGGCCACTCCGTAAAGCGAAATTCCCAGCCCGATCCACATCAGGAATCCCAAGGTGGGTACTTCGGCTCCCGCCACAATCAGGGCGGTGGCCGTAATCCCGAAAATAATCCCGAACCAATCGTTTCTTTCCCACCAGTGCTTGTGGTGAACATGATGTGACTCGTGCCAGCGCCACATGACGCCATGCATGATGTACTTATGGGTAAACCAGGCGAAGCCTTCCATGAATGCAAAGGTTCCCAGCATCAGGAGGACATTTAATAGTAAGCTCATACCAACAGATCGAAATTGAAACAATAAAACTTGCAGTATCTTTCTGATATACAAGGTTAGAATAAAAAACGTTTTAGTAGGGAATATTGTTAACAAAAAAAGTTAGGAAAAACGCTTTCATCACACGACGAAAGTACCTATATTTAGGAAACATATCTTCCATTCAATTCCAACCAATTGATGGACCTACGAACGCTTAAAGAACTTGTCAGACAAGGCGAGGGTGAGCATCTGGAATTCAAATTGAAATCCAATCACCCCGAAAGAATTGTCCGCGAAGTAGTAGCTTTTGCCAACTCAGGGGGAGGCAAACTGCTCATCGGTGTCGGCGACGACAAAACCATAAAAGGTCTTAAATACGCCGACGAAGACGAATACATCCTCGAAAGGGCCATCCAGAAGTACTGCACGCCCCAAATCCCCTACCGTATCGAGAAGATTCCCATTACCGACGACCGCGACGTACTGGTGTTTCACATTCACCGCAGTGATGAGAAACCGCATGCCGTGCTGGATATGTTCGGGAAAAAGAAATCCTACGTGCGGGTAAAGGATAAGTCGGTGCAGGCTAGCCCCGAAATGCGCGAAATTATGAAGCGGACCCGTCGCGACCGTGACGTGCGCTTCAACTACGGTGAAAAGGAAAAACAGCTGATGCTACTGCTGGACAAACAGCAGAGCGTGACGGTGGATTCCTTTGCGACCACGGTAGGGATTCCGCGCAACACGGCTTCGCGAACGCTGGTACTGCTCGTACTGGCCAACGTACTGGAGGTACACCCCGACGAAGTGATGGATCGGTTTACGGTAGCGATGATGTAGCGCCTTTCCTGGTAGCAAGAAGCTGCTTCTCGCCTTTTCCTAGCGGAAGAGGCGATAGAGAATTTGTCTCTCCCAACTCCCGCTTTTTTGGTTTCCTCTCACCCTAACAGCTTAGCCCGCACGGGCAATTTTGAAGAAATCTGCCACCAGATGGGCCGTTAGTCTTTTTCCATTCGGACGTATGGCAATAATCTGATACTTTTGTAGTTAATTCTGGAAGACCAAATTCGTACGTATCGGAAACGGACAAAGTACAGTGGGCCGCCGCCTGCCAGCGTAAGCCGACAGACGTACCCGTACCGGGCGGGCAGTTTTTTATTTTTGAAAAAAGGTAACTATATGCATAGTAACAGGCTAAAATTCATAGTGGGCGCGGGAGCGCTGGTGTGGGCCTTGAATAGCCTTCCGGCCGAGGCTCAGAAGCGCAACCGCGGCCGCGAGAAAGAAACCACAGAGGAGGTCACTACTACCTTCAGGCTGGAAGAAGAAAGCCTGGCTGCTGAAGGGATGAAGTACATGATGATGGAAGAGCCAAGCCGGGCCTTACCTATTTTTGAGAAATTGGTAAAATCCAGTCCGTCCGATGCGGCGGCTCATTTTATGATGGCATCAGCCCTTATAAAGCTTAACCAAACGGAAGACGCCCTACCCCACGCGAAGCTTGCTTACGAGACGGACCCCGGGAACCAGTTCTACGCGCAACAGCTTTCGGAAATATACACGAAACAGAAAAAATACGCCGAAGCCGCCAAACTATTTGAGGTTCTGGTGAGCAAAGATCCTACGAATATTCAGTTCGGAGTGGAGCTGGCCGCCATGTATGTTTTTAACGATCAGTTCGAAAAAGCCATTGCTACCTATGATCAGCTGGAAAAATCTATAGGTATTACCGAGGAGATTACCCATCAGAAAGAGCAGCTATACCTTAGGCAAAACAAAATAGATAAAGCGATTGAGGAAGCCAGGAAGCTTATTGCAGCCGAGCCCGACGAGCTCGACTACCGGGTGGAACTAGCCGAGCTGCTGATTGCTAACGATCGGATTGATAAGGCCATCGAGCCGTTAGAAGAGGCTCTCCGCCTCAATCCCGACGAGGCGCAGGCGCACGTATTGCTCGCTGATATTTACCGGCGTAAAGGCGACGTAGAAAAATGCAATAGGGAGCTACAAATCGTGTTCTCGAACCCCAACCTGGACGCCGAGCCCAAGGTACGGGTACTGTCGGGCTATTTGTCCATGCTCAAAACGGACAAAGACCGCGAGGAAGCGCTGAGTCTGGCGAAGCAGTTGATTGATACTCACCCCCGCGATTCACGAGCGCTTGTGCTCTACGGCGATTTGCTGGTTCAGAAAGGACGAAAAACCGAGGCGCGTGACATATATACCAGAGCCGCCCGATTGGATGGCTCGGTGTATGAGGTGTGGGGAGCTATCTTGCAATTGGACGGTGAGTTGAGTCAGGTAGATAGCTTGCTGGCTCATTCGGAGCAAGCGCTGGAAGTTTTTCCCAATCAGGGGATGATCTGGTATTCGAACGGGTCGGCCCAGTTGATGAAACGCAACTACAAACGAGCCGTGTCGTCGCTGGAAGAAAGCCGCCGCTTGATTGAAAGTCCCGAAATGAAACTACTGATCAATGCCCAGCTTGGTGATGCCTACAACGGACTCGGGGATCATTCAAAATCAGATGCCTCTTACGAACTGGTGCTTAAAGATGATCCCAACAACGATCACGTGCTGAATAATTACAGCTACTTTCTATCCCTGCGGAAGGACAAGCTCGACCTCGCCCTCCAACTTTCGGAACGGCTGGTATTACGCCACAAAGACAACGCCACCTTCCTGGATACCCATGCCTGGGTCCTGTATATCCGGAAGGACTATAAGAAAGCCAAGGAGTTTTTGGAAAGGGCCGTGCTGTCCAAAGAAAATGTGAGCGGAACTATCGTGGAGCACTACGGGGATGCCCTATTCCAATTAGGCGAGCGCGAAAAGGCCGTTGAGCAATGGAAAAAGGCTAAAACAATGGGTGAAACAAGCGAGCAACTGGATAAAAAAATAGCAACTGGTATACTTCATGAGCAGTAAGAAGCTGTTAAATTTTGCAGGTAAAAATGAGTAATGTGGTAACGCAGGATTGGCCCAAAAGTGCCATTTTTAACAAAACAAGATTACCTCAAATAGCTTCTAAAACGGCCTGGTGGTTGCTTGTCTGGGGAGTTCTCTGCCTATCAGCCTGCCACAAGTCACGTACCCAAAAAGCCAACACCGGAGAGGTACTTTTAAGAACTGACACGCTCGCCGTGGGATCTGACGCTACCCAAAAGGATTCGGCGACCCTGGCAGGTAATTCGGAGCCTTTCGATGAAGTAAAGGAAAACTTCAAACTGGAAGAGATTGATTTTGCTTACCTGACCGCCAAGTCAAAATTTTCGTTCAAGAGCCGCACTCAGGATATCGAAAATGCCAATGTCAATATTCGCATCCGAAAGGATAGTCTGATCTGGTTTTCGGTGACTGGCGTAGGGTTCGAAGTGGCGAGGGGGGTCATTACTCCGGATACGGTCGTGTTCATCGACAAGTTCCATAAAGAATATTATGCTTTTAATTTCGAGCAGCTAAGCCGGCAATTCAATTTTAACCTCACCTACGCCCTGCTGCAATCGCTTATAGTGGGAAATTTGCCCGTACCGCTCGAAGTAGGCCAGAAACTCCGGCGTGAAAACGACTTTTTTCTGCTCCGGCAAAATGACGGTGACGGCCGGATTGTGATTGATAACTACATTGGGGAAAAAAATCGCAAACTCAAACGACTGCAGGCCGTGGAGCAGCCCACCAGGAATTCCCTGACTCTGGATTACGAGGATTTTATGGAGCTAAGTACCTATCTCTTTCCCTACACCAGTTTGATTACGCTAGATGTAAAGTCGGAGAAGGATAAGCAATTCTACCAAACCTTGATCCGGATCAAGCATAGCAAGGTAGAATTGGTCGAAAACAACCCAGGATTTCCCTTTACGATTCCGTCGAGCTACACAAAAAAGTAAGGAATTTAGATTGGATGCTCCACGATGAGGTCTAAAAACCTAAGTCTGCGTACCTTTGCCGGAGTAGGTTAAGAGAAAAGTGCGTCTCGACACATGATTAATATGCGTTTTCAAAGGATGATATACCGGGGAGTTTTGCTCCTTTTGCTGGTAATGTTTAGTCAGGCTGGCGTGGTGCTGGCTCAAAAAAGCCGTCAACAGCTCGAGCGTGAAAAGCGGGAGAACCTTGACAAAATGAAGGGGATTCAGCGGATTCTCAACGAAACAGCTTCGCAAAAAAAAGTAAGCGTAGGGCAGCTCAGAGCCCTCAACCAGCAGGTAAGCGCGCAGAAAAAACAGATTGACCTGTTGTCGGACGACCTGCGATTGCTCGATAGGGAACTGAAGAGCCTGGAAGAAGCCCGCCGTAAACTGGACAATGATCTGAATAGGCTCAAAAAAGAATACGGCCAAATGATCTACGAGGCTTCCAAGCGTACTACCTACCTCAACCAGCTGATTTTTCTGTTTTCGTCCTCCACGTTTAATCAACTCGTGCTTCGCTACAAGTACCTGAAACAATACACCGATGCGCGTCAGGCCCAAGTAAAACAAATAGAAAGTGTACAGCAGGAGTTGGTTGCCAAACGCATGCGGATTACCTCCAAAAAGCAGCAGCAGCAAAATGTGCTCGCCAGCCAGGTACAGGAGGCTGGCAAGCTGGAAACATTGAAAGTAAAGCAGAACGAGGTAGTTAAGGAATTATCCCAGAAAGAGGTAGAATTGCGGGCCGAACTGGCTGCCAACCGGCGGGCTGCCAACCAGCTGGAAGCGAATCTGCGCCGACTCATAGAGAAGGAAATGAGGGAACGCGCCGAGCGGGAGCGTCGCGAACGGCTGGCCCGGGAGGCGGCCGAGCGGGAGCGATTAGCCCGCGAAAAGGCCGAACGCGAAAAAGCCGTAGCCGCTGGGGAGGAGCCACCGGCTCCCAAGCCGGTTGAAAAAGCGCCCGCGCCGGTTAGTACGGGTGGAATGACCGAGGAGGAGGTTACTCTGGCTTCTTCGTTCAGGGCGTCACAAGCCCGGCTTCCCTGGCCTGTGCGTGGGTTTGTTTCGGATCATTTTGGCCGCAAGCAGCATCCGGTGCTTAGGGGCGTTATTGTGGATAACTTAGGCATTGATATTCAGACCAACAGCAATGAAGCGGTAAAGGCCGTGTACGATGGTACTGTATTGGATGTGACGGATATGCCTGGCATGGGCAGCGTGGTAGCCATTCAGCACGGTGATTACATGACCGTTTACGCCAAAATGCAGAGCGTATCGGTAAGGCCGGGACAAAAGGTAAAAGCACGGGAGAACATTGGAGCGGTGGCCGCCGATGGCGAAGGTACCTCTTCGTTGCAATTCCAGGTCTGGAAGAATACCACCCGCCTCAACCCCGAACAATGGCTTCTGCGAAAATAGCCTACTCTCGGCCCCACCCATACCCCTTGAATCAACCAGGCAAAAAATACGACTATGTCAATACATTCGGCTGATATAAAGCGGGTAACTACCCACATTATTCAGGAAATGAAGAATCGGGGCGAGAAAATATCCTGCCTCACGGCCTATGACTATTCCATGGGCGGCATTGTAGATGCCGCCGGTGTAGAGCTTATTCTGGTAGGCGACTCCGCTTCCAATGTCATGGCTGGCCACGAAACCACGCTGCCCATTACCCTGGATCAGATGATCTACCACGCGGCCTCGGTAGTAAGGGCCGTAAGCAGGGCATTAGTGGTGGTAGACCTACCCTTTGGCTCCTATCAGGGCAATTCGGAAGAAGCCCTGCGGTCGGCGATCCGGATCATGAAGGAATCGGGTGCCCACGCCGTAAAGCTGGAAGGGGGGCTGGAAATTAAGGAATCTGTCATCCGGATTTTGAGCGCCGGAGTACCCGTCATGGGGCATTTGGGTCTTACACCGCAGTCTATCTATAAATTTGGAACCTATACGGTACGCGCCCGGGAGGACGAAGAAGCCGAAAAACTACTGGCAGATGCCCACCTTCTCGACGAGATCGGCTGCTTTGCGGTAGTGCTGGAAAAAATCCCGGCCTCTCTTACCAAACAGGTATCGGAGCGTATTTCTATTCCCACCATTGGCATTGGGGCAGGCCCCCATGCGGATGGGCAAATTCTGGTGTTGCACGACCTGCTAGGAATCAACAAGGAGTTTAAGCCCCGGTTTCTCCGGCGCTATGCTGACCTGAATACTGCCATGCACGAAGCCATTGCTCACTACGTCAGCGATGTGAAAAGCAAGTCATTCCCCAATGAGAAGGAGTCGTATTGAGCATACAATCCGACTTTTATTTACCAAAAATTTCACAATAAAATCGTTCGAAGTTCCGGACACCAAAAGTTACATGGCCAGACGACCGTTTAGAGTATTATATGAAGACAATCATTTGATAATTGTCAACAAGGAGGCAGGTATCCTGGTGCAGGGAGACGCTACGGGCGATACCTGCCTGCTGGATATGGTGAAAGAGTATATCAAAGAAAAATACAATAAGCCGGGGGCCGTTTTCCTGGGAACCGTTCACCGAATCGATCGCCCGGTGAGTGGAATCGTGGTATTTGCCCGTACTTCCAAATCGCTCGAACGGATGAATGAACTCTTTCGCAACCGTGATGTGCAGAAAACCTACTGGGCGGTGGTACGCCGCCGTCCAGCCGAGGCGAAGGGCAAACTCGTTCATTGGCTTTCCAAGGATGAGAAAAGAAATGTAACGACGGCCTATGAAACCGAGGAGCCCGGCACCCAACGCGCCGAACTCACCTACAGAGTGATAGGCGAAATAAATAGATTCCACTTATTGGAGGTGAAGCCGATTACGGGTCGGCCGCATCAGATAAGGGTACAACTGGCCGCCATGGGGAGCCCCATTCGGGGGGATATCAAATACGGCTATCCGAAGGCAAATCTTGATGGAAATATCAACTTGCATGCGCGTCGCCTGTTTTTTGAGCATCCGGTCAGGAAAGAGCCCGTGCTCTGTCGGGCAAGTGTTCCGGACGATCCCTTCTGGGAGGAGTTTTTGGGCCTGGATCAGGAAAAAATTGATGACGACAAACTTGGCTACCTCTACGAATAAATCTTATGTGGGAGAGGTTGAAGCACCGATGGAATGTAGAAAGCGGCTGGGATGTAGCCGTCATTTTGATCGTATTTGCCTGTACAGGTTTTTCGGTTCTGTTCGTAAAACGGGTACTCTACGGATGGATCGGGCTGACGCCTGATTCACCGGCGTGGATTCGCTGGGGGGTATCTATCCTGGTTATTCTGCCACTTTACCAAGTGCTTTTGCTTCTATGGGGATGGGTGTGGGGAAAATTTGATTTCTTCTGGAAGTTTGAACAAAAAATGATAGCCCGCCTGGGCGGGCTATTCAAAAAGAAGAGCGAAAAACATAGTAGGTAGAAATCGGTGAGAAAATTAAGTAGCCGTTGACCTTCTAGAACAAAGCGTAGGGAATCAGAGCTCCAAATCGAGCCACATGCGGCTCACTACTTTCTCCATCATAGTGACAATTCCCTGCACAGCTCCAAAAACTATACATAAGGGCAAGATGATGGGCAGGAATATGATCCACTGCATGGCCATCGAATAGTTGAATTTTTTTAAAATAGGTGCCTTCATTTCTTCTGGGTTTACATAGTAACATTCTATTTAGGATAACAGGTAACGCTTGGGAGAGGCATACATGCAAGATGCCGGGGCCGAAAAGCAGGTATCAGATAAATTAAAGTTAATACAGAATTAATTATATAACAAGTAGTAAAAGGGAATGTTGTAATTCTCTACTCAAAAGTTTCATTAGCCAAATTAAAATAAAGTTGTTACTTTGTTTTAAAAACTTTTAAAAGTAGCAAAAGGGAAGGAATGACCACATCAGACATCATACATTTACTACCCGATTCGATCGCCAACCAGATTGCCGCCGGTGAGGTGGTGCAGCGTCCGGCTTCGGTGGTAAAGGAGTTGCTCGAAAATGCCATCGATGCCCAGGCACACAGTGTGCAGGTGATCATACGGGACGCTGGCAAAACTCTGATTCAGGTCATTGACGACGGCATGGGTATGTCCGAGACAGATGCCCGCATGTCTTTTGAACGGCATGCTACTTCCAAAATCCGCAGCTCTGATGATCTTTTTCGGATCCGGACGATGGGGTTTCGGGGCGAAGCTCTGGCCTCCATTGCGGCCGTGGCTCAGGTAGAACTCCGCTCGCGGCGAGCCACCGATGAGATCGGTACCCTGATCCGCATAGAAGGCTCGGAAATCAAAATTCAGGAGTCGGTGGCTACGCTGCCGGGTACCAATCTACTGGTGAAAAACCTGTTTTTCAACGTACCCGCCCGGCGGAATTTTCTTAAGTCTAATTCGGTCGAAATGCGTCACGTCCTGGACGAATTCCAGCGCGTAGCTCTGGCCCATCCCGAGGTGGGGTTTTCGCTCTACCACAATGACGTGGAAGTGTACAATCTGTACGCAGGCAAACTGGTGCGCCGCGTGGTGGATATGTTTGGTAAAAACTACCGCGAGCAACTGGTGTTTTGCCAGGAAGATACCTCCTATGTAAGTGTGCGGGGCTACATCGGCAAGCCCGAGTTTGCGCGCAAAACCCGGGGCGAGCAGTACTTCTTTGTCAACGAGCGCTACATCAAGCATAGCTACCTGCACCATGCGGTGATCAGTGCCTACGAAGGAACCATCCCCGAAGGCAGCCATCCGTTTTATGTGCTGTTTATTGAGATAGATCCCTCCCATGTAGACATCAACATTCACCCTACCAAAACGGAGATAAAATTTGACGATGAGCGCTCGGTTTATGCCATTATTCTGGCGGCGGTGCGCAAATCAGTGGGGGTGTATAATCTGGCCCCGCCGATTGATTTTGAAGACAATATCAATTTCCTGAATTCGCCCCCTCGTCCGGCTGACCCTACCCCCCGGCCCGTACAACCCGACTGGGCTGCACAGCCTAAGGATGGTTCCAAGCGTCAGCAGGGAAATCTGACCAATTGGAACAAATTATTTGAGGGGCTCAAAAGCCCCGACGAACAGGCCCGGCAGCAGGCGGCCATCGAACTGGATCAGGCCGTAGCGGCCCGCCCTTCGTACCAGCAGCAGGCCGTGACCCTGGCCAGCAAAATAAACCGACTGGCCTCCGAAACCGTAACGCCTCCCGATGTGGACGCCATGCTGTTTCAATTGCACAACCGGTTCATCCTGTCGCAGGTAAAGGAAGGCGTCATGCTCATCGACCAGAAAGCCGCTTACGAGCGGATTCTGTATGAACGCTACCGTCAGATGCTCACGAAGCGCAACGGCTCCTGCCAGCAGTTGCTTTTCCCCAAAACCCTTCGGCTGAGTCCGGCGGATATGCAACTGGTGAGCGAGACCACCGACGAAATCCGGGGTCTGGGGTTTGAATTTGACGCATTGGGGCCCAATGAACTCATCGTGAGGGGTATTCCGGCCGATCTGCCCAATGAAAGTGAACAGGATCTCTTTGAAGAGTTGATCGAGCAGCTTAAAAAAAGCTACTCCGAGCTGAAACTCAACAAACCCGATAGCCTGGCCCGATCGCTGGCACGGCGTTTTTCATCTCGGTACACGGTGAAGCTCTCCATGATTGAAATCCATACGCTTATCAATCAGCTATTTTCCTCTTCGGATCCCAATCGTACTCCGGGAGGGGAGCCTATTATTGTGATGCTTACCATGGACAAGCTGAGTGCATTATTTAAGTCCTGAAAGAAACGAAAACGATCATCAAACCGTTAGAACTTTATTCTCATTAGCTGTTAATCCAAACATGTTCTCGCTTACGCCTCTTGTTCGTAACTTACTGATTCTTAATGTTGCGTTTTATATAATTGATAGTTTTGTGATTAACCTCACGCCGGGGTTTGCCTTGCGGTCGGTATTGTCGCCAGCTTTCATGCCCTATCAGTTTGTCACCTACATGTTTCTGCATGGCGGTATCGGGCACTTGTTTAGTAATATGTTCGGATTAATCATCTTCGGTCCTATGCTGGAACGGGTGTGGGGACCCAAGCGATTTCTGATCTTTTACTTTGTAACGGGCATTGGGGCCGGTTTGCTGTTTTCGGGGATCGATTATTACGAAAACGTGCGTCTTCAGGAAGCTGTGCAGGTATATACCCAGTTTCCGACGCCGGACGGCCTGGTGGACTTCATGAGTAAGCATGCAAAAGGGCTGTATCAGGCTAATCTGGATTTTTTGAATAAATTTGAGGAGAGCCCCAAAGAGCCAGAGTACATCCGGGACAGCATCGGCTTCGTGAACAGCTATTACCAGCAGCAGGTAAGCATACCTATGGTAGGAGCGTCTGGGGCCATTTTCGGAATACTAATGGCCTTCGGTCTGTTGTTTCCCAATACAGAACTTTTCTTATTATTCTTTCCATTTCCGATCAAAGCGAAGTATTTTGTAGCGTTTTATGGGGCGTATGAGTTGTATGCTGGTATACAAAATGCCCAATCAGATAATGTGGCCCATTTTGCTCACATTGGAGGTATGTTGTTTGCGTTCATTTTATTGAAGATATGGGGTACAGAAAGGAATAAATTTTATTGAGCGATGAGTGGTATTTTTGATGATTTTAAGAGGGAGTTTACCAAAACAGACAACACGCTGGTCAGAATCATCCTGATCAATACCGTCGTGTTTCTAAGCTTATTGCTGGTAAAAGTAATCTTTACACTGGGGCAGTCATCCGAGGCCTATGTGTGGCTAATCGACATGCTGCGGTTCCCTGCTTCTCCCCGCGAGTTTATTTACAAGCCCTGGACGATAATTACCTATTTCTTTACCCATGAAGAAATCTTCCACATCTTGTTCAATATGCTGTTCCTGTACTGGTTTGGCCGTTTGGTGGATGAGTATTTGGGTTCTAAGCGCCTCATTGCCCTGTACGTATTGGGTGGCATAGCCGGTGGCGTGGCCTATATGGCGATCTACAATCTGCTTCCCTATTTCCAATCGCAAGTAGCGGGTTCGCAGATGCTGGGTGCTTCGGCGGCGGCTTTTTCGGTGGCAGTGGGGGCATCTACCCTGTTGCCTAACTATACCTTTAACCTGATCTTTATCGGTCCTGTCCGGATCAAATACATCGCGTTTTTCTATATCGTACTTTCATTGGCCCAGTCCATTGGCCCCAACGCCGGCGGCAATCTGGCTCACCTCGGGGGAGCTGTTACGGGCTATATGTTTATCAAACTCTTACAAAACGGCACGGATCTGGGCAAACCCTTGTACGTATTTATGGAGGTATGGACGCGCATGTTTCGGAAGCGCCCCCCTATGCGGGTTACCCATCGGCAGCGGGAGGTACACCGCAGCACTACCGTGTACTCCACTACTACTTCGGCCTCTTCCATAGAAATGCCCGATCAGGACGAAATTGACGCGATTTTGGATAAGATTTCGAAGTCGGGCTACGAAAGCCTAACCAAGGAAGAAAAGCAGAAACTTTTTAAAGCCAGCCAGCAAAAATGAACAGGGGGGTGTAACAGCCCCTCTTTTTCGTTAACTTTGAACACTTTTTGGTTAACGTTAGTTAAATCAACACATTGAACCAACTCCCTGTAAGGTATGCTTATTACCCCCGGAAAAATGCTGGCCGGCATCAATTCTCCCGAAGATCTGCGCAGGCTCGACCGTGCACAGTTACCGCAGCTGTGCAACGAATTGCGGCAGTATATCATCGACAATGTGTCGGTGTACGGCGGCCATTTCGGGGCTAGCTTGGGCGTGGTTGAGCTTACGGTAGCTTTGCACTATGTCTTCAATACGCCCGACGACCAGCTCGTATGGGACGTGGGCCACCAGGCCTACGGCCATAAGATACTGACCGGACGCCGCGACAATTTTCCCACCAATCGCCTGTACGGTGGCCTTTCGGGCTTCCCCAAGCGCAACGAGAGCGAGTACGATGCCTTTGGGGTAGGCCACTCCTCCACCTCCATCTCGGCGGCGCTGGGCATGGCGGTGCTTCAGTACTGGAAAACAATCGACGCGGCAGCACATCGCCGTGATCGGCGACGGCGCCATGACGGCCGGCATGGCTTTCGAAGGCATGAACCACGCCGGCGTCCATTGACACCAACCTGCTGATTGTCCTCAACGACAACTGCATGGCCATCGACCCCAACGTGGGGGCTCTGAAGGAATACCTGACCGACATCACCACTTCGCATACCTACAACAAGGTGCGCGACGAAGTATGGAACCTGCTGGGCAAGATGAGCCAAGTTCGGCAAAAGCGCGCAGGAGATCGTTTCGAAAGTAGAAAATGCCCTGAAGGTCATCCCTGCTCAAACAAAGCAATCTGTTTGAGTCCCTAGGGCTCCGGTACTTCGGCCCCATCGATGGCCACGACATTGAGCACCTGACCGCCGTCCTGAACGACCTGAAAGATATTCCCGGCCCCAAGCTCCTGCACTGCCTCACCGTAAAAGGCAAAGGCTACGGCCCCGCCGAGAAGGATCAGACCAAGTGGCACGCCCCCGGACTTGTTCGACAAAGTAACGGGCGAGATCAAAAAAGAGCTCACGACTACGCCCCAGGCACCCAAGTACCAGGATGTGTTTGGCCACACCATCGTGGAGCTGGCCGAAAAGAATCCGAAGATTGTGGGCATTACGCCCGCCATGCCCTCGGGCTCGTCGCTGAACATCATGATGAAGGCCATGCCCGACCGTGCTTTCGACGTGGGTATTGCCGAACAGCACGCCGTGACGTTCTCGGCCGGCATGGCCACCCGGGGTAGTGTCGTGTACTGCAACATTTACTCCACCTTCATGCAGCGGGCCTACGACCAGGTGGTCCACGATGTGTGCATACAGAACCTGCCCGTGATTTTCTGCCTCGACCGGGCGGGCTTTGCCGGGGCCGACGGCCCTACCCACCACGGAGCTTACGACCTGGCCTACATGCGCTGCATGCCCAACATGATGGTGGCCGCCCCCATGAACGAGCAGGAACTGCGCAACCTGATGTACACCGCTCAGCTGAGCAAGATTCAGGAAGGCCATCAGGCCTTCACCATCCGCTACCCCCGCGGACAGGGCGTGATGCCCGAGTGGCGCACTCCGCTAGAAGAAATCGAAATAGGCAAGGGCCGTCTGGTGCGCGAGGGCTCCGACGTGGCCATTCTGACCATCGGCCACGTCGGCAACTACGCAACGGAAGCCTGCCGAAACTCTGGCTGGGCACGATATTCAGGCCGCGCACTACGACATGCGCTTTGTCAAGCCGCTCGACGAGGAAATGCTGCATGAAATATTCCAGAAATTTGACCGCGTCATCACCGTGGAAGACGGCTGCCTGCAAGGCGGCTTCGGCAGTGCGGTGCTTGAATTCATGACCGACCACGGCTACACTGCCCGCATCAAGCGCCTCGGCATCCCCGACCGCATTGTGGAGCACGGCGAGCAGGAGCAATTGCACCACGAGTGCGGGTTTGACCCCGAGGGTATCGTGCGCACGGCTCACGATATGATTGTGGCTGATATTAAGATTACGCTGGACTGACAAATAACTACCAGCCATTACATCAATTCAAAATCTTATAGAGGGGTATCCGCCGGGCACCCCTCTTTTTTCTTTTTACTTATTTGACCAAGCTTTAGGTAGAATGATCTAAGTGTCAATCCTTTTTTTGTTTTTCCTAAGGGTAGGGATAGTCTACTTGTCGTCTTATTAGGTAGTATTCAAAACCGTATCTTCTCATAGTGAGTGCCTAACCCTTAGTACACATGGAAAAAGAAAACCAGTTTTCCCGCAGGAAATTCATCAAAAACTCAGCAGGGGTGGCCGTAGCCCTCTCGCTGCCCACCATTATACCCGCCAGTGCCTTTGGTGCTAATGACCGCGTGCGCGTAGCTGTGCTGGGCGTAAATGGCCGGGGTCAAAACCACATTCAGGGCTTTTCGGGGCTGAGCAACGTGGAGTTGGCTACGCTCTGCGACCCCGATAAGGTCATTCTGGAAAAACGCGCCGGAGAGTACGAGAAAAAGACGGGCAAGAAGGTACAGACGGAGCAGGATCTCCGTAAGGTATTCGACGACAAGTCCATTGACGCCATCAGCATTGCCACGCCCAACCACTGGCACGCGCTGGCGACCATCTGGGCTTGCCAGGCGGGCAAGGATGTGTACGTAGAGAAGCCCGGCTCGCACAACTTTGTGGAAGGCCGCAAAATCATCGAAGCCGCCAATAAGTACAAGCGTATCGTGCAGCACGGCGTGCAGCTGCGTAGCTCGGAGGCCATGCAGGAAGCTGTCAAGCACCTGCGCGACGGCCTGATCGGCAACGTGTACATGGCCCGCGGGCTGGTGTACAAGTGGCGGCCCGATCTGGGCAATAAAGGTACCGAACCCGTACCCCAGGGGCTGAGACTACGACCTATGGACCGGCCCCGCCGAAATGAAGCCTTTCTCCAAAAACTACGTCCACTACAACTGGCACTGGCACTGGAACTACGGCAACGGCGACATCGGCAACCAGGGCATTCACGAAACCGACCTGTGCATGTGGGGACTGGGGGTGGACTCTTTCCCCGAAAAGATCACTTCGGCGGGCGGCAAGTTTCTGTGGGACGACTGCCAGGAAACGCCCGAGGTACTTTCCTCGACCTATATCTATCCCAAAGGAGAAAAAGATCATCGAGTTTGAGGTACGTCCCTGGATGACCAACCACGAAGACGGTGCCGGCATCGGTAATATCTTCTACGGCAGCGAAGGCTACATGGTGATCAATGGCTACGACAACTACGAAACCTTCCTGGGCCGCGACCGCAAGCCCGGTCCTACCCGCAAAGCCGGCGGCGATCACTTCAAGAACTTTATCGACGCCGTGGTATCGCGTGATACTTCGAAGCAGAACGGTCCCGTCGAGACGCTGCACCTGTCGTCGGGACTGGCGCACCTGGGCAACATCGCCTACCGCATCGGCCGCACCCTGACCTTCGACCCAAAAACGAAGAAGTTCGTGAACGACAAGGAAGCTACCGCTATGCTCACCCGCAAGTACCGCGCTCCGTACACTTTGCCGGAGAACGTGTAAAAGATTGACTTTATACAGAATGACAGCGGCCCGTACTACCTAGTGCGGGCCGCGTTTTTGTCAGGGCGGTAGTAAAAATAATATCCGGCAAAATTCCCATGACTCTACCAAACTTGTTGCAGAAATCGCTTACTTGATAGCCGAAAAGAGGGTGCAGGCCCAGTCATAGAAATGAGTACCAAAGAAAAAGAAAACACCGGACAACTTAACCGGCGGGAGTTTATAGGCATCGGTGGGGCATTGCTTATTCCAGCCCTGGCCCAGGCTAATGTCGGTAAGCTAAGCGGGCCCGTCACGATGGGCCTGATCACCGATTTGCACCACGACCTGATCCACGACGGCAAGAGCCGCCTAACGGCCTTTCTGGCGGCGAGTCGCAAAGCCAAAGCAGACGGTATCATGCAGCTGGGAGACTTCACGTTTCCGCTCGAGAAGAATCAGGAGGTAGTAGATCTATTCAATCAGGGCCACGAGACCAGCCTGCACGTGATTGGCAACCACGATACCGACAACGGCCACACCCGACAGCAGTGCGTCGATCGCTGGGGCATGCCGGCCCGGTACTACGCTCGTCAGGTGAAGGGTATGTGGTTTATCGTGCTGGATGGCAACGACCCCGGCTCCCCCGCCCACAAGGGTGGGTACCCGGCCTACATGGGCCCCGAGCAGGTAGCCTGGCTGCGAGACCAGTTGCAGCAGATTCAGGAGCCGATCGTGATTGTTTCCCACCAGCCACTCATCGGTGCGCTAGCGGTAGATAATGCTCCTGAAATACAGGCGCTGCTCGCCAGCGCGGCCGACCGCATCATCGTTGCCATCAACGGCCATACCCATGTTGATAGCCTGATCTACGAGAGTGGTATCCCGTACCTTACTGTCAATTCCGCGTCTTACTTCTGGATCGGGGATAAATTCAGGCACGAGAGCTATCCCAAAGAAATTCACGCCGCGCACGAGTCCATGTCGCGAATGTGCCCCTACCGCGACCCGCTGTTTACGATGATGACCATTGACCCCGCGACGCTGACAGTGCAGCTAACCGGCAGGCCAAGTCAGTGGGTAGGGAAGTCGCCGGCGGAGCTTGGGTTCACAAACGAGTACAAGCCGCTGCGGGTAGGGGAGGAGATTGTTCCCTTTATCCGGAAGCGCTCGGTGCGGGCCAGGAAGTAGGGAGTTCAGTTTTGCCGCAATTTCATCATTTCGGCCTTTGAGGGCAGGGAACGAATACGAGCATTGGTTGACAGTCCGGTTGTCCAACAAATTCATCCCCCGTCTTTGCAAAAAGGCCCGCACCATCCAGCACGAGCCTCTTTCCTTATCACTACAAGGGCTCCGAAAGTCGATGACCGACCGCCGAACATCACTCATTAGATCTCCGAATACTCCATTGGCCGCACAAACGTCGCCACGGCTTTGGTCATGTTCTCCTGGTACTCGGGCATTACCTTCATTTTACTCCAGTCGGGGTCGCTGCCGAAGGCCTTCCAGCGGGCGTCGCGGGTGGCGCGGTCGGGGTAGGTGATCATGTACATGAGGTTGGGCATGTGGCTGCCGGCAATCACCTTGGCAAAAAACACGGGGTTGAAGTCCAGCTTCTTGAAGATGTCGATTTCTCCTTTGTTGAACATCTCCACCTTGTTGAGGTAGCGCTTCTCGGAGGGACTCTCGTAGCTACGCAGCTCGTACACGCGCTGACTCATGGGCACGCTCACGCCCGACTTCTGGTACTGCGGCATGCCTTCAAATGCTTCGAGCACCACCGTCTCGTAGCGTTGGTAGGCAGGCGCCTTAAACGCCGACTCGATGTACTCCTTCCCGGCGCTGAGGTAGGCCTGATCTTTGGCCAGTACCTGCGGTAGCATGGTCAGTTGGTCCAGCGATTTGAGCGGCGTGAACACGTACACCAGCGAGTCGGCCTCGATGCCCCGGAACACCCCCACGGCCTTGATGCCCGCCCGGTGCGCGGCCGGAATGTAGGCGTTTTTGAGGTAGGTGTCCAGCCGGCTCAGCTGCTCGGAGCCTTTGACGTGGTAGATGCGGAGTTCGTAAAATTCACTTTTGGGCGCGGCCATCGTTAGCCCGGCGGCCACCAGGAAAAACATCAGAGAGGTTAATAACTTTTTCATGCAGATTATAAAAAACTTGGATTAGTAACAGAAACCAAAGCCGGATAGGGGCCGTCCCTACTTGCCTGCAAAAAAAAAGCCCCGGACGACACATCGTGTGTCGTCCGGGGCTTTTGAGTAAGCTGGTATAAATCAGAACTTAGGGTAAGACAGCTCTCGCCGTCGCTTGGCTCCGTCGAGTGACTTATATGGTGAAGCCCTCTGGGCGATCTTTAAAAATCACAATCCCTAACTGGGCACAAGGGGGCGTACCAATTGGTGACTTGTTAATAAAAGCGGAGATGAGGGCAGTTGTCGTCTCTGCGTCCGGAGGACGCAATCATTGATTTCACTCGACGGAGCCGAGCGAAGGCTGAGGCGTGAGCATAAATTTATAGGTTTTTCTCGACAAATAAAGCATGTGTTTTACGCCCCTTCTTCTATAAATGTTCAGTAGTGTGCTCTATCGTTCCGAGTGAGAATTTATAATTTTTTTAGCCTTTTCCTGAAAAGCAGGACGGATAAAAGCCAGGCAGATAAAAGTGAATATAGTCACAACAATAACCCATACTAGATGTTGTTTCAAATTTATTTCTCCTGTTCGTTTATATTTAAGCCAATATATGATTATTGAAAGAATAATAATTCCTGCCCATAAATATTGTGAAGTATTTTTGTGATATACAAGCTCTTCGTAAAAAAACAGGTAGAGGAAAAGAATACTAATAAGCAATACCCAAGATACTGCTAACAACAAATTTTCAATTTTAAGCAGTGATTTCATAGTTTAATCTTTTTTATAAGAATTATCTACAACCATCAAAACAGTTACCAAGGGTATCTATGGAATGGCCTTCACAAATATAATATCCTACTCCAACAACAAGAAGAGCACCTGATCCATAAAATGGATTAAGTACTCCAAACATTAGCGATCCGCCAATTCCCAATGCAAGTCCTGCATCACATTCATCCATATCAATATTGAACTGTGAACTACAAGTGCCTCCGCAATCATTCATTGCCTCTGACCTTGCTCCTGCAAGCTTTTTCGCCCTACCATTTCTTAACTCTTCAACTATAACGGTTTTCAGTATTTCCTGCTTTTGTTCAGTAGTTATGTTTTTACTTGCAATAAAAGTGTTCTCATCTTTCAGTTTGATAATACTTTTATTAATTTTTTGCAGATGCTTCAAGAGTAAAGCTGAGTTTTCAAAATACTCCAAGAGAACTAAGGAAACTTCCTGTTCATTTTCAGCTTGGCGCAATTCATCCATCAAAGCTATTTGATCAGATTTTTTTATCTTAACGCTGGCTCGTACTTTTTCTAAATCTAAAAGGTCAGAAATCAGTAACTGAAAGTTTTTGTCTGCCCTAAGAGTTTCGGTATCAGATGCTTTGCGTACAGAAGTTTCAGAAAATAGGCTTCCTGACTGATTTATGTCCAAAATATCAGTAGGATTATCACACGAAAGAAGTATGAATATAGTAACAAAAGTAAATAGTGAAGTTAAAGATAGTGGTAACTTTTTCATAATTTTGCCTTGGATTCGAATAGTTAAAAAATTATTTGAATTGTATTAGAAAAGCTCCCGTGTTGTGTCGCCAAACCTGCACGGGGCTTTTTTTAGCCAAATGATTCAAAAGATGTAGGGTCATCCGGGGAGTTGACCTGCCCCCGTGAATGTTTGGTTCTCGATTTACCTTTATCCTTCCACGCACACCGGTCGCTGTGCGTCTCATTGGTTGCACCAAACGTACAAGAAGAAAAAACTTTCCCCAAATATCCACTGGTTCTAATTTACCACTTTTCAAGATTTAGCCCTATACGTCACAAAGCATCTTTTTGCACAAAAGCAAGGCCAAATAATATAAAAAAGCAAATTGAAGTAGCTTGAAATTGCACTTTCCCGAAGTGCTAAATTAGTACACACGTTAGGTGGGGTATGCACTTTTTCAATAGCCCAAACCGACCGTTGGATAACTAAGTAGCCTGGTAGCTTGCAGGTTAGAAAAAGATGCTTAATTTTAGGACTCATACCATACACACGGCTAAAACTTAAACCAAACTCCAACCATGACCACAAATCCTCACTATGACCCTTGGACAGAAAGTGTGCAAACTGCGCGAGCTGCGCGGCTACAGTCAGCAGTACATGGGCCTGAAACTAGGCATCTCCCAAACAGCTTACGGTAAACTCGAACGCGGCGCGGCGGCCATTTCGCCCGAGCGACTCGCCCGTCTCGCCCACATCCTGGACGTTGAAGTTTCCTATCTTCAAAATTTTGACTTCGAACGGGTGTTTCAACCTACCGCTTCCGAGGGTGCGGCCCTAACGAACTACGAACGGCAGCACTACGAGCATACCATTCAACAATTGCAACAGCAAATCCGCTCTCTGATGAGTAAAAGCGGGGGGGGGGGGCTGAGTCTCTTAGTCATTTGGCTGGCTTGTCAGCCTAGCCTCGGCTAAACCAGGCAAAATAAACTCAAAAGCACCTATACGCAAAGCGGCCCGCACCATCCGGTACAGGCCGCTTTGCTATTCACCCAGGAAAAATCTTCATTCACTCAATCCGATATTCCGACATTCACTCATTGGATAATCTCAAAACTTCGGACAAGACAACTCCTTGGGCCTGCGCTTGGGACGGCCCTTGGCGGGCGATAGCGGCTCAAAGATATACGACAGGGAGATTTCGTGCGCGCCGCCGCTGCCGATGCCCAGCGTAGAGATGGTGGCGTCGTAGCTGTACCCGATGGAGAACTTATCCTGCCGGAAACCCGCCAGAAAAATCAGCGACTCGTGGTTGTTGATATTCTCGGCGTACTTCTTCACCGGAATCCCCCGGTACCATACCCCAAACACCACGGGCGAGTAGGTCACGTACAGGCCAGCGTCGAGCTGATCGAACTTGCCCTGCTTCTTGTAGAGGATAGCGGGCGAGATGGTCTTCTCGCGGTCGATCTCGTTGCCTAGGTAGGTATAGCCCGCAAACGGAATGCGGAGCCCCCCCTGAAAACTTATCTTCATGGGTAAGGGGGCTACTTCCAGTCCCGAAAACGCCTGATTAGGTCGGTTGAGGTGGTGGACGGAAATACCCGCCCAGTACCAGTCAGAGTAGACCATGCCGCCGGTGGAGAAGTCGGCGTAGGATACCTGCGGCAGTCCGTTTTGGACCAGCGGCTCTTGGGTAGGATTACCGGTATAACCCGTATTGGTGTATTGATCTCCGAAAGTAAGGCCGAAATAATCGAGTGTGCGGGTTGTGAAAGCACCCTGTAAACCCAGCCGCAGAAAGGTTTCTTCGTTCAATTGCAGTTGGTAAGAATACTGAGCCCCTACCTCGGTAGATTTCAGATTACCCAGTCCCTGACTATCCAGCAAGGCATACACACCTATGCCACTGTTGAACCGAGGGAAGTAGTTATCTACCCCAAACGAACTTGTAACAAAGTTGGCCGACAGCGCCGGCCACTGGTTGCGGTAGTTGACCGTGATGCGCGGAGCCAGCGCCCCTCCCGCCAGGGCCGGATTCAGGTACAGGGGGTTGGCATAAAATTGCGAAAACTGCGGGTCCTGACTCCAACCTTTCAGAACGCTAAGGGTCAATACAGCTAATAAGAGTAATTTCTTTGTCATGATTTCTTAAATTCCGCGAGCGCTCTGCCAAAAGTGGGTAATGTAAACATTTTTTATTTTGAAAGTAACAAAATATCAACACTTTGCGTACTGGTAGGTAAATGTCAGATGTTTTTTTAGCGTAAAATTTTAAAAATTTATTTTCGTTAAAACTATGCTGATTATTTAAAAGTTAGTCGAACGTGGACGTGTTTTTGTGTAAGTAACGAAAGATGAGGTTGATTTATAATAGATACAAACGTTTTTTTTGGATACTGGGGGTCAGTTTACTTCTAGTGCCGGGTTTTGCCCAGGCGCAGTTTGTGGTTAAGAATCAGTGTATGCTTAATCCCGACTGTGAGAACGATGTCACGACCTTTGAAGATACGCTGCAGACGGCCGTAGCGTGGCAGTGGAATTTTGGCGATGCCAACAGCCAGGACAATACCGCCACTACCCGTGTGACGGGCCATGCCTACCAGGCACCGGGTACCTACCTGGTAAAGTTGACTCGTACCCTAAAAAACGGCAGTATTGATAGCGTGAGCGTTCCGATTCAGATCGGCGAGCTTCCCCAACAATTCCAAAACTGGAAAACCGACACCACTATCTGCCCCGGCCAGACGATAACCCTCGATCCGTACGCCGGAGGAAGCGGCCCCGCTGGTGCCAAATACATCTGGTACCCTAAGGGAGACACCACGCAGTCGCTGGAAATAGATAGCTCGGGCTGCTACTCGGTGGAGGTGATTCTGCCCAACGGCTGTAAAATTCAAGATCTGGTTAATGTCAAAATTTGTTTGGAACCAGCTCAGCAGCAGGGAGCCAAGTGGTACTTTGGCGATAACGCCGGTCTTGATTTTGCCAACGGCGCCCCTACGGCTATCACTGATGGAAAGCTGAAAACCCCCGAAGGTACCTCCTCCATCGCTAACTCCAAGGGGGAGCTACTTTTCTATACGGACGGGATAAAAGTATACAATGCGGATGGCAACGAAATGCCTTGTCAGGCGGACTCCTGCAAAGCCCTGCTGGGTAGTCCCAACTCCACCCAATCGGCCCTGATTGTACCGCAGCCTACCTGCAAGGGGTGCGAGTACTTGTACAATATATTTACGACTACCAACATCAACGATTCTACCAAGCTCCTCACGGTAAGCGTGGTGGATATGCGCCGTGAAAATGGAAAGGGAGCAATCGTAGAACAGAATACTACGTTGGAGCGCACCACCACCGAGCGGATCGCCTCGGTTCGCAACGACCGCGACAGTACCTATTGGGTGGTATCGCACGATTTTGGTACCAACGTATTCAGGGTATACCACGCTACCGAGGGCGGACTGACCGAAGAAGGTACCTACCCGCTGGGTATGGCGCACGATACCAAAACCAAAGGAGAAGGCTACATGAAGTTTTCGCCGCCGGATAGTACCACCGGCGAGCGCCGGCTGGCGGTGATTGTCCCCGGTCCGCCCCGCAACTACGTAGAAATTTTTACGTTCTCGGATTCCACGGGCGTAATGACGTACGAACGAACGATAGACCTGGGCCCGGCCCCACCCAAGGCCTACGGGGTGGAGTTTTCGCCCAGTGGTGAAAAAATGTACATATCCTTCCAGGGCGATGGCGATACTACGGCCTCCAAGCTGGTGCAATATGACCTGACCCTGGGCGATTCGTCCCTCATTGCCGATTCCCGAATCGTGATTGACAGTACCAAGGCCCAGGTATTCGGGGCACTACAGATAGGCTCCGACGGGCGCATCTACATGGCCGTGGACGGCAGCGACTACCTGGCGGTAATTGGAGAACCTGAGCAAAATTCGATCGGTACGTTGCTATATGAGCTGGAAGGTGTGAACCTGGGAGGAAAGAAGAGTAATCTGGGATTGCCCTCGATGGTTCAGAACTTTACCCAGCAAAACGACGGTCCCGGTTTCCAGGCGGAGGGCTTCTGTACGGGAGCGCCCACGAGTTTTCAGGCGAGTCCGCTCTGTGATCCGCTCAAAGATACCTATACCTGGAACTTCGGCGATGGCAGTGCCCCCAAAACCGGCAAGGAAACCCAGGTGCAGCACACCTACACCAAACCGGGGATCTATACGGCCAGCCTGCGAGCCGTAAACGATTGTAAGGATACCACCTTCTTTCAGCAGGTAGAGATCTTCGAAACTCCGACTGGCCTGGATCTGGGCCAGGACCGCGACGAATGTCGCAATTTCATCGAACTCGAAGCCAAAACCACCAACGCTACCGAACCCGAGCTGTTTGTGTGGCTCTATAACGGCCGACCAGTGGGACGGGAGAAGAAGCTCCGCGCCACCCAGACCGGACAGTACGTGGCCATAGCCGCCAACGGGCCGCAGGGGGTTTGTTTCATGGCCGACACCGTAGAGCTTAGCATTCGGCGCCCGCCCAATTTCTCGCTGGGACCCGATACCACCGTATGCAACGACAGCACCATAGTCCTTACTGCCCCCGGCCAAACCTGGCGGGAGTTCAAGTGGAGCAACGGCGAATCCACCCGGGCTATCACGGTACGCCAGCCCGGTAGCTATTTTGTAGAAGTCAAAAATGGCAACGACTGCTACAACCAGGATACCATTCAGGTAGTGGCGCGTCCGCGGGCCCGCATCAGCGCCGACCTGGTGCCGCCCACGGGCTGCACCACCGCCGATGGCAGTATACAGGTCCGCTCGCTGACGCCCGCGGGTACCTACAATTACGCCTGGTTCCGGCCAGACAGCACCTCCCTGGGGACTACCCGGCAGATCACCGGCTTGCGCGAAGGCTCGTACTTGCTGCGGGTAAGTGGCAATCCGCTGGCCTGTACCACCGATACCTCGTTTGCTCTACGCTCGCCAGCGAATACATTACGCATGAGCCCGGTGATAGACAATGCCGCCTGTACCCAACCCGACTCGGGCTCCATTGCCCTGAACGTGACCGGTGGGCAACCCACTACCTTCCGTTGGCTCAACAGCCGAGGGCAGGTAGTAAGCACGTCCCGCACAGCCATGGGCCTTCAGACGGGTACGTATAGCCTCGAAGCCCAGGATGCCGGTGGATGTACCTATAGCCAGACGGGCATTGTGGTGGGGCTAGACAAAGATAACCTGGCGTTGCTGGGCCCGGATCGGGGCAAATGCATTGGCGATACGGTTCAGCTGTCGCCTTTGGCCAATAACTTCGCGGGTAATCAGTACCTGTGGAGCAATGGCACTACCACCCGTGCGCTAGTGGTGCGTGATGCGGGAGTTTATACCTTGACGGTTACCAACCCCAACAACGGTTGTAACGGAAAGGACGACGTGCAGGTGCGCTTCAGTCCCAAACCCGAAGTAAACGCGGGAGCGCCGCTGGCGTTCTGTTCCAATCTGCGGCCCCAGCGCCTCACCGGCGCTACGCCCGGCAATGGCTTCTGGACGGGCCCAGGCGTGGATTCGGTGGGCTTGTATATTCCGGCCGATAGCCTGGTGGGTCGTCAGACCGTTACTTACACGGTGTCCAATCAGGGTTGCGCGGCTTCCGCCAACCGGACCGTCGATATCAAACCCGTGCCGGTTGTACGCCTGGGTCCTGATTCCACCCTCTGCTACGATGGAAACTTCCAGCTGGTGGCCAGCAACATCAGCGAAGCTCAGTATAGCTGGTCCAATGGGGCTACTACCCAGGCGATCATCCCGCGCTTTACGGGTACCTACACCGTTACGGCTACTTTGGCCGGATGCAGCAACCGCGATACGATCCGGCTGGTGTTCCTACCCTCGCCCAAGCTGGACCTGGCTCCCGAGTCGCCGCTATGTACTCCGGAAAACGGCACGGTGGTACTGGATTCCAGGGGAGGGTCACGGCAAACCTACTTCTGGCCCGAGACTGGCGATACAACCAGTCGCATCACGGTGAGTCGCCTGGGGATGTATACCGTCGTAGCGACAAACTTGGAAGGGTGTACTCTCTCCGACACTACCCAGGTAATAGAGCTCTGCGATCCACGGCTCTACGTACCAGATGCTTTCACCCCGAACGGCGATGGCCGCAACGATCAGCTGGACGTGTATGGGCTTTACTTCATTGATTTCGAAATAAAAGTGTACAATCGCTGGGGCGAAGTGATTTTTGCCAGCAACGATGTCAACCAAAAGTGGGATGGGATGTACAAAGGGACGAAAGTACAGCCGGGGGCGTATCCCTACGTTGTTTCTTTCGGCAGTGAGTACTATCCCCAGCGATCAAAAGAGACCCTCCGGGGCTCGGTGATGGTGATTCGGTAAGCTTCGTTGAGTTCATTGTTTTTAGAACTCATACCAGCCTTTTGATAGCGTAGAAGAGTAGGGTAAAAAAGCCTGTTCCTCTGCGCTATTTTCTTTTTGCATATTGCATGATTTTCAGACAGCCTCCGAAATAAAAAAATGAAGGAAGGTAAAATATTTAGCTCGATAACTAGTTGTTTAGTTGTACTCGTCTCTCCTTTCACCCCTTTATCCATGTCCGGCTATGAAAAACTGTATTATGCTAGTCGCTTTCCTGACTACCACCGGTTTACTGTATGCACAGCCTAAGATTATGTCAGCTGAAGAATTCAAAAACAGCGGACAAACCTACGAGCAACTTGCCACTGAATATGATAGCAAGCCAAGTGGTGAAAGCCTGGCTCAACTCGGCAATAGCCTGGAAGTAGTTGTGAGAGACGTAATTGTTGTGAGTCAACAAACCAACTTTCTACTTTCCCTCAATGTGTATGTGAATACGTTGGGGAAAATTGACCGGGTTTTGTACGACATACAGGCAGCGAATGATACCAAGCAAAGTCTGCAAAAAATACTGGAAGAGGAACTGCCGGTGCGGCTGGACAGCTGGCAAATAAACGGCATGGAGGGGAAGAAATTGACTTTCTGGAAATTTATCCGCCACGGTCAGCCTCCGACTACCCGGTCTGAGCGCAAGGGTGATAGCCTGATCAGTTCGCTGGAGGCGGCTCGGGCCATTGTGGATACGCTGCGAATCAAAGCACTCCACTTGCATCAGCTGGATTTGGCCGAGGTACCTTACGACCTGATTTACCGCTTTCCCAACCTTGAAACGCTGGATTTGCAAAAAAATAAACTCACGGAGCTGAATCTGGACTTGGGAAAATTGCCCAAACTGAAACAACTGGATGTCCATACCAATGAACTAACCACTACCAGCCTACGGCTAACGGAAAACCGTACTCTGAAAATTCTGAACCTGCACTCCAACCGCCTGACCGACGTGCCAGCTGCCGCCCGTGCCTGTAAGCAGCTCGAAAGCCTGTGGATAGGGGGAAACAAGGACCTAAAACTCTCCAATAAGAGTTTCAGAAAGCTACGCACCGTCAGCGACCTTAATCTGTACAAATGCGGACTCTCTACGCTTCCCAGGGGCATGAGAAAGCTGCGCGATCTGGAAGTGCTGGACCTCTACTACAATGCTTTCACTGAGCTACCCCGGACAATAACCAACCTGAAAAAGTTGAACCAATTGGCGGTCTCTAACAACCAGCTTACCGCTCTGCCTACCCGACTCTACCGCCTGAAGCGATTGCAGGTACTCTACGCTCACCACAACCACCTGAGTACCCTGCCTGATCGAATGACCCGGATGGGTAATCTGTATCTACTCGATTTGGGCTATAATTTTTACAGTACTCTGCCCCAGGAAGTACTGGCGTTGACAAGCCTGCGGGAGCTGGATTTGTCCGGCAACAACTTTACGTCCTTTCCGTCGCAGCTTTCGGAGGTACCTTACCTGGAAAAGCTGCACCTGCGGGGGAATCCTTTTTTGAAGCACGAAAAAGAGCAGGCCTATTTGCCCTACATCAAAAAGCTGGAAAAGAACCCTACGGAGGTATTCTATTGAGATTTTCCGATCGGCACGTTTTTGCTTATATTTCCGTTATGAAAGGCAAGAACACCCTATTCAAATTCATTACCGCATGATCAGGTTATTAACGGGCGCTATATTCGCTATCTTCCTTATTGTCCTATTCATGGCTCTGCGGGCCGAAACGGTGGTTCCCCGGGTGAAGCCGGCCAAGATCGAATGGCTGACCGTGGAGCAGGCATTTGCGCTCCATCAGACCCAGCCCCGCAAGATGCTGATTGATGTGTATACCGACTGGTGCGGCTGGTGCAAGGTCATGGACCGTGAGACCTACACCGATCCACAGGTGATTGACTATATCAATAAAAATTACTATCCCGTAAAATTCAACGCCGAGCAGCGCGACGACGTAACGATTCAGGGACAGAAGTACGTGTTTGTGGCGCAGGGCAACAGCGGCGTACACCAGTTTGCGGCCTCTATTTTGCAAAATAAGCTCAGCTACCCCAGCACGGTATTCCTGGACGAAAAGCTCCAGATGATTCAACCCCTTCCCGGCTACTTCAAAGCCAAAGAATTCCACGAGATCATCACCTTCTTTGGCGGTGATTACTACAAAAATGTTGCTTTTGATACGTACAAAACCGAAACCTATCCCCAACAATTTGCGGTAAAGTAAAGCTTGGAACAAAAATTCATTACTTCCGGGGCTCGATAGGTTCATTTCTTTAAGAGGATCGGTAATAATGATATTCAGTTAGTATCTTTAACTATCAATCCTGCCTTTATTGAAATGAAATTTACCAGACTGTTTTTATTTCTCATTATTTTTTCCCCTGCGTTGCTTGCCCAAAAGGTAATTCGGGGCCCCTACCTGCAGCAACCTACCGCCGATGGGATCACTATCCGCTGGCGCACGGACGTACCCACTGATACCAAAGTTCAGTACAATAAGGCATCCGAAACGGGGCAGGTACTGAGCAAAGCCAGTACTGGGCTCACGACCGAGCATAGCGTCACGCTGACCGGCCTGGCTTCGGATACCAGATTTGTATACGGCATAGGCAGCTCACAAAAAATCCTGATTCAAACCCCCGACCTGTTTTTCGTGACTTCTCCGCCTTCTGATACCAAACGTCCGGTTCGGTTTTGGGCCATGGGTGATTTTGGCGCTTCTAATACCGAAAAATATGTGTCCAACCAAAAAGCCGTCCGCGACCAGTTTCTGGCGCGCCAGAAGCAGCCTACGGATCTTTGGGTTTGGATGGGCGATAATGCCTACTGCTGCGGCACGCAGGACGAATACCAAACTCAGATTTTTGATTTCTATGGTCCGCGAATCCTCGGCAATATCCCTATTTTGCCCAGTCCTGGCAATCACGAGTACTACGCCACTCCCACGGCTACCGAGCATAAGGATCGGAATATTCCCTACTATGACATGATCACCGCGCCCACCAAAGGCGAGGCCGGGGGCGTGCCGTCGGGGACTGAGGCTTACTACTCGGTTAACTATGGAAATATCCATTTTATTTCGCTGGACAGCTACGGGTATGACGAAGGCATATACCCTTTCTACGAGAAAGCCAGCGCGCAATACCAATGGCTCGAAAAAGACCTGGCGGCTAACAAGCAGCTGTGGACGGTGGTCTTTTTTCATCATCCCCCCTACACCAAGCGCTCGCACGACTCGGATGTAGAAGCCGCACTGATCGAGATCCGAACTAAACTTGTGCCGTTGTTTGATCAATACAAGGTGGATGTGGTGCTAAGCGGCCATAGCCACGTGTACGAGCGCTCCTACCTGATGAAAGGCCATACCGGCTACGCGTTCAGTTTTGACAAGACCAAGCATGTAGTTCAGAACACCGAGGCCAGGTACACCAGCGATTCCCGGCCTATTATTAACAAAAACGAGGGCACGGTGTACATGGTAGTTGGTTCAGCGGGGCGGCTGGACTGGAATAGTCTGCCCGATGCGCATCCCTCCTCAGTGTATGCTAATTATGCAATCGGTGGCTCGTCGGTGTTTACGGTGGATGAAAACCGCCTCGATGCCCAGTGGCTGTGTGCCGATGGGCAAGTACGTGATCGATTTACCATGTTTAAGAATGTGAATAAAAAGGCGGAGAAAAAAGTAGTGTCCGGATCTACCCTGGAACTGGCCGCCTCCTGGAAAGGTACCTACCGCTGGTCAACGGGACAGGTGAATCAGCCGACCATTTCTATCAAGCCCCAGAGTGATATGCTGGTGACGGTCCGGGATTCGCTAGGCTACCTGGCCGATTCGTTTTATGTGTCGGTATCGCAACCCGTGACGGGTTTAGCACCGACGGAGGAGTTCCTGATTTATCCCAATCCCAGCAGTGATCGTGTCCTTTTGGAAAACCAAGGGTTTCAAAATACGCCTGTCACCGTTACCATTACCGATATGACGGGTAAAAAAGTCATGACTCAGGCCTTGAACTTCACATCCAGCCATGACCTGGACATCCAGAGGCTACCTGCGGGTACCTACGTGGTGGAGGTAAAAGCGGATACGAAAAGGTGGCAGAAACGGATTGTGAAGCATTAAGATCTGCCAGGTACAAAAAAGCAAATAAGGGTTCTTCTTGACCATTGGCTCAATCAGTCTTGCTGCCTTGCCAACTTTGTTTCTCCTTTGTGTAATCATCAGCATGGTCGTTGCATTTTAGGTAGGAAGCGATTTGTTCATGATTGGCAAAAAAGCTACCCCCCTCGAAAACTTCAAGGCCTTCTACCGAAATCCCACGCAGGAGGAGTTGGACAAAGCCTTCAAAACAGCCGAGGAGCGACTCAAAAACGATCCCAAGTATTCTAAGGAACAAGCCGAGACGGCAGCAGGCATTGCCAAAGGAATGTTGGCCAAGGACAAGTTTGAGGACGTACCCGGCATTGGTGATGCCGCTTCGTTCAATAAAGAAGAAAACTACCTGACTGTGCTGGTAGGAGCCATTGCATTTCAGGTAATAGCGTATGTGAGTAAAGACAAAGCCGAAAACATGGATTTGGCGAAGAAACTGGCGAAGGAAGTGCTCGCAAAGTGCAACTGATGGCCGGAAGTCTTTGATGGATAGGAGCTTTTTATACCAACTGCTTTTTTTTTATCTTTGAGCAAGACCGAAGAATGAAAATTATGAAAGAGGTATCTGAGATTCCCAAAATATTAGTCTACGAAGAGTTTGACGGACATCCAATCTATCGGAAAGGGTACAAGGAGTATGTGTTGGGGCTAAAAAAAATTGAAGAGATTACGGGAACGAGTGCGCTGCAGGCTTTTATAACCAGCATTTTCATTAAGCATTTGAACCGTACGCTTCCCGACTCGTACTTTACAGCTTCTGGTGAATTGGGGCTTCATCTTGTAAAAAATACCAACTTTTCTGCTGACATTGCTATCTTCCGGGAAGGACAATTTCAAGTAGGATTTCACTCTACCAAGTATGCCGACACACCCCCGAGCGTAGTGATTGAGGTAGACATCAAAGTAGAGGAGTCGGATTATTTTCAGAACGAAAACGATTACTATCACAAAAAAACCGAGCGGCTCCTCCAATGGGGGGTAGAACGGGTCATTTGGGTATTCCCATCGTCGCGCCGAATATTGGTAGCCGATAACCTCCAAAAATGGGAAACCATAAGTTGGGAGCTGCCCATTCCGGTCATTAATGATCACGAAATCAATCTCTGGGATTTAATGCTTAAAAACGGATTTCAGGTATAAACCTTACTTTGCTTCCAGCGCCACGTCCCCATTCATGTGAAGTACCACAGAGATAAGCTATACCACCGCCTACTCAACGTCCTCGTCGTTTAACAATTGGATAAATGTCAGGAAATGGTCGTGCATTCGGGTGAGATTCAGGGTTAAAAAGGAAATACCGGCTCACAAGTACCTGCATGGCATCCAGCCGTTCCTGGCTGGACTTTTCCTTCCAGGAACGGCTGGACGTGTCCTGTTCAACTTCCTGCCACGAGTGGTATTTTCGAACCGATTTTTTCATAGCTTAAAAATACTATTTCTCTACCAGGTTTGGAAGAAAAGCAAGTATTATCCAATTTTCCTTACTCCAACTCCAGCACCACGTCGTCGCTCATCGGATGCGCCACGCAGGTAAGGATAAAGCCCGCTTCCAGCTCGGCTTTGGAAAGGGCATCTTCTTCGTCAAGGTGTACCTTGCCCGATACGCACCGCCCCATGCAGGCCGTACACATGCCTGCCTGGCAGGAGTAGGGTAGGTCGATGTCCAGATCCAGGGCCGCTTCCAGTACCGTTTGGTGCGGCTCTACCCGGAACTTATACTCGCTGCCTTCGTAGAGTATCGTCACTTCGTGGCCTTTGGGGGAGCCGTCGCCCGTGGCAGGGGCTTCCGTCACGTCACCGTGAGCTTTGGCCGTAGTAGCGGTCAGGAAGCTCTCTTTGTGAATGCGCTCTTTGGGCACCGCCAGAATATCCAGGGCCCGTTTGGCCTCCTCCATCATGTCGTCGGGCCCGCAGATGTAGTAGTCGGTCTTGGCGGTCTCAGTTTTGGGCAGAGCTTCCAGGATTTTCAGAATTTGTGACTTATTGAGTCGTCCGCTTTCGCCGGTCCAGGACGCGGAAGGTTGGCTTAAAGTATACACCAACTGAAAACGCTCACTATACTTGGCTTTCAGGGTATCCAGCTGGTTTTTAAAAATAATGCTGTTTTCGTTCCGATTTCCGTAAAGCAGGTACACCGTACTCTCCGGCTCCACCATCAGCACGGACTTGCAGATAGACATCAACGGCGTAATGCCGCTGCCAGCCCCGATCAGCACCACGGTGCGTTTCTGGTCCGCATCCAGCTCGGGTACAAAGTGGCCCATGGGTTCCATCACTTCCAGCACGTCGTCTTCTTTGACCTGGTTAGTCAGGTACTCTGAAGCAAAGCCACCCGGCAGGCGCTTCACCGTTACGGCCAGCGACACATCGGTATAGGGTGAGCTGGACATGGAGTAGGAACGCCGGACCTTGGTTTCGCCCTGCGGCAGGAGCAGCGTCAGGAACTGTCCCGGCTTGTATTTGACCACTTCATTGTACGGATGCCAGAAATGGAGGGTGACGGCGTCAGGCGTTTCGTGCGTGACCTCTTTTACTTTCAAAAAATAATATTTGCTCATTCTGATTTTTCGAATAAATAGCTTGTAATACATCTCCCGGAGGAGATGCAAATTTTATGCAAAAGTACGACTTTGCGGTGATTTCGAAGTCTTATCCCTACTACTTTCCTGAGCACTACACGTTGAGCCAATACGTAAGCTTTACCACCAATGCGCGGTTTTTTGACTTCATCCAGCCCAGGTGATACGCGTAATCAGGATCCATTGCGAAGTAGTTGTCGGTATATACAACAAAAAAGTCCGACACTGGTTTGAAGCGCCATTGAAATCGGGTGTTCAGATTGACGTTATTGATCTGATTGTTGTATTGGACTACGGTGGTTAGAAACACGGATTTGCTGAACGTGAGGTCCAGTCGGGGGCCTACCAAAATCAGCCGGGTATCTTTGAATCCCTCGCTTTCGGGAAGGTTGATTTTGTTGTAATTAAAATCAACCGAGAGATTGGCATAGGGCTGGTAGCGGTATACCCAGCTGGATGTCAGGGAGGTTATTTTTCCATTGAAATAATCGCCAACTCGTCCCGACAGCATTCACACTGAACGCCCGGGCGTTGTTTGACTGAAAGGAGAGGCGAGTACTGCGGTAAGTGTATTCTGCCCCTTTGGGGATCGCTTTATTTCCCTGATTGCTGGGGTCGAAACTGCGGTCAAACAGGTAAGTGTAGTCAGTTCGAATGGGCGTGAATTCTAATAGGCTATTGTCCACGAACCGGACGAAAAACTGGATAGGGGAAAAATCCCAGTCGGTAATTCGCCCCGTGCTGGCTTGAATGCGCAGATCTCCATCGGATCCAATGCCCCAGTTGTTGACGTAGTGGCTGATTTTAGGGTTTTTGGGAAAAAAGTTATACTGAATTTGAGGTGCAGAACGCCATATGTCATTCCGGGATACAAACCCTATTTGGTTTACGTTAAAGCCCGATCCAATACGGCTACCGCCCACCGAAAAAGTCAGGCGCGGGCTCGTATAATCAAATACGGCGGCCATGGCGGTGGCGTCGTCAGTAGCAAGCGGGGTAAAAGATTTGTGGGCAAATACCTTACCGTTCAGGCGCCCATCCCGCGAAGCGATGTTATAATCTATTCCTATTACCCGATTGAAGTCATTTTTGACAACGGGAAGGTCATCATCCCGGTCGAAGTTTTGCTTATTGGCAATAATCACCCCGAGCGTAGAGCGTGAAAAAACGCGTTGCTGGATAGCCAGAACGGAATAGTTGGCGGATGGCTGCGCGCCTTCCTGCCGGGCGGTTTGCATGGTAAGCAGTCCTAACCTCAGGCGGTTACTAACCTTGCCGCTTAGCCGGGCCCCTCCCAGAATCGGAATGACGACGTTGTTGCCCGTGACCGAATCTTTGGCAATGCCGATACGACGGGAGAAAAACGGGGTAATAACGGAGGTACTCTGTCCGCCGGAAGATCCCGTGCTGGTACTAACTACCCCCCCTACTCCAAAACCGGAAAACAGATCGCTGTTTTCCAGAAAAAACTGCCGACGCTCAGGGAAGAATAACTCGAACCGGCTAAGGTTGGTCACCTGCCGGTCTACTTCGGCCTGAGCAAAGTCGGGGTTGACGGTCAGGTCCAGATTCAGCCCCGTGGTAATCGCTATTTTGGCATCGAGGCCTATTCCGGGACGGGTGGTGCCGGGCTGTTGGTTGAGATAATCCTTACTGGTATTGAGAGAGGCGTAAGGTATCAGCGAAATATTCCCTCCGGTTTGGGGCGGGGGCGTATCCCAGATAAGCGATCCCGTAAAGGCAATGTTATTCCCTCTGAACCCCCTCGGCATGGGTGACCACGACGAGCGCTCATTGACGGATAAGGTACTCCTGAAAAAGTTGACGTTCCAGGTATTGGTGCCCTCGATGACTTTGTACCGCAGGGTTTTGAAGGGGATGGCGCTTTCAACTATCCAATGATCATCGTAGTTGGTGACTTCGGTGTACCATTTGTTATCCCAGTCGTTGGTAACATTGTCGCCATTGGCTAACAACCCCTCCCGCTGCACCCCGTACGGGTTTACTGAAAAGTGAAAGGCATTCTGTTTGTCACGAAAAGTATCCAGATTTATCGAAACTAGGTCGGTGCCGCCACCCTGCGGGAAATCCCTCCGCAAGGATATGATGCTGTACTTGCGCGGCTGGTATACCACGAAACTCACGTACAAAAACTCATCGTCGAAGGTCATGCGTGCTTCTGTCTGATGAGCGGCCAAAGAGGAATCATACGGGAACTGCTGCCAGAAACGATCTCCAACCTGAGCAAGCTGCCAGTCTTTTTCGTCAATTCGGCCGTCGAGTATGATCTTACCCGTAGCTTTCTTAATATGGTAGTTTTTCTTTTCTTCAAGTCCCTGGGCTTGAACAGAACCTGGGTTGGAGAAAAAACCGGGAATTAAAAGCAAGGCAAAAAACACAAAAAGGATTACACGTTTCATTCGTAGCGACGCTGATCAGGATAAAGAATTTAAGACAAAAGTACCCCGGAAAGCGAGCATACTATAAAAATTCAGGAGACAAGAAAACGCAAAAGCCTCATGGGTACTTTTCCATGAGGCTTTTTTTGGGTAGTTCTATATACGTTTACTGCAAAGTCGCCACCGCATCTTTGATACGCTGCACGGCTTCGGTGAGCGCTTCGTCGGAAGCAGCCGTGGAAATCCGGATGCAATTAGGGGCACCAAATCCTGAACCGGCTACGGTAGAAACATAAGAGTTATTTAGCAGCCAAAGCGAAAAGTCGTCCGAGTCCTTGATCAGGTTCTTGCCGTCCGACTTACCAAAATAATAGCTTACATCGGGGAAAGCATAGAAAGCACCCTGCGGGACGTTCACCTTAAAACCATGGATTTCTTTCAGCAAACCAACCACCAGATCGCGGCGGCGAGCGTAGGCTTCGGTCATTTTTTTGGTAGCTTCCAACGGACCGTTAAAAGCGGCCGTAGCCGCTTTCTGGGCAATGGAATTGGTGCCGGACGTAACCTGCCCCTGCAACTTCTCCACGCCTTCGGCGATCCACTTAGCGGCGGCGATGAATCCAATGCGCCAGCCCGTCATGGCAAAGCCCTTAGCCACGCCATTGACCGTAATGACCCGCTCTTTCAGGGCTGGGATAGATCCCATGCTGAAATGGCCTTCCTCCGTAAAGTTGATATACTCGTAAATTTCGTCGGCCAGTACGTACACGTTTTCGTGTTTCTCAAGTACGGCGGCAAGAGCCCGCAGTTCGGCCTCTGAATACACGGCACCCGTAGGGTTGTTGGGGGATGCATACATCACCACTTTGGTACGGGGGGTAATGGCTGCTTCCAGCTGCTCGGGTGTTACTTTAAAGTCATTTTCGAAGGCTCCATCCACAATCACCGACTTCCCTTCGGCCAGCTTCACCATCTCCGAATAGCTCACCCAATAGGGAGCAAAGATCAGCACTTCGTCGCCGGGGTTTACCAGCACCTGAATGGCATTGGCCAGCGAATGCTTGGCCCCGGTAGAGACCACGATATTCTCTGGTTTCCAATCTATATTATTATCGCGTTTCAATTTGTCAGCAATCGCCTTGCGCAAATCGGGGTAACCGGCTACGGGAGAGTAGCCATGGAAACCATCGTCAATGGCTTTTTTGGCGGCCTCACAAATGTGGGCGGGGGTTTTGAAATCGGGCTCACCAACACTCAGGCTGATGACTTTGTGGCCTTCAGCGGCCAGCTCACGGGCCTTCTTGGTCATTGCCAGGGTCGAAGATTCTTCGAGGGCAGTGATGCGGTCGGCCAACAACTGCGTTTGCTCTGTTACTGCGGACATTGCAATAAATAATTAAGTTAATTGAAACGGTATCAACAAATTGCCCGCAAAGTTACGAGTTTTTTATTCAGGACGAATCCTATACCGGAATTTGTTTTTCGGGTAGGGAGGGGTCTGCGGGCGGATGTATGACGGCCTGCCGGGCCCTGCCACCCTTACAACTCTTCCAGAATCGATTGTCCCGCTGATCTGTCGCCGGAGGTCCACTGCCAGGTTTCGTGGAGCCGGATTTTGCCGTTAGGAAGTAGTTCGGGGTGGGATTGGCAGAATCCCGTCATGAGTTCACCCCGGTCGTTGATCTGATGATACCGCATGTCAATGTTTCCCTCCTGATCTACCAGTCCAATCAGATGCCCTTTGATAATTTTTCCACCCGAATAGGCAGATGTTAGGATGTTTCCTTCCTGTTGGTACTGAAAAACGGTTTCCGCCGAAGTTTCACCGTTATCAGTATTTTGGATAGGGCGAAAGCGCTTGTTGTGGTAGTTGATCATGAGGATATTTGTTTTTTGAGTAGCTTTCTATCGCTAGCCGAACCAGCGTGTTTTTTTGTGCAAACGCCGTGCTTGCGAAGGTGTCTCCAACGAAAAAGGCTATGCTTTCCTCAAACAGGGTCAACTGGCCATCATGCCCCCATCCAAGGGTAAAGCCAGACCGGTAACAAAGGAATTGGCGGGATCGCACAGCCATAAAATGGCCTGCGCTATATCCTCTGGCTCCCCGTAGCGGCCAAGGGGTATGTTTTTGAGGAGTTTTTGTTCGTAATCCGGAGCTAGGGCAAACATCTGATCCACCATAGCCGAGCGGGTAAATACCGGACAAATGGCATTGATTCGGATATTTTTGCGGGCATACTCCATGGCGGCTGTTTTAGTAAGTCCCACTACCGCGTGCTTGGTGGCAGTGTAGACCGAGCTATTGGGCAAGGCCCGTAATCCTGCTACGGAAGCCACGTTCACAATGCGCCCGCCCCCTTGCAGGAGCATTTGTCGGATTTGGTGCTGCATCCCAAAAAACACCCCGCCCAGGTTGATGTCTACCGTGCGGCGATAATCTTCGAAGCTTACGTCTGCTACTCGGGCCAGATTTCCACCGATACCAGCATTATTGATGGCACTATCCAGTCGTCCGTATTGAGCGACGGTCTGTTGCACCAGGTGAGCGATCTGATTAGGATCCGCGACATCGCATCGTATGAAAGTAGCTTTTCCTTGCTCGGCTTCAATCAAGGATACTGTTTCCAAACCACCTTTTTCTGAAATATCGGAAACTACTACAATTGCTCCCTCCCGGGCAAATGAGAGCGCCGTTGCGCGGCCAATGCCAGACCCGGCACCAGTAATAAGCACTACTTGATCATCGAATCGGTTCATAGGAAAAATCGGGTTGCTGTGAGTAGGAAGGCTAACCTTGGGGCCCTTTAAGTCAGTCGGTATGAGTCAGGTTCGCTGACGGCAGAGAAATTGACTCTTGCTAGGAGAGAAGGTCAATGGAGGTAATAAAGCGGACGCCCCGTTCACGGGCTTCGGTATAAATGGGGTCGGCTAAATGTCCCAGTCCGGTCACGTCGGAAGTACAATCGGTGAGCAGCACCGTTTTGGGGGCAAGATCGGGCGCAAAGCGGAGGATCTGCTTCAGGCTGGTGGCCACGCAGTGCGAGCGGGCCTCGCCGGCGATCCAGAGTTCGTCGTACTGGGCCAAGTCATCAAGCAAGGGCTGATTGAGTTCAGTTTTGGCTACTCCCGGCACGGGGATCTGGGCGCGGAATACCCCGAAGTGCTCGGCCAGGGTATGTTCGCCTTTTACCACCACCACGTAATTTTGGTGAGTATGATGCGTCCATTCCCGGACGGCTTCGGCCAGGGTATCTACCAAAGCCGCCCCGCGCGTGCCGATCAGGCAATGCTCGGGCCAGATAAAATGCTGAAACTCGCCCTGCTCTTCCAGGGTACGCACATACCCGGCTGCATAGTCAGCCTCAAACCGGGGCCGCCATACACCTGCCTCTATCTCCGCTGAACTAATGGGTGTAAAGGGCGGAGGACTCTCACCGGCGGCATTTTCCCAAAAACCCGGATGGGCAATGTCCAGTACCTGATGGGTGTCCAGCGTTACCACCAGGTAGTGGATGCGGTCTTTTTCTTGCCGGATCAGTGCGGCCAGGCGTTCGGTATCCTCTACGGCACCCGGTACGAACAAGGCACCCTCCGGTGTACAAAAATCGTTCTGAGCATCGATAATGAGCAAAGCGAGGCGGGTAGCAGTATTCATTTGGCATAATTAGATTTACAATCCCACTCAACAAAATCCGGGCCGTTTTAAGGCCATTCGTGCGGTAAATCCAGTTCCTGAGCGTAGGCCCTGGTACACATGGAATGGATATATTTCAGGAGCGTCTGAACGCCCCCTTCAAAATCCACGTAGTAGTCTTCGTCCAGCTTACCGAGCAGTTTGAGAATAGTCTGTGCTTTTTTGGCTGTGTATAAAGCACACTTATCGGAGCGGGACGAGTATTTGGTGAGCAAATCAGGATGGTTTTCAAAGAAGGTGTTCACCATCAGAAGGCTCAGCTCGATCTCCCCGTATTTGTCTTTGGTGATTTTGACGTGCTGGGAAATATCCCCGCTCAGGGAGCGCATATCCATCATAAGCCATCCGGGCGAGTACTGACTCATTCCCGCGATTTTTACAATGCGATTCTTGATAGCGTCCCTTCGTTCCAGCAGGGTATCCGATCCTTCCAGCAGTTCAAAAGTAAGCCTGTCGATCAGATTCGCGTCTTTTCCAATTAACCTCAAAAGCAACTTGTCCTTTTCTTTGGCGGGCATGAGTACAATCGCCTTTTTTAGTGGGTCAGGGATGGCCATTTTAGTGTTGTTTGATCAACTTTCTTCTGGTTAATACCGATTTTCATTCAAGGTTATGTAAAAAAAGCGTAATGCCGTAATTTTTACCGATCTTTATGAGGGTACCCCCAGCTTGGCTAGTGGGCTTTGCTGATCCCGCCACTTTCCTCCTCATCGCCAATGAGTTTGAAATTAAGACGGTACGAGACAGCTTCTGACGAAGAAACTGCTCTCAAAACTGACTCCCTGAGGTACACCTTCTTAACAAAAATTAACATACTAAAAGGTACCCTCCGGCGTTAAAGCGACGTTATAAAATTGAGTCTAATTTTTATACTACACCCATGCGTAATTTTCCGTTTTCTGTACTGCTGGTGGCCCTCTGCCTGCGCTTTGGAACGGCCAGCGCCCAAATCACCGACCGCCCCTACATAGAGGAGCGCTATACCCGTTCTGCCCGCATTACCCGCGTGGAACTCACCGACCGCTACACCGTCATTGACATGGAATACGGGGAGCCCGGTATGCGGCAACTTTTCCGTTTGCCCGCTATTCCGATGGGAGGGCAGATTAGCATCGATCCTCAAAGCAGGCTGTATAAACCAGGCGTTACCAGCCGTCGCTACGCCTTCATTAGAGCCGAGGGGATACCCGTATCACCCAATAGCCGAAGTGTACGTCCCGGCGAAGTAGTCGGTTTCAGATTGTACTATGAGCGCTTGGATCCGGGCATTGAAGTATTTGATTTCTACGAAGGCAAAAACCCAGATCAGGTGGAGTATTGGAACTTCTACGGAATCCATATCAACAATCCCCTGCCTCGCAAGTCAACACCCCGGCCCCCCGCTCCTGTTCAGAAACCCGTTGAAGCCCCAAAAGAGAAATCTCCCGTACAGGAGCCTCCGCTGTCGCAACTTCCGAACGAAATCCAGGCTCCGAGCGATACTCCTGGTGCTCCAGAGTTCGTGAACCTGACCGGCACTATCTACGATGCCAAAACCCGGAAGCCGATTTCGGCCCAGTTGACGTACGTGGAGCAGGGCGATTCCATGCGCGTTGGTACCTCTTCGGGTAACTACCGCCTGGGGCTCAGTCCCACTCATCGGTACTCCATTGGTATCGGGGCAAAGGGGTACCTTAACACAAGCGTGGCGGTAAACCCAGCCGACTCGGCCGGGAAACGCCAGATGACCCGCAATGTATACCTGACGCCTCTGGCCGAAGGAGCCAGCGTTACGCTGAACAATATCTATTTTGCAACCTCCGAGTTTAGGCTACTACCCGAGTCGTACGACGAGCTGAATGGCCTGGTAGAAATGCTGAAAGGGAACCCATCCCTCCAAATCAGGATCGAAGGCCATACGGACAATCTGGGGGATTTTGATAAAAACCTGGAACTATCGCGCAACCGGGCTACGGCCGTGCGTGAGTACCTAATTGGGAAGGGCATTGCACCGAGCCGCCTGGAAGCCAAAGGGTATGGCTCCACGCGACCGGTATCACGAGGCAACTCCGAGGACGAACGCCAGAAGAACCGCCGAGTGGAATTTGTGATTGTAAAGGTGTAGAGTGAATTATCGGTACCTTTTTCCGTTCATTCAAGAATATAAAATGCGGATGCTTCCCGGAGCACTCCGCATTTTTGGTGCTTTAGCTACCTTTGTTTTTCCTGAAAAATTATGTACCTTATTCTAAATAAAAACACCGAGCTGCCCAGGCATGAACTACATCGAACTACAAATAAGTACCTCTCCAGACTATACTGACATCCTGATAGCCGAACTGGCCGAGCTGGGTTACGAATCCTTCGTAGAAACGGACGAAGGTCTGGCGGCCTATATTCCTGAAAATGATTTTGAGGAAGAAAGCCTGCATGGTATGCTGGCCAAATATCAGTCAATTACCGCAATAGGCCATTCCTGGAAAGCGTTAGAGAAGAAGAACTGGAACGAAGAGTGGGAGCGGAGCTATGAGCCCATTGAAGTGGGCGAAATGGTGCGGGTGCGGGCTTTGTTTCATGAACCCGATGCACGCTTCCGGCACGAACTACTCATCACGCCCAAAATGTCGTTTGGTACCGGCCACCACGAAACCACCTGGTTGGTGATGAATGAGCAGCTCGGGCTACCGCACGCGGGCATTGACGTTCTGGATGTAGGATGCGGTACGGGCATATTGGCTATTCTGGCGCGCAAACTGGGTGCCGCAGCTCTGCTGGCTTTTGATATAGACGAATGGGCCGTGGAAAATACCAATGAGAATTTTTCGTTAAATGACATCACCGACGGAGCGGAGGTTTTTCAGGGCACCATTACCGAAGTACCGCAGGAGCGGCGGTTTGGTGGAATACTGGCCAACATCAATCGTAACATCCTGCTGAACGAAATTCCCCGCTACGTACAGCACCTTATACCCTCCGGCTGGCTGGTTGTCAGCGGATTTTACCAGACCGACGCCCCTGACATTATCCGGTGCGCTGAGGAACAGGGGCTGACGTACCGGCACATGAATACCCGCAACCAGTGGGCCACGGTGGTTTTTACCAGCTAACTATGGAATACATACTCATGAACCCGAATTCTATCTATTTCCGAAAGATCATTACAATAGCCCTGCTACTTGGCATAGTGCTACTGGGAAATCTATCGCTCTCTGCCCAAAGTCTTAAACTGTCGGAGGACCCCGGTACCTTTATTCAGGAGGCTAAAAAAGCGATGGAAGGGAGCAAAAATCCGGTCTACATCAAATCGGCCCAGGACCTCGAAACCATCTGGATGAGTTCGGCGACGCCGGTTCAGCAGGCGCAGTTTGTGTCGGTGGTGCGTCGACTGGCTGCCAAAGGCCTCAAAACCGGCCCCGTACTCAACCTTCTGTTCCGTAATTTCCATACCACCCTCACCCAGGAAGGAGCCGACGTGAACGGCCTTCTGACCACACTGGATAAGGCCAGCGAACGATACGACAGCAAAACTTACCAGAAGATGCTGGAAAGTATGCAGCTACTTCTGGAAAAGAAACAGCTCTACGCATCTAACTACAACAAGCTGTACCTAACCGAAGGCAGCTATACTTTCCGCTTCGATGACTCAAAGCCCGACGCCGGAACTTTACCAGCAGCTGTCAACGACGGCTGGGATGCTCCCTCGGACACGGCCGCGCTTATTGCTCCCGTTTCCCAGCCCCTGCCTACGGTGTCGGGGGCTATGGTAGAGCTTACCAATGCCCGGTTCGCGATGGTAACCGCCAACGACTCTGTTTCCTTTGGCCCCAGTATAGGCAGTGTTTCGCTCCGGGATGGGACGTTTGTGGGCAAAGGCGGAACATTTACCTGGGCTACTGCCGGTGATTCCTCCATCTATGTTGATTTTTCGGACTATGCCTTTAATGTAGTCAATCCCAAGGTGTACGTTGAAAACGCAACCCTCCATTATAACTCTCGTCTCAACCACCCTTTAATTGGCGTTTTTGAATTTAAGAGCGTCCGTCGGCCCGCCGGAAAGCCCATCGTGTACCCACGCTTCGTATCCAGGGGGAACGATGCCGTACTCCGCAATTCTAGCAAAAATATGACTTACAAGGGGGGGCTTAGTCTGCTGGGGACTACAGTGTACAGCAGCTCGCTCACGGATGAACCCGCCCAGCTTTTCGTAACGCATAAAGGAAAGACGGCTTTTCGGATGGCCAGCAAGCGTTTCGCGCTTACTGATTCGGTGGTGATGGCTCAGGTGGCCGAGTTTTCTATGCCACTGGGTCGCGACTCCATCTATCATCCGGGCGTACAATTCAAGTACAGCGACGAATCGGGTCTGCTGCATATTGAACGCGCCGACGGTACCCGCTACGCTAGCCTGCCTTTTGCCGATAGCTACCACAAAATGAACATTTGGGCGGAAGCCATGCGCTGGTCTTTCCCCACAGAAAAGGTAGAATTCTATATGATCGTGGGGAAAAAAGAGGTTCCCGTTCGGTTAGAATCCTTCGACTATTTTCGCAAGCAGCGCTTCCAGCGCATTGCGGAGGAAGTGGGTTTCCAGCCTTTGGTGATGGCGGCCAACTACGTACAAACGAAGAAAATACAGAACTTCTCACCCTACGATCTGGCCAATCAGTACCGGCAGGATGCCACCATCATGCGGGCTGCTCTGGAACGATTGGCCCTGGATGGGTACTTTGAAGCCAATGCCCAAACCGACGAGTACCGGGTGAGTAAGAAGGGGATCATGTACATTCTGGCCAATCTGGGAAAAGGAGATTTTGATAATTTTCAAATCATTTCTCAGTTCGAGTCCAATTCCGACGTAGCTAACGCGACCATCTCCCTCAAAGATACCTTGATGACCGTGCTGGGGGTGGAGCGATTTGTGGTGAGTGACTCGTTAAAAATTATGGCTACACCCTCCGATAAAAAAGTGGTTTTGGGTCGTGGGCGCGATTTTACCCTCAATGGTCAATTAAAATCGGCTAATTTTCGGTTTGCCGGTTCGGGGTTGAAGTTTGATTACGATCAGTTTTTTGTCAATCTCAATCAGGTGGATTCCATCACCTATACCCCCCAGGAAAAATACGCCAAAGGGATGACGAGCGAGGTAGGGGGCCACGTGAAGTACGAGAAGGGAGGGACGTTTTACCTGAGCGATCCTAAAAACAAATCGGGCATGCTAAAAGGAGGGAAATCTCCCCGCATTGTGATTCCCGAAGGGATGACGGTGTATTTCGACCAGCCGGAGCGCGAAAAGCTAAAATACAACCGGGAAGTTTTTTTCAAAATTCCCCGTCTGGATTATGACAGTCTCGACCAGCGGGATGTGGTATTTCTGGGTACCTTCAACTCGGATGGAATCCTGCCGCCCATCAAGACAGTCCTGAAAAGTATGGACGATAATTCACTGGGTTTTGAGTATAAATCGGCCGCTGAGCTGAAACTATACAACGGAAAATCTACCGTGAAGTTTTTGGAGCCCCTGGTAATGAACAACAAGGGCCTACGCTCTTCCTCGGGAGTACTTGCTCACCTGTCGGCTACTATACCTACGGATGAGCTTTTTTTGACTACTGATTCCCTCCTGGCTTCCGGCGCAACTGCTACCATTAAAGAAGCCACCATCGGAAAAGGGTACTTTCCTCGCGTGGATTTGAAGAACTATTCGCTAAGGTGGTTTCCGAAATTGGATAGTATGAATATCGTAACCAAAGGCAATTCATTCAACTTCTATGCCGGTACTACTCAGCTGGAAGGCGGTTTGCTGTTACGATCCGCCGGGCTTTTTGGATACGGACAATTGAAGCGAGCGGATTCGGAGCTAGCCTCACGGGACATCAAGTTCAACAAGGAAGGGTACATAGCCCGTAGGTCCCAGTTTAGCGTAAGTGCCGGCCAGCAGAACTCCTTCCGGCCGATTCTGTTGGGCAAAAACGTGGATGTGGATTTCAATATTGCTAAAAATCTCGTGGAGCTTTCTACTACGAATGTGGGTTTTGGAACCGACTCCTCCACCCTGGAGTTTCCTTATGCGGCCTATCGTACCTCCATTAATAAAGCCCGGTGGAATATTGCCAGCAAGACCATCGCCATGAAGGGGGATGTTAACAACAGTACCTTTACCGCCACGGCGCCGGAGCAGGAGGGATTGACCTTTAATGGCTCAGCCGCGCTCTATGAGATTGAAAAAATGACCCTCAATATCAGTGGGGTGCCTTTTATTCGTACCGCCGATGTTAAGATCATTCCTGACAAGGCGCTTGTAGGCATACGCCGAAACGGGGAGATGCTGGACTTCAAGAAAGCCCGCATTGAGATAGATACCCTCAATAGCTCGCACCGGATGAAGGATGCCAATATCCGCATTGTGTCCCGCAACCGTTTTGAAGGCTCGGCTACGTACCAATACGTAACCTCCCGAAAGGATACGTTCAACATTAAGATGGAGAATTTCGAGCTACGCGAAATAGCCGGTACCGCGGTGGCTTCACGCAAAGAAAAAGCGCCCCTACTAGCTTCCCCGGTTGGGTACTATACTACGGCCCGCGCCATCGTGAGCGAAAAAGACCGGTTTATGCTGGCACCGCGCATGCAGTACAAGGGAAGTGTGCACCTGATCGCCTACGAACCTAACCTGCAGCTCGATGGCCTGATTCGACCAATGCTCAAGCCACGGCCCGATCTGGAAAGCTCCTGGATTGCTTTTAAAGAGGCCGGTACTGACTCGGTAGCAAAAGAGGTGATCACGATCAAGGTGAACAAAGATCTGAAGAGTGAAGTAGAAATGCCGCTCTTCGCCGGGCTCCATTATCGCTCGGGCGGAGGCATGTACCTCACCTTCCTTTCTCCCAAATTCACCGAGCGTGATCAGGATATATTTCTTGCGCAGGGCGAAATGGGATATGATGAGGATAGCAAAATGTTCCGTATTATGCCCCCGGCGGGAGCGGATGGCCTCGTTAATGAAGCAAATGCCTTTACATTCAACGATCAGAAAGGGATAGCCAGTTTTGCCGGCCCCCTCAAACTGACCTCTTCTAATCTGATAAAGGCCTCGGGGCTGGTAGATGTGCAGGTGGATAGTGCGCGCTATGAGTTCAATACGATGATGCTGGTGAATGTTCCCGTACTAAATCCCCTGGCGGCGGAATTGGCCGGGAAAATCGTTCAGACCAATTTGGACGAGCAAAATAGTGATCCTGCCGAGGACGAACCAGCAAGGTTGAATACAAAACTGGCCGCGTTGATCGGACAAAAAGCCGCCGACGAATACATTACCAAAACCGCCGGCGAGTATAAGCCGCTGTTTGAAGCATCGTCCGACCTGGCAGCACCGATGGTACTTTCTAATGTGAACCTTCGCTGGTCTGACCCCCATGCGTCTTATTTCTCGATTGGCAAGATCGGCATGTCCAATTTAGGTCGTAGTGACATCAACGCCCAAATGGAAGGGATGATGGAGCTACGACGGACGGATCAGGGCGACGAGTTTAGCCTGTATCTCAAGCTATCGCCCGATGTATGGTATTTTATGGATTACTCCCAAAATCAACTTGGCATTGTGTCGTCGGAGGTAAGTTTCAATGATCAAATCCTTGCCAAATCCAAAAATGCCAAGACCAAAGATATGGCGCTAATCCCCCTTGGATACGAGGAGAAAGCGTTGTTTATGGACCGTTTTTATGATTTTTATCAACCCGCTCTTAAGAAAGCAAGACTTGCCAAAGCCGCTGCGGCTAAGAAAGATCCTAAGAAAAAGCCAGAGAAGAAAAAGGTGGAAGCTGCCGAAGGATTCTGATTTTGAGGTAGTTATAATAAATATATTTTTGATATTAAGAAATTATTAAATTAGAAGGGTTATAAATGCTTGCTTAATTAATTTAGAGTAGTATTTTTGTGCGAATTTATAGGGATTTAGAGTTATAATCTTGAAATAATACAAAACATGACTTTCACACTGTTTCTTGTTACGTTTACCGGAGCCTATTTGCTAGGTTCAATTCCCACTTCTGTATGGTACGGAATTGGCTATTTCGGAACTGATGTGCGGCAGCACGGAAGTGGAAATGCCGGCGCTACCAATACGTTCAGGGTGTTGGGAAAAAGGGCCGGTACGATCGTAATGTTGATTGATGTGTTGAAAGGATGGACGGCCACTTGTCTGGCTTTGCTTTTGTACTATTTCAACGAAATCGACGATACTCAGCTTTTGACGTATAAAATCATTTTCGGGCTTATAGCCATTGTAGGGCATATCTTCCCGGTGTTTGTCAAATTTAAAGGCGGAAAAGGAGTGGCTACTTTACTGGGCATGGTACTGGCGGTACATCCCGAACTGGCCCTAGTTTGCATAACCATTTTTATTCTTACGTTATTGGCCTCGCAGTTCGTTTCCCTTAGTTCTATTCTGGCTACGTTAGCGTTTCCAATATTTTCATTACTGGGAGTATTCGGTCAGCCGGATACCTTGCTGGTAATATTTGGAGTAGCGATGTCTATACTGGTGGTGGTCACTCATCAGAAAAACATCGTAAGACTCGTGAATGGCAAAGAAAGCCGCGTTAATATTTTTGGTAGTTCCAAACGACCCGATTGAAACCAATTTTCGTTTTGATTCAAAAAAAGCCCTCCGAATGCATTCGGAGGGCTTTTTTTTTCGCAGAAATGATCGCTGCTACTTAAAATGGGGTGGATATATGCCTTATCTGAGGTGTGAATGGTTAACAACGGGGCGGGTATATAAAATGGGGGTGCGTATGGCTACTGGTACATTTTCATTTGTTAGCAGGCATGGGCGAGGGAACGGGCATGCTGGACTGAACTAAGCTTGTCAAATGCCTTGTTGAACCCGAAGCAGAAGAGCATGTGAGCGATTCTGTCTTCTTCAATCCGGGCGATCATCTCAAAAGGTATTGTTTTTGGAAGTTGAGAGGAGCTAGCCAATGTGGTGTAGTTGGCCTTGATATACACGTACTTATCGCGGTCAATGTCGCCAAATACACTGAATGTCGCCGTTTTTACTAGCTCAAACTGCTGATGGGCTACCAACTGCCGGTTGGCTTCCCATTTGTAGAGAAGCTCATCGGCGTTCAGGATCGTGTTCAGCGCGGGTTCATGGGCCTTGAAATCGGGTGTAAGTAAGGAATGAGCTTTTTCAAACTGACCTTCTGACACTGCCTTCAAAAATGTATTTACGAGTTGATGACCTTGGTTTGAACCGATATGAGCCTGAGAAGGGGCCTGTGTTGTGGGTGAAGTGAATAATCCCCAAAGACCAAATGTAAAATTGAAGCTTTTCATTTTTGAGTAAATTAAATAGTCGTGTTTTGGGTAGTAGGATAATAGGCCAAAGTTCGGATCATTTCCGCTCTTGGAATTGCGCGCATAGGACAAATTCTATCGAATTTGGGACACTTGCCCCGAATGGTTAAATTCGTGCCTCCATAGTGGAGTAGTACCCTTACAATTTTACATTTTTTCAACTTTCATCATGCAAACCTATCTGGAAGACCATAAAGAACGCTTTCTGGGCGAACTCCTTGACCTGCTCCGTATCCCATCCGTCAGCGCCGACTCCAAGTTCAAGCAAGATATGCTGCGCGCCGCCGAATTTGTGCGCCAAAGCATAGAAGACGCCGGTGCCGACTGGGTCACGATTTTCGAGACTCCCGGCCACCCCATTGTCTATGGTGAAAAGATCATCAATCCGGCTGCCCCCACGGTGCTCATTTATGGCCATTACGACGTGCAGCCTGCCGATCCGTACGAGCTATGGAACTCACCACCTTTTGAGCCTGTAATCAAGAACGACCGCATCTATGCCCGCGGGGCCTGCGACGACAAGGGGCAGTTTTACATGCACGTGAAGGCTTTGGAAATGATGATTGCGACCAATTCTCTGCCCTGCAATGTGAAGATCATGATCGAAGGTGAAGAGGAAGTGGGTTCTGACCACCTGGGCGACTTCGTGAAGTCGCACCGCGACATGCTGGCTTGTGATACGATCCTGATTTCGGATACTAGCATCATTGCCAACGACGTGCCCTCCATCGAGGTAGGCTTGCGGGGCCTTACTTACCTGGAGGTAGAAGTGGTAGGAGCCAACCGCGACCTGCACTCGGGAGTGTACGGCGGAGGCGTTGCCAATCCCATTAATGTGCTATGTGACATGATTGCTTCCCTCAAAGATGAGAATGGGCACATTACTATCCCAGGATTTTACGATAATGTGGAAGAACTCTCCGCCGAGGAGCGTAAGGCTATGAACGAAGCTCCGTTTAGCCTGGATGAATACAAGAAAGACCTGCATATTGGCGACGTGGCCGGTGAAGAGGGCTTCACGACCATCGAGCGCACGTCCATCCGGCCCACGCTGGATGTGAACGGCATCTGGGGCGGCTATATCGGGGAAGGAGCGAAAACTGTACTCCCATCCAAAGCCAGTGCCAAAATTTCCATGCGATTGGTACCTAATCAGACGGACAAGGAAATTGAAGGGTTATTTACGAAGCATTTTCTCTCAATTGCTCCGCCCTCGGTAAAGGTTACCGTGAAGCCCCACCACGGAGGACTTCCCTACGTAAACCCTACCGATTCGCTGGAGTACGAAGCGGCTTCGATGGCCATGGAAGAGTCTTTTGGCAAAAAGCCGATTCCTACCCGAGGTGGGGGTAGTATTCCCATCGTAGCGTTATTTGAGCAGCAACTAGGAGTAAAAAGCATCCTCATGGGCTTCGGATTGGACATAGATGCGTTGCACTCGCCCAATGAAAGCTATGGGCTTTTTAACTACTACAAGGGAATCGAGACCATTCCCTTATTCTTTAAACACTACGCGGCCTTAAAGAAGGAGTAGCTTTCTGAGCAATATCAAGTGGGTGGCTTCTCTTTAAGGAGGCCACCCATTTTTGCTTTATACGGTACTTTGAAAAAAGGGTTTTCTTTGGAAAAGGAGGAAAAGATTTGAAACATTTAACCAAAAAACCGTCTTACGCACTATCCCGAACGGCCAGAGCCAGGCGGATCATGCCGTACTCAATCCGCTCGCCCAAATGCTCAAAGAGCGGCGTCAGTGGGTCGCCCAGCTTGACATTTAGTTCTCCGGCACCGGCCAGTACTTCCTGGTACATTTTATCCGAAATCAGCGCCCTTAGATCAATATCGTGCCCTTCCTCGCGGAGCTTCACCAGGTGCCCCACCACCGTGGAGCTGGTCAGTCCGCGCTGCTGCGCGATGTCGTCAATTGTAAAACCGTCTTTGTAGAGTTCGTGGGTTTGGATGTAGGTCATGCCTTTCACCACTCGGGTACCGGGTTTGGTATTGTCTTTGGCAAATTTCACAATCTCCTGCACAAAGGCCTCCCCGTAGCGGCGGTACTTCTCGTCCCCCACGCCGGATATTGCCTTCATCTGCGCCTCAGAAACGGGTCGTTTCTGCGCCATTTCCGAAATGGTTTTATCCGAGAAAATCACGTAGGGGGGAACATTGAGAGCATCGGCCATTTGCTTTCTGAGAAGCCGTAGCTGCTCAAACAGGGCATCGCGAATGATCTCCTGCTTGGGCTTCTCTTTCGGTATCAGCTCCTCCTCGCGGGCTTTGCGTTCGGCCAGCGGAATAAATTTCACGAGTTCCAGCTTACGGCCTTCTTTCAGGATCTGCCAGCTCATCGGATTGAGCTTAAAAGCGTGCGCCTCGTCGTAGGCAATGTCCATCACGCCGGAGTTGAGCATTTGACTGATGTACTCTGCCCACTCTTCCCCCCGCAAGTCATTCCCTACCCCAAAGGTGGGCATCTTGTCGTAGCCATGGTTGAGTACAGTACGGTTGCGGCTGCCTCGCAGCACGTCAATGAGCATCCCCATGGCTACGCTCTCACGGCTGCGGGCAATGACCGACAGGGCTTTCTGCGCAATGAGGGTACCGTCAAAGCGGGTGCGGGGATTCTGACACACATCGCAATTGCCACAGTCCCGCTCCACGGCTTCGTTGAAGTAGCTGAGTAGAATCCGCCGCCGGCACAGGTCGGCCTCGGCGTACTGCTTCATGCGGTTAAGCTTGGCCTGTAACAGTTCTTTCTGTTCCTGCGACTGCTCCGACTGCACGATCATGTCCTGCCGCATGATGATGTCCTGGTAGCTGTAAAACAGTACCGTATCAGCCGGAGACCCGTCGCGGCCCGCCCGGCCGATTTCCTGGTAGAAACTCTCGACGTTGGGCGGCAGATTGTAGTGAATCACCCAGCGCACGTTGGATTTGTCGATCCCCATGCCGAAGGCGATGGTCGCTACGATGATCTGGATATCGTCTTTGAGGAAATTCTCCTGCACCCGTGACCGTTGCGCCGGAGGTAGGCCCGCATGGTAGCAGTCGGCTCGGTAGCCCTTGTTTTGTAGCATGGCCGATACCGACTCGGTAGTTTTGCGGCTCAGACAGTAGATAATGCCCGGCTGATTGGGATGTTTTTTTAGAAATTGCTCGATCTGCGGCAGGCGCTTGCGGCCCGGCAGCACGGTCAGGCTGAGGTTAGGCCGGTCAAAACTAGCCACAAAGGTGGGGGCTTCCGGCACGCCCAGCTGGGTCAGAATGTCGCGGCGGGTCACGCGGTCGGCGGTGGCGGTGAGGGCAATGACCGGGTACGTCGGGAAAGTGGGATTTGATCGAAGACAGCTGCCGATACTCCGGGCCGGAAATCATGGCCCCAGGAAGAGATACAGTGCGCTTCATCTACGGCAAATAGCCGGACCTTCCAGCTTTTGAAGTGTTCGAGGGTATTGCCCGAAAACAGCCGCTCGGGGGCGACGTACAGGAGCTTTAGTTCCCCCAGTTTGGCTTTCCACATCACCGAATCCTGCTCTTGTCCCGAGAGCGTGGAGTTAAGATAAGCCGCCTCGATTCCATTGGCCCGCAGGGCCTCCACCTGATCTTTCATGAGGGCAATGAGGGGTGATATCACTACCGTAAGGCCCTCCTGCACCATCGCCGGCACCTGATAGCAAACGGATTTGCCACCACCCGTAGGCATTAGTACCAGGCAATCCTGACCTTTTAGAACCGTATCAATAATCTCGGCCTGCTGGGGCCGAAAGGAGTCGTATCCGAAATAGTGTTTGAGGGCGTGTTCCTTGGTAATGGACATGTATAAAACGTGAATTGGTGAGCCAATAGCTAATAGCCATCAGCCAACGGCTTTTTAAAATTTTTACCAGATTAGTACCAAAACTACGCAATAGCTGCTTAAATTCCCACCGGTTTTATTCAGGTGAAATTTCGATTTTGACTAATCTATACTTACTTTTAGGTTCTAACCTTGGCGACCGCGAAGCACTTATGCAGGCGGCCACCGTCCTCATCAGGGAACGCATCGGCGAGGTACTCCAAGCATCGGCTCTGTACCAAACTGCTCCCTGGGGAGGAATCGAGCAGCCCGCTTTCCTGAATCAGGTGCTGGAAATACTGACCGACCACGAACCCGAAGACGTACTCCGGCTGGTGCTGGAGATGGAACACGAACTGGGCCGGGTACGGTACGAACGTTGGGGAGCACGGCATCTGGATATTGATATGCTGTACTACGGGGCCCTCCACATGGATACTGCCCGCCTAACTATTCCTCACCCGCGCCTGCACGAGCGACGGTTCACACTGGTACCTTTGGCGGAGATAGCCCCGGACTTCGTGCATCCGGTACTTAATAAAACGAATAAAGAGCTTTTGGAAGCATGTCTTGATACCGAAGAAGTGAGTTTGTTTAGAAGCTTTTAGCAAGAGTAGGGATTGAATTTCAGGAACTACATCAGACTTTTCTACTTACATAAAATACATGCTATATAGCAACCAGTCGAACCCTAAAACCTAACAACCTATCACCTAACTACCTACTCACCATGAACCCAATCCGCTGGGGCATTCTGGCCCCAGGCCGCATTGCCCATAAATTCGCCCAGGACCTGATGACCGTCCCCGATGCAATAATTACGGCCGTCGCTTCGCGCAGCCTGGATCGGGCGCAAGGAATTTGCCGAGCAGTACGACGCTCCCTACACCTACGGCAGCTACGAGGAACTGCTCCAACTGCCCCGAGCTGGACATTGTGTACATTGCCTCCCCGCATACGGGCCACCACGAGCATACCCTGCTGTGCCTCAACGCGGGTATCCCCGTGCTGTGCGAGAAGCCCTTTGGCATGAACCTCGGCCACGTGCAGGATATGGTGAGCCTGGCGCGGGATAAAAATCTATTTCTGATGGAAGCCCTGTGGAGCCGCTTTATGCCTACGACGCTCAAAACGCTGGAACTGATTCAATCAGGAGCTATCGGGAAAGTGCTGGGCGTACGGGCCGACTTCGGCTTTAAGGCGATCTACGATCGTAGAAGGACGTCTATTCAACAAAGAACTTGGTGGCGGCGCACTGATGGACATCGGCATTTACCCGCTGTTCTGGTCGTATGCCATGCTGGGCATGCCCAAAACGCTGAAAGCCTCGGCCCAATTCAGCGAAACCGAAGTAGACGTAGCTACCGGCATGGTACTTACCTACGAGAGCGGTGCTTTTGCCGTTCTGGACTGTACGCTCCTGGCCAAAACCGACTGCGTGGCCATGGTTTACGGTGAGCTCGGAGCCATTCGGGTGCACTCGCGCTGGCACGAAAGCGAAAGCCTTTCGCTGGAACTCATCGATCAGGAGCCCGAGAATTTTTCTTTTGACCGAAGCACCCACGGCTATAACTACGAAATCGAGTCCGTCGGCCAAGCCCTGCGCGAAGGCAAGACTGAAAACCCCGACTGGTCCCTAACCGACAGCCTCAACCTGATGACCCTGCTGGATCAGGTCCGGGAGGAGATCGGGCTGGAATATTAATGGGTGAATGAGTGATTGAGTGAATGAGTGAGTGGGTAAACCAATGATTGATTGATAGAATGATTGAATGATAGAATGATTTTTCGGTTCTTTACAGTACGAAATCACTCAATCACTCAATCACTCAATCAAAATTGACTACTTCTGACCGTTACTTACAGAGAGGCGTTTCGGCTTCCAAAGAGGATGTTCACAAGGCTATCGAGAAGCTGGACAAGGGTATTTTCCCCAAAGCCTTTTGCAAAATAGTACCCGATACCCTGGCCGGCGATCCCGACTACTGTACCATCATGCACGCCGACGGAGCCGGTACCAAAACCTCCCTGGCCTACCTCTACTGGAAGGAAACCGGTGACGTGTCGGTATGGCGGGGTATTGCGCAGGATGCCGTGGTGATGAACACCGACGACCTGCTGTGCGTGGGTGCCACGGGTCCCATGCTGCTGTCATCAACGATCGACCGTAACAAAAATAAAATTCCCGGCGAGGTCATCGCCGAGATCATCAACGGCACCGAGGAGGTACTCGCCATGCTGCGCGATTTTGGCGTAGAGATATACAGCACCGGCGGCGAAACCGCCGACGTGGGCGATCTGGTGCGTACTGTGACGGTAAACAGCACCGTCATCGCCCGCATGAAGCGCGCTGAGGTGATTGACAATGCCAACATTCAGGCCGGGGATGTCATCGTAGGTACTGGCCTCCTACGGACAAGCTACCTATGAAACCACCTACAACGGCGGCATGGGCAGCAACGGCCTCACCTCCGCTCGCCACGACGTACTGGCCAAGTACCTCGCCACCCACTACCCCGAAAGCTTCGATCCTGAGGTGAGCGACGATCTCGTGTACAGCGGCAGCAAGAACCTCCTCGACGCGCGTAGAGGGCACCCCCCTCAACGTGGGACAACTCATCCTTTCGCCCACCCGTACCTACGCGCCGGTAGCCAAAGCCCTGCTCGACGAGCTACGTCCGCAGATTCACGGCATGGTGCATTGCAGCGGCGGGGCGCAGACCAAAATCCTGCACTTTATCGACAACCTGCACGTGATCAAGGACAACCTCTTCCCCGCTCCTCCTCTTTTCCGGCTCATTCAGGCCGAAAGCGGTACGAGCTGGCAGGAAATGTACAAGGTCTTCAACATGGGCCACCGGCTGGAAGTATACCTGCCCGAAGCGCAGGCCGCGCGGGTGATTGAAATTTCAGAATCCTTCGGTATCCCGGCGCAGATTATCGGCCGGGTAGAAGCCGCCGAGAAGAAGCAAGTAACGATCCGGTCGGAGTTTGGGGAGTTTGTGTATTGAAAAGGGATTTGCAGAAAATTTTATTAGAAAGGAGCCTGATCAGAGATGACCGGGCTTCTTTCTTTATATCCACACGCTACCGATTATGGCTGATTAGATATAGAACCAATCCTTCCATCCCGAAATAAAAAAGAAAAACTCGACCATTTCTGATCGAGTTTTGTCGGGATGACAAGATTCGAACTTGCGACCCCACGCCCCCCAGACGTGTGCGCTACCGGGCTGCGCTACATCCCGAATTGATGTATTTCAAGGTAGCAAAAGTAGCAAAAATAAAATTATGTCAAAAGCTCTTTTGCTTGGGTTCCGGTGTATTGCATTGTCGGGATGACAGGATTTGAACGGCAGCGGCCGACCGTCTGCGACCCCACGCCCCCCAGGCGTGTGCGCTACCGGGCTGCGCTACATCCCGCTGATGTGTTTGGGAGGGCAAAAGTAGGGAGAAAAATGAAAGTGAGCAATTCTCGGGAATTTTTTTTGCAAAAAAGAATGCAATTTCCTCGGAAGCTGATTATTTGCCTGGTAAAGGAATGAGCCGGGAGGCCTCCCTGGGATTGATATACTGATCCAGATCCCGCAGGGAAAGTACCGTGTAAGCGTTGTCGCGCAGGTAATTCAGGTACTCTTCAAAGAGTAGGGGCGGAGTCGTGACCCAGTCGTGGGCGTAGTCGGGCACGCCGTGGACGGTCAGGATCACAATTTTTCCGTCTTTCGCTTCTTTCAATCCTTTCAGAATTACCTCCCGATTATCCTTTAAGGTACTAAAACTAGGTAAAAGATAGGGGTGGTCTTTGAGAGGGTCATAGGCGCGGTCGCCACCGATGCGGGCAAAATGGTACCCTTTTTCGCCCAGTACTTCGTAAGCCAGCGGATGGATGGCGTAGCCGGGATAGGCAAAATTAAAAGGGGTAGGAATGCCGTTGGCGGCACAACGTGCTTCCAGCGAATCCAGCTCCGCGGTCAGCTGGGCATGGGTGAGCTTCCCGACATGCTTGTGGGTAAGCGTGTGGTTGGCCACTTCAAAACCCATTGCATTTAATTTCTTGATTTGTTCCCAGCTCATGTACTTTGTCTTATCGTCAAAGTCGGGCGGGAACTCGCACACAAAGAAGGTACCACCGAATCCATACTTTTTGAGCAGAGGAGCCACGGTAGTAGCGTGGGTACTTACACCGTCGTCGAAAGTGAGTACCACGAGTTTGTCGGGAATGGGTCGTCGGATGATCTGGGCGAAGCTATCACTCTGGACCAGCAGGAAGCCTAGTAGAAATAAAGGGAGTCGCATAGGAATGTAAAAAAATCGTAGGGTACGAACGAAGTTCATTCAGAATGCCTGAGTGAGTAGTATAGTAATGCCGCAGGGGGGCTTTTTTACTAATCGGAACCTCAATTTTATTTGGTAGCGGTCACTGCCCTCTGAAATTTAAGTATTGAATTTCTTTCGTAAAGCGGCCACTATGTACTCCTTCAAGATAAATTAAAGCACCTGCTTGTAATTCAAATTGTTAAGCTCTATATTTGCAGTCCCATTTTCAGGTGGGACAGGCATTTTATTGTGTAAAATACTGAAAATCAATTATAAATCTTTTTGTTAATCGTGGATACGTTAAGCTACAAAACCATCTCGGCGAACAAAAACACAGTGAATAAGGAGTGGGTCGTAGTGGATGCAAAGGATCTTGTGCTTGGCCGTTTGGCGAGCGAAGTGGCCAAAATCATCCGTGGCAAGCATAAGCCCGACTTTACCCCTCACGTTGACTGTGGTGATAACGTGATCGTTATCAACGCCGAAAAAATCAAATTGACTGGCCAGAAAATGACCGATAAGGTCTATGTTCGCCACACGGGTTATCCCGGAGGCCAGCGTTTTCAAACCCCTCGCGAGTTGCTCAGTAAGCACCCCGAGCGCGTGATTGAAAAGGCAGTAAAAGGCATGCTTCCTAAGAATCGTCTGGGACGTCGCCTGTTTACGAACCTGTTTGTGTATGCTGCTGCGGAGCATCCGCACGCTGCCCAACAGCCCAAAGAAATTAAGTTGTAAGTCCAACAGACCACCTACACATGGAAGTTATCAACACAATTGGTAGAAGAAAAACCGCCGTGGCTCGTATCTACATGACTCCTGGAAAAGGGGAGATCAAGGTAAACGGCCGGGACTACAAAGAGTATTTCCCGTTTGAAGTACACCAAATCGTACTTCAGCAGCCGTTCGCTACCCTGAACGCCGGTCAGAGCTACGACATCAAGGTGAACGTACGCGGTGGAGGCATCACTGGGCAGGCAGAAGCGGCCCGGATGGCTATTTCCCGCGCCCTTGTAGAGTACAACGCCGAAAACCGTCCAGCTTTGAAGAAAGAAGGATTCCTGACGCGTGATCCCCGCATGGTAGAACGTAAGAAATACGGTCGCCGGAAGGCTCGCAGAAGATTCCAGTTCTCGAAGCGTTAATATCTGGCCAATGGCTATTGCTGATAGCTTTTTTAAAAATACGCAGACATCCTTGGTGCTTGTTCGTATTCTGGAAAAGCTAACAGCCGAAAGCTGATAGCCAATAGCTAACAAATGTCCAGACAGTACTTATCGTGCCCGATGTACTGTGCTGCGTAGCAATTTTAAAAAACTTATTTATCTCATTAATTATCAGAAATGGCACAGATAGAATATAAAGACCTATTGGACGCCGGTGTGCATTTTGGCCACCTTACCCGTAAGTGGGATCCCCGGATGGCGCCGTACATTTTCATGGAAAAGAACGGCATTCACATCGTGGACCTTAACAAAACCCTCAGTTGCCTGGATCAGGCCGAGGCAGCTTTGAAACAGATCGTACGCTCCGGGCGCAAGATCATGTTCGTGGCTACCAAAAAGCAGGCTCAGGAAATTGTGACCGAAGAAGCAAAGCGCCTCAAAATGCCCTACGTTACAGATCGTTGGCTGGGAGGAATGCTCACGAATTTCGGAACCATTCGCAAATCGCTCAAAAAGTTGCAGGGCCTTGAAAAAATGCTCAAAGACGAAACCACGGTTAACAATATTGCGAAGCGCGAAAGGTTGATGCTCACCCGTGAGCAGGAAAAACTGAACAGAGTGTTAGGTGGTGTAGCTGACCTGACCCGACTGCCAGCGGCCCTGTTTATAGTGGACGTCAAACGTGAGCACATTGCCGTGTCGGAAGCAAAGCGCCTCGGTATTCCCGTGTTCGCTATTTGCGACACGAACTCAAATCCTGACCTGGTTGATTTCCCGATTCCGGGCAATGACGATGCTTACAAGTCAATCTCCCTCCTTACCCTGGCTATTGGCAAGGCAATCGAAGAAGGATTGATGGAGCGCAAGCAGGATAAGGACGACCAACGCCTGGCCGAAGAAGAAGAAGCCAAGCGCCAAAGTGACACGAAGGGCGAGGCAGAAGCCGAAGAAGCTCCCAGTGCAGTTGTAGAGGAAAGCGACGAGGACTAGGCCTACCCAGTGGCGTACGGTTTAGACACTACCTATTCATAGTACAATCTGAATATAGATGAGTAGCCCGTAGCCTCCCCGCTATGGGCTACTGTATTATTAAGAAGCTATTTGAATAGTTTTAGCACTTGCTAAGGCTACCTCATGCAGTTTCCAAAACCAGGGTAACATACGCCTGCGTACCTTTACCCGAAGTTCATTGACTAAAAAATAACATTCATTAATCGAACAAACAGATCATGGCAATTACTGCGCAAGACGTAAACAAACTCCGCCAAATGACCGGTGCCGGCATGATGGACTGTAAAAAAGCCCTTACCGAAGCCGATGGCGATTTTGATAAAGCAGTGGATATTCTGCGGAAGCAGGGACAAAAAGTGGCCGCCAAGCGTGCTGACAATACTACTTCCGAAGGTACTGTGCTGATTAGCATCAGCGAGGACGGAACCTCGGGCAAGCTGGTCGCACTGGCCTGCGAAACCGAGCCTGTTTCTAATGTAGAGGATTTCAAAAACCTGGCTCAGACCATTCTGGATACGGCCGTAGCCACCAACGCACCCGACAAGGAAACCCTCCTGGCCACTCCGGCTGGCGATGGACGTTCTTTGAGCGAGCATATCATAGACCTGGTTGGAAAATTGGGCGAAAAGCTGGACGTAATAGCGTATGAAAGCCTGTCGGCGGATGAAGTGGTATCTTACGTACACTCCAACGGAAAGCTTGGTGTTTTGGTAGGGTTTGAAGGAGCCGATGGCACCGACCTCACTGATCTGGGCAAAGATGTAGCTATGCAAATTGCAGCTATGAAACCCGTAGCCTTGGATAAGGATGGGGTTGATTCTGCCACTATCGAGCGTGAAATTGAAGTAGGAAAAGAGCAGGCCCGGACCGAAGGAAAGCCCGAAGCCATGCTAGAGAAGATTGCAATGGGTAAGCTCAATAAATTTTATCGTGACAACACTCTGCTGAACCAGGATTTTGTTAAAGATTCTTCGATTACGATTCGTCAGCTTTTGGAAAAAACAGCCAAGGGGCTTACCGTAAAAGGATTTAAGCGTGTTTCTATCGGTGCATAATTGCCCGCCTTTGGATTAGAACAATTTTTACTGGAAAGCCCCGTGTTTTATTATGCGGGGCTTTTTTTGTTACTTAGATTAGTTTCTAGCCCCCGAGCTAATAAAAAACCTCCTTTCAGTTACTTCTCTTCGTTATGGTAGTCAAAAAAACCAAAGACAAAACCTACAACGTGTATACCGACGAAGAACTCGTTCAGCTATTCATTAGTACGCAACGAAACCATTTCTTTGAAGAACTATATAAACGGTATTCGGATAAAGTATATCGGAAATGTCTGTCTTTCGTGAAGGATTCGGCCAAAGCCGAAGATTTTACCCACGATATTTTTTTAAAAGTTATCCTGAAACTGAGTACGTTCAAAGAAACCGCACGATTTTCTACCTGGCTGTATTCCATTACGTATAATTACTGTATGGATCAGCTCAGGATTAACAAAAAGCGGAAAGAAGTATATCAGGACGAAGAACTTGAGGTTCCGGACGATACGGATTTGAACCAGGTATTTGAAGAGCCGGACATTGAGTCAAAGCGCCTGCATCAGGCAATGGATCAGCTTCAGACCGAAGAGCAGAGCATCTTAATGATGAAATATCAGGACGAACTCAGCATCAGAGAAATAGCCGACATATTCCGTATTACGGAAAGTGCGGTCAAAATGCGACTCCTCCGCACGCGGGAGAAGCTCAGAAGCAGGTACCTGGAAACCATCGTGTTTTGGGGGATTCTATTCGCCAAGCTATTGGAATTAATCAAACATTTCAAATAACGACTATGAATAACGATATCTTCAAAAGCCTTGAACCGGACGAACCAGTACCCGACTATCTTAAAGAGGCCCTCGTGTCAGAAATTGATTTCATACGCGATGCCTTTCGAATCGTGGCACTTTACACCGATGGTTTGTTCAGCACGGCACTCCTGTGTCTTTCAGAAGCAAGCAAATTAGAAAAACCCTAGCTAACTATGCAAACCCTCCCTAACATTACCGAAATTCTAATCAATACCTTCAATACATTGATTAGCCAGTTTGTTGATTTTGTACCCCGTCTGATGGGCTGCCTCGTTATTCTGATTATCGGCTATCTCGTTGCCAAAGGAGTGTCTGTTTTGGTGAAGAAGGTATTGGGACAGGTAGGATTTGACCGGATTGGCGAAAAATTGAATGAAATAAGCCTTATCAAGCAACTCAAAACGGAGATCAAGCTTAGTGAGATCGTTTCGAAGGTACTCTACTATTTTATTTTGCTGATATTCCTGACCGCTGCCACTGAAACCCTCGGCGTAAACGCCATCACTAGCATGGTACTTTCTCTGGTCAACTTCATCCCCAAGCTTATTGCGGCAGCCATTATGCTTCAGGTCGGTATCATGGTGTCAGATGTCATCAAAGGGGCGGTAATAGCAATGTGCAAATCGTTCAATATTCCATCGGCCAAGCTAATCGGAAGTATTGTGTTTGTATTTTTCCTGGTTATCACGTTTATCAGTTCCTTGGGACAAATCGGCATCGAAACCACCCTGCTGGAATCAAGCTTCAACCTCATAATAGGTGGAATAGTAGGGGCATTTGCGCTGGGCTACGGCATAGCTTCCCGCGACGTACTGGCCAACATGATCTCATCCATGTATAGCCGAGGCAAATACAAAGAAGGCCAGGTGGTAAAGGTGGACGATGTAAGAGGTACCATTACCAAGATCGACACAGTATCGGTAACTATCCAAAGCGAAGAGGCTATCATCGTGCTTCCATTGCAGCTCTTCCAATCAAAAAAAGTTGAAATATTTAGTGACTTCTCCTCCAATTAACCCACTCATCTGATGAACAAGTTTTTGATCCTTGCACTCCTGCTGGGTTCCTCCGCAGCTTTTGCCCAGTCCATACCCACAGATACCACCGGAATGCCAAAAGACACCTCGTATTGGAAAAAGAAAACCGAGTTTGGGGCCAACCTGAACCAGGGTACCTTTAGCTCCAACTGGACGGGCGGGGCCGTAAGCTCCATCGCTTTCGGGGTGTTCGTAAACGCGTTGGGCGAATACAAAAAAGAAAAGAATAGCTGGCGCAACGATTTCCAGGCTCAGTACGGGGTAGTCAGGAACAAAGGTCAGCAAAGTCGTAAAAGTGTCGATCGAATCTTTTTTGATACCAAATATGGTCATCAGTTCAGCAAACAGTGGTCATTTATAGTCAATGCAAATTTTCTCTCCCAATTTTCGGCGGGGTACGAATACCGGGAGACTTCTACAGACGAGATTGAGAGATTTAAAGTTTCGGGTTTTTTCTCACCTGCCTACGTTACCGAAGCGGTTGGTTTGGAATATAAACCCGTGCCCTACTTTTTCATAAGCTTTTCACCAGGTGCCATCCGTCAGACAATCGTGGCGGATAAGGATTTGTACAAAACATTCCCAAAGAATTACGGAGTCCCGATCGGACAACGAGTAAGGACAGAAGTAGCGCTCCTTCAACTGGTGGCTAACTTTGATAAAGAAATCGCGGAGAATTTGAATCTCAAATTCAGGTACCTAATGTTTGCCAACTACAAAAACCTGGGTGTCATTGACAACCGCCTCGATGCCATGCTTACGGCCAAAATCAATACGTACTGGAACGTAAACCTCGGCCTGATTATGGTCTATGACGAAGATCAGAGCACCAAGATTCAGCTGGCCCAGTCCTTGGCCATCGGCTTTTTATATACGTTCTAATCGAAACCTTTTTTTAACCTAACCTAGTCAATTCACCATGCTCAAAGAATTTAAAACTTTTGTTGCCCAAGGCAATGTCCTGGATCTGGCCGTCGGCGTGATCATCGGCGCGGCGTTTGGTAAAATCACCACCTCACTGGTAGAAGACATACTGAATCCTATTTTGGGCCTGGTGATCGGGGGCGTCAATTTTCAGGAGCTCAAAATTGTACTAAAAGAAGCCGTAGGAGAAACACCGGAAGTAGCGATCATGTACGGTAACTTTATCCAGACAATCATCCAGTTCCTTCTCATAGCCCTGGTTATTTTTATTATTGTTCGGTATGCCAACAGATTGAAAGCGGAAGAAGGAAAATAATGAGACTTTGAATTTGGACTATTGCAAGATGAAGGGGGTGGGAATTAACCACTCCCTTTTTTGATATGCGTCATTTGATAAAAAGAACAGCCTTATATTTGCAATAGAGCCCTACTTTCATCGAAATTTACGTGGAAATACCCTATTTTAAGGCATGACGTCATCAACAGCAAAAAAACTTGTAATTCTGGGAGGTGGAGAAAGCGGCGTTGGCGCGGCTCTGCTGGGTAAGTCTAAGGGATTTGATGTTTTTTTGTCTGATCAAGGGATCTTACAGAAAGCCTATCGGGATATTCTGGTAGAAAACGAGATTCGTTTTGAGGAAGGCGGACATACCGAGGGCCTTATTTTCTCGGCAGATGAAGTCGTGAAGAGCCCTGGTATTCCCGACAAGGTCCCGATTGTGAAAGAACTTTACCGGCGGGGCGTTCCGGTTATCTCTGAACTGGAACTGGCTGCCCGCTATACGAATGCCCGGCTGGTAGCTATCACGGGAAGCAACGGCAAAACCACCACTACCTTACTCATTTACCACCTTCTCAAAGAAGCCGGGCTCTCGGTGGGGTTAGCCGGGAACGTAGGCGATAGCTTTGCCAAACAAGTCATCGCCGACCAGAAAGATAGCTACGTACTCGAAATTAGCAGCTTCCAGTTGGATAATATGTACCGCTTCCATGCCAATGTAGCGGTTTTGCTCAACATCACCCCCGACCACCTGGATCGCTACGACTACGACTTTCAAAAGTATGTACAGTCCAAATTCAGGATAATACAAAATCAAACCGAGGCGGATGATTTCATCTATTTTGCGGAGAGTGAAGCCCTTGTTGGTGAACTGGCTACCCGGGAGTCTGGCTGCTCAAAAATGGCCTATTTTCCTGAGCCACAAGGTACCCCAAGGGGGCTACCTGGAAGATGACATATTAAAAGTAGCAAGCCACGGAAGCGAATTTTCCATCGCTGTGAGTGAGTTGCCCTTGAAAGGCCCTCACAATGCGATCAATGCCATGGCGGCTATCCTGGTGGCACAGGCGGTGGGCCTCACCAACGATCAAATCCGGTCGGGGCTGCTCTCGTTTGTTAATGCTCCTCATCGCCTCGAGTCGGTGGCTATTCTGGATGGGGTAGAGTTTGTCAATGACTCCAAAGCAACCAATGTGGATTCGGTGTATTATGCGTTGGGGAGTTTTGACCGCCCGATCGTGCTGATTGCCGGTGGGGTGGACAAAGGCAACGATTATTCGCAAATAGAGGCGCTCGTGCGGGAAAAAGTAAAGGGGATTATTGCTCTGGGCACGGATACCACTAAGCTCACCGACTACTTTAAAGATATAGTCCCCCAAATGTACACTACCCAAAGCCTGCCTGATGCCTTGCAAACTGCTCGCTCCTGGACTCAGCCCAACGACGTAGTGCTGCTATCGCCAGCTTGTGCCAGCTTTGATTTGTTCAAAAACTACATGGATCGGGGAGATCAGTTCAGGGAAAAGGTCATGAATCTTGTCAAGAGCTAACATAGGTACCAGCATGGAAACAATACAAAGATTTAGTGAGGTAACGCAGGCCTGGTTTGTCAGGAACCTCAAAGGCGATCCGTGGCTCTGGGGAGTAGCGGTTTTTTTGTTGGGGAGTGGCGTTCTGGTCTCGTATAGTGCAGGGGTGAGGGAAGCGTATATGCTCCACGAGGGAGATACAGAAGTCTTACTTTACAAGCAGATCCAGTCGGTGGCCCTGGCCTTTGCCGTGATGTACTTCATCCACCGGTTGCCTTACACTAAGTTCGTCATTTTCTCCCGTCTGGGTGTTTGGCTTTCGGTTATATTGCTTCTGTTCACTTTCTACAAAGGCATTGGAGTAAGCATAAATGATGCCTCCCGCTGGGTGATGATCCCCGTAATAAAGCAGCGTTTCCAGCCATCAGAATTGGCTAAAATCGCGTTAATCGCCCATTTAGCCCTTGTGCTGGCACGCCGATTTAAACGAGGTTGGAATACCTTGGAATCATTAGTCGAGCCCCTCTTTATGATTGCACTGGTTTGTGCCTTAATCTATACGTCTAATGTTTCTACTGCTGCCATTCTAGGGGCGGCCTGTTTTATGATGCTATACGTAGGCAAAGTGCCCATTAGGTATCTACTGATCACAGTCGTAGCTTTTCTTATTTTCTCAAGCCTCCTATATCTACTTCAACTAGGACAACGCGAGGGCACGGCGAAAAGTCGAATTGAGCGGTTTATGGGCAAAGGTGAGATGGAACCCCAGCCCAAAAATGCCTTTATCGCTATGGCGCGTGGGGGAATAATGGGCAAAGGTGTGGCGAAAAGTCGGCAACGGCGGTACCTGGCCCATAGCAACAGCGACTACGTATTTGCAATTATTGTGGAAGAATACGGTACCATCGGTGCCATTGTGGTCATTGCCACTTTCCTGTTGCTACTTTATCGGGGTATGAAAGCCATCGAAAAGCCTAAAAGGCCTTACGGTGGTTTACTGTCTGCCGGTCTTACTTTCATCATAGTCTTCCAGGCATTTGTAACCATGGCTGTTACCGTAGGAGTTCTGCCGGTTACGGGTCAGCCTCTGCCGTTTCTGAGCAAAGGCGGGATGTCCATGCTCTTTACCGGAGTAGCTATGGGAATTATCCTGAGCGTTAGCCGGGGAGAACTAGAAGAAAAGTCAATTTGAAAAGCATGACAAAACGCGTAATAATTAGTGGTGGAGGTACTGGCGGACATATATACCCGGCGATCGCGATTGCCAATGCACTGAAAGCGGAAGACCCCACCGTTGAAATACTCTTTGTGGGGGCCGTGGGTAAAATGGAAATGGAAAAAGTACCCAAAGCCGGCTATCAGATTATTGGATTGCCGATTGTGGGGATCAAGCGGGAAATCTCTTTGGACAATATCGCTTTTCCGATAAAATTGATGCGAAGCCTATTGAAGGCAAGATCGGTGCTGCGCGGTTTTCGTCCCGATGTAGCCGTGGGGGTAGGCGGGTTTGCGAGTGGGCCCTTGCTGATGGTAGCTTCCCTGCTGGGTATCCCGACGCTGATTCAGGAGCAAAATTCGCACGCTGGAATTACCAATAAACTCCTGGCGCGCCGCGCCAGGGTTATTTGCGTGGCGTATCCGGGCATGGAAGCATTTTTTGCCAGAAAAAAGATCAGACTGCTGGGTAATCCGGTCAGAAGCGATATTTTGAAAAGTACCAACAAGCGGGCCGAAGCCATGAAGCACTTTGGCTTTGACGACCACCGAAAGACCCTCTTCGTAATGGGAGGGAGCCTGGGGGCACGAAGCATAAACGAGAGCATTCGGGAGGGCTTGAAGAAGCTAAATGATGCCGGTTACCAGGTTCTTTGGCAAACGGGCAAAGCCTACATCCAAACGGCTCAGGAGGTCATTGGGCATGTACGTAGCGACCGCATCAAAGCCTTTGATTTTATCTATGACATGGATCTGGCCTATGCAGCCAGCGATGTGGTGATTTCGCGGGCGGGTGCTTTGTCGGTATCCGAACTATGCCTGGCGGCGAAGCCTGCCATCCTGGTTCCTTTTCCGGCGGCGTCCGAAGACCATCAGACAAAAAACGCTATGAGCCTGATCCGGCAAAATGCCGCCTTATTAGTAGCTGACTCACATGCCTCAAAGGAACTGATCGAAACGGCCATTCGGCTCATGGAAGATCCACAGAAGCAGAAAGAGTTGAAAACAAATATAGCCGCTTTGGCCCGGCCCGACGCTGCCCGGCAGATAGCGCTCGAAGTAGTACAATTGATTGACCGACCATAGGGAGTTTAGCAGAAGCAGCTTCCCAAAACCAAACCGATTATTATGAGCCCCACCTGGACGTTTGAGTGGAAATACGTGTATTTTGCCGGAATAGGTGGAATTGGCATGAGCGCACTTGCCCGCTGGTTCAACGTCAATGGCTTCCTGGTAGCAGGGTATGACCGCACACCTACCCTACTTACCGAGACTCTGGAGAAGGAAGGGATCCCCATCTGGTATGACGATGCCGTTGACCATGTTCCGGCTGATTTCCGGGCCGACCCTAGGCATACACTCGTAGTGTATACCCCCGCGATTCCGGCCGATCACCGGCAAATGGCCTACTTCCGGGCCCATGAATTCGAGATTCAAAAACGATCGCAGGTACTGGGCTGGATCACCCGAAATCTGCGAACAGTGGGTGTAGCCGGTACCCATGGCAAAACCACCACATCCAGCATGGTGGCCCACCTGCTTCGATCGGCGGGAGTGAATTGCACGGCTTTCCTAGGGGGAATTACCCAGAACTACGGGACAAACTTTTTGTTGAACGAACCTACCGAACAGCCTCAAGAAATCGTTTGTGTAGTAGAAGCCGACGAGTTTGACCGTTCTTTTCTGACCCTTTTTCCTGATTTAGCCATCGTAACTTCCACCGACGCTGATCATCTTGACATATATGGACAGCACGAATTTTTGCTTGATTCGTTTCGGGCATTTGTGGGTCAAATAAAACCAGGAGGGGTGTTGTTTCTGAAAAAAGGATTGGAATTAGCCGGAAGTACCGACGCCCAAGTAGTAGAATATAGCCTAAACGAAGGTGGTTACCGCAGTGACAACCTCCGGATAGAGAAGGCTCGGTTTGTATTCGATCTTGTTTACCCCGACGGAGTTATTAAAGATATAGCCATGATGGTTCCGGGATTCTACAATATTGAAAATGCCATCGCCGCTGCTGCTGCCGTCTTGTACCTGGGCGTGTCGCCTGAGCTAGTGCGCTCAGGGCTATGTTCGTACCGTGGTGTCAAGCGACGGTTTGAGTATATTATGGAGGGTGAGGACCTGGTTTTTATTGACGACTATGCTCATCATCCCACTGAGATAGAGGCATTTCTAACGTCGGTTCGGGCTTTGTATCCCGGAAAGCATATTACCGCTATTTTTCAGCCCCACCTTTTCAGCCGTACCCGTGACTTTGCCGAGGGGTTTGCCGAAAGCCTAAGCCTGGCTGATCGCCTGCTATTACTTGATATTTACCCCGCCCGCGAATTGCCCATTGAGGGAGTCAACTCGTCCATGCTATTGGAAAATGTGAAGATTGAGGACAAGCAGCTGGTTACAAAAGAGGGACTGATCCAGCAACTTCAAAGCCTTGACTGTGAGGTATTGGTAACCATCGGGGCAGGCGACATAGATAAACTGGTTGGAGATATAAAAAAGATATTAAATAGTCCATTCGCTAATTTATGATAAAAGCCTTTTAATATTATCACCATGTTACGTAAATTTGACTATTCCAAAAAATGGCTGACCAAAAGTATTTGGTTGTTGGTTCTGATCCTGTGCGTGGGGATGGCCGAAAGCAAGTTGAATAAGCAGCAGTGTAACAACCTTCTGGTAAAGGTTGATTATGAAGCGGGCATGCGATTCATCAATGCATCGGACATTGAAAAATTACTGACTGTAAATGGTACTGAACCCCTCCATGGAAACAAGCAGAAAAATATTCCATTGAGTATCCTGGAAGATAGGGTACGTGCCAACAAGCTCATCCGGAATTGTCAGATATACCACGACCTGGAAGGAGATCTGGTAGTAGAGATAGAACAGGAAAAACCAGTGGCACGCTGGATCAATACCTCCCGAATGGGGGAATGGCGTAAGACTGACGGATTCTATATCAATGAAGAAGGAGGTTTTATTCCTCTTTCCAATCGATTTTCAGCCAGGGTTTTGGTTGTAGCCGGAGCTTTTTTTCAGAATAAAAAGAACTTGGCTGACGCGGATGGAAAGGCGGTGTTGGATGTGGTCAAGTATGTAAGTGAAGATCCTTTCTGGAAGATTCAGGTCATTCAAATGAATGTATCCAAAGAAGGAAACATTGATTTGTATACTGCCCTGGGTGACCAGAGGATTGAATTTGGAAAAGCAGAGAATATAGCGGCGAAGTTATCAAAGCTTCGGATTTTTTATGAAAAAGTGTTGGAAACGGATTGGAGTCGCTACTCAATGATAAGCCTCAAATTTCACGACCAAATTGTTTGTGAATAACCTATAACACACCCCAAGCATTATGAAGAAAGGCACTATTTCTGTTGGTTTGGATATTGGAAGTACCAAGGTTGCCGCAGTAGCCGTCGAAAGTAGAGGAGGTTCGTATTCTAATCAGGATACAATTGAGGTCATTGGATTCAGCGAAGTAGCTGTTCCTACCGATGCCATTGTGAGAGGTGCTGTAAAGAACGTAAAACAGGTAAGTATGGCCATCCGCAGCGCTCTATCTGAACTCACGATGCGGTCAGACCTGGAAATTAACAATGTAAACGTAAGTTTTGGCGGTAGCCATGTTCAGGTCACTTCTTTAAGCAGTTCTATGGTACGCCCTACCTCTGCTTCCAGCAACGAAGTAACCCAGGAAGATGTGGAGCATTTGATCAATGATTTATACCGGGCCCAAACCGAGCCCAACAACGAGGTCATGCACGTGATCCCCGGTGAGTTCATGGTAGACAATAGTCAGCGGGTCAAGGAACCCGTTGGCCGTATTGGCGTCCGTTTGGGGGGTGATTTTCTGGTAGTATCGAGTAACAAACAAGCGATCGAAGTTACCAGAAAATGCCTCATTGCCGCCGATAGCGCACTAGAATACGATCAGCTCTTGCTAGCTCCAATCGCAGCCGGGTTAGCCGTGCTTAGCCATGAGGAAATGGAAGCCGGTACGGCGCTGGTTGACATCGGCGATCACATGACGGATATCGTGATTTATCAAGGGGGGATCATTCGGCATATTTCCTCCTTTCCCATTGCGGGACATCACATCACCGCCGACCTAAAAGTGGGATGCGGCATTCAGCTAGAGAACGCCGAGCACCTCAAAAGAGAGTTTGGCGAGTCCCTGTCGGCTCCTACACCGCTTACCGTTGAGATTCTGGTCAACTACCTCAAAGGGCGTCCTCCCAAGCAGGTACTTAAAAAGAACGTGGCCCTTATTATAGAAGAACGTCTGAAAGAAATTGCCGCGCTCGTATACGCCGACATCCTGGAATCAGGGCTGGCCGATGACCTGATCGGAGGGATTGTCCTGACGGGAGGAACGGCTAATATGCCCGATATCGAAACCCTGTTTGGCCGGGTGGCCTACCCCATGCCGGTTCGGGTAGGAATTCCCGAACGAATGGCCCAAACTCCCAAAGCCGATGAAGTAGGGAACACCAGCTATGCTACTGCCGTAGGGTTGGCCTGGGCAGGAATAAAAAAAGTGGATACCCGTTTGCAGTCGATTTGCCCTCCTATGTTTCAACCTTCGCCACGCATTCCTGTGAAAGAAAAAGAACCGGAGGATTCCAATGTAGGGATTGGGGGCTTATTTGGCGGCTGGAAAATTAAAAATCCATTTTCTGGAAATGACCGAGAGGACAAAACCGGAGGAGGATACTAAAAAAATGAGTCGTATTCACAGTTATTGATCGAACCCTTTCGCACACACGTATGAATATCAACTTATTAAACGCCTTAGAGCAGGACTACATCGTGAATGGAATTGAAGATAGCGCTTTAGAACCTTCGATCATCAAGGTGATTGGTGTTGGAGGAGGTGGAAGTAATGCGGTAAACTACATGTTTGAGAAAAAAATTAAGGATGTAGAGTTCGCAATTTGTAATACTGACCGGCAGGCACTTCTGAAAAGTCGTGTTCCCAACAAGATACAGCTGGGTGCTTCCCTTACCCAGGGCCTTGGGGCGGGGATGGATATTACGCGTGGCCGTGATGCCGCCCTGGAAACCATCGAAGAGGTAAAAGCACTTCTGGGCGGAACTACCCAAATGGTATTTATTACCGCAGGGATGGGCGGAGGTACGGGAACGGGTGCCGCACCCGTGATTGCCCAGATCGCCAAAGAAGAACTCAAACTACTGACTGTTTCGGTCGTGACGGCACCCTACTCCTGGGAAGGTACCGACAAAAAAAGACAGGCTTTAGAGGGAATAGAGCAGCTCAAACAATACAGCGATACCGTACTCGTGGTTCTCAATGATAAGTTGGAAGAACTCTACGAAGACATGCCTATAACGGAGGCATTTGCCCAGGCCGATAGTATCCTATTGAATGCTGTAAAAAGTATTTCGGAGATTATTACCACCAGCGGAACTATCAATACGGATTTTCGGGACGTAGAAAAAGTATTGAAAAATGCCGGACAGTCTGTGATGGGTACGGCCGAGGTAGAGGGCGAAAAGAGAGCGTTCGAGGCTATTCGAAGAGCATTGGATTCCCCCTTGCTCAATGACCGCGATATAAAAGGTGCTCAGAGGATTTTGATCACCTTAGCTTCCAGTAAGAAAAAGGAAGCTACCATGAAAGAGCAGTCGGAGATATGGAAGTATGTACTTTCCCAGATAGGTGGAGAAGCGCTCCTCTTCAAGTTAGGTACGATTACGGATGACTCTCTGGGCGAAAAGTTACGCGTAACCGTAGTGGCCGCTGGGTTTGATAGTACTGATCCGCCGATTCCGGGCGTAAAATCCAAACCTAAGCCCGAAGAGCCAGAGGTGTCAAAACAGGAGGTGCCAAAGCCAGAGGTACCAAAAGGTGAGGTTCCTGCCCAAACAGAGCCTAAGCCTGTGGATGTGCCACTAAATGAAAACAAAGTAACCGAACCTGAGGAACCCGAGGAGGAAGAGGTACTGATCATAGATATGCAGGGGGGAACGAACACAAGCGGGATTTCGACCCTTGAACCGTTCAGAGAACCTATTTTGAGCGTTCCAATTCCGGTCGAACAATCCCTGCCAGGATCTGGTAGCACTTCCATGTTGGGTAGCCAGCCGGATGACGACTGGAGCCCATCGGAATACGCCAGGATTCGGGAAATGGTCGAACGGTTTAGAGATAAAAAGAAGATAAACTGGGACGAGCTGGATCGTAGTCCAGCCTTCCGGCGAAGCCATATTGAACTTTGGCGCAGGCCGGGAATTCCGGGGCATGAGATCGAGCAGATTCGTTTGAACTAACTGGATAAGGTGAGGCGCAACCCTCACCTTATTTTTTTTCGGTCATGTCCTAACGCTTAACAACGCCTTCAAAATGAACAACCTGCGTATCGAACTTGCCTCTCTGGCCGATGAGAGCCGGGCTATTCTGGTAGCCCGGTACTTCCAAACCGGGCCGGGACAATACGCCGAAGGGGATGTTTTCTGGGGCATTTCTAACCCTGAAGTCCGGAGAGTGGCAAAGCTATATCCGGATATGAATAGGGCAGATGTGGAAGAACTTGCTCCGCGACCCAATCCACGAATGCCGGTTCGCGGCTCTGCTAGTGTGGATACGGCAATATCCCAAGGCATCAGCGGATGGAAAACAAGCCATTTTTGAAAGTTATCTTGCTCACCTCGACTATATTAACAATTGGGATCTCGTTGACCTCTCGGCGCGGGATATAGTAGGGAGGCATCTTTTTGATAAAGATAGAAGTATTCTTTTTGCTCTGGCTGCAAGGCCTCACCTATGGGCGCAGCGAGTTTCCATCATTTCTACTTTTTATTTCATTGGTAGAGGTGATTTTGAAACTAGCCTCGAAATCGCCAGGCTTTTATTGCCTCATCCACATCACCTGATACACAAAGCCGTAGGCTGGACATTACGCGAAATCGGGAAGCGGGATTTGAATTTGATGGAGGAGTTTTTGCAGTATCATATTACCGAATTGCCAAGGACGGCTCTGCGTTACGCCATAGAGAAGCTCCCCCCTTCCCGACGCGAATTCTACCTGTCACTGTGTTAGCCAAAGCAATTATTGTTATATTTGAAGCCCGAACGTTACAAAATCGGCTTGTAAGTATTTGATAGTGAAATGTTCCAACTAGTGTGATAATCTGCTTGAACTATGTCTTGGTTTATTCGAAAAGAAAAAGGAATCAGTACCCCTACTGAAATGAAACGCGAAGCTCCCGACGGGCTTTGGTATCAGTGTCCTAACTGCAAGAAAATCATGCACACCCGTGAACATAAGCTCAATGCTTACACGTGTGAGCATTGCAATTACCACGAAAAAGTTGGGTCGGAGGCCTATTTCGAAGTACTCTTTGATAACAATGTGTACACCGAACTGGACGCAAACATGGTCTCGGCCGATCCGCTCAATTTTGTGGATACGAAAGCCTATCCGGATCGGGTTCGAACCACGATTCAGAAGACAGGTCTGAAAGACGCAGTCAGGACGGGCTATGGAAAGATGAATGAACTAGATATTGTGGTAGCCTGTATGGATTTCAACTTCATCGGGGGGTCTATGGGCTCCGTAGTCGGTGAGAAAATCGCGCGTGCCATTGATCACGCTCTCAGGAACAAGTACCCCTTTCTGATGATTTCCCGGTCGGGTGGAGCACGGATGATGGAAGCCGGGTTTTCATTAATGCAGATGGCCAAGACTTCTGCCAAACTGGCCCTTCTATCCGAGGCGGGCGTGCCCTACATCTCGCTACTTACTGATCCTACTACCGGGGGAGTCACGGCCTCCTACGCCATGCTGGGTGATTTTAATATTTCAGAACCCAAGGCCCTGATTGGTTTTGCCGGTCCCCGCGTCATCAGGGAAACCATAGGGAAAGACTTGCCCAAGGGATTCCAAAGCGCTGAGTTTGTTCTTGAGCACGGCTTTTTGGACTTTATTGTGGATCGCAAAGATTTGAAAGACAAAATCACAAGCCTTCTCCGAATGCTCCACTGATAATGAGGCTAGTCTCAGATCCGGTTTTATGTAATTATTACTTGACGTACCGCTGCAACGCCACCTGTAGCTTCTGCGACATCTGGGAGCGGCCTTCGCCCTACGTTACTCTGGATAGTGTACGAGATAATCTGCGGGACCTAAAAGCGCTTGGCGTCAGGGTAGTAGATTTTACGGGAGGCGAGCCCCTTCTTCACCGCCAGCTCGACTTGATTCTGGCCGAAGCTAAAAACCAGGGCTTGATTACCACCGTTACTACCAACGCCCTGCTGTATCCAAAGTATGCCCACCGTTTGCGGGGACTCATCGACATGCTGCATTTTTCGCTGGATTCACCGATTCAGGAAGAACACGACCAATCCCGGGGAGTTAAGTGCTTCGACAAAGTAATGGAGTCCATTGCTCTGGCCCGACATATTGGCGAGCGCCCCGATATACTTTTCACTGTATTCGAGCATAACATCCATCACATCCGACAAGTGTGGGAAGATATTTGCATTCCCAATGGGTTGGTGCTGATACTCAATCCGGTCTTTGAATACAACACTGTGGGTAGCCAGCTTTCGGAGGAAGCCTTGGGCCAACTGACCTATTGGGGAAAGCAGAAAAATGTATATCTCAACGACGCCTTCGTGCAGTTGCGGTTGGATGGGGGAAACCACGTGGACAGTCCCATTTGTAAAGCTGCCAGTACCACGCTCGTGATCTCGCCCGAAAACAAACTGGTACTGCCCTGCTACCATTTGGGATTGAAGGAGTTTCCCATTGAGGGAAATCTGAAAACTTTGTACCGTTCTGCCGAGGTACAGAAACTCGTAGCGCTGGAAGGACGGCTGCCCGCCTGCGAGGGCTGCGCTATTAATTGCTACATGCAGCCATCTTTTGCCGTTGAAGTAAACAAATACTGGTGGAAAGCCCTCCCCAGTACTTTAAAGTATAATCGCATAAAAGGTACCTGGAAGCAAATGCTCCCTTTTTAGAATCTTAGAGGCAACTGTCCTTTCGGCGGGTATCCGTAATTCCGGCTATCTTCCAGCCCTTCTCAGTCTTGACCAACGTGAAGGCATTTACCCCGCAGTGGCTGAAATTTTCTCCCAGATAGAACTTGTAAGGTGCCCATACAATGGCCATGGGGCCGTCTACCTGAACTTTCAGATCATAGATACGCTCGTCCCATACTTCCTTATGGGGTGTTCCCACCGCTTTGATAAAACCTTCAATGGCGTCTTTACGGGTACTTACCTTCCCCTCGGGCGTAATGGAAACGGATTGGAGTGTGGCATCGGCAGTAAAGGATTTGCTGACAAGGGAGGAGTCGCCCGTTCGCATTCCCGTGAAAAGTTGATCCACCGCCGCCCTCACACTGGCCTGGTCGGACTGGGCGTACGAGGATGGATTACACAAACCCAGTAGGCCTATCATAACGAGTACCCCCAAAAGTCTTTGTTTCATAGGAATTGGAATAGTTTTTTTGAATACCGTACCTTTGGAATACCTTTACGAGGCCGAATTACTCAGCAAAGGACAAGAAAAACGTCGATAGAAATCTCTTTTTTACAATTCAAAAAGCTAATAGCCGCAAGCGTACAGCCAATAGCCTCTCCAAATGTCCGACAAAATAGCCAAAAAGGTAAACATAGTAAACCGCCGAGCTTCGTTTGAGTATTTTTTTCTCGAAACGTACTCAGCAGGCATGGTTTTGACCGGAACCGAAATAAAATCCATCCGGCAGGGAAAAGTAAATTTCCAGGATGCCTATTGCTTGTTTATGGGGGACGAATTATTCATTCGTAGCCTGCACATTTCCCCCTATACCGAGGGTACTCATTACAACCACGACCCCCTCCGCGACCGAAAGCTGTTGCTTACGCGTCGGGAACTCCGAAAACTATCCGAAAACCTGAAAGATCAGGGCCTTACCATTATTCCTACCAAGCTTTTTACGAGCGAGAGAGGGTTGGTAAAACTAGAAATTGCGCTGGCAAAAGGAAAGAAACTCTACGATAAACGCGAATCCATCAAGGAACGTGATGTAAAGCGGGAAACAGATAGAATGGGTTACTAGGTTGATTATCAAAAAGTTTCTAAGGGTACCATTCCATTCACTTCCGTACAGAATCTGCGGCGGTATGGGTTCTGGACAAAATTTTACCAACATTTGAAGAAAGATTGGCGTTAATATTAGGTATATTTTTTATATTGCTCGAAAGAAATTACCTAATAAACCCATGGGTAGGAAAGTTTTGGTCCTGAATCAGGATTACAGTGCGCTTAGTGTTTGCTCCGTTCCTAAGGCCTTCTTGCTGGTATATATGCACAAGGCCGAATTGATAGCCCACTCGTCCACACATGCTCTCCGAACTGTAAGCGAGGTGTACCCTATGCCAACGGTTGTGCGCTTACACAAGTACATTCACCTGCCCTATCGGGGAGTCATGATGACCCGCCAAAACATCTTCAAACGGGATGGGAACCGCTGCCAATATTGCGGTACGAATGATGATCTTACTCTGGACCATGTGCTGCCCAAATCGCGCGGAGGAAAAACCAATTGGGATAATCTAGCTACAGCCTGCAAGCGCTGCAATTCACGTAAGGGTGACTACACCCCCGAAGAGGCCTCCATGCCCCTCCATCAGCGCCCGTTCCGCCCTTCCTTCCTTATGTTTCTCCGCGATTTTTCGGGAACCGTGGAGGATGGTTGGCTTCCGTATCTGGGAGCGAAGGAGGCTATTTATTGAGTAGTGCCATTTTTATTCTTCCCTGCATTCATCAAATGCCCTTCTTGTGTTTCGTGAGGGAATAGGTACCCCTCAGTGATTGCCTTTCAATTCAAATCCTTCCAAACCATTTTCTCATAGCCGCAAGATTCTATTAGAAAAATAGAAAAGTATGTATGCTTTTTGAGTGAGAAACCTTACCTTTGCGGTCTATTTTTCAAAAATAATAGCTTGTTTCATTTAATTTCAGTTCAGTGGCCCGGGAACTGATGTATAGCAGGGTGATTTTCCAACTATTTATGGCAAAAGAAAAGAAAAGCTACGTAATGCCCGATTTTAACTGGGATACGGCTGATGACAAAGGATTCGGTACGGGTTATACGGCCTCGGACCGGGCAAAATTTGAGCAAATGTATGAGACAACACTTTCTCCCATTCAGGAAAAAGAGGTTGTAAAAGGCACAGTGGTAGGAATTACCGATCGGGAAATAATATTGAACATTGGATTCAAATCCGATGGTTTGGTATCTTCCAATGAGTTTCGGGACCTTCCCAATCTTAAAATCGGTGATGAAGTAGAGGTCTACGTAGAGAATCAGGAAGATGCTCAGGGACAATTGGTACTTTCGCGCAAGAAAGCCAAGGTAATAACCGCCTGGGATAATATTCAGAAATCATTCGAGGACGACCTTATTATGGATGCTACCGTAAAACGTAGAACCAAAGGAGGTCTGATTGTTGATATTTACGGAATTGAAGCCTTCTTACCAGGATCGCAGATTGACGTGAAGCCTATTCGTGATTTCGACGTTTTCGTCGGCAAGCGGATGGAAGTTAAGGTGGTTAAAATCAACCACGCCAACGACAATGTCGTGGTATCGCACAAAGTACTGATCGAGAAAGATCTGGAAGCACAGCGTCAGCAGATCCTGAACAACCTTGAGAAAGGTCAGGTACTGGAAGGCGTGATCAAAAACATGACCAATTTCGGGGCATTTATTGACCTGGGTGGTGTGGATGGTCTGCTTCACATTACGGATATTTCGTGGGGCCGGATTGGTCACCCATCAGAGCTTCTGAGCCTGGATCAAAAAACCAATGTAGTAGTACTTGATTTTGACGAAGAGAAGAAGCGTATTTCTTTGGGTCTGAAGCAACTTCAGTCTCATCCATGGGATTCCCTATCGGAAGACATCCAGGTTGGTTCCAAAGTAACCGGCCGTATTGTGAATGTAGCCGATTACGGTGCTTTCCTCGAAATACTTCCCGGCGTAGAAGGGCTGATCCACGTGTCCGAAATGTCATGGTCACAGCACTTGCGTAATCCTCAGGAATTCCTGAGTGTAAACGACTCACTGGAAGCAGTAGTGCTAACACTAGATCGTCAGGAGCGCAAAATGTCCCTGGGTATAAAGCAGCTAACCGAAGATCCATGGACTCAGGCTGAGTTGAAGGGAAAATACGCGGTAGGCGCCCGTCACACAGGGATTGTTCGCAACCTCACCAACTTCGGTTTGTTTATTGAACTGGAAGAAGGAATCGACGGCCTGGTACACGTATCCGATCTATCCTGGACCAAGAAGATCAAGCATCCATCTGATTTCATCAAAGTAGGAGAAGAGCTGGAAGTTGTAGTCCTTGAATTGGACGCGGACAATCGCCGCCTGGCTTTGGGCCATAAGCAACTTGAAGAAAATCCATGGGATACCTTTGAATCTATTTTCGAAGTAGGTTCGGTACACCGGAGCACTGTACTATCCAAAGGCGATAAGTTTGCTACGCTGGAACTTCCTTATGGTATAGAGGGAATTGCCACGATCAAAAACATCGCCAAAGAAGATGGATCTATGGCAGAAGTAGGTGAAAGCCTTGATTTCGTCGTTCTGGAATTCTCAAAAGACGAAAAGAAAATAGTCCTATCCCACTCTAAGGTGTGGCAAGGCGGTGCTCCGGAAGAAAAAGCCTCCAAGAAGGCAGCTCCAAAGGCAACCGAGCCAACTGCTTCTAAAGATAAAGAAGCAGAAAAATCAACTTTTGGTGATCTCGATGTTCTATCAGCATTGAAGGAACAAATGGAGGATTCTGAAAAGAAAGGCAGAAAAACTGTCTAAAAAGAGAAGAAAGAAGCGGACTAAGTCCGAATAATTTCTAATTTTGCGCCTGCTCAGTTGTGAGCTTTAGGGTAAGCAACTGAGGGGCAAATGGTTCCGTGGCCGAGTGGCTAGGCAGAGGTCTGCAAAACCTCGTACAGCGGTTCGAATCCGCTCGGAACCTCTTCCGAATGTATAGCAAGAGGACGTATATACTGATCCTCCCAGAACGGAAAAATACCATTTGTAAAGGTTGAAACAAAAAACCTTCACAAATGGTATTTTTTTGTAAGTGCTTGATAAATAAACCACTCTAATACTTAAAAAAAGGCGATTAGGCCGGTTTTGATTAGAAAAAGTATAAATTAGTCTGGCAGGTAAAATATAGGGGAAATACTTTTGTGGATAAAAAAACGTGCAGTAGATTTGCGTGTTGATGTACTACGGATACTTGATTATGGATATAAAAGCAAAAAAAAACGCTCTCTTTGAAAAAAAAATACCCGTTAAGATGAGACATTTCATTATAGGATTAGCCTTACTATGCAGTCCGTTTCTGGCTTTTGCACAGGATGCCGCCGGTGATGCTGCCAAGGGAGAAACGATTTTTAAAAACAACTGTGCTGCTTGCCATAACGTAAACGCCGAGAAGTCAGTAGGACCTGGCTTGAAAGGTATTTCGGAACGCCGCGATTTCCCTTGGCTCGTGAGTTGGATTCACAATTCGCAAGCTATGATTGCTTCCGGTGATCCCTACGCTGTAAAACTGTACAACCAATACAATCAGGCTCAAATGACCAGCTTCCCCAATCTGTCGGAAGATGATATCAAGGGAGTTCTGGCGTACATTGAACAGGCGAACGCAGCTCCGGCTGCTGTAGCAGGCGCTCCGGCGGCGGCTGGCGGACCGGCTACGGTTCAGTCAAGCGGTCCATCCGATCTTTTTGTACTAGTGCTGGTGGCTTTACTAGTCGTGATGCTCCTGGTACTAGGAGTGCTGCTAGTCATCGTCACACTTCTTTCCAAGGCGGTGGGTGGCGACACTACCGGAGCCGGTGAAGGAGCGCCTTTCATGGAAAGGCTCAAAACCACCCTTACCAAAACTGCCAATAATCCGGCGATCCGCTCAGCCACAATTTGGGTATTCATTCTGCTGGTCACCAAAGCTCTCCTCGACGGTGCATACCATATAGGAGTTCAACAAGGGTATGCTCCTAAGCAACCGATCGCTTTTTCACACAAGCTGCACGCGGGTGAATACCAGATAGATTGTAACTACTGCCATACGGGCGTGAATCGTAGCAAATCCGCTCATATTCCTTCTGCCAATATTTGTATGAATTGCCACGGAGTGATCAAGAAGGAATCACCCGAAATTCAAAAGATATACGCAGCGATCGAAGAGAATCAACCCATCGAATGGGTTCGGGTACACAACCTACCCGATCTTGCCTATTTCAACCACTCGCAACACGTGAATGTAGGCGGTTTGGAATGTCAGCAATGCCACGGTGAAATCGAGAAAATGGAAGTAGTAGAGCAGCGGTCATCCCTGACGATGGGGTGGTGTATTGATTGCCATCGGAAGACGGAAGTCAATACTAAAGGCAATGCCTACTATGACAAGCTGGTGCAACTACACAGCATGGACAGTAAAGAAGCCCTAAAAGTGGCTGATATTGGCGGTTTGGAATGTTCAAAGTGTCACTATTAATAATCTGTAGATAATTCCAAGATACAAATTTGTATTGAACAGTTTTATGGAACATACTAATAAAAGGTACTGGAAAGGTCTGGAGGAGTTACGTAACGACAAAGACTTTGTCCGGAACGCCAACAGTGAATTTGCCTCAACCCCTCCCGTTGAAAATCAATATGAAAATCTGGTTGACGGAACCGGTACCCACCGTCGGGATTTTCTCAAAGTATTAGGTTTTGGGATGGCAGCAGTATCCTTGGCTGCCTGCGAGACCCCAGTAAAGAAGGCAGTACCCTATCTGAATAAGCCAGAGGACGAATATCCGACCATTGCAAACTGGTACGCTTCTACCTACGCTGAGAATGGGGACTATGCCAGTATTCTGGTAAAAACTCGTGAGGGCAGACCTATCAAACTTGAACCCAATACATTATCCTCAATTTCCAGTGGTGCAAGTGCCCGCGTTCATGGATCTCTTTTGAGCTTATATGATATTGAGAAGTTAAAAGGCCCTGCCAAAGGAAACGATACAAAAGTTAGCTGGGAGCAGGTAGATAAAGAGATCATGTCTCAGCTTGCCCAAATCGCAGCAGCGGGTACTCCGATCCGATTGGTGTCGTCCACCATTATTAGCCCATCCACAAAAGCCGTAATCAGTGATTTTACGGCCAAGTATCCGGCAACGACGCATATTACCTACGATGCCAATTCGTGCTCAGCATTATTGAAAGCGAATGAGGCTTCCTTCGGCCAGGCAGTAGTTCCTGCCTATGATTTTAGTAAAGCCAAGACCATTGTGGGCATTGAGGCGGATTTCCTTGGTACCTGGCTACTTCCAACGACATTTTCCGGACAGTACGCCCAAACCCGCAAGCTGAGTAGTGCTGCTGGTGGAAAGAAGGAAATGTCGCGGCATTATCAATTTGAAAGTATCCTTTCCCTTACCGGATCGAATGCTGACTATCGCTCAGCGATCAAACCTTCGCAAGTTGGATTGGTTGTAGCGGCTCTTTATAATAAAGTTGCTTCAAAAATGGGAGGAAAGCCTGTATCGGCTCCCGCCTTACCAATTCCTGAACTCGACAGAGCCGCTGCTGATTTGATTGCTTCCAAAGGGCAGGCACTTGTAGTGACTGGTGTGAATGATCTGGCCGTTCAGACGCTGGTGAATTCTTTGAATAGCCTTCTAGGAAGTTATGGCACTACCATTGACTTGGGTTCTCCACTGACTATCCGTCAGGGCGACGATGTGGCAATGAATGGGTTCATTGAGGAATTGAAAGGCAATAAGCTGGGCGCTGTTATGTTCCTGGATGCTAATCCGGTATATGACCACCCGCGTGGTGCCGAAATCGCCGAAGCGCTTCCAAAAGTAGCTTTGAGTGTTTCGTTCGCAGACCGGGCAAACGAAACAGCCTCATTAGTAAAGTACATTTGTCCTGCTTCTCATTACCTGGAATCTTGGGGTGATGCTGAGCCTCGTGTAGGGTACTATAGCCTTACTCAACCCGCCATCAGTCTTATTTACAATACTCGTCAGGCTCAATCAAGCCTGTTGAAGTGGGCAGGGAAAAGCGCCGACTACCACGAATATATGAAAGCGTATTGGCGAACCACTATGTTCCCCAAGGCGACAGGAGGAAACTTTGATCAGTTCTGGATCAAAGCGCTTCACGATGGTGTATTTGAGCCTGGTGTAGGTACGGCGTCCGCTACCGGTTCTTTTGCCGGAGATGCCGATGCTGCTTCTGCTTCGATCGCCAAAAGGTATAAGGCAAACGGTACTGGGCTGGAAGTTGTTCTGTTCGAGACGGTTGGTATAGGGAATGGGCATTTGGCCAATAATCCCTGGCTTCAGGAACTTCCTGACCCTATTACTAAAGCTTGCTGGGATAACCACGCTAGCCTTTCCAGGGCCACTGCTACCGAATTGGGAGTGGAGCAGGGAGATGTAGTAAAAATTGATATCAAAGGAAAAGCACTGGAACTTCCAGTAATTGTACAGCCTGGTCAGGCTCCCGGAACCGTGGCGGTAGCCATCGGGTATGGAAGAGAAAAAGCCGGGAAATCAGGTAATGGTGTAGGTAAAAATGCCTATGCCTGGGCTTCTATGGTTGAGGGATTTGTCTCCTTTATGCCAGGTGAAGCAACTGTTTCAAAAACCGGTGATTTTAGAGAAATTGCTCAAACTCAGACCCATGATACGGTGATGGGGCGCGAGTCGGTTCTTCAGGAAACTATTTTGGCCGCTTATAAGAAGGACTCAATGGCCGGACGATTTGTTCCCAAAATTGAAACTTCCGAAGGTCCCGTTGAGGCTACCGATATTACCCTATGGAATGGCCATAATTATAAGAACCATTCCTGGGGGATGATCATTGATCTGAACTCCTGTACCGGATGCGGTGCTTGTGTGGTTGGGTGTCAGTCTGAGAATAATGTGGCGGTGGTAGGTCGGCAGGAAGTGATCAACCGTCGTGAAATGCACTGGATTCGGATTGATCGCTATTACAGCAGCGAATCGGCCGATAGCTTAGCTGGCTTGGAAAAAGCCGCTGACAATCCGGACGTAACGTTCCAGCCTTTGATGTGCCAGCATTGTAACAACGCTCCTTGCGAGACGGTTTGTCCGGTTCTGGCCACCACGCACAGCTCCGAAGGATTGAATCAAATGACTTACAACCGGTGCGTTGGAACCCGGTATTGTGCCAACAACTGTCCTTACAAGGTACGCCGATTCAACTGGTTCAAGTACTTCGATAACGATAACTTTGATTACAATTTCAACAATGATCTTGGTAAGATGGTTATCAACCCCGAAGTTACAGTTCGTTCGCGCGGGGTAATTGAGAAGTGCTCCATGTGCGTACAGCGTATTCAGGAAGGCAAGCTTACCGCCCGGAAAGAGAGAAGACGGCCGGTGGATGGTGAGATTATCACAGCCTGCGCGCAGACTTGTCCTACCAATGCAATCACCTTTGGTGATATGAATGATCCTGAAAGTAAAATCAGCAAAATTCTGGAAGTAGAGCGCGAGGGACGTGCCTTCCACATGTTGGAAGAAATCAACGTTCGTCCACAGGTTTCTTATCTGACCAAGATCCGCAACAAAGAATCCATGGCAGCTGCTGATAAAGTGGGGGCTTAATGGGTTGAGTTAAACTAATTAAAGGAACTATAATTCTTCAATATAAAATTACAGTCGTATGCATGTTACTTCACCCGTGAGACCGCCGCTCATTACTGGCGGAAAGACGTACGCCGATGTAACGGAGGATATATGCCGTCAGGTAGAAGGCAAACCCACCAAAGAATGGCTCATCGCATTTGGGATTTCAGTACTCGTTCTCGCTTACGGTACAGCTTGTCTGTTCTGGACCTGGTGGGAAGGACTTGGTGTATGGGGCTTAAATAAAACTGTTGGATGGGCCTGGGACATCACCAACTTCGTGTGGTGGGTTGGGATTGGCCATGCCGGAACGCTTATCTCGGCGATTCTTCTGCTTTTCCGTCAAAAATGGAGAACATCCATTAACCGGGCAGCAGAGGCTATGACCATCTTTGCCGTACTTTGTGCAGCATCCTTTATCCTTATGCACATGGGGCGGCCCTGGCTAGCCTATTGGGCTTTGCCACTGCCAAATGCCTTTGGCTCTCTATGGGTAAACTTCAACTCACCCCTGGTATGGGACGTTTTTGCAATTAGTACCTATTTCTCGGTTTCGCTGGTTTTCTGGTACATAGGTCTTATTCCTGACCTGGCTACGATTCGGGACCGTGCTCAGAACAAAGTCTCCCGCTTTATATACGGGTCGCTGGCTATGGGCTGGAATGGATCGGCCAAAACGTGGGCTCGCTATGAGTACATCAGCTTGATCCTTGCGGGCTTATCTACCCCTCTAGTACTTTCGGTACACACCATTGTAAGTATGGACTTTGCTACCTCGGTAATTCCGGGTTGGCATACCACTATCTTTCCTCCCTATTTCGTGGCAGGTGCTATTTTCTCGGGATTTGCCATGGTTCAAAACCTGATGCTGATTACCAGGGTAGTGTACCGTCTGGAAGATTACATTACGTTGGAGCACATTGAATCCATGAATAAGGTGATCACGCTTACGGGTTCCATTGTAGGAGTGGCGTATCTTACCGAGTTTTTCATCGCGTGGTATTCGGGAGTAGAATACGAAAGTTATGCGTTCATCAACCGGGCAACCGGGCCTTACTGGTGGGCGTACTGGACCATGATGACCTGTAACGTAATTTCCCCCCAGCTGTTCTGGTCACGCAGCATTCGCCGCAGCATTACCTGGACGTTCTTTATCTCCATTATCGTTAACATAGGTATGTGGTTTGAACGGTTTGTAATCATAGTAACCTCCCTGCACCGCGACTACCTTCCATCAAGCTGGGCAATGTTTTCACCCACTCGCTTTGACATCGGGGATTACATATTTTCCTTTGGTTTCTTCTTTACTTTATTCCTGCTCTTCTCGAAATTCTTGCCCGTCATCAACATGGCAGAAGTAAAGGCAGTAATCCGCTCCTCATCTGAGCGACTACCCGCCAAGGTAGCTGGTGTAGCCAAAGGCGAAAGAGTAGCTAATCCAACATTTAATAAAGACGCTCAATAATCAGTAATTGATCCCGATTTATGGCAGATTTAAACGGAAAATATTTAGTTGGAGTATACGACGACGATGAAGTGATTCTTCATGCTGTCCCGAAACTTCGCAAAGCTGGTGTGAAGATTTCAGAAGTATACTCTCCCTTTGCAATCCACGGCATGGATGAAGCGCTGGGGCACCCCCGTACCCGAATCGGCATAGCTGCCTTTATGTTTGGGGTAACCGGCTGCGTTTGCGCGTTGGTCTTGACTATCTGGACCATGGGTATAGACTGGCCAATGATTGTAGGTGGTAAGGATCCCATTTCAATCCCTAACTACATCCCGGTAACTTTTGAATTAACTGTACTTTTCACCGCCTTTGGCATGGTGGGAACTTTCCTAATCACAAATGGCCTCGGGCCTAGTTTGGTTAACCCTACTATGTTTGATCCCCGTTCAACCGATAACAAGTTTGTAATGGCGATTGATTTGGGAATGAACAAATTGTCAGAGGGAGAAATTACGCAGGTATTGAGAGATTCCGGGGCCGAAGAAGTGAACATCAAACAATTCTAATTTAGTCGGATGATGAATTTTCGAAATAGTATTGCAATTACTCTCGTAGTATTTGCCACTTTACTAACAAGTTGTACGCGTGACCCTAAAAATCCAGGTCTGGAATTTGCACCAAACATGTATTGGTCCGTTGGATATGAGCCCTTTCGTCAAATTGACGCGCATCCAATTAATCCGATGGGATTGAATATGCGTAAGCCCGTTGACGGAACAGTTTCCCGTCGCAACTATGACACTAAGTTTGGAGACGGTGACTCTTCCAAAGTGGATATTATGGTCTACAATATTCCAAATGATAGCATTGGTATTGCCGAACGCACCCTTATCAACCCAGTTCCTCTGGATGAGAAAGCCTTGGCAGAGGGAAAGATTCTCTATGAGAGGTACTGCCAACATTGCCATGGTGAAGGAGGCGCGGGCGACGGAACAGTAGGAAAGGTATACAAAGGTGTACCTAATTATAAAGCTGATGCCTATAAGGATATGAATGATGGTCATATTTTTCATGTGATCACCCATGGAAAAGGTCGGATGTGGCCTCATCGGTCACAAGTGGATCCGGAAGAGCGGTGGAAGATAGTGCACTACGTTCGTCAGCTTCAGAAAGATTCTTAATTAATCGAAAACAGAGTAACAAATACTATAATGGCATCAGTACATTCGATACCTTCCATAGAAGAACGCTTTGAATTTACTTCTGGCGCAAAACAAAAACTGCTGATAGGCGGAGCCATAGGTTTGGCCTTGGTGCTTGTCGGGGCTTTCCTGTTGGCAAATGGCTCCGGTCATGAGGCAGCCGCTGCCCACGGAGCCGAGCACGCTGAAGGTGGCGAACACGCTGTTAAGTGGACGACACGTATCTGGGCCAATATCTGGGTAAATGCCGTTTATTTCACGGGGATTTCGGTGATAGGCATGTTTTTCATGTCTTACAACTATTTGGCAGAATCGGGCTGGTCGGCAGTATTCAAGCGGATCCCCGAAGCCATGCCCGCATTCCTCCCAATCACGGGAATCATCATGCTAGCTACCTTTTTCATTGCCGGACATGATATTTTTCATTGGACTCACGAAGAATTGTATGATCCAGGTAACAAGCTGTTTGACCCGATTATCAATGGAAAAAAAGGCTTCTTGAATACGCCCTTTTTCTTAATCAGGTTGGTGATTTATTTTGTGTCCTGGTTTTTTCTATGGAAAGTACTAAGAAATGCTTCTTTACGGGAAGATGAAATAGGAGGAACGGAATTCTATTACAAATCAATTCGGTACGGTACGGCTTTCCTGGTTGTGTTTGCCGTTACATCGTCAACTTCTGCCTGGGATTTTGTAATGTCCATTGACACCCACTGGTTTAGTACTATGTTTGGGTGGTATACGTTAGCTAGCTGGCATGTAAGCGGCCTGGCCGTTATCACGCTGACCGTAGTGACTCTTCGCGAAATGGGCTATCTGAGAGCCGTAAATAGTAGTCATTTACGTGATTTGGGAAAGTTCGTGTTCGCGTTCAGCATATTCTGGACTTACGTATGGTTTGCTCAATTTCTGCTGATTTATTACGCCAACTTCCCCGAGGAAACCATCTATTTTAAAGAGCGTTTTAGCGGGTTTGGTGGAATTTACAGAGCCCCCTTTTTCATCACTCTTTTTCTAAACTTTTTCTTTCCCTTCCTAGTTCTTATGACTAGAGACTCGAAAGCAACACACTCGATCCTCAAAGTGGCCTGCTGGTCAGTAATCGTTGGGCACTATTTTGATTTTTATACCAACATTATGCCTGGTACTGTGGGTGCTGCGGGAGGATTTGGTCCGGTGGAATTTGGTTTCATTCTGTTGTTTGCCTGTGGGTTTATTTGGACGATTTCAACTCAACTTACCAAGGCAAATTTGATTCCGAAAAACCATCCAATGCTTGAAGAATCTCTGCATCACGATATAGCCTAATACCAACAACAAAATAAGTACTATGTCCTATATAATCGGATTTCTAATAATCATTTTTCTGGCTCTTACCATTTTGGTGATTTCCAGGATGCAAAAGGTTTTGAAGGGTGTAAATGCTGACAGCAGTGATTCCTCAAAGCCTGAGGGGAATCGCTGGAACGCAGCCCTGTTTCTCATTTTTTTGATATTAAGTTTCGTTGGCTTCATCTGGTCGTTTTTAAGCGCAGAAGGATCCTTTTTGCCTACGGCATCATCCATTCATGGTCGAAGAACAGATGACCTGTTCTGGTTTTCGATGGGCATTTTGACAATTGCTTTCTTCATCGTAAACTTCCTTATCTTCTATTTCTCCTGGAAGTATCAGTACAAGGCAGGCAGAAAGGCAACATTTTATCCCGAAAATCACAGACTAGAATTAATCTGGACGGTAGTACCGGCCGTGATTATGGCTCTTCTGGTATTCACCGGTTGGAGAGCCTGGTCGGATATTACATCTGATGCTCCCGAGGATTCCGAAGTTTTTGAGATTATGGGTAAGCAGTTTGGCTGGTATGTTCGTTATGCTGGTGTAGATAACAACAAACTCGGTAACTACAATTACAAACTGATCGATGCTCAGAATGAAATGGGCCTGGATCTTACGGATGAAAATGCCTTTGATGATTTCATCAGTACGTCGGAGTTACACGTTCCTGTAAACAAGCCGGTGCTTTTAAAAATTCGCGCCCGTGATGTATTGCACAGTGTTTTTATTCCGCACATGCGGGTGAAAATGGATGCTGTACCAGGAATGCCTACTAAGTTCTGGTTTGTACCCGATAAGACTACTGCGCAAATGCGGGCAGACCTTTCCAACCCTAAATTCGACTACGAGATAGCGTGTACGGAGGTCTGCGGACGTGGTCACTTTGCCATGCGTATGCGTCTAATTGTAGAAGATGAGGCATCGTATCGCAAATGGAGCGCCGAGCAGAAAACATTTTTGGAAACGTATCCTGATTATTTGGCCAAAGTTCCAGCTAATCTAAAGCAAAAGGCAATGAAATACATTCCTGCGCCCGCTACCACTACCGAAACGGATAGTACCACGGTTGAGGTTGGTAGCAACGGAGTAGGCACATCGGCCTCAATACGGTAGTAAAACCCTATTATAATTAAAATTTTTGCAGATATGTCATCAGTAGAAACAGGAATGGATGTGGCGGTGCACGAAGAGGAACATGCGCACCATGATCCGCAAAACTTCTGGCGAAAGTATGTTTTCTCAGAAGACCATAAAGTAATTGCTAAACAGTATTTGATCTCGGGGATATTTTGGGCAGTATTGGGAATAGCCATGTCCGCCATATTCCGTATTCAATTGGGCTTTCCAAACGCAGATCTTTCCTGGCTCAGACCCGTATTGGGCCAATGGATTGATACAGCGGGTAAGCTTGATCCAAGTTTTTACCTGGCTTTGGTTACGATGCATGGTACCATCATGGTATTCTTTGTGTTGACTGCCGGTTTGAGCGGTACCTTTAGTAACTTTTTGATTCCCTTGCAGATAGGAGCGCGTGATATGGCCTCAGGCTTTCTCAACATGCTTTCCTACTGGTTCTTCTTCACAGCCAGCGTTATCATGTTTGCTTCTTTATTCTTGCAAACCGGACCCGCTGCGGGAGGATGGGTTATCTACCCACCATTAAGTGCGCTTCCTCAGGCTCACCCTGGATCGGGTATGGGTATGACCTTGTGGTTGGTGAGTATGGCTTTGTTCATCGTTTCTCAGCTGCTTGGTGGTATTAACTACATTACCACGGTTATCAACCTGCGTACCAGAGGGATGACTTTCAGCCGGTTGCCGCTGACCATTTGGTCGTTTCTGATCACAGCGGTTCTGGGTCTGATCTCCTTTCCGGTTCTTCTATCTGCGGCGCTCCTATTGATTTTTGATCGCCACTTTGGTACCAGCTTTTATCTTTCTGAAATTTATATCGGTGGAGAAGCCCTGCCAAACATTGGCGGTAGCCCTATCCTTTTCCAGCATTTGTTCTGGTTCCTGGGTCACCCTGAGGTATACATTGTGATTTTGCCAGCGCTTGGTATTACGTCCGAAATCATAGCGACTAATTCCCGGAAGCCTATCTTTGGGTACCGCGCCATGATCGCCTCTTTGTTAGGAATTGCCTTCTTATCGTTCATTGTATGGGCTCACCATATGTTTGTGACGGGTATGAACCCCTTCCTGGGCTCGGTATTCATGTTCCTGACGCTTATCATTGCGGTTCCTTCGGCTGTAAAAGCATTTAACTATATCACGACACTCTGGAGAGGTAATATTAGGTTTACCCCGGCCATGCTGTTCTCTATTGGATTAGTTTCATTCTTTGTTACAGGCGGTTTGACGGGTATTATTTTGGGAAATAGCGCCCTGGATATTCAGTTGCACGATACCTACTTTGTGGTAGCTCACTTCCACATTGTAATGGGAGCTGCTTCTGCATTCGGACTTCTGGCGGGGGTATACCATTGGTTCCCCAAAATGTTTGGTCGAATGATGAACAATACCTTAGGCCAAATTCACTTTTGGTTAACCTTTGTGGGGATTTACCTGATATTCTTCCCGATGCACTACATCGGTATCGCAGGCTTCCCACGACGCTACTATCAGTTTACGAATTACGATTTTACCCAATCGTTTACTGATCTGAACATGTTCATCTCGATTGCCGCAATCATAACCTTCTTAGCGCAATTTATTTTCTTATGGAATTTCTTCTCAAGCATTTTTGCTGGTAAGAGAGCTCCTCTGAATCCTTGGCGCTCTAATACTTTGGAGTGGACTACCCCCGTTAATCCAGGGCATGGCAACTGGGTAGGGGAAATTCCTGCGGTGTATCGTTGGTCCTACGACTACAGCAAACCAGGTTCAGCTGAGGATTTTATCCCTCAAAATGTTCCATACTCACAAACCCTTGAATCAAATTTGCCTCACGAAAATGAGCAAATTAAGATGGAGAGTGAGATAGAGGCGCAAAACTTTAATGACCAGTTCCAGAATCCTCACTAAGCCTGCCTACGATCGCTTTTTTAAGCGCCTGACTTTGTTTACTGTATGTACGGTCTATCTTTTGATTGTTGCCGGGGGTATAGTTCGAAGTACGGGAGCAGGAATGGGTTGCCCCGACTGGCCCAAATGCTTTGGTAGCTGGATACCTCCCACGGAGGTGTCCCAGCTACCATCTGGATTATAAGGAGATTTACGGTGCCAAACTAAAAGGAGAGGTAGAATTCAATGCGGTAAAAACCTGGATTGAATACGGTAATCGACTACTTGGGGCTTTTACGGGTGTGTTGATTTTCCTTACCCTATTGGCATCCATACCTTACCTTAGGAAAGGCCGACCTACCTTATTTTATGCAAGCTTAGCGGCTTTCATCCTGGTTGGATTTCAAGGCTGGCTTGGTTCCAAAGTAGTTTCTACTGAATTGCACCCACTCATGGTCACTCTCCACATGGTTGTGGCTATTGTGATTGTTTTCATTCTCCTGTATGTCCTTACGGGCGCGAGTATCCAGAATTCTACCGCCAGGCAACGCACAATTTCACCCGGATCGAAGGGCCTATTAGTAGTAGTTATAGTACTGTCCTTTGCTCAGGTAGTACTTGGTACTCAGGTAAGGGAATCTTTGGACATGGTGATCTCCCGCTTAGGCTATGCTGCACGCCCACAGTGGATTGCAAATTTAGGCCTTACATTTTACATCCATAGATCATTTTCCATTCTAGTTTTACTCACCAATTTGTTGATGTACTACCGAATCAGAAAAGCAATACCATCATCCGAAAGGCTGTATCAGTTGGCTTTATGGGTGTTGATCTTACTATTCCTGGAAATAGCAACCGGAGTGATAATGGCGTATTTTGCCGTGCCGGCATTTGCGCAACCAATTCACCTTACGCTAGCCATCCTAATCCTGGGAATTCAATTTGTCATGTGGCTTTCCAGTACCATTCAGACTAAACAGAAAAGTATATCGTCTAATTTTGCGGAAGCCCACAGCTAATTAGTTTAAAGAATAATTAACCCAACAGAAAATGATTGTATCCGACAGTAGTTTGTCTGTAAGTATCAAAATTGGAAATAAAAGTAAGGCACTCTTTGAGTTATTAAAATTTCGCCTAGCAGCATTAGTCGCATTTTCGGGAGCATTTGGGTATAGCTTGGCCGTACCGTCTATTAATTGGTCCATGTTAGGGTTATTCTGCCTGGGGTCGATTGCGATTACAGGAGCGGCCAATATCATCAACCAGATCATTGAAAAAGATCTTGATAAGCTCATGCAACGAACTGAGAACCGGCCTCTACCGAGTGGCCGGGTTACGGTGCAGGAGGCAATACTGTGGGCATTGTTTTTAGGTATTACGGCTTTATTGATTTTTACCGTATTTTTTCAATGTTCGCTACGGCGTTACTTGCGGCCCTCTCTCTGATCCTGTACGGATTTGTGTATACACCTTTAAAGCGGGTAGGGCCTATTGCCGTTTTTGTGGGGGCCATTCCCGGAGCTTTTCCTCCTATGATCGGGTGGATCGCCGCCACCAATCAGTTTGGATCTGGAGCCCGGAATTTTGTTTGCGATTCAGTTTTTTTGGCAATTTCCTCATTTTTGGGCCATTGCCTGGGTACTGGACGAAGATTATAAACGTGCCGGTTTCAAATTACTTGCCTTCTACAGGGAGGGAAAGATTTGAATACGACGATTCAGATCATGATTTGGACTTTATTTTTGTTGCCGATCGGCTGGTTGCCGTTCAAACTCGGTATGACGGGTGTGAATTCAGCCTTCATCGCCACCATCTTTGGCGTATTATTTCTCTGCCCAAACATTCCATTTGATGCGGAAATGTTCTGACAAAACAGCACTTCAACTGATGTTTGGATCATTTATTTATTTACCAATCGTACAGATTGCTTTTCTGCTCGATAAATTATAAGTCTGTATTATTCCAAATGGAAACACTTCATCAAATACCGATACAAAAAGAACCCGAAGCAACTCTCTCTGTAGATCCCAAAGAAATTTATTCTCTGGTTGTTTATAGTGAGCATCGTCATGCTCTTTGCTTCCCAGACGAGTGCGTACCTGGTGCGCCGTGCGGAAGGTAACTGGCTCGAATTTCAAATGCCTACTGTATTTTGGTACAGTACAATTGTACTCGTGGCAAGTAGTATAAGTATGCAATGGGCTTATTTTTCGGCAAAAAAAGATAATTTTACCAATCTGAAGATAGCAATTTCTATTACTTTTGCGTTAGGACTCGCTTTTCTCTGGATGCAGTTTGAGGGTTGGAGACAGATGGTGGATATGAAAGTCTACTTTGTTGGAAATCCATCCGGGTCTTTTTTGTATGTCTTTACAGGACTGCATGGCTTTCATTTGATTAGCGGATTAGCAGTACTTTTATTTGCGCTGGTGTCTGCCTTTCGCTTCAAGGTACATGCAAAGAGTTTGAGACGAATTGAGATTTGTGCAACTTACTGGCACTTTTTGGATATACTTTGGGTGTATTTGTTTTTCTTTTTATTGACCTTTAATTGATAAATTAACGAAGCGATGGCTGCAACAGCAACGACTACCGGCACTGTAAAACCCAAAATGTGGATGGGCGGAATTGAGCCCATGAAGGCAAGTTATGGGAAACTCATGATGTGGTTTTTCCTGATTTCGGACACATTTACTTTCTCGGCCCTACTGGTATCCTACGGATTGGTGCGGTTTAGTTTCCCGGCCTATGCCGGTGAAGTATCCGAATTCACCTTCTCCCCAATGTATTGGCCAATTCCCGAAAAAGTCTATGAAGCTGTTCCGTTCCTTCATGGCGTAGAACTTCCGCTGGTTTTTGTAGGTATCATGACCTTCATTCTTATTTTCAGCAGTGTTACCATGGTACTAGCCGTAGAAGCCGGTCACCGGATGGATCGTGATAGTGTAGAAAAATACATGCTGTGGACTATTCTGGGTGGCTTTACATTTTTAGGTTGTCAGGCATGGGAGTGGGCTCACTTCATACATGGTACCGATAGTGGATCCGTAGTTCGTGAAATGGTCAATGGCGCCTGGATTGAAAAAACTGTTTTTGGGGCTAATCTAGTGGAAAACCAGTACGGTCCTCCGGCATTTGCTGATTTCTTCTTTTTTATCACGGGTTTCCACGGTACCCACGTATTTAGTGGTGTAATCCTGAACATCCTGATATTCTATCGCACCGCCACCGGCTTTTATGATCGCCGGGGACATTACGAAATGGTCGAGAAGGTTGGTTTGTACTGGCACTTTGTCGATCTGGTATGGGTGTTCGTATTTACTTTCTTTTACTTGGTTTAAATCTTAAAGCACAGATAATATGTCAGAAGTACATTCCCATGGCCATACCTCAGATGATGGTGGCGCGGCCCAACGCAAGCAGATCTGGAAAGTTTTTATCATTCTTTCCGTCATCACAGCAATCGAGTTTATCATAGCCTTTACGATAGGACAAGGTACCTTCAAAATCGCCCTCTTCGTAGGCCTTACCATTGTTAAAGCGTTCTTTATAGTAGGCGAGTTCATGCACTTGAAGCACGAGGTAAAATCGCTTATTTGGTCAATCCTCATTCCGTGTATTTTTGTAGTGTGGCTGCTCTTAGCCCTCATGTTGGAAGGAGGCTCCATTTTTAGTCTGAGATAATTTTATGCACAAATACATCAAAGGCCGGGTTACTAATCTCAATATTAGTAGTCCCGGTCTTAATTTTTTTATTTCTCAAAGGCTTTACCTACCAACCGTTTCGACCTCCCTTACTATGTACCGCTGCGGGATTCCTTGACGAAGGAGGTGATCCTGAAAGATAACGGCGATACAGCGTTTTATCAGATCCCCAGCTTTTCTTTAATTTCGACTCAAAATGAGGTAATTTCATCAGAAACGCTTTTGGGAAAAACGACGGTGTTAAGTGCCTTTGATCTTCCCTGCCAGGATACATGCCAACTAGTGCTCAACCAACTCAATAGGGTGGCCCAGGTGCAGGAGGCTTACCCCGAGCTGAGCATCCTCAGCTTAGTAAATACCCAGAAAGAAGAGATCCCTGATTTGATCAGGAAAAATGCAACAACTAGTCAGGCGTGGCGGGTAGTTGAGGTACCTGATTCAAGTTTTGAATATTACAGGAATGAGGTATTTCGTTGGGAAGAAAATAGTCCGGGTCAAAAAACCATTTCATCGCACAATCGGTTTATTTTAGTGGATAGGTTGGGGTATATTCGGGGGTACTATGATGCGGTAGATCCCGAAGAGTTTGACCGGTTGATGGTGGAAATCAAAGTATTGGAATACAACAGAAAAGTGGAAAAGTAGAGAATATATGAATACGCTGCTATTAGAGAAAAGCCCGAAATACAATCGCCTAATCAATATTTTGGCTATCGCCATTCCGGTGGCTGTAGCGGTGCTTTTGGGTATCAGACAAAAAGTTGATTTAGGTAGCTGGACCAAGTTTTTGCCTCATATAAACGGAGTTATCAACTCTTTAACGGCAATACTACTTTTAATTGGCCGTTATTTCATTGCCCAAAAAAATATCGCCGCGCATCGCAGGGTAATGACGTCCGCTTTTGCACTAGGCTCCGTATTTTTAGTCAGCTATGTGCTTTATCACCTTACCAATGAATCCACTTCTTTTGGAGGGGTAGGTATCATTCGGCCAATCTACTATTTTCTGCTGATTAGCCACATTGGGCTCTCTATTGTTGTAGTTTGGTTTGTATTAAGAGCTATTTACTTTGCCTACAGCAACCAGATTTTTGAACACAAAAAGGCGGTGAAGTGGGCCTATCCGATTTGGTTATATGTGAGTATTACGGGTGTGATCGTTTATTTGTTAATAAGTCCTTATTACCAATGAAAAAATTAGTCAATAAAAGCATTTTCCTGATTGTCATGCTACTGCTTAATAGTACTCAGCTATGGGCTCAGTGCGCCATGTGTCGGGGGTCGGTGGAGAGTACCATGGGAAATGGGCGAAACAATGTAGGAATTGGCCTCAATACGGGCATTATGTACCTTTTTGTAATGCCCTATCTGATTGTAGCTGTTGTGGCTTATTTGTGGTACAGAGGCAGCAAAAAGGCCCGTGAAGAGCAAAGGATGATAGCCTCTCGGGTGAGTCAGGCGATGGGGCGCTAATCCGCACGGGACAATCGCAGTTTTTTATTCTTGGAGCGAAGGTAGGGCCTCATGCCCCACCTTCGCTCTTTTTATTCCCAAAGGGGGTAATGGGATAACGTGATCTGTTTGCCAAAGAATAGTTGTGTCGAAGATTCAAAAGACTGCGTGTAGTCGGACACATAGAAGTCGCGTTTGCCCTCCCCGTGTTCGTTCACGAGGTAGTGTTGCTCCAGCCAGGCCCTGAGCGAATTGGCTACTATTTCGGATGTGTCCAGTATTTCGACCGCATCGTCAAAATACATCCTGATTTGCTTTTTGATGAGGGGGTAATGCGTACACCCCAAAATAAGGGCTTCGATCTCGTGTAGCGCCGGATCGGACAGATAGCGGGCAATAATGCTTTCACTGATCGAATTATCCACAAAGCCTTCTTCAATCATAGGGGCCAGCAAGGGAGTAGCCAGCGACTTGAGGGTAATAGATCGGTTGAGAGCATCTACTTTCTTTTTGTAGACATTAGACATAACTGTCTGTTTTGTGCCGATTAATCCTATGCTTTTACCCTCGTACCTTTCTTTGATGTAATCCACCACGGGATCTATCACATTCACTACTCTGGCCCTACTTCCAACATATTCACGGGCCAGCTCGTAGGCTGCCGCCGAGGCCGAATTGCAGGCTATCAGGATAAGCTTACAGTTTTGCTGCAACAGGACATTGCAAATCTTAATAGAATAGGCCTGAATAGCCGCCGTAGATTTATCGCCGTACGGAAGGTGAGCCGTATCACCAAAGTATATGGTGTTCTCGTTGGGGAGTAGCCTGGTGACAGCACGGGCAACCGTCATGCCACCAATTCCACTATCAAAAATTCCTATCGGAGCGGTAGAGTCAAGCATTTTTGGAATAATAAAAATGTCAAAATTGGTATTTTTAATTCGTTATTTGTCAGGTTATTACAAGCATGAGGAGCCATTTTAAATGTTCATGCCCTAAGAAATTAATAAAATTGGGAGGCTCCGTGCAACCTGCGTGGCACGAATATGCATCTTGTATTTGAAACACCCTAAGGAATGGTCAAAGTTATACCCCTTTTTAATCAGGAAGCTCAGTTAATCAAGGCTCTCAGAAAAGCCGACCCCAAAGCGCAACGGCAGCTGTACGATAAGTATGCTACACGAATGCTGGGAGTATGTCGGCGGTATATTGCGGATCCAATGGCAGCCGAAGATATCCTGGTGGAGGGGTTTATGAAAATCTTTGACAAAATAGAACAGTTTAAAAGTGAAGGAAGTTTTGAGGGTTGGATTCGCCGGATCATGGTAAATGAGGCGTTGGGCTATCTCCGTCAGCATAAACGTGACCTGCTAGAAGCTACTTTGGACGAAGCCCATGGCATTGCTGATTACAACGTTGCCGATCAATCGCTGGAAGCCACAGAGATGATGCAGATGATAGAGACCTTGCCCTCGGGCTACCGGACTGTATTTAATCTATACGCAATAGAGGGGTACTCCCACGCAGAAGTAGCCCAAATGCTGGGGATCACTGAAAGCACGTCCAAGTCACAATTACACCGGGCAAGAGCCTTGCTTCAACAGTTGGTATCTACCTGGGAAAATGAATTCAAAAAAAAAGTAAACTATGAAAAAGCATCCAGTTGATGAGTTGTTTGCCAAAAAGCTTTCTACCTGGGAGCCGAAGGCGTCTTCTGATGTATGGAAGCGGATAGAGGCAAAGCAGAAGGAAAAAGCCACTAAGGTAGTCCCCGTTGGGTGGTACTGGTATGCTGCGGCTAGCGTAGTAGTAGTTATGCTGGCAAGCTATTTGGTATGGCAGGGACAGGCTTCTGAATCAGGCCAGGACACCCGAACAATTGCTCAAACAAACCAGAAAGCCACTGAGAAAGCCAAAAAATCGCAGCCTGAAGAAGTGTTGCCTGAATCGGAGAGGCTTGCTGCAATCAATGAACCTATTAGGGCAAAAGAAACAATCCAGATCAGCTCTGCGGACACAGCAACAGCCATAAAGGCGAAAACAAAAACTAGATCTCATCCCTTAGAAGAAGAATTGGCACCAGCATCTGACGACGTAGCTATTGCTAAAGTCGAAAGAGAGGCAACAGGCACTAACGCGTTGCCATTAGCTAACAAACAAATAGCGGTTCAGCCGAGTGTTCAGGTACCGGCTGTCCAGGCTGAAGAAAAAACAGAGGAAGCTGCCGCAAGTAGGGTTATTATTGCGCATATCGAAACCGACGACCTAAGTGAAGAGAACCCAAAATCTTCAAAATTTATCCGGATTCTTAAGCAGCTAAAAAATGCGAAACAGGGAGAAGCCGTAGACTGGGATGAGGTAGGTATCAATCCAAAACGGATACTTGCTCGAGCCGATGAGCGCCTCAGGAACGAAGAAGATAAGCTGTCCAAGCAGTACCAAAATCTGAAAGAAAAAACTAAACTATAAATTTAACTGCTATGAAAACCACTCTTAAAACGATCATATTCGGTGCTCTTTGCCTATTAGGTTTTTACACTTCTCACGCCAATCCAGTTAAGAAAGACTCTTTAATTATCACTTTTGGGGATAAAACCCGATTGATAATTTATAGTGACGACCGGAAGGAATTAGAAAAATTAATGAAATATGACCTGAATACGCTACTGAAAGATTTGGGGGCTCGCCTAGACACCATGCAGGGTGAAACGAAGATATATTTTGATGAGGTTGACGGACGGAAATACTTGAAGGACACCTCCGGAATAGGTAAAGATAAAAACTACGTAAGAATAAGTCTACGGGGAATTAGAATCAAGGATGGGGATACCGAGGTCACCATTACAACCAGAGGAGTGGACATAAAAGATGGCAGCGATCGGGTAAGAATAGGAGATAATGACGATCGGTATGAAGGTGATACGACAAGAGACTCCGATGAAGATGAGAACATGAGCACCATTCGCCGGGTTCGCAGGTACTCCAGCCCTCGTCGTGGCTTTTATGGGGCGATTGGGCTTAATGCCTATTCCGAAAATAAAGCGATGGGGTACAACACGGATAATTATGACCTCCGTCCTTTTGGTTCAAGATACGTAAGCCTGGGATTTGTAAAAAGTGCTACCCTGGCTCGGGGGAAAGACGTAGGGTTGCACCTTGATTTTGGCCTGGATGTAGCCTGGAACAATTTGATGTTTGATGGAAACAACACCGTGGAGAGAGGGAGTTCTGAGATTTCGTTTCCCCCACTCTTAAATAACGAAAACAGGGAGCTGGATCTTCGTAAGAGCAAACTAACGGTTCCCTATGTGAATTTCTCCCTGATGCCCACGGTAAGCTTTCCAAAATCGGTCATTTCCTACCTGAGTGTCGGAGGGTACGTGGGATATCGCCTGGGAGGATATACCAAAACAAGGCTGGGGTCAGACGGGACAAAAGACCGTGTACGGAGTAATTTTTACCTCAATGATTTTCGGTATGGCGCCGCCTTTGAATTGGGAATTAGAAAATTCCCAGATTTTTTCGTTCACTACGATATAAACACACTTTTCCAGGATAATCGGGGGCCGGCCATAAAAATGATAAATTTCGGAATCAGATTATAAATCCAAAAAGTGCCTTAGGGGCTGCTGGGGGCATTTTCCTGGCAGCTCCTAATTATTTGTTGAGAAAAATGTCAAAAAGAATTTGAGAATAATAGAAAAGACTATAATTTTGCGACTCCAAAGTGAATCGTAAGGGGTTTTCGATGATTTGAAATAGTGTTTGGGGGTGTACCAGAGTGGCCAAATGGGGCAGACTGTAAATCTGCTGGTTTATACCTTCGGTGGTTCGAATCCATCCGCCCCCACCAAATATTTGCGGGAGTAGCTCAGTTGGTAGAGCGATAGCCTTCCAAGCTATAGGTCGCGAGTTCGAACCTCGTCTCCCGCTCCAAATATCTGAGCCATCGAAGCGATCACCGAAAATATCCCATGGAAATTCTTTTCGTTGATCGCTTTTGATATTTTGGCCAACCAGTCGCTATTGCGATTTTGATTGTCCTTGCAGGTTGGAGAGAAGAAGAAAGAATTAAAACAAGGCTAACGCCGTTGTAGCTCAGGGGTAGAGCACTTCCTTGGTAAGGAAGAGGTCGGGGCGGTTCGACGTTCGATTCAAATCCCCGCTGCGTGCGGTTTGGTAAATGAAGAATTAAAACAAGGCTAACGCCGTTGTAGCTCAGGGGTAGAGCACTTCCTTGGTAAGGAAGAGGTCGGGGGTTCAAATCCCCCCAACGGCTCACGAAAACGAGCCTTCCTGGTGAGGAAGAAGTTGGGGCGGCTCGCCGTCGCGATTCAAATTCTCCAACGGCTCACAAATTTTAAGGTAAGTCAAGGGCATTATTTTGAATAGTATGTGCCCTTTCAGCATAGAAGAAAGTGGTAAAATTATTCCAAACTACTATCAACAAACGATAATAATCTCGTACTAAATTTCAATTTAAGCATACCTAGAAAACATGGCAAAAGATAAGTTTGACCGCTCCAAACCGCACGTTAACATTGGTACAATCGGACACGTTGACCACGGTAAAACTACCCTCACCGCTGCGATTACAACGGTATTGGCTGGCAAAGGTCTATCCGCAAAGCGTGACTTCTCGTCTATTGACAATGCTCCGGAAGAAAAAGAGCGTGGAATCACGATCAATACATCACACGTAGAATATCAGACAGTCAATCGCCACTACGCGCACGTTGACTGCCCTGGTCACGCTGACTACGTTAAGAACATGGTAACGGGTGCTGCCCAGATGGACGGCGCGATCATTGTAGTAGCTTCTACCGATGGACCAATGCCCCAAACCCGCGAGCACATTCTTCTTGCCCGTCAGGTAGGTGTTCCTCAGCTGGTCGTGTTCATGAACAAAGTGGACATGGTAGATGATCCCGAGCTTCTTGAACTCGTAGAAATGGAAATTCGTGAGCTTTTGAGCTTCTACGAATATGATGGAGACAATATCCCCGTAATTCAAGGTTCTGCTCTTGGAGCTTTGAACGGCGAAGAGAAGTGGGTGAAGACAGTTGAGGATTTGATGGATGCAGTTGATAGCTTTATCCCCATCCCTCCCCGTATGACGGAGCTTCCGTTCCTGATGCCTGTTGAAGACGTATTCTCGATCACAGGTCGTGGTACAGTTGCTACGGGTCGTATCGAGCGTGGTGTTATCAACTCTGGTGACCCCGTAGATATTCTAGGTATGGGTGCTGAGAACCTGAAATCAACTATTACGGGTGTGGAAATGTTCCGTAAGATCCTGGATCGTGGTGAAGCTGGCGATAACGTTGGTTTGCTGCTCCGTGGTATCGATAAGGAGGACATCCGCCGCGGTATGGTAATCTGTAAGCCTGGTTCAGTGAAGCCACACGCTCACTTCAAGGCTGAGGTATACGTACTTTCGAAAGAGGAAGGTGGACGTCATACGCCATTCTTTAACAAATACCGTCCACAGTTCTACTTCCGTACCACGGACGTAACGGGCGAGATTTCTCTGCCAGCCGGTGTAGAAATGGTAATGCCTGGTGATAACATCACGATTGAAGTGAAGTTGATCAACAAGATTGCCATGGAAAAAGGCCTTCGTTTCGCTATCCGTGAAGGTGGCCGTACGGTAGGTGCCGGTCAGGTGACTGAGATCCTAGATTAATTTTCGAATAAGATCAATAAAACAAGTGCATTTCGATAAGAAATGCACTTGTTTTTTGTAATAAATTCGTATCTTTGCAGCCCAATCGTTGGGTATGTGTGTAGAAGAACCTATACGGGTGTAGTTCAAGGGTAGAATAGCGGTCTCCAAAACCGTTGATGGGAGTTCGAATCTCTCCACCCGTGCCAGTTTTAAAAAAGAAAATGGAAAAATTGACCTCATTTTTAAAAGCCTCCTGGGAAGAGATCACCCAGCACGTTACATGGCCTCCATTTAACGAGTTGCAATCCAACACTACATTGGTATTGGTGGGGTCCCTGATTTTCGCCTTCTTGGTGGGATTTATGGATTTCATTTTCGAAAATGCACTCAATCTATTTTATCAGACTTTCTAAGGCGTCCGGTTGGATGCCGAAATAATCCAGAATGGCATGACTGGTGTAAATTGGTACGTATTAAGAGCAGTTTCGGGTCAGGAGAAGAAGATCAAGACTTATATCGAGAACGAACTCACCCGACAGAATCTCAGTGAATACGTTCCGGAGGTACTTATTCCTACGGAGAAAATATACGAAATGCGGAATGGTAAGAAGAGGGTTCGGGAAAAGAACTTTTTTCCGGGCTACATTATTATATCCGCTGATCTTTCAAAAGGAGAAGTACACCACCTCATTACCAGCATGCCAGGCGTAATCGGGTTTCTTGGGAATTCGGAAGGTACTTCTAAAGTCCCCGTACCGCTTCGCCAGTCGGAAATTAACCGGATTCTGGGTCGGGTGGATGAGGCGGCTCAGGAAGAAGAGTCACCCTCTATGTCATTCCTGAAAGGCGAGAGTGTGCGTGTAGTAGACGGGCCATTCAGCGGATTCATTGGAACGGTTGAAGAGGTCTTTGATGAGAAGAAAAAACTCAATGTAGTTGTAAAAATATTCGGGCGGAGTACGCCCGTGGAACTCAGTTACGCACAAGTAGAAAAGGAAAGTTGATAGTACCTGCGGGCAGGATTGCTGCTTCCACTGCAAAATAAACCGTAGGAATTACCAATAGACCGACAAACTCCAAAACAATGGCAAAAGAAATAACCGGATACGTCAAACTCCAAGTGAAGGGTGGCCAGGCCAATCCCTCACCTCCTATCGGACCTGCATTGGGCTCGAAGGGTTTGAACATCATGGAGTTTTGCAAACAGTTCAATGGCCGGACCCAGGATAAAATGGGAATGGTCTTGCCGGTAGTTATTACATACTATAAGGATAAGTCTTTTGACTTTGTCATTAAGACTCCTCCGGCCGCTATTTTGCTCATGGAAGCATCTAAATTGAAGAAAGGATCGGCCCAGCCGAACCGTGCAAAAGTAGGATCAGTTAGTTGGGATCAGGTTCGTCAGATCGCTGAAACCAAAATGCCCGACCTGAATTGCTTCTCTGTGGACGCAGGAATGAAAATGATAGCTGGTACAGCTCGTAGTATGGGTATTACCGTGACTGGCAAAGCCCCGTGGGAAGAAAACAACTAAGCGTGTAAACATACGCCTAAGAAACTAAGAACATGGGAAAATTGACGAAAAAGCAAAAAGAGGCTCAATCGAAATTCGACGACAATCAGTCGTACTCTTTTCATCAGGCCGCAGAAGTCCTCAAAGACATCACCTACACAAAATTTGATTCCTCCGTGGATATCGACGTTCGTTTGGGCGTGGATCCCCGCAAGGCCGATCAAATGGTGCGTGGAGTGGTAACCTTGCCGCATGGCACGGGAAAAGAGGTTCGCGTACTGGTACTGTGTACACCTGACAAGGAAAACGATGCGAAAGAGGCCGGAGCTGATTACGTAGGTCTGGATGAGTACATCCAAAAAATCGAACAAGGTTGGACCGACGTTGACGTAATCATAACGATGCCTAGTGTAATGGCTAAGGTGGGTAGATTGGGTAAGATCCTCGGTCCCCGCGGATTGATGCCTAACCCAAAATCAGGTACGGTAACCACCGACGTGGGTAAGGCTGTTCAGGAGGTAAAAGCAGGTAAGATTGATTTCCGGGTTGATAAATCAGGTATCATTCATACCAGCATTGGAAAAGTTTCTTTCGATCCTGAGAAATTGGCACAGAATGCCCAGGAAGTTATTAATACCCTGGTTCGCCTGAAACCCTCCTCGGCAAAAGGTACGTATGTGAGAAGCATTTACTTGTCGAGCACGATGAGCCCAAGTGTTTCCATTGACAAAAACACGATTCCAGGTTTATAATTATGACAAGGGAAGAAAAAGCAGTAGTAATAGACGAATTAAGTCAGAAATTCGAAAGCACACCGTACTTCTACATTACCAATGCCTCTGGCATGTCGGTGGGTGAAGTAAATCAGCTTCGCCGCCTTTGCTTTGAGCGGGGTGTGGAGTATCGGGTGATCAAGAATACCCTGATTAAGAAAGCCTTGGAAACACTGAGCACCGATTACACTCCTTTCGACGAAAGCGTTTTGAAAGGGTTCTCGGGCGTAATGTTTCACCCGGAGTCAGGTAAAGTCCCTGCACAATTGATTAAAGAATTTCGCAAGAAGTCAGGCAACGATAAATTGAAATTGAAAGGTGCTTCGGTAGATATGTCCCTCTTTATTGGAGCGGATCAACTGGAAACCCTTATTTCACTGAAATCTAAGCAGGAACTCCTTGGAGAAGTGATCGGTTTGCTGCAATCCCCAGCCAAAAACGTTATATCGGCCCTGCAAAGCGGCGGAAACAAATTGGCGGGTATTCTCAAGACTTTATCCGAGAAAGAAGACTAATTTTTATACGGCTGATGCGCACTGGCTATCCATCAGACTTCTTTATAAGCCATTAATTCATTCAAAATCATTTGTAATAATCACTTAATCAAAATAAAAAAATGGCAGATTTGAAAGCTTTCGCGGAGCAGCTTGTTAACCTTACGGTTAAAGAAGTGAACGAACTTGCTGCAATTCTGAAAGACGAGTACGGCATTGAGCCCGCTGCTGCTGGTGCAGTAATGGTAGCTGGCCCTGCTGGTGGTGGCGATGAGCCAGCCGCTGCAGCTGAGCAAACGTCTTTCGATGTAATCCTTAAAGCAGCTGGTGCAAGCAAGCTTGCTGTTGTCAAATTGGTGAAAGACCTGACCGGTCTTGGCTTGAAAGAAGCTAAGGAATTGGTAGACAACGCTCCCAAGCCTTTGAAAGAAGGAATTGCTAAAGATGAGGCAGAAGCCCTTAAGAAGCAGCTTGAAGAAGCAGGTGCTGAAGTTGAAGTGAAATAATCTATTTCGCCCAGCTTTTACATAAATAAGCAGGAATAGGCCTGGCGTTTGTCAGGTCTTTTCCTGTTTAAGAAAAGCAAACTAAACTTATTTGTTCTGCAACGTGTTTTAAACACTGAGCTTAGTACAAGTTCATCTCTCCGCTCAGTCAGAATACTATTTTTTCTCCCGAAAGCAAGGAAGCATTTCTATTCACCTTGCGTTTCTAAATGGGAACACGGATCCGAAACACTTCTTTTCTCGTAGAAAGTAAGAAGAGGGATCAGTTTTCCAACAAATCTACGAGGCCTAATTTTGTGGTTTTAAACTAATCAGGGTTTTTGCGCGTTCTATTCAATTGCATTGGCTCTAGAAATTTTTGTTCTATTAACCCAAAAACATCATAGCCTTGGCTACCAAAACAACTTCCAGAAAAAACTTTGCCCGGATTACTCCGATTATTAATTATCCCGACTTACTAGGGGTTCAGGTTCAATCATTCAGAGATTTTTTTAGCTTAGACACCTCGGTGGAAGATCGCTCTGGCGAAGGCCTTTATAAGGTATTTGCCGAGAATTTCCCCATTGCCGATTCCCGGGATAACTTCGTGCTTGAGTTCATTGATTATCTCCTTGAGCCTCCCAAATATTCGGTGGATGAATCCATTGATCGAGGATTGACGTATGCAGTTCCTCTCAAAGCTAAACTTCGCCTTATCTGCAATGATCCGGATCACGAAGAATTCGAAACCATTGAGCAAGAGGTATTTTTAGGCAATATTCCGTACATGACTGAACGCGGGTCGTTCGTGATTAACGGCGCTGAACGCGTAATTGTATCACAGCTCCACCGTTCACCTGGTGTGTTCTTCTCCATGAGTAAGCACACCAATGGATCAAAGCTCTATTCGGCCCGGATTATTCCCTTTAAAGGTTCCTGGATCGAGTTCTCGACCGACGTCAACAATGTCATGTATGCCTACATTGACCGGAAAAAGAAATTTCCGGTTACAACATTGCTTCGTGCCATCGGTTTCGGATCTGATAAAGATATCCTTGACCTTTTCGGTCTGTCGGAAGAAATTACAGCTACTCAAACGAATCTTAAGAAGGCCGTCGGCCGCCGCTTAGCAGCGCGGGTTCTGCGTACCTGGACGGAAGATTTCGTTGATGAGGATACCGGTGAGGTGGTTTCTATCCAACGGAACGAAGTGCTCCTCGAGCGGGATTCCCTCATTGGGGCCGAAGACATAGACGTAATTGTGGAATCGGGCCAAAAATCCATCATTCTTCATAAGGAAGATATGAACGTGGCCGATTATAATATCATTTATAATACCCTACAAAAAGACAGCTCCAACTCGGATAAAGAAGCCGTTGAGCAGATTTACCGTCAGCTTCGTAATGCCGAAGCTCCCGATGAGCAAACTGCCCGCGATGTAATCCAGAGCCTGTTCTTCAGCGACAAACGCTATGACCTGGGTGATGTAGGTCGCTACCGGATCAACAAGAAGCTAGGGTCCGATACCAGCCTGGATGTGCGGGTACTTACTACGGAAGATATTGTTTCTATCGTGAAGTACCTGATCGGACTGATCAACGCCAAAGCAGTAGTGGACGACATTGACCACCTTTCCAATCGCCGTGTGCGGACCGTAGGTGAGCAGTTGTACGCACAGTTTGGGGTAGGATTGGCCCGTATGGCCCGTACCATTAAGGAGCGGATGAACGTACGTGACAACGAAGACTTCAAACCTGTTGATCTGATCAATGCCCGTACGCTATCGTCGGTGATTAATTCCTTTTTTGGAACGAATCAGCTTTCGCAGTTCATGGATCAAACAAACCCCTTGGCCGAAATTACGCACAAGCGTCGTATGTCGGCTTTAGGACCCGGTGGTCTATCGCGAGAGCGTGCCGGATTCGAGGTACGTGACGTACACTACACCCACTATGGTCGTTTGTGTACCATTGAGACTCCAGAAGGTCCGAACATTGGTCTGATTTCCTCCCTTTGTGTGTTTGCAAAGGTAAACGGTATGGGTTTCATCGAGACTCCCTACCGGGTAATTGACAGTGGCGGAAAACTGACCGACGAAATCATATACATGACCGCGGAAGAAGAGGATTCCAAGTATATCGCTCAGGCTAATGCCTCAGTAGACAATAAAGGAAACTTCACAGTGGATAAAATCAAGACCCGATTTGAGGGAGACTTTCCGATGGTAGAGCCAAGTCAGGCTTCTTTCATGGATATTGCTGCCAATCAGATCGTGTCGGTGGCCGCTTCTCTGATTCCCTTCCTGGAACACGACGATGCCAACCGTGCCCTGATGGGATCGAACATGCAGCGTCAGGCGGTGCCCCTTCTGCGTCCCCAAGCTCCTATTGTAGGAACAGGTCTGGAAAGACGAGTGGCGATGGACTCGCGCGCTCTGGTAGTAGCCGAAGGCGATGGTGTGATTGATTATGTAGATGCCAATAAAATCATTGTACGCTACGAGCGGACTGATGAGGATCGTCAGGTAAGCTTCGACGACGATACGGTTAGCTATAACCTGGTCAAATTCCGTCGGACCAACCAAGATACCTGCCTGAATCTGCAACCCATGGTTCTGAAGGGCCAGAAGGTGAAGAAAGGCGAGGCGCTGTGCCAGGGGTATGGCACCGAAGGCGGAGAACTGGCTTTGGGTCGTAACATGATGGTGGCCTTTATGCCCTGGCAGGGATATAACTTTGAGGATGCGATTGTAATCTCAGAGAAAGTAGTTCGCGAAGACATCTTTACCTCCATTCACATTGAAGAATTTGAACTGGAAGTACGGGATACCAAGCGGGGAGAAGAGGAACTTACCGCAGAGATTCCTAATGTAAGTGAAGAAACCGTTCGAAATCTTGACGAGAACGGAATCATCCGCATGGGAACCGAAGTAAAAGAAGGCGATATCCTGATTGGTAAAATCACACCAAAAGGTGAGTCTGATCCTACTCCGGAAGAAAAACTACTACGGGCGATATTTGGTGATAAAGCTGGTGACGTAAAGGATGCTTCCAAGAAGGCACCTCCGTCCATGAAAGGAGTTGTGATTGATACCAAGCTTTTCTCTCGTCCAACTAAGGAAGAGCGAGCTAAGCACAAGGACGATCTCAAGCTGCTCATGAAGCGCTATAGCCGCGATCTGACTGCCCTTAGGGAGAGGATGATTGATAAAATGATGGAGCTTGTGGATGGCAAAACCAGCCAGGGAGTTAAGCATAAGTTCGGTGATGTGCTAGTAAGCAAAGGCGTGAAGTTCAACCGCAAGAACGTAGGGGAGAATCTTTTCCCTGCCGCTAACCCCTACCGCGACGAAAGCCAGTACTCTGTACCCGAGGAGGTAAACCTGATCGGGGATGTACTCACAGACGTGTGGACGGATGATACTGAACTGAACCGACTGATTTTCCGCCTGGTTCGGAATTATCTCAACCAGCGCAGTGAGCTGATGGGTCATTTCAAGCGGGAGCGCTTTGCTCTGGAAGTTGGAGATGAACTGCCAGCCGGTATCGTAAAACTTGCCAAGGTATATATTGCCAAAAAGCGGAAACTGAAAGTAGGGGACAAAATGGCGGGTCGCCACGGAAACAAGGGTGTTGTAGCGCGTATTGTACGCGATGAAGACATGCCTTTCCTCGAAGACGGCACGCCGGTGGATATCGTTCTGAACCCTTTGGGAGTACCTTCACGTATGAACATCGGGCAGATTTACGAAACCATTCTTGCCTGGGCCGGTCTGAAGCTGGGTCGTCGCTACGCAACGCCTATTTTCGACGGAGCTACCGAAGAGGAAGTAGGAGCCGAATTGAAGGAAGCCGGACTTCCTGATTGGGGACGTACCTACCTGTACAATGGTCTGAGTGGCGATCGTTTTGATCAGAAAGTGACGGTTGGTCTTATCTACATGATGAAACTGGGTCACTTGGTTGACGATAAAATGCACGCCCGTTCGATCGGACCTTATTCGCTCATTACGCAGCAGCCGCTGGGTGGTAAGGCACAGTTTGGTGGGCAGCGGTTTGGAGAAATGGAGGTATGGGCACTTGAAGCCTTCGGTGCTTCGCACATTCTTCAGGAAATCCTGACCGTAAAATCGGACGACGTAGTAGGGCGCGCCAAGGCGTACGAGGCAATCGTAAAGGGTGAGAACCTGCCAAAGCCCAACATTCCGGAGTCATTCAACGTACTGGTACACGAGCTTCGTGGATTGGCGTTGGAGATTACGCTGGATTAATGAATTCCAAAAGTGGTGAGAATCATGGTCTGATTTTCACCACTTATTTGAAATATATAGATCAAGACTATTGACTCACAGCATAAAGATCAACAATATGTCTTTTAAGAAGAACAAAAAACTAAACAGTGACTTTCTGAACATCACCATTAGCCTGGCCTCGCCCGAATCTATTCTCGAGAGCTCTTATGGTGAAGTGACTCAACCCGAAACCATCAATTACCGGACCTACAAGCCGGAAATGGGTGGTTTGTTCTGCGAGCGGATCTTCGGACCCGTGAAGGACTGGGAATGTCACTGTGGTAAATACAAGCGTATTCGCTACAAAGGGATTATTTGCGACCGTTGCGGCGTGGAAGTAACCGAGAAGAAGGTACGCCGCGAGCGCATGGGACACATTGAATTGGTGGTTCCAGTTGCACACATTTGGTATTTTAGAAGCTTGCCTAACAAAATTGGCTACCTGCTGGGACTGTCTACCAAAAAATTGGATCAGATCATTTACTACGAGCGGTACGCCGTAGTACAAGCGGGTATTAAGGCCGAGGATGGGGTAAGCTACATGGATTTTCTGACGGAAGATGAATATCTAGACATCGTAGATAAGCTTCCCCGCGAAAACCAGATGTTGCCGGATACCGATCCCAATAAATTTATCGCCAAGATGGGCGCTGAGGCTCTTGAGATGCTCTTGAACCGCATCCAGCTTGACGAGCTTTCGTACGAACTGCGCCACCAGGCAGCCACCGACACTTCTCAGCAACGTAAGGCAGAAGCCTTGAAGCGTCTGAAAGTAGTAGAAGCTTTCCGGGATGCCAACACCCGTATCGAAAACCGGCCCGAGTGGATGGTGATCAAGATGGTACCCGTGATTCCACCAGAATTGCGTCCTTTGGTGCCCCTGGATGGTGGTCGCTTTGCTACCTCCGACTTGAACGACTTGTACCGCCGGGTGATTATCCGGAACAACCGTCTGAAGCGTTTGATCGAAATCAAAGCTCCCGAGGTAATTCTCCGCAACGAAAAGCGGATGTTACAGGAGGCTGTTGATTCCCTCTTCGACAACAGCCGGAAAGTAAACGCCGTGCGGTCAGAAGGAAACCGGGCTCTGAAATCACTTTCGGACATGCTGAAAGGAAAGCAGGGTCGTTTCCGTCAGAACCTCCTCGGTAAGCGGGTTGACTACTCCGGTCGTTCAGTAATTGTGGTAGGTCCAGAGCTGAAACTGCACGAGTGCGGTTTACCCAAGGACATGGCCGCCGAGCTTTTCAAGCCATTTATTATTCGCAAGCTTATTGAGCGTGGAATTGTAAAGACCGTGAAGTCCGCCAAGAAGATCGTGGATCGGAAAGATCCGGTAATCTGGGATATTCTGGAAAACGTGCTGAAAGGACACCCTGTGCTTCTAAACCGGGCTCCTACGCTGCACCGTTTGGGTATTCAGGCTTTCCAGCCCAAGCTGATCGAAGGAAAAGCTATTCAGCTACACCCGCTGGTATGTACTGCCTTCAACGCTGACTTTGACGGTGACCAGATGGCCGTTCACGTGCCGTTAGGACAGGAAGCTGTTTTGGAAGCGTCCATGCTGATGCTTTCTTCACACAACATCCTGAACCCTGCCAACGGAGCGCCCATTACGGTACCCTCTCAGGACATGGTACTTGGCTTGTATTACGTAACCAAAGGGCGTAAAAATATACCCGAGTATCCGATTATTGGAGAAGGAATGACATTCTATGGCCCTGATGAAGTAATCATCGCCATTAACGAAGGACGTGTCTCCAAGCATGCCCACATCAAGTGCCGCGTGCGGGTTCGTAATGAGGATGGTACCTTTGAAGAAAAGCTTATCGAAACCGTAGCCGGTCGTATCCTCTTCAACCAGGCTGTTCCCGCCGAGGTAGGGTATATCAATGAACTGCTCACTAAGAAAAAACTGCAGCAGATCATTGGTCAGGTATTCAAACTGGCCGGTGTATCCCGCACTGCCCAATTCCTTGACGAGATAAAGGAGCTTGGTTTCCAGATGGCCTTCCGGGGCGGCTTGTCCATTGGTCTTAGCGATGTGATGGTACCCGCCGAAAAGGAGAAGCTCATTGAGGATGCCAAGAAAGATGTAGAGGGCGTATGGAGCAACTACCTGATGGGTCTAATTACGGAGAATGAGCGCTACAACCAGGTAATCGACATCTGGACGCGTGTAAACTCCCGTATCACCGAGACGCTCATGAAGCAGCTCGAAGCCGATCAGGGGGGCTTTAACTCCATCTACATGATGATGCACTCGGGAGCCCGTGGTTCGCGTGAGCAGATTCGCCAGTTGGGTGGAATGAGGGGTCTGATGGCCAAGCCTCAGAAGAACCTCGCAGGTGGTGCCGGTGAAATCATCGAGAACCCCATTCTTTCTAACTTTAAGGAAGGGCTAGACGTACTCGAGTACTTTATCTCTACCCACGGTGCGCGGAAAGGTCTGGCGGATACGGCTCTTAAAACGGCTGATGCTGGTTACCTAACCCGTCGTTTGCACGACGTAGCGCAAGATGTAGTGGTAGTAGAAAACGACTGCGAAACGCTGCGTGGTATTCAGATCTCGGCTTTGAAAGATAACGAAGATATCGTAGAGCCTCTATCAGAGCGGATTTTGGGTCGGGTAAGCGTACACGACGTGTTTGATCCGCTGTCTGGCGAAATGATTCTTGAATCAGGCCAGGAAATAACCGAGGAGATCGCCGCTTATATTGATGAAACAAGCATCGAGAGTGTAGAGATTCGTTCGGTACTGACCTGCGAAACCCGCAACGGGGTATGTGTGAAGTGCTACGGACGCAGCTTGGCCTCAGCCCGGATGGTGGACATCGGTGAGGCTGTGGGCGTTATCGCTTCTCAGTCGATCGGTGAGCCAGGTACTCAGCTGACGCTACGTACCTTCCACGTGGGGGGTACTGCCTCTAACATTGCCGTTGATGCCAACATCAAGGCGAAGTTTGAAGGTCTTATCCAATTCGAAGATCTCCGTCTGGTAGAATCTACCAACAGTGAGGGCGATCCGATTACCGTAGTGATGGGGCGTTCGGGTGAAGTACGGATAGTGCATCCCGAAACCAAACAACTCCTCATTGCCAATAACGTACCTTACGGTGCACACCTGAGTGTAAAAGACGGTGATACGGTGTTCAAAGGACAGGAAATCTGTACCTGGGACCCTTACAATGCCGTGATTTTGTCGGAGTTTGACGGATCGGTGGAGTTCGACGCCATTGAAGAAGGAATCACCTACCGCGAGGAATTTGACGAGCAAACCGGCTTCCAGGAGGCGGTAATCATCGATACCCGTGATAAAACTAAGAACCCGGCTGTAATAGCAAGAGGAAAGAGCAAGCTTCTGAAAGATCAGACCGAGAAATCATACAACTTACCCGTAGGGGCTCGTTTGGTGGTTAAGAATGGGGTGAAGGTGAAAGCCGGACAGCCTATTGCCAAAATCCCCCGTGTAGTAGGAAAGACCCGCGATATTACGGGAGGTCTGCCCCGCGTAACGGAACTTTTTGAAGCTCGTAACCCATCCAACCCTGCTACCGTGAGTGAAATCGACGGTGTAGTAAGCTACGGTGGTGTGAAGCGTGGTAATCGGGAAATCCTGATTGAATCAAAGGATGGCGTACAACGCCGCTACATGGTGACGCTCTCCAAGCACATTTTGGTGCAGGATGGCGACTTCGTGAAGGCGGGCGATCCGCTCTCGGACGGGGCCATTACTCCGGCTGACATCCTTTCGATCAAAGGGCCAACCGCCGTACAGGAGTACCTCGTGAACGAGATTCAGGAAGTGTACCGTCTGCAAGGTGTAAAGATTAATGATAAGCACATCGAGTGTATCGTACGTCAGATGATGCAGAAAGTAGAGATTCTGGACGCTGGGGATACCAACTTCCTCGAAATGCAGCCCGTAGATCGGTGGGTGTTCCGGGAGGATAACGACAAGATCCTCAATATGAAAGTGGTAGAAGAATCGGGTGATTCGGAATCTTTGAAACCAGGTATGATCGTATCGGTACGTCGCTTGCGGGATGAGAATTCCAGCCTCAAGCGCCGGGATCTCAAACTGGTGAAAGCCCGTGACGCCCAACCTGCCGTGGCCAAGCCTACCCTGATGGGTATTACGCAGGCCTCGTTGGGTACCGAGAGCTTTGTATCGGCTGCTTCTTTCCAGGAAACAACCAAGGTACTGAGCGAAGCCGCCGTTCGCGGCAAGCGCGACTCCCTGCAGGGGCTCAAAGAGAACGTAATTGTAGGGCACCTGATACCGGCTGGTACGGGCATGCGCAAGTATGTCAACCTGCTGGTGGGTTCCAAAGAGGAGTTCGACGCCCTTACGGATTCACGCGAAAGAGCCGCCCGCAAAAAGAAGGAACTGGCCTAGGCCAATTCGGGTGACTAAATAAATCAAGCCGGCTTCCGCAGAGGGAGTCGGCTTTTTTGTCTTTAGGAACTGATAGCAAGTTCGCTACGTGTTACTTTTTTTTACCTTTGTTAAAACAGACCGAAAGCATGGCAAAACAAAAGCAAGAAACTGAGCAGCAGATTAACGTTGAACTCTCTGAAGAAATGGCCGAAGGAGTTTATTCTAACCTGGTCATGATAGCCCATTCCAATAGCGAATTTATCCTCGATTTTATTCGCCTGATGCCCGGTGTACCTAAGGCCAAGGTAAAAGCACGCATCATCGTTACGCCCGAACACGCCAAAAGGCTGCTGGAAGCCTTGAAGGATAATATCAATAAGTTCGAGGAAGCCCACGGCCCTATCCAGAACTCAGGTGGCGACGGCTCTCAATTCAATTTTCCGATGAGTTTTGGCGGACCCGGTGGAGAGGCTTAGAGCACCTTGCTAAGATTTTTAACCTTCCTGCTTACAAAAGGTATACTTTTTTCGTTTAGTAGAATACGATCAATTAATCCAACCCGAGAATGAATAGACAATTTGTCCGCTTAGGACTCATGGCGTTTTGTGCGCTACTTGGACTAAGCTCTTTTGCCCAGGAAGAAGGAAAATCAAAATACGATGCTCACGGATTGTTTCACCCCTTGTTTAACTTTCAGCCGGGGAGTGAATACCGCACAGGCGGGGGTTCTCCCGGGCCCCGCTACTGGCAGAACCGGGCAGATTATAAAATTAATATTGCCCTGGATGAAACCACTGAAACTTTAACCGGAGATGTGGAGATTTCCTACAAAAACACTAGCCCCGAAGATTTGGAGTTTATCTGGCTCCAATTGGATCAGAATGCTTTTAGTGATTCATCTCGTGGTGGCAAAACTACTCCAATCTCCGGAGGGCGTTTTGGAAACATGGGCTTTGAAGGTGGCAATAAAATCACTTCCGTGACGGTGCAACAGGGGAAAGCGAAAGCGGTTAACTCCCTATATATTATCAACGATACCCGGATGCAAATCCGTTTGACGGAGCCGTTGAAGGCCAATGGGGAAGCGATAAAAATAAAGATTGCCTATTCTTTTAAGATCCCTGAATACGGGTCCGACCGGATGGGTACCCTCCAAACCCAAAATGGAACGATTTACGAAATAGCGCAGTGGTATCCGCGGGTGTGTGTCTTCGATGATATTGAGGGGTGGAATGTCCTTCCGTACTTGGGCGCGGGTGAGTTTTATCTGGAATACGGGGATTTTGAATACGCTGTGACGGTACCTTGGGATCATATTGTGGTAGGATCAGGAGAGCTGATGAATGCAAACGACGTATTGACCAAAGAGCAGATGAACCGCCTGGATCAGGCCCGTAAAAGCGATGCTACCGTCATGATTCGCACCGCCGAAGAGGTAACTAGCTCACAGTCGCGTCCAAAGCAGTCGGGCACGCTTACGTGGCGTTTTCGTTGCCAGCAGGCGCGGGACATCGCCTGGGCTACTTCCAAAGCCTTTGTGTGGGATGCAGCCCGCATCAATCTACCTAGTGGAAAGACAGCCCTGGCCCAATCGGCCTATCCCGCCGAGGATGGTGGCGAAAAAGGGTGGGGTCGTTCTACGGAATACGTCAAAGGCTGTATTGAATTTTACTCCAACTATGTGTACGAGTATACCTACCCCGTGGCCACCAACGTGGCGGGTATTGTGGGCGGAATGGAGTATCCGGGTATCGTTTTCTGTTCCCATTCCGATCGGGGCGAGAGCCTGTGGGGGGTAACCGACCACGAATTCGGACACAACTGGTTTCCGATGATTGTGGGTAACAACGAGCGCAAGTATGCCTGGATGGATGAAGGGTTTAATACCTTCCTCAATTTTCTCTCAACAGATGCCTTCAATAATGGCGAATACAAGAACAATCAGATGGACGACCAGCAACGGTTGGCTCCTGCGATATTCCGCGACGATGCCGATCCTATTATGACCATACCCGATGTGGTACAGGCCCGTAATTTGGGATTTGAAGCATACTACAAACCAGCCATCGGCCTTAAAATGCTGCGGGAACAGGTACTCGGAAAAGAGCGCTTCGACTATGCTTTTCGACAATACGTGAAACGCTGGGCGTTCAAACATCCTACCCCTTACGATTTTTTCAGATCTATGGAGGACGGGGCCGGCGAAGACCTTGGGTGGTTTTGGAAAGGATGGTTTTTTGAAAACTATAAGCTGGATCAGAGTGTTAAAGATGTAGCTTATATCGAGCAGAACCCTCAGAAAGGATCCTTGATTACTATTGAGAACCTGGACCAGTGGGCGATGCCCGCTACAATAGAGCTGGAAGAGGCCAACGGAAAGAAAACACGGGTGGAATTACCGGTGGAAATATGGCAACGAGGAGGCAACTGGACCTTCCGGGCGGATACTCAGCAGCCCCTGCGTTCGGTTCGGATTGATCCCGACCACAATTTGCCGGATATCAATCCTGCCAATAATAGCTGGAAGCCGATTCGCTATACGAATCCCATCCCAAACTAACAGGGAAATTTGGTATTCTACTTCCTGGATAGTTGATGCCGTGCAAATGAAGTGAGTTGTTCTCGCCTCGTTTCCACGGCATTTTTATTCCTAGTATGTTAGTGTATGTTATAGAGTTTTTGCAATTTGTGGGAGAGTGCAACGCCATGAGAATGAAATTTACTTTACTTGTACTGCTTGCTTCTATTTTTCTGACTTGTCCTCTGATTTCCGAGGCACAAAACGAGGTATTTGGATTTCATCTCATGCAAAAACGCAGGAGTATCCGGGTTCCTTTTGAACTCCATGCCAACCTTATTATCATCCCGGCCCGGCTCAACAAATCAGATACCCTTCGTTTTATTCTGGACACGGGTGTAAGTTCTACTATCATTACTGATCCGGCGGTTGCGCAATTCATCAACAGCAAGTATGTACGAAGTATACAACTCGATGGAGTAGGCAAGGATAGTACTCTGGAAGCAAAAGTAAGCATTGGCAATACCCTGCAGGTAGGCTTCGCCCGTACTTTTAATCACAATCTGGTGGTACTTGAAAAGGATATACTAAAACTTTCAGAACTTGTCGGAACACCAATTCATGGTCTGATTGGCTACGAATTATTTGAGCGCTTTGTGGTTACTCTGGATTTTCAGCACCGGGAATTGATCATTCGCCCGCCCGAGTACTACAAATACCGCCGATCCGATGGCGTAAAAATTCCATTGGAAATTGTGGATAAAAAGCCGTATTTAGATAGTATTTTCATCAGCGAGCTCAACAGAAAACAGAACGTTAGGCTATTGCTCGACACCGGAGCGGGCCATGCGGTAATGTTGAATACCTATGCCACCACTATTCCCCTGCCCGACACCACAATTAACGTACAGCTCGGGATAGGCCTGTCCGGTAAGATTAGCGGGCATTTGGGTAGGCTCGATCAAGTAACGGTTGGAGAATATGTCCTATCTCAGGTTTTGGCTTCCTTTCCTGATAGCGCCTCGTTTGGCAGCAAAATAAGTACCCGGGTGGACCGGGAAGGAAATGTGGGAGGGGAACTCCTCCGCCGGTTTACCGTAACGATCAACTACCCGGAGAAATTCATTACGCTGAGACCAATAAAAAAGGCCATGAAGGAGCCTTTTGAACATGATATGAGCGGGATGGACTTGCGCGCAAAAGGAGAAAAATACAATGAATACTATGTAGACAGGATCATAGAAGACTCCCCAGCGGAGGACGCCGGCCTCCAAAAAGACGATCGGTTGATGTTTATAAATAACATACTCGTAAGTACCCTCAACATGACGGAGATTTACAAAATTCTCCAACGAAAAGAGGGCAAGGCCATCAACCTCGTCGTAAAGCGGGGAGGGAATATCATCTTTACTACGATCGTGCTGAAACGAATTATTTAAGGCTACTCACACCTCAATAAGCATAGCTCCATACGAATACCCTCCCCCAAACACCGTTACGACCAACCGTTGTCCTTTCTCAAAGCGGTCAAAGTTTTCGGATAGGGCAATGGCACAGCCAGCACAGCCCGTATTCCCCAACCTTTGGATATTGGATAGGAGCTTTTCCTCTGGGATCCCCAGGGTTCCGATTACGTTCAGACTGATGCGATGGTTGGCCTGATGCGGGATCAAATAGTCAATGTCCGAAATCGTGAGCCCACAGGCTTGCAGTACTTGTTGGCTTACTTTTGGCATGTACGTACAGGCGTTCTGAAATACGTCCCGGCCATAAGGCATAATGACCCCCCGGTCGTTTGGACGCAGAACCACCGCTTCGGTGGCTTTGCCACTTGTAGCAGCGCCACCCGTAATGAGTTTGCGGATAAATAGATCAGAGTCGGTTTGGCGTTCTTTGGAAATCAATAGCGCGGAGGCGCCATCACCCCACAGGTGGCCCGAAATGGTATCCCGCTCATTGTAGTAGGCTGTATTATGATCTGATACGATTACCAGTGCCTTCGATGCTTTTTTCATGGCAAAGTACCCCTCAACCAATTCTATTGCATTTAGCAACGAAGAGCAGGCCGATGATACCGACACCACGGGGATGTCGGGGATTTCGATATAATGCTGCACGGCATGGGCGAGCGAAACGATGGTATCGTAGGGAGTATAAGTAGCCCCCACGATCAGATCAATTTCATTTTTGCTGTATGGAATTTTATCTAGCAGCAGTTTTACCGCTTCAATTGCCATCGTGTTGGTGTTCTCACCTTCTTCGGCTTTGCGGCGCTCACTGATGCCCGTGCGTTCTACAATCCATTCACTTGATAGGTTGTTTAGCTCAGTAAAATATTCATTACCAACTACTTCACTAGGCAGATAATGACTTACCCTGTTTATATACATAATTTGATCAGTGGCTTTTCAAAAATGTTCCTATGAACACTTCCGAAAGTTAAATATTTCGTAGAAAGTGTGGTACTCAATATTTGAACAATTCAATAAAATATTTAAATATTCATTTATTTTTCCAAGCTACTAGGCTTTTTTATAAAGTTTTTGTATGGAGAGAGGCATAGTATCCCAACAAAATAGATTCCTGACTTTCCCAGGTATAAAACTTCTCCACCGCCTCCCGGCCCTTCTCTCCCATTTCTTTCCCTCGTTCGGGATATCGGATCAGCCAGGCCAGGGCTTGGGCCAGAGCCTGGGCGTCGTAAGGAGAAATACAGACTCCGCACTGATGAGTATCTATTACCTCCCGGTAGAGGGGAAAGTCAGAAGTGATCACGGGCAATTTGAGCGCCATATATTCAAAAAGCTTGGTAGTGTAGGAGTCGGGATAATCGCCAACGGGCTTCAGTAAGGCTAACCCGACCGTAGCTTGCTTTGCGTAGGATAAGGCAATGCGCTGATCGGTATAGCCATAAAATTTCAAATGAGGACGAATGCTTTCATAATGAGGCAGAGCTTCTGCCTCTGCCGGACTAAAAAGCACCGATCCGAATAAATGAACCTGAAAATCAGGACATTGTTCGCGTAATAGTAAAAGAGAAGCTACCAGGGTATCAAATGATCTTTCCATGGACAACACGCCGCAGTACACAATAGTGGGTACTTGGGGCGGCGGACTGGGTGCTGCGGGCAGGTTGTCTAGCAGAGGCAAGGAAGCAAAATTATGGACCACTGCGCTAGGATAAGCCAGGGAATGATATTCCTGAAGGTAGGCGTCGTCGGTGAGGATGCAATGAAAATAACGCCGAGCCAGGTGGTCAAACACCCGGAAAAAGTACTGAAAGAGTTCTTCGTTGTTGTACTTTTTGAGGGCAAATTTTTTGTAGAGATTTTCCTGTACCTCATACACTATCTGCGCACCAAGCCAGTGGAACAGAAAGGCAATGGGAATGAGCTCCGGGACAAATATGTGGACTATGTGGGGACGTAACCGCAGGCATTTCCACAGCATGATGGGGTAGCTGACGAGCAGCCGGAATACTAAACGCCGAAACTTGGGAAGCCGGATAAAAGTAGCCGGGCTGGTGTGCGCGTTGGAACCTGCTGCGGGCAGCGCTACAAAAACAGAATAGAAGGCAGCCAGCGAAGGGGCGATCTTGTACACGATACGCGGGTCGTTCGGAGGATGAACGGTACTAAGAAGCAAAACCCGCCTCATGCGTTCTGAACGATGGCGATGCCGGCAGATGTACCCAAACGGCTCGCGCCGGCTTCGATGAAAGCCAAGGCTTGCTCCCGGGTACGGATGCCTCCCGAAGCTTTTATCTGCATGGTATTGGGTAGAAGGCTGCGCATCTGTCGGACGGTTTCGAGCTCAGCCCCTCTGGGAGCAAAGCCCGTGGACGTTTTTACGAAATCGGCCTGTGCTTCCACGCAGATTTCGCAAGCCGTATGGAGTTCATAACTGTCCAGGTAGGCCGTTTCTATAATTACTTTCACAATCGCTCCACTGTTATGGGCTAGTTTGGCGATCTGATGGAGTTCCTGCTGCACACTGAGATAGGCCATGGACTTGAACCAGGCGAGGTTCATCACTACATCAAGCTCGTTAGCCCCGTTTCGGAGGGCAGTTTCTGATTCGTGGAGTTTAGTGTCGGTGGTAGAGTACCCCAGCGGGAAGCCAATCACGGTAGCAATCGCGATGGGTACAGGACAGAATTCGAGCATGTCCTTGGTGTAGGTGACGTAGGAAGGCGCCACACAAACCGCCTTGAACGCATGAATCCAGGCTTCTTCACAGAGCTTGCGAATATCGGTTTCGCTGGCGGTTGGACTCAGGAGCGTATGGTCAATATAGGCGGAAAGACTGGAATCGGCGGGACTGTTCACGACGCGAGCTAGGGAATACTGTTTTACAAAAATAAAGATACCCCGCAAAAACTCGCGGGGTAGTGTACGTACGATACCAGGAAATTGTCTATTCGGCTGCCGGGGCTTCGCTGTCCTGCTTATCGGCAGCGGCTATTGGCTCGGTGGTCTCTTCCACAGTGGTTTCTTCCACAAATGAATCCGGAAAATGCTCCGAAAGGGTATTGTACCAGCTAATGATTTTTTTGATGTCCGAAACATACACCCGGCTCCGGTCAAAATCAGGCAGTACTTCGTTCAAAAACTCAATCAGATCTTTATCCGAAGCCTCTTTCAATACAATATCCACTTTTTCACCATGGATACTTCTGATTTTCAGGAACACCTCCGAAAGGGGAACAGATTCCTGAGCTCCATCGGTGAATATGGACACATCTTTCAGTACCGAAACCCGGGCGGTAGCCCCGATCATAGATTTTTCTTTTTTCGCATCCAGACTTTCTACAATAACCCCGGCCCGACCTGGCTTAAGGATACGGTACAAACCACTCTTGCCCGATACATTGGCGATTTCTTTTAGTAATTCCATTCCTGAGTTTCTTCTTTTACACGCAAAAATTATATGATTGTATTTCTATTCTTTCAAAGAATATCCGCAAAGTAACGCAAAGATGCGCGCCTTCACAACTAAGCACTTCCCGAGTCTACAAACGTATCGTTGTATGTTTGTATTGCTTCCAGTATAGCTTCGCGCCCCTGGCCTTTCTCGGCAGAGGTGATAAAGCTCAGCGGGAGTTCGTCCCAGGTTTCGAGTAGTTTTTCCTGATAGCGGTCTATCTGAGCCTGAACCTGGTGGGATTTCAGCTTGTCGGTTTTTGTGAATACAATGTGAAACGGAATTCCTTCTTCACCCAGTTTTTCCATAAATTCCAGATCCACCCGCTGCGGATCATGACGGCTGTCGATCAGCACAAAGGTGCACACGAGGTTGGAGCGGTACCGCAGGTATTCGTAGATCATGTGCTCCCACTTGTCGCGTTCCGACTTGCTCACCTTTGCGTAACCATAACCGGGCAAATCCACAAGGTACCAGTTCGTATTAATTAGAAAGTGGTTGATCAACTGGGTCTTGCCAGGGTGCTGCGAGGTTTTGGCCAGGCCATTGCGCTGCGTGAGCATGTTGATCAGCGACGATTTGCCTACGTTGGAGCGCCCGATGAAAGCGTACTCGGGCAGGTCAGGGGAAGGACACTGTCGGTAGTCCGCATTACTCATTACATAGCCTGCTTCCTGAATGATCATATCCTTAGTTTGCGATTTGAGCTTGCAAAGGTACGAATTATTGTTCTAACCCCGTATAGCCCACTCAGATAACGGTCTGAAAGTCTTAGGAGTAGAGGGTTTGAAATAAAGGCAAAAGAATTATTGCTATTGAAAAAAATAGATGCGAATTTTGAACTGATTGACAACCTTGCTTGAAAATCGGGCTAGCGAAACGAAAACGCAGTCACTTTACGTTATGTATTCACATTTCATTTTACCGCTAACTATTATACAATGAAAAGCTTTCAAAAGATAGCATGGGTATGGGGATTCGTATTTTTGATCACCCTGGGGGCCTGGACAGAAGCTGACCGAGTGGCTACGACTGAGGTTGAAGGGATTCAGTTTACGGATGCCGCCTGGGCGGCCGTGGTGAAAAAGGCCAAAGCAGAAAATAAAATTATTTTTCTGGATGCGTACGCGAGCTGGTGCGGGCCTTGCAAATTGCTGCAAAAAAACGTTTTTACCCGTCAGGATGTAGGTGAAATTTTTAATAAGAATTTTATCAATGTCAAAGTGGATATGGAGCGGGGGGAAGGTCCTCAGTTGGCCCGGTTGTTCCCACTAGAAGCCTATCCAACGCTATTTTTTATCGAGCCCAGCGGTAAGATTGTCAAAAAAGTGATTGGTTACCAAACGCCCGAAGCTATGATTAGCCTCGGTAAAAGCATGGCGAAAAGTATGTAAATAGTGAAGATATAAGGATAGTACCCGTGGCCCGAACCAATTAAAGGTTCGGGCCACGGTGCGTTTTAGGCCAGGAATTGCCGAATCGTAGTCGTGATTCGGTTGAGATCTTCCGTGGAGAGATTGGATCCCGAGGGTAGACATAGTCCATCCGCGAAGAGGGCTTCGGCGATAGTATCCCCAAAATAAGGAGCACTCCCTTGAATACCGGTTGCAGGTGCATAGGCTTCCACAACGGTCTCGACTCAATGTTTTCTTTTTCCAAAGCCAGTCGAATGCTTTCGCGCGTGATGCCGCTCGTCAAGGAGGAGTCCACGAGCATGCAGCTAAGCCAGCGATTGGAAAAGCTTCCTTCGGGCTCTTGCTGGAAGGTAAGACCGGGCAGAGTACCCAACTCCTTGTCATAGTAGTCAAAGTTAGCTCGGCGTTGCGCCACCCTTTCGGAAAGTACTTCCAGCTGTCCGCGACCAATACCCGCGCATACGTTGCTCATGCGGTAGTTGTACCCTATGTGGGAATGCTCGTAGTGCGGAGCGGCATCTCGTGCCTGGGTAGCCAGAAAGCGAGCTTTTTGTACCAGGCCTTCTTCGTCTGAGAGCAAAGCACCCCCTCCTGAGGTGGTAATGATTTTGTTTCCGTTGAAGGAAAGAACCGACATCTGCCCAAAGGAACCGGCCCTTTGTCCCTGGTAAGAAGAGCCCAAGGCTTCGGCGGCATCTTCGACAAAAGGTACCTCATACTGCACACACAGAGCCAGAATCTCTTCCAGCCTGGCGGGCATCCCGTACAAGTGTACGCCTATCACAGCTTTGGGCTTTTGCCCTCGATCCGTATAGTATTTCAAGGCCTTTTCCAGGGCTTCGGGGCTAAGGTTCCAGGTATCGGGCTCGCTATCAATAAATACCGGGGTAGCTCCCTGGTACACGATGGGGTTGGCCGAAGCCGAAAAGGTGAAGGTCTGGCAAAGGACGAGGTCACCCGACCTAACCCCCAGCATAATCAGCGCCAGGTGGATGGCCGCCGTGCCGGACGCCAGCGCGGCAGCGTGAGCAGCGCCCACCGAAACACATAATTCCCGCTCGAAGGCATCCACATTAGGGCCGAGCGGGGCTATCCAATTGGTATCGAACGCCTCTTGCACGTAGGGAAGCTCGCGGCCACTCATGTGGGGGGAAGAAAGCCAAATCTTTTCGGGGGGCATGTAGTTAAGGATAGAATGAGTGATGGATAGAAGGATAGAAAAAAAACAGTCACTTATTCAAAGTGACCTTCGCCGGGTTTCCCCACACGGTGCTTCCGTCGGGAATGGATTTGGTCACCACGCTGCCAGCCCCAATGACGCAATGGGCTCCGATGGTCAGGTTGGGAGCCACCACGCTCCCCGCGCCGATGAGGGTTTGGGTACCTACCTGGATGCCACCGCATAAGGTAGCACCGGGGGCTATATGGACAAAATCACCTAGCTGACAGTCGTGGTCGATGGTGGCGGCGGTATTAATGATGACGTGCCGGCCGATGCGGGTATCGGCCTGCACAATGGCCCCTTGCATTAGTACGGTTCCTTCTCCTATCCTTACACTGGCATCTACGAGGGCGGAAGGGTGCACGGCGGTTCCAAATCGATGTTGGATTAGGGCTGCAACCTGCGCACGAACGCTATTATATCCAATGGCAATAATCAGCCCCTGATCCGATTCAAAATCTGCCTTGTAACCCCCGATGACCGGGATCGTACCCAACTGCTTTTTGGTGCTGTCATCGTCAAAAACAGCCTCCACTTCCACGTCCATGGCTTTCAGAATAGAAGCCACTACTTTGGCATGTCCACTTGCACCGTATAACAGCATGAATTGGAGAGATATTTAATAAGATGTGATTAGTTCTGTCCGGTAAACTTTGTCATAGTAGCCGCCGTACTGGAATTTATACCTTCGCTTTGAAGTACTTTTCCGATGGTCAAAAATACAATTTTCAAGTCCAAAGCCAACGAAAGGTTTTCTACGTACCAAACATCGTAGGCAAATTTATCGGGCCAACTAAGGGTATTGCGCCCATTGACCTGCGCCCAGCCCGTTATACCCGGCCGTACCAGGTGGCGGCGACGCTGAACAGGGCTGTACAGCGGAAGGTACTCTACTAATAGGGGTCGGGGGCCAATGAGGCTCATATCGCCCTTTGCTACATTCCAAAGCTGCGGGAGCTCGTCGAGGGAGGTTTTGCGGACAAATTTCCCAAAACGGGTCAGTCTCTCGGCATCGGGGAGCAACTGGCCGGAGGCATCGCGCCGGTCGTTCATGGTCTTGAATTTGATTAAGGTAAATAGCCGTTCCTGGCCTCCCGGTTGGATTTTGCCCGGACGTTCCTGCTGAAAGAACGGATTGCCCCGATTGACCACCATTAGTAACAACGCCAACAATAGCAACAAAGGCGACAGTAGAATCAACCCCATCAAGGAAACGATACAATCAATAAGTCGTTTGCCAAAACGTACGTACATACCCATCAGGTTTTTCAGGCAAAAGGTACCGAGATTTTAAATAAGGTACCTTTGTCCCGCATAGACTCCACGACTAGTTCGCCTTTCAAATCTTCAATCCTGGCGCGCAAATTCGCTGATCCCATACCGTCCGACTCTACTTCTTCCGGAATACCCACGCCATTGTCGCTGACGCTCAGCCAAAGACGGTAATTTTCCAGCGAAATGGTGATCCAGGCTCTGGATGCCTGCGCGTGCCGGATAATATTATTGACCAGTTCCAGTGTGATCACATATACCTGATATTCCAGTGACTCAGGGAAGCGGGCTCCGTTCAGGCTGGATATCAAAGAGAATTCTGTTTGATTGGACTGATTGCTTTCCAGCATCTTCACCAGCCGACGCAAGGCCGCTTCCAGGCCATTTTTTTCGAGTTCCGCCGGGAGCAGGCTATGAGAAATAAGCCGGATGTCGGAATAAATGTCCCCGCTGAGGTCAAAAATACGGTCGAAAATTTTGGTATTGTGCAGGTTCATGGCCGTTTTGTCCATTGCCTCCATGTTCCACCGCAGGGCTGTTACTTTGGTATTCAGGTTGTCGTGGAGTTCGGAGGCTACGCGCTTCCGCTCTATGGTCTGACCTTTGTAGAGGGCCTCCTCAATTTCTTTGTTCTTGCGGAGTAGCTGCCCATTTTTGGTTTTGAGCTGCTGATTACTCCATCCAATCAGGCCGATGATTCCAATTCCTCCCACAAGCAGGAATATCAAACTAGTTCTGCTTTGTCGGAGTTTTTCGTTTTCCAGAGAAGTGATTCTGAGTTTGTCGGCCTCTTCTTTTTTCTCAAAATCATAGGTCATGGTAGCGTTGGCAATTTTTTCCAGCGCATCATTATTAATCAGACTATCCGAATGGGTCTTGAAATTTTTATAGTGAAAAAGGGCCTTGGCAGGCTGGCCGAGCTGCTCGTATGCTGTGGCCAGGTAGGAATGAAAACTGGCTAATTCGAGATGAAAAACTCCCTGGTCGCCGTATTCTTCCAGGCTACTAATGCCTTTCTGCGCGTGAAGGAGGGCATTTTGGTAGTTCTTTTTAGCTAAAAAAATCTCTGCGTAAAGACCTTCTATAAAATAGTCAATGGATTCTTCGTAACCCGACCGCGCCACGTAGAGCGAGTCGGCTCTACGGCACGCACGCATCGCTTCGTCATACTTCCCAAGCTTAAATAAAGCCATTCCTCTTTTAGCAACCGCACGCGCCACCGACTGATCCTCAAAGGCATTGAGTACCTTTTCCTGTTTGGTGTAGAAAGTCAAAGCCCGTGAGAAATCGCCTTTTTCCAGATGAATATCGCCCAGGTTTGCCAAAGCGAAGGCCATCAGGCGCGGGTCACGTAGCTTTTCGGCTAGTTGGATGGTTTCGTTGTTGTACTTTATGGCAAGGTCATTCTTGCCGAGGGAATGGTACACACTGGCCAGGTTGGCAGTAGAAGCCCGAAGCAGTACGGGTCGGTTCAGTTTTTCAAGTAATTTCTTCCCTTTCAGAAAATGTTCAACGGCCACCATATACTTTCCGCTTCCGGCGGCTTGGGCGCCCAAATCTACGTGCACGGTTCCGATGCCTTCGGTATTGTTGGTTTTTTCAAAAATAGCCAATGCCTTCCTGAACAAGGGTTCTACTTCGGCGGCGTATTTCAGAGAACCTCCATAAATCTGGGCTCGCCTAAAATAAGCCCAACCTTGCAGGTCCTGATCCTTACTTTGGATAGCCAGCTTATCCACCGTATCCAATTGGGCGTAGGCTTGGTCCAGGCTGGTATTGTAGTTCATTTCGGTACGTACCCACACCAGCCTGGCTTCGCCCTCTATTTTGACATCGTTAAGAGAGTGCGCCAGCCGGTAACTTCGCGTTGCATACAGCTTGGAAAGGGAATCCTCTCCCTGAATAAAATAAACTTTACCCAATTGCAGCAAGGTATGTATTTTCTCACTGTCGGGTTGAGTGGGAAGCAACGCCAGTAAGGAGTCGGCCGATTGAGCGATACTAGGTCGGACTAGTAATCCGAAAAGGCAGATAAACACTAGTTTTAGGGGCATACAGGTAGGAAGGATTTGCCGATTCAATCTACACATAAATGACTGGTTGGCAAAATTATACCGATAGTGAGCCGCCAGAAAAAAAGCGTAAACCAGGGAAGGCCTACGCTTTTTGGGGCTGTTGAAAACAATCAGTAAATCGCCGGAAATCGTTGTGGTTCGGCTTCGTGCATAAGGGCATAGGCAGCTTCCACCACATCTTCTACGTTGGGTTTGGAAAAGTAGTCGCCATCGGAGCCATAGGCCGGGCGGTGGGGTTTGGCCGACAGTGTTTGGGGAGCCGAGTCGAGCCAACGGTAGGCCTTCTGGTTTTCGAGCACGTGCTGCATCATATACGCCGAAGCACCACCAGGAAAATCCTCGTCGGCAAAAATCACGCGATTGGTCTTTCTGATTGACTCCACAATAAAATGATCCAAATCGAAGGGCAGGAGGGTCTGAACATCAATGACTTCCACTTCAATCCCAATTTCGGCCAGTTGTGCGGCTGCTTCCAGTACAATTCGGCACATCGATCCATAGGTGACGATCGTCAGATCAGACCCTTCGCGCAGGATCTCAGGCTGCCCGAGCGGCACATTATACTCGCCGATATTATCCGGAAGTTTCTCTTTGAGCCGATAGGCATTCAGGGGCTCGATGACAAGGGCCGGATCGTCGCCCTGCATGAGGGTGTTGTACAAGCCGGCAGCCTGGGTAAAATTACGCGGCACCGCTATGTGCAATCCCCGCAGGCTACCTAGCATAGCTCCCATCGGCGAGCCCGAGTGCCAGATACCTTCCAGCCGATGCCCGCGGGTACGCACAATCAGGGGAGCTTTCTGGCCACCGGCGGTACGATAGCGGAGCGTAGCCAGGTCGTCGGTGAGAATAGCCAGGGCATAAAATACGTAGTCAAAATACTGGATTTCGACAATAGGCCGCAGGCCCCGCATGGCCAGCCCAATCCCCTGACCGATGATGGTGGTTTCGCGAATGCCGGTATCGGTAATGCGCACTTCGCCGTATTTTTCCTGCAAGCCAGCAAACCCCTGATTTACGTCCCCGATCTGGCCTACGTCTTCCCCAAGAGCCACGAGGCGCGGGTCGCGGTCAAAAAGAGCATCAAAATAGGTACGTATGATTTCGCGCCCATCCAGCGTGGGGCTGTCTCCTGAGTAAACGGGCGCAATAGCAGGTACACGCAGTGGCGATTCGGCGGACTCGCTGTATAAATGAGCGCCGTACCTTTCGTTGGTAAATTCAATCTTGGCCCGGAGCCATTCTTTCAAAGAAGTACGGGCGGAGATATTTTCATCCCGGAGGGCGCGGAGTACTTTGCGCACGGTGGCCACTATGTCGCGCCGGATGGGTTGGTAGGTTCGGTCCAGCTCTTGTAAGCTGTTTTTGAGTTCCTCGGTGTGATGGTTGCTTTCCGAGCTAGCGCTTTGAAGAATAAGCTGAACTTGTTTGAGATCTTCTTCGATGGGTTGCCGGTAGGCCTTCCAGGCCGAGTTACGGGCTGCGCGGGTAGTTTCTTTGGCCTTTACTTCAATGGCAATGAGTTCCTCGTCCGTAGCGTACCCATTTTCCAGAATCCATTCTCGGAATTTTAGGTTACAATCATTTTCGGCCTCCCATTGCAGGCGTTCCTCATCCTTGTAGCGTTCGTGTGAGCCCGACGTGGAGTGCCCCTGCGGCTGGGTGAGTTCCTCCACGTGAATGAGAACGGGTACCTGTGCTTCCCGGCAGAACGCACTGGCTTTTTGGTAGGTTTCCACCAGGGCGGGGTAGTCCCAGCCTTTTACCGTTATAATCTCTACCCCATCTTCCTCTTCGTTGCGTTGCAGTCCGGCTAGAGCTTTTGAAATACTGCTTTTGGTAGTTTGATACTCAATCGGGACCGATATTCCGTAGCCATCGTCCCATACCGACATTAGTAAAGGTACCTGAAGCACCCCGGCGGCATTCATGGTTTCCCAGAACATCCCCTGCGAGGTAGAGGCATCGCCGATGGTAGCGAAGACTATCTCGTTACCTCCATTGGAAAAAGTGGTGAGCGATTGTAGCCCAGGATTCGTACGAAACAGTTTGGAAGCATAGGCCAGCCCCACCGAGCGGGGGATTTGCCCGGCGGTGGGGGAAATGTCACAAACTGAGTTATATAGCTGGGTTTGATCAAGCCATTTGCCTTCCGCATCGAGCCAGCGGGTAGCATAGTGTCCGTTCATGGACCTTCCACCCGTGTGGGGCTCGTGCTCAAGATCGGCGTGAGCGTATAATTGGGCGAAAAACTGATGCCAGGTCAGGTTACCAAGGGCTACCTCAATAGTTTGGTCGCGGTAATAACCCGAACGAAAATCACCTCTATTGAATGAATGCACCAAGGCCACCTGCACTACTTCTTTGCCATCTCCGAAAATACCAAATTTAGCCCGTCCCCCCATCACATCCTTCCGTCCCAGCAGACTGGCCTGTCGGCTTTCGCAGACAATCCGGTAGTCGGTTAGTATTTTCTCGACGCTAAATACACTATTTTCCGATACGGTCTCGTTTAAAAGCATAGCATTTTGGTAATACCCCTTGGGCGTTGAATCTTCGTTAAGTTACGTTTTTATACGATTTTCATCAAAATTAAAATAAAAAAATTATCCTTTCAAAAAAACGATTTCTTGCGTTACTTTGTTGAAAATGTGCCGTACAAAGAAATATTTGGTTAATTATACCCTTTAAAACCCGTTGTTGTTGTAGCAAACAAATTATTCACTATTAAATTTCGAGAGTATTATGAAAAAGTTTTTTTTAGCATTGGTGGTTTTAGTTTCAGTAGCCTCTGTGAGCTTTGCCCAGAAAGGCGTGATGAAGTTCAAAGAGGAAACTCACAACTTCGGTAAGATCGAGCAGGGGAAACCCGTTACTCAGGAGTTCGTATTTACTAACGTTGGAACCGAGCCTATCATTATCTCCAATGTGAGTGCTTCGTGCGGTTGTACTACTCCCAGCTACACCAAGGATCCCGTATTGCCTAAGAAGACCGGAACCATCAAAGCTACCTATAACGCTGCTGCGATGGGAGCTTTCAATAAGTCCATTACCGTATTCAGCAACTCTGAGTCACCTACCTTGACGCTCTTCCTGAAAGGCGAAGTAGTAACCAAAGAAGCTGCTGCCAAGCCTTCTTCGGAGAAGTAATAAGATATTCATACTACCAAAAAGCGGCGCTTTCCGAGAGGGAAGCGCCGCTTTTATATTTTTGAATGATAGAGCGATAGAATATTATCGGAAGCTGTTTCAGGTAGTTGAATGCTAGAGCATACTGTTTTATTCTGTCATTGCCCTCAATACCCACTCTGATCATAGAATGATCTACGCCTTGTCAACTTCAAATCCTGCAAGATGGACGACTTGGCTTTGAGCGTGAAGGAATAGTTACTGGCCCGGAAAAAAATTACCACCCGCTACCGCTCGATGGGCCGTGTCGAATTGGCAAGTAATTAGCACTCTTATTGCAAATCAGGAGGAACGGAGTAGTTCAAATAGCCTTACGGTGCCTGATTCTCAGTGTAAATGATGCGGTTAATTTGACTTTCCAGTTCGGGAAGTATATCCTCTATTACTGCCCAAACCGCCCATAAGTCCACGCCAATGTAATCGTGAATTAACTTATCTCTCATTCCCGCGATTTTCTTCCATTCGACTTCAGGGTATTTTATCCTGAAATCAGGATCAAGGTGTTTGGTAGCCTCGCCAATTATTTCAAAGTTCCGAATTACTCCGTCCTGAACCAGACTATTTTCCAGGAAGTTTTTTTCATCAAAACCAGTTGTATATTGTTTGATCTTGTTTATGCAATCACGTATGTGTTCTAGATAAAGGACTGGATTCTTTTCCATTAAAGAATGGGTATCAGATCTTTTTCTATGTAGGGCATCAGTCGTTTGTGTACAGATCTCCGCGTGACTAGGTCTACTTTGATTTGCAACAATTCAGATAGCTCTTGTTCCAGACCTATCAGATCCAGGAGATTAACTTTCCTGTCGAAGTCTATGAGCAGGTCCAGATCACTTCCGGCTTTCTGCTCATTGCGCGCGTATGAGCCAAAAACTCCAACCCTAACCGGGTTTAGTTTTGCTACCACATCGCAGATAAGCTGTTTTTGCTGTGAAGTTATCATCCTCAAAAATAGCAATTTATTTCTAATTGCATGAAATCTAATACCCACTCTGATCATAGAATGATCTACGCCTTGTCAACTTCAAATCCTGCAAGATGGACGACTTGGCTTTGAGCGTGAAGGAATAGTTACTGGCCCGGAACTGACTGCCCGCGAAGGGCGTCCAGTTAAAGGACATATCCCAGCAGTGCAAGTCGCGGTAGAGAGAGACAGTGGTTATACTGGGGCTCAGAGCCACAAAGTCGAAGCCCGTTTGCAGGCTTATTTTCCACTTTTCGGTCAAGCTCAGGTCACCCGTGGCGTTTACGGTCTGGATGATACTTGCTTTCTGTAGTCCAAAGCGACTCAGACCAAAGTTGTAATTGAGCGAAATATTCCAGGGAATATTAAAATCTACGTACAGATCGGGGTTCCGCTGGATAAACTCGACCTGAGACTCGGTAGCACCGGGGGGAAGGGGTGTTTGGGGAGGTTGCTTCGTTTTATCGTTCTTTTTCTTCGGGTTAAAGCTGGTACTCAACGCAAAATTGAGGTTTTGTAGCCGCGCTAGCCCCTGACCGCGGCTGATAGCAAACTCATTGATCTTCACCCCTGCCGTGTTGGACGGGCTCCGGGGATCCAGAATATAAGCGTACGGGTCGAGGGTCAGGTTGAAGTTCATGTTGAGGTTCTGACCAATACGGGCGTTGGCATTAACCGACATGTTGGAGAGGTTCAGGGAGTCGGCCATCAGGTTGTAGCTGCCGCCTAAGCTCAGGTTATCCAGGAGTGTAACCTTCTCAAACTGCGTGGCGGCGGTGTCGCTCTTGGAGCGCAGCTTCATCTCAAAAGAGTTATTGAGGCTATACGAAATTACCCCCGATGCCTGGCCAGTACCTACTCCACTAATACTATTTCCCAGGCCCCGGTAGCGCGAGAGGTACCGCGTTTCCCCAAGTTCATTGATCTGGATTTTTTGGTAGAAGCCAAAATTATCCCCCGAGAAATCAGGGGTATAGCTAAACGATACCGCCGGAATGACCGTGTGCCGGATGGCTTCCAGCCGCTTGCCTCTGACGAAGAAGGTACCATAGAAACGGGTGTTCAATCCCGCGCCAAACGAATAGCTATATTCGGTGCCAAACTGATTGAGGGTATCTATCTGTACCCGGTTGTCGCCTAAATAGCGGTAGTTGTAGCTCTTGGTAAACACTTCCCCCTGCAACGACAGGCTGGGGGTAAAGTTGACGAAGCGCAGCAACTTAAAGTTGGGTAACGAAATAGGTAAGGAGTACCGTCCGGTAAACTGAGCGTCGCGCAGCAGAACGGGTAGGTTGGCAAATTCAAAAGGAACTACTTTTTCCGAACCCAGCCGGGAGGTATCTACCCTGTTGACCACCACAAAGCCCAGCCTGCTAAATGAAGTATCAATCGCCGAAAGCGAGTTGTCCACGCTATAGTCCCCGTTGAAGTCCATGCCCAGGCGGAAACTTTCGTACCAGCGGCCCCGGCCTCCCCGCAGGGCAAAGGGGGCGATCTGGTTGATACCGAAGTTGAACTGCGTCGAAACATCCGTCTTTCCGTTTTCACGCAGACCCGTAGTTGGGTCTACCTGGCCGAAGTTCTGGTTGACCCGTAGGCTGGCCCCGGCGCGGGCATACTGCCCGAAGGTACGGTTGTACTGCACCGACGAGCTGGCGATGTTGGAAATATAGCGTTGGTTATCCAGGGCATTGAACTGGTTGAAGCTATTGCTCGTAACGTTCACATTGGCCGAAAAGGTGGAATTGCCGCGCGGCACCGGTGAGTGCGACCAGATCACGCTGAAATCGTTCCGACCAGGCTTTTTGAGCAGTCTATCGATTTCATCGCCCGATTTATTGCGGTTAAAGCGCAGGGCTACGTTGCCATTGTACCGGTAGCGCTTGGTATAAATAGAGCTAACCCCCAGACCCCAGCTCCCGGTGGAGTAGATTTGCCCGGTTACCGTAGCATTGACGTACTCACTAATGGCAAAGTAATAGCCCCCGTCGCGGAGGAAGAAGCCGCGTCCGTTGGGCTCTTCGCCGTAGGCCGGGAAGAGTATACCTGAGGTACCGATCTCTTTTTTCTTGGGGAAAGGAAAAAATCCAAATGGGAGGCCTACGGGCAGGGGCACGTCGGCAATCACCAGGTTAAAGGGGCCCGAAACCACCTGCTTGTTGTCAATCAGTTTGATCTTGGGGGCATTTATATAGAAGTGGGGATGCGTAAGGTTGCAGGTCGTATAGATGGAGCCCCGGATGTACAGATTCCCTTCTTCGTCCTTTTTGACCTTGTCGCCCCGGATATTCCCCTCGCCCTGCTGGGTCACTACGCCCCGGATAAATCCCTTCTTGGTTTTGTAGTTATAGCGGAGTTCGCGGGTGTTATAGCTTTCAGGACCATCCTGGAATATAGGCTCACCCACGGCCTTTTTGGTGGTGGAGTCGTAGGTACCCTTCGCGAAAATCTCGTTGGTGGTCCAGTCTATGCGGATATAGTCCGCTTTGAGTTGAATGGTACCATACTTCACCTCCGCGTCGCCGTAAAGGTGTACCTGCTTGCCGTCAATGTCCATGATGGTCGAATCTTGGGCGGTGTATTCCACCGTGGACTGCAGATCACTCTGCTTGGCCAGGGAGTCACGAGCCATGGAGTCGGCCCGGGCTATAGCTTCGGGCGTGAGAATCTGGATGCCATTTTTTAGCTGCGTGGTGTCGGTTGGTACGGTGGTATCCGGCTGGGCCGCGACAGACACAGCCAAGCTGTCCCGCGCAGATGAGCCGGGTAGGGGAGCGGTGATCTTGGCGGCCTTCCTGGATCCACCGGTATTCGGTTGTCGTTTGTTTAGAACGCATCCTGTGAGCATAAATACCCACAAACACAGCCATATACTAAACCAGGTATTTTTCAGTTGTAACAAATAGAGTATTTTTGCAAATAATAAGATGTCAAAATTAGTGGAGAAACCACTAAGGAGTAACGCACGAACCCAAAAATAATGTTAAAAGTTATTAAAATCGTAGGTGCCGCGAGCTGTTTACTACTCAGTGTTGCTTTTGTTTTTCAACAGGATCCGGAGCCGGACAACGACCCTCGTAAAATTGACGTGGTGGTAATTGACCCCGGACATGGGGGGCACGATTCGGGCACGAAGGGCAAAACCGCCCGTGAATCCCGTACTACGCTGAAAATCGGCCTGGCGCTTGGTAAAAAAATCAAGGCCGAAATGCCCGATGTCAAGGTGCTGTACACCCGGACCTCCGACGTTTTTATTGAATTGGACGAACGCTCAGCCTTTGCAAACCGCAACAAGGCCGATTTGTTTATCTCCATCCACTGCAATTCCAGTCCCAGTTCCAAGACCGCTCTGGGTACCGAAACCTACGTAATGGGGCTACACAAAAGCGAAGGGAACCTGGAAGTGGCCAAACGGGAGAACTCCGTTATCTTACAGGAAAAAGATTACAAGCAGAAATACAAGGGATTTGATCCCACTTCTCCCCTGGCCCACATCATGCTGGCCAATTATCAAAGTGCGTTTTTATCAAGTAGCCTTCGCTTTGCGGGCCACGTAGAGGACAAGTTCAGGAAAGTTTCTCAACGCAAGAGCCGGGGCGTCAAACAAGCCGGGTTTATTGTGCTGTGGCGGACTACCATGCCTAGTGTGCTGGTAGAAACCGGCTTTTTGAGCAATCCAACCGAAGAATCTTATTTGAATTCAAGCACTGGTCAGGATGAGGTAGCCGAGTCGGTTTTCAGTGCATTTAAACAATACCGTACCGAGATGGAACGATATTAGCCGTATTTTCGTAACGAAAACAATCGGATTCATCATCACCCTTCAACTGCATGAAAGTTTCAAAAGAGTTAAAAGTAGGCCTATTATCCATAGTAACGATAGGTTTGCTTTACCTCGGCTTTAATTTCCTGAAAGGTTCTGACCTTTTTTCCCGCACTCATACCTACTACGTGGTATACGATAATATTGACGGCTTGACGGCATCCAACCCGGTATTACTGAATGGCCTGTCAGTGGGTCGGGTGCAAAACATCAAGATTCAGCAAGATAGAAACAACCGGCTTTTGGTTGCGCTTAATATTCAGAAAGGTATCATTATCAGGCAGGGCTCTACCGCAACTCTGGCCGATGGAGGCTTACTAGGTGGAAAGATAATAAGGCTTGATATAAGTGCTGCGGGCGATCAGCTCGAAGAGGGCGACACGCTGGTGGGAGCCAAGGAAGCCGGTATCTCCGCCCTATTGCAGGAGAAGGCTTTGCCAGTAATGACGCAGGCCGATTCGCTGGTTCGTAACCTGAACGCCGTTACGCAGGGTTTCCGGGAAACCGGGACGATCCTTAATCAGGTACTTCGCAACTACGACCAAACTGGCTTGGTATTGAAAGGAACGCTGGAACAAAACCAGCGCAACCTGGCTATTCTAACGGGAAACCTCAGCAAGCTTTCGGCCTCTCTGGTCGAAACCGAAAAACAAATCACCCCACTCCTCACCAAAACGGGCTCGTTTGTTGATTCGCTGAATGCCCTGCGTTTGAGCGAAACGGTGGCTAATGCCAATCAGATGATTGATCAGATTGAGCACATGGTGGCCTCAATCGAATCGGGGCAGGGAACAGCTTCCAAGCTCATCAACGACGATCAGATGTATAAGAACCTCAACTATACCCTGATCAGCCTAAATCAACTTTTGGCTAATTTTCGCGAGAATCCCAAGCGGTACGTTAATGTGTCTATTTTTGGTAAAAAAGACAAAGGACCCTCCGAATCACCCGTTGACACGACGCTGGAATTTAAAAAGCCGGGGGATACTCTCAAAATTGAGAACCAGCAATAGCCTGCTATATTCATAAAAAGTCATAAAAAAGTCGTTTGCACCCAAGCAAACGACTTTTTGTTTTTAAGAAAATCACTTACTTGCTCTTCCATATTACACTTCAATGAATGGCTATGACCAATACAGAATCTTTGCAGGGACTTCTGCACGAACTCCACCAACGCCACGGCGAAGTACAGCTGGGCGGGGGCTTCAAAAAAATTGAAAGTCAGCACAAGAAAGGCAAACTCACGGCCCGCGAACGGATTCATTATCTGATGGACGACGGCGCGTACTTTCTCGAAGTAGGTGCTTTTGCCGGGGACGGCATGTACGAGGGAGAAGGAGGCTGCCCGGCGGGCGGGGTGGTGGTGGGGCTTAGCTATGTAGCGGGGAGGCCGTGCGTGGTGGTGGCCAATGATGCCACCGTAAAAGCCGGAGCGTGGTTTCCGATTACAGCCAAAAAGAACTTACGGGCACAAGAGATCGCCATGGAAAATCGGCTGCCAATTATATACCTGGTAGACAGCGCGGGGGTATTCCTACCCATGCAGGCCGAAGTATTTGCTGATAAAGAGCATTTTGGACGGGTTTTTCGCAACAATGCGCAGATGTCGTCTATGGGTATTCCGCAGATAGCGGCCATTATGGGCAGTTGCGTAGCCGGTGGGGCTTACCTGCCCATCATGTCCGATGAGGCTTTGATCGTGGAGGGTACAGGATCGGTGTTTCTCGCCGGGCCCTACCTGGTAAAATCTTCGGTAGGCGAAGAGGTAGACGCCGAAACCCTGGGCGGAGCTACCATGCACTGCGAGATTTCGGGCGTGACCGATAACAAGTACCCCGATGATAAAAGTTGTCTGGACGCCATCAGAAGTTTAATGGACAAACTAGGAGCTCCCGAAAACGCCGGATTCAGCCGGGTGGAGCCTGTACTGCCCAAACGTGTGCCGGACGAGCTGTTCGAAATTTTGCCCGCCGACCGCTTCAAACCCTACGATATGGCGCAGCTTCTGGAATGTATAGTAGACAACTCGGAACTGGAAGAATACAAACCCGATTACGGCAAAACGCTCCTCTGTGCCTACGCCAGGGTAGATGGCTGGGCCGTAGGCATCGTGGCCAATCAGCGGAAAATGGTCAAGTCCGGCAAGGGTGAAATGCAGATGGGCGGGGTGATCTACGGCGAAGCAGCGGATAAGGCCGCCCGCTTTATCATGAATTGCAATCAGAAGAAAATACCCCTGCTGTTCTTTCACGACGTGACGGGCTTCATGGTCGGCAGTCGCGCCGAGCAGGGCGGGATTATCAAAGATGGGGCCAAGATGGTAAATGCCGTGGCTAACTCCGTGGTGCCAAAATTTACCTTTGTCGTGGGCAATTCGTACGGAGCCGGGAACTACGCCATGTGCGGCAAGGCCTACGACCCGCGGCTTATTTACGCCTGGCCTACGGCCCAAATGGCCGTAATGAGTGGGGCTGCTGCTGCCAAAACCCTGGTCCAAATCGAATCAGCTTCGCTCAGATCCAAAGGAAAGGAAATTACCCCTGAGGCTGAGCAAGAGCTATTGAAAGAAATTACCGACCGATACAACGAACAGCTGTCGCCTTACTACGCGGCTGCCCGCCTCTGGGTAGATGGCATCATTGATCCCCGTGAAACGCGGCGCATTATTTCTCTGGGTATCGAGGCCGCCAATCAGGCACCCATCACCCAGCGATTCAATGTAGGGGCGATTCAGGTGTAAGCGAAGTCTGGCTTGTTACTTGTTACCCGTGGTTTTGAATCGTGCCACGGGTCCGTCATCCAACTTCATTACCTTGGTGACACTAATAAGGGCTTCGTGGTGGCGGGTGTTCCCATCCGCTAAGAGCCGAGATTTTTTTTTCCGATCTCCTTATGAACCTATCCGAACGAATCTGGCAGCTACGGCTACAAAAGAGCCTCCCGCAGGAGAGCATGGTCTACTGAGGCCTATCGCCACGGGCGGAGCGGAAAAGGGCGCAATGCCTACCTCACAATGACACTGCCCAGCTGAATTCTGATTATCAGGTTGAGACCCGCAATCTGGGCCTTGACTTCGTGGCATTGCCCCTGGACATAGGTATAGCGTGTCTTTTTGCCGTCTGGCATCAATACATCGTAGGCTCCGACAGCAACCTGCTGCACGGCACACATTTCCCCGTAGCGATCGGAGTAGACATGCTTCATGTTTAGGGGTTCACGATAGTAGAGACTGGTCACGGTATGGTGGATGGGATGGGCTATCCGGACGCTTTCCCGAGCGGCGGAATGACCCTCGACGAACGTCACCCGGTAGCGATCGGAGGTTCGGACGGTATTCGTTTTTTCTTTGAGCTTTCCGTTCACTACCTGGCTCGACATGGAGGCTTTCAGCACCCCATTTTCAAACCGATTTTCACTCACATACACCACATCGTACAGAAAGGTGTCGATGACACTGCTTACCCGCAAATGAACGCCCTGGTCGTTCGACCGGGAAGGCGCAATCGTCATTTCTGCCTACGGTTCGTCCGGCAAGCAGAATGTCGTAAACGATGGATTGGCCCGCAACCGGTGGCTGGAGGAGTACCAACCCAATCGCCAATGTTAGAAGTAGTTCTTTCACGTGTATAGGTAGGTTGGTGTCTCATTAGAATCGATCCTTCACCCATGCTTGGTTTTAGCAAGCAAATTACGGCCAGACGAAGTACAAACTGATCACCCACACGAGGCAACCGCAGCTATTAGTGCCGTGATTAACAAAGAGCCAAAAATCCCCAGCAAACTCCGTCCCTGACCTAAGGGCAATTTTTTGGGTTCAGGGTAGCTCACATATTTGCCAGCCATCAGTTTTTTTCGAATAATAAATCCAACAATTCCGCCTGCAATGCCAAGTAGGAAGAGAGTGACCGCTAAGGGGAGTGGGTCAAAACCAATCCCGTAGCCAGTGAAGCCAGCTACCAAAACAATTGGTGCTGCTAATGCCGAAATCGCTGCTATGGTAGAAACCGGATTTACATGGCCGATTCGTGTTGGAAGAGAGTCCCCTGCGTAGTAGGCTATCGGGGCGATAGAATTGGTGTCAGCATAAAAATATGCATCGGAGCTGTTTGACACCGCAACTGCAAAATACAAGAGGATCAGAATACCATTTTTTTTCATGAGGGTTTGCGTTAGCGATGAACGTTAAAACTCTGATTACCCATAAATCGGCTCAAAGATTGCAGTTAAAAAATTGATTGCAGATCCATTTAAAATCTTAGCCTGAATCAGGGGTAAAAGTACTATTTGCCCAACCAAAATTCGGACTACATAGAAGTGGATCCTGATCCTTTGTAACCAATAATGGCAGGCCTCCCGTATTTTGTCATGTGCGCCGGAGCGATGGGGTTGAGAACTGGCGTATCGAAGCTGTTTAAAGTTTTTATATAGTTGGCAATCACTGCACTTGGGTTTCAGTCTTTTGTCTCGGTTTAGTGAAATATTTCCAGGCGCCGAAATTTTCCGAGGCAGATGGCTTTAACTAACTGACTAGATGTGAATTATCTGGACCAATCCAAAATAACTTTAAACAACTTCATAATATATAATACGAGAAGAAAATAACCCCTACCACTAATAATATTATAAAGCCAAGCATTCCTATCCAACTTCGTCCTTGGCCCAGGGGTAGCTTCTTGGGTTTAGGGTAATTCGCGTATTTGCCATTCATGAGTTTTTTTCGAACAACCAATCCAATAACTCCACCTATAAAGCCAAGTATGATAAGAGTTAACACTAAGGGGCCCGCATAAAAACCAAATCTGCGCCCTATCTGCACTATTATTGGTATTGTTATTGTCGAAATCGCTGCTAGTGTTGAAATTGGATTTACGTGGCCGATTCGTGTTGGAAGAGAATCCTCCGCGTAGTAGGCTATCGGGGCGATAGAATTGGTGTCAGCATAAAAATAAGCATCGGAGCTATTAGATACCGAAACTGCAAAATACAAGAGGATCAGAATACCATTTTTTTTCATGAGGGTTTGCGTTGAATAGTTGAATTGCAATTCTGTATATTCAGTGCGATCCTAAATTTACTGAGACAGCTGTCATCTTTAATATAGCCTCAGTTATTGTAAACACTTTGGACAAAATCCGGCTATTCCTGGTTCTTTATGAAGCAACTCAAAGATTGCATTTTAAAAGCTGAATGCATAGCCGCTTGATAGAATTCTCTCCCATTGTTCTCAGTATTTTGGCAAAGCATTGCCTACAAAAGTATCCCGCTTCCAAACTCTGTCCCTTCAAAATTCAGACACCTCAGAGGTCGAGCACTGACTGCGGCGGCCAATACTACCCTCAGGTAAGCTGCGCCATGCCTGTTACAAAATACCCGTTGCATTTGGGCAAGGGTTTAGGGAGATTTGTAGAGGTAACTGAATCGGGTAAAAGCTTGCCGCACAAGATGTGGAAGCACGAAGTACACCAAAAACTTATCAAGCGGTCAGTAAATTGAGCAAACGGTCGCTAAATTATTGATTTTCAGTCCTATTTTTATAGGCTCCCCACTCTTCCATGATTCATAAACACGCACGCTGACATGAAAAGACCTTTACGTGTACTGCTCCTGTTCGTGTGCTTAGCCCTGATTGAGGCCCAAGCCCAGCCCGTCATTACCTACACCAACCCCGAGGAATTGCTGAGCATGGGCTCCTCGGGAACCTACTTTGTGGACCACACCAATCGCCTTACCTACACCGACGTACTCAAAATCCCCGACGATCAATTCAAGCCCATCGAAGGCAACGCGATCAATCTGGGGTCCGAGCATTCGCGAGTGTGGATGAAGTTCGACCTGTACAATGCCACGCCTGAGAAGCTGTACGTGATCCTGCTGAGCCAGGACATCGACTATATCGATGCATTTTTGAAAGGAAAAGACAGCAACTATTTTTTGGAAACCGGGGCCATGCGCCCGTTTGAACGGCGACTTCTGGGCATCAACAGCATTGTGATGGACCTCGGCAGGCAGCCTACCCAGATGCTGTTGGGCGTTCGGGATATGAATGGGATGTTGTTACGAATCAAGGTAGGTGCCCTTAAACCCCTCGCCGAGGAGGTGTACCACGAAACGCTGATCAATGCCTTCACCTTCGGTGCCCTGGCCCTCACGCTGGTATTCAGTCTGTTCATTTTTTTCTCGCTCGGCGATTCCGTGTACCTGCTCTATGCGACTCACGTGTTGTTTCTGTCGTTGGTATTTCTGTCGTTCGAAGGGTACCTGGCCGACTTTTTCTGGCGCGAAATGCCCTTCATGAACAACGGCATCAACACCAGTCTGATCAGGTTGGGTACCCTGTTGACCAGTATCTGGTTTTCGGTCAGCTTTCTTACCATCCGCAGCATATTCCCCAAAGTACACCGGGGATTCGTGTTTCTGGGTTGGTTGGCTGTTGCCACCTTTTTGGTCAAACTTCTCGGGGCCCGGTGGGCCGAGATGGCCTTCAATATCGTTACGTTTATCACCTTCGTTAGTTTTTTGGCGGTAGGCTCCTGGATGTACCGTCAGGGATTCCAGTCGGCCCGGTTTTACCTGCTGGGCTGGGGTGTATTCATTATCGAAATACTGGCCATAGACTTGTCGCTGCTGGGGGTACTTTCCTTCGATCATTTTTTTACCTACTACGGGTTCCACATCGGGGCCACCTTTCAGGTCGTGTTCCTGAACATTGCGCTTTTTGACCGGATCCAATCCCTGAAAATAGCCCATAGCGAAGCCAGGGCACTGGCTTTGGAGCGTAGTGCCGAGAATGAGCAACTCCTGGCCGCCCAGGCCCAATTGCTGGAACAAAAGCTCGAACAACCCCAGGCTACCCCCACCCCCGATATGCAGCTGTTGCTGAAAGAGTTTCGACATCAGCGTCAGAAAGTGCGGAAAATCGCCATTGCCACCATGGAGGGCATCCTGCTGTTTCCGGCGGGCGATATTGTGCGGGTGGAGGCAATGGGTAGCTACGCCTACGTTCATTTTTCCAACAAACAGAAAATCCTGGCCTCGCGGTCGCTGGCCGAATTTGAGACCCAGCTATCCGAAGACCCCAGTTTTTTCAGGGTGCACAAGTCCCATATCGTCAATCTCGACTACGTGACAAAATACATTCGGGGCGCAGGGGGCTACGTAGAAATGTACGACGGCAGCAGCGTGGAGGTGTCGCGGCGAAACAAGGCCGATTTTATGAAAACTATGAATCTGGAAGCCTGATGCTGGCGGGAAAACGCATTTGGGTCAACCAGCGAACAGGAATTCGGGCGCATTTTACTGACCGTTCATAGCCGATACTGACCTCAGGTAAACTGAGCCCTGCCCGTCCCAAACTGTGCGTTGTACGGGGGCGATAGTTCGGGGAAATTTGTAGAGACAAATGGTCTGCAACTTTTTAACCCCGCCTCGCTATGAGTACCTCTGCAAACATTTACAGTCTGCTGGCTCCCCTCGCCATCTTCTTTGTGCTGGCTGAGATTGGTTTTTGCCTCTACTACCGAAAGAGTCTGATCTCCTTTGCCGAAGCCATTACCAACTACGGAACCACCATTGGCAACCAAACCGTCAACGTGCTGGTAGCCGCCGGGGTGTACCTGGGGTATGGGTACCTGTGGGAACATTTCCGGCTCATTGATGACCTACCCATGACCTGGTACAACTACCTGCTTTTGCTCCTGGGGGTCGATTTTATTTTTTATTGGGTCCACCGCTGGGGGCACGAAATCAATATCATGTGGGCGGCCCACTCGCCCCACCACAGTGCGCAGGAAATGAATTTCCTCGTAGCCTTGCGGGCCAGCGTCACCCAACGGTTGTTTTCGTTTTTCTTTTTCTGGCCGCTGACGCTCATCGGATTCCGCCCTTTCGACATTTACCTGATGACGGCCATCCACCTGTTCATTTCGTTTCTGCACCATACCGAACTGATCCCAAAGCTGTGGCGCTGGATCGAATACATCTTCACCACTCCCTCACACCACCGGGTGCATCACGGGGTTAATTTCAAGTACCTGGATAAAAACTACGGTGAGTTCCTGATTGTCTGGGATCGGCTATTTGGTACCTACGAAGAAGAAACCGACAAGGTGATTTACGGCATGTACGGTCAGCCGGAAACCTGGAATCCCATCGCGATCAATTTTCACTACTACTCCGTGCTGTGGCGGGATGCCCGGCAGGCGACCCATTGGTGGGACAAAATCAGGATCTGGTTTATGCCGCTGGGCTGGCGTCCCACCAACCTGCCGGTGCATCCGCCGAAAGAAGAAATCACGGCCCAGAATCAGCGCAAAATCAAGACTTTCCAGATTCCCGGCTCAGACCATTACCTCATTTCGGGGGCGGTGTTCGGTACAGTACTGATGCTGCTGGTCATTAGCCCCAACAGCGCCCTCAGCACCTGGGAGCGGGTGGTGGGCAGCCTGTTGCTGTGGCACTTGATTGTGAATTGGTCGGGAATTCTGGAAGCCAAGCCGTGGCTGTTCAACTCCGAAATGATCCGAATCCTGCTGACCTGTGGGTGCCTGATTCTTTTTTATGACTTGTTCCACCAGCCGTTCTGGCTAGCCGTGTGCCTGCTGTATCATCTGTACTGCTTTACGAGCGTAGCGCTGTTTTACCGCCCCCGAGGCCAGTTTTGATTTCTCCAAAATCCCCCATCTTGTCCATTCTATACAACACCTCAACCTACCTATTTTATGAAAAATCTATCCTATTTTACATCGCTGTTGGTGCTGCTGTTCGGAGCCGTCCACGCGCAGCCCACCCAAACCATCCGGGGCCGGGTACTCGACAAAGAAGCCAAATACCCGCTGGTGGGCGTGACGGTTCAGTTGCTTACCACCGCCGGCCAACCCCAGGGCGATGCCACCGACCCGGAAGGTACCTTTCGCCTTTCCAACGTGGTGGTAGGGCGGCAGACGGTCAAACTGACGCTGGTGGGCTACAAGGAAGTACTGCTCAACAATATTCTGGTGGACGCCGGAAAAGAAACCATCCTGAACCTGGAAATGGAGGAGGCCGTGACCAACCTCGAAACGGTAACGGTGCGGGCTAGACGCAATGGCGAGGCGGCCAACGAGATGGCCACCGCCAGCGCCCGGCAGTTTTCGGTGGAAGAAACCGGACGCTTTGCCGGAAGCCGGGGCGAACCCGCCCGCATGGCCTCCAATTTCGCCGGGGTACAGGGCGCCGACGACTCGCGCAATGACATCGTGATCCGGGGTAATTCGCCCTCGGGACTGCTGTGGCGGGTAGAGGGCGTTACCATTCCCAATCCCAATCACTTTGCGGAGGCGGGTACCTCGGGCGGGCCGGTGAGTATCATCAACAACAAGTACCTGGCCAATTCGGACTTTTTCACGGGAGCCTTTCCGGCTGAATTCGGCAATACGGTATCGGGCGTGTTTGATCTGAAACTGCGTAATGGCAACAACGAGAAATACGAAACCGCCGCCCAGTTTGGTTTTCTGGGTACCGAGCTGATCGCCGAAGGGCCGTTTTCCAAAACCGGGAAATCTTCCTACCTGATCACCGGACGCTACGCCAATTTGTGGCTTTTCAAAAAACTGGGAATCGACATTGGTACCCAGGCTACCCCTTCCTACGCCGATGGATTTATGCGCATGAATTTCCCGCTAAAAAACAAAAACGGGAATTCCGCCGGAGCGGTGGCCGTATGGGCGCTGGGGGGTACCAGTACCATCAACATTCTGGCCAGTACCCAGGAGGCCGCCGACCGGAACATTTTCGGCCAGAACGACCGCGACCAGCACTATTCCACCAATATGAAGATTGGCGGCATTACGTATAGCCGCTCCGTTAACAAAACGCTGTTTGTAAAATCTACCCTGGCGGTGTCCAACAACGTGCAGGATTCCAGGCACGAGTTTCTCTTTTTGCAAAAGGACGAAACCGGAGCACCTAAGGTAGTGAACCAGCGCTACGCCATCGACTCCATCCGCCCGTTGCTCGATTTCCGTTTCTCCGAAACCAAGTACTCGCTTTCTACTACCATCAATAAAAAGTGGGGAGCTACCCGGTCGCTGCGGGCGGGGATCAACCTGGATCTGATCCGTTTCAATGCCTACGACAGCGTGCGGATCTTCAATGAAGCCGACGCCCGGTGGTCGCCCTGGCGGGAGCGGTGGGACGCCGACGGTGCTAGTTTCGCGGTGATCCAGCCCTTTGTCCAATACAAAGAGTACCTCTCCGAAAACCTGGCGCTGACCGTCGGACTGACGAGCCTGGTCAACACGATCAACGGAAACAGCAAGTCCTGGATCGAACCCCGGGCGGGGCTGGCGTGGGATTTGCCCCAAGCGACAAAAACTCTCGCTGGCGACGGGGCTGCACAGTCAGTCGCTGCCTACCTACCTGTACTTCTACCATCCCGATTTGAAAGGTCAATCCGCCCTGCCTTATCCCGTGCGGGAAGTGGGGCTACGCAAGAGTGTTCACCTGGTGGCGGGGTACTCGCGCCTGCTCCGCGAAAATATGCGGTTTCTGGCCGAGGTGTATTACCAGTACCTCTACAAAGTACCCGTCAGTGTCCGTCCCTCTTCTTTCTCCGTCCTGAACGCGGGCGCGGGCGCCGAACGGGTGTACCCTGAACTGCTTGAAAACACCGGATTGGGCAAAAACTACGGTCTGGAAATGACCCTGGAAAAGTTTTTCAGCAACAACTACTACTTCCTGCTCACCGCCTCGCTGTTCGACGCCAAGTACCAGGGATCGGATAAGGTCTGGCGCAATACCGACGTCAATGGTAGGTACGCCTTCAATGCATTGTTTAGCCGGGAGTTTATATTCAAAAAAGGCCGGACGCTCAACCTCGGCGCGAAGTACACCACCACGGGCGGGCGCTGGTACGGTCCCGTCAACGCGACGGCCTCACGCCGTGAACAGGCGGTTATTTTTGAAGAGGGTACCCTGAATTCCCGGCAGTTTGTCCCCTACAACCGCTTCGACATCAAGACGGAATACAAGGTCAACAAAAACCGACTGACGCATACGTTCGCCGTGGATTTTGTGAATATTCTGGGCATCCAGAATCAGCTCAGCGTGAGCTATTCACCCGAGCCACCCTACTACCGGCAGGAGTATCAGTTGGGCTTTTTGCCAATCTTTTTCTATCGGATTGATTTCTAAATAAGTATTTATAAACATCTAAACCATTGTATCATGAAAAAGATCTTAATTCTCTCGCTCGTTGCTTTTTCATTCAGTACGCTAAAAGCACAGTCGCCCTCTTTTGGTATAAAAGCAGGCGCTAACTATTCTACTGTATTGTTAAAAGACGACAACAGTACGGATTACGCTACCGGGTTTCATGCAGGTGCCCTGGCGCACTTCCATTTATCAACGCAGTGGGCTCTCCAACCGGAAGTTTTGTATTCTATCCAGGGGGCCCAGGAATCGGGTAATTCTAACAATAAACTCCGCCTGAATTATATCAATGTCCCCGTTTTGTTACAGTATATGTTTCAAAATGGGTTTCGTTTGCAGGCAGGCCCACAGATAGGATTCCTCGTAAGCGCAAAGAGTAAATTAAATGATGAGGAACATGATGTAAAGGATAGTTTTAAATCCACAGATTTTTCTTTTCCCATTGGCCTGGGTTACCTGTCAAAGTCTGGTGTGGGGATTGATGGCAGGTGGGTTCCGGGTTTAAGCAACATACAGAAGGACGATTATTCACCAACTAACCATGTTTTCCAGTTAGGATTGTTTTACCAGTTTGGCAACCATAAATAAAGTAGTCACTGGTCATACCCGATGTTTTGCACAGTATTCTTCAAGCGTAAGGTTGTCAATTGCTACCCAAAATGCTACATCTGCTGAATTGAAATAAAGTCGAGTGTTTCCACCCGACTTTATTTCAATTGATTTTTTAACCCTTAAACTCTTTTCCTATGAAAACCTTTTTACTGCTTGCTTTTTTGCTAATGATGACCACCTATTCGAATGCTTACTATTCAAGCATTGTACCAAATGATACCATTCCTGATATTATTCAGGTCAAACCCTCAACAGACTTAGGGGTTTCGAATATATCTGTTATTAGTGGTACCGGGTCGCTTTTCTATGGCCCGATAACTTATGTTATGTTATTAATTGGAATTTTTGACAATTGGGTTTTTATCCATACAATTGGATGGGTCATTGGTTTGGTTGGTATCATTTCAGGTATTGTGGGATTATCCGTAAACCATAAAATGCTGCAAACCAACCTGACCATGGAGGGCAAGAAGACAGCAAAGAGAATAAAAAGAAGATCAATAGCAGGAATTATTTTTGGCATCGTCGGAATTTTGATCCCGCTAATTTTGAATGCGCTGGATTCCACTTTTGTGTAAGGTCACCTTTACCTACATCTCCCCTTTCTACCAAAGCCTATTTCCCATGAAAGCATACATACTAATCGGGTTGTTATTTGCAGCCTGTCTGTCTCAGGCCCAAGATAGGAAGCGCGTTTTTCGCATAAATTTGGCACCCTCTTTGGGTTTAGGTGTTTCAGGAAGATCGGATGAAATGACAGGCGGCACTTTAATGGGGGCACTAGCCTTGCCACTTGAATTCGGGAAGCAATGGTATCTGATACCAGTGGCGTATATAGGAGACTTCCGTAGTCCGAAGTATCCTTATAAAGTAGGAGCCTGGTTTCCCTACTATCCTCTATTGCACCATCAAGCCTATGCTGTCAGCTTGGGAAAAGGCTTCAAATTCAAAGGCACCATTCCTCAGGTATCGTTCAGATTCTCAGCGGGTGTCGGCCTGCTGCTGGTGCATGAACCATGCTGTGAAATTCTAAATCGTAATACATCCTATGACGAGGTGTTGTACCGAACCTGGGTGATTCCAGCCCAACTTGAAATGAGGTTCCGTCTGACCAAAAAGGAAAAATCTTTTGTGGTTTTCGGGGGACGTTGGGACACGAATGGACGGCGCCCCTTTGGAAGTCTGAATGCCGGACTGGAAATGCGACTTTGGTCGATGGGAAAGAGGTAAACGGATTTTAAATGTTTAAGCTCGTTCCGCTTGTAAATCGAGAAGAACACTCTGGCAGACAGGCACGACCGCTCGCACTGTCGCTCATTCTCAAACATCATAAAAAAGTCCCGTGAAAATACTGACCACGGTATGGAGCCAATAGGGAACCAACCATCCATTCAGGTATTTTTTATCAAAATCTGTGCTTCACGTAGCCTTTCCTGCACAAAAAGCCGTATTGGTTCAAGTGTACTTTTGATAAATATTTTTCCAGGATCAATACGATGGACAAAAAACAAGCAAGGCTGGCTTACATTCTTTTCCCTGGCGTAGCCATGTTGCTGGGTTGGGGATTGCGCGGATACATTGGCGGTGGGCCATTTGGAGCGATGATACCTGGGGCAATGATAGGTATCGCCGTGTGCTTGTTACTGGGCTTACCTGCCAGGTATTCGGCGCTGGTAACTGTGTTTGCGGTAGTGGGTGTGGGCATAGGTGGCGAAATGACTTACGGACAAACCTTGCGTTTTATTCGTGACATTGACACGGTTGGGTTCGGCACGGTGGGTACCACGGTAAAAGGTGCGGTATGGGGGTTGTCTGGCGGACTATTCCTGGCTATTGGCCTGCTCCACGGACGTATCGAAAAGCGTATTGTGGGTATAGGTATGTTACTTTTTTTTGTTGGGATGCTGCTGGGATTCAAACTGATCAACGATCCCGAAATTGATTTACTTTTCCGATCCGATAAACAAACCGCGGGCTGAATCCTGGGCCGCGATAGCGTTGGGCGCTATGATCTTTTTGGCTTGGTTAAGGATAAAATTGCCGACACGCGATTTTAAAGTAGTCCTGAGTTTTGTGTTGTGGGGTACCCTGGGCGGAGGTTTGGGCTTTGGACTTGGAGGTTTGTGGCTTTTTTTGGGTGCCCAGCTAAAACTTGACTGGTTTACCAACTGGTGGAAAATGATGGAGTTTTCGTTTGGGATGATTTTGGGAGCCGCACTAGGATGGGCTACCTGGGTCAATCGTACGTATGTACAGGCTTTGACCCAAAACACTGAAAAGAATGCCAACAGGCCACTCTGGACAGAGTTGGCAGTTGTGACCATCCTGTCTCTGGCAATTTTCTGGTTTCTCCCCCTCTTCTTTGAGCCGCTATTGGATTCAACAAGTTATTCACAGGGGCTTGCCAGTGGTATTGGTCATGACCTGCTGCGGATATTGACCAACTATGCTTTTATGGGCTTTCTCATCATTTTAGTTGGGTATCGGGCAAGTGGTTTTGCCTGGCAAATGGCCATCACGCTCACTTTTTGTCATGCCGTTATCGACCTCATGGTGGATTTGGAAGGAGAGACAGGGATTCAAACTAGCCTGTCTTTTCAGATTCTGTTTACCGTCGTGAGCAGTCTTTTGGTAGCACTCCTGATCGCAAGGTTTGTCAGGACGAGCAATACCCTGAAACGAATGATGCAGCTGTTGATATGGGCTACCATGTTTGTGGCCACGCTCAAACTGATCACTCAGGTTACCTGGGAGGAAATCACTACCGCTGCCCCGTCCTTACTCGTCACCAAAGTGTTCTTTGTTTACCTGGTGTTCTTCTCTGCCGCGGTTTATTGTAGCTGGTTTACGGTCAAAAAAATAGAGTAGCCAATTGGCCAATTGATAGTGGGCGGTTTTTGATTGGTTAAACATACTCCCATTTTGCACAAGGGCTAGGAGATCGTTAAGCAATCCACAGATCATTGCCTATCGTATACGAGCTTCATCGTGTTCTCGCGGGAGATTGAGCTCGCGTTGACCTGGACAGAAATAGACCTTCCATCGTTAATCAACTTCCATACCTCTGTTACTTTAAAATCTGGTTCCTCAGCAATTGTAGCAAAAGATCTAACCGAAATAACAGTCATCGTTTGGCCATCATCTGACCACCTTGCGGTAGACTCTTCCCTGGGGCTTCCGACAACAATAGCTTCTCTTTCTTTACCATCGAAGGTCAGTTTCTCTTGTCTTGGAACCAGCTCGCCGCCAATAGAAGGGCTGGGTACATCTACAGTTAGAAAATCTGCCTGTTCGGTTATTTTCATTGTTTTAGAACGGACATGATCATGATTCCCTCCGAAAATACAAATAGGAAAATTTTCAATACGGTCACTTTTCGATTCATTCAATTTCCATTCACCAGAAAAGTTGGCGCGAGTTGCAGCCGCATTTGGTAGTCGGTAGGAGGTGATTACGCTATTGGTTTCGGAATTACTAGTTCCTGTTGATAGGTTATTTCTGTTTTGTGCTTTCCAGGCGGTGCCAAAAACAATCAGCAAGACCAAAGCGTATGAATGTACGGATTTCATCATTTTCCCTTTTTTATAACCAATTGATTTTAATAAATCTAACTATTTTTATGCTGAGTTTTCGTTAGTGACTTTTAAAAGGATGTTAACGTTATGTTAAAGTTGATTGGGGCAACTTTTTGCAACTCTACCCTGTGATTCGGCAACCTCGTGCAGCCATGTTTAATGGCTTAGAGACAGCTATCCGATGCAGTAAGTTGCACGAAGTAGGGATATTTTTTGAGAAAAATGCTTAGTCTATATGGATCAGGAAACTGATATCCAATTGAATTGCTGTACAACACCGAACCATTCACAGGAATAAACAATGCTATTCAGGATTACTGGTACGCAAAGCCCGCAAAATACGATGCCGGAAGCTGTCTGTGCAGGAGTTTGAGAATCGAGGTAATTATAAAAAACTGCAATACGCTCGTACCTACATTAATTTCATGGATGGTTTTTGTTCCCAACAAAAAATCTTTGTAGCCCTTCCGTTAGATAGGGTGCTCGTCAAATTCTTCATAAACCAGGATTCGGGGAATAGTTACTGCCTTTTCCATACTGCATCTAGTTTTTCCAAAAAAACGAAAATCAGGGGTGATTACTTAATTGAGGCCACTTCTAGACAGTACCTAAACTGTTTCTGAAAAAACACCCAAACTGGTGGGTTCCCCCATAAACTTCCCCAAAACATTACCCTTTTCCTTATCTTTGCCCCTTAAAATCAGCCCGACGGGCTATTCAGGATCAGCAAAGCTATATGATTTCTAAAACCTATTCGCCGCAGGAAATAGAAGATAAGTGGTACCAGTACTGGATCGAGAACCGCTATTTTAACTCCAAGCCCAACCCCGACAAGGAGCCCTACACCATCGTGATTCCGCCGCCCAACGTGACGGGCGTGCTGCACATGGGCCACATGCTCAACAATACCATTCAGGACATTCTGGTGCGCAAGGCCCGCATGGAAGGCAAGGAAGCCTGCTGGGTGCCCGGCACCGACCACGCCTCCATTGCCACCGAAGCCAAGGTGGTGGCGATGCTCAAAGAGCGCGGCATCAGCAAGAAGGACCTGACCCGTGATGAGTTTCTGGAATACTGCTGGGAATGGACGCACAAGTACGGCGGCATCATTCTGCAGCAGCTCCGCAAGCTGGGGGCTTCCTGCGATTGGGACCGTACCCGCTTTACGATGGAACCCGATCTGTACGATTCAGTAATAGATACTTTCATTGATCTGTACAACAAGGGCGATATCTACCGCGGCCACCGCATGGTGAACTGGGACCCACAGGCCCGGACTACCGTGTCGGATGAGGAGGTGATCATGAAGGAGGTGAACCAGAAACTGGTGTACCTGCGCTACGATCTGGAAGGGCAGGAAGGCAGCGTCACCATCGCCACCACCCGTCCCGAAACCATCATGGCCGACGTAGCTATCTGTGTCAATCCCACCGACGAACGCTACCAGCATCTGATTGGTAAAAAAGCCCTGATTCCGCTCATCAACCGGGCAATCCCGATTATTGCGGACGAGTACGTGGAGATTGAGTTTGGAACGGGCTGCCTGAAAGTAACGCCCGCCCACGATACCAACGACTACGAACTGGGCAAAAAACATAACCTGCCGATCATCGATCTGCTGGCCGAGGATGGTACCCTCAACGAAAAGGCGCAGATTCTGGTGGGGGAAGATCGCTTCGTTGCCCGCAAGAAAATCACCAAAATGCTGGAAGCATCCGGTAATCTGGTAAAGGTAGAGGAGTACCGCTCCAACGTGGGCCACTCCGAGCGTACCGATGCCGTGATCGAGCCACGGCTGTCGGAGCAGTGGTTTCTGAAAATGAAGCGCGTGAGTCAGCCAGCCTTTGAAAATGTGATGAACGACACCATTCAGCTCATTCCGCCGAAGTTCAAGAACACCTACCGGCACTGGATGGAAAACGTCCGCGACTGGAACATCAGCCGTCAGCTGTGGTGGGGACACCGGATTCCGGCTTACTACCTCAACGACGGCACGCTGATTGTGGCCAAAACCAAGCGGGAGGCCCTGCGCAAGGCACAACACGAGCGGCTGCTCTTTGCCCTCACGGAAGAAGACATCCGGCAGGACGAGGATGTACTGGATACCTGGTTTTCGTCCTGGCTGTGGCCGATCACGGTTTTTAACGGCATCAAGGAGCCCGACAACGAGGACATCAACTACTACTATCCCACCAACGACCTGGTGACGGCTCCGGAGATTCTGTTTTTCTGGGTGGCGCGCATGATCATTGCGGGCTACGAGTACAGGGGTACCTATCCGTTCAAGAATGTATACCTGACGGGTATCGTGCGCGACAAGCAGGGCCGCAAGATGTCCAAGTCGCTCGGCAACTCACCCGATCCGATTGACCTGATCGAAAAGTACGGAGCCGATGGTGTTCGGACGGGGATGCTGTTCAGTTCGCCGGCGGGCAACGACCTACCCTACGACGAAAAACTGGTGGAGCAGGGACGGAATTTCTGCAACAAGATCTGGAATGCCTTCCGCCTGACGCAGGGCTGGGAGGTATCGGCCGAGCTGCCCGCTACCAATCAGCTGGCGATTGACTGGTTTGAGTCCAAGTTCAACCAAACGCTCACGGAGGTACTTGACCTGTTCACGAAGTTCCGGATTTCGGATGCGCTGAATGCGGTGTACAAGCTGATCTGGGACGATTTCTGCGCCCAGTACCTCGAAATGATCAAGCCCGAGTACCAGCAGCCGATTGACGCCGCTACCTACGAGGCTACCCTCGAATTTCTTCGATAAACTGATGCGCCTGACGCACCCGTTCATGCCGTTTATTACCGAAGAAATCTGGCAGAATATCGCACAGCGCGGCGAAAAGGAATCCATCTGTCTGGCTCCCTACCCACAGCCGGGAAGCGTCAATACGGCATTGCTGGCCGACTTTGATATTCTGTTTGAAGTGGTATCGGCGATCCGGAATTTACGCAATACCAAAGGGATTGAGCCCCAAAACGGAGCTACCCCTGGCCATCCGTACCGACTCGGAGGCGCGTTACCATACGCTGGAAGGGCTGATCCGGAAGTTGGCCAATGTGTCGGAAATTACTTACGTGAAGGAACAGGTAGAGGGCATGTCATTCCTGGTACGCTCCGACGAGTTTTTTATCAACCTGGCCGGAGAAATAGACGTAGAGGCCGAGCGCGAAACCCTGCTCAAAGAGCTGGAATACACCGAAGGCTTCCTGGCCTCGGTAGTGAAAAAACTTTCCAATGAACGCTTTGTGCAGAACGCCAAGGGCGATGTAGTTGAAAAAGAGCGTCAGAAGCAAGCTGACGCTGAGGCGAAGATCGCTACTATCAAGGAGGCGCTGGCGCGGTTGGGGTAGTCTTGTGTCGAAACCAAATTTTTTATGCCAAATCTTTACATTATAGCGGGGTGCAACGGCGCGGGTAAAACAACGGCTTCGTATACGGTTCTTCCAGAACTCCTGGACTGTAAGGAGTTTGTCAATGCGGATGAAATTGCCAAAGGACTTTCACCTTTTCAGCCAGAGCAGGCTTCCTTTGCAGCTGGTAGAATCATGTTGCATAGAATAAACGAGTTAATGGAAGCCGGCCAGGACTTTGCCTTTGAAACGACTCTATCAACCAGAAGTTATGTGTCAACAGTGCATAAAGCCAAAGAGTTAGGGTATACCATAACACTTTTGTATTTCTGGCTTTCTTCGCCAGATTTAGCCATTGAACGGGTCAGCGATAGGGTACTGGAAGGAGGGCATAATATACCCGAGGATGTCATTAGGAGAAGGTATAGGAAGGGCCTGCATAATTTGTTTACCCTATTCATGCCTATTGTGGATTATTGGATTCTAATTGATAATTCTAAAAATCCATTTCGACCGATAGCTGAGGTAGTAGAACAGAGAAAAGAAGTGTATCTTGCTGACCTATGGGATCAGATAAATTTATCAGCAAATGGATAGCAAAGAAATTAAGAGAAAAAATTTTAGCTGGTCTGGAACTGTCACTTTCAAAGGCTTCTCAAAGAAAAGAGCAGAGAGGATAGGACGTTGGTGTTTGAAGAGGATGGAAAAATCATCCGGGTCAAAGCCAGAGACCTGATCAAGTAAGAAAGCGTATAGGCAGAGTGTATAAACGAGCCGGAACCCATGCGTTCCGGCTTTTTTATTTCCCCTAGCTCTCCAAAAGTATAGTACCCTTCCAAGATCAAATAAAACAGAACGGCGATATTTCGTAGCTTTGTAGCTTGGCTTATCAAGCCATGCAAATGATGCTCAGAAATACAATCACTCTTCCTGCTTGCTTTTACCCTGTCGCTTTTTTCGTGCAAAACGGAAAATACGACTACCTATGTTATTGGTTTCTCGCAATGCCTCGACAACGACGAGTGGCGCAGGACCATGGCACTGGAAATGGAGCGGGAGCTGGCTTTTCATCCCAATGTACGGATGATCATGAAAAGCGCCGGGGGAAATAGTGCCACGCAGGCGGCCCAGATCCAGGAGTTGATCGGCGAGAAGGTAGACCTCCTCATTGTATCTCCCCTGGAAGTAAAACCGCTTACCCCTACCATTGAGAAAGCGTATGACCTGGGGATTCCGGTGGTGTTGGTAGACCGCCGCACTACCTCCCAAAAGTACACGGCCTTCGTGGGGGCCGACAATACCCTGGTGGGGCAGAATGCCGGAGATTATGCCAATGTGCTGCTCAATGGCCGCGGTACGGTTCTGATCTTCGGGGAAGGGGCTAGCGCCTCGCCCACCATCGACCGGCATCAGGGCTTTGTGGAGGCCATTAAGAAATATCCCGGCCTGACTGTTGAGGCGGCTCTGATCGAAGACTGGACGCCCGAAGAGTACACCGCCGCCATCAGAAAGTACCTCGCCGGGCACCGGGAGGTTGACCTCATTTTCGGAGAAAACGACCGCCTGGCCAAAACAGCCTATGAGGTTAGCAAAGAATTGGGCCTTGACAAGGACATAAAAATTATCGGAGTTGATGGGCTGTATGGCGAAGGGCAAGGGATTGACCTGGTAGATAAAGGCGCCCTGGCGGCTACGGTTTTGTACCCTTCCGGGGGTGAAGAGGCCATCCGGATCGCCGTAGCTATTCTTTCAAACCAACCTTTTGAAAAGGAAAACCAGCTGTTTACGACCATCATCAACAGCAATAATGTCAGGATTTTAAAGCAGCAGGCCTCCAAGCTCATTGATCAACAGGCCAACATCAAGCGGCAAACGGCCAAGATCGCCGAGCTGAATGAGATTTATGCTACCCAGAAAAACGCCCTGTACATTACCATCGCACTGCTAACGCTGGTTCTCGTCTTTGGCGGGGTGTTGTATTACCTGCTTCGGGAAAAACAGCGCTCCAACAAAATCCTGGAAGAACAAAACGAAGCCATTCTGGAACAAAAAGAGGAGATCGAGCGGGTGTCGCATCAGGCCCGGCAGGCCATCGAGGACAAAATCCGGTTTTACTCCTATATGTCGCATGAGTTCAAGACACCGCTGAGCCTGATCCTGACCCCCACCGAAGACCTGCTGGATCGCAAAGCCTACGAGCGGAAGGAGGTCATGCCCGTGCTGGCGCTGATTCAGAAAAACGCGAACCGCCTGCTCCGGCTCGTGGAGCAGATTCTCGACCTCCGCCGGATTGACGCCGGAAAAATGGAGCTTACCCTCGGTACCTATGACCTGGTGGGATTCATGCGGGAAATCGTCGGAGATTTCAGAATGAAAGCCCAGAAAAGCCGGATAGACCTCCGGTTCATTTCGCAGCTTCCGGAGCTGGCCTATACCTTCGATGTCGAAAAACTCGATAAAGTACTGTTTAACCTGCTTTCCAATGCCTTTAAGTATACTCCTGAGGGGGGATTGATCCACGTAGCGCTGGTGCGAAAAAATGAGGCGATTGAAATTTCGGTTACCGACAACGGGGTAGGGATGGACGGGCAGGACAAAGAGAAGGTGTTTGAGCTTTTTTATCGCGCAAATCAGAACGTATCGTTGGGTACGGGTCTGGGACTGGCCCTCACGCGCGAATTCGTTCAGCTGCATAAAGGAGAAATCGGGGTAGTTTCTGAAAAAGGGAAGGGTACTACCTTCACCATCGAGCTGCCGTATGCCGTCGGGAAACCAGTGGCAGAAATCCAGGCGCTGCCTACCCTGATCCACCCGGAGGAAGAGGTACCTATCCTGCTATCTGCCCAATCTGATACCGAATCTACTAGCGATACCTCTTTGGTGATTATTGAGGATAATCCCGAATTGTTGCAGTTCTTGAAAGCCAAGTTTTCCCCGAACTACCGGGTCGAAGTAGCTGCTTCTGCCGAGGAGGGGTGGGAAACCATCCTCCGAACCATCCCCGATCTGATACTAAGCGACGTAACCCTCCCCGGCCAGGACGGGTTTTTATTAACCCAAAAAATAAAAGAAGACTTCCGCACTTCCCACATCCCGGTGGTGCTGCTTACGGCCAAAGGCGGCATGGAAAGCCAGATCGAAGGTACCCGCGCGGGGGCCGATGTGTACCTTGCCAAACCCTTCAACCAGCAGCTATTGGAACAGAAGGTGAAAACCCTGCTGGACAACCGCAACCGCGTCAGGAGGCGATTCTCCAACGAGGTAACCAACCTGACCCAGGTACCCTCCGGGGAGCGCAAGTTTCTGCTCGATTTTGAACTCCTAATCGAAAAGCACCTCAAAGACAATACGCTTTCGGTCGAAAACCTGAGCCACGAACTGGGCATGTCGCGGGTGCAGCTGTACCGCAAAATTACGGCCCTGACCAATAAGAATGTCAACGACTACATAGCGGAATATAAGCTAAAAAAAGCCAAACAACTCCTGGCCGACCCCGCCCTCAACATTACCGAGATCGCTTACGAACTCGGATTCAATACCCCTAGCTACTTCACTACCTTCTTCAAACAGAAAAGCGGCCAAACTCCCTCCGAATGGCGCAATAGTTAATGTAACATTCCTGTAAGTAGTGTTACAATTCTGATAGTCTCTTACTTTATTCAAAATACAATTTATTGATAACCAAATGCTTACAAACTGAATCAAGTTTGTAAGCATTTGAATGAATCGTACAAGCTCTTGTAGGATATAAGCCCCAATTTTGATGCATCGGTTCTACGGAAATTCCTTCCTGGAAGCGACTCCCTTATGTATTCTCTTTTACTCAAAATCATTTTAGAGGTATGAAAAAAACGCTATTATCATTCATCGCGATGCTGCTGTCGTTGCAACTGGCACTGGCACAGCGGCAGGTTACCGGCACGGTGACGGCCGAGGGCTCGAAGGAACCCCTGATCGGGGCCACGGTCATGGTTAAGGAAACAAAGTCGGGTACCCTCACCGACGTGGACGGGAAGTTCTCCATCGCGGCCCCCGAAAACGCCACCACGCTGGTTATTTCGTACATCGGGTTTACCTCCACCGAAGTATCTATTGTAGGAAAAGACAAGGTAGAGATTTCACTGGCCGAAGGCAAGGAACTGAGTGAAGTGGTGGTGGTAGGGTACACCTCTTCCAAGAAAGAAGACCTCACGGGGGCCATTGCCGTAGTGGATCTGGAACCGATCAAAAATATCAGTTCGGGTAACCCCATGCAGGCGTTGCAGGGTCGGGTACCGGGCCTCTACATCGAAAAAACCGGCTCACCCAACGGTGCCAACTCCCGCATCCTGATCCGGGGAGCCAATACGCTGGGCAATACCGACCCCCTCTATATCATTGACGGGGTACCCACCAAGCGGCCCGAGGTAATGCAAACCATGCCTTCCGGTTCTATTGAATCCATTCAGGTGCTTAAAGATGCTTCGGCTTCCTCTATCTACGGGTCCAGGGCGTCCAACGGCGTCGTGATTATCACGACCAAAAACGGCGCAAATTCCAACGGAAAGCTCAACATTGATTTCAATTCCAGCATTTCGGCCCAGTCGGAGAAGTACCAGCGTTTCACGATGCTCAATGCCGTGGATCGGGGCAAGGCGCTTTGGCAGGCTTCGGTCAACGACGGGGTAAACCCGGAAGACGGATACGGCTCTATCTATAATTTCGACTGGAATAAAAACTTCGCCAATCCGGTGCTGAACGGAGTTTCGGTAAAGCCTTTGGTGGGCGGCAACGCCAACATGCCCGTCGGTGATACCGACTGGCAGGACGTGATGTACAAAACGGGCATCGTGACCAACAACGAACTGGTGCTTTCGGGCGGAACAAAAACCTCCTCTCTGTCCATTGCCCTGGGCCACTACCACAACACCGGTATGCTACGCTTCACCAAGTACGACCGGTTGTCGGGCCGGATCAATGCCCGCACCAGTGCCTTCAACAACCGCCTCAACATCGGTTCCAACATCATGCTCTCTTCGTCGAATGAAACCCTGTCCGCAAGCGACATCGGCGGCGCACTCACGCCCGGACTGGCCGTTACGCTGACGCCGACCATACCCGTATATGCGGCCGATGGTACCTACGGCGGAGCGATTGGGGCGGGCTACTCCGACCGCAACAACCCCTTGCACATGCAGGACATCAACAGGTGGGATAATGCGCATCGCATGACCATTTTTGGAAATGTGTTTGCCGAAATCGAACCCCTCAAAAATCTGTTTCTCAGGACGAGCCTCGGGGTAGATAACGCCAGCTTCCGATCCAAGAATATTGAGCAGGCCTTTGACGAAGGATCATTTGGTCGGACTAACAACAGCCTGACGATAGACCAGAATAAGTTTTTGTCGCTGACTTTTTCCAATACCGCCCGCTACGATCTGGATCTGGGCAAGAGCAAGTTGAAATTCCTGGCGGGTATAGAAGCCATCCGGAATACGATTGACTTCCAGATCGCCAAAAAGGAGGGATTTGCTGTCCAGAACGAGGACTACTTTGTGCTTAGTGCCGGTACCGGCAACACCTCTGTGATAGGTACCGGCTCCGGCAGCCGCCTGTTGTCGCAGTTTGGGCGCGTTGACTACAATCTCTCCGACAAGTACCTGGCGGCGGTCACGATCCGTCGCGACGGTTCCTCCCGTTTCGGGGCCGAAAACCGGTTTGGTATTTTCCCGGCTGCCTCCTTCGGCTGGCGCATCGATCAGGAAAATTTCATGAAGACCATAACGGCTGTCAGCAACCTGAAACTTCGTCTGGGTGTAGGCCGGGTGGGTAATCAGGAAATCGGCGACCTGGCTCGGTTTGGCCTGTACGATACCCGCTACGGGGCAAGAGCCTCCAACTTTAACGACGGCACGGGCCATAATGGTTTCTTTGATCAGTTCTGGAACATTGGTACCGCCTATGACCTCAACGGAGCCAATACCGGCAACCTTCCTTCGGGCTTTGTATCTACTCAGGCCGAGAACCCCCGCTTGAAGTGGGAGACCACCGACGAAGTAAACGTAGGCGTTGACTTTGGCTTTCTGAATGGCTCCATTCAGGGCTCACTGGACGTACTTTAGCCGGCAAACCAGCGACATTCTCATCAAGCCTCCGGTAGCCTCTGCCGTGGGCGAGGGACAGCTGCAGAACGCTCAACGGCGCCACCAAAACCAACAAAGGTTTTGAACTGTCGGTGGGATACTTTTCCAAGCCCAAGGGCGACTTTACGTACAATATCATGGGAGGTATGCCCGTTTCCGCGATAAGATCACCGAACTGCCCGAAGAAGTACGCTCGGCCTACGCGGGCAACGCCATCTCTACCATCATCGGGCATTCGCAGTTTGATTTGTTTGGCTACAAAACCAATGGACTCTTCCAAACCCAGTCCGAAGTGGATGCTGCTCCCCGGCAGGTAGGGGCCGCTCCCGGCCGGATTCGGTACGTGGATACTAACAACGATGGCGAAATCAATGACCTGGATCGGGTATTCTTTGGCACTACGCTACCCGGCTTTTGAATACAATGTAAAGGTAGAGATGTACTACAAAAGCTTCGATCTGTCGGTATTCGGCTCGGGTATTGCTGGCCGGAAGGGCTTTGACATTTACACTTTCTATAACAACTTCATCCGGGGAAGAGAGAATGTAGGCCCCGGTGTATTCAATGCCTGGACGCCCGCCAATACCGGCTCCACCATCCCGGCCCTGTCGCTCTCAGACGCGAACAACGAGACCCGTACGTCGGATTATTTCAATGTCAACACGTCCTATTTCAAACTTCGGAATATCCAGTTGGGGTATAACCTTCCCGCTGAAGCAGTCCAAAAGATCGGCCTGAGCCGGTTGCGGATGTTCGCGATGATTGACAACCTGGCGCTGGTCAAGTCCGGGGACTTCATCGGGCCTGATCCCGAGCGGACAGACGTCAACGCCATTCCGATTCCGCGTTCATTCACCTTTGGCCTCAATGTATCATTCTAAAACCGACTATTCCAATGAAAAATAAACTAGCCACCCTACTGCTCATTGCCGGTAGCATGACCGTCACTACCTCCTGCAAAGAGTTTCTTGACTTCCAACCCCAAGGCGTCCTTTCCTCGGACAATATCAACTCCGCTTCGGGCGCCGAATCGCTGGTAACAGCCGCCTACGCCGGCATTGGTAACGACGACATGATCGGCCCCATGACCAGCATGTGGGTGTACGGCAGCGTCCGCTCCGACGACTCCTACAAAGGCGGCGGAGGGGTATCCGATGTGGCGGATATTGATTTCTACGAGCACTATAATCTCACCCGTCCTGATATGGGATTGATGCACCCGCATACCTGGGAAAACTTCTATAAAGCCATCTCCCGGGCCAATGTGGCGCTGCGCAGTGTCAATGCCGTTACCGAAGCCGAGTTTCCTTTGAAAAAGACGCGTCAGGCGGAGTTACGGTTTTTGCGGGGACACTCCCATTTTATGTTGAAAATGCTTTTCAAGAATGTTCCTTACGTCGACGAAACGCTTACCAACGACGAGGTCCTGGCTACCTCCAACGTAGAATTCAAGAACGATGAGCTATGGAATAAAATCGCCGAGGATTTTCAGTTTGCGGTAGACAACCTGCCCGTTTCTCAGGCTCAGATCGGTCGGGCCAATAAATTGTCGGCAGCGGCTTACCTGGCAAAACTTCGTCTGTACCAGGCCTATGAGCAGGACAATACCCACAAGGTAACCAGCATCAATAAGTCTCGCTTGCAGGAGGTAGTTAACCTGACGCAGCAGGTCATCAGTTCCGGAAAGTATAGCCTGCAACCCGATTTTGCCGAAAACTTCATCGCCGAAACCGAAAATGGCCCCGAGTCGGTGTTTGCCATTCAGTACTCGATCAACGATGGCACAGCGGTGGGCCGCCTGAGCTACGTGACGGGCCTCAACTACCCGCACGGCGCGCCTCAGTACGGCTGCTGCGGGTTCCATCAGCCCAGCCAGAACCTGGCCAATGCCTACAAGACCGATGCCAACGGCCTGCCGCAGTTTGATACTTTCAACACGACGGACGTCAATTTTGCGGTCAATACCGTAGACCCCCGCGTAGACCACACGATTGGAATCGACGGCCACCCGTACAAGTACGATCCAACGAAACCATTCAGCAACAATTGGGTACGCGACGCCGGCGTGTATGGTTTTTTCCATAGCATGAAGGAGCAGCAACTGGCTACGAGTTCCTCGTACCACAAGGAAGGACCCTTTATTGGCTCGTCCAAGAACATTGACATCATTCGTTACGCCGATGTACTGCTGATGCAGGCCGAAGCCTACATCGAACTGGGCCAACCCGAACTGGCCCTGCCCTTGATCAATCAGGTGCGCAAAAGAGCGGGTGAAAGCACCGGAAGGTTGAAGAAAACCGATGGTACGTTTGCCTCGAAGTACAGCATCAAGTCCTACCCCGCTGCGGGCTGGACATCAGGCTTTTGCCCGTCAGGCGTTGCGCTGGGAGAGACGCCTCGAATTTGCCACCGAGAGCCCCCGCTTCTTTGACCTGGTACGCTGGGGCATTGCCGCCGAAACGCTCAATGCCTACCTCGACAAAGGAGAAAGTAAGACGGCCGTTCCTGGCCACGGCCAAATTCACCGCCGGACGCGATGAGTACCTGCCCATTCCGCAGCGCGAAATAAGCCTGACCAAGGGATTGTACCAGCAGAACCCCGGTTTTTAGCCCGGTGGTCTGATATGATTTTTTGAAAAAGGTTAGGTTAGTACAGAATGGTAGGGGTTTTCTTACTTCTACCATTTTTATATCCTACTTTGTCATTCTAAACCCATATTTACATTAACCATTTTTTCTCTCATGTATAAATTACTCGCTTGTATCGCTCTGGGGGCATTACTAAGTTCCTGTGCATCCTCTGATAAAACCTCCACCACCGAGGCCGTTACCTACCGTCCGACCTACCACTACACCCCCGAAAAAAACTGGGTCAATGACCCTAACGGACTGGTCTATCTGGACGGAGAGTACCATCTGTTTTACCAGTACAATCCCTTCGGTGATGTATGGGGCCACATGAGCTGGGGCCATGCCGTGAGCAAAGATCTGAAAACCTGGGAGGAACTACCCTTGGCCTTGCCCGAGTACACCAATGCCGACAGCACCGAAACCATGATTTTTTCGGGCTCCGCCGTGGTGGATAGCCTCAATACCTCCGGGTTCTTTGAGCCGGGCTTTACCAAAGGTCTGGTGGCGATTTATACCTCCAACGTCCATAAAGGCGACGAAGGATTGAAGCAGCACCAAAGCTTGGCGTACAGCGCTGATAAGGGCCGTACCTGGACCTACTACGACAAAAATCCGGTCCTGGACATTGGTATGAAAGACTTCCGTGATCCGAGCGTATTCTGGTACGAGGGTAAATGGAAACTGGTAGCGGTAAAGCCGCATGAATACATCGCCCAGATCTATGAATCGAGCAATTTGAAAGACTGGAAGTTGCTGAGCGAGTTTGGCAAGATGGGCGATACCGCCAAAATCTGGGAATGCCCGTCGCTGTTTCCGGTGCCCGTTGAAAACTCCAATGAGAAGAAGTGGGTCATGATGATTTCGAGCGCGGGAGCAAATACCGAGTTTACGGGCATGCAGTATTTTGTGGGCGATTTTGATGGCAAGAAATTTACTCCTCAGAAGCAGGAAGGTGTTTTCCGGATTGACGAAGGCAAAGATTTTTATGCCGCCATTCCGTTCAACAACCTACCCGGCGGCCAGGACAAGCCGGTGATTATTGGCTGGGCCAACGACTGGATGTACGCCAATCAGATCCCTGCGGAGGGTTCACGGGGAATGTTCTCGATGGCCCGCAAGCTATCCCTGCGGAATGAAAACGGGGTGTATAAGTTGATTCAGGTACCTGTATACGCTGAAAGCATCCCTACCCAAACCCTGAACCTAAGCGCCAGCGACCTGGCGGCCGGAAAAACACTGGACATGGAGGGGAATGCCTACCGGCTAACCTGACCATTGACCTGGCGAACGCCAAAGGGTTCTCGATAGACTTGCTCAAAAACGAAGGAGAGAGTACCGTAGTGAGCTATGATGTCGCTTCCCAAACCCTGTCGTTTGACCGTACCAAATCCGGCAAGGTAGACTTCCACGAAAAATTTGCCAGTGTGGATGCCATGAAGGTACCCCCCAGAGACAACCGGTTGATGCTCGATATTTTCGTGGACAATTCGCTCGTGGAGCTATACGCCAATGGGGGCGAAAAGGTCATGACCCAACAGGTGTTCCCCACCAAAAGTAAAGGTCAAGTGGTGATTAGTGGCAAATAAAGTAGCCGTAGTTGATTGCAGGAAATCAAGAATAAATAAAACAGAATGGGGTTAATTTGTAGCTTTGTCCTGAACAAAATAGCCGCGGTCAACCTCCGATTTCAAAACCTAATTATATCAACCTGACTCTTACGGATGAATAAATCACTAAAAGTTTTTATTTGGTCACTCTCGGCGGCCTTGGGTGGCTTCCTCTTTGGCTTCGACACGGCCGTTATTTCGGGGGCTGAGCAAACCCTCCAGGTACTCTGGAACTCCAACGCCTTCGAGCACGGCCTGACGGTATCCATCGCCCTGATCGGTACCGTCATTGGCGCCCTGATTGGGGGCATACCCGCCGATAAGTACGGCCGCAAGAATAGCTTGTTCATCGTAGCGATTCTGTATCTGGTATCGGCCATTGGGTCGGCGCTGGCGCCGGGTTGGTTTATCTTCCTGATCTTCCGGTTTATTGGGGGAGTAGGGGTAGGTATATCGTCAGTAGTAGCCCCCATGTACATTTCCGAAATAGCCCCTCCTTCCAAGCGGGGGAGGTTGGTGGCCTGTTCCAGTTCAATGTCGTGCTGGGTATTCTGATCTCGTACCTGTCCAACTACGGCCTGGAAGGCATTGGCGAAAACGCCTGGCGGTGGATGCTGGGCGTGGAGGCTTTTCCGGCCATTCTCTTCATGGTATCTATTTTCCTGATTCCCGAAAGCCCCCGCTGGCTGATTTTGAAACGCGGGAAAATCGAAGAAGCCCGCGCCATCCTGAGTACCAGCGATGCCGACGAAGCCGATGCCGTGGTGGCGGCCATCATCAACAGCCACCACGAAAGCTCTACTACGGCCAGTTTTACGGATCTGTTCAAGCCAATCTACAAACGACCCGTCATGCTGGCGGTGCTTTTTGCGCTATTCAACCAGCTGTCGGGCATCAATGCCATCATTTACTACGCCCCGCGGGTATTCGAAATGGCCGGATTGGGCAAGGAATCGGCTCTGCTTTCGTCCGCGGGCATTGGTTTGGTCAACCTGATCTCTACCCTGCTGGGCCTGACGCTCATCGACAAGTACGGCCGGAAGTACCTGATGAAGATCGGTTCGTTTGGCCTCATCGGTTCGCTGGCCATTGTGTCCTACTACTTTTTTGCGGGGCTGGGCGGTATCCAGGTACCTATCTTCCTGTTTGTCTATATCGCCTTCTTTGCCATGTCGCAGGGGGCAGTCATCTGGGTGTTTATTTCCGAAATTTTCCCCAACGACATCCGCGCCTACGGACAATCGCTGGGCAGCTTTACCCACTGGATTGCGGCGGCGGTGATTTCGTTTATCTTTCCCTTCATCGCCGAAACTTTCGGCGGGGGTATGACCTTCGCTTTTTTTGCCGGGATGATGGTGTTGCAGCTGCTTTTTGTGCTGCGCATGATGCCCGAAACCAAGGGTACCTCGCTGGAAGCTATTGAAGAAGAAGTAGTCGTTGCCGTTTAAACAAATAAAGACATGGACAACTAAAAAAGTAATCTGTTTCGGAGAAGTACTGTGGGACATGCTTCCCTCGGGCAAAATGCCCGGTGGCGCGCCTATGAACGTAGCCTTTCACCTCAACAACTTCGGCCTGGACTCGGCCATCATCAGCCGCATCGGCACCGACGACCTGGGCGATGAACTGCTGGACTTTATGCAGGGGGTCGGGCCTGAACACGTCCCTCGTGCAGCGCGGCACCAACCACCTCACGGGGGTGGTAAAGGTGAACATGGACGACAAAAATGAGATAACCTACAAAATCGTGCAGCCCGTAGCCTGGGACTACATTGAGCTGGAAGATGAGGCCGTCTGAGGCCGTAGCGCAAAGCGACTGCTTCGTGTTTGGGTCGCTGGCTGCCCGTAATCAGGGTACCCGCGATACCCTGTACGAACTCATCAAACATGCTCCATTCAAGGTATTTGACGTCAATTTACGGGAGCCTTACTATACCAAAGAAATCGTGGAAAACCTGCTGCACCAGGCCGATATGGTGAAAATGAACGCCCACGAACTGGCGCATGATTACCGCCTGGCACGACACCCTGACGGACGAAAAGACCGCCATCAAAAACCTGTCCGATCGCTTCGACGTACCGACCGTCTGCGTGACGCGCGGGGGCAGCGGAGCAATTCTGTTGAAAGAACGGAGAATTTTTTGAAAGCCAGGGATTTGCGGTACAGGTAAGCGATACCATCGGCAGCGGCGATTCGTTTCTGGCCGCGTTGATCAAAGGAATTTTGCTACGACAGCACCCCGCCGAAAGCGTGGAAATGGCGTGCGCCGTGGGTTCGCTGGTGGCGACGTACCGGGGAGCAACGCCCGTTATCTCAAAAGATGAAATTGACCACCTACTCGCCTCCGCCGTGCGGGTAGGGTAGCCAGGAATCAGAAAATTTACTGGCACCTCACTTATTCGTTCGATACGGCTTGGGTAGCTGACCTTCCAGGGCATTGTCTACAATGTCCTGGATTCTTTTTTGGAGCGTCTCCGGGCGTTTGGCCAGGGCCAGCCATTGGAGTAGATTGCGTTTGTTGGTACGACTCAGTGATTCAAAAAAAACCAGCGCTTTCGGCTGTTGCTCCAAAGCGGCTTGCAGCGCTTCGGGCAGAATCAGTTTCTCGGCATCGTCCAGGATCGTCCAGGAACCGTTTTGTTTGGCTACTTCTATGCTGGCCAATCCGGCTTCGACCATGAGGCCTTCTTCACTCAGCCGAGCTACCTTGGCTTTGTTCACCCTCGACCACACGCTGGTCGGCTTCCGTCGGCAGAAATACTGCCGGTAGCTGATGTCGTTAATGGGCCGGGAGGTACTGTCAATCCAGCCAAAGCACAGCGCCTCGTTCACGGCCTCGTCGTACCGGATGGAGGGAACTCCGCTTTTGATTTTGTGATAGCCCAGCCATACCGACGTTTCGGTCTGGTGGTTTTCTTCCAGCCACTGCCGCCATTCCTGTTGGTTTTTTGGGAAAAGGATGAGGTCGCTCATGGGATAGTTTCTACTTCTTCAGCGCCGGACTCGAATAAGCCGGAGGTACCACCTCGATGGCTTTGTTTTTGTCAAGTAGTAGTAAAGCCTCTTTCACCGCTCGTTCAAGTTGGGGATCGATACCGTTAGCCAAAGACTTGGCATCCTGCCGGACGGCTATATCGGGCGCTACGCCTTCGTTTTCGGCGATCCACTTTTTGTTGATGGGATCAAAAACCGCATTGTCAGGAGCGGTCAGGGCACCGCCATCCACCAGGGCATAATGAACCGACGACTTCACCAGTCCGCCCCAGGTGCGGGCACCGATGAGCGGCCCGGCCTGCTGCTGCCGGAATACCCAGGGGAAGAAGTCACCGCCCGAACCGGCCAATTCGTTGATGAGGAGTACCTTGGGACCCAGGATGCCCGCCGGCAGGCGCAATGCGGCACCGTTAGGAGCTTCGTTGGTAACGGCGGCCCGAAGGGTACGGGTCATGAGGTCTACCATGTAGTCGTCGAGGAAGTCCGCCGCCGTTGAAACGCTCGTCGATGACCGCGCCCTCTTTGTCCTGTTGGGCAAAGAAGTAGCGGTTGAAGGACACAAAGCCCGGGCCGCTCGTATTGGGTACCCACACGTAGGCCAGACGACCGTTGGAAAGCTTGTCTACCGTACGGCGGTTGTCTTCCACCCAGGCCCGCTGCCGCAGGGCGTTTTCGTTGCCGATGGGTTTTACGATTTCCTTCCAGGCTCCCTCAAAGTCGGGTGTTTTGTTGAGGTGAAGCACCGTTTGGCGGTCTACGGTACCATCCAGAAAGCGGTACGGATCGTCAGTGGCCGTCAGTTCTTTTCCATTGATCCCCACCAGGTAGTAGCCTTCCTGGGCCTTGATGCCGGGGCGGTCGAGCGGGCTCGATAGTTCGGGGTTCCAGCTTTCGGTGGTGTATATTTTCTGTATCTTCCAGCGATTGCCGTCCGCTACCAGATCGGCTCCCAGCAGGCCCACCGACGGCTTTTCGACTTCGGGAAAGTCGCCGCCAAACACGAAGCTATGCCCTACGGACAGTTCGCCGTTCACTTGATCGAGGATCGTAGTCAGGTCGGCGCGGTGCCGGATGTACGGTACCAGCGGCGCGTAGCGGTCGTGGACTTCCTGCCAGTTGCGGCCGTGCATCTTGGGGTCGTAGAAATAATCCTGCTCGTAGCGCCACGCCTCCTCAAACATCTGCTCCCATTCTTTCAGGCGGTCCAGCTTCATTTGTAGGTCTACCTTCAACGTTTCCCCATCGGCCCCAGAGGGTTTCTCGGTACTCAATCACTTTCCAGGTACTGCCCAGCCGGGCCAGCATTTTTTTGCCATCGGCTGATACCGAAATCTGCCCTGCCCCGCTTACATACTCCTTGGCCTCGGCTTCTTTCAACGTAAATTTTTGCAGGGTCAGGCCGTTGGCTTTGGCCTTTTGTTCGCCACAAACACTACGCCCGGCGGGACCATTGATGATCTGTTGGTAGTTGCGCACGGGTAGGGGCAGCGCCATCGTACGGCGTTCGATGCCATCAAAATCAACCTGCACGGTTTCGAGTTTGGTGGTGTCTTTGGTGGCCGGGGCTTTGGAGTCGGTGCTTTTGCTTTTTTTCTTTTTTAGTCGTCAGGTTCAGCGGCAGTCGGCTTCGGGCTTTTTCTCCTCTTTTACCTCCTCTTCGTCACTTTTAGGCTGGAAGGGCGAAGGGTCTTCTTTCGAAGATTCACTACGTAGGCCGCGTACTCCGGGTTGGATGTCATGGAACTGGTATTGGCCCAGCCGGAGCCCAGGGCTACCTCCGTACTGGCCAGAAAATACAGGTGTTTTTTGTCCAGATCCCAGGTAGGCGAGAAAGCATCCGCGAAGGCATCGGTGATGGGTTTGGTACTTTTGTCGGCTTGCGACCAGAGGTGAATGCGTCGGAAATTGTTCAGACCACTTTTGGCGTAGGCCAGCCATTTAGAATCCGGTGACCACATAAGACCCAGGCTACCGCGTTCGATGTTGGTACCGCCCACGTCGGCGGTCTGGATGGTGCCTGCTTTCACATCCACAATCCTGACCCGGACCTTATCGTCGGTAAAGGCGATGTACTTGCCATCGGGCGACCAGGCGGGTTCCCAGGCCATTTTGGATTCGCCGATGGCAATGGAACGGGGTTTGCTCAGGCCATCCTGCCCGGCAATCAGCAGACTATATCCCTTTTTGGCCCTGATCTGAAAACCAGGCAATCTCATTCCCCGTAGGCGACCAGAGGGGGGCGCGGTCGGCGGCGTCGGCGCTTTGGGTGATGTTGCGGGCATCGCCGTTTTCGATGGGTACCGTAAATACCTCCCCGCGCGCCTCCATAATGGCCCGCTTGCCGCTGGGTGACAGGGATGCGGAAGACGCTACTTTGCTTACATCCTCCCATTTGGTTTCGGCCCAGGGAAAGTCACCTTTTACCTCAATGTTAAGTTGCGTGGCGACTCCGTTGGTAGGATTGAGTAGATGAAGGTACCCCTCCCGCTCGATGGCCAACTGGTTAGTATTTCCTGCGAGCCATTTGATATCTGATCCTTTAAAAGTAGTGATCTGTTTCAAGGCTTTCGAACTTGGGGTGTAAGCCCACACGTTCATGGCCCAGTCACGGTCCGACAGAAAGTAGACCGTCTCGCCAATCCACAGCGGTTGAATGTCGGTGGTGGATTCGTTGGGAATCAGGGTTTCAGATAAGTCTTTAAGATTCAGTACCACCAAGGGCGTATTCTGTCCACCCCGATAAGCCCGCCATTCCGAATCCCAGCGATCCATCCGGTCCAGGGCGATGCTTTCGCCGTTAGGTGAGAACGAACCATCAGTACCCCACTGGGCCGTGAGCAAGGTGGAAGGGCCCGCCTGCCGTGGGTACGGTCCACAACCTTTCGTATCCGGTAGGTGCGGTGTCGCGGGTGGAGGCATAAAGTACCTGCTTCCCGTCGGGCGTCCAGCCTCGGGCCCCCGACGGACTGGGGTGCCAGGTGAGGCGGGTAGGAGTGCCGCCCTCTACCGGTACGGTGTACACGGCATTGCCGCCCGAGCGGTTGGAGGTAAAGGCGATTGATTTTCCGTCCGGCGAAAAGTGCGGGTCACGCTCCACGGCGGGGGTACTCGTAAGCCGGACAACGCGCTGGCCGTTTAACTCCGATACCCATACATCGCCGCCGTACACAAACGCGACATGGGTGGTGCTAAGGGTAGGTTGTTGCAAGAGACGGGTACCCTGGGCGAAGGAGAGCGTTGTCATGAGACAGAGAAGGGCTGTCCGGAGGGATGCTTGATAAACTGATCGGATGCGGGAAGGGTAAATAAAAAATTGGGAGGGTAGGGTGTTTTTCATGGGATAGATTTTGGGCTTTGAGGCGGGTAAATTAGTGTATTTTTCTCACTCTTTTTTGTCAATACCATTCAATTATGCGCTGGCTCCGGCAAATCAAAAAAGCTACCCTTGGTAGCATCCATTCTGGCGGATACCAGCCGAAAGTTTTCGGGCGTGGCGGCTAAATCAATAAACTTGTCCACGATACTCCGATTGCGGTAGAGGACAAAAGTGTTCTCTACTTCAGGATTAACTTTGTTCAGATTAACTTCACTTTCGGTATCCGTGAGCGAAGGAACGTAGGTTAGGGCAATCGTTTTCAGGCCCAGCTCCTGACCCACTTTTTCCAGCTCGGCCTGTCGGGTGGCTTTGGAGTAATTGGTTTCGTTGCCATACACAAAATACACTTTGAGATATTTGCTCCGTTGTATACTTTCCTTTTCCAAAAACATGAGCCACTTTTTTATCTCCACCCAATCGGGATGATTTCCCACAAAATAGACCAAGCCATGATAGCGGCCATACTTGCACACCGGGCAGGCACGGGTAACCCTTGTCCGGCCCCCAGGCGTGGTAGGGAATGAAGGAGGGGTTATCTTCCCCAATATTCGATCCCTGATTGCTTACCAGAACCATGGTGTTGGGATAATTCGGAATATTGAGCCCCAGAACGATGTTATGCTCGGCCACTTGCAGGTCACCTGAGAGCAGTACCCGCAGTACCCCGCTGCCTCCACGGTTTTCAAGGGCTTTTCGTTTGGCTCCGGTCAGGAGCCGGTCGTCGTCAAACACAAACTCATCTATGTAGTACTCGTCGTCAATCGCAGGCTCTTTGATGGAGGTATGGATATGGGCCGGGATATCCTCGTTGGGGTAAGGGGCAGGGCGGATGGTGTAGAGTGCATATTTTCCGGCCTGGTCGGTTTTTACCCAGCCCCGCAAATGGCCATGCCGCCGGGCCTGCGGGTCCATCCCCTCCCGCGGCGAATAGTAGCCGGTGGCATCGGTTTGCCAGTAATAAATGATCACATTTGGGGCCGGAGTTTTACCATCGCGCTGGTATACCGTACCCGTTACCAGTAATTTCTGGCCTTTCTCCAACCACCCGGCGCTGGTATCCGTGGCGTTGATGTGGGCGGGCATCCCCGCGTACATGAGTTCGCAGCCATCACAGCCGCCGCCCACGAGTTGGTTAGTGGTTTTTGACGTAGGGGTAGTAGCGGGTTTGGTTTGGCTGGTACACTCTGTATGCACCAGGCATACCAGGCCCCAGAGGAGAAGTTGGAGGTTACGATTCATGGCTAGTGTACAAGTGATTTATGAAGATACGGATTTTCATAAAAATAGTGAAAACTAAGAGCTCAATTTACACTACTGACACTTCTAGTGGAAAAGGTTTGAAAATCTACCCTACGATGTTCCTAGGCATTACGATAAAGTTGCCTGACTGAAAATATCGCCGAACAATCGAATCGTTTTTTCGTCCCTTTTATTGAACAAAAACCCTTGCACATCGTCAATTTGATTTTGGATATTCAGAGATTCCCAACGCGCCAAAACTCTTTCTTTGAGCTCTTTGGCAGTTGTAATGCTTACCTTTTGTTCAAGGTATGCATAATTGGGCTTTACATTGTGACCTAACAGAAATACAACATCGTAAAAATCACGACCCTTATTGCGCGGGCGGTTTAGAATAGCAAAGCATTTTTGTGCTAGAAGTACATCCATCGGAGTTACCGGGATTTCGGTAAGTACCCCGAAACGGTTAAGGATGTAGCGATCTTTCGAGTAATCGAAATTCTGAGCCTCCGTGTCAATCTGAATGAGTAGCTTTTCTTCCCTCATCCTGCTAATCCCCTGCTTGTAAAGTAGATGTGGATATTTGACCTCGCATCGATAAGCAGTTTTGCCCTTAATGCCGACCTCTACCTCATAACCTAATTTGGTCAATTCATTTTCCATGAGGGGCTTGATTTGCCCAAAATCATTGTCCGAAAGTCCATCATTATCAAAGTCCAAATCCTCCGAAAATCGTTGACTATTATGAACAATCCGCAAGCAGGTACCCCCTAAAAACGTTAGGTGGCGACCAATCGGACTTTCAAACAAAATTTCCAACATGACGCACTGTAAATATTCACGCAGGACGTGTTGTGTTTGATCTTGTACATTGGCCGGGAAAAAGCCTTTTAAATGGTCAATGTTGTTTATCATGAAGTAAGTTTCTCAATAAGTAGGTGAGACAGTTTAGAAACCCGTCTGTTGCCAAAAGCTTGTGTATAAAGTTTAAATTTTTCCAATGAAAAATTCATGGCAATCTCATCATAGTTTAAGCGCAAACCATCCAGGTCCAGATCATCGCGGATATGTGGATAAAGATAAAAATTATCTAGTAAGGCTTTTTCCGGTTCCGCAATGAGAAAATTACCTCGTTCGGGTGCCACGGGATAGTAGCCAAAAAAAAGAGCGGGTTTGACGTGCTTGTACCTAAAATCACCCAATGGCGTTGCAAAGTCCCTGGTTTTGTTGGTCGTGACTGAGAAAGGTTGGTATACTCCTTCCGGAATGAAATTGTACCAGCGCAATGCAGATTTGAGAGAAATGTAGGAAGGCATATAGATTCGGTTTGCTATAAGGGCATGCTGGGATTCATCTAACCTTTGATGTCGCCAGGTATAGTAGCGATTGATGACTTTCTGAATATAGCCTTTTTGTTGCCATTCATTCAACCGGCGGGTATCAAAATCAGGAAATCTTTTAAAAATGTCATTGGTTGAAAGGAGCACCCTGTCTTCAAAAGATTGTCGGAAAAGTTCGAAGTTCAATTTATTTCTTATTTATGTTATTTTTAACAAAAATAAGAAATAAAATCTACTGCTTTATTGCCAAAATTGAAATCTTTCCTACTCTTTTTCACTTCGTGAAAAGTAAGCAAGTCGCTAGTAGAATTTCCGCCCACTGAATCTTTCATGTAGAGGAAGTCCCGCTGACTGATAGAGCCAGATAACTTTTCCGATACTCAAAAGCAGAGCCATAGACGATGATTTTTGGGGAAAGCGGATGGAATAGTTAATTTATATCAGTAGTATTTTGTATATCATTTAGTTGATTGTGTTACTTGCGTTTTTGAGAAGGGTATACGATCTTCACCAAAAAAAGCAATGATAGATACACCCCGTTTGCGCCTTTTTCCTTGTGACGATACCCTGTTTGATGCGATCAAGATGGGCGATGCCGTATTGGCACGGGCCCTCGGGGCTAATGTTCCGAAGAAAGTGGACTGGTTTTCGGGATAGTTTTGGACCAGCGGCCCTTCGTTGGAAAGCTCACCCTCCCTTGCGTGACTGGTGGATGCACCTCATCGTATACCGGCCCGACAACCTGTTGATTGGTTCCTGTGGCTACAAAGGCGAGCCCGATGAGGACGGAATGGTGGAAATTGGCTACGAGATCCGAGCCTCGCACCAGGGCAAAGGACTGGCTACCGAAGCGGCTCGGGCGTTAGTCGAAAACGCCTTCGATTTTGAGGAAGTGAAAAAGATTCGGGCCCATACGATGCCCGAAGCAGGTCCATCGGCCCAACTCTTGCAAAAAATAGGATTTGTGCGCACGAATGACTTTCAAGACCCTGACGATGGCCCGCTGTGGCGATGGGAGCTGGAACGAGACGCGTATCAGAAATAACCCTTTGTGGCTATGAACCTAATCCCTGCTTATCAAAAAGACGACGCCTTGCTGACCGATATTCGGGCGACGAGCCACGATAGGTCGGGTTTCCGGCTGTGGTGGCTGGGACAGAGTGGGTTTTTACTGCAATGGCACGGCCGGCATCTGCTTTTTGATCCCTACCTTTCCGATTCCCTGACAACCAAGTACGCGGCTACCGACAAGCCCCACGTACGGATGAGCGAGCGGGTCATTGATCCTGCCCGGCTGGATTTTATTGATGTGGTTACGAGTAGCCACAACCATACCGACCACCTCGACTCCGATACCCTTCGGCCGCTGCTAGCGGCTAACCCCAATATCCAACTGGTGATACCGGAAGCCAACCGGAGCTTTGTGGCCGGGCGCCTCGGATGCGCTGAGGATTTTCCCGAAGGAATGAACGACAACTTTCAGAAGGACGTGGCCGGATTCCGGTTCTACGGCATCCCGTCGGCGCATAATGACGTAGAGCGCGATGCCCAGGGACAGTGCAAATTCATGGGCTACGTGGTGGAGTTTGGTGATTATCGGGTGTACCATAGCGGGGATACCCTCTGGTTCAAGGGCCTGGAAGACCTCCTGATGCCGTATGCCGTGGATGTGGCCTTGCTGCCGATAAACGGCCACCGGCCCGAGCGCCGGGTAGCGGGCAACCTCAGTGCTACGGAAGCCGCCCGATTGGGCAAGGCCATCGGGGCGGGCTGCGTGATTCCGCACCACTACCACCTGTTCGAATTCAATTCTGAGAATCCGGACGTTTTTATATCGGAGGCCAGGCATCACGGCACGCCGCACCGGGTTTTGCAGATAGGGGAAAAAGCTTCTTTTTCCTGAAAATCAAGAGAATTGTTGAGCCAAACAAACATAATCCAGGTATTCCGAAATTATACCACAGAATTTATTGAAGTATCTACTAAGGATTAGCTTTATTTGAAGCGAAAATAGAAATATACCCATAATTTTGTTAACTTAATACCGTTTCTTAAAGCACTATTCAACCTTCTATCTATTAAAACGAACCCTTATGGCCACTATAAAACAAGATACCTATCCCTGGCTCAAGGCGTACCCGAAAGGAGTTCCCTACGAAATTAACCCTGATGTATACCCCTCGCTACTGGAACTGATGGAGGAGGGCTTCCGGAAATATACCTCCCAGCCCGCCTACTCCAACATGGGCAAGGAATTAACATTCGGAGATATTGACCGCCTTTCGAAGCAATTTGCGGCTTATTTGCAAAGTATTGGATTGAAACGCGGCGACCGGGTTGCGATACAAATGCCGAATGTGTTGCAGTATCCGATTGCGATGTTTGGGGCCATCAGGGCGGGTATGGTGGTGGTCAACACCAATCCGCTGTATACCAGTCGCGAGATGCAGCATCAATTCAAGGATTCGGGAGCCAAAGCCATCGTGATTCTGGCCAACTTTGCGACCAACCTGGAAAAGATCGTTGCCAATACCGACATCAAACACGTTATCCTGACCGAAATAGGCGATATGCTGGGTTTCCCCAAGAAACTGATCGTGAACGCCGTGGTTAAGTACGTGAAGAAAATGGTCCCTTCTTATTCGCTTCCCCAGGCAGTGTCTTTCAACAAAGCGCTGTCCATCGGGGAGGGGAGTAGCTACCAAAGACCCAAAATATCCAATGAGGAATTGGCTTTTATCCAATACACCGGAGGTACCACGGGCGTATCAAAAGGAGCCATGCTCACGCACCGAAATCTGGTGGCCAATGTAGAAGCCAACGACCTTTGGATCAAGCCCATGGTGGGGGACGATCTGCACAATCCGGTCATTGTGGCCGCGCTTCCTCTTTACCACGTATATGCCCTTACCGTGAATGCCCTGTCGGCGCTGAAAAGCGGGGGGATGAACCTGCTCATCACCAATCCTCGCGATATGAATGCGTTCATTGATGATCTGAAGAAATACAAGGTCGCGATTTTTACCGGGCTAAACACGCTGTTCAATGGCTTGCTGAACAACCCGCGCTTTAGTGAAGTAGATTTTAGTGAATTGAAAGCTACCTCGGCCGGCGGCATGGCCCTGCAAAAAGTGGTGGCCGAGCGCTGGCATAAAACCACGGGCTGTATGCCTACCGAAGGCTACGGGCTATCCGAGACGTCACCCGTGTTATCGTCGAATCCACTGGTGGGGGAGAACCGGATCGGAACCATCGGGGTACCCTGGCCCAGCACGGAGATGAGGATCATGCGGGAGGATGGCACCTGGGCCGACGACGGAGAGCCGGGCGAAATATGCGCCAGGGGACCTCAGGTCATGCCAGGATACTACAACCGTCCCGACGAAACCGCCAAGGTGATGTTTGAGGATAAGGATGGCCGCTGGTTCAAAACCGGCGATATTGGCGTGCGGAGTGCCGATGGCTATTTCAAAATAGTGGATCGCAAGAAAGATATGATTCTGGTGTCGGGATTCAATGTGTATCCTAATGAGATAGAAGACGTGATGGCGCAGCACCCAGGGGTACTTGAGGTGGCTTGCCTGGGCGTACCGGACGAAAAGTCGGGGGAGGCCGTAAAGATATTTATCGTTAAGAGAGATCCTGAATTGACCATAGAAAAAGTAAGGGCCTACGCTCGGGAGTACCTTACCGGCTATAAATGCCCCAAGTACATTGAGTTCAGAGATGAACTACCCAAAACGAACGTAGGGAAAATTCTGCGTCGTGCGCTTAGAGAGGATGTGAAATCCTGATAGATGGAATCAGGCATACGCCTTGTCCGGTACTAAAAACCTCCAGCGCACTGTGTAGACCCTACCGGTGCGCTTTTTTATTTATTTATCTACCCAACTTCAACGAACTACTATGATACTTCAACGAAAAACCTTAGTCCTGCTCCATGGACATGGCGTGGACGAAACCGTTTGGGACGAAATAGCCCCCCTGCTGAACGACTACTATACCGTCATCCGGCCCAACTTGTCGCTGCTGACCAATTGCCACAGCATGGACGACTACGCCGATGAGGTGCATCGCCTGCTAACCAATACCCAGATCAGCCGTTGTATCCTCATCGGGCATTCCATGGGGGGGTACATTGCCCTGGCCTTTGCCGAAAAGTACCCCGATATGCTCGATGGCTTCGGGTTGTTTCACTCGACCGCCACGGCCGATGCCGATACCAAAAAGCACCAGCGCGACCAAATGGCCGACTTGCTCCGTACGCACGGGGCGGATGCCTTCATGCGTCATACGGCCCCTACGATGTTCGGGCAGCGGTACAAGGAGCTACACGCGGATAAGATCCGGCTGCACATTCAGCAATATGGCCATATCTCCTCGGAGGCGTTGGCGGTAGGAATGGAGGCCATGCGCGACCGTCCCGACCGCACCTCCGTGCTGGCGGGTATGTCTTTTCCGGTACTGTTTATCCTGGGTATGGACGACCAGCTGATGCCCTTCGAAAAAGTGATGGAGCAGGTGAAGCTACCCCGGCAAAGCTACCCCTTCGTACTGGCGGAGGCAGGGCATTTGGGGATGGTAGAGCGGCCGGACGCCGCCGCCCGCATCCTGCGGTGGTACGCGGATCAGGAATGGACGGAGTAGTGTATCCGGACAGAATACCCAAAACCAGGCAAACGAAAAACCCCGGCTCAGCGTTATAGCAGGCGTACATTCTTCACAAGTTTATTGACATGAAACAACGGTATGACGATCTGATTACGCGCAAGGCCTGGGGACTGATGGCGTTTGTCCTTCTATTTCTTACATCCTGTACGCGTGACGATAACCCCTCCACACCTGAGAACGACTACCTCCTCGAAAGCAGTGTGGTTACTGAGCTTTCCAAAGAGCAAATTTCCCAGCAGCTGTCGGGCCTGAGCCCGCTGATTGCTGGTTTTGTCCGCAACGGGGTAAAAGTGTACCGCATTACCTACAAAACCAAGAATACGGACGGGAGCGACATCACCGCTTCGGGGGCCTTGATCCTGCCCGTCACCACGCAGCCGGCGGCCATGGTGAGTGTGCAGCATGGCACCATCACCAGCGACAACCAGGCCCCTTCCAACTTCGCGGCCAACTCGGAAGCCGCCACGGCCGGGGCCTTGTTCGGGGCGCTGGGGTACATTATTGCCTATCCCGACTACATTGGGTACGGGGCTTCCAAAGATCTGCCCCATCCCTACGAGCACCGGGCCAGCCTGGCCTCATCTACCCTCGATATGCTGAGGGCTACCAAGGAGTTTCTGAAGGAGCAGAGCGAGGTAATGTGGGACGAGCGGCTCTTCGTGGCCGGGTATTCCGAAGGAGGGTACGCAACGCTGTGCCTGCAGAAAGAAAATAGAGGAGGAAGCTCGCTCGGAGTTCAACTTGCAGGCGTCGAGCTGCGGGGCGGGTGCCTACGACAAAACCGCCTTTATGAAGTACCTGCGTCAATACTCCCACGCACGGCATATCCGGGTTTCAACCGCTCCTACCTGTGGGTGACACTTACCTATAATCGCATTTACGGCCTCAATCGTCCGGCGTCAGCTTTTTTTAAAGAGCCCTACGCCTCCCAGATTCAGCACAAGGCGAGAACGCGCCCATCCCGGTGTCGTTCAATACCATATTCACGGATAGCTTTATCAAAGGCATCAACGAGGGCACGGATACGGGTTTTCTGAATGCCGTGGCCGACAACAATGTGTACGACTGGAAGCCCCGCACGCCCACCCAACTGTACCACGGTACCGCCGATCGCCTGGTTTTTTATTTCAACTCCAAGAACGCCTACGACGCCATGATCAAGCGCGGGTGCTACCAGCGTAACTCTTATTCCCATTCAGGGGGGTGACCACGATACTTCCCTGAGCGATCTTTTTGTTGGGTACGCTTACCTTTCTTTACCACCACCCAGTAGGCGAGTTTTGTAGTAGTAATCGTATTTGAAAGATTTGTTTACTTTTCACCCCCACTTTTCTTTTATAGGAAGCAGGGTGGGGGTGAATAATTAAGGAAGATACGATTGTTTCTATATTCAGATGATCTTGTTACAGGCTCAACCCGCCATTGAGAAAGGGGCTCAGAAAATAAGCCGGGGTTTGCCGCGGGAGGTGCAACGGTTTTTGGAGTTCGAGTTGATCAAGATCAAAGGATTACGAAATTACCGTGTTCGACGTCCTGCTGATCTTCCTGCTCGTGACGGTGGCCCGCCTGTTGGTATGGTTTATATCGAGCCTGTTGCGGACGGGGTTTCTTTCGCCGCAAGCAAGTAGATAAGGGTCGGCAGGAGGCGGTTATTCAGCTGATCAAGTACCTGATCTACGTCATCGTGATCATTCTATCGCTCGAAATAACGGGTATTCAGCTCTCATTGCTTCTGGCGGGTTCGGCGGCCCTTTTGGTGGGTATTGGATTGGGGCTACAACAAACCTTCAACGACCTGGTGTCGGGGCTGATTCTGCTTTTTGAAGGGAGTATCAACATTGGCGACATAGTGGAACTGGACAACGGCCTGGTGGGCCGGGTGACGGAGATAGGGCTGAGAACTTCCAAAGTCGAGACCCGCGACTCGATCGGTATTATTGTTCCCAACTCGCGGTTTATCAATAACAATATTATCAACTGGTCGCACAACCGTTCCCTGACCCGCTTTATCATCAAGGTGGGGGTATCTTACCGCAACGATCCCCGGCAGGTGGAGGTCATTCTGCTCTCGGCCGTGAAAGATCATACCGAGATCGCCCGCAACCCATCGCCCGTCGTTCGGCTCATGGACTTTGGCAACTCGGCCATCCAGTACGAACTGCTTTTCTGGACGTACAGCGCCTGGCGGATCGAGTACATCAAAAGCGAAATCCGATTTGTGATTTTTGAGCGGTTCAGGCAGGAAGGAATAGAAATCCCTTTCAACCAGTACGATCTGAATTTGAAACAAGGCTGGGAAGATTTTGCGGATCAGTTGAGAGATAAAAGTAAGGATAGGTAGCCGGTTCAGGAAACCTTTTCAGAACGCATTGGCGTTTTCCTTCTGTACTATTTTTATAAAACACCCTAACGCGAGCGCCGAAAGCCAACCGAACCGTCGGACCACGCTGAAACCGCTAGCTCCAAAACTATGTCCTCTATCCTCGACCTCGTAGGCAATACCCCGCTCGTTGAATTGAAGCGCATCAATCCCAACCCCAACGTCACTATCTACGGCAAGCTGGAAGGCAATAATCCGGGCAGCAGCGTCAAGGACCGCGCTGCGTTCAGCATGATTCAGGGGGCGTTGGATCGGGGGGAGATTGACAAAAATACCCGCCTGATTGAGGCTACCAGTGGCAACACGGGCATCGCCCTGGCTATGATTGCCAGTATCTACGGCATCGAAATAGAGCTGGTGATGCCCGAAAACTCTACCCGCGAGCGGGTGCTGACCATGGAGGCATTCGGGGCCAAAGTGACCCTCACCGACGGCATCGAAAGCGCCCGTGACTACGCCGACGCCAAGGCGCAGGAACCCGGCTACTTCATGCTCAACCAATTTGCCAATCCCGACAACTGGAAGGCCCACTACCGCACCACGGGGCCCGAAATCTGGCGGGACACCCAACAGAAGGTTACCCACTTCGTGTCGTCTATGGGTACCACGGGTACCATCATGGGTACCTCGCGCTACTTGAAGGAACAAAGCCAGGATGTACAGATCGTAGGCTGCCAGCCCGTAGACGGGGCCAGTATCCCGGGTATCCGAAAGTGGCCGCAGGAGTACCTTCCCAAGATATTCGAACCCCAACGGGTAGACCGGGTGATCGAAATATCGGTAGAAAACGCTACCGCCATGACCCGCCGCCTGGCGCGGGAAGAGGGGGTATTTGCCGGCATGAGCAGCGGTGGTGCCGCCTGGGCCGCCGTACAGCTGGCCCAGGAGCTGGACTCGGGAGTAATCGTCACCATCGTGTGTGACCGGGGCGACCGGTACCTGTCGAGTGATTTGTTTGGGTGAAGAGGGGTGGGGTAGGTTTGTTGCAAGTGAGAATGATTCACCGCCTGCGAACATTCCTACTGTCACCTAAATAGTTTAGAGAAGAAGGCCTCAATCTTAACCAGGTAGGAGGGATCTTTCTCTTTGATGTCATACTTTTCCTTTGTGTATTCATCCAGATCTCCCAGGTATTCACTACCAAAAACCTCCATCCATTCCATGATTTCATCGTAGCTATAATCAAGCGTTTGACCATCGCCATAGGTAAAGAAATTACCTCTCTGTTTTTTGAGGTTGGTTTTTAGAAGGGCTTTCCCAGCTCGCACGTACAAGCAGCTATCCTTTATCAAATGTACCTGGTTTGGCACGGTATTGAGGTATACTGTTTGTACCATTGTGGCACTATCCATTGTATTAATCTTATGACCTGATGCTTTTAATGAATATTTTTTGCCTTCGATGGTGAAATTAATGGGACTCTCAAATCCTTTGACAGGAGTATTTTTTTTGCCTGGGACCACTGCCAGGTGATATTTATTTGCATGGTCAGTACGTACCTTCCATTGCTTATTGGCAAATAACTCCACTCCTGCGCTATCATTCTCGGCTTTATGGTATTCAAGTAATCCCTCTGGGCCAATACCCTGCACTTCATAGTTGCTCTCTTTATCAACGGTCACGAGCCATTTCCCGTCAGCTGAAAATTCAGCTTTAATACTATTTTTCCGACCGTTGAGAAAATCTTTTGCCTGGCCGGTCTCCGTGCTGAATAATCGGTATTTCCCCCACAAATCAACCACTAATATCCATTGCCCATTGGGGGAGAATTCTACGTACCAACATTTTTCATCCCCATTGGCAAATTTAAGGGCCTTGTCTGTCTCTGTATCAAAAACCTGATAAATACCTTCCCCGTTACGGACATAATACCATTGGCTATCAGGCGAAAATACTAGGGTGTCAATGTTGTTCTCTCCTAATGGAAAAATCTCTTTCCTCTCTTTATCCATTTCCCATTTCTGGAATAAACCCACCTGACTTATTGTAAACATGTATTTGTCATCGGCCGAAAACGTGGCATCGTTGATTTGTTCATTTTTTAAGAAATTGGGTACTTGCCCTCCCCCGATGCTCCATATTTTGGCGTTACCTAAGCTATTTTTTGTAAATACCCACTTCCCATTGTCCGAAATCCTTGCATACCAGATGTCACTTCCTCCATTAAAGACATTGTGCTTAATTCCCTTGCAGGTTTCCCAAACAAATGACTCGTAGGCTCCATTTTTTATAAAGAGCCAATCTCCGTTGCTTGAAAAGATCGGTAAGGAAAGGCCTCTTTCGTTTTTTAGGAAATCATGTACCTGCCCGTCCGCGGTTTCCCAAATACGGCATTCATCTTTATCATTTCGGGTAAATAGCAATTGCCCGTTATCAGAAAAAACCGCCTCCCTAAGAGGTCTATCTAATTTAAGAAAATCCGGTTGCTTTCTTTTTGTCAAATCCCACACCTTGATTCTACCCTTTTCATGAGTCGTGAGCAGCCATTTCCCATTGGCCGAAAATTCGGCCGACATTATGCCTTGTTCCGACCTAAAAAAATCCGGCACCTTTCCTGTTGCAGTTTCCCACACCTTATAGGTGTAGTTCTCATCAGAGGTGAGTAGCCATTTGCTGTCACTTGAAAACTCTTCGCGCCAGACCCCTGTCTCAGTAGTAAGATACGTAAGCTCCCTCTTTTTGCCGAGGTCCCACACTCGGCTTCGCCCCTCCGAATCAGTTGTAAAGAGCCACCTACCATCGTTTGAGAATCGTGCTACCGAAATATTCTTTGCACTTTGGAGAAAAGCATATTTTTTTTTCGATTCGGTATCCCACACTATGTATTTATCTTTATTTGGGTTGGCAGTAAGCATCCATTTTCCATCAGCGGATACTTCTTCCACACGAAGGTTTTTCTCTACCTTGAATGAATTGGACAGCGTTCCATTTTCAATGTTCCATACCTGAAATTCAGCTACTTCATTTGCGTCAGTGGAATACGTAACCAGCCGTGTGAGAGTAGGTTTTCCTGATAAGAAATTCTCAAATCTTATTTTTTCTTTAAACCGATGAGTAGGACTGGCATTGAAAGTTTTTAACGTTTTCTTTTTTAATGCGTTCGTAGCTTTCTGGTCATTTGTTAAGCGATCTCCAACTTCCATTAATCGCAATAAATGGACTGGAATAATGTTCTCCGCCTCGGAGGTCCAATAATGTACCTTGGCAATGTTTGTTGCTACAACGGACTCCTCTCTGGCCAAAAGAGCGTATATTACCAAGATTCCGGCGCAGATAAGGAGCACTAGTATGCCAATCAGATATCGGCCGAGCCGTTGGTTCTTATCTTCCAGATTCCGCGTTCTCTCCTCGTTGTTTTTCCGGCTCTCCTCAATGTATTGAATAATTCCTCCCTTATCATCGTTGCCTTCCAACTCATCGTTGATTTCGGCCTGGTATTTGTCGTAGAGCTCCACATATTCTTCGTTGAGATAGCTGCCATCGCCTTCGATCGGCAAGTTATAACTGGTGCGGATGCTTTGGGTGATTTCCTTCACCAGGCGCTGGGAGGCCGTGCGTTTGTTGGCCAGGATTCCCGCCAGCGTATCATGAGCTAGTTCGTAGTACTGGTTATCTTTTCGAATGAGCCGGGCCTCCTGCAACTGAGTAAGGCAGTGCCCCAACTGCTCCTTACTTAGTTTGTTTTTTGGGTTTAATTTTGGCGATTCTTCGGCAATGGGCCGCTTGGTTCCATCGTCGGTTACAAAACTATCCAGCAAATCCCGCACCCAAGTCTGCTGTATTCCCAGGGAGTTGGCCATGGCTTCTTCCTGATCTTGCAGGTATACCTCCAACACTTTCCGTACATCCCCTACTCTGTCCAGGGTTTTGGTGGTTATGGTCACGGGAGGCGGGGGCGTTGTTGCCTGCCACTCCTGGCCCGGATCTTCCACCAGGGCAGTTTTCCACAACTTATCCATGTACACCTGCAGGTAGGCCAACTGACTGGTGGCCTTGCCTTCCAGAAGGTTGTCGGCGATAGACCTGCCTACTTCCGGAGGATCACAACTGATGTTGAAGTACCTAAATGAGCCTTCCAGGACTTCATTAATTCTGGCGGTATTCATAGGTTCCACCCGGAGTCGAAAGTCGAACAAGGTAGGCAGGTACTTTTCGTAACTATAGAGTTGCCCCAGAAACTCTTCCCGAAAGCTAAAGACCACCTTGCAGGGAAGGGTGGTGGCCAACTGCTGTAGGGTAGTGAACAGCTCTTTTACTTCCTTCAGCTCCCCGTCTGTATCCAGGATTACTTTCCCATTTTTATCCCGGTGCGCCAGGGTGAATATTTCTTCAAACTGATCGAAGAACAAATATACCGGGCGGTAATAGGTGTTATATGTATGGATAATGTGGTCCGGAATGGAGGAGGTTTCGGGCAGACCAGAAATGGATTGCAAATCTTTTTTTAGAGAAGAAATAAAATCTTCGCCCCGCCGGATCATGAGGGGGATCCAGTCGGGGCCACTGAATTTTTTGCTAAGCCCACATTGGATCAGGCTGGTCTTTCCGGTTCCCGAGGGGCCGTACAGTAGCACCAGGTTGGTGGCAAAAAGCATTTCGTACAATTCCTTGATCTCGGCATCCCGGCCCCAGAAAGCATCCTTGTCTTCAGCGCTGTAGGGAGCCAGAAATTTGAACGGGCTTTTGAGGGCTTTTTCCGAAGTACCTGGCTTTTCCGAGGGATTCGACTCTTTTTTATTTTTAGGCATCATCCTGCTATTTTCATACCTAGTAAAGTTCCAAAATGATCAAACTGCGCTCTCAGATTATGGTAGAAACGTCGTGTAGTTTCACTGTCTGATTGTTTGTGGATGACGTATTCGGAATTTGAGGGCACATAAAACGTTCTATATATGATCTGATCGGGTAACAAATCATCACAAAAACTGATGTTCGGAATCTGGGCCTTGTCGTAGAGCACATTATTGTCAATTAGAAAAGGGGATAGATTCAGGTAGCGTAAGGTATTCAGTTCCTGTAGTACCTCGCCCGTTTTTCTAATAAGCAGTACGCAGTGGTTGTCAGGAGCCGTTTGATCGGTTATTTTTTCTTTGGTATCCAGTGGGTCAAGCTGCCGGTAATCCGTCCATTTGTAAGTAGAGAGGGCAAAGCCATAGCTGGGGACAAGCCGGGTGCGGTCTTTGTACACAATCATGTTCTTGATGGTGACAAAAGTGTAATCTTTCAGGAAAATCAGTTGCGTCAGCAGCTCGCTCAGCCGGGCTTCGGCTAGTTCGCACTGCTGGCCCGCCTGTTTAGGATGCATTTTCTCGTAGTCAGGGGCGCCAAGTTTCTCCGCTTTTTCAATCCGGACTTTGATATCAAAGAAGACTTGCTCAGTGCCAAGAAGTACCTGCTGATCCAGGTTCAGCAGATCCTTAACCATCACCTTGGTTGTGTCTGTTTTTTTGAGAAGATTGATGCCGTCCACACTGGTGGTCATGCCCGAAAAAGGGGAGCGTTTGGTCAGGTCGCACAATATGGCCAGGCTTTCGGGTAGCTCCACCTCCGGTTCCCGAATAAGTAGCTCCCGAACTTCGGCCAATGTTATAGATTTTAGCAGTTCTTTGAGTACTTTGAAAAAATCTGACATTTTTTTCAATCGCTTCACATCCGGCTCAGAAAAGGAATCATCTACCTGCACAAAAGACCCCTGACGGGGAGCGGGCGGCGCGCACAGATCATGAATATACTTGGTAATGAACTGGGGGAACTTGGAATAAATTTCCCCCCGGGCCGCGCTGAAATCACTCAGGTCGTTGATCGTTTCATCGGTTTTGGAAAACTCGCGGTACAGGGTGTCCGTCAGGAGTTTGTTGGTCTTGAATTCTGGCGCATGCTGAAACTCCCGTATCGCATCGGTGATACTCCACTCGTCGTCGTCACTATTTGTGGTTTTGAGAATCCAGGGGGTATCGTTATCGCTTTTTCCGGTATCCAGCGAGCGGGATACCTCGTCGCTGGGTCCGGTTAATTTCAGGATTGGGGTGGTGCGGTAGTTCTGGGCATTGTTGAGGGCAAGTTGAAAGGCATTCGCCACGGTATTGTCCTCGCTCATTTCTTTCCAGAAGGTAGCTGAGAAAATCGTGGCAGCTTTGTCATTAATGGGGGCTTCGGTGGCTATAACGACGGGTATCTGCTTGTTGAGCAAATGAGACACATGCCCGGCCGAAGAGCAGCCATTGATCATCACCAATTTTAAAATGGGGCATTGACTCAGCTCGTTGGCCAGTCCAATGGCCGAAAGGGCATCACCGGCCGTTTCTATTTGCAGATCGCCCGCATGGCCACTGTACATAAAAGCCACGGTCCGGTCTTTGCATTCGGCCAGAGCCTGCCGCAACTTGGGTATGGTAGCGGTGTAGATGGGGAGAATTTTGAGTTGATAATCCCGCTTGCCCAACTGTCGTTGAATTTCTTCGATCTCGGTGGCAAGGTAGCCTAGGGGAGACTCGGTGCTATTGGCATACGCGAGGATAATGACGGGACGGTTATCCATGGGGTTGAGTATGGGGGTGGAATAGTAACACCCAAAGTACAAAAACCCAGCGATATACCTAGTACCGTATACTCGAAAGCGCACCGGATTGCCCGGTGATTTTGCAAAAAATAATAAGGGTGTGGATATAGTCGGTACTTCATGACAAAGTGCCTCTACTTTTCTAATATCACGTCTTTCTCATCGTAAGAAATTAGATAAGGAGGGGCGGTGTGGATACTTGCGGGAAATATTCCTCCAAAAGAAGGGGAAATGAGGGCCAGTTGAAATAGAAAAAATTCGAGAAAACGACATTTTTTCTCGAAGAATTGAGGAGCCGACAACTATACACCAGGCTATTCTGGAAGTAAAAGGCAGCAGCCCACAAGAAAGTTGGCGCGTTGTACTCTGATAATCAACGGGTAGCTTGGCTCCATACCCATCATTTCCATTCATCCCTGATAAATGCCGTTCGACTTAACTTCTGCCACACAGGTGTAGAAGGTACCTTCTTTGACGTAGAAATAGGCTATGATTTTTAACTCAAAACCTTCAACTGCCATGAGAACAGTAACCAAAACCCTGATGATTGCCTTGTGTAGCGTCTTGATGAGCGGAGCGGTGTCAGCTACGGACCCGGCAGCAGCCCTGCAAACGGAGGTCGGTCAAACCGACGATGCGGCAAAAAAAGCGCCCTTTCGGGTGGGTATGTATCGCATTATTCATTCGCTAACTATGAATGTACTGGTAGAAAAGCAACTTGGCGAGCGGGTGGTGGTAAAACTGCTGGACCCCCGTGGACACGTGCTATTTGAGGATATTCTGGGCAGAAAGCAGCAGAAGTACGGCCGGAAGTTCGATTTTTCCCAGGTAGCTGATGGACGCTATTCGATGGTTATTACCAACGGCGATAAAGAGGTTGTCAACGATATCCAGCTAGCTACCTATACCCTATACGAAATGCCAGCCCGGAATCTGGTAACCTTGAAGTAACCGTAGATGTTAGGTGAGGGCGCTACCTTCTGGTTCTTGGAAGTGATCCTTTATTTTGAGGCCCAGCATGCGCCAGTGCGGATATGAAAGAGGCTGTTTCGGGTGAGGTTGTTTTAATTTTCATTCTGGAGCAGCCTCCTCCCACTCGCCGAAAAGCATCGAATTGTTTCCAAAGTAGAGGAACTCATGGCAATTGTATACGCAGTGCGTATACAATTGATTCGTCGGGAAAATCGGCAGCAAACTGCATGCATTGCCGGAGCTGCTTTTCGCCCCACCCTTTGCCGTAGGCTTCGGTAAGTTGCCCTGCCAGCGACTTCACCACCTGTTGCCCGTATCCGGCGCGCTCGTTGCCGAGTACATCGTCGGTACTACGTTGGCCTACGTGCCAATACAGTGAGGTCAGCTCGGCGTTGACAGCCACAGCTACCGTCTGCCGACTCTGCTCAATGAGTTTTTTCACATCGGCCACTACGGGCGAAAGAGACGATAAATTTCCGTTCATAGCAGTCTTTTAAGATCAAAGGTCGCAGGGCACAGAAGTGGATGCCAGAATGCAAATTACGTATTTATACCCATAAA
>CAVYGM010000012.1:0-127775 GCA_963768025.1 uncultured Cytophagales bacterium
CCGACTCGGGTCCACCTACGTGCGAGAGCCCGCAGGTTACGAGCAGCCCACCACCAAAGGTGCGGAGCCAGTCGATGCCCTTATCCGAGAAAGGTTGCGGCGAAGTGACGCCTACGTGGCTTAACCAGGCAAGGCTATGCTGATTGTAAAAAGCATCGGCAATATCCATGGCGCGGTCAAGCAGTACCTTATAGCGCAGACCGGTACCGGTGTTGATCCAGGCAATGCGACTCCCCCGGCCCGGACCATTGTCCAGTACGGAGGTTTCTATGCCGCCCATTTGCGCGGGGTTTCCTACTTTATCCAGTCCGTCTATATAGCCCATATTTTTGGGGTTGTTTGCTATTAGGTCGTTAGGTGCTAGGTCGTTAGCTACATTTTTTCGGCTAATACCCAATAACCTATTACCTAATCACCTCTTTCAATTTTTACTTAACCAATCTGTTACCCGGGCGTTAAAATCTTCGGTTGCCTCAAAATGGAAGGCGTGGCCCAGTTTTTCGTACAAATAGAGCTCTGCTCCGGGGATTGCTTCGGCAATTTCCTCACCCATCCAGGGCGGAGTGAAAATATCCTGCTTGCCGCCAATCACCAGGGTAGGGGCCTTGATCGTACCCAGTTGGTCATATACCTCGTGGTTGATGCAGGCAGCCGCCTGACCGGCCAGGCCGTGCAACGGCTGTGGAAAAGCAGGGTCCTGCTTGCGCCCTTCTTCCAGTTCAGCGCGTTTTTCTTCGTTGTCCCAGCTCGATTTTGAGAAAATCAGTAGCTGAATATACAGGCTAAATTCTTCGGGAGTGAACCTCGCCTTGCAGTCGACCATGTGCTCAAAAATGCCTTTGGCCATGGCGTCGCAGCGCGCCCAGGGGCACATCAGTACCATAGAACTCACCTTGTCAGGATGCCGCAGTGCCAGTTGCAAAGCGATGGCTCCCCCCATGGACACACCCACCACGCGGACTTTTTCAAGTCCCAACTGATCCAGTAGACCGGCGTGGTCGTCGGCCATTTCGGCGGTGGTGTAGTCGCCCGAAGGCTTGTCGCTTTTGCCCACGCCCCGGTTGTCGGGGAGGATGCAACGGTAGTGCTTCTCCCATTCGGCGGCATGAGGCTCCCATACGGACCCATCGGCGGTTATGCCCATGATGAGGAGCAGGGGTTCACCCGTGCCGCGCTCTTCGTAGTATAGGTTTATTCCGTTGGTTTGGATAGTAGGCATAGTTTAAAGCTATAGGCTATTGGCTGTTGAGCCGTCGGCTTTTTAGTTTTAGCTCTTTTTGGTATTAAAGTGGTATATCGTTACTGCAGTAGACGGGCGAGCCGCCCACCACAGTACCACATTTATTTCAACGCCGGTACCAACTCGTGGTTGATCCAGCGGCCGTCGTGCAGGGTTACGTAGTCAGGGTCTTCCAGCGCTTTTTCTGCTTCGTCCTCACACACAATCCAGCCCCGGTATTGCTTGTCTTTCAGCCATTGGGTAATCGCCAACAGATTTACTTTCCCCCTACCCATGAGGGCAAACTCCGGCTCACCGTCCCAATCCTTGTAGTGGACATGGTTAATGAGGGAAGCATATTCCTGCATTTTTTCGAGCGGGTCCATGCCGCCGTTGATGATATGGCCCACATCGGGGGTCCAGCCGGTCACTGACGCATCCAGGCCTTCCAGTACCACCCGGTAGTCTTCGGCGGTACGGATGATGGAGCTATGCGGAGAATTGGGGTGGAAGCTACAGGGCACTCCCTTATAGGTGGCGCGCGTAGAAATGTCGTTTACAATATTGACCAGACTCTTGCGGCGGTCTTCCAGGTCGTGCCTTCCCGTTGGGATTTGCACGGTACACAGGATAGCACCCGGAAAGTAGCGCAGCAGTTCGATGGCCTGATCGGCCTCGGCCCGCTCGGCGTCACTTTCCTGCGTGCCGTTCCACTCAAAGGGCAGGGAAAGCGCCGCCAGTTCGATATTCTGTTCTTTTAATTTTTCGGCTAGTAGATGCGGATCACGCAGGGAACCCATCCACGGAAAAATAGGCTGTATGCCTACAAAGCCCGCTTGCGCTACGACCTCAATCATGTGATCCAGGCGATTGGCGTAGGTAGCACCATTACCGCTCATAAACCAGGTGTATACTTCGGAGCCGAAACGGAAAGGCAGGGGATTTTGGGTCATAGGATTTTTGGGTTAATGGTTAAGAAGGTCAACGAAAGTGTAAAATTGGGGGACATAAAGCGCTAGTCTGTCCGCCCAATGATTGTATTGACCTTCAATGAAAACTTGATTATTTTTTCTTTTTCTCAACCACCTCACCGGGCATGATGAGCGAATCCCAACCCGCCAGATCGGAGGGTTTTACTTTTGCTTTATACCCGTTAAAATTGAAGGTCGTTGGCTTGTAAGGCCCCACGAAGGCGATGTTGTTGTTGGGTTTGATGTTTTTCTCCATGCCCATGGCCCAGAAAGACGCATTGACGAGCATCCGCCGGAAGCCTTCGTTGAGGATGTCCTCCGAAGCGCCGTGGGTGGTCGTGAAAGACCGGCCGCTCTTGCCTCCTTCTACCTTATACTCTTTGGTCCAGGCTACGGGAACGGGCTTCTTGGTTGGATCGGCGGGAGAATCGGGCGTCATGCCGTTCAGCGGCTGGTCGTAGGCCAGTATGGTACCCTTGGGCTCAGCGGTGTAGGCTCCCGACTGTACCCACATATCCTTCACGCCCCGAAAAATCGGGTGGTTTTTTTGCGCATCATCCATCGTAAGCCGCGACGACTGCTTGTGATTGGCACCATAGTGGGTTACCCAGGTTTCGCCCAGTACATACTCGCCAAATCCATCCTTCCATTCGGTTTTGGGGCCGTTGTAGCGGTAGTCGTAGTGCTGCCAATTGGGGTTGTTCTTAATGTTGAAGGCGTGCGTGGAGGTACGCAGGGCCACGATGGGGCCCCCTCGCCGGATGTACCGGTCAAAGTGCTGCATCTGCTCATCGTTGAAATTGGAAAAGCGGGTGAACAGCACCATCAGATCGGCTTTGTCCAGAGCATCCAGTCCGTTGATGTTGGAACCTCCGGGCAGGATGTCGCCCTGCTCGTCGAGGGCAAAAATCACCGTGCTGGTGAAACCATAATGTTTGGCCATAATCCGGGCCAGAGCCGGTAAGCTCTCCTCGCCGCGGTACTCGTGATCGGTGGCGATGAACACAATGTTTTTACCCAGACCGGGACCTTGGGTACCTTTGTACACCACCCGATGATCTGCCGCATTGCGCTGACTGTCCGACTGGGCGCAGGCTGAGATACCCAGTAAACTGAGCAGACAAAAGGAGAGGAGGAGACTCAGATTAGTTTTCACAAAAATAAAGTTTGGTATATTGATCAGAGCCCGTGCTTCTCGCACATGCTTTGAATGAAGGTGAATCCTTGTTCGGCGATGTCCCAGGGTTCGTTATACTCACGCCAAACGCCGATGGAATTGGCGAAGTCGGGGTCGTTGCGGGAAAAAGCCTCGATGGTGAGCCACTTGTCGTAGTTGATTTCGGCCAGGGTGCCAAAAATCGTGTCCCAGGGTAGGTGACTAACGCCTGGGGTACCCCGGTCGTTTTCGCTGATATGGACGTGAGCCAGGATCGGGGCCAGAGTTTTGATGGCGCCGGCGTAGCTCTTTTCCTCGATGTTGGCGTGGTGAGTGTCAAACATGGCTCGTACATGGGGATGCCCCGCCATTTTCACCAGTCGACTGAGTTGGTCGGCGGTGTTACAGAGGTAACACTCGAAGCGGTTGAGGGCTTCCAGCGCCAGGGTCACATCGGCCTGTGCGGCGTGCACGCCGGCGGCGTGCAGTACCTCTGCCGCCCAGCCGTACTCCTCATCCTGCGCCGGACGCTTGGAAAAATGCGCATGGGCCGAATGAAACGGTCCGCACAGGATGCGGGCACCCAGGTCGTGGGTGCGGTCAATGCTCCATTTGATACGATCCAGGGCTTTCTCTCGCATCAAGGCACGACTCGCTGACGGGGTTGGTGTCGGAGACACCACCGTGACGCCGGTCATTTCCAGGCCCAGATCTGCTCACATGCTTGCCAAAACGCTGGTAGGCGGCCGGATCGTCCGCCGCTCCCACGAAGCATTCCACGCCATCGTACCCAATTTTTTTCAGCCGATCGGCCAGGGGCATCAGGTCATCCGACACGACTGCCGACCATGCCAGCACATTAAATCCTATTTTTGTCATTTTTAATTTTTAAGCTAATGGCTGATAGCTACTAGCTGTTGGCCTTAATTTAATTCGCACCCTGGTGATTCTTCTTTTATCTATATAAAGCTACCAGCCATTAGCCAACAGCTATTGGCTCAGAAACCCTACATTTCTTTGATCCTTAAATTCTTATACTGCACTTTCATGGGTGGGCCTACGTGTACTTGCACGCCCAGTAAGCCTTTTTTCATGCCGTTGACGGCATCGTTATCCGTCACATCACTCATCAGCTTGTCGTTGATGTAGTGCTGCAGGCGGTTGCCTTTGGCGATGATGTGAAAGGTGTTCCAATCTTCCTTTTTGATTGAACTTTTCAATTCCTCCGAAGCACCCAGCGAGCTGTTTACTGTGCGGTTGGTCCAGTTGTTACGGGCAACTTTGGAGCGCACTGCTTCCGTGGTAGATTCACCTTCGTACGCATTGATGGTAGATACCTCGCCCCGGTACGCCAGGGTCGTGCGTTTGCGCTCCTCGTAGTTCTGACCGGTGTAGTTTATCTTTCCGTCGATGTCAGCCTGGTAACCGCGCAGGGCATAGGGTACGTCGGTGAGCTGATCGCTGCGGTAGTTGATGCCGGAGTTGCCGGCCTCAGTGATTTTAAATTCGCCTTTCAGCTCGAAATCGCCGGGTTGACCGCCCTGCCAAATAATGAAGGAATTGGTTTTGAGTAAGGTAGAAGGTGTGATCTCGCCCGTCAGGGTACCATCTTCCACGCGCCAGTAAGTGGGATCACCTTTCCAGTCTTTCAGGGTTTTTCCGTCAAAGATGGAAACAAAGCCATCCTTGCTTTTTTTCTGACCCACGCAGGAGGTCATACCCAGAAACAGTACAGCCAGAACGCAGGCAAGGGTATGAAAAGGAAGTTTATTTTTTTGCATTGGTAAAAAGAGTAAATCGTTTAGGTGAGTGCCGGCGTATTCATAAGACTCAAAATCCCGTAGTTTCCCCTACTGCCAGCAGGGCCTACAAAGAAAAAAGGACAGGAAACCCAGTGAGCTCCCTGTCCTTTCGTAGTCAATTATTTACCACCCTGACTCTTGGTCGCCTGAGCGGAAAACATGGGACTCTTTTCGTTTCCACCCGATTTTAGGTAGGCGATCAGGTCTTTCAGTTCCTCTTCGTTCAGGCTGTTGATCAGGCCGGGTAGCATGATGGACATAGAAGCGTACTTGTTAGCCGCCACATCTTTCTTCGGAACCTTCACCACCATGTCGGGGGCAAAAGGATTTTGCGAAACCGTGAATGAAGTCTTGTCCTCATTGGTGATCCGACCCACGATAGACTCTCCGTTTTTGAGCGTGATCTGCGAGGCAGCGTACTGATCCGAGATCACCTTATTGGGTTCGATGATGGATTCCAGAATGTCCTTGGTCGAGAAACGGGTCGCGAGCTGCGTCAGGTCGGGGCCAATGTTACCCCCTTCGCCGCGCATGACATGGCATCGGCCGCAGGTAATGGCATTGTACATATCCTTGCCCTGCTGGAAGTTACGGCCCGTCAGGTGTGCATCGTCTACCACGGGTAGGGCGGTGGCCACTTCCCAGCGCTTGCCGGGGCCTTTGGGGTATACGCTCTGAGCCAGATCGTTGCCACTTTTGGCCAGCAAATCTCCGCCCGACATCTTATCATAATCAGCACGCTTTCCTTCGGGGGCATTAGCCAGGGCCATCTTGCGGGCCTTATCCATGAAACCGATGTAGCTACGGCCGGCCTGGTAATCGAATGCCTTCCGGAACCACTTCATGTACCTTTCCTGCGAGGCAGGTGTCCAGCCGGTTTTGGCTGTCGCCAGCATCGTAGCAAGGTAGGTCTGCTGGGGGGGGGGCATTTTTTCCAACGTCTTGGCGATGTCCATCCCGTATTGAGGGTTCCGCATGATGAGGTCAGCGGACGAAGTCGCCGTCATTCCGCCGGGCATTACACTAGTATCTTCCTTCTTATCCATCAGCGCCAGCGTTTTCTCGATTACGCCGGGAGCTTCCATCGTGATCAATATCCGGGCGAGTGAACGGTTCAGTTCACCGGAGTTGGAAGGGTAGCTGGGGTTTAGGTAGGCAACAATCTGCTGCTTTTGGGCAGCATCAGGAGCCCCCAGGCGTATGTGGCTCAGCTCCAAAGCCCGGATCAGCTCGATCTGCATCGGCTCCGACAGGCTCTTGAAATTAATCTTCAGCAGATTGGCATTGAGCGCACTTTTTGCGCTTTTGGTTTCGGTACGTGCCAGCGCAATGGCGGCCTGAATGGCGGCTACGGGATCTTTCTCGTTCACCGCTTTGTCCTGCCACTGGCTCACGGGCTGGTGCTCCAGCGCGATACGGGCCGCGTAGCGAATAAAACGGTCGGGGTTGTTCAGCTGGGGCCAGGCAGCGGCAACCGCCGCAGGGTTAGGTCCTTCGTGGAATTTTTCCAGGCTCCGGCGCAGCATATTTTCCTTGTTGACAGGCGGAACCGGTGCCGAGGATAGCATCTGATCAGTACCCGCATAGTATACCCGGTACATATCCGACTCGAGGCGACGACCACCCGTCAGGAAGTACAGGGCTCCATCGGGACCAATGACACCATCGGTAAGTGGCAGGGGTACGCCGGACAAAAACTCTTCGTGATCGGCCGTAAAGGTGGAGCCGCTAGGCTTCAGGTGAATGGAGTGTACGATACCGAAACTCCAGTCAAAAGCCAGCAGGGTATTCTTGTACTTAGCCGGAAACTTAGCGTTGCTGGCGTGCAACATGCTGGTGGGTGATCCCTGACCGATGTTGATGATCGGGGGCATGTTGTCGGGCCAGGCGGGTGACCACTTGCTGTTACCGGTGCGCCAGCCAAACTCGCTACCGCTGGTAGCGTGGCAAATACGCGTAGGACGGTACCAGGGGGTACCGATGTCCCATTCCATGTCGGCATCGTACACAAACAGGTCGCCGGTTTCGTTGAAGGCCATGTCGAAGGCATTGCGGTAGCCCGCGCTTACCATCTCCCATTTTTTACCTTCGGGATCTACGTTGGCTACCCAGCCTCCGGGAGCCATGCGGTCGTTGGCGTGGCCGCGGGGATCTTTGATGAGCGGGAACAGGTTGTCCTGCTGCCAGGTCTTGGGAATTCGGTATGCATCCATGTTAGGAGCATCGGTATGGTTACCCGAAATCACGTACAGCGATTTCTTGTCGGGCGACATGATGATGCTGTGGGGACCGTGCTCGCCGTTTCCTTCCAGTTCTTTCAGGAGGGTCACTTTGTCAAACTGGTCGTCGCCGTTGGTGTCCTGCAAGCGATAAAAGCCGCTGTGGCGGGGCAGCTCGGGGGTTTCCCGATTGTTGACCATTACATAGAGGCTGTTGAAAGCATAGAGCAGTCCATGAGCCGTACCCATGCTTTGGGCCAGAGATCCATCGCCGATTTTCAATTTTTCTACTTTGGGGGTTGTAGAAGCCGACCCAATAGCCGGTATGGTGATCCGGTAAAGTACACCGTATTGATCGGAAGCGATCATGCGGCCTTTGTCGTCAAACGCCATGGATACCCATGAGCCCTGGCCATTCTCCGAAGGGCTGTACAGGTGCTCGGCCTTGAAGCCGGGCTGCAGTTTCAGCTTATCCACCTTGGAGTTGTCAGGAAGAACGTGAGTGGGGGCGAAGGGGGCCAATCGGGTGTAGAAGGCCCCCATCACTGCTACTACACCAACCCCCAGGAGGGTTTTGGCAAGGGCAGAACGGGCAGATACAAACTTATTAAACATGAGCTGGTTATTTATTTAAATTCAAAAGGTCTTCATTCTTTCAGAAAAAAGCGGAGAATCCAGGATACTTACTTGTAAAAAGTACGAACAATTCAAAAATGGAATCCAAAAATCAAGAAAGCGGCAGGTCCGATGCATTTATCGGACCTGCCGCTTTTCGGGTTAAAAATTAGGGCTCAAATCCGCTTCGGCGGCTGGTAACCCATAGTACAATTCAAGGTTGGTGAAGGCATCGCCCGGCACAAAGCCCGCTGCCGGGTAGTAGTACTTCGCTTTGTCGGCTTTCACCCGGTTGCCGTAGGCCGTAATTACTTCTACAAGCCGTCCGGTTCGCACCAGGTCGTGTAAGCTTTTGGCTTCGAAAGCCAGTTCTACCCTACGTTCCTGATAAATAGCCGTGCGCAATGCCGCCTGGGAAGCAGCCGTAGCCGCCGCAAGACCTGCCCGGGTACGTACCTGGTTCAGATAAGGAAGGGCTTCGCCTAGTTTGTTTTGCTCCATCAATGCCTCTGCCAGGAAAAGCAGCACTTCTGAGTAGCGATACACGGGCCAGTTCATGCCGTGGTTGTTGTGCAGCGAGTGCGGCTTGGCGTATTTTTTAATATACGGAAACACTTTGTCAGCATGCAAAGCACCACTTAACGTAATAAACCCAACCGAAACATCTTTGCGTTTGTCGCCGGTTTCGTAAGCAGCCACAATGTCAGGGGTAGGGATATTATTTCCCTCGCCGGTAATGGGCTGCGGGTTGGAAGTGCCCGTGATGGTTACCAGCTCGTTGGGTGCCATGGGTGCAGGTATCATACCATACAGGAACGACCCGTTCAGCCCCTGTGAGCCTTCCAGAAACTGTACTTCAAAGACCGATTCACTGTTGTTTTTGTTGCCAGAGGTTGTCGAAAATACGTTGGCATAATCAGGAATCAGGCTGTATTCATTGCTAGTCACGATAGTTTTGAGTACAGCTTCGGCCTCGGCCCATTTTTTCTGAATCATGTACACATTAGCCAATAAAGCCCCGGCTGATCCGGAAGTAGCCCTACCTGCCTCCTGCGCTGATTTCTTGGGGAGTAGGGTGAGGGCCTCCTGGGTGTCCTTGATAACCTGAGCATACAATTGCTCGCCGGTTGCTACGGGTTGCGCCGAGGCGCTACGCTCAGCAACGGGTACCAGATGAAGGGGAGCGCGGTTGAAATAGCGCGCCAGTTCAAAGTAGGCAAGGCCCCTTAGAAATAAAGCCTGTCCTTTGAGATTACTCTTAGAGGCTTCGGGCATTTCTACGCCATCAATCAAGGCCAGAATCTGATTGGTACGGGCAATGATCTGATAGTTTTGGCGGTACATGTTCAGCACGTTCGTGTTGGTGGTGATGCCATTGGCCGTCGGAACGTTGAAGTCAGCCAGGTTGCCCTGGTTTTCGGTAGCTCCAAACAGGATGTTACGCACGTAGCGGGCATTGTCCGAATGCTGCTCCGCCAATAGCATCGAAGTTCCATTATGGATGGAGCGAAGGGGTACATACGCTCCGTTGACGGCTTGTTGAAAGTCAGCTTCTGATTTGAAGAAAGTGGCGGAGCTAAGGGCTGTTTCGGGGGTTATGGTCAAGAATTCTTCTGTGTCACAACTACCCAGTCCTATACTCAGGAGACAGGTTATTAAAAGTGCTTTTTTCATTCTATATAGTAGTTAGAATTAGGAAAGTAAATGGTTTGCTAGCGAGGCACTTGCCTAGAAATTGAGGTTGACTCCAATGCTGGATGTACGTGGAACGGGGTAGTTGGATAGGTCTACACCGGGGCTCAGGTTACCGCCGTCACCCTGTCCATTGGTCTGGGCACTGGTTTCAGGATTGGGTCCACCCCAATACTTGGTAAATACTGCGGCCTGCTGAATAGAAGCATACAGACGGGCCGACCGGAAGAATTTGTTTTCGATACCGATCGTGTAGCCCAGCGTGATGTTCTTGATGGTAAAGAAAGAAGCATCGGCTACGAAGCGGCTGTTCTGCCAGTCGCGCTCGATACCGGTCACGGTTGCCACCACCCACGGTGGTTCCGAAGAATCCTTTGCCAGGATTAGCCTCGGAACGGAAGCGGTATTTCACTTCTTTCATCAGGTTGAATACCCCATCCAGGTTGGTCGTACTATACAAGTGACGTACCCACAACTGATTACCGTACGATCCTGCTCCGACAATACTCAGGTCAAAGTTCCCGTACTGGAAGTTGTTGGTGATCCCGTAGATGAACTTAGGGAAGGGATTTCCCAGAATCGTCCGGTCGTCGTTGTTGCCTCCGTTCGTCAGTACACCGTCGCCGTTGATATCCACCAGCTTGATGCTACCTACCGTAGAGCGGCCCGGTACGATGGGAGAATTTTTCAAATCCTCAGCATTCAGATACACCCCATCGGCCAGGTGACCATAGAACTGTCCGAAAGGCTCACCTACCTTAGTGATATGGTGCAAACCATACACCCGGTCAATACCATCGGCCAGGGCAATTACTTTGTTGCGGTTGAAGGAGATGTTGGCATTGGTGGTCCATTGCAGCTTTCCGGTCGTGTTGCGGGTGGTAAGGGCTACTTCGTGGCCCCAGAATTTGATCTCGCCAATGTTATCATTGAAGTTACCGAAGCCCGATTCTTGTGGGATCTGTACCGCGTACAACAGGTTGGTGGTGTTTTTGGTATAGTAGTCGTAACTCAATTGCACCCGGTCATTGAACAAGCCCAGGTCGAGGCCCAAGTCCAGCTGACGGGTCGTTTCCCAGCCCAGGTTAGCGTTGGCCAGTGACGTTACCACGGCACCCGCGGCCACGTTGTTGCCAAATACCGCATTGACGGTATTGTTGATCAACGCATACTGGGTGTAGTTACCGATGTTGTTATTTCCCGTGACGCCAAAACTAGCTCTAAGCTTGGCAAAAGAAACTTTCTGCACATTCTGCATAAAATTTTCGTCCGATAGTACCCATCCGGCCGATACCGACGGGAAGGTTCCCCAGCGGTTAGCCGAGCCAAAGCGCGACGATCCGTCCCGGCGGATGGAAGCCGTAAACAGGTATTTTTCTTTGTAGTTATACGTCAGGCGGGAAAGTAGAGAAGTCAGTGACCACTCCTGTACGTTGCTGCCGGTACCGCCGCGGTTTACGTTGATAGCTCCCTGAATAGTCGGAAGGCGGTCATCCGAATAGGTATCAGCCTGAATACGACTCGACTCCCGACGGAATCTTTGGTTGGTGTACCCTCCCAGGATTTCGAAGTTATGGTTACCAAAGCTCTTCCCATAGGTAGCCAGGTTCTCATTCAGCCAGCCAAAGTCCTGGATATACTCCCGGATCGACACAGCGGTGGTAGGTACCGGCGTATTGATGGCACTGGTAGCCGTAGAAGGATTGAAGAAGAAGAAATTCGAATTCATCAACTCCGCATTGATGGTGGATTTCAATTTCAATCCCGCAATTGGGCTATACTCTATGTAGCCATTGGACAGGATATTGGTGCTTTTGGTTTCGTTGATTAGCTCATCAGCGGCCCGAACCCAGTTGGCGTAGGCAAAAATATTACCCGTACTTGACTGGAAAGCGGTTGAATTTGGTCAACTCGCCATTATCATCGTAAATCGGCATCACCGGCCAGGTATGCAGGGCGTTAAATAGGATACCCGTACCACGGTCACCATCGGTGCGGGGGGTATTGTCGTATACATACGAAGGTGCAATGTTGAAGCCTACCGTCACTTTGTCGGATACTTTGTACTCGGAGTTCATCCGCAGCGAATAGCGCTTGTATTCGTTGTTGAGTACTACACCTTGCTGATTGAACACCCCGGCCACAACCGCGGTATTCAGGCGGTCCTTATTGGAGGTTAAGGTCAGGTTGTAGCTTTGGATAGGGGCCCGACGCAGCAAGGCATCGTACCAGTCGTTGTTTTTGCCTTCGAAGGACGATGGATTCTGAAATTCGGCGGGTACCGGCTGGCCGGCATCTTCGTAATATTCTTTTTTAAATTGCGCAAATTCTACGGCATCCATCATCTGCAAACGGCCCTTTTGGGGTACAATTTGCGTACCCACGAAGGTGTTAAAGCTTACATTGGTTTGCCCGCTTTTGCCTCTTTTGGTTGTAATCAGTACTACGCCGTTGGCCGCACGTGATCCATACAGTGAGGTTGAAGCAGCATCTTTCAGGATAGTGATGTCCTCAATTTCATCGGGGTTAAGCGCACCGATGTTCCCCGTGATTGGAAAGCCGTCGATTACGTACAGGGGGTCGCTACCGCCCGAAACTGACAACTGTCCCCGGATCCGGATGTTCATTCCCTGACCGGGCTTACCAGTCGTCTGGTTGATCTGAACCCCGGCAAGGCGTCCCTGAAGTTTCTGGCCAATCTGTGACACAGGGATATCCATCAGCTCTTTGCCGGCAATAGTTTGCACGGCCCCGGTAACTTCTTTCTTGGTTTGGCTACCGTAGCCTACCACGATAACCTCCGAAAGTGCTTTGGTATCGGTTGACATGGTGACGTTGACGGAAGTTCTGCCATTAATGGCTTCTTCGATTGTCAAAAAGCCTACGTACGAAAATACCAAAGTTCCATTGGTAGAAGGGGTTGTGATGGAATAGGCCCCGGAGGCATCGGTAGTGGTACCCGTGGTGGTACCTTTGAGTACTACGCTAACGCCCGGAAGGGCCACGCCTGCTTCGTCGGTAACTTTACCGGAAATAGCAGCTACCGAACGAACGGACGGAGGGGTACTTGCAAAAATCTGAGTAGAAATACCAGGCAGAGCTACCAGGCATAGAAGTAAAGCTGCGAGTAGACCCGGCTTACTGTACCGATCCTTCAAGCCGCAAAATTTTAATTGTAGCGATTTGTTCATAATTTTAAGGGTTTTGTTTTGGAAGAAATGAAACTAAGCACCCTGCATTGCTCTCCCCAGAATAATGCAAGTAAGCGAGGTGTTAATCTGACCCGGTAGTGGTGGTACACTATCGGGTTTTTATTTTTTCATATATTTCTAGGTTAAGGATGAAAGGAATAGGTCAAGGGTCAGGAATAGAATTAGTAGTGGTTTCTTGTATTTATTAAAAAAAAGATTCGATAAATCCTATCATCTGATAATCAAGATTTTCAATGGCGGCTTTTTTTATAATAGACTGAATTTTAGGCTTTTATTGGCGTTATGATTATGGAATATGAATATAAGTTAAATCCCGTGTTGTTTTAACAGTCATTTTCTTACATTATTCATTTCCATAGTGCAAAAGTAGGCTAATCACTTTGGCAACCATCCTACACTGTCTTAGCTAAATGCAAAGACGGGGGAATTTTGAAAAAAAGATAGACATGGGAGGATAGATAGCGTCTCATGGAGGCGAAAATGAAAGAAATCTACCCTTCCAACCTACTCTGCTTTAAGGGAATTCTAATGAGGGTTCATTGACTTATACCCAATTAATTTTTAGGACAAACTTGAAAATCAATTGACGATTCCCCGGTAGGGTACCTTGATATCCATTTTACCTTTCCAATTTTTTGGGACAGTTTTCCCGAGTTCCCAGTGAATAGCATTGATGACCAGCCGCTGAAAGGCTTCTTCCTGAAAGTCCTCGGGATGGCCCAAAGTAGTCATAAAGACTTTGGCACCCGCCGGATTCTGCCACGTCCAGGCTACGGGCTGATCCACCGCTGGGCTATTGGGATTGATAGACTTCCCCATCAGGAGCCAAGTAGCACCTTTTGCCGGGTAATCGGGCAGTACCCGGTAGAGCCACGAAGGTACATGGAAGCTAGGTGCTACACCGGTAAGAATGGGGTGCTTGGCTGCTTCGGGAATGATGGAAACATCGGTGGTACTTTCATGCCCGTAGTGGGAGTGCTTGGCCTTGCCGCCCCAGCCCGGAGGCGACCCGAAAGCCCGCTCGCCGAAGGCATTCCAGGCTTCCAGCTCATGGCCTTTGGGATAGTTGAATGAGTGGGTACTGGTCCGGAAGCCCATGACCGGTTTGCCTGATTTGAGGTATTCATCTAGGTAGGCCACCTGCTCTTTAGGAAGTCGCCGCCAGCGCAGGAAAAATACCGCCAGGTCGGCTTCGCGCAGGGCTTCGAGGCCGGGGATATTCTCCTCGCTATTCTGGTTGGGGGAAGCTTTCAGGATTTTGGCACGAATCCCGTAGTTTTTTTCCAGCTCGGCGGCCACAATCGGCAGGGTGCTTTCGCCGCTGTACTCATGGTCGCCGGTGACGAAGACCACCAGCGGTCTTTTGTCCTGGTTAGAGGACTGACCCACCGAAGAACAACTCAGGCATACTAGGGCAATGGAACAGGCGGCCAACAGGCCCAGTACTCGGTGGGAGGTAACTAACGGCCCCCAGGACGGCATAATAGAACGCATAACTGAAAAATGGTTTGATACAGGGTGAATCCTATACTCAAAAGAGCCACCCGCTCCAAAGTTACCCACCGTTTTTTACCCATACTTCTTGAAGTTAAGCGGGCCGGGCTTGCCTGTTTGCGGTTAGCAGGTCTTCTTTTCTCCTCGCCTCCATTGGTGGGGATTTGATTTTCAGTCGTATCCAGGCAGATCAGACCCTGCTGGCCCTTGTTCACTTCCTCCCGTTTTGTTCTGGATGGGGTAGCTATCATTCGAATGTGCGTCCGGATTTTTTCGAGGATACTATCGGAGTCTATTTGTGGGATTCTGGTAGACGGGTAAATAACCCTTCATTTTCTGCGATTCATTTAGCTACTTTGCAGCTGCCAATTCAAACGAGTTTCATTTAATGCAAAACCCTATGCACCCAAATTCGGTTGAAGTGAGCAGAAATAATTCGCAAATGACAACACCTGACCAACTTCTGCAGAGCCTGCAAAACGAAATTGAGAAAAATACTTATGGGGAATCGCCTGTAGAGCTGTACGAGCCTATTCGGTATATTATGGCACTCGGAGGGAAAAGATTTCGTCCTCTGATGACCCTCATGGCGACCGCCCTGTACACTGATAATTGGCAAAAAGCGCTCAAACCAGCCCAGGCAGTAGAGATTTTTCACAACTTTACCCTCATGCACGATGACATCATGGATTGCGCCCCGATACGACGCGGCAAGCCCACGGTGCATCAGAAATGGAATGCCAATATTGCCATTCTGTCGGGTGATGTGATGCTGGTACGGGCGTATGATTTTTTGCTGGAAGTAGAGAACGACCGGATCAAACGCGTGCTGAGGCGGTTCAATGAAACTGCGGCCGAGGTGTGTGAAGGGCAGCAGTGGGACATGAACTTTGAGACGCGCTGGGATGTAACCGAAGCGGAGTACCTCAATATGATCCGGCTCAAAACCTCAGTACTGCTGGGCTTTGCGCTGGAACTAGGAGGAATCATCGGCGGGGCAGACCAGAAGGCCACCACGTTGCTATACGAAGCCGGGGTGAGCATAGGCGTGGGATTCCAGCTGAAAGACGACCTGCTGGATGTGTACGGCGATCCGGCCAAGTTCGGAAAACAAGTGGGAGGGGATATCCTGGCCAACAAGAAGACATTCCTGCTGATAGAAGCCCTCGAACGCGCCAGAGGCTCGGTAAAAGCGGAGCTGGATCGCTGGCTGGCAGCGGAGGAGTTTGATGGCAAGGCGAAAGTGGAGGCCGTTACCAGGATCTACGATACGCTGGGTATCCGCTCTTTTACCGAACAGAAAATAAACGAATACTTCGCCAAAGGGTTCGACTGCCTAGAACGCCTGACGGTCGACCCAGCGCGAAAAGGTCCTCTGCTGGGCTTTGTCCATCACCTGGTGGAGCGCGAAGCGTAAGTTGGTTCATGGTTATTTATATTTCTCTAAGACTGAATAAACTAACTCGCAAGGACTTTTCATTTTGAAAAACTACAAACCGCGTGGCGGGCGCTCAGAACTACGAACCCAGAACTACGAACTGATTAACTAAATCACTCAATCAAAATTAAAGAAATGTCCCTTACAATTATTATCGTCCTGATTACGGTGGGTATCAGCTATTATGCCTGGCAGAATCCATCTGTCATGGAAAAAATGGTTTTGAACCCCTATAAGGTTTCCCAAAAGAACGAATACTACCGCTTTATCACCTCTGGGTTTGTACACGCTGACTTTGGGCACCTGCTGTTCAATATGCTGAGCTTCTGGTTTATTGGGGAAGGGATTGAAGGGCTGTTCGGAATGTTGTTTGGAGCCAACGGACGCATCTATTTTCTAGCATTATACATCCTGGGGATTATTATATCAGATATTCCCTCGTTTTTGAAGCACCGCACCAAATCCAACTACAACTCTCTGGGAGCTTCCGGTGGGGTAGCAGCTGTGTTGTTTGCCGCGGTGCTGTACGCACCCTTGCTGGAGATATGCCTTTACTTCTTCATCTGTATGCCAGGCTTCATTTTTGGGTTGCTCTTCCTGGCGTATTCCTTTTACGAATCAAGGCGCGGCAGTGGGTTCGTCAACCACGACGCCCACATGTACGGTGCTATCTTTGGATTGATTTTTATGGCCGTAGTATATCCCAGTGCGGTACCGGGCTTTTTCCAGCAGATCAGCACCTGGCGGATTTTCTAATCAATTCGCGTCCTAAGCTACTGATGGCATCAGGCAGTAGGGAGTTCGGCCAGTACGGTTACGCTTCCTACGGTTTTATCGTTCAATTGGACTTTGATTTCGGCATCCAGCGGTAAAAATACATCCACCCGGGAGCCGAATTTGATAAAGCCCATTTGGGTACTTTGCTGTACCCGATCGCCTTCCTTTACGTACCAGCGAATTCGGCGGGCTACCGCGCCGGCAATCTGCCGAAAAAGTACCTCTACTCCCTCTGACGTCCGGATGACCGTGGTAGTGCGTTCGTTTTCGGTGCTCGACTTGGGGTGCCAGGCCACCAGGTACAGGCCGGGGTGGTACTTAAAGTACTGAACCACGCCACTGATGGGATTCCAGTTGACGTGCACATTGAGGGGTGACATAAAGATGCTGATCTGGCGGCGGGGGCCTTTGAAGTACTCATTCTCGATTACCTCTTCAATCACCACCACTTTTCCGTCGCAGGGAGCTACGATTCGGGTTTCGCTGGTAGTGACAACTCGCTTGGGTACTCTGAAAAACTGAACTATAAGCAGAAAGAACACTACACTGACCACCACAATGAGCATATTCAACCACTCCATAGTTGGAAAAAAATGCCAGACAGCCCAGTTGACAACCAGTAAAAAAAGAGCCGTACCGCCCATTATTGTGTAGCCTTCTTTATGAAGATTCATAGGATTCAGGATTGTTTCGTGGAGGTAAAAGTACGAATTAGCTATTAAAAATGTGTATTCCCAGGTACGAAAAGCCCGGCTTGGGTTCTCACCAGGCCGGGCTTTTTCTAAACTTTTCGAACAGGCAGTCTGAATTTTAACCGACAACTACGCAGGATCCATTTTCTACATCCTGTTCTACCTTCTTGTATTTTACATCTTTCAGCACCCGACCATCGCGATACTGCACGGTTACTTTCTGGTTACGATCCGCAATCTTCATGGCTCGTACGGGTTGCTGGCGGGTGGTGTTTTCCATATGCCGGGCGTGCTCGTTGGGACCACTGTCCTCCATGACATCGGCTTCCTCGCCCCGATTGGTTTGGAGAGCAGGGCTCGGCTGACGTCGGACCGGTGGTTGCTGAACGCGCTCGGGGGCTTCCTGTTCCTGGGGAATATCGGCCTTCGTGAGGAAGCTGATCGTGTCGAAATTAACCTTGCTCAGGAAGCGTTTGAACAACTCAACCGACTCGAACTTGTAGATCAACAACGGGTCTTTCTGCTCAAACACGGCATTCTGTACCGATTGCTTCAGGTCGTCCATTTCGCGCAGGTGTTCCTTCCACTCCTGGTCGATGACCGACAGCGCTATGGCTTTTTCCATTTCGCGGACAATCTCCCGGCCTTCGGTATCGACGGCCTTTTCGAGGTTAACTACCACTCCCGTCTGACGCAAACCATCGGAGAACGGAACCACGATGTCATCAATGTGGCTCCTGGTCCGCAAATACTTGCGTAAGAACCGGCAAAGCTTTTTCGGCAATGGCCTGGTTCTTCTCCTGGTAATGTGCTTCGGCTTCCTCGTATAGCTTCTGCGATTTTTCGGCTGGTTTGAGGCCTGCGTACTGGCCCTCCGTGAATGGCGGCTCGATGCTAAGCGACGTAAGAGTGGCTAGTTCGATCTCCGTAAAGTCAGTGTATATGTTACCGACAATTTCCTCACACACATCATACATCGTGTTGGCAATGTCGAGGGCCAAACGATCCCCAAACAGGGCATTGCGACGGCGTTTGTAGATGGCTTCACGCTGGTAGTTCATCACGTCGTCGTATTCCAGCAGACGCTTCCGGATGCCGAAGTTGTTTTCTTCCACTTTCTTCTGCGCCCGCTCGATGGACTTGGTAATCATGCGAGTGCTGAATCACTTCGCCTTCTTCCAGACCCATGCGGTCCATGACTTTGGCAATCCGTTCGGAACCGAACAAGCGCATCAGGTTGTCTTCCAGCGAAACGAAAAACTGCGACGTACCCGGATCACCCTGACGACCCGCCCGACCGCGCAACTGCCGGTCGACCCGGCGTGACTTCGTGGCGTTCTGTACCGATAATGGCCAGACCACCCGCTGTCTCGCGACTTCGGGTGTAAGCTTAATATCCGTACCCCGACCGGCCATGTTGGTGGCAATGGTAACGGTGCCGGGCTAACCGGCTTCAGCTACAATTTCGGCCTCGCGCTGGTGCTACTTGGCGTTCAGTACCTGGTGCTGAATCTTGCGCATGCGTCAGCATCCGGCTCAGTAATCTCGGAGATTTCGACCGAGGTCGTACCCACCAGCACCGGGCGGCCTTTCTCGACCAGATCTAGCGATCTCATCGACCACGGCATTGTATTTTTCGCGCACCGACCGGTATACTTTGTCTTCTTCATCGTCCCGGCTAATGGCGCGGTTGGTTGGAATAACGACCACGTCCAGTTTGTAGATCTGCCAGAATTCGCCGGCTTCGGTTTCGGCCGTACCGGTCATACCCGCCAGCTTGTGGTACATCCGGAAGTAGTTCTGGAGCGTAACCGTGGCGTAGGTCTGGGTAGCATCTTCAACTTTCACGTTTTCCTTGGCTTCAATCGCCTGGTGCAAGCCATCGGACTAGCGGCGACCTTCCATGATCCGGCCCGTCTGCTCATCCACAATCTTCACCTTGCCGTCCATGATGACGTACTCGGTGTCTTTTTCGAACAGGCAGTAGGCTTTCAGTAACTGGTTGACGGTGTGAATGCGCTGCGGCTTTTACGGCATAGTCACGAATCAACTGCTTCTTTCTGCAGAATTTTTTCCTGCTCGCGAGAAATCGCATGCTTTTTCAATGGCGTTGAGGTCAATGCGATAGTCGGGCAGGATGAAGAAGTTTGGATCTTCGCCCGACGCCGGTAATGAAGTCAATTCCTTTTTCGGTCAGGTCAATGCTGTTATGCCGCTCGTCAATGGTGAAATACAGCGGCGCATCGGCTTCCGGCATCAGCTTCTGGTTTTCGGCCAGGTAGATCGATTCTCGTTTTCTGCAAGAGGGCCTTTATTGCCCGTTTCGCTCAGAAACTTGATCAGCGGCTTGTGCTTGGGCAAACCACGGTACGCCCGGAACAGCGACAGGCCTCCTTCTTTCTTCGTCGCCAGCGGCAATCTTTCTTCTTGGCATCGTTCAGGTAGATCGTAGACCAGTTTGCTTCTGCGCTTCAACCAATCCGGGATACGCGGGGCTTCAGCTCAATATAACTCCTGCTCATCGCCACGCGGTACGGGGCCGCTGATAATCAGCGGCGTCCGGGCATCGTCAATCAGTACGGAGTCAACCTCATCCACCATGGCGTAATGGTGTTTGCGCTGCACCAGTTCATCGCGGTTCGCGGGCCATGTTGTCGCGCAGGTAGTCGAAGCCAAATTCGTTGTTGGTACCGTAGGTGATGTCGGCCAGGTAGGCGTTGCGGCGTGCTCAGAGTATTGGGCTGGTGTTTGTCGATGCAGTCCACCCGCATGCCGTGAAACTCAAACAACGGCGCCATCCACTCGGAGTCACGCTTGGCCAGGTAGTCGTTGACCGTTACGATGTGCACACCCCGACCGGCCAGGGCGTTCAGGAAGGCGGGAAGCGTAGCCACCAGGGTTTTACCTTCGCCCGTGGCCATCTCGGCAATTTTGCCCTGATGCAGTACAACACCACCAATGATCTGAACATCGTAATGCACCATGTCCCACTTAATGGGTAGGCCCATGACATCCCACGTACTTTTCCAATAGGCTTTCTCGCCTTCAATTGTGACGTGGGATTTTTTTGTGGCTATTTCGCGGTCGAAGAAAGAGGCCGTTACTTCCAATTTCTCATTTTCTTTAAAACGCCGGGCAGTTTCTTTTACAATGGCAAAGGCTTTGGGAAGAATTTGCAGCAGTACGTTTTCCAGTTCCTTATTCCGATCCAAATCCAGCGCATCTATTTGTTTGAAGATACTCTCCTTGGAATCTACATCGGGCTCATCTTCGGCCTGCTGCTTCAGAAGGTTTATCTGCTCGTCAATTGATTTGAGCTGCTGCGCAATGAATTCTTTCAGATCAGCGGCTTGCTGGCGAAGTTCGTCATTCGACAGCGAAGCCAGCTTAACAAACTCTCCGTTCACCATCCCCACGTAGGGGGTTAGTTCTTTTAAATCACGCTCTGACTTTGTGCCGAAGAGCCTAGTGAATAACTTTATCATGATAACTAATTAACTAAGGTAGTATGTAACGTTCCCATCTGCTTATCCTACATAACGTAGCGAATCGGATTGGGACCTATATGAATAGTAACTCTTTTTTTGACTTTTAGTGTAAAATAGTACGCCTGAAAGTTCCTTCGTGCCAGATTGGCAGTTTCCCAGGCTATAGCCCACAAAGTTAATTCTTTGCATTTAGTTTAATAGCAAGATTTTGACAATAGTATAGATTGGCAATACCAACGGTAGGTAGATCAGGCCTTTCGACGGGGGAGTCGCTAATAGCAATATGGAAGAAAAACAAAAAAATAAGGGGGCTTGGCAAGAATTTTTTGCCCTGAAATTGAACACCAAAATGTTCCGCTCTTCCAACCTTGGTACCGTCTGTACCAATCCTGAGCAACTACTTGGTATAGCATAGTACCTTTGATTCATCAAAACAAAAAAACAACATAGCTATGAACACGAACAACAAATTATTCCGCAACATGAATCAACGGGTCATTGGGGGCGTAGCCGCCGGTTTGGCCGATTATTTCGACATAGATGTAGTGCTGGTCCGCGTGTTACTGGTACTAGCCATTTTTATCCCCGTCCCGACTCACATTGTACTGATTTATATCATTCTTTGGGTGGTCATGCCCAAAAATACCACGCTGGTACACCAGCTGCCTTCCCAGGTGGGCTCTTCCCAAGGGTAGGTTTGCCGAACAGCCCGGTACCTTCCTCACCGCCGCCCTGAAACATTCAGGGGGCGGTTTTTTGTTTTATAATTAATCAGTACTTTTACAAGTAGTATGCAGGCATACTACTTTATTCCAAAGGTCATCAGCCTTTTGCTACTGGTTTTAATACACTTATTAATCAAATCTATACTATGGACGCATATATTGTAGCCGGGTACCGGTCGGCGGTAGGCAAGGCCCCACGGGGGGTATTTCGCTTCACTCGCCCCGACAACCTGGGAGCCGATGTTATCAAATTCATGATGGAGAAAGTACCCCAGCTCGACCCCGCCCGCGTGGACGATGTAATCGTGGGTAACGCCGTGCCGGAAGCCGAGCAGGGGATGCAGATGGGGCGATTCGTGTCGCTACTTTCCCTTCCCAAAAGTGTGTCGGGCCTGATTATCAACCGCTATTGTGGCTCGGGAATCGAGGCCATTGCGCTGGCAGCCGGCAAAATTCACGCGGGTATGGCGGATTGTATCATTGCGGGTGGAACGGAGTCCATGTCGATGGTACCGGTGATGGGTTGGAAAACCGCCCTCAACTACGAAATAGCCCACAGCCATCCGGATTATTACCTGAGCATGGGACTTACCGCTGAGCAGGTGTCCAAAGAATACAGCGTGAGCCGGGAAGACCAGGACCTGTTTGCCTTCCAATCGCACCAGAAAGCATTAGCCGCCCAGAAGGCGGGGCTGTTTGACGACGACATTGTGCCCATTACCGTCAAGGAAACCTACTTTGATGCGGAGGCTGGCAAGAAAAAAACCAGGGAGTATACCGTAACCCAGGACGAAGGCCCCCGCGCCGATACCACGCCCGAAGCGCTGGCTCGCCTGCGCCCCGTATTTGCCGCCGGTGGGTCGGTTACGGCTGGGAACTCCTCGCAGACCTCCGACGGAGCGGCCTTCGTGGTGGTAATGTCCGAGCGGATGGTGAATGAGCTGGGTGTGAAGCCCATTGCCCGTATGATGGCCTACGCCACGGCGGGTGTCGAGCCCCGCATCATGGGGATCGGGCCCGTGGCCGCGGTACCCAAAGCCCTCAAACAGTCGGGACTTCCAGCTGGCGGACATCGAACAGATCGAGCTGAATGAGGCCTTTGCGGCCCAGTCGCTGGCCGTCATGCGTACGCTGGACATGGACCCTGCAAAAATAAATCCCAACGGGGGGGCCATTGCTTTGGGTCATGCATTGGGCTCTACCGGAGCGCGGCTGTCCGTCCAGCTTTTTAATGAAATGCGACGCCGCCAACAGAAGTACGGCATGGTGACCGCCTGCGTTGGAGGTGGTCAGGGCGTAGCGGGAATTTACGAACTACTTTCGTAAGTAAACAACAAGCTATTTTTCCACGATTTGGAAAAACTCCCGAAATGGTATCGAGCCATCACGGGAGTTTTTTTATTTTTGCCCCTCACTCAGCTAGCGCCGCATGGATGTATCCATAATTATAGTCAATTATCGTACGCCTCACCTTATCATAAATTGCCTTTCCACCATCTATGCCCACACCAGAAATCTCTCATTCGAAATTGTTGTGGTTGATAACGACCCTGAGCAAGGAGGGCGCGATCAGGTACTTCAGCCGTACCCGGAGGTGAGATGGATTAATATGGAGTACAATGCCGGATTTGGGCGCGCCAACAACGCGGGCATGACACTAGCCCAGGGGCGGTACTTCCTGCTGCTCAATGCCGATACGCTGCTGACCGACAATGTCATCGAGCGGTGCGTGCAGCGGATGGACGCCCGGCCCGACATAGCTGCCTGCGGTGCCATGCAGTACCATGCCGATGGGACCCCGATGCCTTTTTACCAGAGCTTCAACGAATTTAGAAAAACATTTTTTATCGTCCCCCCGCACCCCTTCTTCCAGCGTGTGCTGGACAAATTGTTACCGGAGCCGCATTACCAAGATCCCGATCAGTATGATTGGCTGACGGGTGCGTTTGTACTAGTGCGCCAGGCGGTAGTGGAAAAAGTGGGAGGATTCGACGAGGACTTTTTTATGTATGGCGAAGACGTAGAGTGGTCGTGGCGTTTGGGTAAGGCCGGGAAATTGTGTTATTTTAAAGAGTGTACCTTTATCCATCTGGAAAATAATAACCCTTTCCGGCGCACAAATATCACCTGGATCAACCGGTTTAGTACGCAGATGCAGGTATCTAACCTGCTGTGGGTCAGGAAGCAGTATGGGGTAGGAGCCTACCTGATTTTGATTCTGCACTACCTTGCTATGATCCCTGTCATTTACCTTTGGAAATTCGCCGTTAATATCCGGAAGTCAGGGAATCCATTTGCCGAATTAGGCACTCAAGGTACGTACTTAGAGAAAAGTACGAGTCCTATTCCAGTTTTTCAAAAGAACTCTATTTCTGGAAAAGGGTTTTTACAAGATTTTACCCAAACATAACATCGACCTACATACCACCTCATGAGTGCATCCACAAAAAAACGTCGCATTCTCTTCTTTACGCCGTATGCATCACGAACCGGCTCCGAAATGCTGATTTACTATATCTTGAAGTACTTTGATCGTAGCAAATATGAAGCTGGACTGGTTTGTTTTGCTCGCGGAGAGCTAATCGACGACATACCCTCGGACGTGAAGGTATTCGTGACTACCCAAAAGTTTTCATTTGTACAAAAAGTAGCGTACCATCTGGGGTGGCATCCTACCCACAAGTTTCTTGAAAAAATAGCTCGTCGTTTTAAGGCGGACGTTTGGTATGCCAATACGGTTATGCTTCCTGAAGTAGTACAGATAGCCCATAAGCTGGAAATTCCTGTGGTGACCAACGTACAGGAGTTGTCGAGTGTGTACACGCTGGTAAGTCAGCGAGATTTCGAAGCCCTCGTTACAAAATCAGATCTTTTGATTGGCTGCTCCGAAATCGTTTGCCAGTGCCTCCGCGAATCGGGCGGAAAGCAGGTAGAAAGACTCTACAACTTTGTGGACACGCAGAGCGTGCAACCGGATGCCGTCCGGGTAAAAGAGATTCGGGCCGAGTGGGGGGCAGCACCTGACGATTTCGTGTGGATCATGTCGGGTACCTCCTCCGAACGCAAAGGGTTCGATCTCTTTCCCGACATCGGTATGCAGTTTCCCAAAGGATCCAAAGTACACATGGTGTGGGTAGGGAAGCTCATTGACGACGGCCTTACCTACTGGACTGTGCAGCGGTGCAAAACCGTAGAAAACGTCAAAATCCATATTATTGGCGCAAAAAAAGAAGATTACTACTCTTACATGGCTGCCGCGGATGGTTTCATACTGACGTCTCGGCAGGAACCTTTTGGAATGGTGCTCGTTGAGGCAGCCTTGCTAGGCAAGCCTATTGTATCCTTTGAAAGTGGGGGCCCCACAGAGTTCATCACGCCCGAAATGGGACGATTGGTACCGAACCTCGATATTCCCCTGTTTGCAAAAACGATGCAGGAAGTGGCCCAAAACCGAGAAAAATTTGATTCCAGCAAAGCCAAAAAAGCGGCTGATCAATACAGTGCCGAAACAGGGGTTAATAACTGGCAGCTCATTATGGATCGTTTTTTCGAGCGACAGAGTTTGAGTTAGACAACTACGGTGTCACTTTGACCAATTTCACATCCCGATGGGGGTAGTTAGCCGACTGAGGACGCAAGGGGGAATCTGGTTACCTCATTGGTACGGGACTTTAAAGAATATCATTTGCGATTTTGGCAAGCTAGTTTGATAGAATTGTGGTAACTTTTAGTGTGTTTTGGGAGTTATAAATTGATACTCTTGCTGCTTTTTGTTGGTGTATTGGTGATTTTTTACAGGGAATGATTACTGGCGAGATTCAAAGAGAATCGGGTAAAAAAGAGGGGATTAGAGGCAAATAGTGGGTATTTTTTTAGGATTGAATAATCATGATGAAGCAAACATATACACATAAGGGGGGAAGTTTATTGCTTTCTTGGGCAGTCCTTTTAGGGATTCTTATGATCCTAACGTCTCTCCGAGCTTCTGCTCAGGGCCCGATCAAGACGGATAACAAACGCTACCTGACTCTTATGATCTTAAACCTGTCCGATGATGATAATTTTGAATTGGATGTGATTCGTCATGCAGCGGGGGCGGGGATGAATTCTGTCGAACTGACTATCTGGTGGGACAAAGTATATAGGAATTCACCCAACGATCCGGGTAACTGGTCGAGATTTGATAATCAGATCAAGCTTGCCACCCAGTTGAAAATGAAGGTTGGGATTCGTATATTTTTGGGTCGGAACTCCGGCTTTATCAAAGGATTCTGGACAGACGCGGAGAGTGCCCGAGATTATAACCAGAATCCGCTACGCGAAATCTACAATTATACTCATTTTAGCCTGCTGCACGAACCTACGGTGGTTAAGGCGCAAGACTTTGTCAAGCAGGTAACTGAGCGGTACAGGTACCTTCATGATGAAAACAATTTATTGTTTTTGTCGGTGACCACTACGCCTACTCAGGAGGCGGGGTACCACCACACCACCATTCCCCCAAACAAGGAGTACAAAGATCTGTATCTGACGCTGTTCGACTATTCCTCTTTTTATAAAAACGGATTCATAGAATGGCTTAAAGGAAAATACAAAAAAATTATCCGATTGAATCTGCTCTGGGGTAGCGAATACAAAAGCTTCGAGGAAGTACTGCCTCCGGCTACTCCCTGGGACCCAAAAGGGGCCTTTTATGGTCGGCGGGGAAAGGACTGGTATATCTACCGGCATTTGGTTTTGAAGCAGTTTAATGATCGGATGATACAGACCGTCAAGGCTGTGGATAAAAGTATACCCTACGTGCTGGAATTTGGAGCAGTAGTAGATAATGAAAGTGGCATACGGGGAACATTGGCCTTTCATGATCTGAGCACGCTGGCCGACGGAGTGAAAATACACGATATCGAAACGTATGACCACCGATGGACGATGGATGTGCTCCGGAGCAACATCCGAGCCGACCAGATGGTGATGAATGAGGTATTCTATAACCACCTACTCCCCGACGTAGAATTTTTCGAACTGATAGACGAGAGCTTTGAGAGTGGTGCCAAATTAATTACCCTTGTTCTTTCCACCAAAGAGAATGTGGATGCCATGCGGAATGTAACTGAGAACTCCGCCAGAAAATGGTTGAACAGCCCCATGAAACCCGTGGTGCCCAGGGACACCATGGCCTACCAGCTTTCGAAATTAGTAGATCAAACAGCGTATTCAATCGGGGCTTTTCAGGCTTGGAAAAATATAGCCAGGGGCGGAAGTACTCCCAAGCCCGTGTATGCACGGCTCGACGAAGATATTCTTAAGGACGAGTATTGGATACCAGCATCCAACCATCTGCCCAGGATTCAGAATCCCATTCCGATGCAAATCATTCCTATCAACCGCGACTTTACCTTCCGCATTCCTACTGATACTTTTTCGGATGAAGACGGCACCATTACCAAGGTCGAAGTGCTAGGTCAGCTCCCTTCCTGGCTTACCTTTGTGGACGGGCAATTCAAAGGCCTTCCCACAAGCCTGGGTGATACCCGTCTGTTGGTAAAAGGAACCGATGACGAAGGGGGAACCACCGAAGCCTATCTTACCATACGGGTAGATACCCGTGAGAATGCAAACAAGCCCCCCACCGTCAAAAAAAATCTGGCTAATGTGACTACGGCCGTGAATCAGCCTTTTACTTTCACGCTGCCTGCTGACCTTTTTGTGGATAGCGATGGTTCCATTTCCCGCGTCGAAGCCAGTGAACTACCGAACTGGCTCACCTTCAGTAATGGTGTGCTGAAAGGGCTGCCTTCCAAAACTGGAAATTCAAGGGTATCGCTTAAAGCCTACGACGACCTCAACGCCTTTGTAGAAATTTACTTTTCTGTTCAGGTAGTAGAACCCCAGTTCCTCAATTCACCCCCCTTTGTGCAGGGTACCCTGCCGGTACGCTTTGCAAAAGTACGCGAGCCTTTCCGCTACACGCTGCCTAACAATCTGTTTGGAGATGTTGATGGCTACATCACCGTGGTGTCGGTACAGAATCTCCCTACTTGGCTCAACTTCTCATTGAATGAATTTTCGGGTACGCCCCCCGAAGAGGGGGAGTTTCGTGTTACCATCCGGGCTTACGACAATAGTGGCGGGTTTGTCGAAACTCCTTTGATCATTAGGGCTGAGGTACCCAAGCTCACGTTTGACCTGCTGGGATCTGGCCGACTGGTAGACCGGAAACTGCTGCGTACCCTGAAAGATGGCGACGAAGTACCCGTTGGCTCTCTGCCGGACTTGCTTAATGTGTATGCGTTCGGGAATTTTGACTTTGACCAAATTGATTTCACCCTCACCGGCCCCTATCGGTATAGCGCCACCGCCTGGAAGTTTCCCTACGCGGTTTTCCAGGACGAGAGCGGCTTCGCACCCTACGTGGGCACCTACACGCTTTACGCTTCTGCGTTCAAGGGAGTTGACCACGTGCTTACCAATTCAATCAAATTTACGATTACGGCGGGGGATTCTCTCCAACCCAATCTTCTGCTCGACGATTGGCAAGCGTACCCCAATCCGTTTGATGCCGTCTTTAATATAAAACTTCCTGAAAATCAGTCCCAGTCGACTTACGCGTTCTCGTTGGTTGCTGCCAATGGGCAACAGGTTCCAATTCCGGCGCGCTGGATTGCCGTACATAATAATATCGCCCAAATAGACCTCGTAGGGATGTCAGTTTCACCCGGAATGTACTTTATTCGGGTGGAGTCCAACGGCGAGCTTGTTCGCCTTTTCAAGGTGGTGAAGCGTTAACCTCCCTTTCTTTCAAATTTCTTGCTAAACTGAATAATCCAATAATAGTATGCTTGCATACTATTATTGGATTTCGTATATTTGCATTACCTAATACAGTATGCGTGCATACTAAACTGTTGTCAATCCAAAACCCGAAAAAATATTCGCTATGGCTGTTGTTGAAAACCAGGCTTCCATCAGAGGAGGCGAGTTTCTGATCAAAGAAACAGATGCATCACAAGTTTTTATCCCTGAGGAGTTTACTGAAGAGCAACGCATGATTGCCGACACCTGCCGGGATTTTCTTCGTGCCGAAGTACACCCCAGGCTGGACGAAATTGATGCCGCCAAATCGCCCGATCTGATGTCGTCCCTGATGGATAAAGCCGGTGAATTGGGGATATTGGGAACGGCTGTTCCGGAAGAGTACGGTGGGTTTGGCATGAACTTCAACACCTCTATGCTGGTAGCCGAAAGCCTGGGAACGGGGCATTCTTTCTCGGTAGCGCAGTCGGCCCACACGGGGATCGGTACGCTTCCTATCGTATACTATGGCGACGAGGATCAGAAATCGAAATACTTGCCCAAACTCGCGACCGGCGAATGGAAGGCCGCTTATTGTCTTACGGAACCCGATTCGGGCTCGGATGCCAACTCGGGCAAAACCAAGGCCGTGCTGACCGAAGATGGAAAGCACTATATCCTGAACGGTCAGAAAATGTGGATCACCAACGGGGGATTCGCGGATCTGTTTATTGTTTTTGCTAAGATTGACGATGGCAACGGCCAGGTGGATAAAAACCTGTCGGCTTTCATAGTTGAGAAGGATTTTGGCGGAATCACGATGAATGAGCCTGAGAAAAAACTGGGCATCAAAGGATCGGATACCCGCCAGGTGTTTTTCAATGATTGTAAAGTACCGGTCGAGAATTTGCTTTCCAGCCGGGGCAATGGATTCAAAATTGCCGTAAATATCTTGAACATCGGCCGCATCAAACTGGGCATCGCCGTGATTGGTGGGGCCAAAGGCTCATTGGATCACGCCATACAATACGCCAATGAGCGCAAGCAGTTCGGTATTTCTATTGGCCGGTTTGGTGCCATTAAACACAAGCTGGGCGAAATGGCTACCCGGATTTACGCCTCCGAAACCGCCTGCTACCGCGCCGGACAAAATATTGACGACGCCATAGAAGATCTCAAAGCGGGTGGCATGCCCGACGCCGACGCCAAGCTGAAGGGCGTGGAGCAGTTCGCCATTGAGTGCGCCATTACCAAAGTACACGGCTCGGAGGTACTGGACTACGTGGTTGACGAAAGCGTGCAGGTTTACGGAGGAATGGGCTACTCAGCCGATGCCCCCATAGAGCGCGCCTACCGCGATTCACGTATCAACCGGATCTTTGAAGGTACCAACGAAATCAACCGGATGCTGGTGGTGGACATGCTGCTGAAGCGGGCGATGAAAGGTGAACTTGACCTGATGGGCCCGGCGACGGCGGTATCGAAGGAGATTATGTCTATTCCGGATTTTGGGACTGAAGAGGAGGAGGTGCTTTTTGCAAAAGAAAAGAAGGTACTCCAAAATCTGAAGAAGGCCGCGCTGATGATCGCCGGAGCAGCCGTGCAGAAATTCATGATGAAGCTCTCGCACGAGCAGGAGATTCTGATGAACGTGGCCGATATGATCATCGAAATCTACGCCGCCGAGTCGGTTCTGCTGCGCGTTGAAAAGCTTATTGGCACCAAGGGCGAAGAAGCCGTGTCTTTACCAAAAGACATGGCGATGATATACCTGCACGGAGCAGTTGACAAATGCAACTCGGCCGGACGCGAGGCCATTACCTCCTTTGCCGAAGGGGATGAACTTCGGGTGATGTTAATGGGCTTAAAGCGCTTTACCAAAATAGACCCTATGAACCTGAAAGATGCCCGCCGCCGCGTGGCCGATGCCATGTTGGCCGAGAATAAATTTATTTTTTAGGATAAAATGCCGGACCAATCCTCGGGTTTCAAAACAGGTTCCCTGCTTGGTCAGGAAACCAAGACCTTTCGGGTCGTTGCCCCGCGCAACTAGAAACCAATACGACGATAACATTCATAAGAAAGCCGATTCTGCATCAGAGTCGGCTTTTTTGTTTCAATCCATTTGCCGACGCCAGGCTTTTTTTGACTGGCGAAACTTTACAGAATGGTATATAGTTTTAAAATCAACTATTTTGCAACCCGATGTACTTCCGATGGCTCTTATGATCTGTAAACTTTTCTAAATGAAACTTCATTCCGTTGCGCTGCGTACTACGGGCCAATTCCCGCCGCTCTTACTCGATTACCTTGACCAGAAGCCCGAAACAACCGAATTTTATAGCGTGTACCCCAGCCTCACCGGTGCTGGTAAGGCCATAGAACAACGGGCTGATTTTGCCCCCGAAAAACGGAAGACCCTCGTTGACGTACTGACCAAACAATACAGCGGCCTGACCAAAGCACCGGATTTCTCCGTATTACTCGATAAAAATACCTTCACCGTTACCACGGGCCACCAGCTAAATATTTTCACCGGGCCCCTGTATGTTATTTATAAAATCGTGACCATCATTAATCTGGCGCGGACGCTGAAAGAAACCTACCCTGACTACGAGTTTGTACCCGTGTACTGGATGGCCTCCGAAGATCATGACTTTGAAGAGATTTCCTATTTTTCCCTTTTTGGTAAAAAATACACCTGGGCTGGCGAGCATGCTGGTGCCGTGGGACGCCTGAATCCCCGCGAGCTGAAAACCATATTGGACGAGCTACCCGACATGCCACCGGTATTTAGGAAAGCGTATCTGGATCATACTACCCTGGCCGACGCCGTGCGATGTTACATGCACGAGCTCTTTGGGGCCGAAGGGCTGATAACACTGGATGCCGATGATGCTGCTCTGAAGCGGCAATTTCAGCCGGTTATCGAGGATGAGCTTTTCCAGCAAACGTCCGGCAAACGGGTGGCCGATACTACCGCCCGCCTGGAATCACTGGGCTACCATATGCCCGTCCACGCACGAGAGATCAACTTGTTCTATCTGCTGGATGACCTTCGTGAGCGTATTGTGGAAGAGGAAGGTACCTTCAAAGTACTGCACAGCTCCATCCAGTTTAGCCAAGAGGAGATGCAGCGGGAGATCAACGAACATCCCGAACGGTTTAGCCCCAATGTGGTGTTGAGACCGCTGTACGAAGAAATAATCCTGCCCAATCTGGCCTACATTGGCGGCCCTTCGGAGCTACCCTACTGGATGCAGCTCAAAGGTGTCTTCGATCATTTTGAGGTACCCTTTCCCATGCTCATTCCGCGCAACTTTGCGTTGTACGTTCCAACTGCCAGCCGGAAGCGGGTGGAAAAGCTAGGGCTCAGCTACGAAGATTTTTTTCAGGATAAAGTCAAACTGAAACGCTCCCTGATTGAGCGGATTTCTGAGCATACGCTCTCTCTGGATGCGGAAAAGGAGAAATTTGACGAAGTACTTTCGGATATGGTACACAAAGCGCTGGCCGTTGATAAAACCATGGAACCGGCCGTGCTGGCCGAGCGCGCCCGGCTGTTCAATTCATTGGAAAAGCTGGAAAAACGCATTCGCCGCGCCGAAGAGCGTAAGCACGGGATTCAGGTAGAACAATTGCAGAACCTGCTCGACACGTTTTTTCCCAATGGCTCCGCCCAGGAGCGGCACGATAACTTCCTGAATTTCTATATCAACAACCGCAACTTCATACAGGTACTCCTCGATACGTTCGATCCCTTGGATTTTAAGTTTAATATTCTGGAAGAGTAGTTCGGCTGATATTTGTTTAACCGCAGAAGGCACGGAGTTTATTACGCAGGCATCGCAAAGAAATTCCCTCAGCGACCTTTGCGACGACTTAGTGTTCTCTGAGGTTGATAAAGTTTGGAAATTGCTTCTCCCTCAAAAACGAAAACAGCTCAGAATTTCCAAAGAAACTCACAGCCCCTATGGTTCTGAACAAGCAGCAATGCCGGGAGCTATTTCTCCAAAAGCGCGCCTCTCTTAGCTCAGTGGAGCAGGAGCGAATGACAAGGCTTATCGCGGAGAAACTCACTGACTTTCTGGCGGGAAGGGTCATTGGCTGGCTTCATAGCTTCGTAGCCGAGGGTTTTCGTAACGAAGTGAATACTAAGTTGATCCGGCAGCTAGTGAGTACAAAATTACCACATATGGGGTATCCACCCGTTCGTTGGGTAGCCCCTCGCATCATCCCCGGCTCCCGTCGCATGATCCACTACCTCTGGGATGAGGACACGCTGCTGGTTCATAACCGCTGGGGCATCAGTGAGCCTGATCCCATTTCGTCGCAGCCGATAGAGGTAGGTGAGCTTGACGCAGTGCTGGTACCCCTGCTGAGTTACGACCGATCAGGCCATCGAGTAGGGTATGGGGGTGGGTATTACGACCGGTTTCTGACCGAATGCCGGCCCGATGTGATCAAGATAGGGCTCTCTTTTTTCGAGCCGATTGATGGCATCAGTGATGTGAACGAATGGGACGTCCGACTCGATTTTTGTATCTCCCCGTACTCCGTTCACCAATGGGAGTAACAAATGCTGAGCATTCCGGCAAATGACAAAAGCGAAACTACTACCTTTGCGGCATGAAAAGTCCCGCTTCACCCAGCATCTTCACGCTGCAGTTCTGGCTACTTAGCCTAAGCTCTTTCCTGTTCTTTGCCAGCTTCAATATGCTCATTCCCGAGCTACCGGCCTACCTGACCCGCATGGGAGGAGCCGAGTACAAAGGATTCATCATAAGCCTGTTTACGCTCACGGCGGGTCTGTCGCGGCCATTCAGCGGACGCCTCACCGACCGCGTCGGGCGTATTCCGGTGATGGCCTTCGGCTCCCTGGTATGTTTTGTATGCGGATTTTTGTACCCGGTTTTCACGACGGTGCTTCCTTTCCTTTTACTGAGGCTAGGCCACGGCTTCTCCACGGGCTTCAAACCCACCGGTACCGCGGCTTACATTGCCGACATTGTCCCGGCCAACCGCCGGGGCGAAGCCCTGGGCGTGTACGGCATGAGCGTCACCACGGGAGCCGCCATCGGGCCAGCCATTGGAAGCTGGATTGCCAATCTGTTCTCGCTCGATGTGGTATTTTATTCCTCTTCCTTGATGGCGTTTCTTTCCATTGCCATTCTATTGAACATGAAAGAAACCCTCCCCAAACCCGTGCGGCTGAGTTGGGACGCTTTCAAAATCACCCGGAAAGATATATTCGAGCCTCGGGTACTTCCACCGTCGCTAGTGGTTTTTCTTACATATTTCAGTTTTGGGGCGGTCCTAACGCTCATTCCCGATTTTAGTGATTCGCTGGGCATCCAGAACCACGGCCTCTACTATCTGGTTTTTACGCTTACTTCGCTACTGGTCCGTCTGGTGGCGGGCAAGGTTTCCGATCGCTACGGTCGGGTAGAAGTGGTGGTAGTGGGCTGTGTGCTGTTGATCATCGCCATGCTCTGCACGGGCTTCGCCCACTCACCCGTTTTGTTTTTTACCGGAGCCGTATTTTTTGGCCTCGCCACGGGTATACTCTCCCCCATCCTCACCGCCTGGACGGTTGACCTCAGCGATGAAAACAACCGCGGACGCGCTATGGCTACGATGTATATTTCGATGGAAGCTGGTATTGGTATTGGGGCCTACTTGTCAGCGGCGATCTTTGCCAACATTTTTTCGCGCCTGCCGCTGGCATTTTCGGTCATGGCGGGATTTGGCCTGGCGGCGCTGGTATATTCTCTGTTGTTTATTAGGAAAAAAAGAAAAACACTCCATGCTGTTTGACGATTCGTACCAGACCATCGAAGCACCCGCCGAAGGGTTCTTCAAAGATCGGGGCAGTAAGTTTCTTGGCTATGCGTACCCAATTGGCTCCGAAGAAGATACCAAACCCTTGCTGGCCGCCCTGCGGGAGCTGCATCCAAAGGCCGTACACCACTGCTACGCCTTCCGTTTGGGGCTGGATCGGAACCACTACCGCGCCAACGACGATGGCGAGCCATCAGGTACTGCCGGGCGGCCGATTCTGAATACGCTCTATTCGAGGGATATCACTAATGTGCTGGTCGTGGTAGTACGGTACTTTGGGGGTACGCTGCTGGGGGTTCCAGGGCTGATTAATGCTTATAAAACCGCCACGGAAGAAGCCCTGGCTGAGGCGAAGGTAGTGACGAGATATGTCTGTGATGAATACGAAGTACTGTTTCCCTACGAGGCGATGAACGACGTGATGCGAGTAGTGAAGAGTGCTAATCTGAATGTGCGGGAACAGCTATTTGAGATGGAATGCAAAGTGGTAGTACTGGTACGTAAAACCATGCTGAATCAGGTTGTACCGGCTTTTGAAGGGATTGAGAAAGCAAAAATCCGGTATCTGAAAACAGTATAGTTCCGGACTACCCGCTGCGGGTGAAGAACTATTGCAAAAAATAAACCGCCTTACCGCCTTAGCTTCTCCGCCCGCATATCCACGTTTTCGTAGAAGTACCCCTCAGATGTACGGGCCGGTGCTTCCCCATAGCAAAGTACGATGTACACTAGCCAGATAATCAGTAGCGGCGAAAGTATAAGCACTAATGCAGCAGAATCTTCGTAGCCAGCTACAACCAGAATTACGAGCAAAATAAGGTAGGCTGTGGAAAACACAGCGGCGAAAGTTGAATTTTTTAACATAGCTGTATGGATTAATCAGTTCCTATAGTATTACCATAAAAAGTTGTTCCAACGCATTTTTTTTCTACAAAAAAAGGGGGACGCTTTTCTGCAAAGCGTCCCCCTTTTTTACTATTTTACTATCCCATCAATAGTTCGGATTTTGCTTCAAGGTAGCCTGTCCGCCCACTTGTGAGTTCACGATCTCCTGCAAAGGCAGCGGGTAGTATTCGTGCTTGCCCTTGGTGAACGTAACGGTGTTGAAGTAAGTGCGTTTGTTCTTTTCCACGGCATAGTAGGCATTCAGTACCTGATCGGCAATGCCCCAGCGTACCAAATCAAAGAAACGGTGGCCTTCCATACCCAGCTCGATGCGGGTTTCGAAGCGCACGGCCTGGCGAGCACTGGCCGCATTGCTGAAAGCAGGGCTGCCCGCCGCGTATTCATTGATCACGTAGTTAGCCGCGTTTTTGCCATCAGCAGTCTTCACAAACCCATCCGGATTAGCCGCCCGACGGCGTACCAGATTCACCAGGTCACGGGCCTTGGCTAGGTTACCCAGCTCTACCTCGGCTTCGGCCAGCATGAGCAGTACATGAGCGTAGCGTATCATACGGTAGTTATTGGCATTGAGGCGGGGGTTACCCGAGAAGGTGTTGGTACCTACATCAGAGCGGTACATCAGGTGCTTGCGGGGCGAATACGGCCCGCCATACGCCTGATCGCGGACATACGCCTTGCCGGGATGCACGCCCCAATCTAGGAACGGAATACCCCGACGCCCCACGGTATGATCAAGACGGGGATCAAACTCGCCCGCATCGGGAGAAAAGGGCTGGTTTACCTCAACACCCTGGTCGTTTTTTACATCCGAATTGTTGAAAGTGTCAAACAACGGAAGTCCGTTCTGAGTCTTGAAGGAATTCACCATGTTTTGGCTTGGCTGGTAAAATCCGCAGCAGGTGGTTACGCCCCCGCCCCCGTAAGGGTAGTTGAGCGTAGCGCCCTGATTGCCATTTTCTCCACCCGGCGCTCCGTCGTTTACCGAAAACTGCACTTCAAACACTGACTCTACGTTATTGTTAGTCGAAGCGCGGAAATTGTCGACGTACCGATCCACCAGCTTATAGCGTCCGCTGTTTACAATGGCATCGAATTGTGCCTTCGCTTCGGCCCACTTCCGCTGGTACAAGTAGGCCTTGCCTAGCATAGCTGCTGCGGCCCACTTGGTGGCCCGGCCTTTCTGGGTTTGGGTTTCGGGCAGGTTATCAACCGCAAATTTGAAATCAGCTTCGATATTTGGCCATATATCCTTATCGTTGGGAACGCGGGTGCTATTCAAATCCGCCGGATCGTATACCTTCTCATCAATGTACGGCACCATGTTCCACATTTTCTTCGCCTCAAAGTGATAGTGGCCCCGAAGAAAGCGGGCCTGCGCTTTGATTACGGTTTTCTCAGCGTCCGTTAGTTCGGCAGCCTCATCCACCAGCAGCATTACGTCATTGGTGCGGGCAACGCCATCATAAACCGCCTGCCATTTCCCCCGAAAGTGGCCATTATCTGGTTGAATTAGTTTTTGCTCAATCAGCGAAATCTCGGGCTGATCACCGGCAATGGTACCTTTGTAGGCATCATCGGACGCCACACTGCCGTAGATCCAGTTGTCAGCCGACCCATGCCAGGAGGTAGTTCCGGCCCCTACTCCGTCTATCAACGAATAGGCTCCGGTAAGCAGGTAATTAATTCCCGCGCGATTTTTTAGCGTTTCCAGGGAAAGCGCCGCTTTGGGGCTGGTTTCCAAAAATTCGTCACTGCACGAAGTGGCCAGTCCTATCAGCAGCAAACTGGCGATATAGGTTATTTTTTTCATGTTGTTATTCTTTGAAAGTTATTTCTACAATCTTATCAAAAACTCAAACTCAACCCAAGAATGGTAGCCCGGTAGGCAGGGTATGCTCCTTCATCCACTCCAATCTGACGGTCCTGGTCAGTGCCGCTTGAACTACGCAGGTTGATTTCGGGGTCCAGGCCGGTGTATTTGGTGAAAGTAAACCAGTTTTGTCCCTGTATGTATACCGATGCCCGGCCGATACCCACCCTGCGAAAGAATCTTGCTGGGGATGGTATAGGTGAGTTGGATATTCTTCATTCGCAGAAACGATCCGTCTTCCAGATAGTAGGTAGATGGTTGACTTGAAATTACGTCGTTCGAACGGAGAATGGGCAGTTTAGGATCAGCTTTCCCTGGCTCCCACGACTCGTTGACCATGCGTAGGCTGCGGTTCCCGGCAAACGTCGGGAAATCGGTCCAGTAACGGACGTAGTTGAAAATCTGGTTGCCCTGCACACCCTGTCCGAACAAGTCCAGGCGGAAGGCCTTGTAGGTCAGGCTGGCGTTGAGCCCGTACGTGAAGTCTGGGTGAGGATTCCCGATGATACTGCGGTCGGACGCATTGACGATCCCATCCTTGTTGATATCGACATACTTGAAGTTCCCGGCCTTGTTGTTCACACCACCGCCAAACTGCGTCGGCAGGTTTTTGCCTTCCTCGTCCGAATTGATGAAGCCATCAATGGTGTAGCCAAAGAAAGATCCGATGGGGAAGCCCGCCTGCGTCACGCTCATGGCCGGTAGACGCGTGGTGAAGCCGAAGTACTGTGTGGCCGGGTCACCCGTAAGATTAATCACCTTGTTACGATACGTGGAGATGTTTGCACCGACGGAGTAACGGAAATCGCCGTTCTGAGAGTTACCGTTGTAATTCAGCCCCAATTCAACGCCCTTGTTCTGCATAGAACCGATGTTCTGGAAGGGTACCGTAGCCACGCCCTGGGTGCGCTGCACGTCGGGACGGAACAGCATGTCAGTCGTTTTCCGATCAAACCAGTCGAAGTTCACGTCCAGTTTTCCGTTTAGCAATACAGCGTCGAACCCAAAGTCGGTGGACGTTGTGGTTTCCCACCTGGCGTTCGGGTTGGCAAACTGCGTACGGTCGTAGCCTTGCACCGAGGAGGTGCGCGTACCTCCCAGGTCGTAGAAGTTCTGTGCGGCGTTGGTACCGAAAATACCGAAACGGTTGTAGTTACCGATCTCCTGGTTACCGGTTTGGCCCCAGGCAGCCCGGAGTTTCAGGTCAGTAAGCCAGTCGATGCCTTTCATGAACGGCTCGTTGGAAATCCGCCAGCCCGCCGATACCGCCGGGAAGTAGGCCGACCGGTACGCTTCGGCAAAACGGGATGAACGGTCGCGACGGATGGTGAGGTCCAGCAGGTACTTCTCGTCCAAGGCCAGGTTAACCCGCGCAAACTCCGAGGCCAGTCGCCAGTCGGAGGCGCTGCCCGCATTGATGGATGTACCGGGGTTACCCGCATCCAGGTAGCGGTTGTCGATGTCGTCGGCCGCAAAACGCTGACGGCGGGCCGTAAACTGCTCGAAGAAACTCTTGATAGATTCCGTTCCGGCTAGTAGGCTCATGTTCAGACGATCGTTCATGAAGCTCTTTTTGTAGGTCAGCGTGTTGTACCAGGTCCACGTCCAGTCATAGTTATTGGTCTGGTTTAGCTCGTTGGCACCGGCATTTTCCGAAGATTCCAAATCCACGGCACGGTAGTTCCGCAGGTTGAACAGGTTATAATCTACTCCGAACTGCGTGCGGGCCGTCAGGTTTTTTAGTAGATCCACCTCTGCAAAGGCATTGCCGAACAAGCGTACGTTCCGGCCTACGTTGTCTTTGTTGCGCCATAGTTCGGCAATGGGATTACGGGAGTTGTCCAGATCCGGGCCGGAGGTACCGGCGTAGTTGCCCTTGATGTCAAACACCGGAATAATGGGCTGGATGCGGTAGGCAAAGGAAATCGGGTTTGACTCGCTTTGGTTGCCGTTCGTTTGACCAACGCGCTCATCGAGGGCCACCTGGAAGTTTTCACCTACCCGAATCCGCTTGGTGACGTTAAATTCCGTATTGGCCCGCAGCGAGTAACGCTTGTAGTACGTATACTGCATGATCCCCTTCTGATCAAACAGGTTGAGGGACATAGCGTAGCGGCCGTTCTCATTTCCTCCCGATACGCCTAGCTGGTGGTTCTGAATTGGGGCGGGATTCAACATCTCCCCAAACCAATCGGTACCCTGCTTGTTGGCTTTCGTGATCAGGTACCGGCTGCTGGGGTTAAAGGGATCATACACGTAGCGGGCGGGATCAGCCCGGGGGTCACCCTCTTTCGCACCACCCGGAATGATGTAATCGGGAATCACGGGCGTAGTGCCATTTCCATACTGCGCATTGGTGGGGTAGATCAGTCCGCTTTGGCCTGTATTCGGCGTAGCCACGCCGTTGGTTAGCGTGTTCAATGCGTTGATCCGTGATCTCCATAGTAAGTCGGCGTACTGCTGCGTATTAGCCAGCTCCAGGCCCCGCCAGGCACTTTGCGTACCGTAGTAGGCGTCATAGGATAGAGTGGGCTTTCCAGCTTTTCCTTGTTTAGTAGTAATAATGACCACCCCGTTACCGGCCCGTGATCCGTAGATAGAAGCCGCCGATGCATCTTTCAACACCTGCATGGACTCGATATCATTCAGGTTGAGCGAATTGAGATTGCCCTTAGTAGGAGTACCGTCAATTACGTAGAGGGGCGAGTTGTCATTGATGGTACCGAACCCCCGTATACGTACCATTACCCCACCGCCGGGGGAGTTGTCGTTGGAGACGTTCACACCAGCTACGCGGCCCTGCATGGCCTGAGCCAGGTTGGTGGCGGGCACGGCCAATGCCTGCTTCATGTCAATAGACGCTACGGCTCCGGTAATATCCCGCTTGGATTGCGTACCATAGCCTGTCACCACCACTTCGCTCAGACTCTTCACGTCGTCGTCCAGGGTCACGTTAATGGCACTCTGATTGCCTACGTTCACTTCTTTCTTGACAAAACCAATGGAAGAGATAACCAGCACGGCATCGCCTCCCCGCACCGTAAGCGCGAACTCTCCCTCTGCGTCGGTCACCGTGCCCACGGTAGTTCCCCGTACCTGCACGTTGACACCCGGAATCCCCTGATTTTCTTTGGCTGAGGAAACCTTGCCCGTAATGCGACGCTCCTGCGCCTGCGCTAAAATACTGCTTACCATAAGCAGCACAAACACAGCCCAACGGGCTGTAACTCGTACATTTTTAATCATCGTTGAACAATAGGTTAAATGTAAAAAAAAGCGAATAGGGTCTACTTACATTTCGGATGCGAATGTAATGAATAGTGTGATTTCCAAATAGTTTTTTACAAAAAATTAATATAATTTTTTCTTCTAATATTGCTAAAAACTAATAGTTACTTATTTGCAGTATTTTTCAAATGACTCCGACTAGGTTTTTTTTAGGTAGTTATTAATTTTTCTGTAAAGACGTAAGACAAGTAACTTCTTGATAATAATAATGTTAACTAAAATTATACGCATTTTAAACCGCCTTCAAGGTTAGTAATAGGTATCAATCGCTCCCCCAAAACTTACAAGGATCGTACAGGTGCATGGAAATGGTAAGGCATTATTACCACTCCCTGAACATTGCAAAAAAATTGTACTTTACCAGTATAATTTGAATTGAAATAGTACAACTATTAGGTTGGCAATTGATCAGTCGGAAGGTCTGATCCTATTTCGGAGGCTATCCCCAATCAAATCGTATAGTATCCGAACCGATCCTATCTATTTAGCGTTTAGAAAAGGTTGCGAATACCGCATTGAAACCTGTTTTTCAAATCTACCAACCAGACATTTTGAAATCACAGCACAATAAAGACCTCACGGGCTACGATCAGATTGAGGTACAGGGCGCCCGCGAGCATAATCTCAAAAATATTGACGTCAATATTCCGCGCAATAAGCTGGTAGTCGTTACGGGCATCAGCGGCAGCGGCAAGTCGTCGCTGGCGTTTGATACCATTTACGCCGAAGGACAGCGCCGGTACATGGAGAGCTTTTCTTCCTACGCGCGGGGCTTCATTGGCGAAATGGAGCGCCCCGACGTGGACAAGATCAGTGGCCTGTCGCCCGTGATCAGCATCGAGCAAAAAACAACTTCCCGCAACCCGCGCTCTACGGTGGGCACCGTTACCGAGATTTATGACTTTCTCCGCCTGCTGTATGCGCGGGCAGGTACGGCCTACTCCTACGTCACCGGGCGACCCATGATCAAGCAGTCGCAGGATCAGATCATTGACCAGATATTGAGTCAGTTTGACGGACAAAAAACGACCCTGCTGGCCCCGGCCGTAAAGGGCCGCAAGGGCCATTACCGCGAACTGTTTGTACAAATAGCCCGCCTTGGCTACACCAAAGTACGGGTAGATGGCGAGGTGCAGGACATTGTGCCCAAAATGCAGCTCGACCGCTACAAGGTACACGACATCGAGATTGTGGTAGACCGCGTAGTACCCAAGGCGGCAGAGCGGTTCCGGCTGAGCCAGTCGGTGGCGACGGCCCTGAAGCAGGGAAAGGGAGCCATGATGGTGATGGATGCGAAGGGCAACGCCCAGTATTTTTCCCAAAACCTGATGGACCCCGAGTCGGGTATCAGTTACGACGATCCGGCTCCCAATAGTTTCTCGTTCAACTCTCCCTACGGCTGGTGCCCCAGCTGCCAGGGCATGGGCGTGGTGGAGGAAATCACCGAGGAGTCTATCATCCCCGACCGCTCGCTGAGCATCAGCCGGGGGGGCATTGCGCCCATGGGCGAGTACCGCGAGGCCTGGATTTTCAAGCAGCTGGAAGTACTGCTCAAAAAACACAAGGTCAACCTGAGTACGCCCATCGAGAAGTTTCCGCCCGAAGCGCTGGAACTGGTACTCTACGGTAGCGACGAGCCCGTGCCGGTACCTTCCAAGAAGTACCCCGGCACGGAGTGGGATACCAAGTTTGACGGCATCATCAACTTCCTGAAACGCCAGCAGGAAAACGGCACCGATAAGATTCAGGACTGGCTCAAAGACTTCATGGTGATCAAAACCTGCCCTGAATGCAACGGCGGTCGCCTACGGCAGGAATCGCTGCACTTTCTGATTGACAAAAATAACATTGCTACTCTGGCCGAGATGGACATCCGCGAGCTGGCCAACTGGCTGGCGGACCTGGAAGACCGCCTCGAAAACCGCCAGCAAATCATCGCCCACGAGGTACTCAAAGAGATCCGCAAGCGGGTAGGCTTCCTGCTCGATGTGGGCCTGGACTACCTCACGCTCAACCGGGCTTTGCGGACACTCTCGGGTGGTGAGGCGCAGCGCATCCGCCTCGCCACGCAGATCGGCACCCAACTCACGGGCGTGCTCTACATCATGGATGAGCCGAGCATTGGTCTGCATCAGCGCGACAACGTGCGGCTGATCAATTCCCTCAAAAACCTCCGTGACCTGGGTAATACCGTTCTGGTAGTGGAGCACGACAAAGACATGATGCTGGCTTCGGATCATATTCTGGATATTGGCCCTGGTGCCGGTCGTCACGGCGGGCATATCGTGGGGCAAGGATCGCCGGAGGAGTTTTTGCAAAATGGCTCCACCACCGCCGACTACCTCAGCGGGCGGCAGGGCATACGAGGTACCCGCCGAGCGGCGCAAGGGCAACGGCCATTCGCTGGTACTGAAAGGCTGCACCGGCCATAACCTCAAAAACGTGACGTTGAAATTCCCGCTAGGTACCATGATCTGCATCACGGGCGTAAGCGGCAGCGGCAAGTCGTCGCTAATTCACGAAACGCTGTTTCCGCTGCTGAACCGGCATTTTTATCGCTCGCGGCGCGAGCCTCTGGAACACAAGTCCATCGAAGGCTTGGAACACCTGGACAAGGTGATTGAGGTAGATCAATCGCCGATTGGCCGGACACCACGCTCCAATCCCGCTACCTACACCAATCTGTTTACGGACATCCGGGCGCTCTACGCCGAGCTGCCTGAATCCAAAATCCGGGGCTACAAGCCGGGGCGGTTTAGCTTTAACGTGAAGGGCGGCCGCTGCGAGGATTGCGAGGGCGCGGGTATGAAGAAGATCGAGATGGATTTCCTGCCCGACGTGCACATCAATTGCGAAACCTGCAAGGGCAAGCGCTTCAACCGCGAAACGCTGGAAGTTCGCTTTAAGGGAAAGTCCGTGGCCGATGTGCTGGATATGACGGTGGAGGCCGCGCTGGACTTTTTCGAAAACCAGCCGCGCATCCTCCGCAAGGTCCAAACCCTGAGCGACGTGGGGCTGGGCTACATCACCCTCGGGCAGCACGCCACCACGCTATCCGGCGGTGAGGCGCAGCGCGTAAAGCTGTCCGAAGAACTCTCCAAACGCGATACCGGCAAGACGATGTATATTCTGGACGAACCCACCACGGGCCTGCACTTTCAGGACATCCGGCACCTGCTGGCGGTGCTGCAAAAACTGGTGGATAAGGGCAACACGGTCCTGATCATCGAACACAACATGGACGTGATCAAGGTAGCCGACCACGTGGTAGACCTCGGCCCCGAAGGCGGCGGCCTCGGCGGCAAGATCATCGCCGAAGGTACCCCCGAGAAGGTAGCGAAGGTGAAGGGGAGCTATACGGGGCACTTTTTGAAGTTGGAGTTGGGGGGGTAGGTAGAGAGAAAAGTCTTATATTTGTAAAAAAGCACTGGTATGAACTGGCAGGACTTCATTCATTCTGATCCCAAAATAGCAGGAGGTAAGCCCGTAATCAAAGGCACCCGCCTATCGGTGGAATTCATTCTTGGTCGCTTGGCCGATGGCTGGTCTGAACAGATGATTCTGGAAAGTTATCCCCGTCTTACCCCGGAATCGCTTCGGGCATTGTACGCCTATTTACTGGAAATGGCTAAGGATGGGTTGCTTTACCACCCCGCCACTCCCTTTCAGCAGGCTTCATGAAATGGCTCGCCGATGAAAATTTCCCCTTCCCCGCTTTTCGTGTTTTGGAATTAAAGGAGTTCGACATCAAGCACATTGGCATCGAGAATCCTAGTGTTGAAGATGTTTCTGTTATTCAGACTTCATTGGCCGAAAACCGCATCATTTTAACATTTGATAGTGATTTCGGTGAGTTGGTGTTCAGATACGGCTACACTCCGCCCGGAGTCATTTATTTCCGATTGGCAAACTTTCAGATTACAGAGCCCGCTATGATCCTGATTCGTTTACTCGAAGAGGGATATTCCTTTGAAAATTATTTTACTGTAATCAGCCAGGATACGATTCGGCAGAGGACAATTACTTTGTGAAAGGGAGCCATTTAATCTTAATCTTTTCATAGGTAGCGGCAAGATCATCGCCGAAGGTACCCCCGAGAAGGTAGCGAAGGTAAAGGGTAGTTACACGGGGCACTTTTTGAAGATGGAGTTGGCGGGTTGAGGTACTATGCCTCTCCTTGCTTTCCTTTGAGATAGAGAAGCAAATCCTCTCCCCACTCTTGCCACACTTCAATAGCCGCATCACAAATTTGCTGCGCCAATGGTACTTCGACACAATATGGCTCGGCATTTGTGTAAGCCTCGCCTGCATAGTCCAATGACTTTGCTTTTTCTGGTAAAGTATTTTGATAAAAAAGCCCCAAACTAATAAGTGTTGTAGCAAGGTCTAATTGAAACGCCGGAGGATTTTTCTCCGCCAGGGTTCTACGGATGTCCAGCGCCTCGGTGTACTCCTGCTCCGCCCGCGCCAGTTGCTGCGTGTCAGAATGCAAAATAGCCAGGTTGTTCAGCGTCATGGCCACGTAGGCCTGGGGATTGCCCGCCGCCAGGGTTCGGTAGGATCTCCAGCGCCTCGGTGTACTCCTGCTCCGCCCGCGCCAGTTGCTGCGTGTTCTTATGCAAAATAGCCAGGTTGTTCAGCGTAGTCGCTTTTTGAGCATCATCCTTTGCGTGGTTTAGCATCAACTCATAGTACTGTATGGCCTGGCTATGTTGGTTATGTTCAGCCAGGAAATAAGCCGTCGAAAAGCAAGTATCATAGCTTTCGTAGATGGCCACCGCTTCGGCATAGTAGTAGCAGGCCTCGGAGAATCGATTTGGGTTTTCTTTATCCAACGCTATCAGTTGGGCTTTGGTCAGGTACTCCTGCGCCAGGGTCTGTTTTTTGTGGTCCAGGAAAGCTTCTGCCTTTTCTATGAGGGCTTTATCCCTTTCCAGATCGTCAGGGTTGAGCGTCCGGTTGGCCCCTTCCAGGTCGCCCTGTTCAAATAACCTTCTGGCCGTTTGCAATCGGGGGCTATCGGCGGTACTAGTACCGTACAAACTCAGCGCGAGGGTACGTACCTTATCCTCAAAATCAGTAAGTTCCTTTTGAAGTTTGTTGCGTTTTGAATCCAATTCAAGCAAGCCTTGTATTTAGTTTTTCCAGCTTTCGGGTGGAGCGTTCTCGTTCCTGTCTCATGCTGTGAGTTTTGGATATTCTGTTCGTGCCATTCTTTTTCATCACTCTCCTCCAAAAACTCTTCGTCCGATTCTATCAATTTCTGCGTTTTAGCTTGCGATGCCTTTCGTAGACGTCAAAATTGACCGTAGAAATCTGAATAGCCACTTTATCCGCTACTCAAGTCGGGGAGCGCAGCGAGTCGGCTCTTTCCACTGCCGCGTTGGCTCATACTCCCTGCCGACATCTCGGCTATTTCTTCGCGCAGCATGGCCAGCAGCTTGGCGTTAAAGATTTCACTCACGCCTTCGGTATGCTTTATTTCTTCGGAAAAATTGCGGCACATCAATTCAAAAAACGTCTGCCAGTTGCCCTCATGCATCCAGCCCAGGCGCAGCAGGGCTTCGAGCGCTTCGGGTACCTCCAACCCCCGCGTAGTGCGGAGCTCATCCAGCACAAAGCCATGTACTTCATCCTGCAATAGTAATTGCCTGTCTTTCAATTCGTGGGTATAGTCCCACAGCACCAACTGGTCAAATACCGCATCGGCGGGGTTGTCGGGTAGCTTACCCTGATCTTTTACCCCCGCTATTTCGTCAGTCAGGTTGTTGCGGATAATTTCTATAAGCCGGATCTGGTAATCCGTATCGCTCAGCGGAAAACTACAAAAGGTGGGGAGAGTACGCTGGAACTTGTGGTACAGGATTTGGAGGCGGGTGCGTTGGGTGGCGAGGGGTTCATTGCCATTGTCGAGAGTTTGGATAAAGGCAATGCTTTGGTCGCAGGTTTGTACCAGGGAGGTTAGGTAGGAGCGCCGGATGGCGCGTTGCAGGGTAGCGTTTACCGGCACATCCAGGTCGGCTACTTTTTGCTGGTACCAATCCTTACTGGTTTGCCAAAGGTTTTTTCCGGCCATGCCGCGCAGTGCATCTATGCGGTTGCCGAGTACGCCCCCGGCCAGCACCCCGGTCATATCATTGACGCTGGTTTGCTGTACGTAAGTGAGGAGGTTTTGGGCCAACAGGCCCAGTTCGTTAAGTTCCATGGTGCCGGGGATGAGGTTATTTCTAAAAATACGAAATCCTCTTTAAAAGCAGCGAGGGGATTCTTTCTTTTTATCGAAGGAACCGGTCAACCTCCCGAAAGTTTAAACTTTCGGGAGGTTCCTAAACTTTCAAATTACAATAATTCACCCCATTTTTCTTGCAATTTGAAAGTTAAACTTTCAAATTGCAACATGATACCTCGTCTGATTGAAGAAAAACTGCTCAGTGCGTTGCGCACGATGCCCGTAGTGGCGCTGGTGGGCCCGCGTCAGGTGGGCAAAACTACCCTGGCTTTTCAACTGGCGGAGCGGGCTATTGAAAAGACATCGTCTTATCTGGATCTTGAACTGGATTCGGACCTCAATAAGCTGAGCGATGCGGAGGGGTACCTGCGTCGTTTTGAAAACCAACTCCTGATCATTGACGAAGTACAGCGACTTCCCGACTTGTTCCGGGTGCTGCGGGGGCTGGTGGATATCCGGAAAAGAAGCGGAGAAAAAGCCGGACAATTTCTGCTTCTGGGCTCCGCCTCGCGGGACTTGCTGCAACAGTCGTCGGAAACCCTGGCCGGCCGCATCCGGTACCTGGAACTGACGCCGTTTTCGGTGCTGGAACTCTACGAAAACGACCCATTAGGCTTCAACTACGAGAAACTCTGGTTTCGGGGTGGGTTTCCCGATAGCTACCTGGCCGGGTCAAACGACGATAGTCAGGAATGGCGTATCGATTTTATAGCTACCTACGTGGAACGGGATATTCCACTCATGGGCCCCAATGTATCAGCGAGCCGGATGAAAAAGTTTTGGGCTATGCTGGCGCACTACCACGGGCAGCAGGTGGTCCTGTCCGAAATAGGACGGAGCCTGGAAGTAAGCCACACCACGATACGTGCGTACCTCGATACGCTCATTGACTTCTACATGGTACGGCAACTACCGCCCTGGTCGGGTAATACCAAAAAGCGCCTGGTGAAATCCCCCAAAATATACCTGCGAGATACTGGAATCCTCCATACTCTACTCAACATTTCAACCTTCGATAGCCTACTGGGAAATCCAGTATTGGGAGCTAGTTGGGAAGGCTTTGTGGTCGAAAACATTCTGGTCAATCTATCCAGTCATTGGCGGTACAGTTACTACCGAACTACTACCCAAACCGAGATTGATCTGGTACTGGAAGGCCCGGATGCACAGGTGTGGGCCATTGAGATCAAACGCTCGTCAGCCCCGAAACTAAGCAGCGGTTTTCATGCCGCCTGCGAGGATATTGGGGCTACCCATAAGTATGTCGTCTACGGCGGAAATGACCGGTACCCCATGGCAGAAAATACGGAAGCAATTGGGTTGATTGAGTTTTTGAAAATGGTACATGCTGCCAATGAGTAAGGATCCTGCTGAGGGTATTACTCCTCCCATTTTTGTTATAAAAAGTTAATTAAACTCCCCCCTCTTCCAACCATTCCCTACCTTGTCACCTCTTTCAGAGTAGTTCAAATCCACTTTCAACCTAACTACCTGTTGTATGAAAAACTATGCATTAATGGCATTGCTCCTGATCTCGGGGAGCACGATGGCCCAAACTTCTACACCCACACCCTGGCTGAAAAAGGGTGAAATCCAGATTGGGGTAGGAGGTGGGGTGAATTTTGGCGGAGCGACCGGCTTTTCGGCCCGGACGACGCCCTACATTCAGTATTTCATTAAAGATCGCTGGGCCGTTCGGCTCGAAGGACAGTACGAACTGTATGAGTTTGGGCAGCGGTACCTCAGAGAAGATTTAAAAAGGCCTCAATATGTTGGCGCAGGTGTAGCTACGCAATACCATTTTCTGAAAGCAGACCGGCTTTCTGTGTATGGTCAGGTGGGGTACAGCTATGGGCAATATCGGGTCAATATCTATGAAGCTGAGCCTACTTCTCCTACGCGTACACTTACAACAAACTACGGCCGTTTTAGCCTCGGTGCAGGTGTCCAATACCGGTTGGGTGAGCGGTGGATGATCAATGCCTTGATTGAGCAGCAGGCTATCTCGGAGTTTAATTTTAAGGGAGGCTCCACCTCGGTGCAGCTTGGTGTGGGCTTCCGGCTCTGATAGCGGTTCAGAGGGTAAACGTTGGGCGAGGCTTTTGGAAGAGCAGTACCACCAAACTTTCGATATACAACAATCTATCCCATTTTTCCTGCAATCTGAAAGTCAAACTTCCAGATTGCAGGAATTTCTGTTTTGAAAAAGGGCTAATACTTCTGGTTTCCGCTCCCGTTTGCCTCAAAACTCCGCAATGGACAGCCCCATTTGTGGAATTGGGGGTATCTGAATACCCTCCTCGATATAATCCCAGGTAGCCATAGCGATCATGGCGGCGTTGTCGGTTGACCATTTCAAAGGGGGAAGAAACAACTCTATCTGGTGTTTATCACACAGATTTTTGGCGTTCTCGCGTAGCTGCGGACTGGCCGCCACTCCACCTACTACAACCAGCGATTTGCAGTCATTTCGCTCAATGGCCCAGCCACATTTGATCATCAATACCTCCATCACCGAATGCACGAAGGAGGCCGCCACGTCTTCTAACACAATATCCTGCCCGGATTCAATGTACCGAAAAGTGGCCGATTTGAGGCCGGAAAACGAAAAATCCAGGGAGTCGTCCAGCAGCGACTTGGGGAGTTTGATGGTTGGGTTTCCTGTCTTGGCTAGTCTATCCACCAAGGGCCCGGCCGGAAATTCCAGGCCCAGCATCCGACCCACTTTATCGTAGGATTCCCCCACCGAATCGTCTCGGGTAGAGCCCAGTAGGGTGATTTTCTTGTTGGTATCCATGTGGGCCAGCAAGGTATGGCCGCCAGAAACCAGCAGAATAACCGCCGGGTAGGTAATGGGATTGCCATTGAGCTCGACACTTCTCAAATGTCCCCTCAAATGATTCACTCCGTATACGGGTTTGTTCCACCCAATGCCCAAAGCTGAGGCAGTATTGAGCCCTACCAGCAGGGAACCTACCAGTCCGGGGCCCCGGGTTACCCCTATGGCCTCTACGTCGTCGAGGGTGACGCCCGCGGTCGTTATTGCCTCGTCTACCGCCGGAAGGATATTATAAATATGGGCCCGGGAGGCAAATTCGGGGTACACGCCGCCAAATTGATTGTGTATCTCGTTTTGGGAAATAATAATGGACGACAGCACCATTCCTGCCTTATCTACCACCGCTACGGCCGTATCATCACACGATGTTTCTATGCCAAGTACTACCTTATTCATTCGAAATCCAGTTTAAAATTGTATCAAAGGGTATCTGCCCCTGCCGTTCCACCACCAACTCATGGCCGCGGCAATTGACAATAGTAGAGGCCACATTGGACAGAATGCCATGGTCTACCACCACATCGGGCATGGCCGCTACTTCTTTCAGAATTTCTGCTACATTGCCCATATTGGCTTTGCTTCCGTGCTTGTTGGCGCTGGTCACGAGTAGGGGGCCGGTTTCTTTCAGAATGGATCGCAGCCACGCATCCGCGGGAATCCGCACGGCTACTTCCTCCCGTCCGTTGAGCCAGTCAACCCTTTCGTTCCCCCGAAATCCCAGTACCAGGGTGAGCGCCCCCGGTATGAACGGGGAAGTCAACAGCCGTTGGGCCGTATCCCCAATTTCCAGTCCAAGGCCTTCAAGATCGGCCGGGGCGGATACCATGATGGGCAGGTTCATATTATTGGGGCGAGACTTGATCGTAAATATTTTCTCAATCGCCTCCGGATGATTTGGGCTCGCCGCCAGGCCATATACTGTATCCGTAGGCAAGAGAGCCACTTCGCCGGCTCTTATTTTTGTAATCAATTCCTGGTCTTGCATGTCAGGCAATAGTTAACAGTACTACTCTCTTTTAATCTAAACTCTATTCGTTCCTGGGAAACCGTATTTCAAAACCACAAATCAAACCTCGTGGGGAATGGTCAGCTCGGTAAGAGGAACGGGCAGGTTGGGGTATTCACTAAATTTTCCGGAGAATTTATCCACGTTTCTAACGGCAAAACTAATATCCGCTTTTCCACCCATCGAGTCAGTCACTTCACAATTTCTGAAATGACCAGCAAAGGGTACCGGAGATTTGTTATAGCCAGCTAAGGCGATATTTTTGTAGGTTGATTCTACCGACCGGACAAGGTTTTCCAGGGGGCCGTACTGGATAGATACCAGTTCGTTATCGTAAATACCCCAGTAAAAATTCCCTTTTATGGAGGGCATACTGACCACGACGGGCAGTTGGGTTTTTCGATATACTTCTAGTCCAATAATCTCAATGGAGGAGAGACCCAGAATAGGAACTTTCAAACAATAGGCAAGGCCATTGGCAAACGCTACGCCGGTCCTGACGGAGCTGGTTCCTCCCGGCCCTATGTCCACTACGATTGACCGAATGTCAGTTAGTTGCCGATTGCTCTCGGCCAAAAGCTTGGTAAACAAGCTGCCGATATCATATTTTTCACCACCAATGGCCTGAAATTCAATGGAGTTTATAATTGAGTCCTGCTCGGCCAGTACGATCCCGGTGATGGACTGGGACGTAGATATTCCTAAAATCATGAATGAATGCTTTATGTGTAAAACTACCCAATGCGTACCTGTAGGTTATGGAGTCGCTCGCTCCACTGTGTACTTTCGGAGGAAAATGAAATTTTACGATTTTGATTATTTTCTCCGGAATAGCCGAAAGTAACAACCAGGTATTCTTCAAAACAGTCTTTGAATTTATGACCCCATTCGATGAATGAAATGGCTCCCGGAACGAAATCAAGTAAGCCTAAATCCAGAAACTCCTCCAATTTTTTGAGCCTATACACATCAGAATGGATGATATAGCCTTGCGGGGTAGTATAAAAATTGGCAATGGTGAAAGTAGGGCTTGTGATATTTTCTTTAACCCCTAAGGCCTGTAAGCAGGCTTTGGCAAAATGCGTTTTTCCGGAGCCCAGATCACCTTCCAGGATAACCACGTCGCCTGCGCGTAATGTGGAGGCAAAAGTTTGCGCTAGTTGATCGGTTTCGCGCGGACTCTCACTACTAAATTCAGAAATGAACATACATACTTTGTTTTTACCTGGCAGCCCAAACCCAGAGACAGGTTCAGTATTATACAAACGTTGACTGGTATAGAAATTGGCTGTTTGGGTGATTTCGATTTTTAGTACCCACCTCGTTTTGTAAACCAGCTTGTCTTTGTGATTTGCAGAACGATGGCACAAAGATAAAAATCATTGAGAAGCTTTCTTGATTACCCCTTAAAACAAAAATTGTTTCACCTTTCCATATGACAATGCTATATTTGGGTATACGTAGCTGAACGATACCTGTAGCCAAATGATAATGCAAAATTAGAAAGAAGCTGCGCACCCACAAAAAAGTATTTCTATCCCCGAACCAACCCACAACAATCATGGAAACGCTTATAATTAGAACTCAGAACAAGCGAAATTTTAAACTGTTGAAAGAACTGGCTACGCAGCTGGGCGAAAGTGTTGAGATCGTATCCCCCGAAAAAGCGGAGGAACTGGCTTTTGGCGAAATGATGCAGGAAGCCAAAACCGGAACCTATACAAGCCGGGAGGCTATAATGGATATCCTCCACGTTAAAAAATGAAGGTGCTTTTTGATACCTCTTTTGAGAAGAGCGTAAAAAAGCTGAAAAATCCGGATATACAGACGAGGATATGGGAAACCATCCTGACCTTAGAGGAAACGCCTGCCCTTCGCGGTATTCCCAATGTAAAAAAACTGGAAGGGTTCAAAACATTCTATAGGGTTAAGCTCGGACAGTATCGCTTAGGATTTGAACTTGTGTCACCTGATACAATAGTATTGATTCTTATAGCCCACCGGAGAGATATTTACCGCTATTTCCCGTAGATAGAAGGTGAACACATGAGGGTACAGCTATAATTTCGCGATTCCTGATACACTGGTAGAAAAGATAGGGGGACTTACTATCTCCAATCTCTATCCTGCCTAACTATCTAAAATTCGGTCAAAGCTATACCTAACTGGTTATCTGATTGATCGAAGAGTTTTAAAAAATAAAAGCCTGTAAGTGTTTGACTTACAGGCTTTCTTTGTAGCGGGAGCTGGACTCGAACCAGCGACCTTTGGGTTATGAGCCCAACGAGCTACCAACTGCTCCATCCCGCGCCATTGTTGAATCGGAGTGCAAATATAGAAGCCTTTTTTAGAAAAAACAACTACCTTTGTAAAAAATTAAAAAAACACCTTTTATTTTCACTTGACCCGGGATCTCAACATCCTGATCACCTATGTTACAATCCCCCCCCGAAAACGCGCCGCCCGAGCAACGGGCTGGCTTCGTCAGTATTATCGGCCGACCCAACGTGGGCAAGTCCACGCTGATGAATGTGCTGGTTGGCGAAAAACTTTCCATCATTACCTCCAAAGCCCAAACTACCCGGCACCGCATCATGGGTATCCTGAACGGGGTACACGAGGGTACCCCATTTCAGTTGGTGTACTCCGATACGCCCGGTGTGGTCACACCCGCCTACAAACTGCACGAATCCATGATGACCTTCGTGAAGGGCTCACTGGAAGATGCGGATGTGGTACTCTTTGTGACCGAAATCGGTGAAAAAGCCGCTGACCATGAGGTGGTACCTTTGCTCAGACGCACGGATGCTCCGGTGGTACTGGTCCTGAACAAGATTGATCTTTCCAACGAGGAGCAGGTCAATGCCAAAATGAACGAATGGCAGCAGGCTCTGGAACCCGCCGCGATTATCCCCATTTCGGCGTTGCTCAACGCCAACATTCAGACGCTCTTCGATGCCGTCATCACCCGGTTGCCGATACATCCGCGCTATTTTAGTGAGGATGAACTAACCGACAAACCGGAGCGTTTTTTTGCTTCCGAGATTATCCGCGAAAAAATCTTCCTTAACTACCGTCAGGAAATTCCGTACAGCAGCGAAGTTGTAGTGACGGAGTTTAAGGAAAAGGACGATATCATCGTAATCCGGGCCGAAATTATGGTCGAACGGAAGAGTCAGAAAGGGATTCTGATTGGTGACAAAGGCTCCATGCTAAAAAAGGTCGGTACCCAGGCCCGGCAGGATCTGGAAACATTCTTCGGCAAAAAAGTATTCCTGGAACAATACGTAAAGGTTGAACCCGATTGGCGCAGCAAAGAAAACAAGCTCCGCCAATTCGGATACGACGAGTAAATTTAATTTTGAATGAGAGATGGTGTGAATGAGTGAATAAGCTCATGCATCCACAAAGTAAGGATTTTACTATTCCCTCAATCTCTCATTCCCTCATTCTCTCATTGAAAAAAAATGCCAAATATTATCTCAATCGTAGGCCGTCCCAATGTGGGGAAGTCTACCCTTTTTAACCGCCTGATCGAGCAACGGAAGGCGATCATGGACAACCAAAGCGGTGTAACCCGCGACCGGCACTATGGCTACGGCGAGTGGATCGGAAAGTACTTTACGGTCATTGATACCGGAGGCTACGTGGTTGGCTCCGACGATATTTTTGAAGGCGCTATCCGCGATCAGGTGGAGCTAGCCATTGAAGAATCTACGGTGGTGCTGTTTATGGTGGACACCATGGCTGGCCTTACCGAACTGGACAAGGAGTTTGCCGATGTGCTCCGGCGCTACAAAAAGCCGGTGTTTCTGGTGGCCAACAAAGCCGAAACCACCGAGCGGTACCAATCCTCCGCCGAGTTTTACGAATTGGGGATTGGGGATGTGATATACCCAATTTCTTCCCAGACGGGCTTCGGTACGGGCGATTTGCTCGATGCCGTGGTGGAACATTTTGATGGTCCGGGTATAGAAAACCCCGAAGAAGGCATTCCCCGCATCGCCATCGTGGGTCGTCCTAACGTAGGCAAATCATCCTTTCTGAACGTGCTGACCGGCACCGAGCGCAGCATCGTGACCAATATAGCCGGTACTACCCGAGATGCCATTCATACGCCCTACAAAGCCTACGGCAAGGAGTATATTCTGATAGACACCGCCGGTATCCGCCGGAAATCGCGGGTGAAGGAGGACATTGAATTCTACTCCACGATCCGTTCCATAAAAGCCATGGAAGAGTCGGATGTGTGTATCATCATGCTGGATGCCGAAAAGGGCCTGGAAGGACAGGATATGACGCTGATCGGGCAGGCCGATAAAGCCAAAAAAGGCATTGTGCTGATGATCAATAAGTGGGATTTGGTGGAGAAAGATTCCAAAACCGCCGATGCTATGAAGAAGGAAATTCTGGAAAGGTTGGCACCGATGAACTATATGCCGGTGATTTTTGCTTCGGTGCTGGAAAAACAGCGTATTTTCCAGGTAATGGAAAAAGCGATGGAAGTATACGAGAACAAGAGCCGCAAGATCACCACGTCGAAATTTAACGAGGTGATGCAGGAAGAAATAGCCCGGTATCCACCACCGGCGCAGCGGGGTAAGCACATCAATATCAAGTACATGCTTCAGCTGCCCACGCCTTCGCCTACTTTTGTGTTTTTCTGTAACCATCCCAAGCACATCAAGGAGCCTTACGTACGATTCCTGGAAAACCGTATCCGCGAGCATTTCGATTTTTCCGGAGCCCCTATTACTATATTTTTCCGGGAAAAGTAAAAGAAAGTATGCCGGGATCCACTGCTACTATCTCCATCGAACGCCCCCGCACCTACTACTGGGTGGGGGCGTTTATGGTATTGGTGGCAGCCTTCTGCTTTGCCTGCAAGGGGATTTTGATCAAATTGGCCTATCACGCATCAGCCATTGACGCCATTTCCCTGCTGACGCTGCGCATGGTCTTTGCGCTCCCTTTCTACCTTGGGATCGCGTGGGGCTTATCCCGAACTTCTTCCAGTTCCAGGCTCAGTGCTACCGAGTGGATGTACCTGGCCGGCGTGGGGATCACGGGCTACTATCTGGCGAGTTACCTCAATTTTCTGGGACTTGTGTACATTACGGCCAGTCTTGAACGGGTCCTGCTGTTTATATACCCAACCTTTGTCCTGATCATGGGAGTATTCATGTTTGGGCGGAGAATAAAACCCATGCAGTACGGCGCGTTGGCCCTTACCTACGCAGGTATTGGACTAGCCTTTTTGCCCAATTTAGATTCTGCTCAGCAGGGCGATTTATTTTTAGGTTCGTTTTGGGTGGTAGTCAGCGGTATCGTGTACGCAGTGTACCTGGTGGGGAGCGATAAGTTCATTGCCAGGGTGGGTTCCCAGAAGTTTACCTGCTACGCCATGATCGCCGCTACGCTGCCAACCACGCTGCACGGCATTATTCAAAATGGACTGAGTTCATTCATGACCTACCCGGCAGAGGTATACATGCTAAGTGGCGTGATGGCGATATTTGTGACCGTGCTACCTACCTTTCTGCTCGCAGAGGGGATTCGCCGGATCGGGTCGGGCAATGCCGCTATTCTGGCTAGCATCGGCCCTATATTTACCATTGTTCTAGCCAGTCTTGTGCTCAACGAGTATATTGACTTGTGGCAGGGGATCGGCACCGGTCTGGTGTTGGCCGGGGTGGTCTGGATCGGATGGAGGGGGAAAAAGTAGGGAGATTACCGGTTGCTTGAGGCCAGGTAGTCGAAGTAGTGGCGAAGGACATTCCGATCGGCCTCGGCCCAGTCAAGCTCCGGGAGTTCGTTGGGCGTCAGCCACAAAATCTGCTCGTGTTCGGTAAGGATTATTTCGTGGGTGGTAAGCTGGCACACAAAGGGCACCAATCGGATGATCCGGAAAACATCGTCCCGCTCGGTAACCGGTAACGGTTCCCCAACCTGAATCTCCACGCAGAGTTCCTCGCGGATTTCGCGCACCAGGCCCTCCTCATCGCTCTCGCCCTCTTCAAGTTTCCCGCCTGGAAATTCCCATTTCAAGGGTAAGGAGCCGGAAGCGCTGCGTTGGGCTGCCAGCACCTTTCCTTCGTGCTCAATGATGGCACAAGGGACTTTTACGAGTAGTTTTATGATCGTTTCCGGCACTACCATGTTCCTTTCCTGATTTTTTCGGTGCAAAAGTACTATAAGTACGCATGACTCCCATGTTAAGTTTTAAATCAGGGCAGAAATATTAATTTTTTCAGAACAGCTCACCCGTCCGGTGCCGGGGTAGGATGCCCAGGTGCCGGTAGGCCATCTCGGTGGCTTCGCGTCCGCGGGCGGTGCGTTTCAGGTAGCCTTCCTGAATCAAAAACGGCTCGTACACTTCTTCGATCGTTTCGGCTTCTTCGCCACAGGCGGTAGCAATGGTAGACAACCCTACGGGGCCACCTTTGAATTTCTCAATGATGGTACTCAGGATCCTGTTATCCATTTCGTCAAGACCATTTTGATCCACATCCAGGGCGGTAAGGGCTATTTCGGCAATCTTGACGGTAATATGGCCTTTTCCTTTTACCTGGGCAAAATCACGGGTGCGGCGGAGCAGGTTATTGGCAATACGAGGGGTACCCCGGCTTCGGCGGGCAATCTCATAGGCGGCATCCTCGTCAATGGGGGTACCTAGCAAATCCGACGATCGTAGCACGATGGTTGTCAACAGTTTGGCATCGTAGTATTCCAGGCGGGCATTGATGCCGAAGCGGGCGCGCAGAGGGGAGGTGAGCAGGCCCGCGCGGGTGGTAGCCCCCACCAGAGTAAACGGATTGAGGCCGATCTGCACCGAGCGGGCGTTGGGTCCACTATCCAGCATGATGTCAATCTTGTAGTCTTCCATAGCGGAGTACAGGTACTCCTCCACGATAGGGTTCAGGCGGTGGATCTCATCAATAAACAACACATCGTGCGGTTGCAGGTTGGTCAGTAACCCGGCCAGGTCGCTGGGCTTGTCCATGACGGGTCCGGACGTTACCTTAATATTGGCCCCCAACTCGTTGGCTACAATATGCGACAGGGTAGTTTTGCCCAGGCCCGGAGGGCCGTGCAAGAGTACATGGTCCAGGGCATCGCCCCGCAGTCGGGCGGCTTTCACAAATATTTTGAGGTTTTCGAGGATCTTTTCCTGACCCGTAAAATCATCAAACGACAGGGGGCGCAAGGCCCTTTCTATCTCTTTTTCGGTTGAAGATAAGCCCTCGCCCTCTCCATTTATATAGTCTTTACGCATTGTATCTGGTCGTCTTGGGGGCCCGTTTGAGCTATGATTTAGACATGTTCCAAAAATACAGATTTTTGGCGGGAATTTAGCGGTAGGTTCAGCCATGTAGAAACATGCGTTACTGGATTGATGCCTCAAATGCCCACCACCTCATAGGCCTAATCCTTCCTTACTTCTAGCATTTTTAGACTTACTTATAGCACAAATCTTCTATATTTAGAAATTGGGTATGGTTTTTATAAATGCTATATCTGAATTTACGTTATTTTGATCTTTTTTAGTACAGTCACAGCTGATAACATACAGTCCCATAAACACATAAAGCTTAATTTACTCATTTATGAAAATGAAAGGAAAGTGCGTTTTTACGTACCAAATAAATGCTCCTACTCCGGTTTCCATGATGTTGCGCCCTCGGCGTGATGGAAATCAGGCGGTTTTAAAGGAAGGTTTTACAATTGAACCCTCCGCACATTTTACCGAATTTACGGATAGCTACGGGAATTCGTGTCAAAGAGCTACCCTGCCCCCAGGCGAGGTGAAGATTAGCTCGGAAGTGGAGGTAAATGTTGCAGAGACACCCCCGCTCCCAAACCCTCTGCCGCCCTTTGTGAACATAGAGGAGTTGCCCGACGAAACTATGCTTTATATTTTGCCAAGCCGGTACTGCCAGTCTGACTTATGGGAAATCCATCAATTAGCTTCGCAGATTATTGGAAACAGTACCCCTGGGTACGAGCAGGTAGAAGCCATCCGAACCTGGGTGCACCAAAACCTCTATTACCAGTATGGGGTCACTAATGCCACTACCACCGCCCTTGATATGGTTCATAACCGTACGGGCGTTTGCCGGGATTTCACCCATTTGGCCATTGCCCTATGCCGGAGCATCAATATTCCCGCCCGGATGACGGTGGGTTATCTGGACAAACTCAAATTTACCGACCTCCACGCTTGGGTAGAAGCCTACCTGGGGGATAAATGGTATCCTTTTGATTCGGTGCAGGAATACACACACGGATATCGGATCGAGATTGGGCACGGACGTGATGCCGCCGACGTTGCCATGGTGACGCAGTTCGGGAATATGCAGCTGCAATCGCTGAATGTGGAAACGGAATTATTGGAAGCAGAAAACAGCTCGCCTCAAATAGCCTGATAAGGTTGGGTTTCCTGAGGAATTTAGCATAGAAAAAGAGGATGGCCCGGTAGTTTGGTCATCCTCTTTTTGGTTAGTATTCAACAGGTACTGAAACTTCTACCTATTCAAGAGCCCTGCGAAGCTAGCATTTCCAGCTTTCGCGCGGCATGTTTGGCATCATACACCACGCAGGGGAAGCCAAACAGACACTTATCCTTGATGATTTCGGCGACGCTTTCGGGTACGAGGTCTTCCCAGCCGGGCTCGCCGCTTTTCACCATGGCCAGGACCTGATCGGTAGTCCAGCGCATATGCGCTATGTTGTAGTCGCGAATATCCTCGATCTTATCATTGATCACCAGATAATTATAGAGAGGTTTCAGATTGGGGGCAACTTCAAAATTGGCACAGGTGTAGATCGAATCATCCCCCCGGAGGGTAGGGTATATCAGTAATTTTACTTTACGGCTAAACAGCGTGGCGAAGGATTCGAGAATACCGCCCGGCAGGTGGGCATAATGACTTTCTTCAAAAATATCCTGCAAGCTGGGAATGCCGAGCAGCAAGCCGATTTTGAGCCGGGTAAGTTTGGAGAGGTAGGCTACGAGGTGAAAATACTCTTGGTAGTTGGAGATCATCACCATATGCCCCAGTGAGCAAAGGATATCCACCCGATCGAGAAAATCTTTTTCGTCAATGGTTTCGTCGTCAGAGGCCAGGTTGCGCAGCGTCAGCTCCGACACCATAAGTACCCGGTTGGCCTCCACGTCGGGTTCGGCCAGAAACTGCTTCGTTCCGTTCTTGATCAAATCCACGTGCACGTTGGTAATGGGTCGTAGCCTACCCCGCATCATCAGAATGTGCTTTTTGTAAAAAGCCTCCGAAGGTTGGAGCACGCCTCCATCGGCTCCGAACAGAGCCGCATTGGTAAACCCATTTTTGACAAGATGCAAACTCATGAGCCGGTTATCCACTTCTATAAAGTCAGGGCCGCTAAACCGGATCATGTCGATTTCGATCCGCTCGGGACTGAGATCATCCATGAGCGAACGCAGCAGCGTTTCGGCCGATAGGTGGTAGTAGAAGCACCCATAAATCAGGTTCACCCCTATAATTCCTAACGCCTGCTGTTGCAGCACATTTTCATTGTCCAGCATCCGCACGTGAATCACTACGTCGTTGTGGGGGCCACCCGGCCGAAGCTGAAACCGCAGGCCGATCCAGCCGTGGGCCTCGTTGGTTTTCTGGTAGTTAAGGGCTACCACCGTATTGGCAAAGGCAAAAAAATGACTGTTTGGTCCCCGTTGCTCAGCCAATCTCTTTTCCATCAGGCTGTATTCTTTGTGCAGCATTTTGATCAGCCGTGACTCGCATACATAGCGACCACTCTCCTCGGTCCCGTAGATGGCATCGCTGAATGTCATATCATAGGCCGACATGGTTTTGGCCACGGTTCCCGAGGCTCCGCCCGCTTTAAAAAAGATGGCGGCGGTCTCCTGTCCGGCACCAATTTCGGCAAAGGAGCCATACAGGCGGGGATCCAGATTGATGCGTAGCGCCTTCTGTTTTGTGCCCAGTGTTTTATCGTGTATATCGGACATTCGGGTTGATCGTTTTGGATAAATATAAGAAAAATACTACCTCAAAACGAACTGAAAAAGTGCTTCCATGCAAATCGTTGGAAAAATACCATGTTTGTACGCTTTGATTCCAACTTTTAGCCCGATTCGGTAGTTTATCCTACACCAATAGCAATTAAAAAGATAGTTAAAAGCAGCTTAACTAACTTATAGTTAACAACTTGTTGCCGATCCAGTTTAGCCAACCGTATTTCCTACCCTATGAAATTACTACGAATTCTTGTTCTGCTGATGTTCCTTGCGCCCGTTGTTCAGGCCCAGGAGTCCGCCCTTTCCGACCTTAATCAGGGCCGGTTGAAGGTACAAACCACCGGTATGTGGGTGCTTTCGGGCTGGGCGGTGGCCAATATTGCCTATGGCGGTATTGCCGCTTCTCAAACCACCGGCAGCACGAAGTACTTCCACCGCATGAATTTGTATTGGAATGTGGTTAATTTGGGCATAGCTGCCCCGGCGCTGATTGGGGCCCTGCGGCAGAAAAACGACCTTCCCACTACTTTGGATAAAAGTATTGAGGAACTGCATGGGATGGAAAAAGTATTATTGTTCAATGCTGGACTTGATGCTGCCTACATGATGGGCGGTCTGTACCTGCTGGAACGCGCCAAAAACACACCTGATAAGCATGATCGCTTTACGGGTTTCGGGCAATCTATTATTTTACAAGGAGGGTTCCTGCTCCTTTTTGACGCTGCCAACTACCTGGCCCTGCGAAAGAGTCACAGCAAAGCGGCGGAAATATTAAAAAATGTTCAGTTTACGGGGCAATCGGTGGGGGTGGTGATTAAGTTCTGAGTTCGTCGTTCTGAGTTCTTGGCGACCGCTGCAACGAACGACGTATAAAAAAATACTCTTGGAAGAAAACTACCTATTCGTTTACGGAACCCTGATGCGGGGATTCGACAATCCGTTCGCGGTGCGGCTGCACGCCGGCGCTTCGTTTGTGGGCACGGGGTCTTTTCCGGGTCAGCTATTCCGCGTGAGCTGGTATCCGGGGGCAGTTTATGCGCCGGAGCATAGCGGGCAGGTGTGGGGGGAAGTATTTCGGCTTCATGACTTTGCGACGCTGATTGGGGAGTTGGATGAATACGAGGATGTACTACCCGAGGAGAGTCTCAGCCTGTACCTGCGCCGACGTGTGCCGGTTAGCCTGGACGATGGCCGGGAGCTAACCTGTTGGACCTACCTGTTCAATCAATCTCTCGAAAACGCCACATTGCTTGCCGACGGCCGCTTTTATGCCTGACTTTTAGGACGCCTATACCTGCGGCAGCTTGCCTTGATTTTTTTGCCGGGTTTTGAAATAAGCCGCCCACAAACTGATAAAAATTGCAATGGAGATATAAATGCTGCCGGGGGGAGTACGGCCCGAGGAAAAGGCATCAAACACCACCCAACCCAGTGCCAGGGTAATGATACCTAGGAAATAAAGATCATACTGCTTCATCTTTTCAAATTTTGCTATATTTACCCATGTAGATTCATTGTTAACCCCTTGGCCTAGCAGAGTTCGCCTGTTTTGCCACAGATGCCCCAAAACCTTCCCAACTCTATGGCCATGCCCGTTCAGGTTCTGCTCGTTGACGACCACCAGATTATCTCGGACAGCCTTTCGCTGTTATTCAGTACGATGGACAACATCGAAGTAGTAGGTAGCCTGAACGATAGCCGTAAGGTAATGGATTTTCTGGATAAAAACGAGGTAGATGTCCTCGTGACGGATCTGAACATGCCCTACCTCAATGGCATTGAGCTTACGGTGAAAGTGAGGGAGGTTTATCCCAATATGAAGATCCTCATGCTGACCGTCAAGGACGAGCTCGACGCCATTCAGGATGCCTACCGGGCCGGTATATCGGGCTATGTGATGAAAAAAGCCAACCGGACCGAACTCGAAAACGCGCTGCGCACCGTGGCCTCGGGACAGAAGTATTTCAGCGAATCGGTGATGCGGGAGCTGATGATGGGAAATAGCCGTCAGGAAGAGAGTACCGACCATACCGATGAGTTTGGGCAGCTGACCAAGCGTGAACTCGAAATCGTTCGGCTCATTGCCCAGGAACTTTCTACTTCCGAAATCGCCGATCAACTGTTTATCAGCGCCGGTACTGTCGAAACCCACCGGCACAACATTATGAAGAAACTGGGGGCCAAAAATGTGATTGGAATCATCAAATACGCCATCAAGTATAAGATTCTGTAACCCGTACTTCTTCAAAAGGAATCTCTACGGTGATGCGGGTGTGCTTTGGCATACTTTCTACCTGCCAGGTACCTTTGAGTTGCTCCACGCGATTTTGAATGTTGCGCAGGCCTACCCCTTCGGTTTTGGAAGTAGACGAATCAAACCCCACCCCGTCGTCGATAACGGTCAAGATCGCGCGTTCGGCCTGGTACGTAAGGCTGATCCAGGCATGATGGGCGTTGGCGTGCTTGATGATATTATTGACCAGTTCGAGCACAATGGTGAAGAGCTGGTACTCTACCGGCGTACTCAGCCGGTAGTCGCGGCCATCGAATACAAAGCTGAAGTCCACCTTGTCGTTCCCCTTCAATTTGCCCATCAGGGACTGGATCGCCACCCTCAGCCCTTTTGATTCCAGCTCTTCGGGTACAAGGTTATGCGAAATCAGGCGGATGTCAGCGTACACATCATTGATCATTTCCAGCACGTCGCTGACGATCTTCTGGTCGGAAGTCTTCCAGCCCTCTCCGCTCAGTGCTTCCAGGCGCCAGCGGACGGCGGCCACCTTCGTATTGAGGTTGTCGTGCAGCTCGGAGGCCATGCGTTTACGCTCCATCGTTTGCCCTCGGGCCAGCGCTTCCCCTATCTCCCGATTCTTGGCCTCTAATTGCTCATTCTTGACTCGCAGGCGTCGGTTGGTCCAACCTATGTACGTCATGATGCCAATGCCCGAGAGGAGCAAAATTATCAGGAAGTTGCGGGTTTGCACGAGGCTTTTGTTTTCGAGATTTTTTATGTGAGTTTCTCGTTTTTCAGCTTCGTAGCTGGCCTGTAATTCGTCGTATTTCTGTTGTACCTGGTAGCGCTGCATGCTATCCTCGTGGGCGCGGTGAATTTCGAGGTAATCGAGCGCTTTTTTGTAATCTCCGGCCTTTTTGTAGGTTTGGTAGAGGTAGTTTTCGGCCCGTGACTGCATTTCCCGCCAGCCTGAGCCCGTTGCAAAGTCCAGGCTTTGTTGGCGGTACTTCACCGCCTGGTCAAAATCGCCTTTTTCCTCGGCAATGTCTGCCAGGTCGGCATAGATGGCAAAAATCACCACCCGGTTGTTGTATTGGCGGGCAAGGTCCAGGGCTTTGTCGCGGTAGTCATTCGCGAGTGTTTCATTCCCGAGCTTATAGTAGACATTGGCCAGGCCGTGGGGGTTATCCGCTTTCAGATTTGGGCTGGTAGCGCGGGGAAGCAGGGCTTCCACCTGCTTATAATAGCCAAGGGCTTTGCGGTAGTTTTTTACCCCAAAAGAATCGTAGTAGTTGTAGTCACCGAAGTAATCCAGAATCCAGCACAGGTTGTTGGTGTTCTCGTTCTTTTCGGCCAGGGGACGGGCTTTTTCCAGGTACTGAATGCATCGCTCGGGCATGCCGTTGTTGTTGAGCACAAAGGCCGCCAGCACGTAGGTATAGGTAAGGTCGTAGAGGTCACCTCCGGCTTTTTCGAGCACTTTAATGGCTTTGGTATAGGCGTTGAAGGCCTCGGTGTACCTGCCCTTTACGTCGTAACTCTTGCCCAGAGCCCGGAGGTAGAGGCCTTTTCCTTTTGGCCATGCTACCCTTTCGGTTAGCTGGCGGAGGCTATCCAGGTAAGCTGCTGCCTTAGGGTCATTTTGGTTGCAGAGCCGTTCGGTTAGCAAATCCAGGTTCGCCACCAGCAGCGTATCGCGTTCAAAGGAGGGCTTTTGGTATAGCAAGGATCGTTTCTGCACTATCAGGCTATCAATGGCCGGGTTTTGCGCAAAGGCAACCGCAGGATAAACAACCTGAGACAGGAGCACCCATACAGTCAAAAGCAGCACTCGTTTTGGGGTTACCATACGCATAGGACGGATAGAATCGAGGCTATGGCCCTCGTATTGCCTGATTTCGATACTGAAATATAAAAAAAATCAGTGGAAAAAGAAGCTTACTCCCACGGTGGCCCGAAGGGTACGGACGTCAGGACGATCCGTAAAGCCGACATCGTTGAGTAGAAAGCTATTCATTTTCCCCAAACTTCCTCCCACCGATGCATTGAGAGCCAGTTTTTGGGTTAGGAAATAGTTAATCCCAGTCGAGGCGATCAGGGCCGAACCATTCATACGAAGTTCGTAGAGAGTAGGGTCCCCGTTGTTAAGTACGATAGGATCAATCGTGAAACTTTGGCCGGCGTACCCAACTTCCACGTAGGGGCGGATGGGTTGGAGTGTGCCGCCCAGATTCACGCGCAGACCGCCGCAGAAGGAGCCCATGCTGAAGGCGGTCCATTCGTCGGGCAAGTTGAGTGCAAAACTGTACCCGTCGATTCCGACAAATAGCTCGAACCGTTGGTTGAGTCCGTACCCGACGCGCAGTCCGCCTCCCACTCCATTAGGTTCCTGCTCATCTAATTGATTAAGCTCCGTAGACGACCAGTGGATATAACTGAGATTTCCGCTGACGCTGAACCCTTCGGTATTGGAACGGATGTCCTGGGCGTAGGCACCCAAACTCAGCATGAATAAAGTAAAAAGTACGATAGGGCGTTTCATATGAATAAGTAGCTTAAAGTAGTACACAGTATAAAGTGAAAAGTAGGGTGTGTATAGTCGGTAGTTTTTGGATAGAGTAGCTTCTGTCTCTTTTTTTGTTAAAATACGAAGGAAAATCTTTTAGCCGACAGCTAATCACCGGCAGTCAAAAATCTGACTTACTGTTTGAAAAGCAGACTGGTACGAACCACCCGCACGTCATTGACGCGGCGGTTGCTTTCAAAAACTACCTGCTTGCTGTCTTTGTCGCTGTATTCGGGAAAGCGGATCGAAATCCACTGCCCGTTTACCGCCTCCACGGCTTCAAACTGCACAGCCAGGTAGGCCCGTTGCGAGTTGGTGGCGGCCCGCACCTCGGTAATGCGCCCCCGCACCCGCGCTCCCGACTCTATAACCGTGGAGCCATTTACTACCACGGGGGCTCCGGTGCGCAGCCAGATGGTACTGCCGCTGCGGCTGACCTGACTGGAGGTAATAGTTTCGGTAAATACCACGGGAAAGCTCTCATTTCGGAGTTCTACCGATATGGTTCGGGTGGTAGGCTTGGTTTCGGTTTTTTTCTCTTCCGCATCGGTGGGATCTTCTTTTTCTTCCTCCTGGCTTATCGGTTCTTTTTCTTCGGTTTGGGGCGGATTTTGAACACGCCCAACGGGAGCCAGTGGCTTTTGTTTTTTTGGAGTCTCTTCTTTCGATTTCGGTACATCTTTCTCAATTGGGGTCGTGACCGGATAATTGGCGCGTGGGGTGTACGCCAGGCGGGCGGGTTCAGTCGGCAGGTCGCGGGAGAAGGTATCCTTTTCAAGCACCGGAGTAATGTCCGCGTAGGTTTGGGTACTCGTACTATCCGTATCCGATTCAATACCGTTTTTGGTAGGAACCGTATCGGACATCCAGAAGCCGGTCACCACGATGGTGAGGGCAATCAGAATAGCCCCCATCAAAATCAACCCTTCCTGGGTCAGAAGATTCCCCTTCAGATTTTTCCATCTTGCACTACTATCCAGCTCGGCAGGAACCCCGGCCAGGCGTGTGGGTTCTGGCCGGGGTTTGTCCTGGGTGTGGGTTAGCTGTCGGGTGGGGGCTACGCGGGGCGGTGCCTGAAACTGATCCCAGTCCAGCAGGCCCGGCGTTACAAGAGACACCAGCGCCTGCCGCAGCTCACTGGCGTGGGCAAAACGTTTTTCGGGTTTCTTGTTTAATAATTTTTCCAAAATATCTTCCAATCCTTTGGGAATAGTGCTCAGATGCTCGCGGATGGGAATAGGCTTGTGATTGAGGATATGGGTTATAAGGGTAGAATCAGTGCCGGCCACAAAAGGCATTTTTCCGGAAAGCAATTCATACAGCAACACGCCTACCGCGTACAGATCCGACTGCTCGGAGGGGTCGCCGCCGTCGAGTAGCTCGGGCGCCATGTATTCGAGGGTACCCATCACCCGGTTCATGCGGGTCAGTCGCTCACTGCCTACAAGCCGGGCTATACCAAAATCCATCAGCTTCACGCTGCCCTCTTTGGTCAGCATCAGATTGGCAGGCTTGATGTCGCGATGCAGAATACCCTTGCGGTGCGCGTGGCTCAGCCCTTCGAGCGCCTGCAGGACGACACGAATGGCATTCTCGACCGAGAAGTGCCCCTGCTTGCGCAGGAGCTGTTCCAGGGTAGAGCCATCCACCAGCTCCATGATCATGAAATTGTCCTGCTGGTCTTTGATGAAATTATACAGGGTGGCTACATTAGGGTGGTTCAAGCGGGCTGACAGGACGGCCTCGTTGCGAAACCGCTCAAAGAAGGTCGTATCCCGCAGCAAATGGGTGTGGAGCATTTTCAAAGCCACCGGACGCTGCAGCAGTGTATCAGTAGCGCGGTAGACGGTACCCATGCCTCCTTCTCCCAGAAGCTCCTCTACCCGATAGTTTTGAATGATTCGTCCGATCATAGCAGGTCAATGTTTTCGGTCGGGCGTACCTCTGCGGATTCGTCCGGGGCAATGCGCTCGATCAGCATCACCGTGATGTTATCGTGTCCTCCGCGTACCTTGGCCTGTTCGATCATCTGCTGGGCGGCTTCGCTGAGCACTTCCAGGTTGAGCCAGTCGGCCATTTCGTCGTCTGAGAGGTAGTCGTACAGGCCGTCACTGCACAGCAGCAGGCGGTCGCCCTCTTCAAGGGTATAGGAAGGTTTTTCTATATCAATCTCCACTTTATTATGCGTACCCATCGCGCGGGTCAGCACGTTGCGTTCGGGGTGGGTGTCGGCTTCGGTGGGTTTGATAATCCCCTCGTCCACGAGCTTCTGTACGTAGGTATGATCCGTCGTGAGCCGGATCATTTGCCCGGTTTTGTAAAGGTAGGCCCGGCTGTCGCCCACGTGCCCCAAAAATAGCTGGTTTCCGCGAATCACCACGGTGGTACAGGTGGTGCCCATTCCTTTTTGCCGGGAGTTGCGCCCGGCGGCCTGCCAGATCATCCGGTTGGCTTTGGCCAGGGCAAAATACAAGCTGTCTTCCGGTCCTTCTTCGCGTTGGTAGTACGTTTTGGAAATGATTTCCGTAGCCATCTGAGACGCCACCTCCCCGGCTGCGTGGCCCCCCATGCCATCAGCCACGATAGCCAGATAGCCTTTGTTGAGTTGTACTTCCCGCGTGGCCGGGCGAATAAACCGCGTGGCATCCTCGTTGTTGGTGCGCACGCAGCCGACATCGGATAAGGCCACGGCTCTCAGTTCGTTAAGACCTGGCGTTGATGCCTCGTCGGGTTCAGGGGATATCCATTTTTTCCAAAACATAAAAATATTCTATTGATAGAATGATAGAATGAGTGATTGTGAGAATGAGTGAATAGTAATTAAGAAGTTTATGAGTATAGGTAGTTGAGAGTAAATAAGATGCCTACGGCTAAATCTGAAATTCTTTTAACTCTTCAACTTTCAACCGCAGGACCGCGGATCTATTATTCACTCACTCACTCATTCAAGATTTAATTTATTCTCAACCAACCAGGCCCGAGAACCAGTTTGTTAGTCTTTCGATTGGACCTTCTTTGGGCTTGTGCAGGATTTCCAGCAATTGCGCGGCAGTCGGGCGATTCTTGGGAGTATGCGTAAGTAATTTTCTGATGATTTTTCGGCTCGTTCTGGACAAATCGGGGATCAGCAAATCGGGTGCCATGTACTCGCCCCGTTCAATCTTGATCCTGATCTCGGTTTCCGTTTTCCCGTCAAAGGGCCGGTAGCCCGTCAGCATTTCGTATAAAAGTACCCCCAGTGCCCAGCAATCCGACTCTTTACCTACGTGATTCTGAAACTGTTCCGGGGCCATGGAATAAGTGGTGCCTATTACGTATCCTTCCCTGGTCAGGCGGGGGGTGTAGGCCGCCTTGGCAATACCAAAATCAAGAAGCTTGGAAATGGCATCGGTGGTGACCTTGATATTGCACGTTTTCAAATCGCGGTGTATGATCTCCTTTTTGTGCAGGTATACCACGGCGGAAGCAATCTGTTCCAGGAGTTTCAGGGCAAAAGCCTCAGGCAAACGGCGGTGGCGGGCAATCAATTTTTCGAGAGTAGGGCCTTCCACGTATTCCATTATGATGCAGGGGTACCCTTCTTCTACTACATACTCGTACAGGGCGGCAATGTGCGGGTGCTGTACCGAAGCCTGAATGTAGGCTTCGTTCTGGAAGCGGGCGGCCTGGTCGGCGCGCGACAGAATCTTGACGGCGGCGGGCTGATGGGTGGTAATGTGTTCTGCCTGATAGACTTCCCCCATTCCACCCGATCCCAACCATTTTGTCAGCGCGTACTTGCCAATGGTCTTATGTGACAGCCCTCCTCTCATGGTCCTTTGTTGGTTACTGTTAGTTGATTACTTTACGGCTTCCCATCAGTTCCATGCCGTAGTGGATGGGCACTGCGAAGGTGATCCGGGCTCCATCCGCCCCCATGGCTCCGGCGGTGAAGATACCGATGGCATTGCCATCTTTGTCAAACACGGGCCCTCCACTGTTGCCGCTTCCCGTCGCACTAATGGTGAGCTGGTAGTAGTCGCCGATGGTGCTGTAATATCCCTGCAGACCTTTGTCATACGCTTCGGTTGACTGCCCCCGGATGATCTTTCCAATGCTGCCGTCGGTTACGGTGGGGTCAGGAACTGTGATGATCTGCGTATCGCGGTTGGAGAAATCGTTGGAATTGTTGGCGACAATCACATTGGGTGACAGGCCGGGGTAGCCTACTACTACTACTTTCTGTCCGGGAGCCACGTTGGCGTCCGCATCTTTGAGCGCTACGGCCTCCATTTTGGTAGGCAGATCAATCTTGATCATAGCCACATCGTGCTTGTTGGATACCCGCACTACCTTGGCCGGTGTGCGTTGATCGTTCTTGGCGAAGGTTACGTCCATGTAGGTATTCACGCCTTCAATCACCTTACCTGACATAGGCTTCCGGCCAAAGTACTGGGTTTCGGAAGGTACCCAGCGGAAGGGTTGATCCACGGTACCCGTCACCGCCCATTCGCCCCCTACGTACTGCAACAGTTCGCCAGGAAAAGCATCGGATGGGAAAGAATAGTAAGAATTCCAGTTAGCGGCTACGTGGCGGTTGGTCAGGATAAAACCATTTTCATCCACCACAAAGCCCGATCCGCTGGCTCCGGCCAGGGCAATGGGCCGTCCTGCCGGGGTATTTTTTTTGAGGCCCAGCAGAGGCTCTACGCGTCCGGGCGCTACTTCGATGTACATCGGAACCTCACGAACCAGCCTGCCTTTTGAATCAAAAATCTGGTGGTACTCGTGGTAAATATCGTCGCCGGTAGGGGTGTAGGTCAACTTATAGCCAAATTCGATGAAGACTACCTTATCCAGATTGGCCTTAGCAATGGCCTCAGGATCGAAAGCTTCCCGACTAACCTGCTGAATAATGGTAGTGGTAGTGTCACCTTTCACATAAGTTATTTCTTTTTTTACCAGCTTGTCCTTGAAGGCATAGCCCAGAGCAGACAGGACTACCAGGCTTCCTACCAGAACGGCAATGAGAGTACGTTGCGATTTTTTGCGTTCGTAGGTAATTACCCGCTCAAAGGTTTGCTTGCCGATACCGGTTTTTTCGGGCGTAGCCGGAGCGTCCATGCCCGTAGGCACTATCTCCTCGGTGGCTCTGGATGGGACATCCACCAATCGGGTAGCGGCCATGAGTTCCTGAGGGCGGGGATCTATGTCAAAAACGAAGACAGGGCCGTTGGTACCCACCTGCACTTCGTCGCCGGGCACCAGGTACGTCTTTCCTTTCACCCGATTCTTGTTTACGAAAATTCCATTGCGGCTTTGATTGTCTATCAGCGTAAAGGTGAGGTTTTCGCCCTTTAAGATTTTGGCATGCTCGCGGCTAACCACCGTATCCTGCTCAGGATCAAACTGGATGTCGTTGGTAGTAGCGCGGCCGAGGGTGAGTTCGTTGTGCTTTTGGAAATCAAACTCTTCGATTTGGTTTGCTTTGGCTCCACTAAGGTGGCGAATGACAAAGGTTTTGATGGTAGTCATGGTTAATAAGGTTTTTTTTGAGTAGTTCGAATTAATTTTTTTGATTCCTTTTACTGGAATTGTATGATACAAAGTTCGGCAGGATTGAAGCGCGGCACCATACCGAAAGACCTACATTTGGAGGGATGAAAACCTATATTTAGCAGGTATAGGTTTTCATATAGGCTTACCATTAATATACTAATGAGTCAGTGATTTAGTCGTTTTGGAATTGCCATTGGAAGCGGCTAGGCTTTGCTGTTTTTCCGGGTAGCCAGGAGGAGGCTACGCCGGGTGGGCCCTACCCAATCAACCCAGCACCGTGGCGGCCAGTCGGCCTATATTGAGCGTACGGGCGTTGGAATCTATGATGTCGCGATAGAGGCCACCATCTTTGTAAAGTGACTCGTGCGTACCTTCCCCTACTACCTCTCCTTCACTAAGTACATAGATATGGTCAGCATCCATGATCTGACTGATGTTGTGCGAGATGATGACCACGGTTCGGTCTTTCTTGATGGCGTCCAGGCTATCTTTGATTTGCTCAGTGGTAATGGCATCCAGGCTGGCCGTGGGTTCGTCCAGAAAAATAACGGGAGGATTCTTGAGGAAAAGGCGGGCAATGGCAATTCGTTGCTGCTGCCCGCCCGATAGCGACCGGGCTTCTGACTGGTATTGCAGCGGGAGCTGCATGATCTGATCGTGCAGGCTGGCTTTTCGGGCTGCGTCCACGAGTTGCTCGTGCGTGGCTTCGAGATAGCCATACCGGATATTGTCGGCGATACTTCCCGAGAATATATGGTTCTTTTGCATCACTAGCCCCACATTTTCGCGCACCCATTCGCTATCGTAGGTGTCCAGAGGCTTGCTGTCGAGCAGCACCTCGCCACGAGTGGGCGAGTAGAACCCCGCCAGCAGATTCATCAGGGAGCTTTTGCCCGCTCCCGAAAGCCCCACAAAGGCGGTGGTCTTCCCGTTTCGAATCTGCATCGAAACCGATTTTAACGCCTGAGTACCATTTGGATAGACAAAATCTACCTCCTTGACTTCAAAATCTCCTTTGAAGGTTTCGCCACGCAGGGAGTTGGGCACGAGTAGAAACTCATTACTACCGATCATCTCGAAGAAGCCTTCGGCGTAGGTCAGGGCTTCGGAATACTCGTCGTAAATGCGGTGCAGATGCCGAACGGGAGCCGATACATTATTAAAAAGCATTAAGTGCAGCAGAATAGCCCCGACGGTCATTTGCTGGTTGAGCACAAAGTAGATCGTCACCACGAACACCATCACCACCCCCACTTGCTCGGCAATGGTCTTCAGGCCGTCGAACAGGTAGTTGGTGCGGTGATGCCGTACCTCGGTGGTAGCCAGCGAATGGGCCAGCGCCCGCTGCCGATCCGACTCAAAGGACTCGCGCACAAACGATTTTACCACAAAAATAGATTCCAGCAAACTGAACAGAGCATTGGTTTTGTCCTCACGGTAGCGCTGTATATCCTGCCGCACCTGCTTTTGCCGCCGCGACTGCTGTTGGCTGATGAGTGCATAGAGCGGCATGACCAGCGTAGCACATATACCCACGTAGAGGTTTTTGTTGTACATCAAGGCCAGCGCCAGGGTGGCATTGGCCAACATGGGCAGAATATCCACAAAGATATTTTTCACGGTTTTGGCCAGGCTTTCAATGCCCTTGTCAATCCGTTTTTCGAGCCGCCCGGTTTGGTTGGCAGACAGCGCAAAAAACGAGAGGTGATACGACACAATTCGCCCGATGGTATAGTTGTACAGGTCGGCCGAGAGGCTAAACCGCAGGCGGTCGCTCAGGTACTTCTGGCCCAGCTGCACCAGCAGGCTTAGGATTTCCTTGAAGAAAAGAATAGCCGCCAGCCCGCCGACGATCGTCCAAACTTCCTGCTGATCGGGTGCTGAGGTGTCGAGGATCCGCTGCACGGTATTGACGGTGTACTCCATCACCAGTGGGGTTACCTGTGCCAGCAGAGCACCCACCAGGGTTAGGGCCAGGGTGAGCAGCAACGTGCCCTGGTATTTTTTTACAAAGGGCCAAACCTTCTTGATCAGGGTCAGGGTGCTCATCAGGATTCTTTTTTGGTTAAATTGTCCCTTTGAAAGTCAGGAGGCAAAGCTTGCATGATCTCCTGCGTCAGAAGTTTTCCGTCGGCCTTGTAGTCATAGAAAAGCTCGGTCATGGAGGCAATAATGTGAGGATCTTCTGTCAGGAAAGCCGTTAATTTTGAGGAGCGCCCACTGGAACTCAGCCCACTGCCCAGGATACATACACATTTGCTGCGGTACAGCCCGGGTTTGTTTTCCTGGGGAGAGCTAATGAACAATTGGATGGGGAGGGTACGGTTTATTTTGGTGACCCGAACGCCCAGATCCTGCATGTCGTGGATTGCCTTCGAATGCTGATCGAACAGCAACCGTACCAGCATCGCCTGCGGGTCTTCATCGTCGGACGGGGATAGCTGCGGCACCAGGAATCGGTTATGGTGGGGCATCGACTCCTGATGCGCCAGGAGGGCATTGCTGCCGCTACGGTAGGTTTCTACCATCACATGCTCGTTAAAAACCTTCCCCAGGTATTTCAGAAATGCATGGTTCGCTCCCTGATGTACGTCATTGAGCGTTACGAACTCCACTTGGGCCTCCCCACCGATTTTTTGCAGATATAGCGCTGTTTCGATCAATTGGTTTTCTACGTCAGCACAGTCGCGAAGCAGCGCCTCGGCCTTGCGGGCATAGTCAAACTGCGTGGCGTTGCGCAGCTCATGAGGTTTTAGGTTGGCGTGTTTGGCGACGAAGTCCATGCGGTAGGGCGAAATCCCCTCAATCCGGGCCGTATTCGAAAGAACCAACAGGTTATTTCCCTGCGACTTAGCCGACTCGATCACCTGCGCGATTCCGTTAAGCGTTTCGCGGGTACCTTCCATAAGCTGTACTTTCTCGTTGACCTTTCCGCTTACATCGATCATCAGGGTATTGAGCGACTGCGTTGCCTGCACCAGCAGACCCGTTTGCGTTTTGATTCGCTCCATTTCCTGTTGATTCAGGCGGTCTTTGAGGCGGTTGAGTTTTTCGGTGGTTACGGTCAGGTACAGACCAATGAATATCCCCACGAAGCCCCCCACCAAACCGGCGATATCCAGTTCCCGAACATATTTGTCAAAGGCCGGAGACACATACGGATTCTTATCGTTCCACACTCCATTGACCATAGAGTAGTCGTTGAGGTAGTGCACGCTATCATAAAACAGGTAGTACCACTTAAAGCCGAGCGATATGCTGAGAGCCGAAAATGGAATCAGGAAAAAGAAAGTAAACAGAAAGGGGTGCTTGCGCGTGATGTCGAGCAGGACAGCGAAAAAGCCCTCGTCGTTCTGGGATGATGATTTTTCGGAGGTGGACGAAAGATCAGAATCAGCCGGTAAATGCAGGGTAGCGTTCATAGTTTGGTAGATTTTATAGATGAACAGAATGATATCAGAAGAAGAGTAGGGTTGAAATAAGGATCAACACCCCTCCCAGAAACAGGATCAGGTAGGATATGAGTAAGGAACTGTTTTCTGCCGCTTCGGAGAGGATACGGCCCGGCGTCCGGTGATTGTAGCGTACGGGATGAGGGTCACCTACTTTCAGGGTACCCTTTTCAAAGAGTTGATGGGCTTTCCTGACCAGGATTTCGCCCGTTGTGTGGTATTTGAAGGTAGGACGATCCATTTTGTAGGTAGCACTTTCCGTTTCTACCTCTACTTCTTCCAGCTTTACCACTCGGGCGTTCGTCTCTTTGGATTCTGCCAGCCACCTTACATGGTCCGTGTACCGTTGCCAGCCCCAAACAATAAGAATGGCCCCCGAAACCAGCGCGATGAGCGCATTCCCGTACTCTGTTACAAAGTTTTCCATGATTTGCTTTTTGGTTTTTTGTTGGGACAAAGTTCGTCCGTAACCATAGGCGGCTCAATCGGGAATAACCTACATTCGGAGTCGGGAAAACCTGTATTTTGGACATACAGGTTTTCATATAGACAGGAAGAAAAGGAAGTACATCAGCGCAGAAAGGAGGGCGTTTGCCTGGGCTGAATTGGTTACCAGCACCTTACTCCAACAAGCGTAATCTTTGCAGATCGGAAAGGAAATTAAGCCCAGTAAGCTCTTGTATAAGCCTATTCCAATAAGAGTAAACCCATGAAAGAACACGGAGACATCCTCTTTAACGGGTGGCTCTGACCAGAAGAGAAAAGTGAAAGTAGATTATACCCGATCGACGCGCTCGCCGATCAGGCGCAACCCATCGAGGGTCAGGTTGCGGTCAATTTCCTCGAATTCGCTTCGAAGGGTGTCCAGAATGGACGACAGCCCGCCCGTAGCTACCGCCAGGCAGTCTTCATGCAGCTCGGTCCGGATGCGCCGGATCATGGACTTTACCAACCCTTCGTAGCCCAGCAGGATGCCCGCCTGAATGGCGTGTACCGTATTTTTTCCGATCGCCGACGTGGGTAGGACCAAGGGTACCTCGGGGAGTTGGGCGGTATTGGCAAACAAAGCCTTCACGGCGGTTTTGAGGCCGGGCAGGATAGCCACGCCCAGAATCTGCCCCTGCGCCGAAACCGTAGTAAACGTCAGCGCCGTCCCGAAGTCTACCACCACGCAGTTCTGCCGGTAGCGGGCATGTACCGCCACTGCATTGGCGATCAGGTCGGCCCCGATCTCGTGCGGATGATCAATGGCTATTTCCAAATCGGGGTAAATAGTGGGCCCTACTATAATCGGCTCTTTCCCAAAAAGCCCTTTCAGCATTGTTCGGATGGTAGGCGTAAGATCCGGAACTACACTGCTCATTACCAACGTGCTTACCTCCGATAGAGGTAGACTGGCTTCCAAAAAATGCAGCCGCAGCCGCGATTCGTACTGAGCTACCGACTCCTGCACCAGTGAGCGGACGCGCCATTGATGAAGCAAGATAGTGTGGTCAAAAAGTCCAAAAACGGTATCCGTATTTCCGATATCAACGGCTAAAAGCATCGCGCTGGGGTTTGGGTAAGTGGCAACAAATTAAAGGTTTTGTAGAAATATATTGATCGCCGGGGGCGTTTTTGGCTTATCTAGTCCTACATTTTTGCCTTTTTCTAAAAGAAAGAGTACTTTCCACATTCAAAACTAGGTACAATAACAAATTTACGTCCTCTTGTCTTTACTTTAATTATGCATTCTATAGTAAAAGGTTTTTTCTGTGCTGCTGGTGTTCTCTGTGTTATAAACCCTTTATTACAAGCGCAATCAACCCTTCCGGACTGGGAAAATCCGGAAGTAATCAGCAAGAATACCGAACGCCCCCATGCTTCTTTCACTCCGTATGCCAGTGAAAAGGAAGCTTTAAGCTCTGCTTCTACGTCGCCCTATATAAAATCACTAAACGGAACCTGGAAATTCAAATGGGTGTCACATCCCTCCAAAGTCCCCGATTCGTTTTTTATGCCTGCTACCTCCACCGACTCCTGGGATAATATCCCCGTGCCGTCCAATTGGCAGGTGGTAGCAGCCAGGGAGGGCCGTGCCTACGACAAGCCCATTTTTTCTAATATCAAACACCCATTCGAAGCTACCCCACCCCGGATCACGGCCGATACCAACGCGGTGGGCCTCTATCGAACTACCTTTACCTTACCCGCCCAATGGGGCGACAAGCCGCTGTTTCTACACTTTGGCGGCGTGCAGTCGGCTTGCTACGTATGGCTCAACGGCCAGCCTCTGGGCTACCACGAGGACGGAATGGCACCCTTTGAGTTTGATATATCGGCCATGGGTCAAAGTGGAGTGAATGATCTGGCAGTGCAGGTAATCAACTGGTCGGATGGTAGCTACCTCGAAGATCAGGATTTCTGGCGCCTTTCCGGTATTTTTCGCGATGTGTATTTGCTCTCAACGCCGACGGTGCATATAAGCGACTTCACCCTGCAAACCGACCTGGACGAAAGCTACCGCGATGCCAACCTGAAAGTTGCTATCTCTGCCCGTAATTTTACGAAGCAGGCCCAGTATGGGTATCAACTCATCACTACCCTATACGATGCTGACGGACAGGTGGCCATTTCGCCCAATTCCCGAACCATCGGTATGCTCGACCCTTCCGGGGAAATGCCGATTCGATTTGAAATTCCGGTTACCGCTCCGCAAAAATGGAGTGCCGAAAGTCCCTATCTCTACACTCTAACGATGCAAATCAAAAGCCCGGATGGAACAATTGTGGAAGCTGTGGCCCAGAAAGTAGGCTTTCGGGAAATAAAAATCAATAAAGGGCAGTTGCTGGTAAATGGTAAGGCGATCGTGATCAAAGGCGTCAACCGCCACGAGTTCGATCCCGAAACGGGTCGAGTGATTAGCCGCGAGTCTATGATTCGTGACATCACGCTCATGAAACAGCATAATATCAACGCCGTCCGCACGTCGCACTATCCCAATGTATCGGAGTGGTACGATCTGTGCGACCAATACGGACTGTATGTAGTGGATGAAGCCAATATCGAAAGCCACGAACTTTGGTACAAAAAAGTGATCCTGGCCGACCGGCCCGAATGGAAAGCCGCCTTCCTGGCTAGGGGCCGCGCTATGGTGGAGCGGGACAAAAACCACCCTTCCGTCATTATCTGGTCGTTGGGCAATGAGGCCAGCAACGGAGCGAATTTTGAATCCATGGCTAATTTTATTCGGCTATCGGACCCTACCCGTCCTATTCACTACGAAGGACGGGCAAATTATACCCCCACTTCACTCAGTAGTTTTGACATCATCTCGGTGATGTACCCCTCCGTCCAGGATCTGATCGAGCTGGTGAAAAAAGACAGCGACCGTCCGCTCATCATTTGCGAATACGCGCACGCCATGGGCAACAGCGTGGGCAATCTGCAGCAGTATTGGGATGTGATCGAAAAGTACCCTACCATGCAGGGGGGGTTTATATGGGACTGGGTAGATCAGGGGCTGAGCACCAAAACCGCCGATGGACGCCCCTATTGGAACCACATCAACTACCTGGACGGGGCCAACGCGGGCGACGGACTCGTAAACCCCGACCGGACACCTCAACCGGAGATTAACGAAGTAAAAAAGGTGTATCAATACGTAAAATTTGGGGTACCCGATACGCTTCGTTCCGGACAGAACAAAATCAAACTCCGCAACGCATACGATTTTGTTTCCCTCAGCCCATTCAAATTGGTGTGGGCCTTGCAGGAAAACGGCAAAACCATTCAGGAAGGTACCCTCAGCTCGCTCACTATTCCAGCCGGTCAGGAGGAGGAAGTAACGATTCCGTACCAGCTACCGGGTACTCCCACCCCAGGGGCGGAGTATTTTCTTAGCCTGAGTTTGCAATTGAAAGATAAAATGCTTTGGGCACCGTCGGGCCACGAAGTAGCCTGGCAGCAGGTACCCGTTTGGGTACCTACTCCCGAACCGGCGGCGCTGAGCTATTCCAAAAATTCTCCCCTGCGCCTGACGCTGGTACGGGGCAAGGGGATCACGCTTATTGGACAGAATTTCTCGGTGAGCTTCGATAAAAAGACCGCCCGGATGACCTCATTTTTGTATAAAAACAAAGAGATGCTCGAAAGCGGCCTGTACGCCAATTTCTTTCGGGTACCTACTGACAACGACGAGGGGGGAGGGAAAGAGAGCTTTGCAACGCACTGGCGCGAGGCCGGTCTGGATTCCCTCCGACTCATGGGGTCCGATCTGCGGGTCGAAAAAACAAACCCTCACGTGTACAAAGTAAGTTTGATAAAAAGCTTACAGGGAAAATCGGGAAGCATGTTGGTAAGCTCCATCTACACGGTATACGCAACGGGCGACATTCACCTTCAGAATACATTTACTCCCAGTGGCAAGTGGCCTGCCCTGGCAAAAATTGGTTTCCAGTTCAAAATGCCCCCTACCTTTAGTACTATTGAATGGTACGGACGTGGACCTTACGAAACCTATCCCGACCGAAAGAGCAGCGCGCGGGTGGGACTGTATGCAGGCACGGTGGACGAGCAGCATTTTCCCTATATCATGGCTCAGGAAAATGGCAACAAAACCGACGTGCGCTGGATCACGATCACCAATTCCGATGGCCTCGGATTACTGGCAATCAGCGATTCGGTATTCAGCGTTACTGTGCACAATTATACCGACGAGGCCCTTTTAGCCGCCAAAAAGCCGGGTACCCCTTTGGTAAAGGACTCGGTTACGGTGGTAAATCTGGATATGAAACAAATGGGCCTCGGCGGAGATAACAGCTGGTCGCCGCGTGTGCACGATGAGTATCAGATTCCGGCCCAGGTGTACAGTTATTCGTTCAGGCTAAAACCCATTGATTCCTCCGATGATGTTCCGGGACTTGTTCGTACCCAATTGCCACTAATCGCGGGGAGCATGAGTCCGGGTGTGGGTGGAGAATCGGTGCAGGAGGAAGCCTCTGCTACTACACCAGCACCTGCCGTAAAGAAAGCACCGGTAGCGAAAAAGGGCTACACAAAACGCCGGTGAGCTAGCAACGAAGCCGGCATAGTTGCCGATTTTGCGAGTAGTTCAAAAAAAAGCCGGGCTGACCTGTACTTAGGTCAGCCCGGCTTATTGCTTGTTTCCACTCGGCAACCGTTGGATCAAAAGCCCATATTGATTTTGTAATGATTTGGGTTTGTTAATGGGTTCAGATTGGTAGCTGAGGTGGTGGAACGCCTGAAAAACACCCAAACCGGCCGCCGTGCATACTTGGGGGTCTCATGCGGAGCGGCATGAGTTGGGACGTTGGTAGAACGTCTTACGATGCCAACCCTTGATGAAAACTTTCGGGGTTTGGCTTCCTGCATCTCTTTGGCTTTTGCAGCTTTGTTGGGATGCTTGTAGTTATTAATCGAAATCCCGGGATCTACCTTTATTTTGGATTCTCCCTGCGCTATGGCTTCAAATATACCCATGACAGCCATGCAAATACTGATTGTGAAAAAGCGGATAAGGTCCATAAATTGTACTATTTTTTTAAAAAATAAAAATATAACGTGTAAATTGGAATACAAACAAAAGTAAAAAACAGTTCATTATTATAAAAATTATTACTAAAAAGAATTTATCAATTCGAGTTCGGTGAGGACATCGGCTCTGAAGCCCCTGAGGGACTACATTGATTTAGAAGCAATCCTTCCTATCGTGTGAATATTCTTCGTAATTTTGCGGCAATTTTATTCAGAACATGTACATGTTTTATTTTAATCACTTGTAAAATGAAAATCGCAGTTGTCGGCGCTACCGGTCTGGTAGGCAGCGAAATCCTCAAAGTGCTCGAAGAGCGCAACTTCCCCGTGACGGAGCTTCTGCCCGTTGCTTCTGAGCGGTCTATTGGTAAAGAGATTACGTTCAAGGGTAAACAGGTGAAGGTGGTAGGCTTTGAAGATGCTATCAAAGCCAAACCTGCTATTGCGATTTTTTCGGCCGGTGGAGGTACCTCCTTGAACCTTGCCCCAAAATTTGCCGAAGCGGGTATCACCGTAGTAGACAACTCATCGGCCTGGCGCATGGACCCTACCAAAAAACTGGTGGTGCCCGAAATAAACGCCCATACCCTTACGCCGGAAGATAAAATCATTGCCAATCCCAACTGCTCCACCATACAGATGGTGTTGGTGTTGAATCCTTTGCACCATAAGTACACCATCAAGCGCGTGGTTGTGTCGACCTACCAGTCGGTGACCGGTACGGGTAAGGAAGCCGTAGATCAGCTTTTTGCTGAGCGTAAAGGTGACGACACCGTAAAGAAAGTATACCCGCATCCTATTGATCTGAACGTGCTGCCGCACATTGACACATTCCTCGACAATGGCTATACCAAAGAGGAAATGAAAATGACCAACGAGACTAAGAAGATCATGGGCGACGACCGCATAGCCGTAACGGCGACGACGGTACGTATTCCCACCATCGGAGGGCATTCGGAAGCTGTAAACGTAGAGTTTGAAAATGAATTTGACCTGGCCGAAGTACGGTCTATCCTGGAAGCTACCGAAGGGGTGGTTGTACAGGATGATCCTAAAAACTTTGTGTATCCTATGCCGCTCACCGCGCACGGAAAAGACGATACGTTTGTAGGGCGGATTCGTCGCGATGAAACGCAGGCTAAGACACTGAATCTCTGGATAGTAGCTGACAATTTACGTAAAGGTGCCGCTACCAATGCCGTGCAGATTGCCGAGTATTTGGTGAAGCACGATTTAGTAGAAGCCACCGAAAAAGTGTAAGTTTGCCTCAACAATCTGACACCCAATAGTTACGAAAGCAGTCACTGCCATGATCAGTGACTGCTTTTTTTGTTGAATTTCAGCCTCTAAAAGTTATGCGTCCTTTAGTCTTATCTTTATTTGCTTCCCTGCTTATTTCCTATTCGGTACTGGCCGGCCAGGGCTGGGCGCAGGAAAGCTCGGAGAGCTTTCGGGTGATTGCCTTCTACACTGCCCGACACGACCCCGCCCACATCAGTTATGTGCAGGAAGCCAACCGTTGGTTTTTGGAAAAAGGTGCCCGCCACCAGTTTCAATACGATACTACCAGTCAGTGGGGCAACATGAATGCGGATTTTCTGTCCCGGTATGATGTAGTCGTTTTTCTGGACACTCGTCCCGAACAAACTGCCCAGCGGGAGGCTTTTCAAAAGTACATGAAGCAAGGCGGAGCCTGGATGGGCTTTCACTTTGCCGGATTTGCGCTCACACCTTCCACTTACCCTCAGAATTGGGACTGGTACCACAATCAGTTTCTGGGATCAGGCTCGTATGCCAGCAATACCTGGCGACCTACCTCAGCCATCCTGCGGGTAGAGAATCCAAAACACCCGGCGGCGAAAGGGCTACCTGTTACTTTCCGTTCGGCACCTAATGAGTGGTATCGCTGGTCCAACGATCTTCGTACCAACCCGGATATTGATATTCTGCTTGCCATTGACTCCACCAGTTTTCCGGTCGGTACGGGTCCCAAGCCTCACGAAATATGGCATAGCGGCTACTACCCGGTCGTGTGGACAAACCGTCGTTACCGGATGCTGTACCTCAATATGGGACACAATGATATGGATTATGAGCACGGAACCAACCAAGCCCTTTCGTCAACCTTTGAAAGTGCCGAACAGAATGCCCTCATTTTGAATGGATTACTCTGGCTAGGGTACGGTTCAAAAAAGAATAAAAGATAGGGGAGTTACCGATCCACCTCCCCCATCACCAGATCCAGCGAGCCTATCACGGCTACCAGGTCCGCCACAAGGCCTCCCCGCGAAATCTCACTGATAACCGACAGGTTGTGGAAGGAGCAAGCCCGGGCCTTACACCGGATGGGGATATCGGACCGGCCGTCGGTCCGGAAGAAAAAGCCTAACTCTCCTTTGGAGCTTTCGGCCCGGGCATAAAAATCCATTGCCTTCGGGCGGATTTTCTTCGGTACCATAGCCTGTGGATCAAAGTCGCGGGTACGGGCATGTTCACCGGTCAGTTTTTGGAGGCACTGCTCTATAATCTTAACGGATTCCTGGCATTCGGCTACCCGCACCCAGTTCCGATCCCAGCAGTCGCCGGTGGTACCAACTTCCCCTTTACCAATCGGTATGTCAAAATCCAACTCGGGATATACCGAATACGCATCTACCCGTCGCAGGTCAAACCGCAGCCCGGAGCCGCGCAGCACCGGGCCGGTGCAGCCGTAGTTGATGGCCGTAGCCATGGGTAGCACACCTACGTTGGCCGTGCGTTGAATGAAAATCTTGTTTTCAATCACTAGCTGCTGCAATTCGACGAGCTTTGGCTTCAGGTAGCGAATAAACTCCGCGCAACGCCCTTCGAAATCAACGGGCAAATCATAGAAAAGCCCTCCTATCCAGATGTAGTTATAAAGCATCCGGGCTCCGCAGGTCCATTCCAGCAGGCGCAGGATATGCTCCCGGTCGCGCACCAGCCACAGGAAAGGAGTGTAGGCTCCAATATCCATGGCATACGTGCCAATGGCTATGAAATGCGAAGCGATGCGGTTGAGCTCCGCCACCAGTACCCTAATGTACTCTACGCGTTTGGGGATATCTTTGTCGATGCCCAGCATCCGTTCCACGCCCATTACGTAGGCGTGCTCCGAGTTCATGGCGGCCAGATAGTCCATCCGGTCTACGTAGGGGATGATTTGATTAAAGGGAAGTGACTCGGCATGTTTTTCGAAGCAACGGTGCAGATAGCCCAGGTGCGGTACCACGTCTACCACTACTTCACCGTCGGAAACGATCTCCAGCCGCAGCACGCCATGAGTAGAGGGGTGCTGAGGACCCATGTTCAGAATCATCTCTTCTGTTCGCAAATCCTCCATCCGGTACTTATTGGGTTCCGAATTGGTGAGGTGTTCCGGGCGGTAGTCGTATTGTAGGGTTGTGTTCATAAGGTTATCAGCTCAGTGGGCGTAAAGATACGAAGCAATTCAAAGGAGTGCAGAATGTCCGCCGCAAAGACTGGAATCATCGGAAAATGTCCCGGAATCTATTCGTTCAAATGTCCTATTTTCCAAACGCTCATAAGTATGATTAGGGGTCCCTGCCCTTCCTATACTAAAAAAATACCCATGCTAAAAAAAACACCCATCCTCCCGTTTATTCTCATTACTAGTTTGTTTTTGATGTGGGGTCTGGCCAACAACATGACCGACACCCTGTTGTCTGCTTTTAAGCGCATCATGAGCATGTCCGACTACCAGACCACCTTTGTGCAGTATGCTTTTTATGGAGCTTATTTTTGCCTGGCGATTCCGGCGGCCATTCTAATCAAAAAATACACCTACAAAACCGGCATCCTCATCGGTTTGGCTTTGTTTATCATTGGGTCGCTGCTGTTCTATCCGGCCAGCAAAACTATGGTGTATGGCCATTTTCTGGCCGCTCTATTCATTTTGGCGGGGGGCTTATCCATCCTCGAAACATCCGCCAATCCGTATATTGTGGCCATGGGGCCGGAAGAAACCGGCACCCAACGGCTCAACCTGGCTCAATCTTTCAACCCCATTGGTTCTATCATTGGCGTATTGCTGAGCAAGTTATTCATTTTGTCGGAGCTAAACAGGGCGGGCGAAACCGAGCGAGCCTCCATGAGTCTGGAACAATTACAGGTAATCCAGTCCGAGGAACTAACCGGCGTAATGGGGCCTTACGTGGGAGTCGCCTTCTTTCTAATGTTCCTGTGGGTACTGATCCTCTTCAACCGGATGCCTACTGCTTCCGAAGAAAACACCTCACTCAGCTTCGGTGAGGCATGGGGACGCCTTCTCAAAAACAGATCCTATGTGTGGGCGGTCACCGCCTTGTTTTTCTACATGGGAGCACAAATCGGTACCTGGTCGTTTACGATTCGGTACGTGATGAAAGAATTGGACCTCAATGAGGAGCAGTCGGCGGACTACTACCTGGCCGCACTCGTGCTGTTTCTGCTGTCACGCTTCGTGTGCACGTACCTGATGCGGTTTATTGCGCCACGATACCTGTTGGCTGGTTTGGCGGGCGTCGGTATGCTACTGACCGGAATCGTAATCACAACGGGTGGCTACGTAGGAGTAATGGCCTTGGTGGGCATTTCGGGCTGTCTGTCGCTCATGTTTCCGACCATCTATGCTTTGGGTCTGCGGGGTTTAGGACAGGATACCAAAATAGGAGGGTCAGGACTCATCATGGCTATTCTGGGCGGAGCCGTACTGACGGGCGTCCAGGGGTTGATTTCGGACACTACCCAAAGCATTAATCTCTCGTTCCTGTTGCCTGGTTTCTGCCTGGGAGTTGTGCTTTATTTTGCCCTCAAAGAAGCTAAGGCCGTTCCGGCAGAAAACGAGGCAGCGCTGTCTGATAAAGGATAACAGCAGGAGCTACCACAAAAAGAAATGCTGCTCCCGTCGACAAGGAGCAGCATTCAAAAACAAACAGAGAAATTTTAGGAACTGTTTTGAGTTGCTATTACATTACTAAGGCTCAAACAGTCTTTTATAAGGAGTTGATCCACTTTGCCAGCTTCACCACATCTTCTTTGGGTACCTGGCTCATAGGGATCATGGGGGGGTAACCAGGCCAGTTGGCTGGTTCGGGCTTATACACCAGCTCTACGATTCTATCCACCGAGTATTTTTTCTTGGCCACGTCAGAGTATGCCGGCCCTACTAGCCGCTCATAAGGCTTGTGACAAGCGGAGCAGGTGTGCTTGTTGAGCAGTGCGGCTATGTCAGCGGGAGGAGGCCCCTGAGTTTTTGGTGCTTCGGCTGCCTTGGGTGCTTCCACAGGCTTTGATACTTCCTCCACAGTTTTGCCGGCCGTTTCAGGATCAGCATCGTTGAGTTCGTCACTGGCGCCGATCTCGGTATCCATGTCTTCTGTTACCGACAGTGAATTAATGGTATCAGAGTCAATTTTCGAGTCTTGTGCGGTGGCCTCTCTACTGGAAGCGGCGGATTTTTCCCGGTCAGCCCGGCCACTCCCGTAATATTTGTCGTACGAATCCTGATCTTCTTTCGACGAGCAACTTACCCCAATGCATCCTACGGCGAAGGCAAGTGAAGCGAGTAAGGTTAACTTTTTGAGTACCATTTTAAAGCGAAATTTTGATAAAAGTAGAAGTAAGTAGATAAACAGTGTTCCTAAATAACTATGCCATGCTTTAGAACCAACTGCTAAATAAAGCACAAAGCCTCCCCAATATCCTAAATTGTGTCCAAAAAATTCATATTAGAAACGAATTTTTCTTATCCAAGCGGCTAAAACCACAGAGTGTTGAAATAAATAGCTTTTTTTGGAAAATGATTTTGCTAATTTATTGATAAGTCTTACTTTTGCAATCCTATTTGTAAAACGAAGTAAAGCAATGGCTAAGAAAGGTAACAGAGTTCAGGTAATATTGGAATGCACCGAACAAAAAACGTCAGGTGTTCCGGGAATGTCGCGCTATATCACGACCAAGAACCGTAAAAATACGCCCGCTCGTATGGAATTGAAGAAATTTAATTCTTTCCTGCGTCGTTATACTGTTCATAAGGAGATCAAATAACAACCCCGTTGAGTGTTGTGAGGCGAAGGGGAGTGAATCTAAGAAAGACAAAAAACCTCGCTGAGGAGCATTTAACTAATAATTATATACAGATATGGCAAAGAAAGTAGTTGCAACCCTGAAAAAAGAAGGAGGCAAAACCTACGCCAAGGTAATCAAAGCGGTGAGATCACCTAAGACCGGCGCGTATACGTTCAAAGAAGAAATGGTAGCCTCTGATACCGTTCAGGATGTATTGAAAAGATAAGGTAGATTGGGTTGGCAACAGCCAATTTTATAACCGAATACATGAAAAGTCCCCAACGGGACTTTTTTTGTTTTATTTTTGGGCCATACTGTTCGGTCTTTCACCCGTCGGCAAGTGGTTGGAAGGCACAGTGATTGACAAAATTTTAACGGTGGATCCCCACACGAAATCATGGGCATATTTGGTTTTTTTTCCAAAGAGAAAAAAGAAACACTCGATAAAGGGCTCGAAAAGTCGAAGGACAGTATCTTCGGAAAGCTTTCGCGGGCGCTGGTCGGAAAGGATACTGTGGATGAGGAAGTCCTCGACGAACTGGAAGAAATTCTGATCAGCTCGGATGTAGGCGTGGGCACGACGGTCAAGATCATCCGGCGCATTGAGGCCCGCGTCGCCAAAGACAAGTATACCTCTACCGGCGAGCTGGATCGCATTCTTCGTGAGGAAGTAGCCACGCTACTTTCAGAGGGATCGGTTATTGGGGTCACCGACAGCTTCGAAACCGAACATCTCCCCAAGCCCTACGTGATTATGGTGGTAGGCGTCAATGGAGTGGGTAAAACCACCACCATCGGCAAACTGGCCCATCAGTTTCAGCAGCGGGGTCGCAGCGTGGTGCTGGGTGCGGCCGATACCTTCCGGGCCGCCGCCGTGGAGCAGCTCAAACTATGGGGAAAGCGTGTGAATGTACCCGTCATTGATCACGGCATGAACACTGACCCCTCAGCCGTTGCCTTCGACGCCTTAAAAAAGGGTGTCGAAATAGGCGCGGACGTCATCATCATTGATACGGCTGGTAGGCTTCATACCAAAGTAAACCTCATGAACGAGCTGGGCAAGATCAAGCGCGTGATGCAAAAGGTACTGCCTGACGCCCCCCACGAAGTAATGCTGGTGCTGGATGGAAGTACCGGCCAAAACGCAGTCATTCAGGCCCGCGAATTTACCAAAGCCACCGAAGTGACTTCCCTGGCCATTACCAAGCTCGACGGTACCGCCAAGGGCGGCGTAGTGATCGGTATCTCCGACGAGTTCCAGATCCCCGTCAAGTACATAGGGGTAGGCGAGCAAATGGATGATTTGCAGGTCTTTGACCGCGAAGAGTTCGTCGATTCGCTGTTCAAGAAGTAGAGAAATTTTCTCGTATTTTTTTATATTTGGCAAAAAGCACCATAAAGCTATGGTACAGACTTCACAGCCCAACGAGCCTACCCAAGTATTCCCCGCTACCCTGGAAGAGTTCCTCACCTGGGAGCCTAATGACGGCTTCAAGTATGAATGGAACGACGGGGAGATTATTCAATTTGCTGGTATGAAAAAAGAACAATTATACATTTTCAATACGCTGAATAAGTTGTTCTTTCGGAAAGGGTACATTGAAACCGGGTCATTGGTTTCTGAACAGGATGTCCATCTGACTGGTATTCAGATGCGGCGCCCCGATATTGCTTATTTTACCGACGAACAGGTTGAGAAAGGGAGGTTAGGCCAGGAAATGATCCCCGCTTTTGTCATTGAAATCATCTCGCACAATGACGAGATCAACAAAATGGAGCAAAAGCTTACCGAATATTTCAAAGCCGGGGTACGGGTCGTCTGGATTGTGATACCCGAACAAAGAGTAGTAAATATCTATTCCTCGCGCCGCGAGGTACGGGCTTGCCTCGAAAACGACATCTGCTCCGCGGCTCCCGTTTTACCCGAATTTGAAATCAGCGTCAATGACCTGCTGATGCCGCCGGATGCCTGAAAGACGCTGCCTACATTAGCCGCTAGATTCAATAAATTACATAAACTCCGAATTTTTGTACTAACTTTATACAAAAATTCGGAGTTTATGCTTGTTAGAAAGTCATTTTCTCGGTTTTTAGAGCATCTATCTAAAAAACAGGTAACAGTCATTACCGGTATGAGGCGGGTGGGTAAGTCTACGGCCTTGGCTTATTTATTAGAGAATGTAGGACATTCCAATAAGCTATACCTTGACTTTGAGCGAGTTGAGAATAGGGCTATCTTTAATCAATCCTCCTACAATGACATCGAACGAAGCCTGAGAACGCAGGGACTGGATTTCCAGAAGCCGGCTGTGCTGGCTTTGGATGAGATCCAACTGGTTCCCAATAGCGCGAGTGTGATCAAGAGCCTGTATGACACCTACGGCATTAAGTTTCTGGTGACAGGATCGAGTTCGTTTTACCTGAAAAACCACTTTTCTGAAAGCCTGGCCGGGCGGAAGCAAATCTTTGAGATGTGGCCGCTCGATTTTGAAGAGTACCTGCAATTCAAAGGTATTGATACTCAGCGCCTACAAAGCGAGCGGATGCAGCCTTTTCTGTATACCTACTATGACCTTTGGAAAGGCCATTATGAGGAATACATTCGGTATGGCGGGTTTCCCGAGGTAGTACTGGCCGATTCGCCTGCCGCAAAGACGGAGTACCTCAAAGACGTATTGAACGCCTATATAGAGCTGGATATCAAGCTACTTTCAGACTTTTCAGTGAGCGATAGCCTGTATAAACTGATATTGTTGCTGGCTAACCGGGTAGGAAGTCGGTTAGATTATTCCAAGCTTGGCAGCCTTACGGGCCTGAATCGCCACAAGGTGAAAGATTACCTGCATCTGTTGGAGTACACCTACTTTATACGAACGGTAAAACCCTATACAGGAGGTATTGATAAGGAAATCAGCAGACAGCCGAAGCTTTATTTTACTGATACTGGACTGCTGCAGGTATGTGGACAACTGAGTAGCGGTAGTATTTTTGAAAATGCCATTGCCAATCAACTGGCTCAGCTCGGCCGGATCAATTACTTTGAGCAGAGTTCCGGGACTGAAATTGATTTTATTTTGGATCGGAAAACCGCTTATGAGGTAAAGGAAACCTGCACCCCACAGGATCGGAATAGTCTGGAAGGGCGTGCCGGGTTGGTAGGGCTATCCGAATATCAGTTGATTGGCCGTCGCCATCCCGAAAGTGGGTTCCGGGATTTTCTGTGGGGAGGAAGTATCTTTTAAATTTCGTTTATGTTTCAGGTGACCTCGTCCCTCCCAACGGCCATTCTTCCCAAAAGCAGAAAGTACATTGTAGCCGGATCGTATCTTCGTAGTATACACGAAGCACTACGCTGGCTATGGAAACCCTCCTCATTTTCATATTTATTTTCGGGCTGTTTGCCTGGGGTATGTGGAAGCTGCTGCGCTTTACCCGTGATACGGTAGGGGAGAACTCGCCGCTGAAAGTGCGGCGGGTATATCAGATTTCCAGGCGCAGGTACTTCTTAGGCTTTGACGGGATCAATGCTATTTTCTTATTACTAATGGGGGTAACCGTCACTTTTCAACTAGTGACTATCCCCTTTACTACCGACCTGAGCTATCCGGGTCTACTGTATTTTTTCATAGCTCTGCTACCAGTCGTACTTTTTGGTGGGAGCGCTTTGGTATTTGCTCTGTTGATAAACCATTGGCCTTACGCTGATGGAGTAATTATTGCCACCCACCCTGCCGATCATTCGATTGAGATAACGATCCGCGGCCGAGCACTTACTGTGCGTGAGGGGGATATAGAAAGGATTGAGTCTGTGTATAGTACTTCCAAAGCAGGCTATACCTATTCGACCTACTTCCTGGCTAATGGGGAGAGTTTCATTCTGTCAAGTAGGGTGCCTGGGCAGGGTGTGATCCGGGAGTACTTTCCCGAAACCCCTATTTCTGGGAGCTACTCACAATATGGTTTCATTCCATAGTCATTCCTATTTGAATTTTTACGAACTTTGCACCCCGTTTCACCGTTCAGTATCAAATCTTTGCGGAGAAAAGGAATATAAATTAAAACTGAAAAGCCGGAAGCTTGCCGCCGACGGCCCGTTGCCTAGTGAAAACCAAAGGAAATCGTAAAAGTAAAGTCAATATTGTCACGCTGGGGTGCTCCAAAAACCTGGTGGACTCGGAGGTGCTGTACACGCAGCTCAAAGGAAATGGCTACAACGTAGCCCACGAATCAAAAAAGGACGATGCCCAGATTGTGGTCATCAATACCTGTGGCTTTATTGATGGTGCCAAGGAAGAATCCATCGATACCATTTTGCGCTATGTGGACGCCAAAGAAGCGGGCGTGGTAGACAAAGTGTACGTGACGGGCTGCCTGTCGCACCGCTACAAGGATGAGCTTTCGGTGGAAATACCGACGGTAGATGCCTGGTTTGGTACCAACGAGCTACCCCGCCTGCTCAAAACCCTCAAAGCCGACTACAAGCACGAGCTGGTAGGCGAGCGCCTGCTCACCACGCCGGCGCACTACGCCTACCTGAAAATCGCCGAAGGCTGCGACCGTCCGTGTAGCTTTTGTGCCATACCCCTCATGCGGGGCGGGCACGTATCGCGGCCCATTGAAGAGCTGGTGACCGAGGCTAAGTCGCTGGCCCGGCGCGGTACCAAGGAACTGATCCTGATTGCCCAGGACCTGACCTACTACGGCCTGGATATTTACAAGAAAACGCAACCTTTCCGACCTGATGGCCCGGCTGTCGGACGTAGAGGGTATTGACTGGATCAGGTTGCAGTACGCCTATCCGTCGGGCTTTCCGCTGGATGTACTTGATATGATGCGCGAGCGGTCCAACATCTGCAACTACCTCGACATGCCCCTGCAAACGGGCTCAACGGAGATCTTGAAAAGTATGCGCCGGGGCATTACCCGTGAAAAAACCGAGGCCCTCATCGAGACTATTCGGGAGAAGGTACCCGGCATAGCGCTGCGTACTACCCTCATCGTGGGCCATCCGGGCGAAACCGAGGCGCTTTTTGACGAAACCTACGACTTTGTGGAGAAGATGCGTTTCGACCGCCTGGGTGTGTTCCAGTATTCCCACGAAGAGAATACCCATTCGCATACGTTCGTGGACGACGTACCCGCCGACATCAAGCAGGAGCGCGCTGATGCCATTATGGAATTGCAACAGGGTATTTCGTGGGAAAATAATCAGGACAAGATCGGGCAGACGTATAAGGTACTCTTTGACCGCAAGGAAAGTGGCTACTTCATTGGCCGCACGGAGTCTGACTCCCCCGAGGTAGACAACGAGGTGCTCGTACCAGCTACGCAGTACGTGCGGCAGGGCGATTTTGCCAATGTAAAGATCAACACCGCCGAAGAATTTGACCTCTACGGCGATGTGGTGGTCTAAAAGAAGTTGGTAGTTTGCCGGTGGTGCCTAATTTTGCAATTCCATTTAGCACAGCTATGAGTGGAAAGGACAACTGCCATTTTGGGCAAAGCCAATTAATCAATCATTCATAAAAATTCAAAGCATACTGTCCGTTGTCAAAGCAAAATAAAGCCGATAACCGACAGCCAATTGCCGAAAGCCACTTATGTTACAACGATTTCAAACCCTGTTTTTAGCCATCGTAGCCATTGCGATGGGCGTGTTTATTGCCCTACCCTTGTGGGAGAAAGTTGCGGCCGACGGCGTTCAGCAAGCTCTCCATGACGGCTTTGTATCTTACCAATAAAATCAACGCGACGCAGTCCGAAGTACAGCCGGTGTTTTATCTGGCGGGTATGGCTGCCCTGGTAGCGGGGATAGCGCTTTTTGCCATTTTCAAATTTCGCAATCGCCTGCTGCAATCGGCCCTGTGCGCGGTCAACTCCATCCTGATGACCGTCATACTGGCTACGGTAGTGTACCAAACCTTCTACAAAGCAGCCAAAATGTTCGAACCCGAACAAACGGGCGACTACCTCATTGGGTTCTATGGCTTGATCGTGGGTATGCTGGCCAATGTACTGGCCAATCGCTTTATCCGCCGCGATGAGCGCACGGTGAAGGAGTCGAACCGGATGCGGTAAAAGGTAATTTACAGAAGCCCTTCTTTCAGCAGATCGTGTAAGTGTACAAACCCTCTCAGTTGTCCTTCATCCACTACTACAAGCTGGGTAATGCTGCGCGCCTGCATAAGCTGCAGAGCATTTACGGCGTACTCGTCAGGACCTATACCAATGGGCGAGGGAGTCATGATGTCACGGGCGGTTAGGTGCAGCAGTTCGGTTTCGTGGTGTTCATTGAGCATCCGACGTAGGTCGCCATCCGTTACGATGCCGGCCAGGGTACCAGTGGTCCGATGGAGTACCGCGGTAGCGCCCAGTCGTTTGGACGTAATCTCCAGAATTACCTCTTTCAGGTTGGCGTTTTCGGACACAGCGGGCAGGGCGTTGTGGGGATAAATGTCGCTCACGCGCAGATAAAGCTTTTTACCCAGGGCTCCCCCCGGATGGTTCCGGGCAAAATCCTGCCGGGTAAACCCCCGGGCTTCCAGCAAACAAATGGCCAGAGCGTCCCCCAGCGCCAGGCATACCGTTGTGCTGGTAGTAGGAGCCAGATTGAGCGGGTCGGCTTCCAGAGGTGCGTAGGCATGCAGGACAAAGTGGGCGTTCCGCCCCAGATAGGAATCTTTGTTGCTTACCATGGCAATGAGCGTTACGCCGGCATGCTTAAGGAGCGGAACAAGTACCTTTACCTCGGGGGTATCGCCGCTTTTGGAAATGGCCAGTACCACATCGTTGGCCTGAATCATTCCCAAATCGCCATGGATAGCGTCGGCGGCGTGCATAAAAAGAGCAGGGGTACCAGTAGAATTGAGGGTGGCTACAATTTTCTGACCTATCAGAGCACTTTTGCCAATCCCGGTAATCACCACTCGTCCACCGGTTCGAAGGATGGTTTCCACACATTTTTCAAACGATTCGTCAATTCGTTCTATGAGATTTTGTATAGCTTCGGCCTCTTGCGCCAATACATCTTTTGCTATAGACTGAATATTTTTTACTAATTTCAAGTTTGGATTACCGTTTTTGAATTAACTATTTTTAAATTGAATTCGCAGTCAAAGATAAAGAACTTCGCAATAACCCATTTGTTGAGAAAAGATGATACAGCAGATTGATCAAGACGGAATCAATAACCTAAAAGATAAATTGAAGGAAATCTTCGGGTATAGCCAGTTCAGAGGCGAACAGGAGGTCATTATTCAAAATATCCTGAATAGGAAGAATACCTTCGTTATTATGCCCACCGGGGCCGGCAAATCTCTTTGCTATCAGCTTCCGGCGCTCGTAACGGATGGCATGGCGATTGTGATATCTCCGCTGATCGCCTTGATGAAAAACCAGGTGGATCAAATGAACGCGTTCGGGATCAACGCGCAGTTTCTGAACTCTACCCTCACGAAGGCCGAAATAAACCGCGTAAAACGCGATGCCCTGGATGGATCCCTCAAGCTTCTGTACATTGCGCCCGAATCCTTGACCAAGGAAGAGAACCTGGATTTCTTACAAAAAACCAATCTCTCCTTCGTCGCTATCGACGAAGCCCACTGTATTTCCGAATGGGGACATGACTTCCGGCCTGAGTACCGCCGGATTCATGGCATTATTGACAATATCGGCGATCTGCCGATTATTGCTCTGACGGCGACCGCCACCCCCAAGGTGCAGCAGGATATTCGTAAAAACCTGCAGATGGAAGAGGCCGAAACTTTCAAATCCTCCTTTAACCGCAAAAACCTATACTACGAAATCCGGTCGAAAAAAGATGCTAAAAAGCAACTGATCCGGTATGTCCGGAATAACAAGGGAAAATCGGGGATCGTATATTGCCTGAGCCGCAAAACGGTGGAGGAAATAGCCCAACTGCTCAGTGTGAACGACATAAAGGCACTTCCTTACCACGCGGGCCTGGACTCCAACACCCGCATGGCCAATCAGGATGCGTTCCTGAACGAGGAGGCGGATGTGATCGTAGCTACCATTGCTTTCGGGATGGGAATCGACAAGCCCGATGTTCGGTTTGTGATCCACTATGATGTACCGAAGTCGCTGGAAGGATACTATCAGGAAACCGGTCGGGCCGGACGCGATGGGCTGGAAGGAAACTGCCTGATGTTCTACAGCTACGAGGATATTCAGAAACTCGAAAAATTCAATAAGGACAAATCCGTAACGGAGCGGGACAATGCCCGGCACCTGCTGAACGAAATGGTGGCTTACGCCAACCTGGGCGTGTGTCGCCGCCGGCAGCTACTGAGTTATTTTGGTGAGTACCTCGACGAAGACTGCGGGTTCTGCGACAACTGCATCAAGCATACCGAAAAAATAAAAGTTCAGGACGAGGTAGTGATGGCCCTGCGCTCCGTGATGCTGACGGATGAGCGCTTCGACGGGGACCATATTGCGGATCTGCTCACGGCTACCGAAAATCAGTACGTGCGTAGCTACGAACACGACAAGCTTGAGGAATACGGCAAAGGACTGGAATACAACGAATCCCGCGATTTCTGGATTTCCACGCTTCGGCAACTGGTCATTCTGAATTATCTGGAAAAGGACATAGAGAACTACGGCGTGCTTAAGTTGGGTGAGAAGGGAAGAAACTACATCAACGACCCCTATCCCGTCACCATCTACAAAGACCACAATTATGAAGAAGAGGATGATAAAATAGAAGACGACGATTCCTCCGGAGCGAATGGAGCGGGGAATGCTCATGCCTACGACGAAGCGCTGCTCGGAATGCTGAAAGCCCTGCGCAAAAAAGTTGCTAAGGAAAAGAACCTTCCCCCCTACGTGATTTTTCAGGACCCTTCTCTGGAAGAGATGGCCACCACCTACCCTACCACTCAGCAGGAAATGGCCCAGATCAACGGTGTGGGGATGGGCAAGGTACAAAAATTCGGTCGGCAGTTCCTGGACATGATCAATCGGTATGTTGAGGAGAACGATATCGAAACCGCCAAAGACGTGGTGATTAAGTCGATGGTGAATAAATCGAAAATAAAGATTTATATCATTCAGCAGGTAGACCGGAAAGTGGATCTGGAAGAAATAGCGGAGATCAAAGGTCTGGTTATGGAGGATCTGATCGAAGAAATAGAGCATATATGCTATTCGGGAACCAAGCTAAATCTGGATTACTATATCAATCAGATTATGGATCGGGATCGTCAGCAGGATATATTCGATTACTTTTTGACCGCCGAAACGGATAATATCGCCGTAGCGCTCGAAGAATTCGCTCACGATGACGTGAGCGAGGAAGAGTTGCGGCTTATGCGTATAAAGTTTCTTTCAGAATTGGCTAACTAATCATCACATCCATACACAAATCAGGCTGCTGAAAAGCAAGCCTGATTACGTTTAAAAGACTATATGAATATACTTATATTGGGTTCAGGGGGACGTGAGCACGCATTTGCCTGGAAAATTGCGCAGAGTCCCTTGTGTGATGATTTGTTTGTTGCACCTGGCAATGCGGGCACTGCTGCCATTGCCACCAACATCGACATATCGTACAATGACTTTGAAGCTGTGGCCACCCTGATCGCCGAAAAAAGGATAGAACTAGTCATTGTAGGCCCCGAAGAACCCCTGGTGAGAGGGATTGTAGATTACCTCCAGGCCCGTCCGGAGCTAAAATACGTCCGGATCATCGGTCCCGACCAAAAAGGGGCTCAGCTGGAAGGCAGCAAGGATTTCTCCAAAAACTTCATGCATACGTACGGCATCCCCACGGCGGGGTACCGTACCTTCACAGCAGCCAATGTGCAGGAAGGGGTAGCTTACCTGGAAACCCACCCCATGCCGGTGGTACTTAAAGCGGACGGCCTGGCAGCCGGAAAGGGGGTCATCATCGCCGAAACCGCGGCGGAAGCGCAGCAAAGCCTTAAGGAAATGCTGCTGGATGGCAAATTTGGCGATGCCGGCAACAAAGTGGTAGTCGAACAATTCTTGAAGGGGATCGAACTCTCCGTGTTTGTGCTTACCGATGGTGAGCACTACAAAATTCTCCCCGAAGCCAAAGACTACAAGCGCATCGGTGAGAATGATACCGGGCTCAATACCGGGGGGATGGGGGCGGTATCGCCCGTAATATTTGCGGACAGTTATTTTTTGAAAAAAGTAGAAGAGAAAGTAGTAAAGCCTACCCTCGAAGGGCTTAAAAGCGAGGGGATAAAGTACGTAGGGTTTATTTTTATTGGACTAATGAACGTCAAGAGCGAGCCCTACGTGATCGAATACAACGTACGAATGGGCGATCCGGAAACCGAAGTGGTTCTGCCACGCATTCAATCGGATCTGGTTACGCTGCTAACGGCCACGGCCAAAGGTACCTTACAGGATGTTCCGTTGAGCATTTCGCCGCAGGTGGCCGTTACAACGGTGGTAGTTTCGGGGGGATATCCCGGCAGCTACGAAAATGGCAAGGTTATTGCCGATACGAATAAGACAGAGGATGTGGTGGTGTTTCATGCCGGTACCACATTCAACGGAAATACAGAGGTCGTTACCAACGGTGGAAGAGTATTGGTCCTGACGGGTATCGCAAACTCTTTGGAAAATGCCGTTCATAAATCACAACGAGCGGCCCAAACGGTGCAATTTGAAGGAAAATATTATCGCCATGACATCGGCCTCGATTTACTTCGCTATAAAGATTGAGGATTTAGAAAATGGGATGTGTATCATGTTCATCGGGTGGCTGTGGCACTAATAGCACAGTAGCCGGATGTAAAAGTAATGGCAGCTGCGGAACCGGCGGCTGTAATAAAATGAATGTGTTTGACTGGCTGAGTAATATGGAAATACCCGTGGCTCAGCGGTTTGATGTAATTGAGGTGAAGTTCAAAGGCGGGCGTAAGGAATATTTTCGGAATGTTAATCAACTGAATCTTACCACCGGCGATTTCGTAGTGTGCGAAATGCAATCGGGCCACCATATCGGGATGATCTCCCTACAGGGAGAGCTGGTCAGGCTGCAAATGAAACGCAAGAACGTTCTCCTTAACGACGACGTGAAAGTAGTATACCGGATAGCCACCGACAAAGATCTCGACAAGCATACCCAAGCCATTGCGCGCGACTTGCCCGTAATGTACCGCACCCGGGAAATCATCCGCGAACTGAAGCTGAATATGAAGCTTTCGGATGTGGAGTTTCAGTCCGACAATTCCAAGGCTACGTTTTATTACTCGTCCGACGAGCGCGTAGACTTCCGGGAGTTGATCAAGTTGCTGGCGTCTGAGTTTAGGATTCGGGTTGAAATGCGGCAGATCAGTCTGCGGCAGGAAGCAAGCAGGCTGGGTGGCCTGGGTTCGTGTGGCCGGGAGCTGTGCTGCTCTACCTGGCTTACGGATTTCAAGAGCATATCCACCTCGGCGGCCCGGTACCAGAATCTATCGCTCAACCCGGCCAAACTTTCCGGGCAGTGTGGTAGGCTCAAATGCTGCCTCAACTACGAGTTAGAAACCTACATGGATGCCCTCCGGGACATTCCATCGGTAGAGGCTCCGCTCAAAACCAAGAAAGGAATTGCCTTTTTACAGAAAACGGACATCTTCAAAAAGATCATGTATTTTGGTTTTGAGAAGGACAACAACTGGTATCCGGTAGCCATTGACAAGGTGGTGGAGATAGTGGAGATGAACAAAAAAGGCATATTGCCCGAGTCACTGGAAATTCTGATGCCAGAGGTAGTGCTGGCGCAAGAGCGCAAAGAGGCCGGTTCGCTCAATACAGACCTCGAAAGCCTCGACCGGAAGTACAGCGGCGAACAGCCCAAAAAGAAGAAAAAGAAGAGCCGCAACAATAAAAACAAAAATCGAAACCGGCCCCCGAAAGCCGGAAATACTCAGTAGTCACGTGAAGGCTGCCCCACCGGGCAGCCTTTTTAAGGATGCTTTGATGAACCCTCAACTTTTGAAACTCAACCGGATCGCGCGCAGCACCACCCGGCGCATCATCGGTCTTATGTCGGGTACTTCCCTGGATGGCCTCGATGTAGCGTTCTGTCACATTACTGGTAGCGGCCTGGAAACCCAGATCACCGTGTCCCATTTCATCACCGTACCCTATACGGAATCTTTTCGGGAAGAAATCCGGGCTGTATTTGCTAAGCGAGAGATTGATTTTCAGAAGTTGTGCCTGCTACATCCGTACATCGGTGTACAGCACGGGCAAATGGTACTCCAGTGCCTCAATGAATGGGGGATACCTCCGGAGGGCGTGGACCTTATCGCCAGCCACGGCCAAACCGTGTACCACGCGCCCAAAAAGCAGCATGGGCTGGACAAGTACCCCAATGCTACCCTGCAAATTGGGGACGGTGATCACGTGGCGGTCACTACCGATATCATTACCATCAGCGATTTTCGGCAAAAGCACGTAGCGGTGGGAGGTGAAGGAGCGCCCCTGGCCGTGTACGGCGACTATTTGTTTTTTTCTAAAAAAGGCGAAAACCGCATTCTGCTGAATATGGGCGGAATCGCCAATTTTACCAATTTGCCCGGCTCCCGTTTATCACGCGACGTATTCACTACCGATACCGGCCCGGGCAATACCCTTCTCGATGCCTTTACCAGGTTGTATTTTGGCAAGCCTTACGACGAAAATGGCACCATCGCTGCCACGGGCATGGCGCATCCCGGGCTGATGCGTGCCCTAAAAGACCATCCTTTTTTTGCGGCTCCTTTTCCAAAAACCACCGGTCCGGAGGTGTTCAACGTGGAGTATGTCCGAGAAGCACAGCAACGAAGCCGTACTACCTCCATGCAACCCGAAAACCTGCTGGCGACACTGGTGCAGTTCAGCGCCGACACTATTGCGGAAGCTATTCGAAGCGTGCTCGTCAAAGGGCAGATTTATACCATGTACATCAGCGGAGGGGGGGCGCACAATCCGCTGCTGATGCGCCATATTCAAAGTCAGCTACCCAGCGTGGAGATCAGGCAACTGAGCGAGCTGGGTGTATCAGGGGATGCCAAGGAAGCGGTACTCTTTGCGATTCTGGCCAACGAAACCATAGCCGGAGGAGAAATTCACTTTGGCAACCGGCAGGGTGTGCCCAACGTGGCAATGGGAAAAATCTCTTTTCCAGCGTAAATTTGTGCCTTTGTACCCTCATTAACTAGTTTCCCAGCTTGCAGATGTACGACATTGTAGTAGTAGGAGGAGGCATCGTGGGCCTGGCCACCGCCTTGCGCCTCAAAGAGCAACGCCCCTCCCTGAGGTTGCTGGTTCTTGAGAAAGAACAGCAGGTTGCCCGGCATCAAACCGGCCACAACAGTGGCGTCATTCACTCGGGCCTGTACTATAAGCCCGGTAGCCTCAAAGCCACCAATTGCATCAGGGGATACAGGATGCTACTTGATTTTTGTGACAAAGAAGGGATACCCTACGATTTGTGCGGGAAAATTGTGGTAGCTACCCGGCCGGAGGAAGTACCGATCCTGCACGGGTTGTATGAGCGTGGCCTTCAGAATGGACTCGTCGACAACCGCAAAATCACCGCTGGTGAAATGCGGGAGATAGAACCCCACGTGAAAGGTCTGGAAGGTATATGGGTACCCTATACCGGAATCATTGACTACACGGCTGTTTCGGAAAAATACGCCGAACGTATCCAGAACCTGGGAGGAGAGATCCGATTTGGTGAAAAAGTAGTAGCCGTGAACACTACCGGCCGGATAACCTACCTGAGCACCGAGAGCGGGGGCAGCTATGCCACGGAACTCGTCGTCAACTGCGCCGGACTCTACTCCGATAAGGTAGCGCAGCTCACCCAGGACAAAGCCGTAAAGGTGCGGATCATTCCGTTTCGGGGCGAGTACTATAAATTAAAGCCTGAAAAAGAGCATCTGGTCAAAAACCTCATCTATCCCGTACCCGACCCTAATTTTCCTTTTCTGGGGGTACACTTTACGCGTATGATTGGGGGTGGGGTAGAAGCCGGTCCCAATGCCGTACTGGCCTTCCGGCGCGAAGGCTACGGCAAGCTGGACATTGACTTCAAGGAACTAGGGGAAACGCTGGCCTGGCCCGGTTTCCGTAAGGTAGCCGCCAAATACTGGCGCACCGGCCTGGGCGAGATGTACCGCTCTTTTTCCAAGGCAGCCTTTACCAAAGCCTTGCAGGAGCTTATTCCCGACATTGAGGCCAGGGATCTCGAACCCGGCGGGGCCGGTGTCCGGGCGCAGGCCTGTGATTACGAAGGGGGCCTGCTCGACGACTTCGCGATTCTGGAAAGCGCTACCGCTATCAATGTAGTGAACGCACCTTCTCCGGCGGCTACCTCCTCGCTATCCATTGGGCAAACGGTGTCGGAGCGGGTGTTGGCGCGGATGTAGTAGTGGGTGCTGGGTAAGGCTTTCAAAACGCAAAAAGCATCGCCAATTGCTTAGCGATGCTGTATCAAGATACCGATTCCTTCTCTAAAACTTAAAAGCCACACCAGCCTGTAACGTTCCAAATCCTGATCCTAATTCGGCAAAGATGCCCAGGTTAGGCTTGGAAGATAGTACTTAGCACCAATGTGACCAAGTAAATAGAATTCCACTGCCATAATTATTTCTGTAAGTAGCTCCTCCAAAGTTATTATATTTCCAGTTGAAGTTACGATAGCCCAGACCAAGTCCTGCGTACAGATCAATTTGGTCGTTGTCAAGGTTTAGCAAGTTCGTTGAAGTGGTACGAACCACGTGCTCCAATCGTAAGAACAGACCAGCGGGTATCGATCCCAAATAGTTGGATCGTCCAGAGTATCCGCCTAAAGCTCCTACACTGATGGCTTCGTGAATTCCATACTCGAAAGAGCCACCCAATCCTATGCCACCGGCTCCGTAAGTACCTACACCCACGCCCACATTTAGAAGTTTATCACCTTGTTGATAAGCCTGGGCCTGTACACTTTGGGCAGAAAAGGCTAAGAGAGCTACAAGTACAAAAGAATTAAAAAGTTTTTTCATGATTAATAGAGCAGTTACGTGAAATAAATTATTGACACAAATAAAAAGGATTATTCTTACGGCTCAAAAGATAGAAGGCCTTACTTAGTATTCGGCAAAGGTGAGTCGATAAAAAAACTGTGAGAATAAGTAAAAATAACAAAAAGAAACTCAGATTGCAATGCATCTTGGCGCCGGACCTATATTTATAAACAATATAAAAAAGCCCAATCCTTTTTGTTCCGTATGTCAACTCATATTCCCTTCCCTTCCGAGATACTTCCGGAACCACCGGAGCTAATCCAGCAGTGCTCCGACCACCGGTCGATGATGGAAAAACGCCGCTCCCTTCGGTTTTTCTCGGATCAGCCGGTGCCTAAGGAAGCAATGGAACAACTGATTATGACGGCCTCGACCGCCCCCTCGGGTGCCAATAAGCAGCCCTGGACGTTTTGTGCAGTAAGCAATCCTTACCTGAAACGGCAGATTCGCCAGGCGGCCGAAGAAGAGGAGTACCGTAGCTACAACGGTCGTATGAGTGAGGAATGGCTGCGCGATCTGGCCCCCTTTGGTACCGACTGGCATAAGCCTTTTCTGGAAACCGCCCCCTGGCTGGTTGTTGTGTTCCGGCGGATATATGAGTTTGGAGAGGAAGGGAAGAAAGAGAATAACTACTACGTGAATGAGTCGGTGGGGATCGCCTGCGGATTTTTGCTGTCGGCCATTCACGAAGTCGGGCTGGTAGCGCTTACGCACACGCCCAGCCCGATGGATTTCTTAACAAAGTTGTTGGGCCGTCCGGCCAACGAAAAGCCCTTCTTGCTGATTCCGGTTGGATATCCAGCCCCGGACGCTACCGTACCCCTGATTCAGCGGAAACCCGCCGAACGGGTCATAGCCTGGTACGAATAGTACCTTAGGCCACGTACTGTTCCTTTAATTTTTCGCGGAAGACCTTCTTGAATTTGTCCAGCTTGGGGGCAATCACAAAGGCGCAGTAACCCTGGTTTGGATTATTCTTAAAGTAATCCTGGTGATAGGCTTCGGCTGGGTAGAAGGTCTCGGAGGGAGATAGTTCCGTCACGATCGGGTTTGAATAAGCCCCGGAGGCATTCAGTTCTGCTTTGGCTGTTTCGGCCAGTTGACGTTGCGCCTCGTTGTGAAAATAAATCACCGACCGGTACTGCGTCCCCACGTCATTGCCTTGCCGGTTGAGGGTGGTGGGATCGTGGCTACGGAAAAATGCTTCCAGAAGTTCTGAATAGCTCACCTTGTTTGGGTCATAGGTAATCTGCACGCACTCCGCGTGGCCCGTAGTGCCATTACATACCTCCCTATACGAAGGGTTAGACACCTGCCCGCCCGAGTACCCCGACACGACGTCGAGAACTCCGTTCATAGTTTCGAACACGGCTTCGGTACACCAGAAGCAGCCCGTCCCAAAGGTGGCGGTGCTGAGGTCGTTTTTTGAATTTGTGGTTTCGTTTATCATGAGTCTCTGTTTTTTCAATCTTGCTACCTCATTCCGTTGCGACTGCAAAGGCTGGCAGCGTTATTTATCGTAAATTTGTATACACAACTGATCTACTATAAACCATCTGATTCTAAATAAAGTTTTCTGCGAATCAGCTACCAAATCCAATGGCCTACCTCTACGTAAAGTCGCTCCATATTATTTTTATCGTAAGCTGGTTTGCGGGCTTATTCTATATGCCCCGTCTGTTTGTGTACCATACCGAAGCCAACGACCGTACCGACCTGGAGCGGAAGGTTCTCTTTACGCAATTTATCAAAATGGAGGGGCTGCTGTTTCGGGCCATCATGGTGCCCGCTATGTGGTTGACCTTGTTAACGGGCTTCACCCTGCTGTACCTTTCTCCCGAATGGCTGAGCCAGGGATGGATGCAGATCAAGCTGGCTTTTGTAGCTGCCCTGGTGGGGTACCACTTCTATACCCGCAAGCTATTGTATGAATTGAAAGCCGGTGAGTTTCGGTTTTCTTCATTCCAACTACGACTTTGGAATGAAGTCGCTACGGTGTTTCTATTCGCCATCGTGTTTTTGGTCGTGCTCAAAAGCGCCGTGCAGTGGATATGGGGGGTAGCGGGGCTGATTCTCTTTGCGGTGGTGATTATGAGTGCGGTGCGGCTGGCGAAGCAACGTAGAGAAAGGAAGCCGGAGCGTAGGTAGAAAATAACCTTGCTTTGGTGTAAATAAAAAACTCCGGAGCGTTAGCTACCGGAGTTTTTTGTGACGAAGGCGAGACTCGAACTCGCATGTCCGTAAAGACACACGCCCCTGAAACGTGCGTGTCTACCAATTCCACCACTTCGCCGTTTCCCCTTATCGGGGGCACAAAGATAAAAGTATCATCGGCAAATTTGCAACAATTTAAAAAAGAAAAATAGGCTTTCTGATTCGTGTTGCTTGCGGTGTCTACAAGCCTCGCTCATGAGCTTACCGCATGGGAACAGGATTGCCGCCTACTCTATACACCTATCCCATGGGGTTCCGTGAACTTGGTAGGGTAGTGAAAACCATCTACACCTTGAAACTTTCGTACATCGCCGGGATAGTAATGTTTTTAAAACCAGCCGCCTGCAATTTGAGCTTGAAGGCGACCTGCGTGTCGAACTCGCCGTGAACCAGAAATAGGTTATCCACCCGACTGGCGTCCTGGCAGGCCAAAAAATGGAGCATCTCGTTGTAGTCGCCGTGGGCCGAGAAAGAGTCTACGCTTTCGATGTTGGCTTTTACCAAAAACTCCTCCCCAAATATCCGCACCGATTTATCCCCCCTTTTCAGCGCCCCACCCAGCGAATGGGGGGAAGCATAGCCCACAAAAAGGATGGTGGTACGGGGATCTTCAATGTTGTTTTTGATGTGATGCTTAATGCGCCCGGCCTCAGCCATGCCCGAGGCCGAAATAATGATGCACGGCTCATCGCTGCTGTTCAGTGCCTTTGACTCCTCCACATCGGAAACATAATGCAGGTACGGAAAAGCAAATGCGTCGCCATCCCGCTCAATGTAATCCAGAATTTCGGGGTTGAAGCATTCGTCGTGCTCTTTCATAATCCGCGTGGCTTTGGTAGCCAGTGGGCTATCTATATACACAGGAATGCGGGGAAGCCTACCTTCGCTCGAAAGCTGGTCGAGAGCGTAGATCAACTCCTGGGTGCGGTCCACGGCAAAGGCCGGGATGAGTAGTTTGCCGCGATTTTCGACGCAGGTCTGCTGCACGATCCGTTGCAAATGGGCGAGAAGGTCGGGTGGGGCCTGGTGCAGCCGATCTCCGTAGGTAGACTCACAAATAATGATGTCCGCCTGGGGGAAAGCCTCGGGTTTGCGCAGAATTTTATCTTCCGGACGGCCAATATCGCCCGTAAAGGTTATTTTTTTGAAAGACCCTCCGTCCTTCAAGGTAAGATGTACCGCTGCGCTGCCCAGGATATGACCGGCATCCGTAAAAAGCACATCGACCTCATCGGACCCTAACCGAAACTGCTGCCCGTAGGGTACCGTTTTGAACAGGCTCAGCGCTCGCTCGGCGTCCTCGGCCCCGTAGAGCAAATCCAGTTCCGGACGTCCCTGTTTCCGTCGGCGTTTGTTGATGCGCTCCACATCTTTTTCCTGAATATAAGCACTATCCAACAGCATTATTTTGCAGAGATCGGCCGTAGCGGGCGTGCAGTAGATAGGCCCATTGAAGCCTTTTTTTACCAGCCGGGGAATCAGCCCACTGTGGTCAATGTGGGCATGAGAAAGCACCAGATAGTCAATCTCGGAGGGTTTGAATCCAAACTCCTGATTCCACTCGTCGGTCTGAATACCTTGAAATAGGCCACAATCCAGCAGAATTTTCGTGCCGCGCTCGGTAGTGATGAGGTGTTTGCTACCCGTCACCGTGCGGGCTGCACCGAAAAATTGTAGTTGCATGTCTTTGAGTTTAGGATAATATTTTTTCAGAAGAGCAGGGTCACTCACCTATTCCGCTAAAATATAAATGGCGTCCAAATTGCGCCCTTGTTCGTCGTAATCCAGGCCAAAACCTACCACGAAGCGATTTTCTATTTCAAAGCCCACGTAGCGGGTTACCACGGGCTCGCGCATGGCCTCGGGCTTGTGCAGGAGCGTGACCACCTCCACCGTCCGAGCGCCTTTGTCCTTCAACTGACCCACCAGCCGGGCCATCGTAAGGCCGGTATCCACGATATCCTCCACTATGACCACGTCGCGGTCCTCGATAGATTCATCAAGGCCAATGATCTGCTTGATCCGGCCCGAAGATTCGAGATTTTGGTACGAAGCAAGCCGAACAAACGTTATCTCACAAGGGATGGTTACGTGCTTGAACAACTCGGCAGCGAATAGGAAAGCCCCCTTCAGAACCACCACGAACAGGGGCATTTTGTGCTGATAGTCGTGGTTGAGTTCACGGGCTAGTTCACTGATTCGCCCGGATAGATCAGCGGGTGTAAGAAAGGGTACAAACGTTTTGTCTTTTACAGTAATCATAAGCAGGATTCGCAATTCGGGCCAAATTAACCCAATTTTTAAAAATAGCCCCCACCGCAAACGGAAAATTAGAATCCTGCGTTACTTAGGACAGAATTTTAGAGAGTTATTTATGAGAAAACAACGCTTGAATATACGGCACTATTGGGTGCTATTTTTTATAATTATTCTTAGTCCGGTGCGGGCACAGTTGTACACCGCTTCCGAAATGGACAAGAACTACGATATGCTGCTCAAAAACCCCGGTGTGCAAATCGAAGCCACCGAGGCTATCAACCTGCTGTATAATTTCAAATTTGGCGAGGCCGAAAGCGAATTCCGCTGGCTACAGTACCGCTACCCAAAGCACCCCATGCCGCATTTTCTGATGGGATTAGCCGAGTGGTGGAAGATTGTACCTAATACCGATAACCAGACCCATGACAACCGTCTGCTGGCGCACATGGATTCGTGCATCTACCTAGCCGAAAAACTCTACGAAGAAAAAGAGAACAAAGTGGAGCCCTCCTTTTTCCTGGCGGCGGCCTATGCCTTCAAGGGAAGGCTGTACTCCGAGCGGAAGCAATGGACCAAGGCTACCTTTGCCGGAAAAAACGCGCTTAAATATCTGGAAAAAAGTAAAGGATACGGGGACTTAAGTCCGGAGTTACTCTTTGGCGATGGCGTCTATAACTACTATTCGGAATGGATTCCCAAGGAATATCCAATCCTGAAACCCGTCCTGATCTTTTTTCAGAAAGGAAATAAAAAGCTGGGAATTCAGCAGCTTGAAAAGGTGGCCAATAACGCTTTTTATACCCGAGTGGAGGCCCGCTACTTTCTCCTGCAGATTTATAGCATGGAAAATCAGTACGGCAAAGCGTACGACATGGCCAAGTATATGTGGCAGACGTTCCCGGACAATCCCTACTTTGAACGCTACTTTTGTCGCTCGGCGTTTGTGACGGGCCACATGCCCGAGGCGCAGCAAGCTGCCCGCAATATGCTGGATAAAATCGAACGAAAGATGCCCGGCTACGAGGGTGTCAGCGGCCGGAATGCCGCCTACGTATTGGCGTATTACAGCCACAACTACACCAAAAGCTACGACGAAGCGGCTGATTATTATCAGAAGGCGATCAACTATTCGGTGCAGACTAACTCGCTCAATGCCGGGTACTACGTGTCGTCCTTACTGGGCTTGGGAAAGATAGCGGAGGCCAAAAAAAATCTGGACGAGGCGCAGCGCTATTACAAAATGGCACTGGACAAAGCCGACCGGAAGTCGAGCCAGCACGGGGATGCCAAGAAAGCCATTGATGAGTTGAAAAAAGCCCGGCGCGAGGATCGGCGTAGCCGGAGGAAAGGGTAGAGTTTTTGAATAAACTTGGGGAAAGGCTTAACGGTTAGCCATCAACGTATAAGCCTTTCCCATACGACATAGGAGTACCTGAAACGCATCCTCTACTGCTTCACCCACGAATCCCCGCCCACTACGGGCATGGGATAATCTTCTCCCAGCCTGACCCCATACTGCTCTTGTTGCTCCGGCGAGAGCTGCCATACTTTATGTACTAGCTCACCAGGTACCTGCGCCAACTCGGGGAGCCAATACTTTGCGTAGGCTCCATCGGCGTCGTATTTCTGCGATTGCGTGTAGGGATTGAAGTAGCGGTTTTCGCGGGGATCGTTGCCTACACCCGCTACATAGTTCCAGTTGCCCCAGTTGCTGCATACGTCATAGTCCACCAGTTGGCTTTCAAACCAGGCCGCACCCCAGGTCCAGTCAATACCCAGGTCTTTGGCCAGGAAACTCGCTACATTCTGTCGGCCCCGGTTTGACATAAAACCCGTGGCGGCCAGTTCGCGCATGTTGGCGTCGATGAGTGGCACGCCAGTATGGCCCGTTTTCCAGACTTCAAACAATTCATGATCGTGCCGCCAGCGTTTGTCTTTATCAAGCCGCAGGCCGGAGGCTTTGAAGAGTCGGGTACCCCAGCGCAGCATCACAAAGTGGAAATAGTCGCGCCAGATCAGCTCAAAAATGAGCCAGTAGGTAGAGGCGTTGGCGGTTCGCTCCGTTTCGTAGCGTTTTACTTCCTCATAAATGCGCCGGGGCGATAGGCACCCCAGCGCCAGCCAGGCCGAAAACTTGGAGGAATAATCGGCGCCCAGCATCTGATTGCGGGTTTCTTTATAGGTAGCCAGGTGGTTGCCCTCCCAGATAAAGTCATGCAAGCGGGCCAGCCCGGCTTGCTCCCCACCTTCGAAATGCAGGACTCCCCGCGGATCAGGCTGCTGGGTTAGGTCTTCTGCAAAGCCAAAATCGGCGAGGGTCGGTAGTTCGCCGGGTTCATATTCGTCAGGCAGTACGAAGGTGCCGGATTCGGGTACGGTGGGCCGTACGCTGGTATTTTTTTCTAGCAGTTTTCGAAAATCCGTAAATAGGTCGGGCAATTTGTTGAACCCAAAGGGCAGATCACGCACGTGGTAGAGTGTGGCCATCCAGGTAAACACCATGTCCACATTGAGCGGTTTCAGTCGCTTGCTCAGCGACGATTCTATGTCGGTTTCTTCCTGAGCAACTTCCTTGCTCAGATGAAGTTCGGTAATGTCATACCCCTGGGCCAGTTCGGCCAGCACCCGCTCGGGCTCCCCGATTCGGATGAGCAGATCACCCCCCTGTGCGCGCAACGACCGGCGAAGGTCAGCTACGGACTCAAGAATAAAACGAGCCCGCACAGAACCAGTTTTACGAAACCCGAGGGGCATTTTTTCAAAAAAACGGGGATCAAAAATATACACCGGAAGGAGTTCGCCTGCCTTTTGGGTAGCTTTCAGGAAGCCTTCGTTATCGTGTAGCCGCAGGTCGTTGCGAAACCAGTAGAGAATGCGTTGGGGCATGAAGAACGGAACTTTGTTGATTTTGTCCTGCAAACATACGGCAAATGCGAAAGGTTTGGTTGAGTAAAAAACAAAAGGTGTCCAAGCTACTTGCGTAGTACCCATCCTTTGATGCCGTCCGTAGGCAGTTCAACAAGGTCAAAATCGCGGTGTGAACCCAGAACCTGCACCGTAGCGGGCTGCTCTATAAAGGTATAAACGGCGGCCTTATCCACAGCCGCGTCGTACACGGGGGTGTTGGCTGCCAGCTGGATGCGCCGTATGGGCGAGTCGAGTTCACGCAGAACGGACCGTGGCAAATACCCCTCCGTAGCGGTGGGGGTACGTACTCGCGTCCAGGCCCCCGAGCCTCCGGTTACGCTCACAACCTGGTTCTTGTCCAAAGACTCAATGCTATTGGCAGTTGTACCAGGGGCCACCCGTAAATTGGACGCTGAGTTGAGGCGCAGAGTGTCGCCTAGCAGCCCAGCTGGCACTAATGCCTGAGTAGGGGCACCCAGACCTACCCGGATAAACGGTAGGGGATTGATAGCGCCCCGACCAGACTCATAGATACCAAAGTGCAGGTGCGGGCCGGTGGTGCGGGCATTGCCGGTATTGCCGATAAAGCCCAGGGTATCGCCCGGTTGCACCCGTTGGCCCTGGGCTACCTTCCAGGAGTCGAGGTGTGCGTAGTACAGGTTGAGGCCATGTTCCTGATCCGAGAGAAAAACGGTGTTGCCGCCCAGGTTGTTGGTACCTACCCTGGCGAAACCCGCCACGGGGGCCAAAGCGGGCGTGCCCCTGGGCGCGAAGATATCCACACCCTCGTGACTCCGCGCTCCGCCGTCGCGGTTGGCCCCCCAAAAACTGCTGATTTGGCTACTGTTCCGGCCCTGTACGGGAAAAGAAAGCAGAGGCTCACGGGTAACGGAAAGGGTGTACCTACCGCTACGAAGCAGCTCGGGCTGAATACGGATCAGGTGGGTTTTGCTGCGGCGTACTTCCCACCGGAGCCGGTTTGTATCAGCCAGGGCCGACAGTACCCGATCAGGCTGTTGTCCTTTTTCCCATTCAAACACGTCCACAAACACCTCCGCGGTGTCGGTCCCCTGCACGGCTACCTCAATGAGGAGCACATCGCCGCGCTCAGCTTGAATGCGATAGCCAACCGCAAACGGCGACTGAGCCGGGAAGTAGCCACTTTCGCGGTAGGGGAGTGAAATGAGGAGCGAGTCGCGCAACGACCGGTCGGCCGCGGCTAGCCACAATTTGCCCAGCGCGGTCCGGTCCAGGTTGGCGGCTTTTAAGGATCGCGCGTACTGCTCATGGGGCGATGGGGAAGAAAAGATCCCTTTGCCGGGTCCGAATAGCTCGCAGGAGGTAAGACCCGCAGCCAAGAGCAACAGAAAAAGATAGGAAAGTAGTGGGCGGGTCATGTTTTGGGTATTTTTAAAAAGACAGTTTGAAACGAATGTCCAACGACGGATTCTTGGGTGCATCATATTTTTTCTCTGTGGTAGGGTAAAAAAATCTATGCCCGAACCCAAAAAAAGTCCTTACCCGGTGGGAGTAAGGACACGTATTCTCATAGAGAACATGAATAACGTAAAACCTGGCAATCAACTGCCTACGCCGATTGGCCTAGTAGCTGAGTACGGTGAACTCCGTACGACGGTTGCGCTGATGTTCTTCTTCCGTTTTGGCGTTTTGTACAATCAGCTGCCGCTCTCCGTATCCTTTGGCCGTAAGGCGACTGGTATCAATACCCCGCGAGATCAAATAATTTACGGCCGATTGGGCGCGCTGCTGGGACAGGTTGTTGTTATAAGCATCGGTAGCGCGGGCGTCGGTATGGGAGGCTAGCTCGATGTTCAGCGTCGGGTTATCTTTCAGGATCTGCACCAGTTTGTCCAGTTCCACGGCGGCGTCGGATCGGATGTTGTACTTGTCCAGATCGTAGTAGATGTTTTCCAGAACGAAGGTCTTGTTAAGTTCCAGATTGTCCAGCTTCACCGTTACCCGGTAGGTAGTATCGGTAAGTACCTTGTTCAGGAATATCGGCGGAATGCTTTTGCCATCCATGGTGAAAGGCTCCCGTTTGCTGATGTACCCTCTTCTTTCTACCAGCAGGACATAGTCCTTGCCTTCCTCCAACTTGTACTTGCCAAACTCTCCCTCATTGCCAGTCACCAGGGTAGAAAGCTCCACATCGGCGCTATCGGCAAGGATATGTACCTTGGCTGAATCAATCGGCTGGGGCGTGGCGGCGTTGGTCAGCACGGTACCCTCCAAAAAATACCGCACTACTTTCAGTTGCCCCTTGATGTAGTTCGGGTTACTGGGGTTCATGGGGTTGGTTGGGTCATTCTGAACGAGTAGGGTAGAATCAGGTTCTTCCACCGGATTGGAGAAGAAATAGATATCATCGTCGCCCTTGCCGCCTTCGCGGTTAGAGGCAAAGAAACCGTTGTCCGTATCTTCATAAAACACAAACCCAAAGTCATCCTGTGGGGTGTTGAAAGGAATCCCCAGGTTCTCGATGGCGATGATGCCCTGCGAGCGGGTCGCTGCAAAAATATCGAGTTTTCCGAGGCCGGGATGTCCATCTGAAGCAAAGTATAATTTATTCTCGGGCGATACATACGGGAACATCTCATCCCCGGCAGTGTTGATATCTTTGCCCATATTCACGGGCTTGCTAAACCGTCCCGAGGCATCCATATTGGTTCGGTAGAGGTCAATACCTCCGGATCCACCGGCCCGGTTGGAAGCAAAATACAGCGTTTTGCCGTCACGCGAGAAAGCTGGCGAACCATCCCAGGCCAACGAATCGTTGACGGGTAAGTACTTCGGCTCCGTCCACTGCCCGTTTACCAGGCGGCTCATGTACAGGTCCACGTCGACGGTACCCTTGCGCTTGCCGGTATTTCCGCGCGCAAACACCAGGGTTTTGCCGTCGGGCGTAAAGGCGGGTGAGCCTTCGTTGGCTTCCTCGGTAAAAATGGACGCGCTAAACAGCGTCGGACTGGCATTGGCTTCGCTGGGTTGCTCCCCGATTTTTATCTTGTAAAGGCCCAGCATGGCCTGGCCGTTGTTTTTGTACACCTTCTCCTTTTTGGAAGCAGAAAGTACCAATTCATCGCCGAGCACGGCGGGCGAAAACTCCGCTCCCGGGGTGTTAAAAGGTAAATCCAGCACGGTAACCTCCTGCTTCTTCTGGGCGATTCGATCGGTAATTTTCAGCGTTTCTACCTCCCGGAAAGCACGCTCCTGTAAAAGTTTGCTGGCATTGGGATTATCCGCAAATTTGGCAAATTGCTCTTTGGCCTGGTCGTACTTACCAGCAGCTTTGAGGGCGTAGGCGTACTGAAAGCGGGCGTTGGGATCGGCTGCCTCGGCTTCGAGTGCTTTCTCATAAAAGGGGATAGCTTCACGGTAACGGTTGGAAAGCCTGTACGACTCGGCTATCATGTAGTTGGCCTGTGCAGCCTGGTAGTTGCCTTCGACGGCTCTCTGCAAATCTTTCAGTGCCAGGTCATATTCCCCGTTCTCAAATTTTTTGACTCCTTGTTTGTAGGCTTGCATGGAGGGGTTGCAGGCCTGCATCAAAAGGCACAGGCCCATCAGAAGTAACCCGTATGCATGACGGCTTGGTATGTTCATAATCGTAACTAATATACAATCTCGTGGCTGGTAAGGTAGTATAGGAAATCATCTTGAAAGACAATACTACTAAAACAACGTTGGTAAATAAAATTCTACGATGGACTAACGATTTTTTTTACAAAAAATTGAATAAAATGCCCGGCAGACTCTTCAGAATCCGCCGGGTTTGGAAAATCCAGTCACCTGGGCCTTTATTCTCCCTGCCCGAGGGAGTAGCCCGGGGCATCATCGAAGGTATAGAGGTTTTCGGTTTTGATGGTATCGTAGCCGTTTTCGTTGAGCAAAGCCAGCTGTTGCCAGATCAATTTTTTGTCAATCGGGGTCCCTTCCTGGCCCAGGTACCGGCAGCGCCAGTGATCGGTGCAGAAGGTTTCGGGCACACCGTCCGGGTACACCATTACTCCCCGGTTGGAAATCATTTTCAGACGCAAAGGCGAGTTCGGTAGCGACGCTAACGTTTCTCCCAGGTGCTGAGCGGTGCCGGCTGTCCAGTCCAGAAAAATATCCACTCCCACCAGCGTTTTCTGTTGCCTGTCCTCGGCGGCCGTGCTGATATGGATGGGTTTGGGGGCAGCCGCGTAGCTGATGGGCTTAAAATGCACGGGCATTTGCCCCAGTCGTTCGATCACCGCATCGCCAAACTCTTTGGTACCTACCTTTTTCTGGCTGACGCCCTCTTGAAAGATATCGCCCGTATGGATGCCGTCTTCAATGGTTTTGAGCCAGGCGTTGTGAATGGCGGCGGCCACATCGCCCTGTCCGATATGCACCAGCATCATAATGGCCCCATTGATAAGTCCGGATGGATTGGCTATTCCCTTGCCGGCAATCGTAGGAGCAGACCCATGAATGGCCTCAAACATAGCGCACTGGTCACCCACGTTAGCCGACCCGCCCATCCCCACCGACCCGGCGATTTGAGCGGCAATGTCCGAAATGATGTCCCCATACAGATTCAGGGTCACAATGACGCCGAAACGCTCGGGTTCATCAGCCAGGAGCGCCGACCCGATGTCGATGATCCAGTGGTCGCTCTGGATATCAGGGTACTCCGCCGCTACCTCGTCGAATACCTTCCGGAACAGGCCATCGGTCATCTTCATGATATTATCCTTGGTAAAGCAGGTTACTTTTCGGCGGTTATACGCGCGGGCATATTCGAAAGCATAGCGGATGATCTTCTCACAGCCCGGTCGGCTGATTAGCTTCAGGCATTGGTACACCTGGTTGGTCTGACGATGCTCAATGCCGGTGTATAGGTCTTCCTCGTTTTCACGAATAATGACCAGGTCCAGCAGCGGGTGCTTGGTTTCCACGAAGGGATGGTAGGCCTGGCAAGGCCGCACGTTGGCAAAGAGCCCCAGCGTGGTGCGGGCCGTTACGTTCAGGCTCTTGAAGCCGCCTCCCTGCGGGGTAGTAATGGGGGCTTTGAGGAATATTTTGGTGCGCCGCAGCGACTCCCAGTCGTCCGGCTGAATCCCTGCCTTACTCCCACTTTGGTATACCTTTTCGCCGATCTCAATAATTTCAGGTTCGAGTTGAGCCCCGGCCGCGGTCAGGATACGCAGCGTAGCTTCCATGATTTCGGGGCCTATACCATCGCCATAGGCTACGGTAATGGGTATTTTTGTTACTGACATGATGTAAGGGTTTTGGGATATGAATTATTAAAAGTGCAATTGGGTTCGGAAGCAGGTAATGATCTTTCGTCGCGTAGGCCATCCGATTGACTTCGAGCGGGTGTAAGCTATATGCTGCTCCTTTGTAAGCCCCCATTCGTTTACGGCATGGTAAGAGCGATTGGATCGGTTTTTTTTGGTGCCAATAGTTCAGTATTCTTTGCCTTGCAAGTGTTATAGCAAATCTCGTACCTACCCAATTACGACAAAATAATATTGACTTCCGAGAGTATTGGTATCATTTTCTTATCCTTTATTTGGATTTCCCTCTCTACATTACGCTCAAGTCTAGGCCACAGATTTATGAATTTTAGCCACAGTATGTTCAAATTTCCTTCTTTACAAACTCTTTTTACCGGTATTAGTGTAGTGATCAGACGCTTTCCGGTCGTTGTCCTAATGGCGGCTCTGAACACCGCTACGCTGATGCTGTTAACCAAATTCCCTAGCCAAGACCACCCCTGGCTGGTACCCATTACCCTTACCTGCTTTCTGGCGATTCCTCTATTTATCAGTGGCTATTTGATCGCCGAACGTCGGCAATGGAGCCTCCAGTTCAGGATCATGCTCCTGGCGGGCATAGCCGCCCTGTTGGTTATGTACTACTTTTCGCTTGGTTCGGAACTTACACAGCGTGACTATTACCGCTTCGGGATGTTTCTGGCAGGGGCACATTTGTGGCTATCGTTTGCCCCTTTCCTGGGCTACGATGAACCCAACGGCTTTTGGCATTTTAACAAAACACTATTGGTACAGCTGTTTGGCGCTACCCTGTACACAGGTACCTTATTCGTAGGAGTCATCATCGCTATCGAAACCATCCGCTTTCTCTTTGGAACCTTTTCGTTTGCCAAGATTACCCTGGAAACGAATATTTTTATATTAACCTTCTTTTTTCTACACCCTCTTTTTTTTCTGACCGGCCTACCCCAACGCCTGGAAACTCTCGAAACTCAAACCTCCTATTCAAATGGTGTTAAGATGTTTACGCAGTACGTCCTACTTCCTTTGGTGGTGGTATACCTGTTTATCCTGTATGTGTACAGCGGGAAAATTCTCGTTCAGTGGCAATTGCCCCAGGGCGGGGTGGCTTATTTGGTGATGGCTTTTTCGGTGGCGGGTATATTCGCTTTGTTGCTGGTGTATCCCCTGCGCGAAGCCACCGGCGAGCGCTGGATCCGGCTCTTCACCAATCGCTTTTACCTGGCTCTATTTCCCCTGATTATCCTGCTCTTTGCAGGTATATTCCGACGCATCCACGACTACGGCATCACCGAAAACCGCTATCTTGTAGCAGCATTGGCCGTATGGCTGGCGGGTATCGCTTTGTATTTTCTGATTAGCAAGAAAGAGGACATCCGCTGGATTCCGATCTCCCTCTTCGCGTGTAGTGTACTGCTGGCGGTAGGGCCCTGGAGTATATTCAGCGTCTCGCGACGCAATCAAACCCAGCGGTTCGAAGCCCTTTTGGCGCGCTATCATCTGCTGGATGCCAAAGGTACCCTTTCGGGAAAAGCTACCTTGCCCCCGGATGACTACGATCAGCTCCTTTCCGTGATCAGGTACTTTCGGGATCGGCGCGAGAGCAAGGTACTCCGCCCGTATTTCAACGCTTTGCCCGCCACCAATGCGTCCATGCCCCTGGCTGCTATGATGGAAAAGAAGCTTCAGAGCGCGGTGAATGAGGGAGCAGCTACCCCAACGGAGAACACTGCCCTGGATTTTTCTTTAAAAGGGGTTGACGACGGTCTTGACGTGACAATAAAGGGCTTTGACCGTTTGCTGGTACTAACTATGTACGGCAACAAGCGCATTGAACGGGGTACCTGGGAAATACAATCCTCGGAGAATGGGGCTTTTTTGACTGTTTTTAGATCTTCCCAAAAAATGGTATCCTGGAATATAGCCGATCGGATCAACAAACTGGAAGCAGTACACGGGGCGTCTTCATTTGACCTGGATGCCGCTTCCCTCACATTCGAGTATGCGGGCATGCGATTGGTTCTGGAAACGGCATCCAGAAATGGTATGACCTATTCCTATCAGGGGGTTTTTATGTGGAAGGAGTAAACCCCACCAGTAGCCCGATTGAAGAAGAGGAAAGTATTGAAAGTAAGATTCTCTAACCGGTACCTTTTCTTTAATCCATGAACCTTTTCCCTACCTACTCCTTATGAAACATATTTTTTTATTGCTATTATCCCTGGCCATGATCCCCAATGCTATTGCCCAAACCTTCGCCGAACAACTAGGATTTCCGGTAGGAAAAAAAGTAATCATCATGCACGTGGATGATGTAGGAATGTCCTACGATTCCAACGAAGGTGCGATTAAGTCTATTCGTGATGGCGTTGCTACCTCACTCAGTGTGATGATGCCCTGCGCCTGGGTGCCGGGTTTTGTGCATTATCTCAAACAAAACCCCAGCCTCGACGCCGGACTTCACCTGACGCTCACCTCCGAATGGAAAGAGTACCGCTGGGGACCACTCGCCGGTAAGCCCGCGGTGAAAGGACTGGTGGACGCCGAAGGAGCGATGTGGCCAAGTGTAGCCCAGGTAATCAAAAACGCAACTCCCGATGAGGTAGAAACGGAAATACGGGCGCAATTGGAGCGTGCCCGTACCATGGGTTTTGAACCTACCCACATGGACTCCCACATGGGTACTCTCTTTGCCTCACCGGCGTTTTTGGAGCGCTACGTAAAAGTGGGGATGCAAGAGAAGATTCCGGTGATGTTTCCGGGTGGGCACAATACGGCCATCCGGGTAGATGAGAACATGTCGAGCGAGATGTACGCCATGACGCAGGCTATCGGCAAGCAGCTTTGGGCGAGTGGATTGCCCGTACTCGACGACCTGCACAATGTGAGCTATGGTTGGTTATTGCCTCAGGGTACCGAGGCTACGGATGATAATCTGCAGGCGTTCAAAACCAAAAAATACATAGAAGGCCTGCAAAGCCTGAAGCCCGGCCTCACGATGGTGATTATGCATTGCACCGACCCAACCGAAGTGTTTCCAATCATATCGGGCTCTACCCAAACCCGCAAAGGCGACATGCTCGCCATGATGGACCCCAAATTGAAAGCCTATATCGAAAAGGAAGGGATTATCCTGACCACCTGGCGCGAAGTAATGCAGCGGCGACAGCGGGCAAAGTAAGGGGGTGCCGTGACAAGAACACAAAAAAGCCGGGACTTTCAGTTGAAAGTCCCGGCTTTTTTGTGTTCTTGAAAGATCAGCCATTAGCGTAGCTGCCGATGACCTTTCTCCGTCTATACCTTCACTGTCCAGCCGAATACATCCTCTTCTTTGCCGGTGCGAATATCCGTGAGGAAACGGCTGGCGCGGGTTACGAACGAATTCTCATCCACCTCAGGAAGTTGGTAATCCACACCTTCGTAGCCAATAACGGCAAAGGGCGAGATCACCACCGCGGTACCCGCACCAAATGCGGCTTCGAGACGATTTTCCGTCAGGGCCTGAATCACTTCCTTGATATCAACCTTACGTTCTTCCACCACCATACCCCAGTGACGGGCTATCTCCACAATGCTCTTGCGGGTAATGCCGTCCAGGATCGTGTCCGATACGGCGGGCGTTACCAGCTTGCCATCGATCACGAACATGACGTTCATCGTACCCGACTCCTCCACAAAGGTATGCTCCTTGGCGTCGGTCCAGATCAGCTGGTCGTAGCCCTGCTGCTGCGCCAACTTGGTGGGGTACAGCGAAGCGGCGTAATTACCGGCGCACTTGGCTCCTCCCACACCTCCTTCGGCGGCCCGTATATACTGCGTCTCTACCTTTACCTTGGGGGGATTGGCATAATACGATCCGACGGGCGAAGTAAATATAATAAAGTAGTAAGTTTCGGAGGGACGAACGCCAAGATAGGCATCGGTAGCAAACATATAGGGCCGCAAGTACAGCGACTGACCCGGCTTGGAAGGTACCCAATCGGCATCCAGGCGTAAAAGTTCGGTGAGGCCACCCATAAAAAGCTCTTCGGGTACCTCAGCCATGCACATGCGGGCGGCGGAGTGGTTGAAACGCTTCCAGTTGTCGGTGGGGCGGAACAAGAGCACCTCACCTGCATCGTTTTTGTAGGCTTTCATGCCTTCAAAAATGGCCTGGCCATAGTGCAGCGCCGCCGTAACGGGGCTGAGTGACAGGTCGCCATAGGGCATAATCCGCGCGTTCTGCCACTGGCCATCGCGGTATTCGGCAATAAACATGTGGTCGGAAATATTCCGGCCAAACACCAGGTTGTTGAAGTCAACCTCCTGCAAACGCGACTTCGTCGTTTGCTGAATTTCAATTTGCAAGGTATCCGCTATCATAAGGCTTAAAAAGATTACTAGTCAGGAAATTAGAGCTAACGTTGGTTGAGGAGAAGTAGGGGCGCAATTTAGTTATTTTTTATTAATTGACTAAAAAAGTATTTAGTACAACAAGTAATTATTTATCGAAAGGTAGCCTATCTTCCACTCTTGAAATATTTGTCTGACTAAATGGTAAAGAAATCAATAAGTTCCAAAGATCTGTATTCCACAGAGTTTGTAGCAGGGTTGTTTGATAGCATGTCCGCAACTTATGGCTTTACGAATTATGTGTCTTCTTTTGGGTTTACAGAAAAATGGCGACATCGCTGTATTGAGCAGCTCCCGCATCATCCCCGGCCAATGCGGGGTTATGACCTTATGACAGGTATGGGAGAGCTATGGGCGTCTTTAACTCCCAGATTTACAGAAGCGGAAGTGATCGGGATCGATATTTCGCCGCTTATGCTGGCCCAGGCTATCCGAAAAATAGAGAGCTACCCCTATACTATTACTTTGCTCCAGACGGATGTGCTTTCAAATGACCTTCCCGCGAATTCTGCTGATTTTATCATTTCTTCATTTGGATTGAAAACCTTCAGCACCCATCAGCTCGAACAGCTGGCCGCCGAGGTCGACCGGCTATTGAAGCCTGGGGGGGTATTTTCCTTTGTAGAAATTTCAATGCCTCAGAATCGTATTCGTCCCTTTTATATGTTTTATTTGAAGCGGGTTATACCGTTGGTTGGAAAATTATTTCAGGGAGATGCCGAAAACTACCGAATGCTGGGAGTGTATACGGAGAAATTTAGAGATTGTACTGTATTTTGCAAATTACTGAAAGACAAGGGGCTAAGCGTGAATCTGACGAGCTATTTTGCAGGCTGCGCTACCGGCGTTTTTGGACAAAAGGTATGACCGATAGTTTGAGGGATAGTATGTCGATCGACCGGCCATTGGCTGGGTGTAGTTTTTATAAGGTAAAATAGTATATTGGTTCAGGAAATATACGTGTCCAAATTCCTACTCAAAACTTACTAAAACACTATGCGCTGGCAGGATTTACGAAGAAGTAGCAACGTCGAAGATCGCCGGGGGCGATCAGGGGGCGGAAAAGTAGCCCTGGGTGGCCTCGGGGTGGTCATTGTGGTGGTTCTGGGTCTGTTAACCGGGCAGGATCCCGGAGAAATACTGTCTAACATTCAGGGCGATCAGTCGCAGGAGCAGGTAGGTACCCAGCCCGTCGGCCCGCGGCCTGACGATCAGATGGCCGACTTCGTGACGGCCGTGCTGGGCAGTACCGAAGATGTATGGGGAAAAATATACGCCGAAAATAACGCCCAATACCAGGCTCCAAGTCTGCAAATATTCGACAACGCCACGCAGGGCGCCTGCGGGAGTGCCTCGGCGGCCATGGGGCCGTTTTACTGTCCGGCCGATCAGAAAGTATACATTGACCTATCTTTTTGTGATCTGTTGCGGGAGCGCTTTAAGGCTCCCGGCGAATTCGCCGTGGCGTATGTGGTAGCCCACGAAGTAGGCCACCACGTCCAAAACCTGATGGGAATTACGGATCAGGTCCAGCAGCAACGGCGACGGCTGAGCGAAACCGATTATAACAAGCTCTCGGTTCAACTGGAATTACAGGCCGATTTTCTGGCTGGGGTGTGGGCTAACCACGCCGACGAAATGCAGAACATCCTGGAACCCGGCGACCTCGAAGCTGCTCTCACCGCTGCGAATGCCATTGGCGATGACAAGCTCCAGAAGCAGTCACAAGGCTACGTGGTGCCCGATGCCTTTACGCACGGTAGCTCGCAGCAACGGATGTTCTGGTTCAAGAAAGGATACCAGACCGGCGACCTGAATCAGGGAAGAATCGAGGATATTCGGTAACTTGGGACTTTTGGCACCTGATCTACTGACTATCCTGTCCGGATGTATTGCCCTGCATGAACGAAGAAAACCTCCCGTACGCCCCTTTCCGCAAATCCAATTTCTCAGATAGCCCCGGTAATGTAGACACCGGGAATGAAGCCTTACTGGCCAAGTACCTGGCCGCCAAAGACCAGACCGATGTAGCCAACCCCTTTGTGAGGCGGATTGTAGTCATTGGTAAACATAGGTACTATGATCTGTTTACGGCTCAGCTCATGGAAAGTCCGCTGGGCCCCGGTGGGGAGCTGAAAGGTCCGTTTACGCCCATCAACCCCATGGATCTGGTATGGACCACGCAGCGCCCGGACGAACTGAAATTTTACGCTGCCATCGCCCGTTTTCAAGGGGTATACGAAAAATCGCTAACCGATACCGAAGGCCTGCGGGCGTTGATCAGCAACCCGTTTCGTTTTTCCTTTTACTACCACGATGGACGGGTGTCGGACAAGATAACTCCGCGCTCGCTCACGTTTGTACAACTCAGTCAGCCAGATATAGATTTCAAAATACAGGTAAGCCTGGGCGAAACCCACTACCATGTACATAGCGAGTTGAAAGTTGGGGGAAACTTCTGCTCCTTGTACCAGCTGGAAATCCGGTTCGATCATTTTCTGGTGCTGGATGATCATTGGTACCTATGTCCGTCGGGCCCGGTACGGGATGCCGTTGCCTACTTCAAAAAGCACAACAACTCCATTATCCTCAACCAGGATGCCTTTTTCTCGTTCCAGCAGGAAGTGCTTTCAGAGATGGAAACCCACGTCACCGTAAAGCATACCTACCTCAAACCCGCCACTAAGGCGCAGCGCTGGAAAGCGGGTTTCGACGAGCTGCCCGAAAAGCTGGTGTACCTGTCGGATTTGGGCAACTACGTGCTAATCAATCCGGTGATGCGGTACGGCGAAGCGGAAATTCCTGTATTGACCAAACGGCAGATCTACGCGCTGGATAAAGCCGGGAATCCCTTCGGGATTGAGCGCGATACCCGGGCCGAAGATGAGTTTGTTTCCCTGATTGTGCGGCAGCATCCCGACTTCCTGGAACAATTGGAAAATCCGCTGCTATATTTCTACCTGCACAAAACCCGCTTCCTGGACGAGGAATGGTTTCTAGAAGTATTTGAGGAATGGACGTTTCATGAGGTTACGGTCTTGGGCTTCAATGACCTGAAAGGAAACAAGCTCAGCGCTCATAAGGCCAAAGTGAACATTCAGGTGATCAGCGGCCTCAACTGGTTCAATGCGCTCATTGATGTGAAGTTTGGCAAGAAAAAAGCATCGCTCAAACAACTGCACAAATCCGTCAAAAACAAAAATAAGTTCGTGCAGCTGGACGACGGCACGCTGGGTATCCTGCCGGAGGAGTGGCTGCACAAGCTGGATACTTACTTTGCGACCGGTCAGGTGGAAGATGAGGTCATTCAGATTTCTAAAATCAACTACCGCACCATTACCGAGCTGTACGATGCTTCCATGCTGGACGAAGAGGTACGGACGGAGGTACATCTGTACCAGTCGCGCCTGTCCGATTTTGAATCCATCACGCCCGCGCCTATCCCCGAAGGACTGCGGGCTACCCTGCGCCCCTACCAGCGGCAGGGATTGAGCTGGCTCAATTTTCTGGATGATTTCAATTTTGGTGGTGTCCTTGCCGACGACATGGGCCTGGGCAAAACCGTGCAGATTATCGCCTTCATCCTGCTGCAACGGGAAAAAGTGGAGCATAACACCAACCTGCTGGTGGTACCTACCTCGCTGATTCATAACTGGCAGGAGGAGATTGAGAAGTTTGCACCCAGTATCCGGGTGCATGTACTGCACGGCCCCAGCCGCGCCCGCACGGCGGCCCGTTTCGACGAGTACGAGCTGATCATCACCACCTACGGTACGCTGATCTCGGATATCATTTTTCTGAAAAAGTACCGGTTCAACTACATCTTTCTGGACGAATCGCAGAATATCAAGAATATCTCCTCGCAGCGCTACAAGGCCGCGCGGTTGTTGCAGGCCCGCAACCGCATCGCCATCTCGGGTACGCCCATCGAGAACAATACTTTCGACATCTACGCGCAGCTGTCGTTTGCCTGTCCGGGCTTGCTGGGTACCCGTGCCTACTTCCGGCATACCTACGCCATCCCCATCGACCGGTTTAAGGAAAAGCGCAGCGCCGAGCGGTTGCAGGCGGTGATCAAGCCCTTCGTGCTGCGACGAACCAAGAAGGAAGTAGCCCAGGAACTACCCGAAAAAACGGAGGTAGTTCTCTACTGCGAAATGGGCGCCGAGCAACGCAAGCTGTACGACTCCTACGAGCGGGAGTTCCGCGATTATATCTCTTCGAATATGGAGGAGGAAATCCAGAAAAACGGCATGCACGTGCTGCGGGGTATTACCAAGCTTCGGCAAATCTGCAACTCGCCGCTCCTGATCGAAGACGAAAAGCTGTACGGCGATAGCTCCACCAAGATCGAGCAGCTAATGGAGAAACTGCGGGCCATTACGCCCAACCACAAGGTGCTGGTGTTCTCGCAGTTCGTGTCCATGCTAGACTTGATCAAAAAGGAACTGTACCGCGAAAAGATTGAATATGCCTATCTGACGGGCAGCACCCGCAATCGCCCCGAGGTGATCCGGCAGTTTCAGGAAGAAGACGCCACGCGTGTATTCCTGATCAGCCTCAAAGCCGGGGGCACGGGCCTCAACCTCACCGCCGCCGACTACGTGTTTCTGGTCGATCCGTGGTGGAACCCCGCCGTCGAAAACCAGGCCATCGACCGCAGCTACCGTATCGGCCAGCAGAAAAACGTCATCGCCGTTCGGCTTATTTGCCCCGATACGGTGGAAGAAAAGATCATGGTCATGCAGCAGAACAAGGCGAAGCTGGCTGGGGATTTGATTACGGAGGGGGATGGGTTTTTCCGTTCGCTGGGGAAGGAGGGGTTGTTGGGGTTGGTTGGGGGGTGATTTTTGAGGGCTTTAATTTTTATGCAGGAATGTCTTATAAAATGATCTCTTATATTATTTTATAGTATATTGATAGTCAGTGTGTTGTATTTTTTATATTTATACTTCTCTTATACTTCTCTTATACTTCTCTTATATTTTTAGTACCCAATTGGGCTTTGCATCTGACCCTTCGTTTGTAATAATAGCATTTCGTCGAAGCTCAGAAAGAAGATTTGTGATCTTGATTTTCCTTTGCTTATCATCCATCCATTCTGGCAGTTTATTCCACAGCAGATCATCAACATCGCTACGATCTACACTTCCATGCTCTTTGATTGCCTTCTCTATAAGGTCAAGATAATACCGTTTATCGAAAGCCCTGTTTTTAGTGTATGCAGCCTTTTGTCCAGCTTTTTGCGCCACTTTGAGCGCGATGAAGTAATTAGGTTTTCTGCCTTCCAGTAACTTTTTCGCTTTGAGGTGTTTCTCTTCGTACTCATTCAGCGGGAGTTTTTTCTGTACTTTATCCAGCATCATGATTTCATCGAGTGTCAAATCTTTATTTCTGGCTAACACGTGGGCGTAATCCAAATCGAGTACCTTTCCAATAATGGTCACTTTCACCCTTCCGCCACTCAAATCATAGTCAGGCATAGGGAATAAACGCTCTCGCTGATAATTGAAAATCTTCCTGATACCACCTCCCGCTGTATCGACCATTTTCAGGTTGAACATAGCAGTCGCTAAAAAACGATTGCGGTAGTGTTCCTCCGGGGCATCATCTTTTACTACTCGTTCCACACTTCCCGGAATAAAACTGCCCAGATTGGTGAATATGAGCTGATCATCCATTTCCACTACGTTAATTCTTCCGTGTTTGGTGTAATCCTGATGGGCTATACAATTATTGAGGGCTTCCCGAATAACATAAGGTTCATACTGATTGACCTCGTCTGGGAATAAGGTATCCTCTTTTATGTAACGATATTTCAGATTGCGGATTTTGGCATATACGTTATCAACGGCCAGTAGCAATGGACAACCCACAATCATGTAGTCTTTATCGTTTCCCAGAGCATCTTTCAGTAGCCAGCGTATCTTGGCTTCGGCAGGATTGATGAAATGTTCAGATTCTTCTTTGCCAAGCAAAATAATCGCTGTACGCGTGATTCTACCCTTGATGGTAAGTTTTGCCTTGTTCAAAAAGGTTGTATCGTCCCATGTATCTACTTCCGGAGCCTTCTCAGGAAATTTGTTTTTGTAATTGACTCTTGCTACCTCAATAGCTCCTTCGTCCAAATCATCCAGGTCAGCATTTGGTACAATGGCAGCACTCCAGTCTGTTGTGGTAGCTTGTGCCCGTATTCGTTCAATCTCTTCCAGATTCAGAGGTGCCAGTTCTTCACTGTCCCGGCCATAGTAGTGTCCGTCAAAAGCAACTGGAATGCCTTTGGGCGCGGCAGGAATTTCAAACATCACCACTCTGCCTTCTGGCAGATTTAGTTCGTAGATTTCAATGAAAGTAATGCGATTGGTGGATTTATTGGCTATTTCCCCTTTCAAACTATCCAGATCTTTTCTGTTAGTACGAAAAAGACTACCAACTATCGAATGACGTCTGTTTTCAATACCAAATACCAGCCACGCATGAGATTTCCCTTTCAAATTAGCCTCATTGCTCAGTGCTGAGAAGTACTTGCCTAATTTTGTAAAGTCATAGCTATTTTTTGCTTCCTTAAATTCAACGACTTCGTTTTCAGTAGCTAAACTGCGGAGTTGTTCAAGAGTTTCTTTCAGTTCGGATAATGTCATTCTTGCTTTTTTGAATATGCGGTGCTGCTTCCACGGCATTTGGTTGTCGCTTATGTATCTTTAAGCCATCCCGCCCAAACGTTGAGAATAACTTTGTGTAAATATAGTAAATAGCATAGGTAATCAACCTCACCGCCGACTACGTCTCCCTCGTAGATCTCGTAGACCCCTGGTGGAACCCCGCCGTCGAAAACCAGGCCATCGACCGCAGTTATCGCATCGGTCAGCAAAAAAACGTCATCGCCGTCCGCCTCATTTGCCCCGATACGGTGGAAGAAAAGATCATGGTCATGCAGCAGAACAAGGCGAAGCTGGCTGGGGATTTGATTACGGAGGGGGATGGGTTTTTCCGATCGCTGGGGAAGAAGGGGTTGTTAGGGTTGGTTGGGGGTAGGATAGTACTCTGTCAAGTTAAAGACTGCTAACCACCGGTTGTAAACCGGCGGTAGCGGGCAAAGCAGTGGTACGAATCGCCTGACCGGAATGGAATTCCCAATACACCTTCCTCCTGTTGTGAATTTACTGGATCACTTCTGCGCCTTCCGGCATATCAAAATATGCATTCTGAACGGTGGAATCGAACTTTATGTCATCGACTGTAATGTCGGTGATGTACTCCCCGGCCTGCTCATCCTCGGTGAGCCAATAGGTATGGTAACCAGTGGCCAACTCTATCCTATCCACGACAGTCATGCCCTGAATCTCCATCAGTTTTTCGGGAGCATGTTTTCCTTTTTCAAAGTATCCGGGATACGAAACAATGTAGCGGATGATGGCCAGCTTGTGATTCTGTTTGCCGAAATACAGCACGTAGTAATCGTCCGGTGCGTTGCCGGTGCCGGGAGCAAAGGTAACCTTGATGGCATCGTAGGTTCTGCCTTTGTGTGATTTGTCGGCCAGCTTTTCGAGCCGTACCCCTTCCCCATCCAGCACAAAGGGCTGACCCAGAAAATAGTAAGGCGTCAGGGCCCAAAATTTCATATCAAAGGGAAACGATGTCGAATCTTTGACTTGTTTCCAGGTTTTTTCGCCCGTCCAGCCGAATTCTTGGGTCTGATCCGTGGCGTGTTGATGCCGGGCTTTGTTACTCCATGTGTCAATAGTCTGGTAGGTGTTGCGGACGGTACTGCCATCGAGGGGCACATAATTGAAGTGAAACGATAAAGGTCCATTACTGTACCACTTTTCCAGACCCCCGTGGGCTTCCATCGCCTGCCACACAATTTTGCCTGCTTCGGTGCTGTCCAGCCGCTGCCTTGCTTTTTCGACCCGGTCGTTAATCCAGGATTCGGGTTTTAGAGCGCTTTGATTGGTCGGTGAGCTGGACGGGTTGGTACATCTGTTAAAAGTTAGTACAACAACAAGTAATAGGGCACGGAATATATAGGTCACGATTTGAAATAATTTGGTGAATTTTCAACGATGAGTTTTAGGCTAGCGGGCACTCGTCTACCGCTCGTCGCCTTCAATCAGGGAGCAGAACAGCGTGGGACGCTTGTTGAGGATGGTGCTTAGTTTGCCAGAAAAAATGTCGCAATTAAGCAGATTGTCAGGGGCGGACTTCCGACCGCTGTACACGTTGAGCAGCAACCGGATATCTTTATCGGCCAGGGAGTCGTAAACCTTCCTCGAAAATTTCAGGTTTTTGAACAAGGCGATTCGCGTGTCTGTGAGCTCGACGTCATGGTTCAGAATCCCGATTTCGCCTTCTCTTTGGTAGTCTTCCAGCGTGGTGTCTTTTGGAATACCGGTCAGAAAAGCACTGACGATAATGGTTTCCTGATCCGCCCTAATCAGGGTATTGGCCCGGACGGTCAGTTCCACTTCTACTTCAAAAGGAGGAATAATGACCGAATCACCCGCGGTTTTGTAATAGCCTAGGTCGGCCCAGGTAGTCCGGTCGCTTTCTGAGAGGCCTGAATTCGTAGAATCGATGGCAGTGACCTGCTCCTGCTGGCCTTTCCTGGTGGAACAGGCCGCTACCAATAGCAACAGCAGCAGGGCGTAAAGTGACTTTGTCATGAGCGGCTGAACGTGTTGAAATGGTATGCTACCTGGATACTCATCCATTGATGAGTATCCAGGTAAATGAAGACGGGGGAACGCATAAGGGAACTTTATGTACCCAAAGGTAAGACCAATCCTGACAGCTCTGCTTAGACTTTACAAAAAAGATGCATGGGTTCTATAGAGTGACCGGATCTCGTATCAGTCACAATTGGAATAGAGCTAATAAGAGGGAGGTAGCTATTCATACCAACTCGGGTAGCGTGTAAAGCGGATCGGAATCCAGCAAGGCGGATAAATGCCCATTGCTTCAAGTCCTTCACTGACACGCCAGCAAGTACTTCATCCCCGCCGGATTGCTGTCAATCGTTTCAAAAACCTGCTGCGCATTCGCCAGGGGCGATACTTCGGTGATCAGTTCTCGCAGAGGCAGCTCGCCGCTCGCGGCCAGCGCAATGGCTTCCTCAAAATCCTGCGGCTCGTAGACCCGCGCCCCGATGAGGCGAAGTTCGCGCCAGAAGAAGCGGAAGAGATCCACCGACTTGGGCTGGGCGTGGATGGCCACCATCACGATGCGGCCCCGAGCGCGGGGGAGCTGGGTCATCACGTCGACTCCGGCCTGTACGCCCGATACTTCCAACACCAGATCGGCCATAGCGCCTTCCGTAAATTCCTCTACGGCTTGTACCAGGTCGCGCTCGCGGGGATTAACCGCTGCTAGACCCAGCGATTCGGCCAGGGCAATGCGGTTCTGGTTTACTTCCGACACCAGCACGCGGCCCCCTTTGTGTTTGGCTACCAGCGCGATGAGCATCCCGATGGGACCGCCGCCGATCACGACTACGCTTTCACCCGCCTGTAATTCTCCCAAACGAATATCGTGACAGGCCACGGCTAGTGGTTCGATGAGCGCGCCGATTTCCAGCGAGAGCGATTCGGGTAGGCGGTGCAGGGTATGGGCGGGGACATTCCAGTACTGCTGCATGCCGCCGGAGGTGTCTATGCCGATGAATTTCAGATTCCTGCCAATGTGGTTTTGTCCGTAGTCAGAAGGGTGCTCGGCTCCCGGCTGCAACGGCCGCACGGCTACCCGATCACCGACTTGCCAGCCGGTTACCCCTTCGCCTACCTCAGCGATTTCGGCGGATACTTCGTGGCCGATGACCTGCGGAATGTGCACCCGCTGATCCATGTTGCCATGGTAGATATGGACATCGGTGCCGCAGACACCGCAATAGGCTACTTTGAGCCGTACTTCGCCTTGTTGCAGAGGAATGGTGTCGGCCTCCTGTATTTCGAATGATTTATTTCCCTGGTAGTAAA
>CAVYGM010000013.1:0-56703 GCA_963768025.1 uncultured Cytophagales bacterium
ACGACTTCAAAGTATACAACCTCCGGGCCAAGGGGGCCATCAAGCTGTTTCCGTGGCTGGAAGTGAACAACAACGTCGATTACTCCAACCGCTTTTACCATACGCCCATCAACGTGGGCGAAGGCGGCGGTATCTGGCGGAACATCGGGGATGAAGGCCACGTGCTGTCGCCCATGCTGAACCCCGACGGTACCATTACGCACTCGGGTGCCTTTACCGTCGGTGATTTTTACTACGGCAAAAACGGGCAGGATACCGAGCGGAGCATTATTCGGAATACCACTGGGTTTGAAGCCAAATTTTTGAATAACTCCCTGCGGGTCATCGGTAACTTTACGTTTCAGAATATCTACAATGACGAAAACAGAAGGCGCGTGCAGGTACCTTTCAGTCGCTCGCCGGGGGTGATCGAGTACGTGGGTAACCAGTACAACGACCTCACCGAGTACCACAACCGCACCCGGTACATGGCTTCCAACCTGTACGCGGAGTACGAGAAAACGGTGAACAAGCACTACTTCAAGGCGATGGTCGGTACCAACTACGAGCAGTCGACTTACAACCGCATCGAGGTACAGCGCAACGGACTGATTTTTGAAGACGCCACCAACATCAACCTGGCCCTGGGACAGGCATCTCTACTTCCGGCAACTACGAAGCCTGGAAAATTCTGGGCGGCTTTTCGCGTCTGAACTATATCTTCAACGACAAGTACCTCGTCGAGTTCAACGGCCGCTACGATGGATCTTCCAAGTTTCCCGAAAACGAGCGGTACGGCTTCTTTCCGTCTATCTCGTTGGGCTGGCGCTTGTCGCAGGAGGAGTTCTGGCCCGTATCCGACCGGATCGTTACCGACCTGAAATTCAGAGGCTCGTACGGCTCGCTGGGCAATGGTAACATCGGCTCGTACGCTTTTCAGGAAACCTTCGATATCTCGCAGATGGGGCGCATCCTGAACGGCATCCTGCCCCAGCGCACCAGCCGGCCCACGGTACTTCCCGACGGGCTGACCTGGGAAACCGCCACCACCAGCAACGTCGGAATGGACCTGACCATGTTTTCGGGCAAGCTGACGCTGAACGCCGACGCGTATATCCGCAAGACCACGGATATGTACACCATCGGTCTGACCCTGCCGGCTATTTTCGGCGCTACCTCACCCCGAGGCAACTACGCCGACCTCAAAACCACCGGCTGGGAAGTGGTGATGGCCTGGCGCGACCAGTTCAATCTCGGCACCGGCCCCTTCAACTACCGGATCGGCTTCAACCTGGCGGACAATCAGTCTACCATCCTGCGGTACAACAATCCCAACAAATTCCTGAACGACTACTACGAGGGCATGAAAATTGGCGAAATGTGGGGCTACGTGAACGACGGATTCTTTACTTCCAAGGCGGAAATTGACGCGCACGCCAACCAGAAATTGTTTCTGTCTACCGCCCGCGGGGAGATTCTGCCCGGTGATATCAAGTTCAAAGACCTCAACGGCGACGGCAGCATTACGCCCGGCGACAATACCGTGGACAAACCCGGCGACCGGATCATCATCGGAAACTCCGCTCCCCGCTATACCTTCGGGGTCAACCTGGGTGCCGACTGGAAAGGCTTCTTCTTTTCGGCCTTCTTCCAGGGCGTAGGCAAGCAGGACTGGTACCCCAGCACCGAATCCAACGCCTTTTGGGGACAGTACAACCGTCCCTACGGCGACGTGCCCAACTGGCACCTCAACGAGGGAATCATCTGGTCGGAAGAAAACCCCGATTCGTTTTTCCCCCGCTACGTATCGCGGCTCGCCAACCGCAGCGGCGGTATCCTGACGGTCCGTCAGACCAAGTACACCATGAATGCCGCCTACGTCCGTCTGAAAAACTTCCAGGTGGGCTACAACCTGCCGCAGAGCCTGCTGGCGCCGATCAAGGTCGTAAAAGCCGCGCGAATTTACCTCTCGTCTGACAACCTCCTGACCTGGTCGCCGCTGCTCAAGATTGTGGACAATATCGACGTAGAAAATGCCAATGCGCCCTCCGACCAGCTGTTTACGAGTGGCAATTCCGGCGATGGCTACAATTACCCGATGTTGAAGAGTGTTACGCTCGGTTTGTCCGTAACATTTTGATGTACCATCTTTAAAATATACCGAAACATGAAGAAGTATTATATAGGACTATTACTCGCCGGCTTGATGCTGACCGGCTGTGACCTGGAAGAGGTACCCCAGCATACCGCCAACAAGCAGGCCGTATTTGGCAGCGAAAACGGTCTGCAGCTGTACGCCAACTCGTTCTACGACTGGATGCCGAGCGCCAACAACATCCACCAGGCCGACGCCATTTCGGACTACTCGGCCCGCCGCAATGCGCCCGATTTCCTGCGGCCGGACGTGTACAGCTCCCGCACCAACGACAACACCTCCGCCTCGGGCTACGACCTGGTAGCGCTGGGCGGCGACTCCAACTGGGGCTGGGGTACCTTGCGGAATATCAATTTCTTTCTGGAAAATAACGTGAATCCCGACGTGCCCGAAGCCACCCGGCAGCACTTCAACGGCCTGGCGCGGTTTTTCCGGGCCTGGTTTTATTTCGAGAAAGTAAAGAGATACGGCAATGTACCCTGGATCGATAAACCCCTCGACGTGTCGGACCCGCAGCTGTACGGCGAGCGCGATTCGCGTACGCTGGTGATGGACAACGTGCTGGCCGACCTGAATTTTGCCGCTCAAAACATCCGGACGGTAGACGATGCCTCCCGCACCCTGATTACCAAAAACATTGCGCTGGCGCTCAAATCACGGGTAGCACTGTTTGAGGGTACCTTCCGGAAGTACCATACCGACAAGGGGCTGGCCAATACGGCCAATACCTGGTTGCAGGAGGCGGAAAGTGCTGCCAAGGCCATTATGGACAGCGGCAAGTTCCGGCTCAATACCACCGGCGGACCGGATGCGGCCTACCGGCAGCTCTTTACCAGCGATGTACCCGTGGCCTCCGAAATCATGCTGGCCGTGGTGTCCAGCGCTAGCCTGGGCGTGCGGCATGCGGCCAACTGGTACTTTACCTCGTCTACGACGGGAACCCGGTTCAGCTTTATCCGTCCGTTTATCCATACCTACCTCAATCATCGACGGAACGCCCTTTACCAACGAAGCCGACTACCAGACCCAGACGTTTCAGCAGGAAACCAAAGGGCGCGACAAGCGCCTGCAGCAGACCATCCGGACGCCGGGCTATACCCGCGTGAACGGTGGTACCCGCGTAGCGGCTCCCCCCGCCTTCACCTATACCTACACCGGCTACCAGCCCATCAAATGGAGCGTGGACGATGTGACCATCGACGGGGGAAACAACAGCACCAACGCCGTGTCGATATTCCGCTACGCCGAGGTACTGCTCAACTACGCCGAAGCCAAGGCCGAGCTGGGTACCATCACCAACGACGACTGGGCCAAAACCATCGGTGCCCTGCGCAGCCGGGCCGGTATCACGGGCGGACTCACCACCCTGCCTACCACGGTGGACCCTTACCTGAAAGTCGGTGTACTTTCCCAACATCTCCAACCCGGTTATTCTGGAAATACGCCGCGAGCGGGGCATTGAGCTGGCGCTGGAAGGCTTCCGCTTCTACGACCTGATCCGCTGGAAACGCGGGGAGCTGTTTGAAATGGAGTGGCGGGGTATCTACGTACCCGAAGCCAACAAACTGATCGACCTCGACGAAGACGGCAAGCCCGACGTGTTCTTCTTCACCACTACGCCCGCCACGCAGCAAAGTGGCGTGACGTATATCAATGTGGGGGTAGCTGCCCAGAAGCTGACCAACGGTACCTCGGGCGAAATCACCTGGCTGACCAATATCCCGCGGAAGTTTGAGGAGAAGAAGTATTTCTATCCGATACCGGAAACGCATTTGCTGACTAATTCTAAGCTGGGGCAGAATCCGGGGTGGCAGTGGGAATAACGGTCTGGGTTTGTAAAGTAAAAAGAGCATGAATGGGCTGGGCCTGTTCGTGCTCTTTTTTGTGTGGGGCAGAGGGCGAGGAGCGTATGGTAAACTGTTAAAAATCAAACCGTTTGATAAGTTGTGAGTCTGAATTATATAAAGAAACGGGGAATGAAGTATCTTGGGTCTAAATAAGTAGCAACAGTAAGGTTATATAGTATTTGTGAAAAGATAAGACATAAAAAGTACCATAGTTGACACGTCGCATTATCCGGGCGTTGGAAAAGGAACAAATTTATGAGACAGCTTTTGTTAACCACTTTATTTGTACTGTTGTGTCAAATTGGTTTCAGCCAATCGGCTAAAAGTTACAGTACTAAGGATGCCAATAGTTTAAGACGCCTCGTCAGCAACTGGGAACAATTTTGGAATCAGCATGACATGGATTCAATGGGAACCCTACTTCACAATGATGTTGATTTCATCAATGTAGCGGGGCAATGGCTCAAAGGAAAAAAAGAAACAGTCGCCGTTCATAAAGAACGGCATGAAGTGGTTTTTAAAAACAGTGTATGGACGACTGATAGTGTAAAAATAAAGTACATAAAGCCGGATTTAGCAATAATGCATATTGGCTGGGGCATTACCGGCGATGTTGACCCCGACGGTAGTGTTAGACCTCTGCGACATGGCCTCTTTACATGGGTTGTTACGAAAACAAAACAAGGATGGCTAATATTGGCTGTGCATAATGTCAATATCAGAGAAACCGGTGCCTACATGAACCCTTCGAAGAACAAATAAGCACCACTCTAATACACGGTGAAAATCTTTACCTAGGTCTGAGCCTCCCAGACATTTTAGATCATAGAAATCCACGGTAGAGGGAACCTCCACCCCAATTGACGAGAGTAAAATTTACCCTCATCTTTTCAACGAGAGTAATTTTATAGTGTTTCTGCCCTTGTATTGAATGGGAGGGTAAACAGCTGTCCGGGCGCTCCTCACAACTTCAATCAAATTTAATCCCCGTATCCAGCCCAAATTTCTTTTCTTTGTAAGACTCATTTTCAGTATTCCGAAATCCAAGCTGTTTCTATGAAAACCAGTATCTGTATTCCTGTTCCTAACCCTCTGCGCCATGCAGGTCGCTTATTCCCAATCCGGCACGCCCATCACTGTGGCTAGTTATAACCTGCGGTACAACACCCCCAACGACGGCGTAAATGCCTGGCCGAATCGTAAGGAAAACGTCAAAGCGCTGATTCGTTACCATGAGTTTGATTTGTTCGGAACCCAGGAAGTACTGCGGGGACAACTGGAAGACGTGGCCGAGCTGAAATGAGTTTGCGTTCCTGGGCAAGGGCCGCGACGACGGCAAGCAAGGCGGGGAGCACTCGGCCATTTTTTACAAAAAAGACCGCTTCAAAGTCCTGGATTCCGGTGATTTCTGGCTGAGCGAAACACCGGACGTACCCGGTAAGGGGTGGGATGCTACCTGCTGCAACCGCATCTGTTCCTGGGCGAAGTTTCAGGATCTGAAAACGAAGAAGCAATTCTACTTTTTCAGCGTCCACTTCGACCATCAGGGCGTCAAAGCCCGGCAGGAATCGGGGAAGTTGATGGTGAAGAAGATCAAGGAAATTGCCAAAAACACCCCCGCGATCTGCGTAGGCGACTTCAACTCTACCCCTGAAACCAGCCAGATCCAGGCCATGCAGACGATCTTGCAGGATGCCCACGACGTATCCAAGCAGCCACCCTACGGCCCCGAAGGTACCTTCAATAGCTTCAAGTTCGATGCCCCCATGGACAAGCGCATCGACTATATTTTTGTGAGTAAAGACTTCGAGGTACTCAAATACGGCGTATTGACCGACGCCAAAGAACAGCGGTACCCGTCGGATCATCAGCCGGTGGTGGCGAAGGTGGTGTTGAAGTAGGTAGCTGGTTCGCGTTTAAAACGCTGACGAGATAGTAGAGCCGTAATTAAATCGCAGGGAAAGCTGGTCCCATCGGGTAGGGTGTCCAAAACTTTAAAATAATCAAGCATATTTTAGGGCTTTATTTCTCTTGGTAACCAGGTTTTCAGTTAGGGTCTCTTGCTCCCACCTTTTGATCTGGGCCAGGGAGACGTTCTCCAGACTTTTCTTGAAATCGAACGAACGGGTGCTCATCGCACTGACTTTGGTTTTCAGTGGCAGAATCAGCACAAAACCCGTCACCCCGTACAGCCTGTTTGAAGCCTTCCTTGCTTTGTAAGTGCCAAACAGACTCCACCACGTCAGAGGAGGCATTCCAGGCCGGCGGGGACGCCCCCATTTTCCCGAATTCTGTCCGGAGATAGCCCCGGAGCTTGATCTCGCGCTGGATCTGGTTCACACAGCCCAACACCTCGGTCAGCTCCCCGATCAACGAGCCATTGCGGGGGATGAAGCCGAAGCCCTGCTGCTGCTGGCCCGTCAGCCGGTGGAAGCCGTCCTGCATCTTGCCCGACCCCTCCGCTACGGCCGTCAGGTTGAGGAATCGGGCGATCGTCCTCTGCGCGGGAGGCAGCAGGTGGGCGACCGGGTTCATGATGTGCTGGAACCTGACACCGGAGAGGGCCTTCATGTAGGCAGTGAACTCGGGGTTGTTCTTGTAGATCCGTTCCAGGAACATACCCAGTGTGTGCCCCACGTCACGGATGTGGGGCAGTCCCGTATCCCTGATCCCCTTGGCCAGGCTCGAACAGTTGTCGCTGACGACATAAGGGGGGGCTGCCTTCATCTTCAGCATGCTTTTCTGCAAGTCTTCGGTGATGCTTCGGCTGTTCCAGCTGGGTTTTGCGCTAATGCCCAGCACCTCCACGTGCTGATGACCCAGCGGGACCTGCTCGTCCTTAGTTGCCTTCACACCCAGGGTGAGCAATAGCTTCTTACTGCCGATCATCATGCTCTCATCGACGATCATGGCGTAGTCCGCTGGGGCAACCCCCTGACGGGGATCTTTGTAAACCGCATAGCCACTCTTCTTCACCCAGTTTTCGATCGAGTTGCGGTGGGGGACCGAAGGGAACTCCCAGCCCAGCTCCTGCCCCAGCACGGAGAGCGCCTTGACCACCCCACGCAAACCGCAGCCCAGCTCCATGTACAGGGGCACACTCAGCGAGACGACTAGCTCGGAATACTGGGGCCCCTTGACGGATTTCAGAATCAGGCCCTTGTTCACTTTTTTTTTTAATACTTCCCGTAGTTCCCGGTTGGTTTGCCGACTGGTGGTCAGCTTCTTTTTCAGGGAATCAAGGGCCTCCGAAAGCTACCCAGGCCGGGCGATAAGCCGCGCAAGGGCGGGTATGGAATCTACTATCACTTTGACTAGGTAGGTGGTCCGCGCAACTACAAATGGCTCAACACCAACCCGCTGCCCCGCATCTGGGAGCAGATGCACCTGGCCTGGGAACATCAGGTGAAGGATATCTGGATAATGAATGTGGGCGACATCAAGCCCATGGAATTCCCCATTTCCTTTTTTCTGGACTATGCCTGGGATCCCCGAAAAATCGGGGCCGACGAGCTGACGCGCTATACGGAAAACTGGGTAGCGGCTCAGTTTGGTGAAAAATATGCCAAAGATATTGCCACTTTACTAGCCCAGTACGGCAAATACAATGCCCGCCGCAAGCCCGAATTACTGGATGCCGGTACGTACAGCCTTACAACCGGTGAATGGAAAAGAGTAGTCAACGAGTATACGGCTCTTTTGAAAAAAGCGGAGGACATCAACCAAAAATTACCTACCGATTACCGGAACGCGTACTTCCAGCTGATGCTACATCCCATCAGTGCCTATTCCAACCTGAACAAAATGTATTACAACGTGGCCCTCAACAAAGACGCGTATCTGCAAAAAGAGATGGAGACCAATGCGTACGCCGATCGGGCAAAACAACGGTATGCAAACGACTCGCTGATTACCCGGCAGTACCATCAGCTCAACAACGGCAAGTGGAATCACCTCATGAGTCAGACGCACATAGGCTATACCTACTGGCAACTGCCTAACCGGCAAAAAATACCGGATGTGCGGTACCTCCCCGCCGATTCAGTCGCAGACAAAAAGGAGAGAGTAGCTCCACGAACCAGACGGGCCGACGTACCGGCGGCGACGCAGGGACCGGTTTTTTATCAGGACGAGCAACGGGGCGTTTCTATCGAGGCGGACCATTTTACCAAAGCCATTGCTGCAAACGGCATTCAGTGGAAAGTGCTGCCCGAGCATGGCCGGACGGGTTCGGCCGTGACACCTTTTCTGGTTACAGCCAATGAGCAGAAGCCCGGGGGTACTTCACCGCATTTGCAGTACGAGATTTACACGTACAGCGAGGGCGAGTTCACGATTGACGCTTATTTCTCGCCAACCCTGAATTACTATTCATCCGAAAATGGCCTGCAATGTGCCATTTCGGTGGATGATGAGCAGCCTCAGATCATCAGCCTGAACAAAGAGGACAAAACGAGCGACCGGGGGATATGGAATAAGTGGGCGGCCGAGAATATCAATATCAAACCCAGCAGGCATACGATCAGCAAGCCGGGCAAACATACGGTGAAGTTCTGGATGGAACACCCCGGCGTAGTGTTGCAAAAGCTGGTACTGGAGTTTTGGAGATCAGGAAAAAACCTACCTCGGACCGGAGGAGAGGTTGTACAGAAACTCTTCCAACAGAGGATAGGTAAGCCCCATGGGGGATTCCTGGTCATGATCAGGCTTTATAAATTAATTCACCAATCAATAGGGTGGGAAATACCTTTTTCTATGAAATTAATCCCGCCCTGGCTAAGTAAAACCGCTTTACGATGAAAAGACCATTCCTATTTATTCTGTTGTGCATCCTAAGCCTCGGAACCCAGGCGCAGCTTCGTTTGCCCAAATTAATCAGCGATGGCATGGTACTGCAGCGCGATAAACCGCTCTGAAGGTTTGGGGATGGGCAACTCCCGGCGAGAAAATTTCGGTTCGCTTCAAGACCAAGACCTACAAAACCAGTACCGAGGCCGCGGGGCAAGTGGCAGGTAGCGTTACCTCCCATTCCGGCCGGTGGCCCCTTTACGATGGAGATTGACGGCAAAACTCAGAATCGACTGGCCAAGGATATTCTGATTGGCGATGTCTGGTTTTGCAGTGGGCAGAGCAACATGGTCCACCAGCTGAATATCCATGACGTGACCTATGCCAAAGAAATTCCGGAGGCCAACTACCCCCAAATTCGACAGTTCTGGTTCCAACCCTGACGAATCTGCAAGGCCCGCAAAACGACCTTCCGAGTGGTCAGTGGAAAGCCGCCGTCGGGAGAGGACGTCAGACCGTTTTCGGCCGTGGCGTATTTCTTCGCCAAAAAGATTTATGAAAAGTACAAGGTACCAGTCGGTATCATCAACGCCAGTGTGGGCGGTACGCCCATCGAAGCCTGGACGAGCGAAGAAGGGCTGAAGGACTTTTCCGACCTGAAAGCAACCATTGAGAAGAACAAAGACACGACCTACATCAACAGCCTTGAACCGCAGACCACCGGCAACGGTCAACAGGCCAGCGCCACCCGTCGATTTGGGGTGACGGGTTCGACAAAATGGTATGAACGTATCGTACGTACCCAAAGGCTGGCGGCCAATTAATGTTCCGGGCTATTGGGAGGATCAGGGTATAAAAGAGCTGAATGGCGTGGTGTGGTACCGACGGGAAATCGACATACCGGCTTCGATGACAGGCAAGCCCGCCAGAGTCTTTCTGGGTCGAATCGTTGATGCCGATGAACTTTACATCAACGGCAGGCCGGTTGGCAAAACCACGTATATGTACCCCCAGCGCCGGTATCCGGTTCCGGCCGATGTGCTGAAAGCGGGCAAAAATGTAGTTGTGGTGCGGGTCACCAACAACGGTGGTAAAGGCGGCTTTGTACCCGACAAACCCTACTGCCTATTTCGCTGGTGCCGACACGGTTGATCTAAAAGGAACCTGGCAGTATAAAGTAGGCACGGCTTACCGGCCAATCGCCGGTGGGGGTTTTGGCGGGGGCATCAATGCCCAGAATCAGCCAGCGGCCTTGTACAATGCCATGGTAGCCCCGGAAATAGATTACGCCATCAAAGGATTTTGCTGGTATCAGGGCGAGAGCAATGCGGGTAAGCCGCAGGAGTATACAACCCTGCTGCCCGCCCTGATCAGTGATTGGCGACGTCACTGGAAGCAGGGTGAACTCCCCTTTCTGTATGTACAGCTTCCCGGCTTTATGGAGTACAACTATCAGCCAGCCGAAAGTAACTGGGCCATGTTGAGGGAAGCACAGCTTAAGGCCCTATCGGTACCCAATACGGCCATGGCGGTGGCCATTGACCTGGGCGAATGGAACGATATTCACCCCGACAATAAGAAAGATGTGGGCGAACGACTGGCCCTGGCTGCGCTGAAAACGGCGTATCACGAAAACCTGGTTTATTCTGGCCCCACCTATCAGTCGTCCAGAATTGACGGCAACAAAATAGTGGTCAGCTTCACCAATGACGGCAGTGGGTTGATTGCCAGCGACGGGGACGCCTCGGTGAATTTGCCATTGCAGGTGCCGACAAAAAATTCGTTTGGGCGAAAGCGAAAATTGAACGGCAAGGTGATTGTGTGGAGTGACGAAGTCGCCAACCCCCACTATGTGCGTTATGCCTGGGCTGATAATCCCGTCAACCCCAATCTGTATAACAAAGAGGGGCTACCGGCATCTCCCTTCCGAACGGATCAATGACTAGTATTGCTCGCCTAACGGGAATTAGGGATAGTTCAATACTCATTCTGCTGAACATGAAAAGTAGGACACAAAGAGGCTGCCGATACCGGTTGCCTCTTTGATGTTAGCTACGGATGGAAACTTTGAATGAACTGCTTTCTTATTTTTTTACCTGATAGGCCTTTACGCCTTCCTGATTTATTCCAAACAAAACCCGGTTTCCAATAGAAACGATACTTCTTACGTCGCCCGTCAGTTTAAATCCGGCCTGGCGCTGGGAAATAGTAGTGAACGTACCGTTGCCATTGCCTCGCAGCAGCAAGCCATGATTGGCGTCGAACTTCCCGAGCCGCAAGCGCCCCTGACTGATGTTCCCCGCCAGCAGTAGGTCTTTTTTGCCATCCTGGTTATAGTCCAGCGAAGTGATGGCAAATACGGGTGAGAACTGGGCTTCCAGGGGTAGTTCCTGTACCTTGAATTTTCCTTCGGGAGTACTCAGAAATAAGGCCGTTTTGAGGTAGTTGGCTTCTAGCTTCTGGGCGCTTTCCAATTCTTTTTCGGAGAAAAGATCCGTCAGCGTTACTTCCGAGTAGCTCTTGTAATCGGGGTAGCGGGCTCCCATGCTGCTCATCTGCATCACCAGCTCGTCGCGGGTGATGTACGGGTAGTTTTTGCCCTGAATGTAGCAACTCAGAATGGGGTCGATGGTACCGTTGCTATCAAAATCCCGGGCGTACAGCGTGGCCGGTTCCTGGTCACTGGCTCGTATCTGTGAGTTCAACCCCTGGTTTCCCGCTACCAGGTCGGGCTTGCCGTCGCCGTTCAGGTCGTTTACCAGCAGGGTATTCCACCAGCCTTTGTATTCTTTATCAAAATAGTCGCTGGTTCTGTTGGTCAATTTTCCGTTTTCGTTGATGAACACCGTCAGCGGCATCCATTCGCCTACCACCACCAAATCAGCTTTTTTATCGCCGTTGATATCCACGCTGGCCGCATCCGTCACGAGCCCTAGTTTAGAAATCGAGGAAGCTACTGCCGTAGTCCGGTTGGTGAAATTCCCTTTGCCATCATTGACCAAGAATATAGCTTTCGGGTAGCTCGGGATAGCGACCGGGTACCACGCGCCCGCCCACAAACAGATCGGGCTTGCCGTCGCCGGAAAAGTCGCCCGCGCATACGGCCCCGGTACTGGTAAGCATAGCCGGTAGGGCTCGGGGACTTAGGGTAAAGGTACCCTTGCCGTCGTTGAGGTACAGCTTATCCTGAAAGCGGGCATCGTTGGGTTCGAAATCAGCGTAGCCTCCGTGCGCTACGTACAGGTCGGGGGTCCCGTCGCCGTTGGCGTCGAAAAACACGGCATCGGTTACCTGCCCGGCGGCGTCGGCCTCAAAAGCAGGAGTGGCTTTTTTGACAAAATTCCCTCCCGTTTGTTGGACGAAGAGTGTACTGGCCTGCCCCTTGCTACCGCCGACAAAAACGTCTTCCAGCCCATCGCCGTCCACGTCGGCTTTGACCAGAATGGGCGTGGTGAACGAGAGCGGGTTGACCAACAGCGGCTGCCGGTAAAAATCGTTGATATCGGGTGTCGCATCCTGGTGGGAGATGGGGGAAGGTACCTCTTCAAACAAAGGAGGCTCGCTACCGGGCCATTTGTAGGTACCTAACGCCTCGGTTTCCGATACGCTCAGTAGTTGATCTACCTTCGGGTTGGCGATCAACTGCTGTTTGCCCGAAGACCACACCACCCGCAGCGAATCAATGGTAGTGGTTTCGCCCAACCCAAAATGCAGGGTAGGTGATACGCTGGATTCGTAGCCGCGCGTGGGCATTTGTTCCAGGTACTGCTGCTGACCGCCGCTGTATATAGTCACCTGCGCCCCAAGGCCCTGGGTATTGGGCGCCTTGCCCTGGGTTTTTACTTTCAGGTAGTGGTGTTTGGATAAAGTATTGGCCTGGTTCTGGTAGACAAACGCGGGTTGGTTGACATTATTGACGACCAGATCCAGATCCCCGTCGTTGTCCAGATCGGCGTAGGCGGCGCCGTTGCTGTTCGAGGGGCGGTCCAGGCCCCAGTCTCGGGTGACGTTTTTGAATTGTCAGATTCGTTGTTATTTTCGAAAATGTAGTTGGTCAGGTTGGACGACGGAATTTCGTACACCAGTTTCAGCACGTCGGCGCGTTGGATACCCTGCTGCTGATTCTGCACGTAGTCGCTCATGTGTTTGAGGAAATCCATGTTGGTGTAGTCGCGCAGGTAGCCGTTGGTGATGTAGAGATCTTTCCAGCCGTCGTTGTCGAAATCGGCAAACAGTGCCGACCAGCTCCAGTCGGTGTTGGATACGCCGGCCAATTGGCCTATTTCCCGGAAGGAACCGTTGCCATCGTTGATGTGCAGCATGTTGCGCATGTACTGGTGGTTGAAGCCCAGCCGTACATTCAGGTCAAATTTCTCGTAGTTGTCGGGGGCCATCAGGAGTTTCTGGCGGCGGTTGTCCTCGGGCAGCATGTCGAGGGTCATGATATCCGGACGGGCGTCGTTGTTGAGGTCGGCCACGTCGCTGCCCATCGAGAAATGCGAGGTATGCCCGATGCTGCTGCTGAGCTGATCGGTAAAGCCACCTTTCTTGTTGTTGATGTAGAGGTAGTCCGGTACCTGGTAGTCGTTGGACACGTAAATGTCGGTCCAGCCGTCGCCGTTGAGATCGGCTACGCCGGCCCCCAGGCCGTACGATAGGGCGGAGCTTTGCAGACCGACGGCGCGGGTAACGTCTTTGAAGGTGTTCCGTCGTTGCGGTAGAGCCGCATCCCGTTCATGGGATCATCCTTTTTGAGGAGTTCGGCCGTGCCCAGTTCATTCAGCACGGGTAAGGACTTGGGATTGTGGTTGAGCAGGAACATATCCAGGTCACCATCTTTGTCGTAGTCGAAGAAAGTGGCCTGCGTGCTGGTACCCTGGCTGGCCAGGCCGTATTTTTCGGCTTCTTCGGTAAAGGTAGGTACCCCATCGGCTCCGGCTCCCTGATTGATGTAGAGTTCGTTTTTGCGCTTTTCGGGCGAAAAATTTCCCGAGTAGCATACGTAGATGTCCAGTTTGCCATCGCCGTTCACATCGGCCATGGTCACGCCGGTTTTCCAGCTGGTATCGCGCCCGGCCACGCCGGCCTTGGTGGTGATGTCCTCAAACTTCAACGGTTCGCCGTCGCGACTGCCTTTGTTCAGGTACAGGCGGTTGGGTACCATGTTGCCCGAGAAGTACAGGTCGTCCAGTCCGTCGTCGTTGAGGTCGCCCACGGCCACGCCGCCGCCGTTGTAGAAGTACTCGTACATGAGTACGTTTCCGTTCAGACTTTCGGTAATGGTGTTTTCGAAGGTAACGCTGGTTTGTTCGGGAGCCAGGAGGGTGAAGAGCGGGTTTTCAGGCGCCGGACTCTGTTTGTTTCTCATCGGTTTGCTTTTGACAACCCATCAATATAAGGCCTACACTGAAAAATAAATCTTATACCGCTGATGGGAAATAATACGCGCCAACATACAGCAGGAAGGGTAGATTTTGTAAAAACTGGATTATTAAAAATGCAAAAAGAATCCGGGCCGACCAATGGTCAACCCGGATTCTCATAATCAACTACTACCAACGATCAAGACTAATTTTCAACGTACCCTGGATTGTTGATCAGCTTGTTGTTCCGGTTAATTTCATCCCTTGAAATAGGGTAGGAAATACATTTTGTCGTAGCCAGCTACGGTTTTCCTTACCCGGATCAATCTCGAACGGACGTAGTACTTATAATCGTAGTTATTCGTTGCTGTACTTGTATACCGATCACCGTCTTTGCCGGGCTTCAAGGTACCTACGACCTTGATACCATTGGCTTTGACGGCCCAGCGTGCTAGGGGCAATCATCCAGCGGCGGGCATCGTGAAAGCGTTGCTCTTCAAAAAGCATCTCAATGCGCTTCTCATTGCGGAAGCGATCCACCAGCGCTTGTCCGGCATCGGTGATAGCAGGCATACCCGAGCGGAAACGGATTTTGTTCAGCCAGGTACGGGCTTCTGCTTCCTGACCCAAGCCCGATACAAGCCTCAGCGTAGTTGAATACAGCTTCGGTGTAGCGCAGAAATCGGCCAGGGAATTTGCTGCCAGGTGTTCTGATCTACGATAGCAGGGATTAGGATCAGTAAATTTACGCATGTAGTAGCCCGTGTAGCTACCGTTCCAGTCTTCGATCGAGCTTTGGCGCGTATCCAGACCGAAGTGGGTCACTTTCTGTCCGGCGGCGTCGATTACTTCGTACCGTCCGGTCTGAATCTGGCTGGCGGGGTCCTTAGGCAGGTTGGCGTTGGAGCGTACCTTCCAGGGCGAACCCTCGTACAGAATGGAGGCCTCGAAGCGAGGGTCACGGTTGACGTACGGATCGGCGGCGTGAGCCGGGTTGCTCCAGTCAAACTTGGTTCCGTCCATCATTTCGTAGTCGTCCACCAGCAATTGAATGGGTGAGTTACCCGCCCAGTTGTTATACCCATTGGGGCCATTGAACAGACCCAATGCGGCCACCGTCTTCCTGCTTGGCGTTGATGAAGTAACGTCCCAGAAGAATTTCTGTTTCACCACCATTGCGGGCCAACGACAGGTTCATGTAGTTGGTAGTTCCCTGTGCAGGCGGTGTACCGGAGCGGTCAGGTTAAGCTTGTAACCCCGGTTCAAATCCAGCACCGCTTTGGCAGCATCCTTGGCTTTCTGCCACCGCTCGGTGCGGCTACCGGTCAGGTAGCCCACCAGCTCGGGCTTCGTAGTAAGCAGCAATCACACTTGACTTGGCCTTGGCCGTAGGAATGTCGTGCAAGTCACTGGCCGCGTAGGTTAAAATCCGGGATTTTAGCGCCAGGGCAGCCGCTTTGGAGGCCCGTCCGGCGGCCAGTGTTTTGCCATCCAGTAGCGTAGCGGCTTCGTCCAGATCTTTCACAATGAAGTCCACCGTTTCTTCCCAGGTATTACGGGCGTACGGTGTAATCCGCTTCACCCAGCTCATACGGGCGATCAATCAGGGGTACACCACCATAGTAACGAGCCAGCTGATGATAGTAATAAGCACGCATAAATTTGGCCTCACCCGTCAAGCGATCCACAATATTGTTAGTATTGGGGAATTGAGGAGCAGCCAGGTTCTTCAAAGCCAGGTTGGCCGCCCGGATACGGGTATACATGTTGCGCCAAGTTCGTAGGTTCCGTTCATCCAGCCCGGATCAGCCGGGCTGGAGCGTGATTCGGTGACGTCGTGATGTTTCGACCAGGGTGGGTAAAGATGGTTTCGTCGGTCAGCGAGGCGAGCATTTGCTCGTCGAAGCCGCCATTACCAAAGCCCGTGTAGATGTTCGTCACGAAGGCTTCAGCCAATGCGGCATCCGTCCAGACGGCGTCCTGCGATAACTTGGCTGAGCGGTTGGGTGTTCACGAAGTCGTCATTACAACTGGTCGTGACGGCCAGATACAGGGATAACGCAAATATTTTTATTTTTTTCATAATCTTTTTAATTAATTAATTAGAATGTTGCAGCTAAACCAAAGTTAATAATCTTTTGTTGCGGATAATAATATCCGGTTGAGTTATCTGCTTCGGGATCGAATACTTTCAGCTTGTCCCAGGTGAGCAGGTTAAGTCCGTTGAAATATACCCGGAATTGGCTCAATGCCTACTTTCGAGATAAGAGTCGATGGAAGGGTATAGCCCATTTCCAGGTTTTTCAGACGAATATAATCCGAGCTTCTCAACCAGTAATCGTTACCATTTCGAGCCCTGAGTAATACTGATCACTCCGGTTAGCAATACGGGGATGAACGCTGCTTGGGTTTTCAATCGTCCAGCGATTCTGGTACACATCCTGAAGGAAGTTACCAATGTTACCTGACTCACCCGTACTTACGTATTGCTTGGCACCGGCCGCACCCTGAAATAGGACGGTCAAATCAAAGTTTTTGTACTGAGCTCCCAGATTAACACCACCGGTGAAATAAAGGTAGGTTGGTATTGTCAAGACGTACGCGGTCGTCGGCTGTAATTTTTCCGTCTCCGTTGAAATCCTGGTACTTCATGTCGCCGGGGCGTAGCTGATTTACGATAGCTTTGTAATCCAACTTGTTGGCATCAATTTCAGCCTGATCTTTAAATACACCGTCGTATTTGTACACCATGTAAGTATTCATCGGCTTGCCGGTAGAGCGCTGCCACTCGGGAGCACCAGGGGCTTCATCCCAGAAAATGATTTTGTTCTTGAGCATAGCCGCCGTTTACGCTGACGCTGTACTTGAAGTCATTGATCTGGTTGCGGTAGCCAATGTTGAATTCAAATCCTTTGTTCTTCACCTCTCCGATGTTCTCGGAAGGTAGGGAAAGACCGGTACTTTGTGGAACCGAAGCATTCTTGAAGTAAAGGATGTTGGTACGGTGGTTGGAGAACGCGTCCAGTTCAACGGTGACTTTTCCGTTGAACAGCTGTGCTTCCAGACCTATGTTTGAGTTGGTGGCCACTTCCCAGGTAATGTTGGGGTTTGGTACACGGGCTTCAAACAAGGTTTTTGTTTCGGTAGTTGCCAATAATGTAGCTGCGGAATCCGTAGGTCGACAGGTACTGATAGGTAGCCAATGTAGTGGTATTGGGGATGTACACCTGGTCATTTCCAAGCTGTCCGATAGATCCACGAATTTTCAGGAAGTTCACCGCGGGGATGTTGTTTTTCCAGAAGCCTTCTTCCGAAACTACCCATCCTAGCATCACACCAGGGAAGAAACCATAGCGGGTGGCTTCGGGGAAAATATCCGAGCCATCGTACCGCCACAGGAACTCAGCCAGGTACTTCTCCTTGTAGTTGTACCCAACCCGACCAAAATAGTTGATACGGGCGGTTTCGAAAGCACCACCACCGTTGTTTCTTTGGAGGTCACCACCGGCAAAAAGCTGATCAAGGGCAGGCGAAATGAAGAAACGACGGAAAGCATTGAAGTTATCTCCGGTTATTGTTTCCCGGTTACTACCGGCAATTACGTTGAAGGCATGATCACCGAAGGTTTTCTCATACGAAAGTACCCCCTGCAACAGAATATTCAACTGGTTGTTGTTACTCAGGCTTAAGGTTAGGCTCCGAAGGCCCGCGAACACTTGCTACTAGTTTGGGCGTTACGCCATCGGCTTCAAATCCACTGCCCCGCTGATACAGGGTCCAGGGGATGTTCCAGAACTTGGTGTTACGGCTCAGGTTGTCAACGGCGCCTGTACCGGTAACTTTTAGGCCGTCTACTCCTGGAATCTTTATTTCCAATGAGCCGTTGGTCTGTACGTAGTTACGCGTGTCTTTGTCATATCCACTCAGGTCAGTCGTGATCACTACTGGGTTTTCACCGTTCTCGATGTCAGGACCGGGACGGCCATCAGGCCAGTAGGCAGGCTCCTGAGGCTTACCGCGCATCAGCATTCGGAAAATAGTACCTGGTGATTTTGTGGGATAGGCCCGATCTTCGCGGCGGCCCAACATACCCAACGTCACCTTCATGTACTTGTTGATATTGGCATCCAGATTGATCCGGAGGTCATACTGCTTGTAGCCAGTGGCTGAATTGATGTAGTAGCCATCCTGATTCTGGTAGCCCAGCGAGGCCAGATACCGCAGGTTTTCGGTACCTCCGGTCATTTGCACATTGTGCCGAACCTGAGGCGAGTTCCTCTTCAGCGTAGCACCATACCAGTCGGTGTCAGGGTGTCCCCAGGGATCAGAGCCGTCATTGTACTTTTTGATATCGTCGGGCGTAAAAGGAGCTTTGCGGATTGTACCATTCGGACGGGTATAGCTACCAGTTGCTTTGTACGCTTGCGTAGCGGCTTCCCACTCTGCTACGGGCAAGCCATAAATATCCAGGTCGTTCAACATGCCTGTATACTGAGCTGCATTGGCCACATCAGGAAGTATCGTTGGATTCGAGAAACCCTGATTGAAAGAGTACGACAGTGAAGGCTTGCCCGTTTTTCCACGTTTGGTGGTAATCAGGATAACCCCGTTGGCTGCCCGTGAACCATAAATGGCGGCGGCGGCATCTTTCAGAATAGAGATACTTTCGATATCGGCCGGGTTGATACGGTCCAAACCACCTTCGCGGTTAGGGATACCGTCCACAACGATCAGGGCACTGTTGTTACCCAGCGTGTTGTTTCCGCGAATCCGGATAACGGCACCATCGTTTCCTGGCTGACCGCTCCGGTTTACCGCTGTCACACCCGGTAGACGACCCGCCAGTGAGTTCGCCAGGTTGACGGCCGGTGATTTTACCAGCTCGTCTCCTTTCACGGATACGACCGAACCCGTTACGGTTTCTTTCTTCTGAGTACCGTAGCCCACTACCACCACTTCGCTAAGTGACTTGGTGTCGGTAGCTAGTTTGAGATCCAGCGTAGTGCGGCCGTTCAGAGGAATTTCCTGAGAGATGAACCCGATGGAGGAAACAATCAGGGTGACGTTGGCATCAGGAACATTCAGCGAAAAGTTTCCATCGGCGTCGGTTGAGGTTCCCGTAGTGGAACTTTTGACCAATATGTTGGCTCCGGGAATGCCCGTGCCTGCCTCATCGGCTATTTTTCCTTTGACCACTGTTTGCGCGAATGCGCCAATAGCTCCGGCCAGGAAAAAAGTAAGTACCAATAGACATTGCCTGGCGACAGGTAATGCCCGAAGAGTAGTAATTTTCATAGATTGGGATTGAAGTTGATAATTAAATTAAAGGTTCAAACTGGTTACTTTAACTAGCCTGTCCCGGCTAGACAAACGAAGGGCTGAAGGAATATCCTGAAATCACAGATAACCCCCACTTCAGGGAATTGGTACGTGTTTACATAGGCAAGCAGATTTAGATGCGAGAAAAACACTTCGTAAAGTTTGAGAGGGACTACGTTTCTTATCGCTTGGGACCTTAGTCTGTTAGTTGGACTGTATGGATTCAGGAGGGGCAAAAGGGGAAAGTCTGCATTACTTGTTTCATTGTCAATATTTTATTTTCACGTTCACAAACCATTTCATTCACTATTCTCTATAAGATGCGCAAAGGCCATATTTACTCAAATCTGGAAAGTTTTTGCATTTAGTATACATCTATCCCTACCTATCTCATACATAATCCAAATTTATTCATATTTCCTGATAAGAAACTACTTTTAGGATTCGGATTTTTTTTCTGGTCATTTCTGAGCTATCAAAAAGAATGCAATTTTAAGCAAATAAAATGCTACAATCTAACCAAGGCTTGACTTTTAACGACTAAATTTTGACGTATATTGAGAAATAGTAGCTTTTTTAAGATAAAATCTAGTTTGATGGCAGGGGAAGCGTACGAATTTTGCCAAATTCATTTGGATGCCTGATGGCGGCAAGCTTCCATTATCTTGGGAGGCACAGGAGTGCGCAAGAGCAGCTGAACACCTATGGACTAGTTGGAGTTTTAAGAAAGTTTTACTGCTACTTGTCAATTTTGGAAAGAGTCTCTGCGGGAGTGGCCGGTTGTCCGGCTTTGAGAAACTCCGCCACGGTGGCCTCGTCCAGGCCCGTCACAATGTTCAGATCAGGACGTATTTTCTTCAATTTTTCGATACCCTCAACGGTAACCGCCGACTTCCAAACGAATACATTTTTTAAGGCTTTCATAGCCGCCAGATTCTGAAGCCCGGCATCGGTGACCTTAGTACCAATCAGGTTGAGGTATTCGAGGTAAGCAAGGCCTTTCAGGTTAGCTAGGCCCGCATCCCCGATTTGGGTATATTCAAGGTGTAGCTTGTTAAGGTTTTTTAGGCGCGCAATTTCCGGCATTGAGGCGTCGGTGATCTTGGTTTCACCCAGCTTAAGCCACACGATTTGCGGGGCCAGGGGTGTCAGTAGTTTGATTTGCGGATCGGTGAGCGAAGAGGCATTGATCGCGTTCACTTCGATGAGGTTCTGTTCCCTGGCTACCGGCATCACCAGCATTTTTGCATTTTCAAGCGCAGCCACGGCTTTTGGATCCGGCTCGGCTACTTTCATGCTCAGCACGGGTGACTGGGTACTTTGAACTTCCCCTCCTCCTCCAGCGGTGCTCAGCGAAGCCAGGGCGGGTTTTATTTTCTCGTCGGCTTTCAGGTCTGCTACTTTCTTATCCACCGGCGCGCCCTGATCAATCCACCAGGCCAGCAGGGCTATCTGCGATTCGGAAAGCTGACGTTTTCCCTTGGGAGGCATGTGTTCTTCTTCTTCCAGGGGCAGCAGGCAGCGTTTGAGTAGTTCGCTGTCGACACTTTTTCCTACCACCAGTACCGGGCCGTTTTCTCCGCCTTTCATGAGCAGGTCATAGGTATCCATGCGGAGGTCGCCCTTCTTTTTGGTAGGATTGTGGCATTGGGTGCAATGAACGCTCAGGATCGGCTGCACGATGTCGCGGTAGACGATGGCCTGGGGTACATTGGCAATGGGCTTTGATTTCGGTAATGATTCCTGCTGCCGGGGAGGCAGGCCCGCCAGCGCCCGGAAGGGCTGCGGGGTATACTGGGTGAGGTAGTCTTCACCATGGGTGAGCCCGCCACCGTGGTGACCGGCCGCTAAGGTAAGGAGGGTACCTATGCCCAAGGCAGGCAGATACAGGGCCGGAGCAAACGGAATACGGTCGCCCAGAATATCGGATTTGGCGATCCAGGCTACCCAGGCTAGGCTAGCTACCCCAATGCCCTGCCACATGTGCTCATCGAGGAGTTCTTCTTCATAGCCTCCGCCCAGCGACAGCAAATAACCCGCTCCACACGCAAAAGTTGCGCTAACAGCCGACCAGAAAAGCACAAAGGATACGGTAGACTCGCTGACGCTGATCTTACCCAGGCGGCGTCCGATCTCAAGCAGAGCCGCTACCAGGAGAAACCCGATGGGTAAATGGACCAGGACGGGGTGAAAACGCCCAAAAAAAAGGGCCCAGTCGGATACTTGGAGCAGAAGGGTAGTCAGCATAGACAAACAAAAGCATTAATCAACCTCGACAATCGAATGGAGGTGGAGGTTTTCTAGGGAAAAGACAATCTGACCGTTGGTGTACTCATACGACAGCGATTTTCCTTCGGGTTGCAGGGTAAGGCGGGTGGGTCGGCGCGGGTGGTTCAGGGTTACTTTCAAAGGTCCCAGGACGGGTACTTCATCAAAAGAGGCGGCTGACTTGTGGGGTCCCGCCACGTTCAGCAGGTTCACCAACGTTTTGCCATCTTTTTCGTTGATGGCCACATGGACAAATTGCGACCCTGTTACCTGCACCTTGGGCGTGAAGAGTTTCTGTACCAGTTCCCCCACGAAGCGCCGGGCCTGGTACGATTCGTTTTTGAGGTAGGCGTCGGCCAGGCCCACGTACACGGCGGCGATTTTGCCCTTTCCGTAGGTGGCGATGGTAGCCGCCGGGCCCAGCCCATTGCGCAGGTCGCGGGCATTGTAGGCACCACCAAACAGTTCGGTGGTTTTATCTGGGGTAAAGGTGCGGTAGTCGGTGGTAGTGGAGGTAATGAGTCCGGACGATCCGAAATGAATGGAGCCTTTTTTTACATCGCCCAGGGTCACACCCAGCGCTACCTTGAAGTTGTCCACGGCTTTGGGGCCAATCACCAGCAGGGTACCGCCCTTTTCTACGTAGAGCAACAGTTCCTTACGTTCGTCTATCCGAAAGTACCTCCCACTCGGGTAGGACAATCAGCGGGTACTGATCCATCTTTCCCGTCAAAGCATGCGTCATCAGGATCTCGGTGGAGAGCTGGTTGTTGAGCAAGAGTTCCAGGATGCCTTTCAAGGCCTGCTGGCTACCGTTGGATTTGTAGACGGCATTGGTGAGGTGCTTTTGTCCAGCGGTGGAGTAGTAGAGGGCTACCTGCGGTACGGGTTTGGCTTTGTAACACCAGGCTTGCCGGGCCCGGCAAAACTCAGCCAGCTCAGCCATGGTACCAAAGGCCCAGGCCGGAAGTGAGGCATCCCGCGCCTGCGACCAATAGGCCTGAAAGCCTCCGCCCATGGCCAGTACCTGCGCGGCTTCCTGGGCGAGTTGGGTGGCCGACTTGGGGGCCTTCATGCCGCCCCAGTCACCGCCGAAGCTCCACGCCATCAGGTCCCAGGGGGTACCCTGCGGAGCTATGCAGCGAGCTTCGTATGCCCCGCTGAGCACACTGTTGAAAGGCGCAAAGTCGCCCGAAATAAAATCCACGGGTACGTTTACCGGTTCAGGCATAAAGGACGAAAAGGCCCAGTTGCTGGCTACCTGGAAGCGGGGGTTGTACTGGTGCAGAGCATTGGTATAGTGGGCAATGTAGTCGCGGAATTTTTTACGGGTAAATTCCAGCAGATCGTCGTAGTGGGGGTCGCCTTTCTTTTTGGGAGCAGTGGTGACGCCCGTTACTTTCTTAAACTCGGCTAGGGCGTCAGGGCGGTAGTCCAGCTCCACGGCCCAGCTATCCCCGTCGATCCAGACGCCGTCTACCCCGTAGTCGCTGATTTCTTTGAGTTGAGGAATGAGCAGGCTATCCGAATAGGCACTCCAAAAGGATATTTTTTGCGGATCGGGCTTGCCATTGGCATCCAGCCGGGCCCAGTGCGGATGGTGCTTTACTGCCTCATCGTCCCATACACCGGAGTAATGTACGTACAGGGCTACCCCATGCCGCTTTGTAACGGCTCGGAATAGCTTCAACGGATCTTTGAGAAAATGCCCGGCGGAGTGCCCTGCCTTCGTCGGATAGCTCGATACACCCGGATGCCCTTTGCAGTCTATCTGAATGAAATCAGGCTTGACGGCCGTCAGTAGGCTATCTACCATGCTTTCGGTGAGGGTCTTGCCGATGAGGGTATCGCCCAGCCCGGCGTGAAAATCAAAGTGCAGGCCAAAGAAACTATCGGACCGGCGCAGCGGGGTTTTCTGACCCCACGACAGATTTTGGAAAAGGCAGACACCAAAAATAACCAGTAGTCCGATCCGGTAGCGTGTGTTTTTCATGGGAATCACATCCTAAAAACTTCGGGACAAGGTACCACGACCGGAGAGTTATCGGGGTTGACCTCCATAATATCGGCCATGTAGTCCCACCAGGTGCGCATGATAGGCTGGGCGGGCAGGTCGACGAGTTCCTGCGGAGGGTTCACCTTCTGAAAAGCAAAAAGAGAGAGGGTAGCTTCGTCCAGAAAAATGTAGTATTCGGTTATACCGGCCTTTTCTAAAAGCTGCTTTAATTCAGGCCAGATGGTGTCATGTCGCCTTTTGTATTCTTCCTCATATCCGGGTTTTAGCTTCATCCGGAACGCGTTGATTTGGGTCATGGGTGTTTTTTTAGACACGGAGTTTCACGGAGCTTACTCCATGTACCTCTGTGCCATAACTTTTGAAACTCAGTGTCTAAAATTTCTACTAAAAATCAAGCCAAAATAGGCCGTATGATCTTCCCCGCCGTGTCCGTTAGCCGGAAGTTTCGGCCCTGGAAGGGATAGGTAAACTTTTCGTGATCAAAGCCCATCAGGTGCAGAATGGTGGCCTGCAAATCGTGTACATGGGTTTTGTCTTTGACGCCATAGTACCCCAGGTCGTCGGTTTGGCCGTGGCTGTACCCTTTCTTGACTCCGCCGCCGGCCATCCACATGGTAAAAGCCTCCAGGTGGTGGTCGCGGCCCATGAAGGGGAGTACCTGTCCGTTGCGGTTTTCCTGCATGGGGGTCCGGCCAAACTCGCCGCCCCATACCACCAAAGTTTCGTCCAGGAGCCCGCGCATTTTCAGATCCTGCAATAGCCCGGCTACGGCTTGGTCGGACTCTTTACACTTGTCGCGCAGGCCGATTTCCAGAGCACCGTCTGAACTGGTACCGTGGGTATCCCAGCCCCAGTCAAAGAGCTGCACAAAGCGCACCCCGTTTTCGACCAGCTTGCGGGCCAGCAGGCAGTTCATGGCAAAGGAGCCGTCGCCGGGCTTCACCCCGTACATATCCAGAATGTACTGCGGCTCTTTGGACACATCCATGACCTCGGGTACCGACATCTGCATCCGGAAGGCCATTTCGTACTGGCTGATGCGCGTCAGAATTTCGGGGTCCTGTACTTCCTCGTACGTTTGGCGGTTGATCTCGTTGATGGCTTCGATGGTTTGCTTGCGCAGGTCGCGGTTCATGCCGTTGGGGTCAGATACGTACAGTACCGGATCGCCGCCGGTGCGGCACTGCACGCCCTGGTATACCGTAGGCAGGAAGCCACTGCCCCACACGCTCTTGCCCGCGTCGGGCTGCTTGCCGCCCGAGGCTAGTACGATGAAGCCCGGCAGGTTCTGATTTTCCGAGCCCAACCCGTACACCGACCAGGCCCCCAGGCTAGGCCGCCCCAGCCGCGCACTACCCGTATGCATGAGCAGCTGCGCGGGAGCGTGATTGAACTGGTCGGTATGCATGGCTTTGAGGAAACTTACCTCGTCGGACACGGTCTGCAGGTAGGGGAGGTAGTTCGAAATCCAGGCACCGGACTGGCCGTGCTGCTTAAACTCCCCTTGTGGGCCGAGCATTTTGGGTACCCCCTGGATAAATGCAAACTTCTTTCCCTCCAGAAACTCCGCCGGACAGTCCTTACCGTGGTACTTGGCCAGTTCGGGTTTGTAGTCGAACAGTTCGAGCTGCGACGGCGCCCCGGCCATGTGGATGTAGATCACCCGCTTGGCCTTGGGCGCAAACTGTGGCATCCGCACCGCCATGGGGTCGGTGGGGATGGCAGGAACCGCCTGATCGGTGGTGTTGGTGACACACCCACCCATCAGCGATCCCAGGCCAATGGCACCCAACCCAAAGCTACATTCTTTGAGGAAATGCCGCCGGGTCTGGCGCTGGAGTTCGGCGTGTTGGAGTTCTTTTAGGAGTTTGTTCATTGTATTCGGGTAATTTTTTTAAACGCAAAGAGCGCGGGGGCTGGCGCGGAGAACGCAAAGAAAAACTCTTTGAAACTCTGTGCTTAAACACTCTAAACTCTGTGGTTAGCCTAACAATACAACATCACTATATACGAATTCCCCACGTATCATTCATATCCCGGCCGAGGAGCGCGTTGGCTTCTTTATCATTCTTGAAGGTTTCCTTTTTGGGGTTCCACTGCAAAGGACGGCCCAGCTGATAAGCAATGTTGCCGATGTTGCAGACCGAGGCCGTGCGGTGGCCGATCTCGACGTCACAAACGGGCTTGGTGCGGTTGCGCATGGCGTCCAGGAAATCCTTGTAGTGGTTTTCGCTTTTGTAGACATGCTTTTCGGATTCACCAATCACCTTATCTTTTAACGAGGCCGGGGTAGTTTCGAGTTTCTTGCGTTGTACTTTTAGATCTCCCTCGCTACCAATAAAATGGATGGCATTGTTCCAGTCCCACTTTTCGTGGGTCATGGTGATGCCGTTGTCGTAGCGGTAGGTCAGGAAGGGGTGATCTTTGCCGTCGGGGGCAATAACCTCCACGGGGCCGCTGTCGTCCATGCCGAGGGACCACTGCACAATATCGAACATGTGCGCACCCCAGTCGGTCACCATGCCACCGCCAAATTCTTTGTAAAGCCGCCAGTTGGGAAATACATCCTTAGAGGTAGGCGGGGCCAGCTCCGAATTGAAATTAACAGGAGCATTCGGGCCAAGCCAGGCCGTCCAGTCCAGCCCGTCGGGGATAGGCTCGGCGGCTAGCGTGTAGGGTACGGGTGGGGGGCCTACATTTACTTTGATATGCTTGATATCCCCGATGTAGCCATTGCGGATCAGCTCGGCCGTTTGCCGGAACTCCGGCCAGGAGCGCTGCATGCTGCCGGTTTGAAACACGCGCTTGTACTTGCGGGCGGCATCTACCATGGCCCGTCCTTCGCGCACGGTGAGCGAGAGTGGTTTTTCACAATAAATATCCTTCCCGGCTTCGGCGGCCCGCACGGCCATGGCCGCGTGCCAGTGGTCGGGGGTAGCAATCACCACGGCATCTACATCCTTTGCGGGCTAGTAATTCCCGGAAGTCGTTGTATACCGGAATATCGGAGTAGCCTCCGGCTTCGGTACTTTTCTCGTAGTGGGCTTTTATCCGGTCCAGCGTTAGCTGGGCTTTGGCTTTGTATACCTCACTTATGGCCACAATGCGGGTTTCGCCCGTAGACAGAAAGGAATTGGTGAGCCCTTTTCCCTGCTTGCCGGTACCGATAAAGCCCAGCGAAATCATATCACTCGGGGCCAGGTAGCGGGAGCCGTCGGGGCGCTTGCCTCCAAGCACGAAGCGGGGTACAATCATAAAGCCAGCCGCTGCGGCCGCGGCTTTGCCAACAAAATTCCGGCGGGAGAGTAGGTGCTTGTCTTGTTTGTTCATCTTTTTATTGAGTTAAGGAAATAGTTCATGTTTATGAGATCAGAATTACTTACCAGACTGTCATTCCTTGGTCACCACCCGATCCAGATTCAGGAGTACGTTGGCGGATACCGTCAGGGCTGCTAGTTCGGGGGTTTTGGTATCGCTGTATCGGAGCAGAGTGTCCATTTCAGCGGGATTTTTTTGATAGCCCGCCAGCGCATTTCGGTATACTTTTTCCAACACCATCAGATTTTGGCTTTCCATAGGTTGATGCGTCAGTAGACGGTACCCCTCTTTCAATTGCTGCTCGGGAGTTTTTCCCCGCTTCTGCATGGTGTAGGCCAGTTTTTGGGCCGCTTCGAGATACACAGGGTCGTTCAGGGTCACCAGGGCCTGCAAGGGCGTGTTGGTGCGGATGCGCCGCGACTGGCAAAATTCCCGGCTGGGGGCATCGAACGTGGTCATGGAGGGGTAGGGAGCGGTGCGTTTCCAATACGTATACAGCGCCCGACGGTAGCGGTCTTCTCCTTCGCTGGGGAGCCACTTTTCACCATTGTAAGGCGAAAGCCAGATGCCTTCGGGCTGTGGCGGCATTACGCCGGGACCGTACATTTTTTTGGAAAGCAGGCCACAAGCGGCCAGGGCCTGGTCGCGGACCTGCTCGGCGCTCAGGCGTACCCTCGGACCACGCGCCAGCCAGGTATTGAACGGGTCTTTGTCTATTTTCTGCCGGTCGGCTTCCGAGCTTTGGCGGTAGGTAGCCGATAGCACGATTCGTTTCAAAAGCTTCTTGGTACTCCACCGGTCGTCTTCCATGTAGGCCACGGCCAGCCAGTCGAGGAGCTCGCGGTGGGTAGGTTCGATGCCCTGCGAGCCAAAATCCTCCACCGTCTCGACGATACCCGTGCCGAAGAGCTGCTCCCAGAGGCGGTTCACCATCACCCGGGCGGTGAGGGGGTTGTCGCGGTGGGAAATCCAGCGCGCCAGTCCCAGGCGGTTGGCAGGCATATCCTGGGTGAATTTTCCGAGGGCGGCCGGTACGCCCGGTTTTACCTCCTTGCCTGCCACCATCCAGTTCCCCCGCTCAAACACGTGGGTCTTACGGGCCAGGTAGTCGCGGCCTTCCCAGAGGATGGGCGTACTTTCGGTGCGGGCTTTCAGGAGGTGAATATACTCATTTTTGATGGCAGCAAATTCGGGATTGTCTTCGCCGGGGAGTGCTTTTTGGAAAGAAACCCATTTGATCTGAATCCACTTTTCCGGATTTTTGGGGCTTTGGAAGGACATATATAGTGAATGGGTACCCTTCACATCGGGCAGCGGAATCGCCAGTACGGTATCCCGGTTGGGTATCTGCACGTGCGCCAGGATCTCACCCGCCAGCGAATCCAGGTGCAGGGTCATGCGGGCATTCTCGGCACCCGTCGAAACGCTCATCAGCATCCGGTTTTTGCCGGTAAGCGGTATGCCCTTGATGCGGGACGAACCACCGTCCTGTCCCCCGTAGTACTTGGCGTCGAGCAGCGATGACTTTACGTACTCGTCAAAATCATGGGAGTTAATCTTGGGCTCCATCACCCGGATAAACTGCGCCACTTCCCGCGCCTGGTTTTTATCGTACTGATTTACCCAGGCCTTTACCCGTTCCACGCGGGCAGAATCATCGCCTTTGAATAACCGTAGCGTGGGAGTATCACTTGTTACGTCTTCATCGCGCGTATTATTAAAAAACGCCATGTACTTATAGTAGTCCTCGTGCCGGATGGGGTCGTAGGGATGGCTGTGGCACTGCACGCATCCGAATGTAGTACCCTGCCATACTTCCCAGGTAGTATTTACCCGATCAATGAGCGCTGCCACGCGAAATTCCTCGTCCTGAGTACCCCCCTCGTCGTTGTTCATGGTGTTGCGGTGGAAGCCGGTGGCGATCAACTGCTCGTCGGTCGGGATCGGGTTCTGCTTAGAGGTCATCAGGTCGCCAGCCAGCTGTTCTTTGGTAAACTCGTCGTAGGGTTTATCTTCGTTGAAAGCCCGTATGACGTAGTCGCGGTAGCGCCAGATACTCCGGCCGGGGTCGCGCTCGTAGCCTTTGGTGTCGGCGTAGCGGGCCAGATCCATCCATAGGGCGGCCCAGCGTTCGCCGTAAGCCGATGACTTCAATAAGCGATCCACCACCTTCTCGTAGGCGTCGGGTGCTTTGTCCTGAATAAAGTTTCGGGTTTCCTGTTCAGTGGGGGGGAGGCCGGTCAGGTCCAGGCTCACGCGCCGGATCAGGGTGGCGCGGTCGGCTTCGGGGGCGGGGGAAAGGTGTTTTTTAGTTAGCTTTTGGAGCACAAAGTTGTCGATCTCATTGCGGGGCCAGTTGGCTTGCTTCGTATCGCCCAGGCCAAAGCGGGCCCAGATACCCCCGGCAGCAGGTACCTTGGGTCGCTCCACGCGGTCGTAGGCCCAGTGGTTGCCCCAGTTGGCTCCCTGGTTGACCCATCGTTTCAGGGTACTTATTTCCTCGTCGGAAAGGGCCGGTTTGTCTTTTGGCATTTTTTCGTCCGGATCAGTACTCAGAATGCGCCGGATCATCTCACTAGCGTCGGCGTCGCCCCGTACCACCGGATGCTTGCCCGACTTGCCCGGCTGTAGCATTTCCTGCTCGAATAGGAAGCTCACGTTGCCGGCTTTTTTGACTCCCCCGTGGCAGGCCATGCAGTTCTTGTTCAGAATAGGCTTCACCTCGCTGTTGAAATCTACCTTTTTATCAAAAACACCCAGTCCAAAAATGAGCAGCACACTCACTCCCAAGCCCGCAATGATTATCGTATTTTTCATACTATGCTTTGCAAATGAACTCTGCCAGAGGAAACCCGGTGGTACGTATTAAACGAACCTCCTTGTAGAATAACTATACCTGGTAGTAAAGAACGATATACTTTAAATATAATAGAGATTTTTGTGAATTAGTTTGATAATGATCCATTTAATGTCTTGGAAGAAGTACATAGGCTCCGATTGGGCCCGGATAGTTACCGAACATTCCCTGTCTTTTTTGTTAATCTTCCTTTTTTTCTATTGGTAGGTCACTTGTTTCCTTGGCTTGCCCTTGACTGGGGTAGGGCGCAGTTGGAACTTTCCCATTCTTTTTTATGACTATTCTTTTTGATTCGTATCTACCACAGTATCATGGTATTTAAGTTGAAACAGGTAGACAAAAATAGCTCTGATTTTAATTACAAAAATAATTATTGAATAAGTACAATTATATTTTGTGATTCATAGTTAAAACATACTATATGTACTAGAATAGTTAAATTTTTATTAAAAAATATTTGGCATTTAGTTGCTTTAACAATACATTTGATATGTCGTTTAAGAAATGACAAAATCTTCAATGAAGAAAAACAAGTTTCCAGCCGCACTCGAAACTTGTTTGAGCCGAGAGTTGAACTGCCGGGTCGTATGACACGGAAAAGTTCAAAAATGGACCCTGCGAATCTGTTGTCGTAACAGGTCGCGCTGTATTCAGTTTACACAAAAAATCCGATGACTCAGTAATTCATTTTACTGATGCAGGCTAGCTTTTTGTCTTTTTTGAACGTGAAAGTCCCTGTACTCAGACTATAAGCATTTTCATAACCTAATCTAAATAGAATCGTCAGGAAACGGCTTACCAGATAAGCCTTCAAATCAAGAATTATGGCTGTGGGGTTCGTTCAGACGTGTGTGCGGCCCACGAGCAGGGCGAACAGCCACAGCCATAATTTTTACCCAAATCTATCTCTTACTTAATCTAAACTGAAAAAATTGCAGATGAGGAAAACTATACTATTGCTCTTAGTGGGCTGTGTCTTTTCAACGCTGAGCTTCGCGCAAGTAAGGCAGTTGAGCGGCAAGATCACGGCCGCCGAAGACGGCGCCGGCTTGCCGGGTGCCTCATTGATCTATAAAGGCACTAACATTGGCTCCAATGCGGACTCGGAAGGTAATTTCAAAATTACTGTTCCCGACGACGGCATCCTGGTCGTTTCGTTCGTAGGCTTCCTGAGCCAGGAACTACCCATCGGAAACAAAACCAACTTTGATATTAAGCTTTCGGCCGATACCCGCCAACTCGCTGAGGTGGTGGTGACGGCTTTTGGTATCGAGCGCGAGAAAAAAGCGCTGGGATACAGCGTACAGGAAATAAAGGGAAGCGCCCTCACCGAATCACGCTCCACGAACGTGGCCAACGGCCTGTCGGGTAAAATTGCCGGGGTGCGTATCCAATCCAACGGCGGTCCGGGTAGCGGCTCTACCATTCAGATTCGGGGCTCTTCCTCTATCTCAGGAAACAATCAGCCCTTGGTGGTTATTGACGGGGTACCCATGGATCAAACGGCCAGCAAATCGCTGGGTGGAGGTATTTCGGAAGTGAATCCTGACAACATTAAGGAAATGTCGGTGCTGAAAGGCCCCAACGCGGCGGCTCTTTACGGTTCACGGGCGGCCAACGGCGTTATCCTGATCACGACCAAAAACGGACAGGGTACCAAAGGCCTGGGTATTGAGGTTAACTCCAACGTCACCTTCGAGCAGCCCTGGGTGAAGCCTGATTTTCAGGATACCTACGGCGGTGGCAATGGCTACCGGACCTGGTATAACGACGGATGGAGCGGCTCGATCACCGATCCCCTACAAACTCAGCAATACCGGGCGGTATACGATGCCCGATACCCCTTGGCCGGCTCGGCCGGAACGGACGAAAGCTGGGGTTCCCCCATGGACGGCCGCCTGGTGCGCCAGTGGTGGACCGGCACGGAGGTAGCTCCGCTGACCCCTCACCCCAACAACTGGGAAGAGTACTGGAACACGGGTTCTACGATAAACAATAGCGTAGCGCTTTCGGGTGGTAACGATAAAGGGTTTTTCCGCCTGTCACTGGGCCGCGTGGATCAGAAGGGTATCATGTACTACAATGATTTCAACCGGACCAACTTCCGTATTAACTCAGGCTATAACCTAACCAAGAACCTGAACATTACGATGTCGGGTGAGTACATCAAGGCTGGAGCTACCAACCGCAGCTATACTTCGGGTCAGCAGTTTATCTGGGCGCACCGGAGCGTTTCGTGGGATCAACTGCGTGACTATGAGAGCTACCAGGATGTGCACATTCAGCGCGCCGTAGCCGGCAGACCTGTTGACAATGATCCGCCCAACTGGCAGCATACTTTCTTTACCAACCCTTACTTTACCGAAAAGAATCTACCCTCTGGTAATGAGAAAGATCGCTTGCTGGGAAACATCGCTCTGAACTACAAGATCCTGCCTTCGTTGAGCGTGATGTTACGGACGGGTACCGACTTCTGGTCAGATACCCGCATCAACGTATCGAACTTTGCCCGTGTACGGAATGGCAACGCTACGCCCGGTCGTTTCAGCGAGGAAGTACTCCGGAGCCAGGAGACCAACACTGACTTTATCTTTACGTTCAACAAGGATATTACGCCTGATATTACCACCAATGTGCAGTTCGGAGGAATCAAGCGTACCAATTACTACAAGCGCAACTACTTCTACGTAGGCGAGCTGGTAGTAGACGGTATCTATAACGCCAGCAACTCTGTTCCCAGCCTTAACAACATCGAGAGTACCATTCGTAAGTCAGAAGTACAGAGCTTGTTCGCGGCGGCTAATTTCGGATGGCGCAACATGCTGTTCCTGGACCTGACGGCCCGCAACGACTGGTCGAGTACCCTGCCCAGCAACGACCGTTCCTATTTCTACCCCTCCGCCTCGGTAAGCGCGGTGGTTACCGACCTGCTGAAAGTACAAAGCGACATCCTGACCTTTGCCAAAGTACGGGCTAGCCTGGCCCAGGTAGGGAACGATGCTGATCCGTATCAGTTGGCGCAGACGTTCGCCTCCAGCGGATCGTGGAATGGCTCATTGCCTAAGTTTGCCGAAAGCATTTCCATTGCCAACTCGGGTTTGAAACCCGAAATTACGACTGGTCTTGAATTCGGAGCTGACATGCGCTTCCTGCGCGGCAAGGTAGGCCTGGATGTAACGTACTATGAGCAAACTACCCAAAATCAGATTCTGGGCGTGGAAATTTCCAAGGCTAGCGGCTACGACCGTCGCATCCTGAATGCCGGTGAAATCACGAACAAAGGATTGGAACTAACCCTGTCGGGAACACCAGTTAAGCTGGACAATGGCTTCTCATGGGATGTGTCTCTCAACTACGCCCGCAACCGCAACAAAGTGGTAGCACTGGCCGAAGGACTGACTACCTACATTCTGGCTTCTCAGCGGGGCATGACCTCGGAAGCCCGCGTGGGACAGCCTTACGGTACCCTCTACGGCGTAGCTTTTGAAAGATCACCCGACGGACAAGTGGTGTATGGCGACAACGGCTTGCCCTTGCGCCAGGCTACTCAGCAGATCATCGGTAATATTCAGCCCGACTGGACCGGCGGTATGCTCAACACCTTCAAGTTCAAAGGCTTTACCCTGACGGCGCTGGTAGATACCCGTATTGGTGGCGATATCTACGATGAAGGTACCGGCACGGGTCGCTGGACCGGACAGTACGCCGAAACCGCTCTCGGACGGGAAGAAGGGGTGATCGGAACAGGTGTTCGTAAGACAACGGCCGCCGACGGATCGGTAAGCTACTTCCCGAACGACATTATCGTAACGGCCAACCAGATGATTGCCTACAACAATCCGCGCAACTACCACGAAGCGGCAATTTTCGACGCCAGCTACGTGAAATTGCGTGAGTTGTCTTTGGGATATAACATTCCCTCGGCCCTGACCAAAAAATTGCACATTCAGTCGGCCAAGCTTTCATTGGTAGGTCGCAATGTCTGGATGATTTTCAAGAACACGCCCCACGTAGATCCCGAGTTTGACTCCAAGGGAGGAAATGCACAAGGTTTCGGATACGGTGAATTGCCCAGCTCACGCAGCATAGGTGCCAACCTGTCCCTTTCATTCTAAGCAGCTAAACGGATCTCTGGAACGTTAAATCCCATTTATGATTATGAAAAAAATAGTTAATTATAAAACCATTGGCACCCTGTCACTCGCGGCCCTACTGAGCATCAGTAGCTGTACCGAGGACTTCGATGCCATGAATACCAACCCCAACAGCCCTACCTCCATCGGGGCACAGTACCTGCTTCCCTACTGGCATTGAGTCGTCCATTGATCGCTACTGGGGCGGTCGTACCCGCTTCGAGCGCCTCAACATCGATGCCGCCGAGCTGTACGTGCAGCACTTTACGCGGAATATCTATTCCAACGAAGGAGATAACTACGAGGTGTCACCGGCACTGGTAGCCAACAACTGGAAATCGTTTTACAACGATGCTCTGCTCAATTTTCAGCGGATCATTATTCAGTCGGGTCCCGACGGAAAAAGTCCCAACGCCAACTACGAAGGGGTAGCCCTGGTGATGCGGACGTGGGTATTCTCGTCTGCTGACCGATATGTACGGGGCCATTCCTTACTCCGAGGCTATAGCCGGCACCAGCGAAACACCGATTTATACGCCCAAGTATGATCCCATGGAGCAGGTATACGCCGGTATGCTGAACGACCTGAAAATGGCCAATGAAAAACTGACCGTGGGTGGACCGGCCATTGCGGGTGATATTCTGTACAGCGGTGATATCCTGAAATGGAAGAAGTTTGCCAACTCGCTGCGGCTACGTCTGGCCAACCGGCAGGCAGCCAAGAAACCTGCCGAATCAAAAGCCATCATGACGGAGATTCTGAGTGATGCCACCAAGTACCCCATTTTTACCAGCAATGCCGACAACGCTACGCTGAAATGCACCACCGTACTGCCCAGCAACAACGAGTGGAATCAGGTGATGGTGCAGGACGGACGGACCGACTGGAACATCAGCTCGACGCTGGCCGACAAAATGAACGCGCTGGGCGATACCCGCATCACGGTGTACGCCAATCCCAACAAGGATGGCAAGTACCAGGGACACCCCAACGGTCTGCCCGATGCGGTTGCCACCAGTTACCTGGCTACCAGCTCCACCATTGGCAGCTACTTCGTGAAGGCCGATGCACCGGAGGTGATCATGACTTTTTCCGAGCTGAACCTGATTCTGGCCGAAGCGGCTTTCGACGGTGATATTACGGGTGATGCCAAATCTTACTTCGAAAAAGGCATCACGGCCTCATTCGCTCAGTACGGCCTGACGGTTCCGGCCGACTTATTTCACTACCGTAGGAGCCGTGACCAAAGCCAAAATCATGGAGCAGAAGTGGATCGCCCTGTTTGGACAAGGTATCGAAGCCTGGACCGAGAAGCGCCGTACCGGTTTACCGGTGTTCCCGGCCGCCGATAACCGGGCTATATTCGTCAACGATGGCGTACTGCCCACCCGTTTCACCTACCCTAACTCAGAGTACTCGTTGAATCAGGCTAGCGTGGAAGCAGGAGTGAAGCTGAACGGCAGCGCCAATGATATGAAAACCAAGTTATGGTGGGCAGAGTAAAAAAGGGGGTTAATGTTAAGGCTACAGTTCCTGGTTCTCGCACATCTCATGTTCACTGTCCAATATCTAATATTATATATTTATGAAAAAGATACTTACTTATTCGTTTGTCGTCCTGCTGGCGGCGTCTCTGGCTTCCTGCAAAGTAGAGGATCCCTTCGTGGATCGGGTGGTAGCCCCCGTTCTGGTTGATATTGTCGGTGCTGCCTTTGGAGCCCCTATTTCCGCCGAGCCTACGGTCTCTTATCCCGTAGCCGGGAAAGTAATGCTGACGGCCCGCCTGCTGGAACTCGACAAAACCAATATCCTGGATTATACCAAGGGGATAGATTCCATTCCAGTGGCCAATATCCCCATCAAGATCACCCTGCGTACCGGTGCTTCTCTCGGTGAAGTTACTTCCAATGCGCAAGGCGTGGTTAGTCTGGAAAAGACTTGGGCAGAGCTGGGAATAGCTGCTCCCAAGGCCGGAAACACCGTGAAAATTTCCTGGTCAGGAAGCTATAAGGGCATCGCTTTTACGCGCTTATCACAGGTTCAGGCTAAGTAATTTGACTGCTTCAAAATAGTCTGCCAATCCTGAAAAAATTGGCAGAATATTATTTTTAAAATTTAATATTAATTAACCCAGTATTTATTATAATATAGTGCAATAAGCTGTATATACGCAATAATACATTGCGAATCAGTGCTTTATATTAATAAAATTAATGCGTATCTTCGTTCTCCCAAAATAACTACCTGTATTCAGCTTTTCTACAAACAAAACTATCTCAATACTCCCATGACGCAAAAACTTGACCGCCGTAGTTTATTGAAATCCGGACTTTTGACACTGGGTGGAATAGCCGTCGCTCCTCATTTGAGAGCTGGTGCATTTTCCAATGTCCCATTGAATCTGGATCGCTCCAACCGTATCTACCGTAGCCCCTTACTTCGCGAGCACTTCCTGGATGAGCCAGTAGATCTGTCCAAAATGATCGCTAAGCTGAATGCCAACGAAAACCCCTACGGTCCACCCGAGGCGGCAAAGAAAGCTGTGGCTGAGTCGGTAAGCGGCGGTAACCGCTACGCCTGGAAAGAAATGTCGGATTTGATCGAAAAGATTGCTAAAAAAGAAGGCGTACCTACCAATCATATCATGATGGGCCCTGGTTCATCGGATCTTTTGGAGAAGGTAGCTATTGTACTTTTCAAAGATGGTGGAAATGTGGTTTCGGCTGATCCTTCCTACATGTCGCTGATGAACGTGGCCCAGTCGGTGGGAGCTACCTGGAAGGCAGTACCCTGCACAAGCGATTGGTCGCACGACCTGAAAGCGATGGAAGCAGCAGTAGATAAAAACACCAAACTGGTCTATATCTGTAATCCCAACAACCCCGTTGGCATGATCACTTCGGGCAAGGATCTCCTTGACTTCTGCTCACGCGTATCCGAAAAAGTACCAGTATTTATTGACGAAGCGTACATCGAACTGGCAGTAGGGGCTGATACTCAAAGTATGGTATCGTTGCTCCAGCAAAAGAAGAACGTGATCATCGCCCGTACATTCTCCAAGATTATGGGTATGGCAGGTCTGCGCATTGGGTACATAGCCGCCATGCCAGCCTTTATTGACAAGATTCAGGAAATCACCCGGGGTGGAATGGGTATTGCCTATACCTCTATCGCCGCCGCATCCGCTGCCATGGACGATAAAGAGTTCCAGGATACTACCCGCAAACTGAACCACGAAGCCAAGTTATACCTGTACTCCAATCTGGATAAGATGGGTTACAAGTACATTCCTTCCTATACCAATTTTGTGATTTTTCCAATAAGCATGAATGGAAAAGAGTTCCTCGGCAAGATGACCTCTAAGGGAGTAATGGTGCGTTCTTTCGATATTCAGAAGAAAACCTGGTGCCGTGTTAGCCTGGGTACCATGGACGAAATGAAAATGTTCGTAGGAGCCCTGCAGGACATCAGCTAGTCACGAATTTACATAGCCCTCCAACGCTACAACGATTCGTTGGAGGGCTTATTTTTTGCTCATTTGCCAGTACACTTTTATCCTTTATTCTCATGAGCGAGGCTTTACAAAAAACCATTACTCTGATATTATTGATTGTTCTGGGACTTATCCTGCGGGGAAAATTCAAGAACAAGGAACAACTCAACGGGATTAAAGAGGTCGTGCTTTCGGTCGCTTTACCTGCAACCATCTTCATTGCTTTGATGAAGATTCAAGTGGATTCGACGCTGTTTTTCATTCCACTTGCGGCTTTGGCATTCAACTTTTTTATGTACTATATATCCCCGATGGCCTTTGGGTTTTTCGGCGTTGAAAAAGACAGTTCTACCGCCCGCACGCTGGTGATGCTATTGCCCTCGCTGGCACCGGGTTTGTCGGCTTTTCCGTTCATTGCCGAATTTCTGGGTGAAGAGGGTCTGGCCAAAGCAGCCATGGCCGATGTGGGCAATAAGTTTTTTGTGCTCATATTCCTTTACATCGTGGCCATGAATATGTTCCTGAAAAACGGGGTAAACGAAGAGGCTAATCTAAGTCAGAAAATCAAAGGGTTACTTTTGAGCCTGGTCAAAGAACCCATCAATATACTGCTTGTCCTGGCCATCGTTCTGCTTAGTTTCGGAGTAAGTTACAAAACGCTTCCTTCGGTGGTAACGGACCTGTTTGACAAAACCAGCGCCATGATGACACCCCTGGTCCTGATTTTTATCGGCCTGGCGGTTCAGCTCAAAGAAGGACGCAAACGGCTGGTGATGTCCATGCTTACGTTCCGGGCGGGCATATCGCTTCTGTTCAGCGCGGCGCTCATTGCTTTGTTTAATCTGAATGACAACACCTTGATTCTGCTGGCGGTGGTAATTCCCCTGAGTTCAGCGAGTTTCTGGCCCTTTGCCCATATTTCGGTTTTCAACCTGCGCGAAGAATCCAAAGGTATGTCCAAGGAACGTAGGACTTTTGACGTGGAACTTGCCGTGCTGATCCTGGCGTTTTCGCTGCCGCTGTCCACCATTCTGGTACTGGGCATACTCTCCACGGGTACCTTGTTTACGCACATTTCCACCATCGTGATTGCCGGGATGGTGTTGACGGCCCTGGGAACCGTGCCCAATCTTATTGCGAAAGCTTTATTTAAGGCTTCGCCATCGGAAGCCTGAGGGTAGTTAACAACATTTTCAGACCTTAATTGTCTCTTTAACCCCTTCCTATGGGTAACCGACTAGTACTTTTATTTGCTTTATTTACGAGTTTGGGTGTATGCGCGCAGGAAGCATATAATCTGCCACCAGTGCCAGCAGCCCCTGGGCTAGCAGGTGAAGCACTGTTTCAGTTTCCTGAGGATGTGACCATTACGATGGCCGATGGGAATTTTAAAAAGATTTCAGAAATAAAAGCCGGAGAACCCATCCGGTGCGTAAAAGCCGGGCAGGTGATCACCAATTGTATCCGAAAAGTAGAGTCTGTTCAGAATTCCGGTACGTGGCTAACCGCCCTGTACCTCAAACCCGTGGATGAGATGTCGGCTAGTCGGGAAACCTGGCCTTTGGTACCCGCCTACCTCTTCGAATCGGCACCGACGCTCTCGGTGACCACCCCTGAGGGGCCCAAAACGATTGCTGAGCTCAAAAAGGGCGATATTATGTACCGGTACGAACCCGCCACCCAGCAGGTAAGTGCCTGGAAAATAGGCATCGTGCAGCGGAAGGCACGGCATGTACGTACCCTTTATTCCCTGGTGACTGAGGAGGGCGCTTACCTGTTAGACAATATGATTGCGTTGGATAAATAATATTCCTTACCAGGTACTCGATGTTTTGAGAAATTTGTTGAGCCGCCCCGCGCTTTTGCGAGGCGGCTTTTTTTAGTTTGGGTTGGGAAAAGTAGCCAACGAAGGTGTCGAGACAGGGTACAAATCAGGTTAGTAGGAGATTTTTGTCAAAATCAGTTTTCTATATTCTCCCCGTTTCAACTAGTTTCCCACCTTCGGACCGGTTTTCCTTAACGCCCCAGCACCGCCATCGCCGCGTTCCTGCCCGGAATGCCACTCACGGCACCGCCACGTTTGGCAGAGGAGCCGCAGAGAAACACCCTATCCCACGGGGTTTCCACGCCCCACGTACCTACTTCCGACTCGGTTTCAGCGAAGAACCACGAAAGGGCATTATGAAAGATATTACCCATGGGCATGTTGAGTTCCTGTTCCAAATCCCAGGCGCTTTTTGCTTCCAAACATAGGTTGCCCTGGGCATCGCGGGCGAAACAGTCTTCCAGCGGTTCGGTGAGGTATTCGTTTATGCCTGAAAAGAAGCGGCGCACCACCTCCTGCTTGGTCCTTTCGTTGTCGGTAGTAAATAGCCGGTAGGGAAGATCCAGGCCAAAATAGGTAAGGGTATGGTAGCCCTTTTGTTGTAGCTCCTTGGAAAGTATCGTAGGGTCGGTAAGGGTATGGCAATACATTTCTCCGGCTAGTGTATCGGGTAGTAGCCCCTGGGCGGCCTGAGTGAAGGTGTTTTCCATCTGAGCGTAGGACTGGTTGATGTGGAACGTGCCCGCAAAGGCATCAGACGACCGGATGTGCGGATCTTTCAGAGTGGGTAATTTTTTCAAAAGCATGTTGATCTTAAAAGCGGTTCCTTCGTCCTGGGGCGTTGGAGTCGCCGGTTCGTGGCCCATAAGGCGGTACAAAACGGCCTCGCTGGCATTTGAGAGCAGGTAGCTGGTTTTTAGTTCAACGGATTTTCCGTCCACCTCAACCAACAGGGTATGCTTGTTTGCGCCGGTTTGGATGTCCAGGATAGTGGCATTGCAGAGCAGCGTGGCCCCCGCCCGGCTGGCTTTGCGGGCAAGTTGCCCGGCCAGGGTACCCATGCCGCCTTCGGGCACCCGCCATTCACCGGTTTTGTTGCCAATGATATGGTACAGGAAGGTGCGGTTTTGCAACAGGCTCTCGTCATACGCGTTCGTGTAGGCTCCTATCTTGGCATCGGTCATAAGTACGCCGCGCAGGACATCCGACTTACAATTTTTTTCGAGGAAATATCCGATGGGAGTTTCCACAAAGTCACGCCAGAGGTCGGACAATCCGGCTGATCTGAAGCGTTTTTCAAACTCCCGCTTACTCGCTAGCGGGGCCAGGAAGGAATCCCAAACCAGTTCCGCAAAAAGTTTTTGTTGTCGTATGATCCGTTGGTAGCCCAGCCACTCGGCTTCCCCACTTCCGAGGTTGAGGATGGACTGGCGCGATACCCGATCGTCGGCATTGCTGATAAGAAGCCCGGTGGGCTTGTTTTGCTGCCAGTAGGGCGTGTAGGACGCGATTCGACGGGGCAAAAGATTGACCTTTAACCCCAATTCCTTGAAAATCTGCTCAGGAAACAAGCTGATCAGATAAGAATACCGGGAGAGTACTGCTTCGTAGTCCGGGAAAGCGCGCTGGGATGTAGTAGCTCCCCCCAGGTAGTTGTTTTTTTCGAGCAGCAATACCTTTTTACCAGCCATAGCGAGGTAGTTGGCTGCAACCAGGCCATTGTGCCCACCCCCGAGTAGTACTGTGTGATAATCAGTAGAAGATAGGTTCATGCCAAATCTCGAATTTACGTTATGATTAGTATAATTTGATTTACGAATTGAATTTTTACGTTATATTTAAAAGTGCTTAGAAATGATCTGGTGCATGGAACGGATAGCAACCAACTAAATGTATGAAGTGGTCCTTTGTAATTCAACAAAAATTGAAAGCAGCGCTCCTGCTTGGGTGCGTCATGCTATTGGTCCTGGCAAGTACGCTCCTTTCCCGGAATCATATCAACGGTATCGACAAGTCGTTTTCATCCATGTACCAGGACCGATTGATTCCGGCGGTGGATATCGTGTACCTGACCGAGAATTTGTACCGCAAACGCCTCCTGGTGGAAAGGTATGTATTATTGGACGAAATGCCCGCCCGTGGACAGCTGGTTCGACAGCTGAATGGATACAATGCCAGTACGGATTCTCTGTTGCGAGAATTTGAAAAGACGTATTTGGTGGCGGAAGAAACAAAAAGTTTGCGGGCGTTTGAAAGTCGGAATAAGGAGTATTCGGACCTGGAAAGATCCGTGATCAGGCTGAGTGAAGCCGGCGATAGGGAAGCTGGTAAAACGCTATTTGAAGAAAATGGGAATAGGCTATTCCAGAAAACTATACTTCGGTTGAATGAACTCACCCAAATCCAGTCATCGGTCGGTAAGGAGCTACTGAAACAATCCCACAGCAATGTGATTCAATCCGAATTTCTTTACACGATTCAGATAGGCATGGTGGTTATTATCGGGCTTATCTTACTGGCATTGATCCAGGGAGCCAAGATTGTCAATAAGGAGGCTGCCCCCTTTCACCTGAACTGATCACTTTGCTGTTACCCGATACAAAAATCCCCGGCCTTTTTGGCCGGGGATTTTTGTATCACTTCGCATTCGATTCAGATAGGTGGGTTAAGGTTGAGAAGAGGGTTTCTACATAGCCCGAAGGCGAGGATCATCTTGGACCCCGGCTGCGGTTAGAAGAGGGGCTTTCTGAGCTGGTACTTCTGCCCGAGGTAGCTGGCGCACTGCGTTCCGAACTATTGCTGCGGGCTGCCGGAGCTTCCATACGCGAACGAGCCGAGCTTCCGCTGTTGCTCCGGGAAGGAGCCTGCTCCATCGAACGGGAGCGGCTGCTGTTCCCGTTGGCGTTGGGATTGTATTCGCTTCGGCTGCGGGGGGCGCTATTTCCCGATTCGTAGGTTCTGGAACGCGTCGCCGGACTCTCTACACTGCTACGTGACTCCGGAACAGTATATCCGGGGCTACTCTGACCGCGCGATTCGTAACTTCTCGAACGAGTGGAGGGCTCCGCCGACTCGTAGGTACGGGGCTGGCTCGAAGGAGCCGGACTTTCGTACGAGCGGTTGGTATTGGAACGATTGCTGGTGCCATTGCTTTCTGCTTCGTAACTACCCCGCGAGCGGTTGGTAGCACCCGATTCGTACGAACGGTTGGACTGCGCGTTGCCATTGGTTTCGGCCTGCCGGGAGTTGCGGTTCGAAAGTCCGCTCTCGTCCCGATCCTGGCGGTAGAGTCCACTGGCACTGTTGCCGTTGGACCGGTAAGTACCGTCGTTGTTCTGCCGTTCCGATGCGTAGCGGCTACCCCGAACTTCATCGGACCGGTACACGGGTACACTGGATCTTGTCACCCGCTCTACTTCGCTGTGGCGGGGTCCATAGGCGTACACCCGGTTGTCGTTCCGATAGTAGTTGTTAATGATGGTGGTTTGATTATAGACATTTCCGTAGCGGTTTCTGGGGATACAATACCCGAAAATACGGGGGCGGTTGATGTACCGTTGCGGCACGAAAACCCAGAAATTCACCGGAATATTAAACGATACCCCCACACGTACACCCGGCCACAAAGGAGCCCAGCCGTAGTACCCACCACCCGTGCGCCAGTCAACCCAGGCGGGTCCCCACTGGTAGTCGGGTACCCAGGCCCAGCCAGAGAAATCGTCGTAGAACCAGCGTCCATAGTGGAAAGGGGCCCATCCCCAGTCGTAGTCCGACACCCAGGTATTGCCGTATTCGGTCATCATCCATTGGCCGTTGGTAGCGTAAGGCTGAAAGTCACGATCCACGTAGGGCGACCAAATGGAGCCGTACTGCGGGTGGGACGTCCACCGACCATAAGGCGACAGTTCGTTGTAGAATGTCTGGAAAGAAACAGAAAGTCCGGGCTGGGCCAGGGCCTCTTTTCCAACCAGCGTGCTTCCCAGCAGGAAAGCAAAAAGAAAGAGAATTTTTGATTTTTTCATGGCTGTATGATCAAAGGGCTAAATTGTGGGGGTAAGTTGTTTGATTGTTAGACCCATAGCCGGATAAAAGGTTTAAACTACGCTTTAAAAAAATAGCAGTTCAGACGTACCTAAAACGACAACCTGGCCTAAAAAGTATACAGGAGGGCGAACCGCTTTTTTGTTAAAAACAAGACGCCTACCCGCTCAAAGGACAACTAACCACTACCTGCCCCCTACGGAAGCTTAAAAAATAATAAAGTACGGAGGAAGATTGGCAGAGGAATAATTTTTTACTACCTCTGTGGTCATATCACGCTCTACCTCTCATGGATACCTACCTGTTTATTTTGATGATTATCGGGATAGCCTCTCTCGGTATGGCCTGGATGCCTCAGATCACTAAAAAAATCAAAATATCGTACTCGATACTGTATGTACTGCTGGGAGTTATCCTGTATATTTTTAGTGACCATCTCCCCTTGCCTGACCCCATTCGTAAGCAGCAGTACACGGTACATCTGACCGAGCTGGTGGTGATTATTTCCCTAATGGGGTTCGGGGTTGAAGATAGACCGTCCTTTTTCGCTCAATGCCTGGCAGCTCCCCCTACGGCTCGTTAGCTGGACTATGCTGATCAGTATCGGGCTTATGGCCTACCTATCCTGGCAATTTTTGAATTTTGATATACCCTCCGCCCTGCTGCTGGCGGCTGTGCTGGCCCCCACCGATCCGGTGTTGGCGGCTGATGTGCAGGTAGGGCCCCCGCACGAAAACAAACGCGACGATGTGAAGTTTGCCCTCACGGGAGAGGCCGGACTCAACGACGGCATGGCGTTTCCGTTTACGTGGCTGGCCATTACCGTAGCCCAAATTACGTATAAACAGGAAGGGAGCCTGATCGATTGGCTACTGGTGGATCTTTTGTACAAAATAGTAGTGGGCGTTATTGCGGGCTTTGTTTTGGGGCGTTTGCTGGCCTATGCGCTTTTCAAAAAGCCCAATAAGAATAATCTGTTGGAACAGAACAATGGGTTTATTGCCCTGGCCGCTACTCTCTTGATCTACGGCTTTACCGAACTGATCCATGCCTACGGGTTCATAGCCGTGTTTGTGGGGGCCGTGACCCTCCGAAACTATGAGATGCGGCACGAGTTCCACACGCAGCTCCACTCCTTCACCGATCAGATCGAGCGTATCCTGGTTGCCATTGTGCTGATGCTTTTTGGGGGGAGCCTGGTTAGTGGGATACTAGAAGATTTGTCTGGCCAAATGGTGCTGATCGGGATTGTGTTTGTGCTGCTTGTAAGGCCCCTGGCTGGGTACCTGGCTTTGATTGGGACCGGACTGCACAAGATTAAGCGGCTGAGTATTTCCTTTTTTGGGATCAAGGGCATCGGTTCCTTTTTTTACCTCTCTTTTGCCCTGGTAGAAACGGATTTCGCCCAAGCCGGCGAGATCTGGGCACTCGCGGCTTTCACGGTTCTTGTCTCCCTGGTGGTACACGGCTCTACCGCTACCCACAGCATGAATCAGATCGAGGAAAAGTTTTCACACGAGCAGGCAGAGGAGTAAGGGAGGCATCCCACTGACTCCCGGTTTGGGATAACTATCAGGGCTTATTTAGTGGAAATTTCCGAAGGGCATTTGTATAGCTTGCCAGGCGTGCCTACATTCGTTATGCTTGCCATAAGCTATACTGTACTGGTACTTTTATCCTCAAAATTTTGAAAACAACGCTACCGATCCTTTTCGTTTTTTTGTGCTTTTCCTGCCGTCAAATGCCCGTCAAGTCCGTAGTGTTGCAGGAGGGAGTATCCGAAGAACTGGCCCGCTCCCGCAAAGCTACCCTGAGTAAGATAGCCTACCACCTGTCCCTGGCTATACCTCAGGAGAAGGAGCGCGCCATTGCTGCCACCGAGACGATCACGTTTTTTCGTAAGCCTACCACCGAACCTTTGCTTCTGGATTTCAAGGAGAGCCGGGAGCATATCCATAAGGTGGTAGCGAATGGCAAAGAGGTACCGATTACTTTCGAAAAAGAACACATCCTGATCGCCCAGAATGCTTTGAAAAAGGGAAAGAACACAGTCAAGATCGAATTTATAGCCGGGAATCTGTCCCTCAACCGCAACGAGGAGTACCTCTATACCCTGCTGGTACCCGACCGGGCCCGGACGGTGTTTCCCTGCTTCGACCAGCCCGACCTGAAAGCTACCTTTGAGCTTTCGCTCACCATTCCGGCAACTTGGCAAGCCGTAGCGAATGGCCCCCTCCGCGACAGTACGCTCGTAGGTACCCGCAAGACCTACCATTTCCTACCTTCGGATGTGCTGCCTACCTACCTGTTCTCGTTCGTCGCCGGTCGCTTCGAAAAAGTGACCCGTAGGCCCGATGGCCGGGAAATGACGCTGTATCACCGCGAGACCGACACCTCCAAAATCCGGCTGAGTCTCGATCCGATCTTCGATACCCACGCCGGTGCCTTGACTTTTCTGGAAGACTATACCCAAATCAGGTACCCCTTCCAGAAGTTTGACTTTGCGGCCATTCCCGATTTTCAGTACGGGGGCATGGAGCACGTCGGGGCCATCCAGTACAAGGCCGCGAGTCTGTTTCTGGACAAAGGAGCCACCAAAGATCAGAAACTGGGGCGCGCCAAGCTACTTTCCCACGAAACCGCCCACATGTGGTTCGGTGACCTGGTGACCATGCGGTGGTTCAATGATGTGTGGATGAAGGAGGTTTTTGCCAATTTTATGGCCGACAAAATCGTGCAGGCCACCGACGCCGAAAGCAACTACGAGCTTGAATTCCTGATGTCGCACGTTCCGGCGGCCTATGGTGTGGATCGGACCGAAGGCCCCAACCCCATCGGACAGCCTCTGGAAAACCTTAATCAGGCCGGTACCATGTATGGGCCTATTATCTACCATAAGGCCCCCATCATGATGCGGCAGCTCGAACGCCTCATGGGGAAGGAAGCCCTGCGCGACGGCCTGCGGGAGTACCTTAAAAAATACGCCTACGGCAACGCCACCTGGCCGGATCTGATTGCGATCCTGGACGCTCGCACGCCCACGGACCTGCTCGCCTGGAACCGGGTGTGGGTTAATGAAACCGGCCGGCCGGAGTTTAAGTACAAAATTGAAACCGAAAAAAATGCGACACCCGGTCAGGAATTGAAAATCAAGGAGTTTACCATTACGCAGGAAGGAGAGGATGGCTCGGAGCGGGTGTGGCCGCAACTATTTGAAGTAGCGCTGGTGTATCCCAACCGCGTGGAAGAGTTGACCGTAGACATGAACGCCGCTTCTGTGTCACTATCCGGGGCCATTGGCAAAGAGGTACCCCTGGATATTATTTTTAATTCCTCCGGACAAGGGTACGGCTTGTTTCCGGCATCGGCCACTCTGCTCCAAAAAGTACCCGAAGTGGCTAATCCGCTGATGCGGGCGTCGGCGTACGTAAACCTGTACGAAAACATGCTGACCGGAGGCAAAATCAGACCGATGCTGCTGGCCGATCTGTACGTAAAAATGCTAACCAAAGAAACCGAAGAACTGAGCCTGCGGCTGATCACCGGGCAGCTATCGGATATTTTCTGGCAGTATCTCCCCGCTCCGCAACGAGCCGACTGGGGCGAGTACCTGGAGCGAAAGGTGTGGGAAGCCATGCTGCAGCAGCCGGAAGCCAATAAGAAAAAAATCCTGTTCAAGCTGTACCAGAGTATTGCCCTGGGCGAGAAGGCGCAGGATCAGCTACACGAAATCTGGAAAGACCAGAAAGCACCCGGAGGGATCACCCTTACCGAAGATGACTACACGTCGCTGGCGCTGTCGCTCGCAGTGCGCGACTATGCGCCCGATGGCCAAATTCTGGAACAACAACTCGCGCGCATCAAAAATCCGGATCGTCAGAAAAGGCTGCAATTCATGATGCCCGCGCTATCGGAAAAGGTAGCCGTGCGGGATGCTTTCTTTGCGTCGCTGCTAGACGAGAAAAACCGCGAACGGGAGGCCTGGGTAACGGCCGCGCTGGGGTACCTGCACCATCCGCTGCGAGCGGCCACGTCGATCAAGTACTTGCGCCCCAGCCTGGATGTACTGGAAGAGATTCAGAAAACGGGCGATATTTTCTTTCCCGAAAGCTGGCTGCGGGCTACGCTGAGTAGCTACAATTCCTGGGAAGCCGAGGAACTCGTACGGGACTTCCTGGAAGAACATCCTGGATACAATCCACGCCTGAAAGCAAAGCTCTTGCAGTCAGCCGACGGGATTTTCAGGGGGGTACTGCTTTTGCGGAAGTAAAGGGTTTTCGGAGTTTGCGGAATGATTCTAGTACCTTGTACTTGCTTTTACTATCTTGGCATAACCTTTATTATGAGACAGGGCAACCCGATTCAAGAGCATTTGGAAGAATTGATCAACTTGTGCAAACAATTTGGAGTGGAAAGACTGTATACTTTTGGCTCGGTGAATACAGACAAATTTGATACTAAGAGTAGTGATGTGGATTTGATTGCTGAGCTGATGCCAATGGACCCTATTGAAAAAGGCGAAAACCTGATGCATCTTTGGGATGCTCTCGAATCCCTTTTTTCCTGTAAGGTTGACTTATTGACCGACCAGCCAATAAGAAACCCCTACCTTAAAGGCAGTATTGAAAAAACGAAGCAATTGATCTATGACAGAAAAAGGCAGAAAATATCTATCTGATATTCTGTTAGCTATAAATATGATCGAAGCCTTTACGGTGGGAATCGATACTTTTTCGCTATACCAGGCTGATTTGAAAACAAAAAGCGCCGTAGAGAGACAGTTGGGAATCATTGGAGAGGCCGTGAATCAATTCAGAAAGGAAGTTCCAGACTTTGCATAAAGCAGTTCTCATCAGGTTGTTAGCTTTCGTAATCGTTTGATCCATTCATATGATTCAGTTGATGATTCTATTGTTTGGGCTATCATAAAAAGACATCTGCTACTTCTTAAATCCGAAGCTGAAAAAGGATTGGGTGACTAATCTTGCCCTGCGTCAAACTACGTTTGCCAGCGAGTCCTAGCGGAAGATCTTGCCGCTTTTTTCAAGCTCCTTATACTTTTCGATGTACATCTGGTCAAGCGCTTCGGAGTCTTTGTACTTCACGCGCAAGGCGTCTAGTCTTTTATGGAGGTCAGCTTTTATATCGGTATATTTAGGGTCGTTGTATACGTTTTTCATCTCCTTGGGGTCGTTTAGGCGATCGTACAGCTCCCATTCGTCGACGTCATAATAGAAATGTATTAGTTTGAATTTCTCCGTAACAATACCATAATGCCGCTTCACCATGTGTACACTGGGGTACTCGTAGTAGTGGTAGTAGGCGGCATCCCGGAAGTTCTGCCCTTTTCCGTTGAAAATAGGAATCAGACTTTCACCCTGCATATCAGCGGGAGGGGTGAGGCCGGCCGCTTCGAGGAAGGTCTGGGCGAAATCGAGGTTCTGAACCATCTGTGTGTTTTTGGAGCCCGCTTTGATGACAGCGGGCCATTTGATCAGCAGTGGGGTTTTGAAGGACTCATCGTAAATAAATCTCTTGTCGAACCAACCGTGTTCGCCCAGATAAAAGCCCTGATCGGAGGTGTACACCACGATGGTATTTTCGTCCAAACCATTCTCTTTTAAAAAATCCAAAACTTTGCCTACCCCTTCGTCCACCGAGGCAATGGAGCCCAGGTAATCCTGCATATACCGCTGGTACCGCCATTTCATCTTGTCGGTATTGGTCATGGTTGGGTACTTTTTCATGAATTCCTCATTCATTTTGCCGTAGGTTTCATCCCACACTTTACGCTGCTCGGGGTTCATGCGACCTACGGTAGTGTTATAGAAGGCCTTGTCGTACGGATGTGATTCTTTGATGCCCAGTTTGTCCATGTTTTCTGGAAATACCTTCGAGTCGCCCGCCCAGTTCATGTAGGTGAGCAAGTTCATTTCCTGCTCGTGCGCCGCCCTTCCGCGTCCTTCGTAGGTGTCAAAAAGCGTAGCGGGTTCCGGAAACGAGCGGTTGATAAACTCCTTGTAATGCCGCTCGGCTGGAAGCCATTCGCGGTGCGGCGCTTTGTGCAGGAAGGCCAGGAAAAAGGGTTTGTCTTTCTCCCGCTCATTTTTAAGCCAATTGAGCGTCATGTCCGTAATGAGGTCTGTTACATAGCCCGTTAGCGTGATGTTTCCTTCCTTTTTGGTGATAAAATCGGGGTTGTAGTAGTGGCCCTGGTCGGGCAGGATTTTGAATTCATCAAAGCCTTTGGGATTGTTGCCAAAATGCAGCTTGCCGAACATAGCGGTTTGGTAGCCATTGGCTTGCAGAAGTTGGGGGAAGGTGACATTGGTGGTATCAAAAGGGAAGTAGTTATCAACCTTGCCATTGAGGTGGCTGTGCTTCCCCGTCAGAATCACCGCCCGCGACGGCGCACAAATGGAATTAGTGACGCAGGCGTTGGTAAAGAGCATGCCCTCGTTGGCGATCCGGTCAATATTGGGTGTTTGTATGAGCTTGTCGCTGTATGCCGAAATGGCCTGATAGGCATGATCGTCCGACATGATGAAAACGATATTGGGACGCTTGGGCTGTCCTTCTTTGCAGGAAAAAAACAAGGTTGTTGCCATAATGGCAACCAGGTGTAAGAGGAAGACTTTTTTCATCAGAATCAGGTAAGGGAGTACTCAGGCAGGGCTTGATTTTGAGAATAGAAGGCGAAAACAAAAAAAATATACTACCGAAAAAGATACTCATGCGTTCCTTTTCGTCTTTTTCAGTAGAAAAACTAAGTGACTACTCCTCCTCGTGAATCACCTTCACCCGTCCTACTTCGCCGGTTTCGAGGCGCACTTTGATGCCGTGCGGATGCGATGGTGATTTGGTCAGAATGTCTTTTACGAAGCCTTCGGTAAGATCGCCCGTGCGTTGATCTTGTTTGAGGACAATGGAGACTTCCAGTCCGGGGTAGATGTTTTTTCGTTCGGTACCTGATCGTTGGGCCATACTGATTTTTATTTCTCGTGAAAAATAATGACATCCTCTACCTGCTTCTCGGTGAGTTTAAAGCGCTCGGCAAGTTGAGGTACCGAGTCTCCGTGCAGAAACTGATCGAATACCGTCTGAGAAAGAATATCGGTGTCACCCACCACGGGTCGGCCCGACTGCCGGTGGGGGTCAATCTGGATAGCCGATTCACGGCCCTGCGGGTATAGTTTGACGGCCAGTGAATCTTCCCCAAACTCAATGCGCTTGCAGAAGGGTTCTACCACCTGCTGGATAGAAAGCTGTAAGGTCTGATCGGCTTTGATCAATTCCCCTACTTCGGCATTGTAAAATACATTTTTTCCGTCGGTCAAGATATCGGCCGTGGCGAAGGGATAAGGGGTATGCAGCATGTCCGACAAAATACCTCGTGCGTTGTTGATCTTCGAAGGCCCAACACCCATCGAACGCAATTGGTAAAAGGTATAGAACTCGATAAGGGTATGAAAATCAGCGATCATACCCTCTTCCGTAACTCGTTCATCGGAGGCAGAATGCCCACTCTTGTATTCGCGGAGCCAGCGTTTAACCTGCGGCTCGGATAGGTTCAGGATGTCGGCAATATCCTTCACCGAATAGGTTTCACTTTTTCGCAATGGGGATTTTGGAGTCTTTTTGGCTTTCACGGAGTCCTTTTTTAGAGCCGGTAAAGGTACAAATCAGTTGGATCATTAGCCAATCTTTACCCTACCCATCGCCTCATTTGGTTAAGGAGAATAGTCCGCACTAGGCACTGGATGTACCAGGGTAAAAAAGACGTATGCCAGTACCTGAGGGCAGGTACTGGCAGATGTACCAAAAGTTTTACGCCTTATTGTACCTTATAAAACTTCGCGGCAAACAGAAAAATGACGGCATAACACACGATGGGCAGATAGTACGACGAGGCGATGTCCTGATCGGCCACAATCCCCATCAGGGGTGGAAACAGGGCTCCGCCCACTACGCCCATCACAATAAACGAAGAGGCCTGCTGGGTATGCTTTCCCAACCCTTTTAGCCCCAGACTGAATATGGTGGGGAACATGATGCTGAAAAAGAAATTGAGCATAATCAGGGCTACAAACGAAGTCCAGCCGAAGGCTTTGGGTAATCAACAAACACATGGCAATGCTGCCGATCGAGAAAGCCGGCCAGGAGTTTGTTGGGCGCAATGAACCGCATGAGGTAGGTACCCACAAAGCGCCCGATCATCATCATCACCATGCTGAGGGCAAAGTAGTAAGCGGCCTTTTCGGCAGCAAACCCCATTATTTCGATGCCATAATTGATAAAAAATGCCCAGGTACCGCCTTGCGCGGCCACATTGAATAACTGGGCTATCACCGCCCACACAAAATGCCTGTGCTGAAAGAGGCTTTTGGAAGCTTTCAGATCGCCAGGTTCGGTAGGTACGGCGTAGGCGTCTGCCTCGGCTTCGAGCGAGTGGGCATCCTGTACCGGGGGTACTTTCACGAAGGTAAAGGCAAAGGCAATGATCAGAATAACAGAACCGATCGACCTGTACAGCAGCTTGACCGATTCAAGGTCATTGGAGTGCTCCTGACCGGCCCGCAGGATAAAGTACCCCCCGATCAGCGGCCCGATAACGGCCCCGAGCCCGTTGAACGACTGCGCAAAATTGATGCGCTGGTCGCTGGTGCGCTGGTCGCCCAGGCCCGCCACAAAGGGATGAGCGACGGTTTCCAGGGTAGCTAGTCCGCAAGCCAGAATAAACAAGGCGCCCCGAAAAAAGCCGAACGACTCGGCATTGGCGGCCGGAACGAACAAAAACGCACCCAATGCGTACAAGCCCAGCCCCAGCAGCACGCCGTTTTTATACCCAAACCGCTTCATGAACAAACCGGCCGGAATGCCCATCACGGCATAGGCCCCAAAAATGGAAAACTGCACCAGCCCCGACTCGGCTTTGGAAATGTGCAGGACATTCTGAAAGTGGCGGTTGAGCACGTCCCCCATGGTGATGGCAATGCCCCACAGCATAAAGAGGGAGGTAACGAATATCAGTGTGACGAAGTATTTCTTCTCGGTAAAACGGGCGCTGCCGGTCTTTCCGGCGGGGGCGGTTAGCTCCATAGGGATTTGAATGAGTTTTAAGGTTAAGTGCTACATCTGCTGGTGAGGAGAATGGATGAATATGGAAATACTCATTGTTGCGCAAAAATTATTTTGGCAAGCCCCAAACCCTACCATACGGTTGCCCTTGCTAAGCAGATACGGAGGTACTTTATTTGCTCAGCTGGATCAAGGGAGGGTTTTTCAGGCGGGAAGCATAGGCATTCAGGTAGTCAAACCAGGCTTGGCCTGAGGTAATATGACCGGCTTTGTCCCAGGCGGCGCCGGTGTAGTACACCAGCGGTTCACCCGACCGGACGGAGAGTTTGGCCAGGCCATGCCCGTATTTTCTATCCATGGGTAGGTTTGCCTGCCGGAAAAATACACCCGATGCCGAGCGTGCCGTCCTGTCCGTGGGTAGGTTCCCAGTAGCCCAGGATGCCATGCGTTTCATCGAGCAACAGTTGGCCGGGCTGGGCACGGAGCAAAATACCCGCCACCATTGGAAGCGGAGCAGGGTTGGAATGAGTCACCTGCACCTCCACGCGGCTGAGTTGCGACCCGGCATCCAGGGAGAAAGTTTTGGTGGTGCTGACTTCAACACCATTGAAAATATAAGGTGCATACCCTACCCGGAAGGTGGTGCGAAAAGGTCCATTGTCGAGTACTTCCCAGGTTTTGTAGTTATGGATGTAGCCGATCGTATCTGCGAGCAGTACGCCCACATCGCCCGCGCCGAGTTTCAGGCCGACGCTGTAATAATCCAGGCCTTCGCCGTGGTCTTTGTGGTAGTCCCCTCCCTTATACCACTTGTTGATCACCAGCTGATCAGTGCGCTTGGCCCATACATCGGTACCGTAGGCATTGTCGGAGCGACCATCCAGAGCGTCCCCGTAGATCCGAAAGGCGATCCGGTCGTTTTCCCAGGCAAAATCATCATAGCGTTCGGGCACGTACCGGCCGTAGGTTTTGGGTGTTATCGGCGAGGGCTTCCCTTTCCGAAACGAAAGGTGAATGTCCTCTTTTGGGGCGAGAGAAAGCTGCACCAGCAGATTTTGAATGCGTTTCTCGCCCCGACGCTCCAGCTGATAGGGTACCTCGCGGCCGCTGCCCGTTTCTACCACTCGCAGCTGAGCGGTGTCTACCCGTGGATAGGCCGACAGGACGGTAGACCAGGGTATTTCAACCACCGTTTGCTCGAGGGAAACAGGACCCGGATTGCTGATCAGGATAGTTCCCGAGGGTTGCGCCCACAGGGCACCGCTTAGCGCTAAACAAAGTACCGCAATGAGATAGCCTTTCATGTTATTTCAGATCAGTGATGGCGCAGAAATCCATGTCGCCGTAGTCGAGGTTTTCGCCGGCCATTCCCCAGATAAAGGTATAATTTGAGGTACCTGCCCCGGAGTGAATCGACCAGTTGGGCGAAATGACCGCCTGTTCGTTCTGCATCCAGATGTGCGGGTTTCCTGCGGTTGCCCCATAAAATGGCAGACGGCTCTGGCCTGCCGGCACCTCAAAATAGAAGTAAACCTCCATGCGGCGGTCGTGCGTGTGAGCGGGCATGGTGTTCCAGACGCTGCCCGCTTTCAGCTCGGTCATGCCCATTTGGAACTGGCAGGTGGGTAGTATGCTATTGACCAACAGTTTGTTGATAGTCCGGTGGTTGGCGGTTTCCATGCTGCCCAGCTCTACCACCTCGGCATCGGCGCGCGATACTTTGCGGGTCGGGTACTATGGGTGGCGGGGGTAGAGTTGAGGTAAAATTTGGCGGGGGTGGTGCGTCATGCGACAAGGAACTGTACCTCTGTGTACCCTGGCCAATGTAGAGCGCTTCTTTATATTCCAGATCATACGCCACGTCATCGGCCAGTACCTGCCCCGGCCCGCCTACATTGATGATGCCCAGTTCGCGGCGTTCCAGAAAATAGGCTGGCTTTGAGCTGATCGGGCGTTTCGAGCGTCAGCGTGCCGATAATCGGCATAACACCGCCCGTTAGGTAGCGGTCAAAAAACGAAAGTACCCATCGAAACTGATCGGGAACGAATAGGGTTTCGATGAGAAAATTCTGCCGAAGTTGCTCGGTGTCCATGCCTTTTACTTCGGTGGGGGAGCAGGCATAGCGGCTCTCGAAGGCGATTTTGGGCTCAGTTTTACCTAATGGTAGGGGATCGGGTATAGTCAGCATGAAAATTTGGGTTGAATGGAATCTTCCACAAATGTACTAGCTATTCCCTCTTTTGTTGCGAATTCAGACCTCCAATTCCAAACTCCACCAGCGCTCTGGGAAAATTCTCGCCTTCGTGCCCCGACCGACTGAGCTTCACGAGGGCGAAGCGTTGTAGCAAATCCAGACTAATCCACTGGGCCAGGGAAAGTGGCGCGCATTCCCATTCGCGGGCTTTTAGCTGTACTTCGTCGGGTACCTGGCTTAGGTCGTCCCAGGTTGCCTCTACACCTCCCAGGTCTTTGATGGTCTTTTGGGTACGGTTCCATACCATGTCGTTCCAGCTCAGTACGGTACTGTGCTATTTCGTCGGGGGTTTCGCAGGCCATTTCGGCCAGCAGGTCTTTGTCGTGTTTTGCTCAGGCGACTCCATTCCGGAAGTTGCAGTTTCTTATCGCAGGTATCCAGCTTGTAGCGTACAATCATGGGAATACAACGCAGAGGTATCCACAAAATCACTTTCAAAATTAAAATAAACCGGCTTCACTAGGGTAATCAGCATGATGATAAGGCGAATATACGAAAATCAGGCCAGAACCGGCTCGGTCGCAAGGGACACAAACTCCGCTTTGGGTGTATCGCAGGTGGAACATACGTAGGTTTCGGGCAGATCAGAAAAAGCGATTCCGGCCGGGATGCCCTGCCTTTCGTCTCCGTAGGCTTCACTGTATTGGGTGAAGCAGCGGGGGCATTGGCATATTATCTCTGGCGTAGCGAGGGTTTCCAGGCTTTCGGAGGATTCTATCCGAAGCGTTTTTTTTGCCTGGGCCATACGCGAAGCATTGAATTTGCGGCACAGGCGCTCTACCTGATGCGGCAGGTGACTTTTCATCAACCCCGTCTCAAACAGAAAATAGGTACGACTATTTGGATTAAAATTTTCGGTGTAATAGAGGTCATATACCGGAAGTACCCCCAGGCTTCCTACTTGAAACATAGGTCTCTTGCGGATCAGGATCGAACCAAACACTTCCGACTTGGGCCGGGTCTGGATACCAAAGCAGAGTCCAAACGTACGGGTGTCGAGTTTTTCAAAGTACCTTAGAATGTATTTTTTTAACTCAATACCGTCTTCGTTATGGTCCTCGGTTTGCCAGGCGAGTTCATTGGCCGCGTGGCGCACATTGATGTTGTGCAGCCCCAGCAGGTGGCTCCATTTGGGGCGGTGGGTCTCTTCTATTCCTTTTATGATCAGGGATTTCCAGGGGGTAGTGCATAGTTCGCCCACGCGGGTATCCAGACATAGGCTGCACAGATCAAGCAAAAATGGAATGGAAAATTGCTCGCTCCGACGATACAGTCCCAGCCAGGAGCGCTGTCCGTAGCGGTTGAATCCTTCGTAGTAGGGGAGGGCAAACTCGGGGAGTTCTACATCGTCGGTAGCGGGTTGGGTGATGAAGGAGTGCGTAAGCGCCACTTCTTCGTACAGTCGGGCTTCGGTTATTTCGGCGGTCGGTATCCCGAAGCATGAGGTTTTCGAGGGTACGGGCCAGCCGGGCCAGGTCGTTGGTATAGATCAGGTCGCGCCAGCGAAACAGGGTATTGGATTGCTTGGGCCGGATATAGAGGTACCAGAAATGCGGCTCGGGCGAGGCGATAAAGTTGAGGTTTCCGGTAAAAAAAGGCGTAAAACTCTGATTCGAATCGGATAGGTTGACTTTCAGGGCAGGCTGGTAATCAAAACCGTCTAACACGGTATGGTACTCGCTTTCGGTGAGCCATTGTCCGGTGCGGAATACCTCCTCGGCGCAATAGGAACTGATGATGTTGGGGTGCTGCTCCTCGTTTACCTCATACGGAATATTACTAGCCGTAAAGTCCCTTTCCAGGAAACGGATTTTTTCACCATTTACCGTGAAGAGTAGCTGCTGACGAGCCCCAAAGCTAACGTGCTGCACTTTGGCAGCGTGGGCGATCGTCAGGATTTCGTGCAGCCTGCCGGGAGAGACTATTCCTCCCGGCAGGTTGACTTTGATGGATGACTCAATGCGTC
>CAVYGM010000014.1:0-42500 GCA_963768025.1 uncultured Cytophagales bacterium
AAGTGGTTTGGACTGCCTTCAACGGAAACACCCACCCGGAGGAGCGCCTCACTCTCCCATAAAACCCACCTTACTTCAACTCCACATCGGCCGTGTTCATCTGATACTTGTCGCCCACGGCTTTTTGCATGGCCGCTTTCATCTCTTCCAGCTTTTTGGGCTGCTCCTTCGCCAGATTGCGTTTCTGGCCCAGGTCGGTGCTTAGGTCGTAAAGCTGGTACTCGGGCAAATTGCCCGGTTCGATGTTTACTTCCTTCATCAGTTGAGTACCCTTGTACGGCGGAATCAGCGCGTAGTTCCCTTGCCGGAACGCCAGGCGTCCGGTGGCTTCCAGTACCAGTTGGTCGCGGCCCTTGTTCGATTCTCCCAGCAGCGTCGGCAACATGTTCTGGCTGTCCTTCGCCGGATTTTTTCCTCCCACCAGCTGGGCCAGCGAGGCCGTCAGGTCCAACTGACTTACCAGCGCGTCGGATACCTGGGGCTTTATTTTTCCCTTCCAGTAGGTAATGAAAGGTACCCTGGTACCGGCCTCGAACAGGCTGTACTTGCCGCCGCGCAGGGGTCCGGCGGGCTTGTGGCTGCCGAGTTTTTCTACGGCATCGTCGTAGTAGCCGTCATTGAGTACCGGGCCGTTATCGCTTGACAGGATCACCAGGGTATTCTCGGCCAGCCCTTCGGCTTCCAGCTTTTTCATGATCTCGCCCACGCACCAGTCGGCCTCCACGATCGCGTCGCCGCGTGGCCCCATGCCCGAGCTACCCACAAAGCGCGGATGCGGCACGCGGGGTACGTGCGGCTGCTGCAGGGCGTAGTACATAAAGAACGGTTCGCCCGTTTTCTTGGGGTTGTTGTTGTCAATGAACGCCTTCGCCTTGTTCAGGAACACGTCGGCCATGTCCTCATCGTGCCACAGGGCCGACTTGCCGCCCTTCTGGTAGCCAATGCGCGGAATACCGTTGTGGACCGACTGATTGTGACCGTGGTGCCACTTCTGCTTGGTCATCAGTTCGGGGTTGGTGATGGCGGTGGGCTCGCCGGGGAAGGGCTTGCCGTAGCTCACGTGACAGCGGATCGTCTTGCTCAGGCCTACGACCTTGCGGTTTTCGATGTAGACCGTCGGGGTGCGGTCGGTGGTGGCGGCCATGATGTAGGAATAGTCGAAGCCTACGTCGTTGGTGTTTTGCTGAATATCCTCGTTCCAGTCTACGTTGCCGTCGCCCAGGCCCAGGTGCCACTTGCCCACCACGGCCGTACGGTAGCCTACTTTCTTCAGCATTTTGGGTAGGGTCACCATCGCGGTATCAATCAGCATGGGTGCGTTGCCGGGCAGGATGCGGGCATCGTCGTTGCGCCAGGGATACACGCCCGTCAGCAGGCCGTAGCGGCTGGGGGTACAGGTAGCCGAGGTAGCGTAGCCGTTGGTAAAGCGCACGCCACCCGTGGCGAGCATGTCGATGTTGGGGGTTTTGAGGGTCGTCTGCCCGTAGGCGCTCACATCCCCGTAGCCGAGGTCGTCGAAGTAGATGACGAGGATGTTGGGTTTGGTTTCAGCCGATTGGTACCCCTGAGTCTCCACTTCGGGATTGGGTTTTGGAACAGGAGTATAACGTGAGGCCAATGAGTGCGGCCAGAACAAGGAAGGCGTACTTACGCATAAGGAATGGGTTGAGGCTTGGATTCAAAATAGTTTACCAGACTAACAAAGACGGGGACTTGGGGAATTTCCTATTGGGAGGGGGGAAAATTGGGGGTTTTGGTGGGTGGGGAGGGCTGCTGTCTTGGGGAGGTTGGCCGTTTGGTAAATATTTTGGGTTACTTATGGTATTGGTGTTTGGAAGGATGTATCTTGTGGGAGGGGGGTAGTTTTGGGGAAGAAGGTAGTGAGACTGATTTGGCTTTTAAAGAAATACGATACAAATGGTACCATATAGTATTGGATAAAAAAACAAAATAAAGCTTCTGAATATTTATAAATTATCTATCAAGTTAAATAGACACCTCAAAGCGACTAATACAACCTTCAAAAATAAAACGAATGAAGATAAAAATCTTTTACTCTTGGCAAATAACAACCAATACGAGATATAATAAGAATTTTATTTTTTCTTGTATTGAAAAAGCTGTAAAAAAGGTCAAATTAAAGCCAGAACTTAGAGGGATTGAATTTGAGATTTTTGAAGGAGTAACAGGAGAGCCGGGTTCGCTCTAAGTTGCCTCGAAAATTGCAGACGAAAGAATCCCAGCATCTGACATTTTCATTTCTGACCTTTCAGTAGTTAATCAAATAAGTTCTTTACAAAAATTTGTCCGAAAAATATTTAGGGATAAATTCAAGCCATTTCAAAACAACAACGTAATCTATGAACATGGTGTTGCTTACAACGCTATTGGACTTGAAAAAATGATTGGCGTTTTAAATACAACTTATGGCTCACCTAATGAAAATCCCGACAACATCCCGTTCGATTTAAAACACATCAGATTTCCAATCGAATATAATTATTCAGAAAAAACTAAAGATAAAGAAATCGTTCAAAAGAAATTGGTTGATGATTTAGCTTCGGCTATTAAGGAAACAGCGAAATTTTCTCTACTAAGTCAAAAAAGTAAATTTCATCCTTTACAAGTATGGAGTGATTGGAGAATAGCATTTTAACACCACAACAATTCATTCCAAACGATAAGACAAAAGAAGTAACCAAATTAATTCTCGATGGCTTGAATAATGTCAGTCAGACAATAAGAATTTTAGGGTTGTCTGGTTTAGGAAAAACGAGAATTTTATTAGAAAGGATCAGACCAATCAACTCTGATGACAATTCAATTTTGCTTTCAAGTCGAGTACTTTATATAAACTGCAATTTATACCCAAACGTACAATACCAGACAATTGTTTCAAAAGCGATTTCAGAACAAATCAATCCAATACTTATATTAGATAACTGTCCTATATCAGTCCACAGGCAGTTACTTCAACTTTTAAATAGAGATGGAAACAATGCGTCTTTAATATGTATAGATTCAAATCCTGAAGAAATTGATAATGACAAAATAAATGGTGTAAATTATATAATTATAAGAAAAGAGGATCTATTTTCCGTTGTTGACGAATTACTATCAAGTAGGTTCAGAAACTTAGAGGAAGAAAGCAAGAAAAAAATAAAGGACTTTTCACAAGGAATCCCTTTAATGGCTGTTTTATTGGGAGAAAGCGTAAGTAATGGAGAAGAGTTCATTGGCAAGCTAGAAGATAAAGATTTGTTGGATAAACTTCTTGGGATAAAAGGTAAAGAACAAGAGTGGCGAAGTATTTTAAAGTCCTGTTCAATGTTTAGTTATTTTGGCTTTGAAAATGAACTCGAAGCCCAATATAAATTCATAGCTTTAAACCAAAACATAACTATATCCAATAATACAGAACAAGTAAGAATTAGTACATTTCTGGATGTTGTTAAGCATTTCAAGGCCAGAGAAATTTTTGAAAAACAAGGGCGATATTTGAGTATTAGACCTTTTCCACTTTCAATGGCTTTAGCAGTTGAATGGCTCGATGCTTGCACATCGGATAGAATGCTACAAGTTATCGTAGATATCTCTAATCTTGAAGAGCCACATAGAGAGCAATTGTAAATTCACTTGCTGAGCAAATGAAATATCTTGATTATAATGAAAATGCTGTAAAAATTGTTGATAAAATTGTAGGAACTAAAAGCCCTTTCGATGATGCGGAAGTTTTAAATACAGAATTGGGTTCACGCCTCTTCCGCTCATTTGTTGAAGTGAATCCGATCGCTGTGTCTCAAAATTTCAAACGCCAATTTTTCAATAAAAAAACAGAAGAATTATTAAAAATTAAATCGGGTCGAAGAAACATAGTTTGGACTTTGGAAAAATTATGTTTTGACAAAAGAACATTTTATGATAGTGCAAGGGTTCTTCTGCAATTTGCAATTGCAGAAAATGAAACTTGGGCGAACAATGCAACAAGCCAGTTTTTGCATCTATTCAGCATACACCTTTCAGGGACGGAAGTGGATTTGGGAGAGCGTTGGAAGATAATTGAATGGATGTTGAACAAAAATGATAAGCCATATTTGGAATTTGCTATACGAGCGATGAAAAGAGGGTTGGATTTCGGTCATTTTAGCAGAATGAGTGGTGCAGAAAAACAAGGCAATCGAAGATTAATTGACAATAATCCAACTTGGGAAGAAATTGAAGAATATTGGAGTAATATTCTTTATAAACTTCTTGAAATTATTAAATTCAAAAATGAGTATTCTGATTCAGCAAGTGAATCTATTGCAAATAGTATAAGAACAATGTTCCATACAAAAATGGGAGATTTGATTTTGCCTTTCTTAACAATAATTTCAGAATTGAAAGAGAATGACTGGGATGAGGGATTAAAAGGATTAAAGCTTGCTAGAAAATATGAAAAATATTCTATTTCAGAACATCAACTTGAAAAAATAAATGACTTAATTGAGTTACTAACAAAAACAAATTTCTCAGCAAAGTATTTATCACTATCAAGTTCTTATTATTTGGACAATGATGAAGCTTACTCAAGCGAAAAGGTAATAGAATCAGTCATCAACTTGGCAGATGAATTTATAACAAATAATATTTCGTGGGAAGACACCTTCCCTTCTTTTTATAAAAACCAGCAAAATTATTCTTTTATTTTTGGTAGAAGATTATTCGAATTACTAAAATATGATAAAACTAGGATCAATCGTTTCATCGATTACTCATTAGAAGTTATCTTCCAAATACCTCAACAAGAAAGAAATTTTACAGTTCTTGGAGGTTTCATTGCAAGTTCAAATGACGAAGTAAAGAAAGAGTTTTATACCAGATTATTTAAATCCTCTGAATTAAGTAGTCAATTATTTTATTTTCTATCTATTGATGAATCTGGAAAAAAATACTTTGATTTATTATTTCAGTTGATTGATAAAAAAAATTATGATGTAAATAGTTTTTATGCTTTTACTTATAGTAATGCGTTAATACAGTTAAGTTTTGAAGAATTAAATACTTTAAGTGAAAACTTATTTTCGCATGGCAACGAAGGTTATGCAGTTGTTTTTGATTTATTTTCTGATCTTATTAATGGTGATGAAGTAAAGAAAAGAAAACTTAAAACAATATTCAAGAAGTGTATTTTAAAATTAGGTTTTAATCGAAAATTTAAACGACACTTAGATGACTATAAGTGGACAGAAACAATCTCGTATATAGCTTCTGATAAAAAAGAAGTGGACTTTGCTAAATTTATAAATAAGTCAGTAATAGATTCTATCACTTTGGAAAACTCATATCAACTTGACCATTACATTCAACAAGTGTACGAGGTACTATTAAAAGTACATTTCAATTCAATTTGGGAAGATTTATCAAACGCATTACTTTCAAGCGAAAAAAACTATACTACATTTTATGGACTTAAACACATTTTAGGTTCTTATATTGGCGGAGTTGGTAGAAGTGTTGGTGTTTTATTTGATGGCGACATAAATTCAATTTTCAATTGGTGCGAAGACAACAAACCTTTGGCACCAATAAGACTTGCAGAATTGACACCAATTTTTGACAACAACAATACAGACTTTGAAAAATGGCATCCTGTCGCACTTAGACTTATTGACGAGTATGGTGATATAAAAGAAGTCCTTATGCATCTAAGTTCAAACATGGGGACATATTCTTGGACAGGCTCTGTTGTTCCTTTTCTAGAATCTAAAAAAATATTATTTGATCAGCTTACCGATCATAAAATAGAAAGCGTTAGAGAGTGGGCGAATTTATGCATTAGCTACCTTGACAAAGACATTGAAAGAGAAAAAAACAGAGATGCAGAACATTTCATTTAGAAAGGAATCATTTTAAATATAAAATAAAACACACTCGTTGGGCGTAGTCTTCGAAGGAGACTGCGTCCTGAAAATAAATGGCGCGTTTGTAACGGCCCGAAGGCCAAACGCTTCTGTTTTGTACGACATGCGACATCGGTGTTAACATAGTAGCACCGCCGTTAAAAACGGCTCTTTATGATGGGTGCGCAGTGTCCCTACGGAACACGTACGCACAACCTGACTGTGACGCGAGAAGCGGAGGTTTTTCCAATTGGGGCGCGAGTGTGAAGTCAACCACCTATTACCTTACTTTGAGATAGTTATGGCACATCCTCCTGCATGCACAGGACCTACCTGTTCGAATTTGTTACGAAAGGCATCGCTGCTTTTGAAAGTGAGTCAGGCATAGAATTGACAATCAGCTGAATAAAGGTTAAATTTGGAAAGTAGTAACGATATTAAATCATGCAGGACCTGATCATACCAGCCAAAACATTAGAGCAATTGCAGTTAACTCCCTCAGAGTTGCTGATTGAACTCGCCGTACACCTCTACGATACGGAAAAACTCACGATGGGTCAGGCCAAAAAACTGGCAGGTTTAACACAAATTGAGTTTCAAAAAGAAATGGCCAAAAGAGATGTTTATATAAAATACGACATCGAAGACCTGGAAACCGATTTGAAAAACCTCCGTATGCTGGATTGATAGGGTGGTAATCACCGATTGCTCTACCATCACCAATTTAATCCAGCTGGACATATTTCACAGCTTAAACCCTTGCTGGACAGACTCATTCATACCATTGGTTTTCGAGTCAGCAAAAAACTCTACGACCGGATTCTTAGTCAGGCAGGAGAGTGATTAGAAGCGCCCAGTCCCAGGCTTTTAGGGGAGACCCCTACCCCATTCATGTAAAGCCAATCCTATGAAAACAAACTTCTATGCCTATTTCCTGTGCCTGTTGGGTATGGTTTCCTGTACCAACCGGGATACCACCAATGACACGGCCGAAAGTACCACCGCTGGTACGGGGATGTTACCAAAGACTGGAAATTTGGCGTAGCCTTATGGACCTTCCATACGTTCAATTTTACGGAGGCCCTGGATAAAGTAGACAGTGCAGGCCTGACGTATATTGAGCCCAATACCTTTCACAAAGCCGGCCCTGACCTGAAAGACTCCACCATCCAGCAACTTTCCCCGGCCGGCATTGCCCGACTCAAAACTCGGATGGATCAGAAGGGCCTGCAAGCGGAATCCGTGTATATTGCAGGAGATGCCACGGTGGAAAGCTGGAAAAATCAGTTTGAGATTGCGAAACAGCTGGGCGCCAAATTCGTGACCGCCGAGCCGCCGGTCACGATGTGGGACGAGGTGGATAGCCTGGCCGGGGTATATGGCATGAAAGTGGCTATTCATGAGCATTGGAAAGGCACGAGTGCCTACTGGCATCCGGATTCGGTACTGGCCGCCGTGAAAGATCACCCCAACTTTGGGGCTTGCGCCGACCTGGGGCATTGGCCCAAGAGCGGCATTAATCCCCTGGATGCCGTCAAAAAACTGAAAGGGCATATCATCGGGGTGCACTTAAAAGATATTGCCGCCTACAATGACCCGAAATTGAAAGATGTACCCGTAGGTACGGGGGTAGTTGATTTTCCCGCCATTTTCCAGGAACTAAAAGACCAGAAGTTCTCGGGCCCTATCTACATTGAACGGGATGCCGAAGACCTGCCGAGCAACCTACCTTCGGTGATCCAAACGGTAAAGTACTACAACGAGCAGACTTGGGCGGTTGAAGTAGCGCCTGTGACACGGGGAGCAGAACGTTTTCCAAATGCCTCCCAACCCGAATAACTCCTCAACTCAACAATGAAAATACTAGCCCTCCTACTTCTCCTCCTCCCCGCCATAGCCCAGGCGCAGTCGCCCTATGTACTGGTACTGGGCGTAGCGCAGGACGGGGGCTATCCGCAGGCGGGCTGTCAGAAAGAGTGTTGCCGGGCCGTAGCGGTCGACGACCGCCTGCAAGGGCGGGTGGCGAGCCTGGCGCTGGTTGATCCGGTCAGTGGGGAAAAATGGCTTTTCGACGCTACGCCGGACTTTCCCGAACAACTGCATCAGCTCAACCGGGCCACGAAGAGTCAGGTACCGCTCACGGGCATCTTCCTGACCCACGCCCACATCGGCCACTATACCGGGCTGATGCACTTGGGCCGGGAGGTGATGGGAGCTAGCCAGGTACCTGTTTTTGCGATGCCCGGCATGCAGCGGTTCCTCGAAACCAACGGCCCGTGGAGCCAACTGGTGGCCCTGCGAAATATCAGCCTGCAACCCCTGGTCAACAACCAGGAAGTCGTGCTGAACGAGCGGCTGCGCGTGACGCCGTTCCGGGTACCGCATCGGGATGAGTTTTCCGAAACGGTGGGGTATCGGATTACTACGGGTACCCGATCTCTGATCTACATCCCGGATATTGACAAATGGCAAAAGTGGGATCAGGTACTTGGGGAAGTGGTACAAGCGAATGAGTACGTGCTGATCGACGGTACTTTTTATAAGGACGGGGAGATCGACCGGCCGATGGGCGAGGTACCCCACCCTTTTGTTTCCGAGACCATGGAACTCCTAGCCAACTTACCCGCCGACCAAAAGCGCAAAGTCCATTTTATTCACCTCAACCATACCAACCCGCTCCTGCAACCCACCTCCCCGGAGCACCGCCGGGTACAGCAGCAAGGCTTTCGGTTTGCGGAGCAGGGACAGCGGATTGACTTATAGAATCCCGTCCCCCACGGACATTGTATCTTCCCGCGTTAGTGACGCGAACCTACTCGAAAGGTAGCTCTCGGGTTTTTCCCTAGCTCGTCAGGTTGTTCAGCCGGTAGAAGCAGGAGCCACCAAACTTCTAACATGAACTGAGCATTCGATCCATTTCAGGATTAGGTACACCTACAAAAAACACGTTATGGGCAGGGAAACCATTCTTTTGTTAGCACTTCTTCACTCTGTTTTGTCCGCGCACGGTCAAACAAAAATCATCGACATGCATGTGCATTCCTATACGCAAAGGGAGTTGGACAAGGGGAAACCTTTTACTGATTTTTATGGCGTAAAAGGCACCGATGACGCTCACAAACAGATGGTCGAAACGTTTGACGCCTTTAAGAAATACAATATTGTCAAAGCCATGGTGGACGGCACCCCGGAAAGTGTGGAAAACTGGGTAGCTTACGATAAAGAGAATCGGGTGATAAAGGGATTCAGAATCGATGAGCCAACCCAACTTGGCCTGGATAGCGTCCAATTTGAACAACTCGTAAAAGCGGGCAAAGTGGAAGTATTCGGGGAGATTGGCACCTATTACTCGGGCACTACCCTAGCCGATTCTATCTGGCAACCTTATCTGCGAATTTGCGAAAGGTACGATATCCCGATAGCGGTTCATACGGGAGGGGGCGATCCGGGAGGTACGTACAGCTGGGCACCGAAAGCAAGACTCAAATATGGCGACCCCTATTTGCTGGAAGATGTATTGGTGCGATATCCCAAGCTGCGGGTTTATTTGATGCATAACGGTGGTGAAGAGTGGCATGAACGTGCTCTGCGGCTGATGGCCTATTATCCGCAGCTTTACACGGACATAGCCGTCATGCTTTGGGTGGAACCAAACACCCAGCGGACCGTTACCGAGTTTTTGAAAAATGCCAAACACGCTGGTTACCTGAACAAAGTCATGTTTGGTTCCGACCAGATGAAATGGCCCTACGCCATTGGCAAATCCGTCGAATTTTTAAATAGTCTTCCCTTTCTAACGAAAAAGGACAAGGAAGATATCTTTTATAACAATGCAGCGAGGTTTTTACGTCTTAAAGACTAACTGCCTATCAGGATGAAACATACCCGCTAACCCCCAATCTGTGATTGGACATTGTATAGTCTAAACAAGCCAGAAACTAATAACTGCTAACCAATCACCACCTATGGTTCGGTTTTTCAACAAATCGGCGCTGAATCCAAAAGGGCTATTTCTGGCTGATGGCCTGGGGGCGTTTCTGGCAGCTTTTCTGTTATTTGCTATGTTGAGAAATTGGAGTGAGTACGTTGGCATGCCAAAACCAACCCTTACTATTCTTTCTCTGATTGCGTTGCTGTTTTGTCTTTACTCTTTCGGTTGCTTTCTCCTGGTACATAAAAATTGGCCCGTTTTTCTTCGTATCCTTGTCGTTGCCAATTCACTGTATGCTTGTTTGACGGTGGGGCTGGCCATGTATAATTTCCCACACCTGACGACTCTGGGAGTGACCTATTTCGTTGGTGAACTCCTGGTATTATCCGGACTAGTTTTCTTTGAAATGAATTTTTTGACCCTACACAAACGCGGATGAAGATCCGGACGGGGATTGGGCAAAGTTCGCCATTGCAACGGTGAACCGTACCGGTTTCAAGTGGCTTCTTAGCGAAATGCAGTACAAATTTTGAATTATGGGTGAAAGAAAATTGGAAATTACACGGGCTTCTCCTTTAAAAGAGTATTGCGAAACTATTTCAGAAGTCTCTCTGAAAAAATACGAGCAATTGCAAGACAGTGAGCTGTCCATGGGTACATTCAGCTTTTATACCTCGGTGGCGGCGGTATTCTCTTCCCGGATCGAGGGCGAGTCCATTGAACTGGATAGCTACGTGAAGCACAAGCGGTTTGGGATAGAGTTCTCGCCGTCGCTATTCTGTTAAAAATTTGGTATGCTATACTCACCACGGGACGGCCTTATGCTACGCTGGATTTCTGTTGGGCAGCGTAACGTAGTTGCTAAAAAGGGTCAACAGGCTGTTCAGCATTTCCGTCAACTTTTTGAAATCAAGCGGCTTCACCAGAAAAAGATTCGCTCCGGTGGTATACGCGCTTTCGATATCAAAAGGGGCACTCGATGTAGACATGATGCAAACCGGTATGTTGCGAAGCCGGGTATGGGTCTTAAGCTCCATCAGGGTTTCCCGCCCGTCTTTCACGGGCATATTCAGATCAAGGATGATCAGGTCGGGCAACCGATTCGCCGCATGCAGGTAGTCAAGGGCCACTTCGCCGTTTTGGGCTTCTTCTATTTTGTACCCTTTCCCGGCCAGGCTAATGGCATCTGCAAACAATTCCCGATCGATAGCATCATCATCTACTAGCAACAGTTCCATATAACCTATGATTTGATGTGGCGGACAAAGATAGGTGTTTGAAAATGCAAAAGTTAATAATTGGTAATTTCTGAGGCTATTGTAATTTTGAAGGAATTAGTTGTCCTAAACAAAAATCGCATTGCGCACGAAAACCGTATTTGAATTGCTTTACGAAGCCAGTAAAGCAATTACCTCTGAAATTGAGCTGCAAAACGTTGTTCAAAAAGTTACGGATATTGCCACGGAGCTGACCGACGCCCAGTTTGGGGCCTTTTTCTACAATGTCACCAGTCAGAACGGGGAGTCCCTGCTGCTTTACACCATATCGGGAGTAGAAAAGGAAGCTTTTTCCAAGTTTCCCATGCCCCGCAACACAAAAATTTTTGAGCCTACGTTTACGGCCACCGGCACGGTACGGTACGATGATGTGACCCAACAGCCCCATTACGGGCAGAATCCACCGTACCAGGGTATGCCCAGGGGACATTTGCCCGTAAGGAGCTACATGGCGGTGCCGGTGGTGTCGCCGTTTACGAAAGAAGCCATCGGTGGCTTGTTCTTTGGGCATTCGGAACCCGGCATCTTCACCGAAGAATCGGAAGAGTTAGTGGAGGGCATTGCCGTGCAGGCGGCCATTGCCATTACGAATGCCCGGTTGTTCGAAGAAAAAAAATACAATGAAGCCAGGCTGAAAGAGCAGCGGGAGCAGTACAAAAGCATCTTCAACGCCATCACCGACTCGGCCATTATTTACGACGAAGACGGTACCATTGTCGAGGCCAACCCAACGGCCTGCCAGCTGTACGGCTACGAATACGAGGAGTTGATAGGACTGAATGCCAGCCTGTTTTTCAAAACGCCGGGCGATTTTCAGGCTTTAAAGGAAATAGCCTTATCGGGAAGGGAATATGCCGGTGTACACGAAAGGATACGAAAGGATGGAAGTCTTATTTCGGTGGAGTACAAGGGACTACGGTTTATTTTTAAGGACAAGCCCCACGTACTTTCCGTTTCCCGGCAAGCGGCCCTGCCGAAGCAAATCCAGGAAGCCTTGCAAAAAGTTGATTCGCTGGCGCGCATCGTCACCAGACATTTCGCCCGTCACGCTTTGGATGACGGACAGCGACGGACAAACCATCTACATCAATCAAACCTGGGTAGATTGGGTAGGGGGCAGCATGCAGTCGCAACTGGGAAGGAATTGGTTCAAAGCGGTACTGCCTGAGGACAGAGAACAGGCGAGCAAGGCTTTTGACAATGCCTTTCGAAAGCCGTAAGCTGTTTGCCAGTGAATTCCGCATAATCCGCAAGAACGGGGAGCTGCGCTGGTGCTTCTCCAACGGTAGCCCCTACTACAAGGAGGATGGTAGCTTTGGCGGCTATGCGGGTTCTGTTTCCGATACCACGGAAAGAAAAGCCGCCGAACAACGGTTGGCCAGCCAGAATACCCTGATCAATACCATCACCGACAATACCCAGCAGGCTTTATTCCTGATGAACGACCGGCAGGTGTGTACTTACATGAACCCGGCGGCCGAGCAGATGACCGGTTTTAAAAAGGAAGAAGTGCTCGACAAACCGCTGCATTATTACGTGCACCACACCTACCCGAATGGAACCCACTTCCCCATCGAAGAATGCGCCATAGACCGGGCCCTGCCCACCAAGGCCCAAACCAAGGGTGAAGAGGTTTTCATTCGCAAAGACGGTCATTTCTACCCCGTAGCCTTTACGGCCAGTCCCATTATAGAAAACGGGGTACCGATCGGAACCGTGATTGAAGCAAGGGATACGACCGAGGAAAAACGAATAGAGGAAGCTTTGCGAAATAAGGAAAAGCAAGCCATGCAAATGCTGGAGGAAAAAGTAAAGGAAAGGACCCAGGCCCTTGAGAAGACCAATTTCGAACTTATGCGGTTTACCAGCATTGCTTCCCACGACCTGAAAGAGCCGGTCCGGAAAATAGCGATCTTCAGCAAAATGTTGCAAGACCGGCTCGAAAACAACGTGGACGAAACTTCGCTTAAACACTTGCACAAAATCATTCAGTCTTCCGACCGGATGGTACTGGTGATCGACGATCTCCTGATCCTCTCCCGTATTTCCAACACCCAGATACAGGCAGAGGCGGTGGATATAAACCGGGTGATTTATGAGGTGCTTGACAGTTTGGAAATCCCGATCCAGGAACAAAATGCCCGGATCGAGCTGGAAAATCTCCCAATTGTAAAAGGCGTGGCCATTCAGATGGAGCAGGTATTTCAAAACCTCATCAGCAATTCACTGAAATTTTCGCACAAGGAAAGATCCTCCCACATTCACATTAGCTGTGAGGATAGCCAGCTAAACGGGAAAGAGGCGGTTACGATCGTTTACCAGGACAACGGTATTGGCTTTCGTCCCGACCAGTCAGAAAAAATATTCGATATCTTTTACCGCCTGCACAACAAGGAGGAGTACGAAGGTACGGGCATAGGGCTGGCCATCGTCAAGAAAATCATCGATTCGCACCACGGGACCATCCGTGCCGAAGGACAGGAAGGCAAAGGCGCTCGCTTTGAAATCACACTGCTGAAATAGCGGAAAGGCAGTACACGATCGCCCATAGTTTGCCCAGCTATAGGGAGGATGGAGGGTGGTACCGAAAAAAGAGGAGCCAGTACCGAAGGCCTGCCCGATGACTCAAATCCCGAACAGTTGACCTTCGATGAAAATTCGAACTGGTTTGCCCACCCAACAGTAACTGGATGGTGTATATCGCTTATAGGTCCGATGAAAAGCAAAGCCATCAAAGATAGTACCCCCGTTTTTTTGGCGGGCAGGGCACAATCCATGTACCTTCGTGGAGTCCAGACAGCCAAAAGATTGCCTTTGTTAGCTACTTAGTCAAATAACCTTAACCCATTTCTCATGAAAAAAGATAACGGCCGACCGTCGACTTCAAGGCGGCAGTTTTTGCACCAAATTGGTGCTACCAGTTTGGTAGCAGCGTCCTCGCCCCTGTCGTCACTGGCCGCTCGGGAGAAAGCAGAAGAACGCATTCTGCGCTATGAAAAACCGATCTCACCTAACGACAAAATAAGGTTAGGGGTAATCGGCTATGGCGTCCAGGGGCATTTTGACTCCGGCACGGCCCTCAAAGTACCGGGGGTTGAACTGGCCGGTATCTGTGATTTGTACACGGGTCGTATTGAAAACGCCAAAGAAACCTATGGCAAGGAACTATATACCACCCGCAACTACAAAGAACTCCTGGACCGGGAAGACATCGATGCGGTGATTATTGCCACGCATGATGTCTGGCATTCGCGCATCACCCAGGACGCACTGGCGAAAGGCAAGCACGTGTACTGTGAAAAACCGATGGTGTATAAAATCAGCGAAGGGTATCCGATCATAGCAGCGGCCAAAAAAGCGGGTAAAGTGTTGCAGGTAGGCAGCCAGCGGGTTAGTAGCATCGGCTACGCCAAAGCAAAAGAACTGCTGGCGGCCGGTGAAATTGGGAAACTCAACATGGTGAACGCCGTGTATGACCGGCAAAGCTCCATTGGTGCCTGGGAGTACACAATTCCCAAAGATGCCAACGCCATGACTACCGACTGGAACAGGTTTATTGAAGTGACGGCTAAGATGCCATTTGATGCCAAGAAGTTTTTCTGGTGGCGGGCCTTCAATGAAGTGGGTACCGGCGTAGCAGGCGACTTGTTTATCCACTTGCTGAGCGGCACGCACTTTATCACCAACTCAAAAGGCCCCCAAAGTATTTATAGTACCGGGCAATTTAGCTATTGGAAAGATGGGCGTAACCTACCCGATGTAATGTCGGGCGTCATGCAATACCCCGATAGCCCGGAACACGCTGCGTTTCAGCTGACTTTACAGGTCAATTTTATTAGTGGCACGGGCGGGCAGGAAGTGATCCGCCTGGTAGGTTCGGAAGGTGTCATTGATGTGATGGGGAATAATATTACGGTCAAACACAGCCTTATGCCCGAAGCGCCCGGCTTTGGTGGTTACGATTCGCTGTTCACCTTCTCAAAAAGCATGCAGGAAGAAATGCAGAAAGAGTACGACGCCAAATGGACGCCCGAACAGCGAAAAAGGAAAAGAAAAGAGGATATTGTCTTTAAGGCCCCGGAGGGCTACAGCGACCATCTGGACCACTTCACCAATTTCTTTGATGCCATTCGGGTGAATAAGCCCGTAGTGGAAGATGCTACGTTCGGCTTCCGGGCCGCCGCCCCCGCGCTGGCCTGCAACCAAAGTTATTTCAGCAAAAAAATTGTGAAATGGGATCCTGTCAACATGAAATTGGTGTAGTTGTCAAGCAGAAGTAGGGTATAGGATTTTCTTCGTTTAAGCGTCAAATTTACAATATGAAGCCAGCCAGTACCCTACTCCTGCTTTTCTTCTTACTTCTCATAACCCAGGCCCGCGCCCAGGCCCTCTTACCCGTCCCCGCTTCTAGTTTCCTGGACGAAGTACCCAAAGGCAATGTGATCACCTCGGCTTCCGAGCAGCGGGTACCCTGGCTGTTTAACAACACCGGCATCAAGCTCAATTCGGCCACGAACCTGATGACGCAGGTAGCCGTGGCGAAGGAAGGTACCTATCATCTTTTTGTGCGGAGCGGCGGCGACAAGGGTTCGTTCAAAGTAGCTGTGAATGATAAAGTAACCGACGCCGTGTTTGGGAACGCCCCCTGGGGTTGGAAAGAAGGGGGTACCTTTCATTTAAACAAAGGACTGAACTACATAAAAATCACCCGCATCCAGCCGGGGGCGGTGTTTGACGTGCTGGTATTGAGCGAGTCCCCTACCCTGAACGAGGAAAGCGTGCTGGCGCTACAACTGCACAAGGATGTAAAACTGCTGAAAGAATACAAAATTCCCCCTTCCAACGCCGTGAAATTCGGGGATGTCAACGGGGACGGAAAAACGGATTTTCTGGTCCTGGAACCTGATTTTTCGGCGCACCTTTATGACCATAGCGGCCAGGAACTCTGGCAATGGAAAGCACCGGAAGCGTACACCAAGGAACGTGAGGAATTCGAGGCCCCCGGTGTGCTGTGGGATTTTGACGGCGATGGCAAAGCCGAAGTGGTACATTGGCGCATGATGGAGGGCAAAGAAGTTACTGGTGATGGCGGATGGGGCTACTGGCCGCATAAAAAAGCAGACCGACTGGCCTACCGGACCCCTTGCCGCATGTGTACAACAACTTTCGCCTGGCCATTGCCAAGCTGACCCAAGGCGCACCCAACGAATTGGCCGTCTTTACCGACTACGGTGGCACCATGACGGTCAGTGCTTACGATGCCGATTTGAAGCAACTGTGGATGCACACCGAGCATCGAAAAAAAGACAATCTGGGGCACTACATCTACCCGGTGGATCTGAACAAGGACGGGATCGACGAAGTGCTGGTGGGTTCGTTGCTGCTCAATGCCCACGGCAAGGAAATCTGGAACCGCTTTGACCTACTGCCCGACAACCACGACCACGCCGATAGCTACAAGTTTGGCGATGTGAACGGGGACGGTAAGCTGGATATCCTGACCGCCAACAGCGAAACCGGTATTTTCGTGTACGAAGCCATGACCGGCAAAATCATCTGGCAGCAGGTAGCCGAGCACACCCAGCAAATACAAGTAGGTAATTTCCTGAAAAATACCCCTACCCCCCAAGTGGTAGCCGGTGGCCGAGTCTACGGCAACCGTCAGATCGGCGAGCCGTACCTATCCAGCCAACTCTACTGGTTCGACAACAAGGGAAATCTCCTTAAAAAATGGCCGGGACAGCCTCTCAACGGCAATCCGGATTTTGTAAAAGGCGACTGGCGGGGCGATGGCAAAGAGGAGCTTTTCTGGTACAAGTTCCGCCTCAATGACCAGGGCAAGGGGGAACTGTACTTCCCCGATCCGGTTTTCCATCAGTTTGATTTTATGGGCCAAGGGGCCGAAGAAGTGATCACCCTCAGCAACGGCTGGTTGCGGGTGTATGGCAGCGCTTCGGCAAAGCCTACCACTAAAGACCGCAAAAAGGACAAGCTGTACCTGAAAAACAGCGGTCGTGAACCATACGCACTACTGACCCTTTCCCTGCTCCGTCAGCCAGGCGTAGTCAAATTGCGCATAGACGATCCGGGCGTAGGAGTCTTTCTCGTAGAGTACCCCTAGCGTGTTATTCTTCTGGACCACCAAATCGGAGTAGGCTGACGGCCCGGCGTATAGTTCACGGCCTTTTGACCAACTGCGGCCATCGTCGGTACTGTACCGCACCGTCAGTTTTTCCCGTTTCTGCTGGCTATTGGCGTTGGAAAAAATGAGCACCGGCCGGCCTTTTTTGGGCGTAAAGCTGATCATACTGCCCTGGCATACGGGATCGGGCAGGCTCTCCATTACTTTTACTTCCGACCAGCTTTCACCCGCATCCGGGGTGAAGGCCTGAATGCGGTACCGGGGATCGCCGGACTGGTTGCGGAAATTCACCAGCAGACTTCCGTCCGAGGTTTCGGCGGCGATGGCCTCGTTGCCCCCGGCAAAGTTAATGGTCGGGCTCAGCTGGAAGGTCTTTCCGTGATCGTCGGTATAGAAGGCATGGGCCGAATAGTCGTGGAAGTGCTCCTGCGGTGGTCCGGCCGAATGGTTGGCCGCCACGAGAATTCGCCCCCGCTTTTTTCCTTGCTGAATCTGGACAGCATGGCCGGGGGTATTGGCGTAGGAGCGCCAGTCTTCTTTGAAGGTGTAGGCCGCATTTGTGGCCGGAGCATTCGGTTTCGAGGTTTGCAGCGTAATGTTCACAGGCTCACTCCACGTTTTTCCCTGATCCACGCTCGTTTTGTACCACACTTCCCGCACGGCCTTGCCCTGGCGGACCTCGGCCTCGTGGGCGGTACCGGTGTTATAAAACAGAAAGAGCGTCCCCTTACGATGGGCCGGATCGGTAAGGTCAAAGACCGGCGCCGGATTCCCCACCTGATCCTTGCCAAAATCGGCCACCACTTCCGGAGCCCCCCAATGCTTACCGTTATCTCTGCTCCGTTTCAGCACCAGATCCACGTCCCCGAAATCCCCGCAGTTACTGCGCCGGGCTTCGGCGAAGGCCAGCAGTTGGCCATCAGGGGCCATCACAATCGCCGGAATCCGGTAGCAGGCATAGCCCCCCTGTCCATTTTCAAACACCACCGTTTCGCGTACCCGCGCGTCACGCAGCCGGGTACCCTCGGATGGGGCAGAAGGTACCGCCAACTGCGCAGCCATCAGGATCAGAGGTACAAAAATGGAAACCATAACAAGGGTTTTGGGTTAAAAACTAACGTAAATTATAGACAAATTTTCCACAAAATGAAGTCCTTCTCCTAACAAAAAAGTCCTTCTCCTTATAGGATCGGACTGCCGAAGCAGAAGGATTTAGGATGAGGTGAAATTCCACTCCACCCACCTACCCTCCTCCGAAAGCAATGCCTTGATTTTAGCAGAGTTATTGCTATTTTGCCGTAGATTTCCACCACCCAGGTACCCCCCCATGCCCAGCACCCTGCGCCGTCCCGTTGTCTTATCGTATTTTTCCCAAAACGAGGAGAAAGAGTACCTCCAATTTCTGGAAGGTGAATACGATTCCATTGCCAAAGCCTGGGAGCAGTACCAAAGTCAGGCGGGGGCGGCCCGGTACTTTGAAGTGTTCTTTCCGGCCCGGGGTAGCGCCGACGGCATAAAGGTGGCGGAGGACATCCGCGATTACAAAAACCGCATCATCCTCTTTCATTTTAGCGGACACGCCGGGAGCAGGCAATTGCTTTTTAAGGACGGAGGGGCCCAGGCGACCGGGCTCGCCGGGCTGCTGGGCGCGGCTCCCAACCTCAAACTCGTGGTGCTGAACGGCTGCGCTACCCACGACCAGGTAAAGCTGCTTTTTGAGAATAAGGTCAAAATCGTGGTTGCCACCAAAGGGAAGGTCAGGGATGGCATCGCCCGGAACTTTGCCGATACTTTTTACCGGGCCCTCAGCGACCGGGCTTTCACCATCCGGGGAGCCTTCGAGCACGCTCTAAACGAACTGAAAAGAAAATATACTTCGTTGGAGGATGTTTCTACCGAAGCCCATCATCTGGCGGGAGCTGGATACCGGCTCCGAAGACGACCGCGACCGCTGGGAGTTGCACGTCACGGAAGAAGGTGAAGGGTTGATTGACAACCCCAACTGGTGGCAAATTGGTGACCTACCTTCCGCCTTCACTACCCCCGCTACCCTCCTCAGCCCGAAGGGCGTAAACGACCCCAACGTCTTCATCGGCCGGGAGGACGAACTGGAAAGCATCCGGAAGCGGCTGGTAAAGGGCGGTAAGCTGATGCTCATCAACGCCGAGGGCGGCATCGGCAAAACCACCCTCGCGGCCCGCTACTGGAACGAAAGCCTGTACGAGTACAAGTACAACGCCTGGCTGTTTTGCGAAAAGGGCATCCTGAATGCCCTCAAAGAACTAGCTCCCGAACTAAACGTGGATTTGACCGGCCTGGACGAAGCCCAGCAGTTGGCCGCCCTGCAACACGCCCTCAAAAAGGTACACGACGATTTTCTGCTGGTGCTCGACAACGCCAATGACGCCGACGACATCCGGCTGTTCCGGCGGGAGTTTGCGGGCTTTCACTGGCACGTCCTCATCACGAGCCGCTGCCAGGGAGTACTGGAAAAGGAGCAGGAGTTGCCCATCACGCACCTGCCGCCGCCGTTGGCTAAGGAGCTTTTTACAAAGTATTACCAAGAGAATAGCCCCGACTTCGACGCCCTGCTCGACCGCCTGCTGGAAGCCATAGGCTACCACACGCTGCTGGTGGAGCTTTTTGCCAAAAATCTAAAAGAAGCCTCGTAAAAGGGGCATCACCATGGCCGACTTTCTACAAAAACTCGAAAGCGGGGGCCTGTACCTGGGTGAGGATAGTTTCGATTCAAACCCGCTATACGGATTATGTAAGAAAGCAGGCCGCCACCACCAATGACATTCTGGATATCCTGTACGACTTCTCGACCCTGAGCCTACCCGAGGACCAACGTTACCTGCTGGTGAACCTCGCCCTGCTACCGGCAGAGAGCTATACCTCCTATTTTTGATTGATTTGCTGGCTCCGAAAGATAAGGAGCCTTGTCTACGACACCATAGAAAAGCCTCTACCAGAAAGGCTGGCTGAGTGGCGCAGAACAAACCTACCGACTCAGCCCCGTGGTGCAGGAATTGGTATTGAAAAAGAACCAGGCAACCCTCCCCGCCGATGCCGACAGCCCTGCTGAGCCGCCTGGCTGAGAAAATGGAGAATGACGGAGCTAATTTTACGCACCTTTCCCTACCCGAAGCCGCTCCCCTCGCCCGACTGGCGAGTACGATTACCCAACACCTGCTACCCACCCCTACCTACGAACTGGCTCTCCTCAACTTCAACGCCGGTATCTACTTTGAAAATACGGGGGATGTGGTACAGGCGAAACAGGCATTTGAAAAGTATGGCGAAATCAGTGCGAGCAATTGGTCATATTGAAGTGTTGCAGTTTCCTATGAAAGACTCGGGGACATCTACGAGGCCACCGGGGACTGGAAGAACGCCCTGGAAAATTATCAGGAATGCAATACGATTTGCCTTAGAAATCTACCAAAGCAGCCCCGAGAACCTGTCCTACAAAAACGGGCTGGCCATTTCCTATCGGAATACTCGGGGACATCTACGAGGCGACCGGCGACTGGAAGAACGCCCTGGAAAATTATCAGGAAGAATTCGGAATTACGAAGGAGATCTACCAAAGCAGTCCCGAGAACCTGAACTACAAAAACGGGCTGGCCATTTCCTATGAAAAACTCGGGGGCATCTACGAGGCCACCGGAGACTGGAAGAACGCCCTGGAAAATTATCAGGAATACAATCCGGATTAGCATAGAAATCTACCAAAGCAGCCCCGAGAACCTGTCCTACAAGAACGGCCTGGCCATTTCCTATGCAAAACTCGGGGGCATCTACGAGGCCACCGGAGACTTCAAGAACGCCCTGGAAAATTATCAGGAATACAATCGGATCAGCTTAGAGATCTACCAAAGCAGCCCCGAGAACCTGTCCTACAAGAACGGCCTGGCCATTTCCTATGAAAAACTCGGGGGCATCTACGAGGCCACCGGGGACTGGAAGAACGCCCTGGAAAATTATCAGGAAAGAAACCGGATAGCATAGAGATCTACCAAAGCAGCCCCGAGAACCTCTCCTACAAGAACGGGCTGGCCATTTCCTATGAAAAACTCGGGGGCATCTACGAGGCCACCGGAGACTTGAAGAACGCCCTGGAAAATTATCAGGAAAGAAATCGGATCAGCTTAGAGATCTACCAAAGCAGCCCCGAGAACCTGAACTACAAGAACGGTCTGGCCATTTCCTATGAAAAACTCGGGGCTGTATTATTTAGAAAAAAAAGAGGATGAAAAAGCTTTGCAACGATTTTGAGAAAAGTCGTGAACATTCCATTGACCTATGGAAATCAACCCAGGGTAGGATCATCCTTTTTGCCTCATGTATTCGCTTACGATTCGCTGAAAGTTTCGGACATTCTGAAAGAAATGATTCTAAATGGGAATAGTCAAAGAAGCAGATATTGCCTCCAAGAAAGAACGTATCAAAGCTAATGCGCCGGGAAGGCTACGAGCCCTTAGACCCCTGGCGGAGGCAGGAGCACTACAAGAAGAACAGAAACAATTTTTCAGCAAACTCGCCGACGAAACCTGGTACGACTTTTAAAATCCCCCCCATTTTTCTCACCAAAACAGGTACTCCTTTACCTACTTCTTAAAATCACTCACCCGCCCGGTCCGTTCCCCAGAAATCGTTATCGTCGGGCCGCAGGAAATTATCTCCTTTGAAGTAGGGCATATAGACTTCCTGGCCCGAGAAATACGCCTGCCCGATGGGTACCACCGTAACGGGCCGGTCGGGGCGGTGGTAGGGCTTGCCGATGTAGCGCTGCCACAACTGCCGCAGGTGCGGCTCCATGGCGCGGATCTCCTCGGGGCAGTAGGCCATGGCGTAGCTAATCACCTGCACTCCCGCCGCGTAGCTGTTGGCAAACTCCCGGGCCATCTGATCCAGATCAATGCCCGAGCAGTAGGGGCCGCCGCTAGCTTGCCCCAGATCCTCCGGGTCGTACTCGTTGATACTCACCTTCCCCATGCCCAGGTTGATGGCGTTCACCAGCAGTTTGCGGTGGTTGTCGTGGCGGTTGATGCCATCGGTGCCGTGCATGCCGTCAGCCGAGGCCGCCTGCGCCGCAAAATTAGCGTGCAGGTACCAGGCATTCTGGGCTGAGCCCGCGTCGGGATACATGTATACGGATAAAAGTTTGTTTTGGCTCCCCTCATGCACTGCCCTGGTAAAATTTTCAAAATAGCGCGTGAGCGACCGGCTGATGTACCGGGCAAAGTCCTTTCCTACTTCGTTGGCCATGATCAGGGCGCAGCCTCCCGTCCCACTCCTGGATGTCGGGCCGGGCGTACGGGCGGCCCTTGCTTTCCCGAAATTCCCGAAACCCCGCCTGAAAAACCGGCTCAAAGCCGACGATCTCGGGATGTTCCGATTGCCCCAGGCCAACCACCGGATTGGTAAACTCCTCGGCGGCGGCGGTCCCGATGGTGAGGTAGTACCCACCCTCGTAGGTACTCAGCTCGCGGGAAAGTTCACGAACGGCGGCAAATAGCTTCTGATTCACGGCACCTGACGCCAGCGACCCCATGCGCTTATTGCCCTCTATTCCGAAGGGGCTACCCCGATGGCCCGTCATGGCCTCGCCGGCGGGGATAAACCCATCGCCTTCAAGCCGCCACGGCCAGAGGAAGACCGATAACTTCAGGCCCCGTTCCCGGCAGTAAGCAATGACTTTCTGCAACCCGGCCCGGGTATAGGCTCCGGGCGTAGGCTCCCATTGGTACCAGCGCACGCACAGCCGGATACCCGTAATGCCATAGCCCCAGTCGTACCGAAAGGCGTCGATCCGTTCGGGCCAGTCGGGGTGCAGGCCATTCTCAGCGGCGGGTTCGTAGCCATAGCCGGTCAGGTTCATGACCAGTTCGTAGGTATCCTTTCCCGTCAGGGGCCTGGCCGGAATTGGACGTTCTGCCAGGCGTGTGGTAGGAGATAGCTCTCGGTGGTATAGAAAACTTCTTCTCACTCGCCCCCTCGCAGGTAGTCCCCACCAGCCTGAGCTGATACTTCCCCGGCGGTAGACTGGCGTAGGCTATCGTCAACAAACTCGACGCCGGGGTTAGACTCCCCCGTCTGAGCAGCCCGGTAGAATCCAGAATTTGAAATTCAAGGCCAAAAACATTCTTCCCGTGAAACTGGGCCAGGAGTGAGCTATCGGTGATACTGCTAATGGTGAGCAGTTCAGGGCCAAAATCGCACGGCAGCAGCCCGATCTTGGCCCTACCCAGGGTATCGGCCCTTCCGTTGGGCAGGGTATCGCGTGGCGCAACGGAAGGGTTGCTCACGGCACCAAACACATGACCGGTGAGGATGAGACAGGCGAGAACAATACGGCAAACAAATCGGATCATACGGGGTGGGGCAATGGTATACTTCCTAATAAGAACGGGAAAAGAAAATTTTATTGAAAATTTCAGCAACAGATTTTCGCTCTTTTCCTCTTTTACCATCCGTACGGGCACCCGTGCCTGCTTCAAAAAACGCCTATTCCCTTCGCATGAACACATTGAATCGTGGTATCCTGTGGGTTTTTCTGAGCCTGCTCCCTGGTTTGGTCCAGGCCCAGCAGCCCCCCAATGTCATCCTGATTATCACCGACGACCAGGGCTACGGCGACCTCGGCATTACGGGCAATCCGCACGTGCGGACGCCCGTCATTGACAAACTGGCCCGCGAGAGCGTCCGCTTCAACCGCTTCTACGTCTCGCCCGTGTGCGCTCCTACGCGGTCGAGCCTCCTGACCGGGCGCTACTCCCTGCGCACCGGCGTGCGCGATACCTACAACGGCGGGGCCGCCATGGCCGCCAGCGAGGTGACCATCGCCGAGCTGCTGAAAAAGGCCAACTACACCACGGGAATCTTCGGAAAGTGGCACCTGGGCGACAACTACCCCGGCCGCCCCACCGATCAGGGCTTTGATGAATCCCTCATTCACCTATCGGGGGGCATGGGGCAGGTGGGCGATGTCACCACCTTCTTCAAGGGAGACAGCAGCTACTTCAATCCGGTGCTTTGGCACAATGGCAAACAGCAGGCGTATAGCGGGTACTGTTCGGATATTTTTGCGGAAAATGCGATGGATTTTATCGAGAAAAACCAGAAGTCGCCCTTCTTCTGCTACCTGGCCTTCAACGCCCCGCACACGCCTTTGCAGGTACCGGACGCCTACTACCGACGCTACAAGGACATAGATCCCGCTTCGGGATTTGAGAAAGACTCGCGTCCCTTTGTGAAGATGAACGAGGCCAACAAGGAGGATGCCCGCAAGGTATACGCCATGGTGGAGAACATCGACGACAACCTGGGTCGACTGTTCAAAAAGCTGGATGACTTGAAGCTGACGGAAAATACCATCGTAATTTTTATGACCGACAACGGCCCGCAGCAAATCCGCTACGTGGCGGGCATGCGTGGGCGCAAGGGCAGCGTGTACCAGGGAGGCGTGCGGGTACCTTTTTACGTCAGGTACCCGGCTGGCTTTGCTGGAAATAAGGACATTGAGGTACCCGCCGCCCACATTGACGTTCTGCCCACCCTGGCGCAGCTCTGCAAAGTACCCCTGCCCACTGACCGCAAAATTGATGGCCATAGCTTGCTACCCCTTATTCAGGGCCAAAAGGTTGCCTGGGTCAACCGTCCGCTGTTTTTTTACTGGTCGCGGCGGTACCCGGAACTGTATAACAACATGGCGTACCAGAAAGGCCCCTACAAGCTGGTAGGCCACACGGATTACAACGCCGAGGTAGCACGGTTTGAGCTGTTCGATTTGGAAAAAGACCCCTACGAACAGACCAACATCGTAAACGAAAAAACGGGCGTGGCCAGCGAATTAAAAACCGAACTGGACGCCCTCTTCCGCGACCTGATCCGCTCCGAAAACCTGATACACCCGCCCCTCATCCACCTGGGCACCACGCACGAAAACCCGGTGATTCTGAACCGCAACGACGCCGACGGGGAGATTGGCATCTGGGCGCAGGAAGAAATCTACGGGCTGTGGAAAGTGAAGGTACTCGAAGGAAAATACACCCTACGCTTCAAGTTCATCGAACCCGTACCCGGCAACGGGCAGATGATCGTGGAAACGAAGCCCTTCATTAATCAGCTAAAAACCAGTGCTGCGCCCACCGACCTCATTGAGATGAAAGACGTATCCTTACCCGCCATGGAGGGTGAGTTGATCCCCTACTACGCCGTGGGGGCAAAGAAAATTTTTCCGTTTTGGGTGGAGGTAGAAAGGGTGAAGTAGCCCGGGTTTGGAAGCAATTTCCACAAAAAAGTCCCCTTTGCGTGCTGCAAAGGGGACTTTTGTATAGCTATGATGGCGAAAGGAATTACTCCTCTACGTCCTCTTCTACTTCCTGCTCTACCTCGTCGTTACCGGCGCGGGCTATTTTCTCAAACTCGCTTACCTCGATGGTCTTCTCTTCGGTAACTACTTGACTGCGAAGCACGTCGAGCACCTTCATGTCAAACACCTGATTGAACATAGACGAGTAGTTGTCCTTCTCTTTGTCCGACAGGTACCCTATTGCTACGCGGTCGATCACTTCGTCCATGCTGTTGTCGCCGCCGTACATACCAAATTGTCCGCGTACCATTTGCTTGGTGTATTCCAGAATCTCGGGGTATTCTACTTTCACGTCGAAAGTATCGGCCACCCGGTTCTTGATCAGGCTCAGTTTGAGGGATTTTTCAAAATCAGCGAACTGTTTTTCGATCTCCTCGCGGCTAAACTTACCCTCGTTGGAACGTTCCAGCCAATTTTTCAGAAAATCCTCGGGTACCTCAATTGCAATTGAATCCAGCAAGGTCTTTTCAATATCACGACGTAGCAGCGCTTCCGATTCACGAGCATAGTTTTCACTGATAATGACTGCTACCTGCTCCCGGAATTGCTCTTCCGATTCGGCCTTTCCTGGGCCCAGTACCTTGTCAAAAAGCTCCTGATTAAGTTCTGCGGGCACCGAACGGGTAATGTCTTCTACTACGAGGGTAAACTCGCCGGATAATTCACTAACGTCCTCCTTCTTCTTACCGGTTACGTGAGCGATCGCCGCTTCGTCTTCGAAGGTACCCTGAATATCAAATACGATTTCGTCTTCTTTCTTTGCACCTACAAACTTAGAGCGTTCGCCCTCTTTCACCCGCTTAGTCGGGATGGCCGTTTTGGTCGTAAACTCCGTAGCTTCCTGCTTCAATTCTCCGTAGAGCATATCGCCCTCTTCGGAAACCTCCGGATGGGTAGAATCGGTAAAACGTTCGCGCAGGTTCGTGATGGAAGTCTCTACTTCCTTCTCGTCTACGTTGATGGTATAATGGGGAACGGCGGGAATATCCGAAAAATTTACTTCAAAATCAGTAGCCATTCCCAGGTCGTACACAAACTCAAACTCGCTTTGCGTATCCCAATCTATGGCATCGGCTTTGTCGCGGTTGGGAAGTGGATCGCCTACTACCGGAATCTTATTGTCCCGGATATAATCCGTAACGGCGTGGCTGAGCAGGTGATTTACCTCATCTACCAGAATACTCTTGCCATACATGCGGCTGATCACATGGGAGGGTACCTTGCCGGGCCGAAATCCTTTTAGATTGGCCTTTTTGGCATAATCCTTAATCGTTTTATCTACCTTGGGCTGATAATCTTCTTTGGTCAGCATCACTTTGAGCGAAGCCGTGGTAGGCGAGCTCTTTTCTAACAGAACCTCCATAATTTTCAATGAGTGAATTAGTGATTGAGTGATTGAGTGAATAGTCGGGTGAGCAAGCCTACTGAGGTACGCCCATACGTAATGTGATTGTTCTGAATGACAGAATTGAGTAATACATTGAAGGCAAAGAAACTAATTCATCAACCTCCAATCATTCTATCAATTCTCATCATTCTTAACATTAAAAAAAGCCCTCAAAACAGCGAGTCCTGAGGGCTTCTCCCTTTTTTGATCGTACGGGCGGAGGGACTCGAACCCCCACGCCTTGCGGCACCAGATCCTAAGTCTGGCACGTCTACCAATTTCGCCACGCCCGCATGTTGCTTCTACTATTTTTTTAGGAATAGTTGATTTTGGGAGTGCAAAGGTACAATAATATATTTCAAAATGTTCCTAATTTTATTTTGAAGAAATATAGTTTAAAAAAGTATTGTTGATAATCAGAGCGTAATAAATTAACTTGGTATAGAGTTAACCTGCAAAGATGAATGAAGTAATGACACAGTGGAAACAATCGCAATAGACCTTGAACAGGAGCGGAAGGACATCCTGAAACGATATAGGAAGCTTTTACGGACTGCCAAACCCTTGTCTCAAAGACAATGACGCCAAGCTGATTAAGAAAGCGTTCAATACATCGGTGGAAGCGCACAAAGACATGCGTCGGCGGTCGGGAGAGCCTTATATCTACCATCCACTGGCCGTTGCCCAGATTGCCGTGGAGGAAATTGGGCTGGGAACCACCAGCATCGTGGCCGCCCTGCTGCACGATGTGGTGGAAGACACCGAGATGACCATTGACGATATTGAGCCGGCTTTTTGGCCAAAAGGTTGCCAAGATCATTGACGGACTCACCAAGATTTCGGGCAAGTTTGAGTACGGCATCATCGCAGCAGGCCGAGAACTTCCGGAAAATGCTGCTCACCCTGTCCGACGATGTGCGCGTGATTCTGATTAAGCTGGCCGACCGCCTGCACAACATGCGGACGCTGGACACGCATGCCCCGCGATAAGCAGCTGAAAATTGCTTCGGAAACGATTTATATCTATGCCCCACTGGCCCACCGGCTCGGCTTGTACACCATCAAGTCGGAGCTGGAAGACCTGTACCTCAAATACGTCGAGCCGGAAGCCTACAAGGATATTGCCCGCAAACTTCGCGAAACCAAAGCTGGCCCGCGACCGCTTCATTGGCCGCTTTATCGAGCCCATTGAGAAGGATTTGCGCGAGACCGGGTTTCAAGTACGTGATCAAGGGCCGGCCCAAGTCCATCTATTCCATCTGGAACAAAATGAAGAAATCAGAAAAAACCCTTCGAGGAGATTTATGATTTGTTTGCCATCCGGATTATTCTGGATGTGCCGCAGGAGTACGAAGGAAAAAGCCGCTCTGCTGGCAGGCCTACTCCATCGTGACGGACCACTACAAGCCCAACCCCGACCGCCTGAAAGACTGGATCAGCACCCCCCGCGCCAACGGCTACGAGTCGCTGCACACGACCGTTATGAGCACGACCGGGCAGTGGGTGGAGGTACAGATCCGAACCGAGCGCATGAACGAGATTGCCGAGAAAGGCTACGCGGCCCACTGGAAATACAAAGGAAATGACACCCAGACCGGTGCGGGCATATTGAAGTCTGGATCAGCCAGGTACGCGACATGCTCGAAAACGGCTACGGGCGACAAAACCGCCGCCATTGAGTTTCTGGATGATTTCCGCAGCAATCTGTTTACGCGAGGAAGTCTTTGTCTTTACGCCCAAAGGCGATCTTAAAGTACTGCAGCAAGGGGCCACCGCGCTCGATTTTGCCTTCGATATTCACACCCAGATTGGGGCCCACTGCATGGCCGCCAAGGTGAAGAACACCCTGGTGCCCCTTAGCTACGTGCTGAAAAACGGCGATCAGGTCGAAGTCATCACATCCAACAGGCAGAAGCCCAATGAGGACTGGCTGCGGTTTGTGGTTACCTCCAAAGCCAGGACCGGATCAAGGATATATTAAGGAAGAAAGCAGCCGCTACGAAACCGACGGCAAGCGATATGGTTGAGAAAAAGCTCAAGGTTCTGCGGATGGAAGCTAACAATGAGACTTTCAACCAGTTACGGGCCTTCTTTGACTGCAAAACTACCGACGATTTTTTCTATCGGATCGGCAAAGGGTACATTCGAGGTAGATGAACTCAAAAAATTCAAAAGACGACAAAGAGAGCTAAAGAAACGCAAGGAGAAGATCAATACCGAAGAAGCCCCGGACAGCCAAGGCGTTTGTAAAAGTCCTGAAGAATATTCATGGGGATCGCAACCGACAACGATATGCTGCTGATCGGGGAGGATATGGACAAGATTGATTACACGCTCTCGCACTGCTGCAATCCGATCTCGGGCGATGACGTGTTTGGCTTTGTGACGATCAACGAAGGCATCAAGATTCACCGGGTCACCTGCCCCAATGCCGCGGAGCTGATGTCCAAGCACGGCAACCGCATCATCAAGGCCAAGTGGACGTCCCAGAAGGACTGGCGTTTCTGGCGGGGCTGCGCATTACGGGTACCGACCGCGTGGGGCTGATCAATGACGTAACGCGAATCATCAGCAACGATCTGCACATCAACATGCGTGGACTGACGATTGACTCCAAGGACGGTATCTTTGAGGGAAACATTAGACTGTACGTACACGATACCAATCACCTGGAAATTCTGATCAAGAAACTCGAACGCGTGGAGGGAGTGTTCAAAGTGGTGCGGTTTGATGCCAACCTGAATGTGATGTGAAAGGCCGTGAACCCTGTGGTTTGACAGAATGTTACAGATTATCACACATCCTGTGATTTAAGATCAAAAACCCCGATATTTGCACCTGATTTCGAAACCTATGTCACAAATCGGTAAAGACAATTTGGAAGCCGCAAAAAAAATCTTGACGGCCTACCTGGAAAAGAAGGGACTTCGCAAGACACCCGAGCGTTTTGCGATTCTAGAGGAAATTTATACCCGGAGCGATCACTTCGATGTGGACGAGCTCTACATCACCATGAAAAACAAAAAGTACCGGGTCAGCCGGGCTACCGTGTACAATACCCTGGATGTGCTGGTGGACTGCGACTTGGTAACCAAGCATCAGTTTGGCAAAAATCTGGCTCAGTACGAGAAATCGTACGGTTTCAAACAGCACGATCACCTGATTTGCACGGACTGTCACAAGGTGATGGAATTCTGCGATCCCCGGATTCAGACCATTCAGAATATGGTGGGTGAAATGCTGCACTTTAAAGTAGATCACCATTCGCTGATCTTTTATGGAGGGTGTACCCGTCCCAATTGCGAAAACAAAAGTGATGTACCGCAAGAAGAAGTACTGGATCAGGACAACTCGAATTGAACAAATGTATACTGCCCAATTTGACCAGTTCCTGCGTTCAAATTGGGCATTTCTTATTTTAACTGTCGTATTGAATGAAAGTTGACGTACTACTGGGTCTTCAATGGGGAGACGAAGGAAAAGGTAAAATCGTGGACGTACTGGCGCCACAATATCAGGTAGTAGCCCGGTTTCAGGGCGGTCCCAATGCGGGGCATACCCTCGAATTCGACAATATAAAACACGTCCTTCACCAGATTCCATCGGGAATATTCCGCTCCGATATCCAGAATATTATTGGTAATGGCGTGGTACTTGACCCGATCGTGTTTCGCCGTGAGATCGAAGGCCTGCAAAAGTTCAACCTGGATTTGAAAGGGAATCTGTATATCTCTAAAAAAGCATCGCTGATCCTCCCTACGCATAGCCTGCTGGATGCTGCCTACGAGAAATCCAAGGGTGACTCCAAAATCGGCTCTACCCTGCGGGGAATCGGCCCTACGTACCAGGACAAAATTGCGCGCCTGGGCCTGCGGGTGGGGGATATCATTTCGCCGGATTTTGACAAAAAGTATCAGAAACTGGTAGGTATTCATAAAGACATCCTGAATTTTTATGAGTACGACTTTCAGGGTGCCCTCACTGAAGCCGAAAGCCGCTTTTTTGCCGCTATTGAATTCATGAAGGAATTTCAGTTGGTGGATAGCGAATACACGGTCAACCAAGCCCTAACGGACAACAAGGCCGTTCTTGCCGAAGGTGCCCAAGGCTCCCTACTGGACATAGATTTCGGATCGTATCCCTTCGTGACCAGCTCCAGCACCATGACCGCCGGTGCCTGTACCGGTCTGGGTGTATCTCCTCATGCCATTGGCGAGGTGTTCGGGATTTTTAAGGCCTACTGTACCCGCGTGGGTAGTGGCCCCTTCCCCACCGAGCTCCTGGACGAGACCGGCGAGCTCATCCGCAAGGAAGGACGGGAGTTCGGTGCCACGACCGGTCGGCCCCGCCGCTGCGGCTGGCTGGATATGCCCGCCTTAAAGTATGCCGTGATGCTAAATGGCGTTACGCAGCTGGTGATGATGAAGGTGGATGTACTCACCATTTTTGATACGATCCGCGTGTGTACCCACTACCGTCTTGCCGATGGTACCCTCACGGACCAGCTCCCGTACGATCTGTGCACGGAAGAAGTGGAGCCGGTGTACCGCGATTTTGCCGGATGGCCGCAGTCGCTGGATGGAATCAGTGCTTTCGAAGATATGCCCGCTTCGCTTATGGCCTACGTGGATTATCTGGAAAATGAATTAAAAATCCCCATTAGCTTTATTTCCACCGGACCCGACCGCGATGCGCTCATCCACCGGGAGGCCGTAAAGCTGGTAGGATAACCTAATCCTGGATCTATCTGTATGGCCGATTCTGCCGCCTTCTACCGGACCTTTTTTCAATATGACACACTCTTCAAAGTTGCTACTTCCGAAGAAAGTCAGGTTATCGGGATAGCAGAGGAACCAACGATCGCTACGGAAGCGGCACCGGTGCCACTTGTAAATAAACCAATTGCTGTTGTGGAACTACCCCAAAAGGTGGCGGCTCTACCAACAGCAATTGGTTCTCCTACTCCCCCCAATACTTTTCCCGATCTCCAGCATAAGATTCTGGTACTGATTGATGAACCCAAACAGCCGGATTTGCTGCCGGAACATGCACTACTTCTGGAAAATATCCTGAAGGCTACCGGACACTCTATCGCCCAAACCGACATCCTCAATTTTAGCTATATCCCCCAAGCCGATGCCCGGACGGTGCTCTCAACCAAGAGTACCAATTTCTTTATCACGTTTGGGGTACCTCTTATCCGCCTCCAACTGGACCTCCTTCTCCCCCCCTACATGCCCAAGCAAATCGAGGGCATCTGGTTCCTCCTGGCCGACCCTTTGTCCGACATTGAGGGGGACAAAACCCTGAAAAAGAGGCTCTGGCAAGCCCTGCAAAAAATGTTTTTATAGACCTGTTTTCTACCCTTTTTCTGGTAAAATATTCACCGGCTATCACAATATTGTTGGTTAATTGGCAGTTTTGCTAGATAATCGCGGAGAAATTATTGCATATTATGGCTACTATTTGGAAACGTTTTTCGCAATTTGTCACAGGGTCCGAAGATCAGGATCTTGGATCTTATGAGGATGGGTATGGTTCACAAAGCACCCCGCCTACGACAACGCTTCAGCCGGTAGCTCCCCTGACCGGGTCCGGAAATTCATTCGCCGATAGCCCTACCTCGGGTATCCGGCCTGTACCAGCGCCAGTTCCATCGGTAGTACCGCCTGCTTTCAAAATCCCGATCAACTACCCCTCACGACCCGTGAATCAAACTCCTCCTACTCGCAATCCGTCCGAACTTCCGCAACTTCAGCAGGATGCTATTGAAGACACCAACCCGCGCGAAGATGTCTCGCGCATGACACTATATTCCGAAACCCCTCCTTTGGCGATCCCATACTGGCTGGAAGACGAAGATACGCTCCGGGACGAAGGGGTCCTTTTTGGGCTATCAGAATCAGACCCCTCTGAAAAGACCGATAGTATCCATAATTATTTTGGTCATCTGGCCGCCAACCACGAGCGTAATATTGAGCAGCAAAACGAGCGGGTGCAGGAATTAAACCTGTTTATCGGACAAAAGGAAAACCGTATTGACGAGCTGCAGGGCAAGTTAAAATCCGTCGAAGGCGTACGCCACGAAGGGGAGCATCAGCTTCCTCGTACGCTGGTGGGGCTAGCGCTGTCCATAGCGATGTGCGTGGGCAATTACTACCTGATCGAGGAGACCCTGAGTTCGTCTTTTTCGAGTAGCTCTTTCGTAGCGCTTGGAGTATTCCTGGCGGGCATGTTCAACCTATTCGGCCGGATTTCACTCTTTCATGATACGGATTCAGATGTATCGTGGCGGCGGTTGTTGGAGGAAGTAGGGATGCCGGTGGCGGCCTCGCTGTTTGTGTTTGCTCAGGCCTGGCAAACCCAGAGCTGGTGGCAGGCTACGGCCCTTTTTGTGTTTGTTTTCTTCCTCTTCCTTTTTGCCGGGAAGCTATTCCTCAGCAACATTACCGTGCTGCGCAACGATCTGAAAGTATGGCTAACCACCCGCCGCGACCGCAAGGAAGTCATTGATAATACCCAGGATTGGGAAGTGGAAATCGGACAGCTAAACCAGGAGATTGATGGCCTGCGGGTACAGAAATGGCAGGTGCTGCGTGAGCAGGGTACTTCCGAAAGCGAGCGCGACCGCCTGCACGCCCGGCGCGATATGCTCATCAAGCTTTTCGAAAGTGAATTTTACCTGGCCCGAAAAATGAAAGGCCGCCTTTCGGAAAGGCAGCTACGTGAGATCAGAGGAAACTAGAACGAATTAGCTAAGAAGCTAACAACCTAACAGCTTAAAAAATGGACGAGCAACTGCCAAGCCAACATCCCGACTACCAGCATGGCTATACTAGCGGTATCGAGAACCTGGACCGTCAGGCCTACGAGGCTTATCTTTCCAGTAAGGTGAACCACGAATGGGTGGTGGACCGGCTGACTGAAAAACGCAGGGAGCTAAGCACCCTGGAAACTACCCGACAAGGTACCGTAGCGGGTCGTAAGGCTGCTTTTGATCGCTTGCAGGGACACCTGGGAGGGTTGCAGGAGACCACCAAACGGGTGGAAGAAACCCAGAAGCAGGTGGCCGATACAGAGCAGGAAACCGAGATACTGAAAGAAAAGCGCAATAACTCCACGACGCTTTATTCGTTGCTGGCGGGGTTCATTTTTTTGGTAGCCGGACTGTCCTTTATTTTTGGGGACTTAATTATCTCGCACGAAATCGTGGCCTACGCCCTGAACATTCGCAATTCCAACGAGGCCTGGGCCTTCGCGGTGGGCCTGGCCATGGTATCCATCCTGCTAAAACCCGCCTACGACCGCCTCATCGAAGGCCCCTACCAAACCGACGATTCACCCCGGATCAAGAAACGCTACGGCCGCTTTAAGGTAGCCCTGGCCATTTTTGCCGTGGGTACTTTGCTGGTATTGGGGTGGTTTCGATACGAAGCCTACCGTACCGACAAGTTGAAGGAAGCCATCAATAAATCCATCAAAAACCTGCAACTGAATGCCGTGGACCCCATGACGGGCGCGCCGATCAACAGCCCCGAACTGACCAACAAGATCGAGCAGGGCCTACGCGACTCGGACAACCTGAACATGATGCTGGTCAATAGCCCGTGGGCTCTCCTTTCGTTTGTGTTGAGCGGGGTGCTGTTCGCCATTGCTGGGGCCGTTTCGCTGGGTATGGCACTGCCTATTTTGCAGAGTTTCTGGTACCGCTGGCTGCAAATTGACCCTCGTTTGTGGCGCTTGAAACGCCGCCGCAAGAAACTTATGAAGCTGCTGACCGCCGACGAGAAGGTACTGGCCCAGCAAACCGTACAGAAAAATATCATGGAAAACGACCTCTCCGGACTACAACCACTTGATGAATTGAGAGACAAAGAAAGGGCTTTACGGAAAGAAATAGAGGATCTGGAAGAGGAACGCAAACTGGCTCTGACCGACAGCCGCATCCATGCCTACAACGATGGCCACGCCCGGGGCGAGGTAGCCCGGAACATCATGTCGGAGGAAGAGTACGAGCAGTGGCGAAACAGCCACCTGACGGTATCCAATCTAGCCCTGCGTGCCAAGTCGTCGGCATCGGACCGGGCCGTCACCCGCACCCGTAGCTCGGGTATGCGTCCGCATCAGGCGATCAGGAAGGCTATTACGGATCGGTTTGATGAGGAGAGCCGGTAGGTGTTAAATTCAGAGATGCCTTGTGGATACTAAGTCCAACTAACCCTATCGCAGATTGGGATTTGCGGGGAGTATCTACCACTCAACATAAAGTGGTTGGAAAATGCCCCGCAGACAACTATTTTTGAGCTTACTTCCTATGTATCTGACACATTGGGCTAAACAATAATTTCTATGGCATTGGCATGGCTTATTTCTGGGGTGGTATTAGCTTGGTACTGCGTACGGGCATTCAAAGCAAATCCGAATAGACCCAATTGGAGCAAAGCCTTTGTAAACGCTATTTTTTGGCCTCTGTCCTTATTCATTAATAGGAGGTAGGTGGTTTGTGGTGATAGAACTTTATCTAACAAATCACTTACCTACACCTCCTCCTTCAACGTCTCCCACACATTCTCCGCCACGATCCTATGCCCCTGCGGCGTAGGGTGAATCCCGTCAGACTGGTTTAGTTCTCGCTCGCCGCCTACGCCTTCCAGCAGGAAGGGAATGAGAGCCGTGTTGTTCTGTTTGGCCAATTCGGTATAGAGCGACCGGAATTCGTTGGCGTAAGTACTCCCCATGTTGGGAGGTACCTGCATACCCGCAAGGACGATCTGAACGTCGGGGTACTTGGCCTTTACTTTGTCCATGATTTCCTGCAAGTTTTTGCGAGTTTCGGTCAGGGGAATTCCCCGAAGACCGTCGTTGCCACCCAGTTCCAGAATAAATATATCCACCGGCTGACGCAGCACCCAGTCGATCCGGCTGTTGCCGCCGGAGGTAGTCTCGCCGCTGACCCCGGCATTGACCACCTTGTACGGCAAATCTAGCGAGTCCAGCTTAGTCTGGATCAGGGCCGGGAAAGCTTCGGAAGGCTCTACCCCGTAGCCAGCCGTAAGGCTATTGCCGTAAAATAAAATCGTTTTTTGCTGAGTAGTGGCAACGGCGGTGTCCTGAGGGGAGGCAGAAGTGGCTACCTGAGAGGTATCTGCTCTTTTTTCATCCGTACAAGCGACCGCAAGTACCATCATTGCTACCGCACAAATAATTTGGGATACAATACGCATGGTTGAATCTGAAAGTGTTGAACAGGAAAGACCGTTAAGGTGTTGATTAGTATTGAAAGTTAAACCATATTGCTTTCCTGCAAAAGTCTAAAACCTAGTTTACAACGCAAACTACATCAATTTCCTTTCAAAATCTGGAATGAATAACATACTTACTCTCCAACAAGTCAATAAAACATATCAAAGCGGCGGTCGTAGCCTGACGGTACTCGACAACATTAGTTTTTCGGTAGAAGCGGGCTCAACCATGGCCATTGTGGGGCCCTCCGGTAGCGGCAAAACCACCCTCCTGGGCTTGTGCGCCGGACTGGATCGCTCCACCTCGGGAAATGTGGAACTACACGATACGCTCTTGAACAACCTCAGCGAAAACCAGCTCGCCTCTATTCGAAACCGCTACGTAGGATTTATTTTCCAGAACTTCCAGCTGATGCCTACCCTCACGGCCATAGAGAATGTGATGGTACCCATGGAGCTACGCGGAGAAAAAAACGTCCGTCCGGTTGCGTTGGATCTGCTGGATAAGGTCGGCCTGGCCGACCGCTCTCACCACTACCCTACGCAACTGAGCGGTGGCGAACAGCAGCGGGTATCGCTGGCGCGGGCTTTTTCCAACAAACCCCAGATCCTGTTTGCCGACGAGCCCACCGGCAACCTCGACGCCGAAACGAGCGAGAAAGTAATTCAGCTCCTGTTCGACCTGAACCGCCAGGCTGGCACCACCCTGGTGCTGGTCACGCACGACCTGGATCTGGCTGCCCAAGACCCAACGTATTCTTAAAATAAAAGGAGGTAAGATTGTTTCCGATGACAAACTATAACGAACGTTTTTCCTTTCCCTGGCTGCTCAAAATGGCCTGGCGCGACAGCCGCCGGAGCCGTTCGCGTTTGCTTCTGTTTATCTCCTCTGTCATCCTGGGCATTGCGGCGCTGGTGGCTATTTACTCACTAGGCGACAATCTCCGGCAAAATATAGACGTCCAGGCCGCTACCCTGCTGGGAGCCGACCTGGAGATATCCGCAAACCAACCTGCCTCCGCCAACTTACAGGCGGCTGATTGATTCGCTGGGAACGAGCCGTTCGGAAGAACGGCGCTTTGCGTCTATGGTGTATTTTCCCAAAAGCGGGGGCAGCCGACTGGCTCAGATACGCGCCCTGAAAGGAGACTACCCCTACTACGGCGAACTGGAAACCGTGCCTATGGCAGCTGGGCGCTCATTCCGGAATCAGCGGCAGGCTCTGGTAGACCAAACGCTCATGCTTCAGTACGAGGCCAAAGTAGGTGACTCCGTAAAGGTAGGCGAAGTGACGTTTGCTATTGCGGGTGTATTGCTCAAAGCGCCAGGACAAACGGGGATCACGGCGACGGTAGCTCCGTCGGTATACATTCCTCTGAGTTACCTAGAACAAACCGGACTGGAACAAAAGGGGAGCCGGATCAGCTATTTGAATTTCTATAAATTTCCTGCCAATACGAACGTAGAACAGGTTGAAAAAAGGATCAAGCCCCGGCTTGATACCGAAGATTTTGATACCGAAACCATCGAAAGCCAAAAGGCCGATACCGGCCGCTCCTTCCGCGACCTGACCCAGTTCCTCACGCTGGTGGGTTTCATCGCCCTCCTGTTGGGGTGTATCGGCGTAGCCAGCGCGGTGCATATCTATATCCGCGAAAAATTGAACTCCATCGCCTTGCTGCGCTGCCTGGGGGTGAAGTCTACCCAGGCCTTCGTCATCTACCTGATCCAGATCGTGGGTGTTGGCGTGCTGGGTTCAGTCATCGGGGCTGCTTTGGGCTCTGTTATCCAGCCCTTTCTACCACTTATTCTAAGAGATTTCCTTCCTTTCGATCTTATTACCGAAATCTCCTGGGTGGCGATTGGACAAGGGATACTTCTGGGGACGATCATTTCCATCTTATTTGCCCTTGCTTCCGCTGATTTCTATCCGCAACATATCGCCGCTGCGCGTATTACGGGCGTCGTTTGAACCCGAAAGTTCTACTCAAAAAGACCCCTTTCAGTGGCTCGTGTACGGATTGATCGTCCTGTTTATTTTACTTTTCACCTACTTACAAACCCACCGCTGGCTGCAGGCCTTTGCGATTTTACGGGAAGTGTAATCGGAGCCTTTTTACTCTTGCTGGGTATGGCTTGGGTACTGGTCTATGCGGTACGTCGCGGTTTTTCCCGGCGTCGTGGAGCTATGTGTGGCGGCAGGCGTTGGCGAATCTGTACCGTCCCAACAATCAGACTAGTATCCTCATTGTTTCTATCGGCCTGGGTACGGCCTTCATCTGCACCCTGGTTTTGGTTCAGAACCTACTTCTCAAACGCGTCACGTTATCCACGAGTGGAAATCAACCCAACATCGTTCTCTTTGACATCCAGAGCAGCCAACGCGAACGAAGTACTGGATATAGCCAAAAAACAGGGCTTGCCCGTCATTCAAAGCGTCCCGATCGTGAATATGCGGCTCGAACAGATCAACGGGTACACGGCAACGGCTGTCCAGAAAGACACCTCGATCCGGTATTCCAATCGCCTGTTTGGTCGCGAGTACCGCGTTACGTTCCGGGATACGCTTACGGAATTTGAAAAAATAAAGAAGGGAAGCTGGCAAGGGAAGGTTACACCCGGTGAACTGGTGCCTATTTCGATGGAAGAAGGGTATGCCTTGCGGGGAAATATTGATATAGGAGATACCCTGGTCTTCAATGTGCAGGGAGCATTGTTGCCAACGGTGGTGCGGAGTTTCAGAGAGGTAGACTGGCAGGGTGTGCGGACCAACTTCCTGGTCATTTTCCCGACGGGAGTTCTGGAAGAGGCCCCTCAGTTCCACGTGCTGCTCACGCGGGTTCCTTCCAGTGAGCGTTCCGCCAACTTTCAGCAAGCCATCGTGCAGCGCTTTCCCAATATTTCCATTATTGATCTGGGATTGGTTCTGAAAGTACTGGACGAACTGCTGGAAAAAATCGGCTTTGTGATTCGCTTCATGGCGGGATTCAGCATCCTGACCGGACTCATCGTGCTCATTTCGTCGGTGTTGATCAGCAAATACCAACGCCTACAGGAAAGCGTACTGCTACGCACCCTGGGGGCCAGTCGTCGGCAGATTTTCACAATCACTGCACTGGAATACTTCTTTCTGGGCTCCTTGGCGGCGGCCACGGGTATCCTGGTGGCGCTGGCGGGTAGTTGGGCATTGGCACGGTATAGCTTTGAAGTGGACTTCACCCCGCAATTCTTGCCTTTGCTAGCCGTATTCTTATGCGTAGCTGGGCTAACGGTACTCATTGGCTTAGCCAATAGCCGGGGCATTGTATCACGATCACCCTTGGAAGTCCTGCGCCAGGATGTGTAGCGTACGGAGGAAGCCTAGTCTGCTAGTTGCGTCTTCGTAAGGAATCCTTGCGGGTCGAATCCGGGTGCAGATTTGCCTGGTTGGCCGGGTAGTCTCCCCGCTGATCCTGATTCCCCTCCCCAACTCCCATGGCTTTTTCGCTTTCGTCAATTCCCGTCTTGGTAGCGCTGTTTATCTCTGAGTTGGGGGTCTTTTTTTGATCCGCGGCCGGGCCACATGACGAAAGCAGCGCCACCAGCGCTACTGCGAATAGTGAGCTTAAATATGATCGTGTTTTCATGATGGTAGATTCGTTTGGGGTTATAGAGTAGTTGTCTCATCCTTTTTATAGCAAAAAAAGTACCACTGGCTCTCTCTCATCTACCTGGCATATGTTGGGGAATCTGTTTCCAAGGGTATGGGGCAATCTATTCCAATACCGACTGGCCTCTCTCACTTGTAGCCACATACGAAAGCAGCCGCTGTATATTACCACAACGGCTGCTCTGAGTCAAATTTTCTACTTTCGTTTCGCCTAGCTTACTTCCTGCAACGCGCCCACAAATACTTTCATTTCATCCATCGTACCCAGGCTCACCCGGCACCAGGGCTTGTCCTGAATGTCGTACGCTTTAACGGCTATGCCCTTGGCGGTCATTTTGGCCAGAAAGATCTTTACCGGGAATATTGATCGGGAAAATCACAAAATTGGTATAGGATGGAATGTACTTGTAGCCCATTTTATCCAGGCTGGCGTAGAGGTACAGTTTGGCCTCGTGGTTGAGCTTCCGGGTAGTATCCTGGAAAGCCATGTCGTCCATGCTGGCAGATGCCGCATGGATAGATGTATACGAAACCCCCATGCCACCCCGGGTTATTTTCTGGATTTTCTTCAAAAACTCGGGCTGTGCCGCCATGTAGCCTACCCGAATACCCGCCATTCCCATGATCTTGGAGAAAGTGCGGGCTATGATCACATTCTTATTTTGGGCAAGCAAGGTGTTCATGCTTTGGGTATCACCTCCTACCGCGAGTTCAATGTAGGCTTCATCCACAAAAATGGGTACCTTCTCCGAAACCCGTGAGCAGAAGTCAAGCAATTCCTTGCCCGACGTAAGGCTACCCGTAGGGTTGTTGGGATTACAGATGTACACCAGCTTGGTATCCTTGTCAATGGCTGCTTCCATGGCTTTCAGGTCGTGCGACCAGTCGGCTTTGCAGGGTACGGCCTTCCAGGTAGCTCCTACCGACTTGGCTACGTTGACCAGCGACATGTAGCAGGGGTCCGCTGATACAATGTTACCTCCGTTCATGAATAGCACCAGTGCTGTTTTTTCCAGAAGATCCGAAGAGCCGGGGCCCATCATGATGTGTTCGGGCGTAACGCCCTCTTTCTTAGCAATCTTATCGACCAGATCTGCCATTTCCTGCCAGGCGTAGCGGTTGCCCCGCTTTACCGACTCCGACACCGCTTCTTGAGCTGATACCGGCGGACCGTAAGGGTTCTCGTTCGAGCTTAGTTTGGTAGTGATCTTGGGCCGGGAGACGGAGGATTCGAGGTAATGCTCCCGCACCATGGGGCTCCGGAAAATTCGCAATTCGGTATCCAGCGAAAGAGGTGCATCGGCAAAGGCCCCATCATTGATGGTACGGCTGGCGGCCTCGCTGAGCTGAGGCAAAGCAGCCAGGCTACCCAAAGTAAGGAGTCCTTTTTTAAGGGCACCGCGACGATTAGCAGAGAAAGTAGTCATTCGAAATGATGGTTAGGTGATCAGTAGGTTTCAAGTGAACTCAATGTAGTAGTAGAACAGGAAGGCTTTTCCGAGTCCTACCCGTCTGTACTGTGAGGATGTTATATGAACGTCTGTAACTTGACTATGATAGAAAATAACTATGCAATTCCAAATTATATTCTATAATAAATCAAATTAACCATTTATTATTTTATAAAAAATAAATATTCATATCAATCATATCACATAATAACCTAACAAACAAATTTTATACAAAATATCCATTTGAATATTGGCTTGTTACAATCCAAAGAGCTGAAAGCCTTAAGGATGTACGCCGATCTTGCCAGAAAGCGACTTTCAAACTAACTATATGTACTAATAACCACCAGCATAGCCATCTTTCCCCGATTCTGAAGCGCCATTGTATACTTTATTCTTTGCGTCATACTTAATGGCCTGATACCCCCCAAACTGATCCAGGCGGCCATAGCTCACATCATGTCCTTTGCCGATCAGTGTTGGTTGTAGATATAAATCAAAAGGATGTTCATTCAAAGGCAGAATTTATATTGCCTTCAAAAAACGAAACCCGGTTAGTAGGCCGCTGAGAGAAATCGTTCCTGTTCGATAATCTCACAAGCTGAGCACCAGGTTAACTGCCTCCTCCGCTTGTTGGCGAAGAAGAAGGCCTGTCCGCGCACAAAAAAGGGCCGTACGATTGCTCGTATGGCCCTTGTGGATGGTGGTAGTTTGGCGACCACCCGCCCCTTTGGGTTTTGAGGTCGGCCTGATGGCGTGCGTCCTTGGGGGGGTTGGCACGCAGAAAAGGGCCCCGCATTCCTGCGGGGCCCTCTGGGGTTTATGGTATTGTGGCGGCTACCTACTTTACCGGGTTTGACGCCAGTATCATCGGCGGTGCGGGGCTTAACTTCTCTGTTCGGAATGGGAAGAGGTGACCACCCGCCCCATAGCCACCAGCAAGCTCGTGGGGGGACTTCGTTATCGACATGCGGAAGACAGAAAAAACAATGCGCGGGAGGCTTACGCAAGCTCTCGGGCGATTAGTACCGCTCGGCTGGACGCCTTTCAGCGCATGCACCTGCGGCCTATCCACGTCGTGGTCTACGACGGCCCTGCTTGTTGGGAGGATTCATCTTCGGGCCAGTTTCGCACTTAGATGCTTTCAGCGCTTATCTGT
>CAVYGM010000014.1:47500-70339 GCA_963768025.1 uncultured Cytophagales bacterium
TCCGGGTCTCTTTCCAGCGTTTCCACCATTTGGGTTTTACGATCACACTTTCATCCAGCAAGTCGGCCCCCGGCTTGCCATTGTGATTGTAATAAATTCGAACCCGAAAAGGAGCTCGTTGCTTTCCCTGCCATTCAGTATAAAAGTATACTTTCGTAAGAATCGCCCGATGTTGACTTCGGTTGGGAATAAAAACAGCTAACTCGCTGATGGAGGTGGAGTCACAAGGAGCATAACGCCCCTGAGAGCGTTTGTTCAATGCACCACTCAATACAGGTACGGGCGCACGGCGTGAATCAAGGGAGATGCTTTCCATAATCAGGGGATTCTCAACCAACCGAATGAATAGGGAATCTTGGCGAGCGCTGCATATTCGGGCGGACTGATAGCCTGGGGCAGACAACAACAATGTATCTGCTGGTACAGGGAAACGAAAAGCTCCCAGACTATCCGTACGCACTGCCACACTCCGATCCAGATTGGCTACTAGTACATACGCAACAGGTTGGTCGGTTAGAATGTTGATAACTTTTCCAGTAAGGAATTGACTTTTCCCATCCAGCGCACTACCTAGTAGCACCAGTACGAACCAAAAGCGCATACCTACCGTAGGTTGAGTTCCTGGATGGCCAGCCAACTCATCAGGCCCGGGCCGATTTCGAGGGCGCTTTCATCAATATCAAACGTAGGGGTATGCACGCCCGATACGATACCCCGGGATTCGTTGCGCGTACCGAGCCGATAGAAGCAGGAGTCTACTACCTGGGAGTAAAAGGCAAAATCCTCCCCGGCCATCCATAGATCCAGATCTACCACATTGTCGGCTCCCATGTACTCGATAGCTGCGGCTTTGGTGCGTCGGGTGAGTTCTGGGTGGTTTTTTAGAAAAGGATAGCCTTTTACTATTTCAAACTCACAACGCCCGCCCATGGATTCGGCAATGCCTTCGGCCATCCTGACCATTTTTTGTAGTCCATCGGCCCGCCACTCCTCATCCATACAGCGCCAGGTACCTTGTATTTTCACTTCGTTCGGGATGACGTTGGTTACGCCGTCGGCTATAAAGCGTCCAAAGGAAAGTACTGAGGGATTGGCGGGCTTCCGATTCCGGCTGATGATCTGTTGAAGGGCCACTACGATATGCGAGGCAATCAGGACCGGATCGACCAGTTGATCGGGCATGGCTCCGTGCCCTCCCTTGCCGACGATAGTCAGGTAGAGTTCGTCCGTACTGGCCATGTACATGCCTTCCCGAAAGCCGATTTTGCCCACGGGTACATTGGGAGCTACGTGCTGCCCAAGCATACCAGCGGGTCGAGGGTTTTCGAGTACGCCTTCTTTGATCATCAGGGAAGCGCCGCCAGGGGCTTTTTCCTCCGCGGGCTGAAAGACCAATTTGATGGTACCTTCAAACTCTTCGCGCAAGTGGGTCAGGATTCGGGCTGATCCCAAAAGCGAAGAGGTGTGCACATCGTGGCCACAGGCGTGCATAACACCCGGTACCTGAGATTTATAGGGGACCTCGTTGGCTTCGTGAATAGGCAACGCATCCATGTCTGCCCGCAGGCCTACCACCCGGCTTTCCGGATTTTTGCCCTCAATTAGCGCCACTACTCCCGTACCAGCCACACCTTCCTGCGGCTGTAATCCTAGTTCTCTAAGGCGATCGGCCACAAAGCGGGCTGTGTTATGCTCGTTAAAGGACAATTCAGGGTTTTTGTGCAGGTGATGGCGGTTGGCTGTTACATCGGCCGTGTAGTCTTTGCTGAGCTTTTTAATTTTTTGGAGAATGTCCATTATTGAAATAGATATAATTGAATGGCTTATTTGGGGAAACCCAAAAATACGAAAATCCGGTTTGGCTAGTCCTTTATCTGAAGGATCACCTTCCCGGCGCTCAAATTGGCTTCCATATAGCGATGGGCTTCGGCCACGTCATGCCAGTGGTATACTTTATCCACGATGGGATGAATGGTTTTTGCAACAAACGCTTCGTAGGCAAAATCCATAAATTCCTGCGTTAACTTTATATGGTACCCGCGCGTACGAGAGCGAAGCGTGGTACCTAAAATTTGAAGCCGCTTAAAAACAATGGGGCCGATAGTAGCAGTCGTTCTCCCGCCAGCCATAACGGCCAGCATGACCAAACGGCCATCGCGTTGCAAGGCCTGGATATTCTGGTCGAAATAGTCGCCACCTATGGGATCAATGATCAGATTGACACCTTTCCCATCCGTACGTTCTTTCAACTCGTCAAGAAAAGGGCCTTTGCGGTAGTCAATGGCGTGACTGGCTCCCAGTTCCAGGCAGAGGCTATGCTTACCCGCCGAGGCGGTAACCAGAACAGTGGCTTCGGCTAGCCGGGCCAATTGAATAGCCGCAGTACCTACTCCGCTTGCTCCGGCATGGAGCAGGACCGTTTCATTTTTTTGCAGCTTTCCTACCCAAAATAAAGCCTGGTAAGCCGTAAGGAACACTTCCGGCACAGCGGCGGCCTGGGCAAAGTCCCAACCTTCCGGAATGCGCATAGCCATATCCTGGTGTAGAACCGCGAATTCAGCATAGCCTCCTCCTGAAAGTAATCCAAAAACCGGGTCACCAATTTGCCAACGAGTCACCTCGCTTCCAATGGACTCCACGACACCTGCTATTTCTAAACCCAAAATGGGACTCGCCCCTTCGGGTGGAGGGTACTTTCCCTCTCGCTGCAAGATGTCGGCGCGATTGAGGGCCGTAGCATGAACCAGCACCCGGATTTCCTGCGGCTGAGGGGCAGGAGTTGGAAATGGGGCAAGGTACAGTTGGTCGGCTCCGCCGAATTCTTTCATTTGGATGGCCAGCATGTTGAACGGTAGGAGTAAGTGAAATAAGAAACTTTGATTGGGCAGGGATCATCCATAAAAAGACGTACCAGGATTCGGTACTAAAAGTCCGAATCCTGGTACGCTAAAAGATAATTTGTTGATCAGGAAACCCCTTTTATGACATCCTGTTCAACAAAAGGCTGCTTATAGATGCGCTTGCCCGTAGCTTTGAAAAAGGCATTTGCCACAGCTCCACCCGTGGGGGGAAGAGCGGGTTCGCCCAGGCCGGTGGGGTCAATGCCGTTATCCACAAAGTGAACATCCACTTCGGGAATATTCTCCATGCGAATGATCCGATACGTATTGAAATTGCTCTGCTCAGGCACTCCATTTTTGAAAGATAAGTTCCCGTACATAGCGTGTCCGATGCCGTCCACGACTCCTCCCATAACCTGCTGTCGGGCACCGCTCTGATTAATGACTACGCCACAATCCACGGCAGCAATCACTTTGGTCAGTTCGGGCTTACCCTGCTTCATGGTTACCTCACCTACCTGCGCTACATACGACAAGTGAGAAAAATACAGGCTGAAACCCTGCGCTACCCCCTTCTTCTTGCCCCATTCTGATTTCTCGGCGGCCAATTCGGTTACGGCACGCATGCGGTCGATGTCATATTTGATATCACCAGCGGGTGCCTTCTTTGCTTTGTCCAGTAATTCCAGGCGAAACGCAATAGGATCTTTTCCGGCCGCTGTGGCTACCTCATCCAGAAACGACTGCTCGGCGTAAGCCAGGAAGTTGGTGATGGGTGCCCGCCAGGGGCCGGTGGTAATGGGTGACTTGTGCTCAGCCGAATCAATCAACAGGTTATCTACTGCACCCGCCGGAAAATTGCTCTCGCGGGTAGGGTTACCGGAATTGATACCAGCACCGCGTAGCTTATAACCAATCATGTTCCCTTTGGCATCGAGGGCGGCTTCAAACCGGTACTTGACCGCCGGACGGTAGTCGCCACCGGTCATGTCGTCCTCGCGGGTCCACATCAGCTTCACGGGTGCTTTGGCCAGGGCTGATATTTTAACGGCTTCCATTACGAAATCCGACGCTAAGCGACGGCCAAAGCCTCCGCCCATACGGGTCATTTCGACAGTCACTTTCTCCGGGGGTAAGTTCAGAAACTTCGCCACATCACCCCTGGCGCCTTCGGGTCTTTGGGTAGGGCCAACCAGCTCCACTCCGTCCGCACGAACGTGCGCGAAGAAGTTCATAGGCTCCATGGGGTTGTGAGGCAGGAACGGGCACTGATACTCGCTCTTTATAACTTTGACAGCGTTTTTGAACGCCGTGTCTACGTCTCCATCCTTGCGGCGAACGGTGGCCGTCGGGGCATTGAGAAGTTCATCAAAAATTCGATCGTGATCGGAGGTACTTTCCAGCTCAGCCTCTTTTTCGTAGGTGATGTTCAAAGCCTTCTTAGCCTTCAACACCTGCCAGGTAGATTTTCCGAGGACAGCCACGTTGTTATCAAACGTAACAACATCCACAATACCCGGCATAGCCTTGGCCTTGGAGGCATCGACGGATTTCAGTTTCGTTCCAAAAGCTTCAGGCCGCTGTACAACCGCAAATAACATGCCTTCCCGGTAGAAATCCACGCCAAAAAGGGGCTCACCGGTTAGGATGGCTTTGTTATCCACATTGCGGATAGAAGTACCTATCAGCTTGAAGTCCTTGGGATCTTTTAAGGGTACGTCGGTTGGCGTTGGCATTTTGGAGGCATCCACGGCCAAGTCGGCGTAGGTTGCTTTCTTATTATTTCCTTTGTGCAGCACGGTGCCACTACTGGTGGTACATTCGCTGGCCGGAACTCCCCAGCGCTGGGCGGCCGTATTGATAAACAACTGCCGGGCCGTGGCACCCGCCTGGCGCAGGCGCTTCCAGGAATGGGGAATAGACCCACTGCCACCCGCTACCTGGCGCTGAAACTTCACCGTATCCAGGGGAGCCTGCGCCACCTGTACCTGTTTCCAGTCTACGTCCAGCTCTTCGGCTACCACAATGGGGAAGGCAGTTTTGATACCCTGCCCTACTTCCGGATTGGGTGAGAATATGGTAATCTTCCCCTCGGGGGAGATAGATAGATAACTATTGAATTCAATAGAAGGAGCCGCTACTTCGGCAGTGGCATTGAGTACGGCTGGTTTGGCCTGGGAGTTGGTCCAGTTGAACCCCAAAAGCAAGCCCCCACCCGCCGCAGAAGCCAATTTCATGAAATCGCGTCTGTTGGTATTTGGTAGTGTTGACATGGCTATTTGGTTTTGGTTGAGGCTACTTTGACAGCTTCCCGAATACGGTGGTAGGTACCACAACGGCATAGATTGCCATTCATAGCGGTTTCAATTTCTTCGGAGTTGGGTTTTGGATTTTGCTTCAAGAAAGCTGCCGCAGTCATGATCTGACCCGCCTGGCAATAGCCACACTGAGGAACATCCACTTCGTCCCACGCTTGCTGGACGGGATGGTCACCACTGGCCGAAAGACCTTCGATGGTAGTTACTTTGGAGGAACCAACGGCCGATATTGGCAAAACGCACGAACGAGTGGCGGCGTCGTTGACATGGACGGTACAGGCACCGCACTGAGCTATTCCGCAGCCGTACTTGGTTCCAACTAGTCCCAGATTATCCCGCAAAACCCACAATAAGGGGGTGTCAGGCTCCACATCAGCCTGATAGTTCTGGCCATTGACCTTTAATTTATATAGGGCCATGATTGATTAAGATGTTTAGTTTCAGGCTAAATTAACACATGATTCTGAATAATGTTCGGCAAGGAGCTCTTAATTTTTAATGAGTGCCCCGATTGTGAGACTAGCCCCCTACTACGCCCTAATTTTTTCGACGATTTTCCCTTCGCTGCCGGCGCCTTTCCTTTCGATCTTCTTTGGATGGGATGTTGAAGGGCAAGACATCTATGATTTTATCAATCAGGGAAGGCTCCTCCTCCAGTTCGGATTCATCGGCCAGGAATGGGGCGCAGTCCAGTCGGCGTTCCAGATCGGGAGGGAGGGGTTCGAAAGGATCACTTTTGGAAAGAAATCCCTGCTTTACCAATCGGGATGTAAACTCGCCCCACACGGGCAACGCGGTACGCGCACCTTGACCCAGTTCCAACGTACGAAACCGCACCAGAGGACTTTCTCCTCCTACCCACACACCGGTAATGAGTCCAGGTACGATGCCGATAAACCAACCGTCGGTTTGATTCTGGGTAGTTCCGGTTTTGCCGGCAATGTCAAGGGCAAGCCCAAAAGTAGACCGTAGCCGGGCACCGCTGCCGTCGTTGACTACGGCTTGCATCATGTGCAACATCATGGCCGCATTATCGGCCGATAGTACTTGCTTCTGACGCTTGGTTTTGTTCTCACGAAGTACGCGGCCCGTACGGTCCACAATGCGGGTGACGTACACGGGCTCGCTGACACGCCCCTGATTGGCGAAGGCCGTATAGGCTCCCACCATTTCCAGCAGGGATAGGTTGGCCGTGCCCAGCGCCAGGGAAGGTACCGGGGGCAGCTCGCTGTGGATACCCATGGCTCGGGCCAAGCGAACGGTGGTAGGTACTCCCGTTTTAAGAATCAACTGGGCCGAAACGGTATTGACCGATTGGGATAACGCCCCTTCTAGCGAGTACTTCCCCCCGTATTGATTGTCGGAATTGCGGGGTGCCCAGCCTTCGTACTGCTCGTAGGTGGTCAGCTGGTTTTCTACGTAGTCGCAGGGGCGGACGCCTTTTTCCAGGGCAGCGGCGTACACAATGGGCTTGAAAGTAGAGCCTACCTGCCGCTGGGACAGCACATGGTCGTACTTAAAGAGGCTGTGATTAATCCCCCCTACCCAGGCCCGCACAAAGCCCGTTTCGGGTTCAATTGACACCAAGCCCGTATTTAGGAATTTCTGATAGTAGGCCAGCGAGTCCATGGGGCTCATGGTCCGCTTGACGGCCCCATTCCAACTAAATAGCGTCATGGGTACCTTCCGGCTAAATGCCTCCTCGATTTCGCTATCGGAAGCTCCCTGCTCTTTCATAATTCGGTAGCGGGTCGAAATCCGCTGTGCGTAGTTTAGCACCGACTTATCCTTACCCCAGGGGGTGCGCCCGTTCCAATGCGCGTCAAATTGCTTTTGGAGGGCCGCCATGCGAACACTCACCGCCTGCTCAGCCTGGCGTTGCATTTTGGCATTCAAGGTTGTATAGATCTTAAGACCATCCGTATACAGATTGTACGGATCGCCGTTGGGTTTCTCCTGGGTAGCGCACCATTCCGCTAGCTCCACCCTGAGTTGCTCCCGGAAATAAGGAGCCAGATTTTCTTGCTTTTCTTTTTTCTCCTGCTTCAATACCAGGGCCAATTTTTTCAGCGAATCAGCCTGAGCGGGCGATAGGTACCCATACTTTGCCATTTGACCCAGAACCACATTCCGGCGTTTCTTAGATCGCTCGGGGTGGAGCCTAGGGTTATAGGACGTAGTGGCTTTCAGCATTCCTACCAGCACGGCGGCCTGTTCGGCCTTTAGATCTTTGGCGGGAGTATTGAAAAAATAACGGGAGGCTCGTTCTATCCCAAAGATGGTACCCCCGAAGGAGACGGTATTCAGGTACAATTCCAGGATTTCGTTTTTGGAATATACGTCTTCCAACCGCCGAGCCACGATCATCTCCCGGACTTTATTGACGGGCATTTCCAGAAAATCACGATCCTGCCGTGGATACAGATTCTTGACGAGCTGCTGCGTAAGGGTGCTCCCTCCACCCGAACTTTCGTTCTTCATGAGGAGGGTCTTGACCAGTACCCGTCCCAAACTACGGTAGTCTATGCCGCTATGCTGGTAGAAGCGTACGTCCTCGGTAGCTACCAGCGCTTTGGTAACTGTGGTGTCTATTTGTAGATAGGAAATATTGGTACGATCATAGATAAAATAGCGTCCGAGCAGGACGCTATCCGCCGAATATACCTCAGAAGCGGTGTCATTTCGCTTATTTTTAAGCTCCTTTCGTGAGGGCATTTCCCCAAAGAAACCGATGATAATGAGGAAGTAAAACAGGACTCCCGACAAAACCAGGAACAACGAAAAGGCAGTCAGCAGCGACAGTATTAGCCGAAAGGTACCCGCGCGCCCTTTGCGTTTCCACTTTAATAGAAAAAGGGTTCTTTCAAAACCCTGTGAGATGTTTTGCCAGATAGTATTCGTAGCTCTTTTCAAAAGATATTGGGAGTTGAGTTCACCCGACTTTGCTCAAAAAATACGTGCCTGAGTGCTATTTCGACCACCCTATTCTTCGCTTAGCCAGGTCAATTTTTCTTTGGGAATATCCTGCTCAATGGCCGAAGTAACCCTTGCCACCATACTTTCAACGGATTCATCGGGCAAAAAATGCATCGGGGGCTTAAACTGTACAGTAATTTTGGTATTTCGTTTTTTGAAACGCAGGCCTTTTTTATCAAATGCTCTCCTGAATCCATTGATTACCACTGGCACCACTATCGGCTGATGCTCTTTGATCAGGTAGGCCGTTCCTTTGCGCACCGGAGCATAGGGCTTGGTGGTTCCCTGCGGAAAACTGACCACCCAACCATGATCAAGCCCCATGCCGATCTTGTCCTGCGCCGAGTCATCCAGGCTGCGTTTTACATTGGCCCCTTGCGCCCGCCAGGAGCGTTCCACCAGAATAGCCCCCCCGATGCTGAACAAGCGCGGCAGAATACCGCCCTCCTTCATAGTTTCGGAGGCGGCGACGTAATAGCTCCGTGCTCGGGGAGAGAATAGATAGAAAGGGGGCGAGATGGTATCCTTGTAGCCCCATTTTACGGAACAAAAAATATGGTAAAAAGCAATGACGTCGGCAAAGTAGGTCTGATGGTTGGACAAGAACAGCACGCCATTGTCGGGTAAGTTGTGGAGATGCTCCGTGCCTTTGATGCGGATTTTGTTTACCGCCGTGAAGCGGTAGTAGGTAAACCACCCGAAGATCATGATCATGATCCGCTTGATGATCATGAGATTGCCAAAGGGGTCTTTCTCAAATAACCCAAGAAAATCCAGTTTTGCCAACCACTTCGGTAGTACGCTGTATGTGGTCTTGGGAGGTGTCATGTGCAGTGGGTCAGGGTTGCCACAACCCGGCATCAGGTTGTACAGTGCAAGTATACATTGTTTTCTCTCAAAAGTTCCAATCCAGAACTTTTCTCCTCATTTGTTAACGATTGTTAAGGCTAAATGTATGCCTTAAACCCAGGGAGAGGGAAATTCTCTAACCCCTGATTGCGCAGCTGCACATCCTACGAACTTCAACCTACAAAAATTATACTATCATGAAAACGAATCGCTGGTTTCTACTTTCTCTTTTATTTGTTCTTGGTACTGTCGGCCTTGCCTCAGCCCAATGGTCGGGCGGGGTACGCGGCGGTGCTTACACCGGCACCATTACCCGCCCCGACCTGCTCACTAGTGTTACCCCTGATTTCAACTGGTCACCGGCCATCAGCGTCGCTGTCTTTGCCGAGGGGCAATTGTCCAATAATGTGGCCGTGCGGCCCGAGTTAGTGTACCAGCAAAAGGGCTTTATGATGCGGGAAGGAACCGACCTGAACTTAGGCAAATTTCCGGTTCGCCTGGGCGTCAAATCGGCAATGAGAATTAGCTACGTAGAAACTCCGGTGCTCCTCAAACTCTCGGCCGGCAATGAATTGGCCAAAATTTACGCCATTGCGGGTCCTTCGGTGGGGTATGCTCTGGATGCGCAGATGGTCACCCGCCCGCAAGTAATCCTGGATTTGAGGCCTATTCGGACCGATATACCCCTGGATGCTCTGGGCTACAACCGCTTCGAGTTTAGTGCCATCGGTGGAGCAGGCCTTAGTCTGAAAGCCGGGGCCGGAGAAATCATGGCCGAGGCACGCTATCAGCACGGCATAAGCCGCCTGATAAACGTACCCGTGGTGCAGGCTAACGTTCGGAACCAGGGAGTGAGCTTCTCCCTGGGCTACAAGGTGCCGTTCTGATCTCAGAGCCTATCCTGCAAAAAGGTCGTTCGCTGGGGACGACCTTTTTTCGCTATTTTTGGCTAACTTTTACCTTAGCCTTTCTAACCTGCTACCCCATGCGTCACTTTTTGATTCTTCTTATTTCGATCCTGTTTGTTTATCCGGCCCATAGCCAAAAAAACAAACTTACCACCACTACCCCCTATTTCCCTGACCGACATGAGTGGATTCGGAAAGCTGCGGCAGAAGTGGGCATGGATGCCGACAAAATACAAGAGGTGATTGCTTATGCTCAACAAAACGAGGCCAAAGCCCCCCGCAACATGGAGGTGTCGCAGGCACAGAGCTTTGGAAAGGAGCCTTTTGGCGAGGGCACCGGCCCGTTCGAAACCCGGGGCGCACCCACTGGGATTATCGTAAGGCGGGGCTACCTGGTGGCTGAGTGGGGCGAGCCCAACCGGCCGGACATGACGCACAGCGTTACGAAGAGTTTTCTGTCTACGGTGGTTGGAATAGCCGTTGACAAGGGATTGATCCATAGCGTAACCGATACGGTAGCACCCTATGTACCTCCCATAGAGCTATACACGCCGGGACAGGTAAGCCGCCCGGCGGAGCAGTTTGGTACACCCGAGCTCATCCGGCCTTTTGATACACCCCATAACCGTACCCTGACCTGGGACGTGATGCTGCGCCAAACGAGCGATTGGGAAGGTACCCTGTGGGGGAAACCCGAATGGGCCGACCGCCCTTCGGCCAACGCCGGTGAATGGCAAACCCGTCCCCGCGCCAAGCCAGGCAGTGTGTACGAATACAATGATGTACGGGTAAATGCCCTGGCGCTGGCCGCTACGAGCGTATGGCGCAGGCCCCTGCCACAGGTGGCAAAGGAGTACATCATGGATCCCATCGGGGCCTCCAACACCTGGCGATGGACTGGCTACCGAAACTCCTGGATCGTGCTGGATGGGCAGGCGGTACAGGCGGTTAGTGGGGGCGGGCACTGGGGTGGAGGGATGTTTATCAATGCCTACGACATGGCACGATTTGGCCTGCTTACCCTACACAAAGGCAAATGGAACGGCCAGCAGTTGATATCGGAGCAATGGATCAGGCAGGCCACCACGCCCACCGGAGCACAGCCTACCTATGGATATATGAATTTCTTTCTGAATCCCGATCACAAATACCTGCCAAGTGCTCCCGTAACGGCTTTTGTACACATTGGCAATGGTACCAATATGGTGTATGTTGACCCCGAGAATGAGCTAGTGATGGTAGTGCGCTGGCTCGACAATAAAGCTATGGACGGAGTGGTGAAGCGGGTGTTGGATAGCATCAGTAAAAACTAAAATTTACATTTGAACAAGGCTGGCCCGATTTTTTATATCATATTGTCCAATGTGGATTTTTGAGGGGTTTGGCGTATATACTGTTTGAACTTAATTTCTTCCGGAAAATGAGACTACCTAAATTACTTACTTACGCTTTTTTGGCCGTTGGCATCTCCTCCTTTATGGGATGTTCGCGAAACCCCGTAACGGGAAAAAAAGAGCTGATTCTAATGTCGAAAGAGCAGGAAATAGCCATCGGCCAGGAATCCCACCCATCGATTGTGGCCAGTATGGGCCTATACGATAACAAGAACCTGCAATTGTTCATTAATGAAAAAGGGAAATCCATGGCGACGATTTCGCACCGCCCCGACCTTCCCTACCAGTTTTTTATCGTGGATTCCCCGGTGGTCAATGCCTTTGCGGTACCAGGTGGGTACGTATATTTTACGCGGGGTATCATGGCTCACTTCAACAACGAAGCCGAATTTGCCGGTGTACTAGGCCATGAGATTGGGCACATTACGGCCCGTCACTCCGCTCGTCAGCAAACCAGCCAATTGCTGGGACAGATAGGGCTTATTGCCGGTGCCATTGCCGTGCCTCAACTCGCCGAAACCATACAGCAGGGACTTGGGCTGTTTTTGCTCAGTTACAGCCGGGCTCACGAAACAGAGTCAGATCAGATCGGGGTTGGCTACTCCAGCAAGATCGGCTACGATGCCAAAGAGATGGCCGACTTCTTTGGCACTCTAAAACGAATTAGCGAGAAAAGTGGTCAAATTATCCCCACGTTTCAGTCCACCCACCCTGATCCGGGCAATCGGCAGAAAAAGGTAAACGAACTGGCCGTAGAGTACCAGAAGACAAATCCGGGTAGCTACGATGTAAACCGCGACCAATACCTGCGCCGAATTGATGGCATTATCTACGGGGAAGATCCCAAGCAGGGATTTGTCGAAAATCAGATGTTTTATCATCCTGAGCTGAAATTCCAATTTCCCGTACCCAGAGGGTGGCAGTACGAAAACTCCCCCGCGCAGTTTCAGATGGCTCCGAAAGATGGGAAGGCGGCCATGATTTTTACCCTGGCCCAGGGCAACTCACTCGATGAAGCCGCCAAAGCCACTTTGCAACAGATGGGCCTTCAGGCCCAGGAAAGCCAACAGGCTACGATCAACGGCAACCCGGCCATCGTGGTGGTATCGCGCCAGGCACCCCAGGAGGGGCAGGCGCAGCAACAGCAAACCGCCCAAAACACGGTGCAGGTGGCGTCGTGGTTTATCCAGTATGCAGGCAGCATATATGCCATTCACGGGTTAAGCTACCTGTCTGATTTCAATTCCTACTTTTCGACTTTCAAAGCCGTAGCCGGAGGATTTGACAAACTAACCGATCGGGACAAACTTAACCGCCAACCAGAACGCATTCAAATAAAAAGTGTGCAGCAAAATGGCACATTAAGAAGCGCTTTGGAAAAGCTACAGGATGCCTGCTGCTAAAATGGACGAACTGTCCATTCTGAACGGTATGGATCTGAAAGCCTCTGTAACCAAAGGGATGCTGATCAAGACGTTGGGCCAATAAACCGATTTTATACAAAAAGAGAGGGAGGGATCTTACGTATCCCTCCCTCTCTTTTTGTATAGGTAGCCTCCTTCAGGATGATTTCCTTTTTGCCTTTCCACTGTCCAAAAACCGGGCGAAGCTAACCGGATCAAGATCGTAGTTTTTGGGCGCTACGAGCAGATTCCCCTCCTCATCCACCAAGCAATAGTGCGGCTGGGCGTTGTTGTTGTATTTGGTGATTTGCAAATCAGCATTTTGGGCACCGATCGTCTTTTTTACCCGGTTGTCATAGCTCGATGTGTACCAATCACTTTCGGGAAGTTCGGTTTTATCGTCCACATAGAGCGCTACTACCACGTAGTCATCGCGCAGGCGCTTCAATACCGCCGGGTCTGACCATACGCGGGCTTCCATTTCGCGGCAATTGACGCAGCCGTGTCCCGTAAAGTCTATAAAAACGGGCTTGTTCACTTTTTGGGCGTACGCCAAGCCCTGCTCATAGTCGAAAAACCCTTCGAGCCCGTGGGGAAGTTCAAATAGATCGTTGTACTTGGGTACTTCGCCCAGCGACGACGTAGATACCGGGGCCATACCCCGCTGACTGAGGTCAAAATCGTTGGTAGATTGGGGGGGCAGATAGCCCGACAAGGCTTTCAGCGGAGCACCCCACATGCCGGGAATCATGTAGACCACAAAAACGAAGGTTATGATCGCCAGTAATATTCGGGGTACGCTCTACGCTTTCGATCGGTGAATCATGGGAAGTCCGGATTTTTCCGAGCAAATAAAAGCCCAACATGGAAAAAATCACAATCCAGAAAGCCAGAAAAACCTCCCGATCCAGCAGATGCCAATGGTATACCTGATCGGCGATGCTGAGAAATTTGAGCGCCAGGGCCAGCTCCAGAAAACCCAGGACAACTTTTACCGTATTGAGCCATCCACCCGACTTGGGCAGGCTTTTGAGCCACTGCGGAAAAAGGGCAAATAGGGTAAACGGAATGGCAAAGGCCGACGAGAAAGCCACCATGCCCACGATGGGTTTTATTACCTCGCCACCCGCCGATGCCACGAGCAAGCTACCCACAATGGGGCCTGTGCAGGAAAAAGATACCAGTACCAGCGTAAAAGCCATGAAAAAGATCCCCAACCAGTCACCGCGATCGGCCCGGGAGTCTACTTGGTTGACAAACGAACTCGGCAACACAATTTCAAAAAGACCCAAGAAAGAAAGACCGAAGACGAAGAAGGTTAGGAAAAATAAAACATTGGGCAGCCAGTGCGTACTTACAAAATTGGCAAAGGCCGGACCATTGACCCGGGAAACAACAGTACCAATGAGGGTGTAAATCAGAATGATAGAGAGCCCATATATCAGTGCTTTGAATTTCCCACCCTTCTGCTTGGTAAAAAAACTGACGGTCATGGGAATAATTGGAAAAACGCAGGGAGTGAGCAACGCTACCAAGCCCGATAGAAAGGCTGCAATGGCAAATGTCCACAGCGAGTTTGCTCCGGTATCCGCCCCTTTGGAGGTGAGTGGATCCTCTGCCGTCGTGAGTACAGGTGTAGTCTGCTCGGCAGAATCCGTTACCTCAGTTGCTAACCCAGAGTCAGGCAAAGAGGCCTGAACTGCTTCGGAGAAAGTCCCGGGAGTGGAAGCCAATTCCGTAGAGCTAGCTTGCCCATTAGGGGCACCTTTTATATCGGCGGCCGTTACCTGCAAGCCCGAAAAGGTAAAATCGTTATTTCCCAGTACGCAAAGCCCCGAGACCTCCGAGCAGGTTTGGTAAATGGCCGAGGCTTTAATGACGGGGTTGGGTTGTAAGACACGCACCGTTTGCCGGAATTCAGCCTTGGCAATAAAGTAGGTAATATCGCCCTGCCATATTTCGTCAAACTTTTTCTTCGGTTTTATGGGAGTCAGCTTGCCTACCTTTTCAAAAGTAGCATTGGGTTGCAGGGTAATTTCAGTCAGAGTAGGACCTAGATCAGCGTCGAAATCGGAGGAGTACAAGTACCAGCCCGGATCAATGGTAGCTTTGAAAATGAGATCCACTGTTTCGCCCACTTTGACATTGGTTTTGGAAAAAGTGTGCGTCCAGGTAGCGTGGCGCTGTACCTGCGCCAGGGCAAGTGTACTGATCAGGAGCAAAGAAGCCAGAAAACCGGCGGTAATTCGATTCATGTTATTCCGTAACGTTTCATTTTCAGCTAGTACGCAAAGGTACAACGCTTCGTGTACCTGGTACCTATACTATCAGACAAGGTAACAATTTCGATCAAAAAAAATTCGCCGCCCCGGATTAGGAGCAGCGAATCGCAATGGGAGTAGACCCTTTCTATCATCTGATTATCAGGGGTAGCTAAACAATAGTGGGTTAAGCGCACTGTCAGGAACTGTACCTATCTCTTTGCTATCCAGCCAGGTACGCCAATCGGCTTCCTGAAACTTATTGGTGGGCGGCACGATGGTCTGATCTTTATCCATATAAATCATCGTCATCACCCCTTGCGGGCTGGTCGAAATGGTTGGACCGGCGCGGTGAAATGTCCAACCGGCGTGGAAGCTTACCTCACCCAGGTCGAACGGGGTATCATGCATCACGAAGTTCTGCTGCTGAAGTTCATCGGCCAGAATTTTTTCGCTTTCATCGCTAATCTCCATGTCCCGGCCAATTTCAACTGCTGACTCTTTCTCGGCAAAGGCCAGCGGTCCCATTTCCATGGGTGTTGCCTGTAACGGTATCCAGACGGTAACGGTATTGGCGGATGCCAGTGGCCAGTAGAACTGATCGGCGTGCCAGGGCGTTATGCCGCCCGATGGTTCTTTGTACAGGGCCTGATCGTGGTAAATCCGAACGCCCTTAACGCCCATCAGGTCGGTGGCGATTTTGGCAAGTCGCTTTGAAAAAACGAACTTCTTTGGCTTCTTCATTTTCCCGCCACAGATTCATGATTTGGAGAAAAGCTCTCTCGTATGTGGTTCGCTCTTCCATCGGTTTGATGAGCGTATTGAGTCGGATTACCTCGCTGGTAATCAGCTGGCCGTAGAAGTCAAGTACCTCCGGGCTCAGAACGTTTTTCAATTTTACGTAGCCATACTCCCGGTAAAACTGTACCGCGTCGGCGGGGAGTGTGTAAGGTTCGTCCAAGAAATTCAAAAGGGTTTTTTTGTCAATTGTGGCTGGCATATACAGGTTGGGTTTAGGTATAGTCTTTTTTTAAGCAAATATCCGCACAGATTCCAATCCAAATAATTCAACTTTTTACCAAAATATGTACTACATTGACTATTTTTGGCTCAGCTATGGCAATATTCTGATAAAAATAGATAGTTTGTGAAACCCTCTATTGAAAAAATAGACTTGGGGGGCGAACGCTCGCTGATGGTGAGACACCTGACCATGCCCTACTTTGACGCGCCCGTACCATTACCATCCCGAATACGAACTTACCTATATACGCAAAGGGTACGGACAACGCTTTGTGGGCGATTCGGTGGAGCGATACCGGGAGGGCGATTTTGTGTTGCTGGGTCCCAATTTGGCTCATTTTTGGCGGAGTGATGCCGATTTTTATGACACACGACAGGGGCTCGTGAGCGAATCCATTGTTATTCAGTTTCAAAGCACCCTCGTGGATCGGCTCCTGAGACCGTTCCCGGAGTTCGGGCCCTTGGTGTCGGTACTTGCTCAGGCCGATCGTGGAGTGATTTTTGAAACTGATTCGGATTATTCCGCTGGCTATGAGTCTTTTTTGCTTGACATATGTACCGCCCCCGCGACCGGCCAAGTACTCTTTTTCCTGCAACTTCTTCATTCCCTTTCGGGTCACCCGCATACCCGACTGCTCGCGGGAGAAAACTATTCCTCCCGACCGAGCGACGCCGAAACCAACCGCATGGGACGCATCCTGGACTACACTATCCTTCATTTCAGGGATCCCGTAACCCTTGCCGAAATAGCCGAAGTGGCACACCTGAGCGAGCCAGCGTTTTGTCGCTATTTTCAAAAAAGAACCCGTAAAACCTATTTCACCTACCTCAACGAGCTTCGGATGAGTCACGCGCGGCAGCTATTGATCGAGACGAGCATGAGTATTAGCCAGGTAGCCCTGGAAGCGGGCTTCCAGAACCTGTCGTATTTCCATCGCCTTTTCCGCAAACAAACCCAATATAGTCCTCTGCACTTTCGGAGGTTGTACGGAGAGTGAAGAGCCTGCGGGAGCATTGCGGATTTCACGTATATCCTGGATAGGACACTCGCTCTTTCCAGCCATAATGTAAAATTGCCTCCACTCAATATCATTGACCCCAGGCGAAGAATAATTGATGAAATATTTTCCCACCACCGAAGTACGAGCAAAAATTTTTTCAAAAAAATTTTTGCTCGTACTTCGGATCGTCCGGGACTATTCTGCTGATCCCAATTCCGGTTGGGATGTTAGATCATTTTTTTTGACTTGGTTGCTTTTCCAGCGTATAGGTGGCCTTTTCGAGCTTATGCATTAGGAAAAACCATATTTTACGTAACCGAAAATAACCTCACAATCACCTATTTAAAATTGATTTTGGGGGTGGCCGTTTATTGAGTAAATAAAGTAAAGAAGCTTCCCAAAAAAAAAAATTAAAACCAAGTGTGACTTTGTATCGTTTGTCTGTCTAATTATCAAACTTAAAAAAGACATTGTAGAAAAAAAATGAAAAAAGTACAATTTTTGGCCCTCGTGGCCATGCTCTCAGGTGCCGTAGTGGAGGTTAGTGCGCAAGACAACAACACCGACAATCATCAGATTACCGTAGTAGTACCAAATGTGGCACTGCTGGACTTAGAATCAAGCGTAGCTAAAAACTTTACGGCTGCTTTTGCCCAACCTACCCCCCTGGAAGCTGGACAAAAAGTAACCGTGCCCAACAACAACAACGATGTCTGGTTGAACTACTCTTCGATCATTCCGGGCTCGGTGACCTCACGGACGGTGAAAGTGAAAGCCAGTGCGGTGTTGCCCGGTGTGGGTATTGGTGTGGTAGCCGGTGCGGCTACGGCGAGCGGTAAAGGTACCTTGGGCACCCCTACGGCGCTTGTGACGCTTACTACGGCCGACCAGTCCATCATTACAGGAATCGGAAGTGCTTACACCGAAACCGGTGCTGCCAACGGACATCAGCTAACGTACTCCTTCACGGCGCTGGATGCAGACTACGCGGCACTACGCGCTGCCAGTACAGCCGTGACTGTTACCTATACGCTGGTTGATAACTAGCAGATATTATCGGGTAAGTGGGGGCTGGTAAAGTTGCTGGCTCCCACTTGTCTAACTTATTATTGCTCAATAGACTGTGAAGAAAAGCATTTATATCTGGATAGTTCTTTTGTTGGGATCGTTTTCGTCGTATGCCAATATCGTTGTACTGAACGGATTGACTCATACCCATCAGATTCAGGCCGGCGGCGTATTTTCTGGTAAGATTACGGTACGTAACGACGGAGCCAAGGAAACTCGTTTTTTGGTATATAAGCAGGATCTCCGGTTTCAATGCGCTGAATCGTCCATTCAATATACCGACGTCAATAGCCACAGTAATTCACTGGCCAATTGGATAGAAACCAACGTAGAGGAAAAAATCCTGGCGCCCTCCGAAGAATATAATCTTTTCTATACCATCCGGATTCCGGCCGACTTGGACAGTTTGGGTTCGTATTGGACCATGCTCATGATCGAAGGCGCCGAGCCCGTGCGGGAGGAAACCAGCCAAGGAGTGGTCGTAGGATCCAAGGTGCGGTACGGTATACAGGTCATAGCGGATGTAGGCGCTTTTCAAAGTCCCCAATTGCAATTCCTGGATGCCCAAATCCTCAGCAACCCCGTCAACACGAAGTACCTGAGCGCAAAAATCCAGAATACAGGTAAGTTTTCAGTTTCGGTTAAGATTAATCTGGAAATCTACAATTCTGCCGGACAGAAAATAAAAACGATCGAGGGCCTTTCCCGGCGAATTTATCCGACCAACTGTAATCAGTTCGATATTGATCTGAGCACGCTTCCTGCGGGTAAGTACGAAGCAATTCTGGTGGCCGATAACGGGAAAGATCTATTTGGCACCAACATCAGTCTTGATATCTGATACCCCTCCCTTCTGATTTTCATAATTCTCCTACTTCCTGATTTACTCCTTTGATCGACTCGATCGTCTGATCTTGAAAACGCTTTTTTTCATACTCTTGCTGGCTATTCTCACCTCGGTGTGTGCTTTCGGGCAATCGGAGGTTGAAATCAGCGTGTCGGATTTTGATCGTTCCATTCAGCCGGGAGGGTATTTTACTGTGTTGTATGATGTGATTACGAATACCGAAAAAGACGCCAACCTTAGCGATAGCCTAACCCTGCCTCAGGGCTGGACTATCCTGACCAAAAAAGTGGTTGGATCTGAGGACTCTGCCCAGAAAGTCCGGTGGATTTACACCATAGCTTCCTCACGGTTCGCGGCCTCCTCCGACTATCCCATTTCCCTGGGGTTGTACGCAGGGGACAGGCTTTTAGGGCAGAAGGAAATCCAGGTCAGGATCAACCGGGTCAGAAAAGTAGAAGTCATTGCCTTGTCGCAGCCGGAGTACGCCAAAGAAGGAGAGGAGCTAACCGTCGAATACCTGATTCAGAACAGTGGCAACACCACCGAAACCTTCAAGCTGAATACCGGCCGGGGCGAGGTGGAGTTTGACTCCTTGCTGTGGGCGTTCAGGAACACCCAAAAAGCGAGCAGTGATTTTCCGAATCAAAAACGGAGCAATAATGAAGATTTCAAGATAGAAGCCGGGCGGGAAAACGCGCTGATCGAAGGAGACTCGCTGGTGATGCGCCCGAATACGTCTCAGAAAATTACAGTCAGGCAACTGGTTCCTCAGACCGACCTGGGCTATTGGATGGCCTCCTCGGATCTTATGCTTACCAGTAACCAGGATCCGGCCCCTATTTTTGCTTCCGTGTCGGTGCCGGTTTACTCCACGACTACCCGGAAAAGCGACCCGTATCTGCGTTTTCCCATCGAAGTCGGAGTAGGGTACCTCAGCTATACCCTGGGCGACAAAGTGCTATCGGGCTACCAGTACCACCTGCGCGGGGAGGGGAACCTGGACTTTGCAAAGAAACACTATCTGGATTTTCTGGTGTCGGGCCCTAGTCAGTTCCGGTTTCCGGCCGTGGGAAGCTACGACCAGTATTCGGTTTCGTATTCTTATAAAGCCAAAACGTTCGTTACGGCGGGCGACTACCTTTTCCGGCTCAATAACCTCATGGAGTTCGGGCGGTTCGGCCGGGGATTAAGGGTAGAGCAGCAAATTGGTAAAACCAGCGTCATGGGCTTTTATCAGAAAACCCGGTTTTTTCCCGAGCAGAAGGATTCTTTCGGCGGTCAATTCACGTACCATGCCAGTGAGTCCACCAAGTTTTCACTCAGTTATATTGCCAAAAACCTGGTTGAAAATTCGACCAGCTTTCGCTCCGATCTGGTGGGTGTTTCGGCCCATGTAAAAAAAGACAGACTAGTGCTGGAAACCGAGGTATCGGCTGGAAAGGCGAAAAATAAGTTGGATTTTGCCGTTTTCAACCAGCTCAACTACACTTTGGGGCGGTTTAATCTCAGTAGCAATGCGGTGTATGCCGGCAAAAACTACTACGGATTTTACAAAAACAGCGTTCAGTTCGTTAACAACCTCACCTATGCGGTAAGCCGTAAAATCAACGTAGGGGTCAATAGCAATATAACCCGCATTAACCCGAGCCTGGATGTGAATGTGTACGCTACGTCCCCCAATAGCGTATCCAGTATGGTTTTTGCCTCATTTCAGCCCAGCGCCCGGCATTTATTCTTCGTAAATTATACCCAACAGGAACGCGAAGACAAGCAAATGCCCGCTCAGTTTCACTTTAAAGAGGATTTTGGTAATTTCTCGTACAACCTGAACGCGCCAAAGCTTACCCTCTTTTTCCAGACGCGGTACGGATACGCCCAAAACCTGCTGGTACCCGACCGGTCTACCCGCCAGCAGTCGATCTCAAACGTTTTGCAGCCCTCCGTCAGGACTTTGCCCTGGCTGTGGCTGGGAGGCTACCTGGAGCATCAGTACACCAGCAAATTTTCAAACACCGACCAGCTCCAGAACTTAGTGTATTACGGCGGCAGCGTGCGGGTCAACTACAAGAAAAATCTAAACGTGAATTTATCGTACCGCAACAACTACGCCCCGGACGAGTTTTTTACGAAGCGTAGCTTCATGGATGCATCGGTGATGTTGAACATGAAACATCATCAGTTGAGTCTGACCGGTGGCCGGGCCTTTTTGCCGAATGCAGCTACGATCAACCAAAATACCTTGTTCTTCAATGTGCGGTACACCCTGAAACTCAACGCTCCGTTGCGGAAAAACCGGAACCTGGGCATGGTGAGTGGTACCATCAGAGGTTTGTCGGACGACATTAGCCCCGCTGGCATCCTATTACAGTTAGGGCAGCAGAAAGTGGTTACCGATAGTGAGGGCCGATTTTCCTTTCGCGGATCTGGTACCAGACAAGTATTACCTGCGCGTGTTGACTCCCTTGTCGGAAAAGGGTATCGTGCCCGTTCATAAAGGGCCCGTGGAAGTCACTATTCAGCCGGAAAGTAAGCAGAGCATTGAGGTGGACTTTGTCAAGGCAGGCAGCATAAAGGGGAGCATAACCATGGAGGATTTGGGCAAAGATGACGATGCGAAAGCCGACCCTTCGAACCCCGTAATTATCGTGAAATTGTACAACGAGACCGAGAGCTTCCTGACGATGGTGAACGAGAAGAGTGAATTCTCCTTCGGCGAAGTAAAGCCCGGCCTGTGGAATGTAAAGGCGATTGTGAAGAGCGAGCAGGAACGGTACGAGGTGGTCAACGAAGAACGGTCATTGAATCTGGAATCGGGCAAGGTAGCTCAGCTCACTTTTGTGACCCGCCCCATCGAAAGAAAAATTTATTTTTCTAAACAAGGATTTAACCTGACCGCCAAGGGTAAAGAATGAAATTAACGGCACTTTGTTTCTTTCTGGGATTGAGTAGCTGCCTGGCGCAAAGAACGGCTTCGGTGGGGGTGAGTGTTTCGCTGCCCAGTGTGGCACTTGTGGATGTTGCACCCAACAATACGGGACTGATCTTCAATGTAACGGCACCTACGGAGGGCGGGCTTCGGGCAATCACTTCCACCAACAGCACCAAATGGCTTAATTTTACCTCGGCGGTAGCCACGGGAACCACTCGTAATATCAGGGTGCAGATGACGGGAGCCTTACCTACGGGTATCAGTTTGAGCCTGGCTACTTCTGCCTACTCGGGCAGCGGCGCGGGTGTCCTCGGGACTCGGGTTGCCTCTATTGTGCTAAGCACCACCTCTCAGGCGGTAATCAGTGGCATCGGCGGAGCCTTCACGGGGGATGGGGCCAACAATGGGTATAATCTCACGTATTCTCTGACCCTTGCCAATTACGCCCTGCTACGCGCTCAGAGTAGTACGGTTTCGATCGTCTATACTATTGTTGATAACTGATGATGAGGTATTTTTGGATTATATGCGTGGGTCTGTTATCGGGTGGCGATCTGTATGCACAAATAAAAGCGGTAAGGGCCAACAACGGAAACTGGAATGCCCCCCTGACCACTACGATCACCGAAGCCGGGTCGAATTACACCGCTAATATTACCAGTGCGACCAATCAGACGCTTTTCGATGTGGATGGGGAGAAAAACAACGATCCTTTCACGGTAACTATTCAAAGACAGGATACCGATTGGAATTCGACGTTGACCCTGTGGGCGCGTAGAACTGGGGCCGGGGTAGGAGGTACGATTACCGGTGGGCTAAACTACGTGCAGCTTACGACCAATGCCCAGTATTTTTTCAACGGAACTGTTTCATCCGGGGGAGGATCAAAGACCACGGGTGTTCCCATTCAGTACGAAATTCAGGGGGCTTTCGGTACTGATACCCGTGAAATCTTATTCGACTACCATCATCTACACAGTGACGAGTCCCTGATAAAAAATGGACTTTGCCAGCACCAATAG
>CAVYGM010000015.1:0-49655 GCA_963768025.1 uncultured Cytophagales bacterium
TCATGACGTAACTGTTTAAAGAATTAGTACAAAATTAACTCATTTTGAGCATTTTCTGAAATGAGAAACACTGGAAGTGCCTCATATTCCCACCCGCTACTAGTGATTACTTAATTTTATAACCGACCCCAAGACGGAAACTCACAACTTATTCACCGGCATCAGGCACCTGCCCATCATCACGCCTAGTGCGTACCCTATTGCTAAAAAAATCACGGTGATAGGGTTGGGAGCGTGTTGGAGAAATTGAAGGGGTAAGGTGATAAAATAGTGAGTAAGTCCCCCAGTGGGACGGTCTGCCGTGTGGTCGGAAGCACCCGACACCATGAAAAATACATACGCCACATAGAAGCGCTAATCGTTCCAAAGCACATGGACCAGTTCTTCGTCAAAGTCGTCGGCGACGAATGGGAAGGTACCCTTCACAAAACCAGCTTTGCGAAGTGAATAAGTGGGGCAAATTGTGTCTGTTTAAGGGGACACCTGGGTTAAGGTACTGAATCGGTTTGTTTTAAATTTACTATTCAGGTACTTCCGGGCCGGCACTTCCACAAAGCGGTAGAGTAGTGCGGCCATACCAACAACAATGACCATGAATATAAGGCAGGTGATGATAGGCTCCAAACCATAGGTTGGAACGGGTGGGGGGGGCAGAACACCGTTTGGTGCCGTGAGTGTTTGAACAACGAGAGCTGTAAAAATCAACGGGACGTGCATCATATAAATTGAATAGGACCAATCGCCCAATCGTTGAAATGGGCGTGTTTCGAGGATTCGTTTTGCTCTGCCCGAGTTATTGGCAGCTACCAAAATAAGGAGTGGAAAGGCCCAAACGGTCAGCAGGTCTGTAACTAGATGAAGGAATGCAAGTATGGACAGGCCAATGAAGGGGAGGAACCAGCCGTTTTTGAGCCATTTTTTGCCCCAGCCACGTGTGTACACCTGATACGTAATCATACCCAATACAAAACCCAACAGGCAGCGAAACATATTGAACGGGGGAGCATAGGCTTCAATGGAACCCGGTATATGGTACCCAGCGAAGTCAGGGTCGGGGAGTTGCGCGGCCGACTGTACAGTGAGGGCGTAGTAGCCAAGGGCAATAAAGGCGAGGCTCGCCAGAAAAAAGAACGGACCACCCCGCGCTATGGGTTTGAGTAAGAACGGAAAGGCCAGGTACATCCACCACTCTACACTGATAGACCAGGCAGGCAAGTTCCAAGTAGTCAATGGCTCGGGGAAGAATGCGTTAGTCAGCGTCAGGTGAAAGGGAATTGCCAAGGGGTTGAATACTCTGAGGGTGCTATTGGGGAGCGGTGCCTGACTATTTACCAGGAGTATATACAGCACAATCACCCAGCAAAGCATGATCAGATGCAGTGGGTAAATGCGAGCAAACCGGGCTGACATAAACCGCCAGAAGGATTGCCTGGTCAAGCGTTCAGAGAATGTGCCGCCGTACACATGGCTCATGATGAAGCCACTTAGAATAAAGAAGAAATCGACCATCATATACAGTCGAAAATGCGCAGACGTTAGGGCGGGGTCGAGCAGGGGCATCACAAACAGGTTGAAATGAACCGACACAATCAGGAGAGCGGCAATGCCCCGTAAGGGGGTAAGGGTAGAAAGGTAGGTAGGTTTCATGAATGACTATTGATCGTTTGTACCTTAGTTGATGTTCTTGAATATAGCCTGAATGGGGAAGGAAGATATTAGCCAATAGGTATATGACTGACCTGCTATGTCAGTGGAATACAGTCGGGTTAAATATAATGGGTATTAGTCTGACTATTAACTTTATTTATTAAAAGGTAAACGATAAACTACCTACCCCATCTTCATCGGTGGCCCCACGACCTTCATATCGTGCTCCGCAAAAATCCGGGCAACTTCTTCTTGATCGGGTACATGATCCAGGGCCGCCATAGCCACAAAAAACTCTTCCAGTTTACCAGCGGGCTGCATGATTGCGGTCATTCTGCCCCGCTCCGCGATCTGTACCCAGGCATGAGGTACATTGCGGGGCAAGAAGATGCTATCCCCAGTTTTCAATTCGTGTTTTTGCCCTCCAACCTCAAAATGATACTCCCCATCCAGAATATAGAAAATCTCGTCCTGATTGGGGTGGATATGCAGGGGTACCCCACCCTTGGGCGACAAACTGGTTTGCTCAAAAATAGCCAGGTCGCCGTTGGTGTCCTTGCCGGACACTTTCACGTCCAGAATATTCTTGTTTACGCCTTTGAGCTGAATGTGGCCGTGGTAACGGCCTTCGCCGGCTTTGGTGGAGAAGCCTTTTCCGTCTTTTTACTCTTTCTTTCCCCAAGGCAAAGGGGGTGATTGCAGTGGCTAACAGCCAGCCATAAATTGGTTTCTTTTCATGATTAATGAATAGTTTGGGTAAAAGTAGATGAACGAGCGGGGAGAGGTGACCTGCGTATGCGGGAGAACGGTACTACCTAGTATAAAAGTACTCACTTTATTGGATCCCGGGCCATCTTCTTAGTAATCGGCAGAAACCGATGTTGCTATTTTTCCTTGCCTCGTATACTAGAAGCCCCTGAATTCAAAAATTTCAATTGTTGACTGCTGCGAGTCGTTGCAAAACTGCCTGAATTTGAGTAAATAGACAAAAAAATGGAGAGGGATGGTGCCTGAGAGCACTTTCCCAAAAAAAACAAAAAATATTTTTCCTAAATAAGTAGGAAAAGACCATAATATCCTTTGTTTTGTACTTTTAAGGGATTTGATAGTACTATGGGTAAAGCGATTACATTACACAAAGGCTACGATATCAAGCTTGTTGGTACAGCCGACTACACTATTTCCGACCTCCCTCTTTCTGATGTTATCGCGATCAAGCCGCCGGATTTCCCGGGGCTGGTTCCCAAACTTATGGTAGACGTCGGGGACGAACTACTGGCGGGTCAGCCGGTGTTTTTTGACAAACAAAATCCCAAAATCAAGTTCATGTCGCCCGTCAGTGGGGAGGTGGTAGAAGTGGTTCGGGGCGCAAAAAGGCGGATTATGGAGATACGGATTATTCCCGGATCGGACCGAACGCCGGTACGTGCAATCCAAGACCGCCGACCCCCTTACACTTTCCCGCGATAAGATCGTGGAGCGCCTGCTGGACGGGGGCTGCTGGAACTTCATTCGTCAGCGTCCTTTTTCCCTGATAGCCAATCCCGAAGATACCCCCAAATCGCTGTTTGTCTCCTGTTTTGATACGGCACCGCTGGCTCCCGATTTAGGATATATCATAGATTTGGATAAAGAAAACTTCCTGACGGGCCTGGCGGCATTGGATCAGTTGGTGTCCGATCAGCTCCATGTTTGTTTGCCGCAGGGAGGAAACGGAAAATTGACCGAGGCGGATTTTAGTATGCTCTCCACCAATCACATTCACCGCATCAAAGGCCCTCATCCGGCCGGCAACGTAGGGGTGCAGATCCATCACCTCAACCCCCTCAAAAAAGGAGAGGTAGTGTGGTATGTACAACCCCAGGATGTGATTATCATCGGCCGGTTGTTCAGGGAAGGCCGTTACCGCGCCGACCGGGTGGTGGCGCTTACGGGTAGCTGCATAGAAAAGCCACAGTACGTACGTGCCCTTACGGGTCAGACCATGGCTTCGCTGCTGAAAGATCAGCTGAAACCCGACACCGCCCGGATCATTCAGGGTAATGTACTTACGGGGGATACCTCTTCTACCGACGACTTTCTGTCGCACTACACCAATCAAATCACCGCCATTCCCGAAGGTGACCATCCGGAGTTTCTGGGTTGGCTGGCTCCGGGAGTGAAGAAACTGAGTCTTTCCAAGACGTTCCTATCCTGGCTTTTTCCCAACAGAACCTACGACCTCGACACCAACATGCACGGGGAAGAACGGGCTTTTGTGATGACGGGGCAGTACGACAAAGTGCTCCCCATGAACATCATGCCGGTGATCCTGCTGAAAGCCATCCTGGCCCGCGACATCGAACGCATGGAGGCCTTGGGCATTTACGAAGTATCCGAAGAAGACTTTGCCCTCTGTGAGTTTGTGTGTACCTCCAAAATAGAAGTGCAACGCATCATCTCCGAAGGCCTGGAATACGTGCGGCTGGAAGGATAGAAGGTAATTTTGAGTGAGTGAGGAGTCGCACCGAAGTGATAGAATGATAGAATAGTTGAGTACTGGGTTCATGATCTTGGTTCGTTGTTTTTATTAAGTGAGTGAGCAACGAACACAGAACTCATAGAACCCTAAGAATTCAAAATCAGTAAGAACCCTTATCTAATCGTTTCTGTGAACAATTATTCGTACGCGTAGTTGATTCCCTGAAACCCAATTTTACGAAAGGGGGTCGCTTTGAAAAATTCCATCCGGCGTTCGATGCCCTTCAGACCTTCCTCTTCGTGCCGGGCCATACCACCGAAAATGGCGTCCATATCCGCGACGCCATGGATTTGAAACGCACCATGTTTACGGTGGTGATCGCACTGATTCCCACCCTGCTTTTCGGCATGTGGAACGTGGGCTACCAGCATTATCAGGCCTACGGTATGGAAACTACCCTGATGGAAAACTTCCTCTTCGGTGCTATAAAAGTAATGCCGATTGTGGTGGTGTCCTACGCCGTGGGGCTAGGGGCGGAATTTGTTTTCGCTGTTCTGAAAGGCCACCAAATCAGTGAGGGGTACCTGGTTACTGGCCTGTTGATTCCCCTGACGCTACCCGTCACCATTCCGCTGTGGATGGTAGCTCTGGCCGCTATATTTTGTACCGTTCTAGGTAAGGAGATTTTTGGCGGTACCGGCATGAACTTCATGAATCCCGCGCTGTTGGCGCGGGCGTTTTTGTTCTTCGCATTTCCGGCTTATATGACCGGCGACATCTGGACCGACCTCTCACCCGAGCCCGGTCACGCCATAGTAGACGCCTATTCGGGAGCCACCAATTTGGTCTACTTCGATACCAACTACACCAACATGACCTCGGTCTCCAATATGTTCTGGGGATTTGAGCAGGGGTCTATCGGTGAAACGAGCGTATTTGCCATCCTGATCGGAGCCTTCATCCTGATCGCCACCGGAGTGGGTAGCTGGAAAATCATCACCGCCTGTTGCATCGGACTGGTGGGGATGGGGGCCTTCCTCAATCTGGTAGCTCCCGCCGACATGGCTACGCACGCCATGCATACCCCCGCCTTCTACCATTTACTCATCGGAAGCTTTGCTTTTGGAGCGGTGTACATGGCCACTGATCCCGTCAGCGCGGCCCATACCGAAGCGGGAAAATGGATTTATGGTATCCTGATCGGAGCCTTTACCGTTAGTGCTTCGGGTGTTCAACCCGGCCTATCCGGAGGGAGTCATGCTCAGCATTTTGCTGATGAATGTATTTGCGCCTTTGATTGACCACCTGGTCGTAGAACGTCACATTAAAACCCGACTGAAACGTGCATAGCAACCAATATACCCTGATATACGCCGCCATACTTTCCGTGGTGACGGCCATTGTGCTGGCCGTAGCGGCCGAGGGGCTCAAACCCCTGCAAAATGAAAACATTGCCCTCGATACGCGGTCGAATATTCTGAAAGCCGTGCGGCTGGACTACACCGAACGGGAAAAAATAAATCAGACGTACGATTCGTCCATTGAAGAGCTGGTGGTGAACACGACGGGTGAAACCGAAGAGGAGAAACCCGTTCAAATCGATCTAAAGAACGAAATCAACAAAGAGCCCTCAGAACGCAAGTTGCCCCTCTATATTTTTACCGGAGAAGGGGGTAAAAAACGGTACATAATCCCCGTGCGGGGCACCGGGCTTTGGGGGCCAATCTGGGGGTACATTTCGCTCGAAGACGATTTTAATACCGTGTACGGTGCCTACTTCGACCATAAGGGCGAAACACCTGGCCTGGGAGCTGAAATCGCCGAGGGGCCCTTTCAGCAGCAGTTTCAGGGAAAAAAGATCATGTCGGACCAGGGGGAGTTTGTGTCGGTCAATGTAATCAAGAGCTCCTCCAAAAGCAGCCTTGGCCAGGAACACCGCGTGGACGCTATTTCGGGTGGTACCATTACCTCCAATGGCACGGATGAAATGCTGGAAAACTGCATTGCCCCATACGTAGCGTATTTTGAAAAGATTGGAAACAAAAAACAAGTAGCTGTACACTAACAAACCCCTGATCCCAAAACGACACAATCCAATTAGGGAAAAGGAGTTACCATAGGCACTCCCCTTCTCCTACCAGGAGAAGGGGCCGGGGGATGAGGTAAACCAAACGCAAACTATGGCAACAGAAACAACCACGGCCACACCGCCGGTCAAAGAAGTTCGAGAGCCTTTGTTCTCCAAAAAGAATGTACAGACCCTGCGCGATCCGCTGGACGACACCAACCCCATTACCGTGCAGGTACTGGGGATCTGCTCGGCCCTGGCCGTGACGGTGCAGGTGAAGCCCGCCCTGATCATGGCGCTGGGGGTGATGTTCGTCACGGCCTTTTCTAACCTCATCATTTCTTTTATCCGCAAGTCGATCCCCACCCGCATCCGGATCATCGTGCAGTTGATCATCGTGGCCATGCTGGTGACCATCGTGGATCAGTTGCTGAAAGCTTATATGTTTGATGTCAGCAAGAAACTGGCGGTATTCGTGGGGTTGATCATTACCAACTGCATCATCATGGGGCGGCTGGAAGCCTTCGCCCTGGCCCAAAAACCCTGGCCGTCGTTCCTGGACGGCATCGGCAACGGCCTGGGCTACGGGCTGATTTTGGTACTGGTGGCGGTATTCCGCGAGTTATTCGGTGCGGGGTCCATTCTGGGCTACAAGGTGGTGCCGCAAGCCGCCTACGATATGGGCTATGTCAACAATGGCCTCATGGTCCTCCCCCCGGCGGCCCTGTTTATCATCGGGATCTATATCTGGTGGCAACGAAGCCGGAATAAGAAATTGGTTAATGTATCTTAAAATTATTGAGTTAAAGGTGATTGGTTAAAAGGTGTATGAGTTGAAAGTTTATGGCGTGTTAGGTTGTAAACTCATGAACTCCTAACCCTAACCTTTTCACTCAAAACAAAGAACTCGATTCAAGCAAAAGCTATGCAACATCTGATCAACCTGTTCATCAAAGCCATCTTTGTCGAAAACGTCATCTTTGCCTTCTTTCTGGGCATGTGTTCGTTTCTGGCGGTTTCCAAAAAAATCAAAACGGCCTTCGGTCTGGGTCTGGCGGTGATATTCGTCATGGTCCTGACTACCCCGCTGAATTACTTCATCCTCACCTACCTGCTGGAAGAAGGGGCCCTGGCCTGGATTCACCCCTCCCTGGCGAGTGTAGACCTGACCTTTCTGGCGTTCATCCTTTTTATCTCGGTTATTGCCGGGGCGGTGCAGCTCGTGGAAATGGTCATCGGAGAAATCCCTGCCTTCGCTCTATATCTCACTGGGAATTTTTCTACCCCTGATTACGGTTAATTGCTCCATTCTGGGTACCTCCCTGTTTATGCAGGAACGGGAGTATAATTTTGTCGAAACGGCCGTATTTTCCCTCGGATCGGGCACCGGGTTTTTTCTGGCCATTGTGCTGCTGGCGGGCATTCGGGAGCGGTTGCGCTACTCCAATATCCCCGAACCGCTGCAGGGCCTGGGCATTGCCATGTTTATTACGGCCCTGATGGGTCTGGCCTTTTTGAGTTTTTCCGGTATCAAGTTGTAAGCCACCGGTTTTGTTTATCGTAGCTCCTATTCCTTATGCTTCCCGTACTTACCTCTGCCAGTGTCGTTATATTTATCCTGATTGTGCTGCTCCTGGCCTTTCTTATCCTATTGGCTAAGGAAAAACTGCTGCCTCAGGGCGACGTAAAAATTATGATCAACGGAAACCAGGAGGAACCTCTGGTCGTGAAGCCCGGATCGTCGCTGCTTTCTACCCTGGCCTCTAAGGAAATATTCCTGGCCTCGGCCTGCGGTGGGGGAGGTACCTGCGCCATGTGTACCTGCATGGTGTACGAAGGCGGCGGAGAAGTACTCCCTACCGAAACCAACCACCTCAATCTACGTCAGGTCCGCCAGAATATGCGCCTGGCGTGTCAGGTGAAGGTAAAGGAAGATATGCAAATCCGGATTCCGGAGGAGGTGTTCGGGATCAAAAAGCTGGAATGCACCGTGGTGTCCAATTACAACGTGGCCACCTTTATCAAGGAGTTTGAAGTGAAGCTGCCCGAGGGAGAAACGCTGGATTTTAAAGCAGGAGGGTATATCCAGATTGACATTCCCAAAACGGTGGTCAAGTACAAGGATATGGACATCACCGCCCACCCGGCCTACCACGACCGCCCCGATAAGTTTCAGGAGGATTGGGACAAGTTCAATCTCTGGGACCTAACGATGGTGAACGACGAGGAAATATTCCGGGCTTATTCCATGGCCAACCATCCCGCCGAGGGCAACATCGTGAAGCTCACCGTCCGGATCGCCACTCCGGCTTTTGACCGGGCCAAAAACGGCTGGGCGGACGTTAATCCGGGAATTGCTTCATCGTATATTTTTAGCCTGAAACCCGGCGACAAAGTCACGATTTCGGGACCCTACGGGGAGTTTTTTATCAAAGATTCCGAACGCGAAATGCTCTACATCGGCGGAGGGGCCGGCATGGCGCCCATGCGTTCGCACTTGTTTCATCTGTTTTATACCGAAAAAACCAAGCGGAAAGTTACGTTCTTCTACGGAGGGCGTACCCGGAAGGAGCTATTTTACATTGACGAGTTCCGGCAAATCGAAAAAGACTTCCCCAACTTTACGTTTGTGGTAGCGCTGGACGCCCCATTTCACGGAAGACAACTGGGAGCTCAAAAAAGACATCAAGGATCCCCAAGGTGACGGCTTCCGGGGCTTTGTGCACAATGTGGTGATCGATGAATTTTTGAAAAAGCATCCCGCCCCCGAAGACCTGGAGGTGTATTTCTGCGGGCCACCCATGATGAATCAATCCGTAATCAAAATGGCCGATGAATGGGGCATTCCGTCCGAGCAGGTGGCCTTTGATGACTTTGGCGGATGATCCGGTGGTTGTCCCTGCTTATCCTTTGTTTGTATATTTTCGGCTGTAAACCCCGCCCGGTTCCTTATACCCAGCTGGAAGGCAACGCCCAGGGTACCACCTTCCGGATCGTGTATGCCGATAGCCTGGGACGCGATTTTTCCACGCCCGTGGATAGTCTCTTTCGGGTGATGGACCGCAGCATGTCGCTGTGGGACAGTACGTCCATCATATCCCTTTTCAACGCCGACGATCCGGCCATTAGGGCTGATACTCATTTTACCAATGTTTTTCTAAAATCCCGCGAAGTATCAGAAGCTACCGACGGGTACTTTGACTGTACCGTAGGGCCCATGGTTAAAGCCTGGGGTTTTAGCTACAAGAAAGACCTTACCTCCCCCTGATTCCGCCCAGGTGGATAGCCTGTTGCAAGTGGTGGGGTACCAGAAAGTGAACCTGGAAGAGGGAAAGCTGCTCAGAGAATCTCCTCAGATTAATATAGATTTCAACGCCATCGCCCAGGGTTATACGGTGGATGTACTCGCGGATTTTCTGAAAGCCCATGGAATTAAAAATTACCTGGTGGAAGTAGGGGGTGAGGTACGGGCCCAAGGCCGCAACGAGCGCGGCGAAATCTGGCGGATTGGGATCGACAAGCCCATCAGTTCTGCTCAGGCCGACCGCGCTTTACAAGCGGTGGTTGCTCTGGATAACAAATCCCTTGCTACCTCAGGCAGCTACCGTAAATTCATCGAGCGCGATGGGCGTAAGTATAGCCACGCCATCAATCCCCACACGGGCTTTCCCATTACGCACAGCCTGCTCAGTATTTCGGTACTAGCCAATGACTGCATGACCGCCGATGCCTACGCCACGGCCTTTCTGGTGATGGGCCTGGAAAAAGCCATCCCGCTGGCCAGGCAGCAGGGTCTGGAATTGTACGGTATCACTGCCGAGCCCGACGGCTCGCTGCGGGTGTACCAATCGGCGGGCTTTGGGGCCGAGGCATTAGAATAGGCATAAGCTGGCTGCGAAAAGGTCAAACAACCTGCCCTCACACTCACGAAACCCTCTTTTTTTCGATATTAGATCCAAAACAGCGTTTGCTTTTTTGAAATATCGCTACCTTGTCTCTTCCCCGCTGGTATTCTGTCAGCAAGGGTTATTTTGTGTAGGCATGTCGTCCCTTAAATATAGGCAAAGCCGGCTCATCTGGCTGGGAATAATCTTTTCACTCATGATTCCTGCGCTGGGTATCCTGAGCCGGAATGGTCCCAGGCTGGTACCTGCCCAAATCCCCATTATTTGGGCTGTCCTTTCCTTTTTTCTCTTGGTCATCTGGTTTATAAATTATGGGGTATACGTCCGGTTTTTGTATCGGTACCGGGTGAAATTCTTTGTGGGAGTGTTGGTGATCGCAGCTTGTGACACCCTGATGGTGTTCTTTTTCTTTATGTTGGTACGGCTTGGAACCTTCCCTTTTTCGCCGAATGAGTACAGCTTGAGCGACTACTCGCTCCTGATTCGATTTGGCTTTGCCATCACCCTGGTGTCGGTGATCCAGTATATGTTTATCAGTGTAACGCAGCAGGAGCGTTTGCGTCGCAAAAACGAACAGCTCCGCATCGAGAATCTGGTGGCGGAACTGGAAGGATTAAAGCAACAGATCAACCCACATTTTCTGTTCAATTCCCTCGGTACCCTGAGGGCCATGATCCACGAAAATGACGAAAATGCCGAGCAGTTTGTGCTGAGCCTTGCGGCCGTATACCGTCAGTTTCTGACCAAGCGAAACGAAACCAAAACCACCCTGAGCGAGGAACTGGCTTTTCTGGAAAACTACATGTACATGCTTCGGTTTCGGTACGAAGGGCGTATTTTGCTCTCCGTGGACGTGCCGGATGGGCAGGAAGCCGTAAAATTGCCGGTATTTTCTCTACAACTGCTCATTGAAAACTGCATAAAACACAATGTACTCTCGGATAAAAACCCCTTGAAAGTAAGAATCTATCAGAAATAGCCAGGGGTTTATTACCGTTGAGAACAATAAACAACCCAAAAAAACTGATGTGGAATCGCTGGGCCTTGGGCTGGATAACCTTCGGAAGCGGTATGCTTTGCTGGGAGTGCCCGATGCCGTTACAGTGTCTGAGACGGATGCCCATTTTGCGGTAACCCTAACTTTGCTTGCCTCATGACCATCCTGATAGTGGAAGATGAATCTCGTTCGGCTCGCCTGCTCCAGAGCCTGATCGAGCTGGTACGGCCCGACGCCCGCGTGCTGGGTATTTGTAGTAGTATTGAAGAAACGGTGCAATTCCTGGAATCGAATTCACCCAATCTGATTTTTATGGACATTGAACTAGCCGATGGCAACAGCTTCGAAATATTCAATCAGGTAGCCGTGACGGCCCCGGTGCTTTTTTGCACGGCCTACGACGAATACGTACTTGATGCTTTTAAGGCGAACGGCGTGGCCTACATGCTCAAACCCGTGGAGGAATCAGCTATCCGGGCCGCTTTTGAAAAATTGGAAAAAATAACCCAAGCCCTGGCCCCGGAAGTCTCGGAAATCAGCCGACTGCTCGGCCACGCGATGCCGGCCCCTCAGTACAACAGCTCGTTTCTGGTACGAGTCCGGGAGAAAATGGTGCCCGTTCCTGTATCTGATATAGCCATGATCTCATTCGAGAACGAAATTTCGTTTCTATATACACGCCAAAATGAAAAATATTCCCTCCACCGGACTATGGATGAAATAGCCGCTTCCCTGGATCCAGGTCAGTTTTTTCGGATCAGCCGCCAGATGATTATCCATCGCAAAGCGATTCTCGAAATAGAACCTTACTTCAACCGCAAGGTGATGCTGACGCTAAGTTGTAAACTCGCCGATAAGCCAGTTGTGAGCCGCATGAAAGTAGCGGCCTTTTTGGCGTGGGTTGAAAAATAAGGTATTCCGGTCAATTCAAATCCAATTTTGTTCACTTCGTCCCGAATCACGCCCCATTTCTGCCCAGAAAGTCTTTAATTTCCCCATTATTCGTACTATACATACTTTTTAGTAAATACCTTGTGTTAACCTCCTCTAATGTTGGTACCTGTCCTGGTAGGGCAGAAAGGCTTCTATTCGGTATCTTTGATACCTTGGCCCCTGCACGCCTGAAGCCTTCGCGCTATCGCCAAATGTCCTACGTGATTTGAGAGTAGTGACTTTTGGCGGTAGTGTGTAAGAAAGCTCGAAGAGCCGAATACCCCATCTCCCCAAGCCATGTTCGATCCCATCCTTAGTTCCGTCCAAAGTCTGGGCAGGTTTTCAGAAATGGAGCTATCGTGTTTTGTCAGCAAATTGCATGTTTTGACTTTACCCAAAAACACCTGCTTGCTTCGGGAAGGGGAGGTATGCCAGGACGTGTGGTTTGTAAACCGAGGAAGTTTGAGACAGTACCAAATGACGGACCAAGCCGAGGAAATTACCCATGACTTATACGTAGAAGCGGATTGGGTGCTGAATTATCAAAGCTTTACTTCCCAAAAACCCTCAATGACACGCATTCAGGCCGCCGAAGCGTGTGAAGTACTGCAACTCAATGTGGATGACCTCCATGCGCTTATTGAGGAAGCAGGCACGTTTTTCAAGCTCGGACAACTGCTGGAATATGCCCTGGAAAGCCAGGAATACCGAAGCAACCGGTTGGCACCCGAAGAAAAATACCGGATACTCATCCTGTCCTATTCCCTTGCTATTCTGGCTATTCCGTTTATTTTCGTCGGGTTACTTCCCGAAACCCGACGGATTGGCACCGACAATTTCTCTTCGCAGATAGCCCTTTCCATCATGACTTTTGGTCTCGTGGCGGTAATGGCCGCCGCCGCTACCAATGGCCTGGGGCTACCCCTTTTTGTGCAACACTATGAGGGAGCTTCCCCCGAAACCATCGGGTCCATTGAGCCGCTGCTGAGGTACAATTTTGCCCTTAACCATGCTTTTGACTATATATTCATGGGTGCCATGTGCCTGGCTATTCTGTTCTGGTCCACGGACATTGTCCGCACCGGGAAGTTTCCCTCCTGGCTGGGGTACCTGGGGCTGGGGTTTTCCGTCGGTGGTGGGGCTATGCTGCTGTCTGGGTTCGACTTCGTGGGGCTACACGGTTTTCGGCTATTTATTTTTGGTAGCGTAATCTGGATCGTACTGGCGGGGATCGTGCTGGCTTCCAAACGAAAATGGGTGATCAAGTAAGGGGGGCATTGGTTCCTGCTGTCCCAGCTAAAACAAAGTTTTACTTCCAAAAAAATCAAAAGATGCTGACAGACGTAAACCCCAAACTTCCCATGCGGGACAAAGCTGCTACGATGGCCTATTACCTGGATAAATTAGGTTTTCAGGTATTCGGGAGTGCTGACCATGCCAATTATTTAATGGTACAAAAAGACAGGATCCAAATCCATTTTTTTGAATATAAAGACCTCGATCCAAAGGAAAACTACGGACAAGTTTATATCCGTACGGATGACATCGAGGGGCTTTACCAATCCATGCTAGACCAGAAACTAAGCATACACCCCGCCGGACACTTGCAAACGAAGCCCTGGGGCCAAAAGGAGTTCGCGATGCTTGACCCAGACAACAACTTGCTGACATTTGGGCAAAGTACGTGAGGGCGTCCCGCTGTTTTGGATTCCATCGCGAACTCCCAAGGAGGGCGTTTGCAACGCTCGAACCCCTAATCCAACCTAGTCAAGCCCCGGTATCTTTACCTCCTCTCCCCAGAGGTACTTATTGAACCACTGCCAGTTATGCCAGGTAGCGGCCAGCCGTTCTTTGGGTTTCGTGATCCCGTGCCCAAAACCCTTGTACACCATCAGTCGGGCCGGAACGCCTACATCCCGGAGGCCTTGCAGCAGTTCATAGGCGTTCGGAATGGGCACGCGGGGGTCTAGCTCGCCATGTTGGATAAGCGTGGGAGTAACTGCCTGCTTTATATAGGTCATGGGCGAGGTTTTCTTATAAATTTCCTCATTTTGCCAGGGGGTAGCTTTAAGGTACTGGCGCGTAAAGGGATGGATGTCCGTGTTCACGTAATAGGTCATCCAGTTAGAAATACCAGCCCCCACCGACACGGCCTTAAACCGCTTGCTGGTAGTAGTCAGAAAGGCCGATATATATCCTCCCTGACTCCACCCCATCACTCCCAGGCGGGAGGTGTCAATCTTGTTTTGGGAAGCCAGGTAATCAATTCCCGACAGCACATCCCAGCTATCCCCAACGCCCAGGTTTTCCACATTCAGCGACCGGAACGATTCCCCGTAGCCTTCGGAGCCGCGGTAGTTGGGGCGGAGCACCAATGCCCCTTTGTTGAGCCATTGTACTACCGGATACACATACCCTGGCAGGGGAGTGGGACGATCTACCCCCGTAGGCCCCCCATGAATCATCACCAGTAGGGGATATTTTTTGTTGGGGTCGTACCCTTGCGGCTTGTGCAGAATCCCCTCAATCGTTGCTCCATCCTCACTTTTCCACTGAACTACCTCGCTCTGGGCTACCGACCAGGTTTCAATCTGTTTGGACAAGGCAGTGATTTTCTGAGGCTTGGGGAGGGAGAGCGAAGTCTTGTATACTTCGCCCAGATCCGTGCCGGATTCTCCTATCAGGGCCATGCTTTTGCCATCCGCCGAGAGGCTGAATCCATTGACAATGGGTACCAAACCAGAAAGTTTGCTGGCTTTGCCACTTTGTGGATTTAGGATGAATACGGTTCGGGTGGTTTTTTGGATTCCCAACGCATAGATTCCCGCCGGTGCCCAGTGCAGGTTGTTCAGGGATACATCCAGGTCCGAGGCGATGGGTTGTTCCTTTCCAGTGGCGAGTTCCTGAATAATAAGGAAATCATTCTTGTAAAAGTTGGACTGCCGGTCGTCCCGATCGGTATGGTAAACGATGTACTTCCCGTCGGGCGACCAATCGTCAAATGAATCGGTACTGGGATGGGTGGCCGTAGGTACCAGCTTTTTGGAAGCTACCTCCAAAATGGAAATGTCGGTATCAATGAAGGAATTGATCAATGGATTGGGAGCATGTGTAATGGCCAGGGATTTTCCATCCGGCGACCATTTGAAGTTCAGTACCGTTAGCGCATTCTTTTCGAGCAAGGGGGTTGCCTTTGGCCAATTGATGCAGTCCTCTGAGGTGGAAGTACTATCTTTTTTATCGAAGCAGGGAAAAAAAGAAGGGTCCACCGGGGCTGGGTCAAAATCAATCAGGTAGAGCCAGTTCTGGCGAAATTCCTGATCATCCTCCGTATAGGAGCCATACCATAGTTTACGATTCTTCTGCCCTTTTGACTCGGGTTGGGGCATGGTAAAAGCCAGCTTTTTTCCATCCGGAGCCCATTCAAAGTCCCCAATGTCTTCTTTCTCGTGGGTAATCGGGAAAGCTTCACCGCCCATCATGCTTATCGCAAAGAGTTGGGTTTTGTCGTCACGTTTGGCCGTGAAGGCCAGGTACGTCCCATCCGGCGACCATTTTGGGTTGGAACTACTCCCCGCTTTGGTGCGGGTAAGCTGAATTGGCGAGGCCCCCTCTTTGTGTAGCCAGATTTCCGAATCGTACCGATTCTCCTGCCAGTCGGGCCGGGTAATGGTGTAGGCAATCAGTTTGCCATCGGGAGAAATCAACGGGTTCCCCGCTGCTGCCAGAGAAATAACCTCTTCCAGGGAGGGCGTTTTTTGGGAAGACTGAGAAAGAGTCGGCAGGGGGGCTGTACTTAGTAGTACGATTGACCAGGCGAGTAACCTTGTAGTCATGATGCGGGGTGTTTAGAGAGTTTTATATTCTCGAAGATAAGTAAGAAGCTGTTTGAGTTAACCTTGTTGGGCTAAAATAACTCAAACAGCTTCTGCAACCCGTTTTTTTTGGGCTATTGATTGGGTTCAATAAATCACTTCCCTGCAATTACCCCTGCGCTTCCTCCATCAGTATCGCCTCGTATAAGGATGCAAACGAACCCTTGATCCAGATCAATGCTGGAAAAATTCCTACGATAAAACACACAAGGCCTATAACGAAAATGAGGATGGAGGTCATGGCTAGTCCAAAGATTTTCCAACCGTGGCCTTTGGTCATTTTCCAGCTCGTTTCCACGGCTGCGATGGGATCCAGGTCTTTGTCCATCACCAAGTACGACACGAACGCCAGACGGCAGGCCACGATAATGCCCGGGATAATGAGCGCTACAAAGGCGATACCGATCAGCGCTGTGGCTAGCAGGTGCGCTAGCACTACGTTGAGATAGTTTTTAAAACCGGCCAGCAGGTCTTTAAAGTCTAGCTTCTGATTGCGGATAGCCTGCACAAACATCAGGTCGGCGCTGTACTCGAACACGGGCAGCAGCAGCAACCAGTAGGCGGCACTCACGACCTGCAGCAGAACTCGGCCGGGAGTCATTTCCATATCTTTGATAGAATCCTTGATACTGTCTATCGGCACGTTCGCAACAGTTATGACCAGCACTACCAGCAACAGCGGCAAGAAGTATTGTTTTGTTTTCTCCCAGCCGAATTTCAGACTGCCTTCGATACTGGGGGGGATTAAAAGAGTGATATTTTCCATGGGGATTTTGAATAGAGTGAGTAAGCACTGGACCAAAAGTAGGGTAAATGCTTGCTGTCCAACAGCTACCAAAGTAGTGATTTTCAAAAACACTACTTTGGTAGGGGGGCTGAAACCAACCGAATGGGTATTTTTGGAGCAGGTATCCTTTTGTTTTTCGTATGGAAATGAGTCCCCTGTATCGCTGGATCTGTTTTATATTCTGTCTGGGCCTGACGGCTGGCGGGGTCTTGGTCCTGTTTCGCCGGCCAGCCTACCGGCAGTACCCGGCCCTGCGGTATCTGCAGTACTACCTCATCCTGATGTACACCTTCGGGTTTTATGCCTTGTGGAGTCAGCTGGTGCTTCGAAGCCTGTTTTTCTCCGTCATCAAGGCGGAGCAGCTGGGCTCCTTATCTCGCTTTCTGGTGCTGCTGAGTGTGCCCTTTCTGCTGGTCGGGAAGCTGATGCTGGTGCTGTGGGTAGTGAGGCTACCAAAGCACCAGGTGCGATCACACCTGGTTCCGGCTATACTCACCCTGCTGGTACTGGCCTTGTTGCTGTATGCCAGGCACCCAAGGTCCTGGACGCTGTATCAAGTATATGCCGCATTTGTCACCGTATTGATGACGGGAGTGGGAACCTGGATGCTTTTCATCCAAACCACCTACCTCCACCGCAAATCCCAATGCATTCTGGGCGGACTGATCCTGAGTGTAGGAGCGGTGCATGGGTCGCTTTGGCTGGGGGTACCCATGACGGGGGCATTGGAACTTCTGTTTATCTTACTTTATTTCCTGAGCCATACCGCCTTCGTGACTTACTTTTTGTACCAAGTCCACCTACCTGAGGTTGTCGTGGAAGTGCAAGCCGGGGGCCTAACGCTAGCAATAGCTCATTCAGAAGCAGCGGCGCTTGACTTATTTGTGGAAGCATACAACCTCACGCCTCGTGAAGCCGAAATCGTACGGGAAATTTACCGGGGCAAAACCAACAAGGAGATCGCTGAGATACTTTTTGTGACCGTGCAAACTATTAAGGATCACACGCACCGGATCTACCAGAAAACCGACGTAAAAAGCCGGACGCAGCTCGCTTCTCTGTTGCGTGCTTTTCAAAAATAGGAATCCGTTCCTCCTGCCCAATCTGCCGTTTGTCAAAGAAATAGGGCTGGAATAATATTTTATTATGTTTTCTTTACGTTTTTAGTCACAATTCGCGGCAATAGTATTCCTATTTTAATAACAATTTTCTACACTGAATGAAAAAATCAACTTATCCGATCCTACTGGCGCTGCTTCTGGCCAGCCTGTCGGGATTCGCCCAGAAAGAATACCAGTTTTCCCTTGATTTGACCAAGACCCAGGACGATAAACTGACCGTTAATCTGGATACGCCCCCCATCAGGCAAAAAACGGCGGTATATCACCTGCCTAAGATTGTGCCGGGGACGTATTCCATCAACAACTACGGTTCGTACGCCAGTAATTTTCAGGCATTTGATAAAAAAGGCCAGGCTTTGAAAGTGGAAAAGCTGGATAAGAATAGTTGGAAAATATCCAAAGCCAAGAAATTGGCCCGCATTTCATACCAGATCGACGATACCTGGGATACCCCCGAAATCGTGGAGGACGTATTTGAGCCTAGTGGTACCAATATCGAAAAGGATCGGATTTTTGTCCTGAATTCTTTTGGGTTTTTCGGGTATTTTCGGGGAATGGAGAAGCTGCCCTACCGGGTGAGCATCACCAAGCCAGAAGGCTTCTACGGCTCCACCTCGCTGGTGAATCAGAACAAGACTGGCAATAAGGACCTGTTCGTAACCAACGACTACCACGAACTGGCCGACGCCCCGCTAATGTACAACCGCCCCGATACGGTATGGCTCAAAGTAGGTAATGCGGATATATTGGTGTCGGTGTTTTCACCCAATGGCAAGGTAGCCACCAAAGACCTGGCGGCCGACATCAAGCCCGTCCTGGAAGCCCAGAAAGATTACCTGGGGGGTACCCTGCCCATTGATAAGTACGCCTTCATCATCTACATGTCCGATCGCCAGGATCTGACCCGCTACGGCGCGCTGGAACACGCGCAGTCGTCGCTGTACTACCTGCCCGAATCCTTCTCCTCCGAGCAGTTATCTAAGACCATCAAAGATGTGGCCGCCCACGAGTTTTTTCATATCCTCACGCCCCTAAGCATCCATAGCGAGGAGATCGGGGATTTCGACTACATCAACCCAAAGATGTCGCGTCACTTGTGGCTGTACGAAGGACTGACCGAGTACGCCGCCCACCACGCGCAGCTGCAGGCCGGGATCATCGACCTGAAAACTTACCTGGAAAGGCAGGCTACCAAAATTGAAAATGCCCGCACGCGGCACAACGACACGCTGTCGTTTACGGCGATGTCGCAGGAAGTACTGGATACCTATAAGGACGAATACGGCAATGTGTACGAAAAGGGTGCCCTAATTGGCCTGAGTCTGGATCTGAAACTTCGTCAGCTCTCCGGAGGCAAGTACGGTACCAAGGATCTGATGCGCGATTTGGCCAAGACCTACGGAAAAACCAAATCGTTCAAGGACGAGGAGCTCTTCGATAAAATAACGGAATTGACTTACCCCGAAATCCGCGACTTCTTCCGTAAGTACGTGGAGGGTGGGCAGCCGTTGCCGCTGGAAGAGCTTTTCGCTGCCATAGGCATTGAGTACGACCCCCTCGGTGAGAAGAAGGAGGTTGAGAAGGCCTTTGGGGTGGGTTTCGCTTTGATGCCCGGCACCAAAAACATCATGATTGCCAATGTGAGTGAGGCTACCGACCTGGGTAAGCGCCTGGGACTGGAACCCATGGATCAGATTGTGGCGGTCAACGACCAGCCCTTTTCTGTGGAAACTTACGCTACCATTCTGCAAAGCTACGACGAGACCTACAAAATGGGCGATCAGGTGTCCTTTACCGTGAAACGGAAGGTGTCAGATGCCGAAACCAAAGAAGTCAAACTGACCGCCGATCTGCGGGAAGCTTCGGTGGTGTACCCCACGCTGGAACCGGAGGCCAATCCTACCACGCAGGAAATGCAGCTACGGAATTCTTGGATGGGCAAAATAGTTCAGTAAACCCAAGTTCTTGCTGAAATCAAAAAAAACGCGGATATTCACTCCGCGTTTTTTTGATTTTAGGGGTACTTCCACTCACCGAGCCCCGGGGGCTAGCGGGATAAACCAGGAAACCGATGCAGAGATCAGAACTTGTACTCCAACTTACGGAAAGTCATCAGGCTTTTGTGGACTACCTCCGCAGCCTTACGGACCAAGAACTGGTATATAGCAACCAGCACAAATGGACCGCCGGCCAACAGCTCGACCATATCTACCGCAGTTGCAGGCCGGTGCTACTGGCCATGAGTCTGCCTAAGTTTTTGTTAAGAGTCCTGTTTGGCAAAGCCAATCGTCCCAGCCGCAGCTATGAGGAACTAGTTGCAAAATACAAAATAAAGCTAGCCGAAGGGGGCAAGGCCACCGGACGTTTTGTGCCTAAGGAAATTGCCACCGGCGAAGTGGCACCGCTCAGTAGTGCTGTCATGCAGGTAATCGGTAGACTGAGAGAGTTGACCGCAGGTTTTTCCGAACAAGAATTGGATACCTATATCCTCCCCCATCCGCTATTGGGCAAATTGACCCTGCGCGAAATGCTCTATTTCACAATTTACCACGTAGGACATCACCACGCTCAGGCTCGCCAGAACCTGAATGGGTAGCACTATTTATTCAAATAGCTTCTAACGCTTATCTGACGAGGGTATCAGCTGCGCCGAAAGATCCGGGTCTTTCATGTCCTTATCCAGCGGAAACATCGGGCGCTTGATGTGCTTGTAGCCCAGCCGTTCCAGATCCTGATCCACGCCGCCGGGCGTCAGGGCCAGCAGCCAGTCGGCGCGCATGTCGTACAGTTCGGGTACCAGGTACCCTATTTTCACCACCACAATATCCGTTTTCCGGGGATTCAGACCCAGGTTAGTAAAGTCTTTTTCCAAATGGTAGGGCTTGCGTTTTTTGGTCACGATCACGTGGACGCTCCCTACCTTCACCACCACCTCCACTTCGGCGTTGGTATCACCTTTGCTCGATGGCTTCCACGGTACCTACAAGCGCACCGGCGGCGCGTAGCGGGCATCTACGGCAGCACCCGCGTAGCCATCCACCTGGCCACCTACGCCCAGCGCGCAATGGCTTTTTCTACCAGTTCGGGGCCGGGAATGGAAGCGTAGATCAGAGAGGGCCCTTGTTCAGTCTTGAATTCCGGACGCGCCAGAATTTCTTTCAGTGTCCAGGTAACGTCGCCCGCGCCACCCGCCGTGGGGTTGTCGCCCGAGTCACTGATGAAGAAAGGCTGCTTATCACTGGCAATGGCTTTGTCCAGGCTTTCTTGCAGGGTACCCGTGGGGGCTACAAACTCAAAATCGGCCCGGGCTTTCCAGAAACTCTGGGCCAGCTGCTCGGCGGTCTTTGTCACAGCGGTTTTATCATCGCCCGTCACCATCACTACCGCGTGGTTGCGCGGCTCGTCGGCCCAGGCGTAGCCTACCCATATCGCCGCGTCGATGACGCCCGGCTGCTTAGTGGCCGGTTCCACGGCGGCGTAGATACTCTTGGCGGGTTCGATGCGGGTGCTGGTCTTTTCACCCGGCAGCAGGATCGGTACCGGAATCCAGGCCTTGTAAGCCGGTTTGCCCTTGCCATTTTCCAGGCGGTTGAGCAGGTTAGTCACGGCTCGTTCCTTGCTTTCCATGGCATCCTCGTGGGGCGCCATGCGGTAGCAGGTGATCAGGTCGGTGTTTTCGGCCAATCGCCTCGACACATTGCCGTGCAAGTCCATCGAGGTCGAAATCAGTACATCATTTCCCAGCGCTTCGCGAATTCTCACGATAAAATCACCCTCGGGATCTTCCAGACCGACCACACTCATGGCCCCGTGAATATCAAAAAACAGCCCATCGTAGGGTGCATTCTTTTTCAGGGCATCCAGCGTCTGCTTTACCAGCGACTCGTAGGCTTCGCGGGTAACGGTACCGCCGGGGAGAGCTTTGCCGATGAGGGTAGGTACCCAGGTAGCCCGTTGGCGGAGGGGCGCATCGGCTGATTTCAAAAAGGGGTAAGAAGTAAAGACTGAATCACTGGTTTTGGCGTGAAAAGCCTCCTCGTGGGTCAGCGCGGGAGAGAACGTACTGGATTCGATGCCAAGTCCGGCGATGGCGATGCGGGGGAGGGGCTTGTCAGAATTTTCCTTCTCAGGACCGCAGGCCACCAGACCCAACAGGATAAAAATCGTTAGAGAATTCAGGAGGAGTAAAAAACTATGTTTCATGCAAAAGGGAGGAGTTATTGAAAAAGTAAAACAGGCAAATAACAAAACAGGTTAGGCTCTAAAAATACTCAAAAATGCCAACAGTGCAGGTCTATTGTTAGGCAGACTATTTGGGTAAAGCATTGGATTGCCGTAGAATTACGGACTGATTGGAGAATCAGGTTTAATTTTATTCCAAAATCCAGGTATTTACTGGTATTTTATCCGCAACTACGATCTGGCCGAAGCGAATGAAAATTTCCAGAGCTATATTGTACAGTCAAAATTACAGCCAACAGGCGAACTTTTAGTCATTCAACAACCTAAACAAATATTAATGAGTACTTTATACCAAAACGAAGGACCAGGTAGCTCCCGCCGGGGCTTTCTGAAAAAGTCTGCCGCCGGTGGTATGGCGGCCCTTTCCCTGCCAGATTTACTGGCAGCGCCAGCGGCAGGTACCCTTCTCCCGTCAAGCCCGACCACGTGATCCGGGCCGTACCCGAAAACCTGGTATGGGGCTATTTCGGCGCGGATGTGCCACCGATAACCCGGATCAAGGACGGCGACGTGGCCGAAATCCAGACGATCAGTACCGTGGGGATCCCTACCAAAGATCCGGAAGGTTTTTTCAAGGCGCAAAACTTACCCATGGATGCCCACGCCCAGGAGATCATCAACGCCCTGCAAAAGGTACCGCTGGAACCTTCGGGCATCCGGGGCCACATGCTCACCGGCCCCATCTACATCGAAGGAGCCGAACCCGGCGACAGTCTGGAAGTCAGGATCATGGACTTACCCATCCGGAGCACCTACGGCATCAACGCCGTGCGGGTGGGGGGCGGCGGCCTACCCGACGAAGTCAAGACAAACGAAACATTCGTGTACCGCTACGACAAAAAGAAAAGCACCGCCTCTACGGTGGAAGGGGTGGACATTCCGCTTCGTCCGTTCATGGGCGTGATGGCCTTATCGCCACCGCCCGAGAAAGGGCGGGTCAGTTCCATTCCGCCCGATTTCTTTGGGGGCAATCTGGACATCAAGCACCTCACCAAGGGTACTACGATCTACCTCCCCGTATCGGTGCCGGGCGGACTTTTTACCGTGGGCGACTGCCACACCGCGCAGGGCAACGGCGAGGTGAGTGGCACGGCCATTGAGGCATCGCTGTCGCTGGTGGGAAAATTCATTGTGCACAAAGGAAAAACCCTCAAACAGGTACGGGCCGAAACGCCTACCCACTTCATTGCCATCGGCCTTGACCCCGATCTGCGGCTGGCCATGAAAAATGCCCTGATGGAAGCCGTGACGTTTATTAGCGAGGAGCTGGGCTTTACTTTTAATCAGGCGCTTTCCATTGCCAGTACCGGCGTAGATTTTGAAGTGAGTCAGGTCGTGGATCGTACGCTGGGCGTTCACGCCATGATCCCGAAGTCGATTTTTACGAAGAAGAAGTTTCCGTATTGGACGTGAGTAGGGTAGGGCCCTCCCTAAACTTTCGAAGTGAGTAATCGTTTACCTTACAAAAACTTGACCTGACACGTAATCAATTCGCTATGAAATACCTCTTTACACTCCTCGCCCTGGCGGGTACCTTGCTTTCCGCCTCGGCCCAGCAGACCCAAAAACCCCCGCTGCACGGCAAGCACTGGATGGCCATTACGGGCAAACCCCTGGCGGCTACCGCCGGGGCCATGACGTTTCAGAAAGGCGGCAACGCCGTGGATGCGGCCTGCGCCATGCTGGCCGCTACCTGCACCATGTGGGATGTGCTGAGCTGGGGCGGCGAAACCCAGGCGCTGATCTATAATCCCAAAACCAAAAAGGTCATCGCCATCAACGCCATGGGGGTGGCACCTACCGGCGCTACGCCCGGAGTTTTTTAAAAGCAAAGGCTACAATTTTCCGCCGCAGTACGGCCCGTTGGCTGCTACCACGCCCGGCACCCCCGGCGGCCTCATGCTCATGCTGGCCAACTACGGCACCCTGAGCCTGGAGCAGGTACTGGCCCCGGCCATGGAGCTGGCGGCGGGCTACCCCATCGACGCCCAAACCGCCAACAGCATGGAGCGAGACAAGGAGATGATCAAAGAATGGCCGTACAGCAAGAAAGTATTTCTGCCCCACCTGGGCGAAAAACGCGAGGCACCCGAAGCGGGTGAAATTTTTGTGCAAAAAGACTTGCTACAAACGCTCACCAAACTGGTAGAAACTGAAAAAGCGGCTCTGAAAAAAGGCAAAAGCCGCAAAGATGCCATCATGGCGGCCTACGACCGATTTTACAAGGGCGACATTGCCCAGGAAATTGTACGCGGCAGCCAGGAGCAGGGCGGGTTGATTCACCATGCAGGACCTGGCCAAATGGAAACCTCTGGAAGAAGAACCCCTGAAAGTGAACTACAAGGGCATCGACGTGTACAAAATGCAGCAGTGGACTCAGGGCCCGGTTCTGCTGCAAGCCCTGAATATTCTGGAAAATTTTGACCTGAAAGCCATGGGCTACAACAGCCCCAAATACATCCATACGGTGTACCAGGCCATGAGCCTGGCCTTTGCCGACCGCGATTTTTACTACGGCGATTCCTACGCGGCCCCCGCCGAACCGATGGACGGTCTGCTGAGCAAAGCGTACGCCAAGCAGCGCGCTTCCATGATCCAGTACAACAAAAATGATGCTTCCATCGGTCCCGGCGACCCGTATCCGTTTGAAGGGAAAACCAATCCCTACCTTGAACTCCTGAAAAACCGGGGCTACGAACTGGATACCACGAAACGCAACTTTGCCCCCACCCACGACACCCGCAACAGCTCGTCTGCTGAACGAGTACCTGGAAAATCTGTGGCTGGGTACCACCTCCGTGGAGGCCGCCGATAAGGAAGGCTGGGTGGTATCCATTACGCCCAGCGGTGGCTGGCTACCTGCCTGCATTGCGGGCAATACGGGAGTAGGTATGAGCCAGCGGATGCAAAGCTTTGTGTTGGATGCCGAACTCAATCCCTTCAACGTGGTAGCAGCCCGGCAAACGCCCCCGCGTGACGCTTGACGCCTTCCATGGCTTTGAAGGATCAGAAACCCTACCTGAGTTTTGCGGTGCAGGGCGGCGATACCCAGGAACAGAACCTGTTGCAATATTTTCTGAACATCAACGAATTCGGTATGACGGCCCAGCAGTCAGCCGAGGCCGCGAACTTCAACACCAACCAGCTATGGCTGTCGCTGGGTGGTACCAAAACCGAAGACCGCCAACCCAAGCCCGGCCAGATTCTGCTGCACGACAGTACGCCCCAAGCCGTGCGCGACGAGCTGCAAAAAATGGGCTATACCCTCGAATTCGACGACCGCACCAGCGGCCCCATCAACGCCATTTACTTCGACTGGGAGCACGGCAGTATGTGGGGTGGTTCCAGCAACCACGGCGAGGATTACGGGATTGGATGGTAATCATTTTGCTTTTTTATCAAATCAGAGAAGTACAATTTGACTAAATAACAGCTCTCTCATAAGCCGACCTGATTTTATGGGCCTGTGTGCGCTGGCCCTGCGCAGGCTCATAAAATCCAGAGGCGTTGAGAGAGCGGGGCCCGCCCGGCCACGAGGGCAAAAGCTTGCAATATTTTGATTAGGAAGGGTCTAAATTGTCGCTGAAACTTGCTTCTGGTAAAAATGAACGATCAGATAGGAAAATATCAAATCATAGTAAAAATATTATTTATAGTATCCCTTTCAATTGCTGCTGTTGGTTGCGTCCGACAGCCGCAGCAATCTATTGAAAGCACCTTTGACGTAGAAGAAACCACCATCTCCGCCATCCACCGGGCTATTCAGGAGAAAACCTGCACCTGTGAGCAACTGGTAAGTACCTACCTCCAACGCATCAAAACCTACGACCAGCCCACGGGCCTGAACGCCATCATCCTCACCAATCCCGAAGCGTTGCAACGGGCGCGCGAACTGGATGCGGAGTACCGGAAAACCGGCAGGCTGCGGAAGCTGCACTGCATTCCGGTGATCGTGAAGGACAACTACAACACCAAAGGGCTGCAAACGACCGCCGGTTCGCTGGCGCTCAAAGGCTTTGCACCCGCCGACGGATGCCTATCAGGTACGGGTACTCAAAGAGGCCGGGGCCATTGTGCTGGCCAAATCCAACATGGCCGAGTGGGCCTTCAGCCCGCGGGTGACCATCAGTTCCATCGCGGGCGAAACGCATAATCCCTATAACCTCGACCACGTACCCGCCGGGTCGAGTGGCGGCACGGCGGCGGCGGTGGCGGCCAATTTTGGCGCCGTCGGACTGGGTACCGATACCGGCAATTCCATCCGGGGGCCTTCGTCGCACAATGCCCTCGTGGGTTTCCGCACCACCATGGGGCTGATCAGTCGGGCGGGAATCGCGCCGCTTTTCCTGCGCAACGACGTAGGTGGCCCCATGTGCCGCACCGTGGAAGACGCCACGCGCCTGCTGGACGTACTGGCGGGTTACGACCCCGCCGATTCGCTGACCAGACATAGCCAGGGAAAAATTCCCGCCAGCTACCTGCCCTATCTGGATAAAAACGGACTGAAAGGAGCGCGAATCGGAATTCTGCGTACATTGAGTGACAAAGATCCCGATCCGCAGGTAAAAGCCCTTTTCGAGCAGGCCATCGCCGATCTGAAAAAGCTGGGTGCAGAAATCGTGGACCCCTTTGAAGTAGCCGAGTTCGATAGCTCTACGAAAAGGCCTGAGCTGTTCCGTTTTCCAGCACGACATCAACGAGTACCTGACTTCGCTGGGCCCCAATGTACCCGTCAAAAATCTGGAAGAAATCGTGGCCTCCGGTAAATATTCTCCCTACATCGAGAGCAACCTTCAAACCCATCTGAAAAGCCAGGCTTTCATCAAAGAAGGGGCTACCACCTGCTCGGACGCCTACCACGATACCGGGCGCATTGCTTATCGTAAGGCGGTGGTGGAAGCTATGGACACCTACCGGGTAGATGCCATCATTTACCCCAGCTGGAACCATCCCCCTGCCAAAATCGGCGACGATGCTGGCTACAAGGGCGACAATAGCCAGATTGTAGCCCCGGCCACCGGTCTGCCCGCCTTTACGATACCCATGGGCTATACGTATGATAACCTGCCCGCCGGACTGCAATTTTTGGGTAGGCTATTTGCCGAGCCTACGCTCATCAAACTTACCTACGCCTACGAGCAGGGTACCCTGCACCGGAAACCACCGGTCAAGTTCAGTACCCGCCAAAACTGATCAGTCCTAGATTTGACCAAAGCGGTTGAAGGCTGCCTTTTCCAATGCTTCGCGGTGGTCGGGATGGGCAATGGAAATTAATGCCTGAGCCCGTTGGTTTAGGTTTTTGCCGTACAGCTCGGCCACGCCGTATTCTGTTACCACGTAGTTTACGTGCGCCCGGGTCGTTACCACCCCGGCCCCTTCTTTCAGCAACGGCACAATTTTGGACTCGCCCCTGGAAGTGACAGAAGGCAAGGCAATGATGGGTTTTCCTCCTTCCGACAGCGACGCTCCCCGGATAAAATCCATTTGACCACCCACGCCCGAGTACAACCGGGTACCGATGGAGTCGGCGCATACCTGCCCGGTCAGGTCTATCTCAATGGCGCTGTTGATGGCAGTGACTTTCGAATTTTTACGGATCACGGAAGTGTCATTGGTGTAGCTGGCTTCCAGCATGGCTACCATGGGGTTGTCATGCATAAAGTCGTATAGTTTCTGACTACCCACCGCAAAACTGGACACCAGTTTGCCCGGATGTTTTTTCTTCAAAGTTCCATTGAGCACGCCGTTTTCTACCAGCGGGATAATCCCGTCCGAAAACATTTCCGTGTGTAGCCCCAGGTTTTTGTGGTTGGTAAGGTACCTCAGCGTGGCATTGGGTATGCCACCGATACCTACCTGCAGCGTGGCCCCGTCTTCCACGAGTCCCGCCACATTGCGGCCAATGGCCATCTCTATCGCGGTGGGCTCGGTGGGCTCATGAGCATACAGCGAAGTTTCTTCGTAATACAGGGCATCAAACCGGCTCACATGTACCTGGCTGTCGCCGTGGGTGCGGGGCATCCGGGGGTTGACCATCGCTATCACTAATCGGGCTGTGTCTACGGCGGCCTTCGCTACATCCACTGATACGCCCAGGGAGCAGTATCCGTGCAAGTCCGGGGGCGATACGTGTACCAAAGCCACGTTGAGCGGCCAGATGTTTCGTCGGAAAAGTAAAGGGGCCTCGCTCAGAAAGATGGGCATATAGCTGGCCCGACCTGCGGCAACAGCCGCCCGCAGATTAGCGCCTATAAACAACGCATTGGGATGAAAGGACGCTTCGAGACCCGGTTCGGCCAAAGGCATGGGGCCTTCGAGGTGCAAATGGATGGTCTGGACATTGCGCAAATCCGTCGCCCGGCCGGCCAGAGCATGGAGCAGCGGGGTAGGAGTGGCGGCAGCGCCGTGTACAAACACCCGGTCGTTGGTTTGGATGAGGGATACGGCCGCTTCGGCGGAAATAAATTCAGGTATCATAGTTTGTGAATAAATGCAAGCTGGAACATGGAGTGTATGCAGGCAGAACACAAAAAAGAGAGGCGTTCTGCGTATGATTTCTATCCTAAGTAAACCCGTGTATCGACTTTTTTGTTAGCTTTACCTAATGAAAAAGCCTCACTCGTCGCCCCAATCTCCGGCCGTAATTCACGCTCAAATCCTCCGGTCGGTCCTTGCATCCTTTCGGATTGAGGGCATTCATATCACGCAGGAACAGGCGGTGGCTACGCTGAATAAAATAACAACTAAGCGGGGAAAATAGCGTCAATCAGGTCTTCCATCGGGCGGTAGTCCTGACTAGCCGCTGCCTGCACGGCTTGTACGTAGGTGCCGAACGTTTGGTCGGTAATCAGTTCGTAGTTTAGCGGAGGGTACCCCTGTTTTCGGGCCATCAGATTGGCCAATAGTCGGGCCGTTCGCCCGTTTCCTTCGCGGAACGGGTGGATAAACAGCAACTCGCCGTGGACCCGGGCAATGTCCCCCACAAGGTCTGCCCTGCTTGGGTAGGTAGCTGGTAGCAGAACCAGAAATTCCTGTTGAAATGCGTGCATGGTTTCGGGCAAAAACCGGGCGGCCGCAAATGGAAATCCGCCTTTCGAGATGTTTACGTCGCGATATTTTCCGGCAAACTGATACAGGTGTCCCAGGGCCAGTTTATGGATTTTGAGCAAATAAGCAACGTTGAATCGGGTGCGGGAGGTGAGGCTTTCGGTTAGCTGGATTTCCGCGCTCAAAAAGCCCTCAAATTCGGAAAGGCCGATCTGCTCCACCGTGGTGAAACCGCATAGGTTAGGGAGGATTTCCATGGGGAAATAATGGTGTTTTTCTATCTCAAAGATACGTTTTTAAGGGCATAGAAACACGTCAGGCCCCCGAATTCGGAGGCCTGACGGAAAGTTTTTTTGCAGTACTACCTGGAAAATATTGACTCCGATAAAAACTCGCTAACCAGCACAGGTATTTACTGGTTAGCCACCATCCCCTCCTCTCGCAACGACCAGTCATTGCCATAAAACCCCGCCATTTTTACTCCTTTGACGCCCGTACGAAGCATCTCATTGCTGAAAATCATGAAATCGGGAAATCCGCTCCCTCCGCTGAAGTACTGGTTGGCGTTGGTGGCTTTCATGCCGGTAAGCCCCGAGCCGCTTATGACGGCCACCGAAGCAAGCGGGCTATCCTGACGAGGCCACACAAAGTAGGCTGCCAGGTCGTTGCCCTGAAACTCCCGGCTTCCAACGGCTACTCTTCCATTGGAAACCTGAATGGGACAGGCTGCCAACAGGCTGGACCAGGCAGCGTTGGTAGTGGCGTTTCCGAATAGGACTACTCCCCGGTCCGGGTATTTTTTTGGATCGAAATCTGTATCAGCTACCAGATCCACGGCTCCGTTGCCCCGGTAGTACCACGACTCCGAGTCAAATTTGGCCTTGTCGAGCGCCCAGGCATTTTCCTGGGGGGTACCTTTGGTAGCGTACACAAACACCATGCGGTTGTTAAAGGGCTCCTTGAAGGTACCCGAGCGAAGCGTTCCCTTCTCAGCCGTGCCAGGTGCCGTGCTGATTTTCCAGTCGTTTTCTTTTTTCAGAAAAATAGTCTCGTTGGTATTTTTTACGGTGTAGGCCAGGTCATTCAAACTATCCAGCCGGATGCGAAGGGTGGTTCCGGGCTCAAACCCATCCAGCTTCAGAGCCAAGGTGGCCACGTTCTGGGTCGTACCCGAAATGCTTTTTTTATCCTTGTCTCTATTCAGCACTATCCGGCTGAACTGCAAAGGCACGGATTGCTGGTGGATGGTCGCCCAGCGCATGGTACCTGAAATGGCCGGATTGGCCGTGGTAAAATCCACGTGCTGCACGGCCGTATCGCGCGGGATGCTGTGCCAGCTAAAAAAGTCAAAAATCGGGGGCCAGTCTACACTGATGTCGCCGTACCAGTGGCTCCCGCCCGGATATTCGTAGTAGCTATAGTCAGGGTGAAACCCGGAAAGGAGCTTTTTCATTTGGCGGGCGTACTCCACCGATACGGTCCGGTCGGCGTCGCCGTGGTTGATATATACGCCCAAGGGCTTGTAGTTCTGGGCCAGGGCAATCACATTGCTGGGGTTGCTGGCCCGCAGGAGCATAGCTTCCATAGGGGAGCCGGCACTATCGGGAATCATGCCGTCGTGAGAGCCGTAGGTAGCCAGGGTAGGGTAGCCCGCGCAGGGCGCAATGGCCGCCCAGTTACCGGGGTAGGTAGCCCCCAGAAACCACGTGCCGTGGCCGCCCATGGAGTGGCCAGTCAGGTAGATTTTTTCGGGGTCGGGCGTATACAGTTTTTTTTGCGATTCCCAAGTACTTCCATAGCATCCAGGCGGCCCCAGTCTTCCCAGTTAAAACCCCGGGGGCGGCGGTTGGTGGGAGCCACCAGTACACCCCAGTCTTTAGGCTTGTAGGCCCGGGCCTGGTTGATGGCCTGTACCTCGGCCCCGTGTACCGAAAAGAAAAGGGCGGGTGCCACGCCGGGCTTCGGGTTGAGTTGTGGAGCCACCGAATAGTACTGTACGGTGCCATCCAGTCTCGCTGATGAAAGTCCGGCTGTACTGCTTACCGGGGGCGATGGTTTCCAGTTCGATGGATTGATGGTCAATGGATCTATTGTTTTGGGCCAGGGTAATGCTCACCGTTTGCTTCCCCACCGAAACGGCATTGCTGGCGTTGAGAAGTACGCCTACCTTCCGCGTACTCAGGGCCGGAATCACGGGTGCCTCCACGGTGAGCGATTGCCCCGCCACCGTTGAGGTCAGCGTCAGCCCGGTCAATGCTTTGGTGGACGTATTGACGATGACCAGGCCCACCCACAGGGAGTCGTTTTTCATACCTGGTACCACGTGGGGCATCGTCAGGTCGGCGGTATTGAGGTACACCGGTTTGTCGGGAAAGGTCAGTTTGGCCACAATACCCCCAAACCGCCCAAAGCGACCCGAGCGGACGTAAAACTCATTTTTGCCCTTCTTCAATTGAATGGGCATGTCCATCCAGCCGTAGCGATAAATATCCCCTCCCCGGGGAGCACCATTGACATAGGTCATATCATTGCCGGTTACGTTCAATACCGCCTGTTGCGCTTTCGGGGAGTCGTAGCTCAGGTATAGGTAGCCGTTGGCAAGTTCATTGGCCCTGAACCGGTGGGCGGAGTCGGCTTGTACACTTTTCCAAGTGACTTCCTTTTTCTCCGAATTCATACTCACCGAGCCCGGCCTGGGTGTGGGTAACTGCCCGGCGTTAAGGAGGTAAGTGAGCTCATCTTTGTAAATAGCCTCCCGACCATACTGGTGAAAAGGCCCCGCCGCCAGTCCCTCAGAAAAGTAAACGGTGGTTTGGCCCAGCACGTGGGCGGTCAAGGAGACAAAAAGTAAAAGAGTAGCGAGGACAGATTTTATATTCATGGAGAACCAAAGTAGATGAGAATAAATAAAGCTGATCTACGAAAATACTTTCTAAGCGGCAATAATGAAAGGAGGGACCGGTTTAGGTAAGGTGTGTTCTTAGGTAAGTTGTTGATATACAAAGAACTATATTTATAAAAAAATTTAATAAATACGAATCCTACTTTCTTGAATCACCAAGCGATATCTCCATATATTAGAATAAATCCATCGGTAGTTGGTTTTTGAACCACCATATACGAAGCACCAGAGCTTTTTTTGTCAACAAGAATAAATAAATGAGAAAAAGCAGGTTATGTATTGACTGTTTATGTCTTATAAAGGAACTGAGTCTGATTGACCTTTCGAATCCAAAAATACGAACCAATGAATCCTACTGACCTTTCAAGACGGCAGTTCCTGAGTGGTGCCGCCCTCGCCCTTACCGGAGCCATAGTGGCTTCCGAAAACGCCCTAGGCTTTCCTGCCTACATCAAAAACCTGGGCAAACCCAATTCCGTGTTCAACGGGGTTCAGGTAGGGGCCATCACGTATTCGTGGCGGAGCTTGCCGGGCACTGCGGAGGACATCCTGCGCTACTGCCAGGAATGTAACATCAGTGCCATTGAGCTCATGGGTCCTACGGCCGAGGAGTTTGCCGGAGCCCCAGTGGGTCCTGCTTTTCAGCGCGGCCCGGCTACGGATGCCCAAAAGGCCGAGCGGGCTGAGTACATGCAGAAAATGGCCGCCTGGCGGGCCGCCGTTTCGATGGATAAGTTTGTGCAGTTGAAGAAAATGTACAACAAAGCCGGGGTAAGTATCTATGCTTTCAAACCCAGCGCCCTCGGTGCCAACAATACCGACGCGGAGGTAGACTACGCCTGCCGGGCCACCAAAGCACTCGGCGCAACTCATGCTACCATAGAAATACCCAACGATCCGGCACAAAGCCTGCGATTGGGGAAAATCGCCGCTCAAAACAAGGTATACATTGGCTACCACGGGCATCTGCAGCAGACCTATGATGCCTGGGACAAAGCCCTGGAACAGTCGAAGTACAATGCCATGAATTTTGACATGGGGCACTACGTAGCCGCCGGGCACGAACCCCTCAAATTTATCACCGATAAGCATCAGCATATTGTCAGTATGCACACCAAAGACCGCAAGAACAAAGCCAATGGTGGTGAGAATGTGGTATGGGGCGAAGGTGATACGCCCATCGTTGAAGCGCTACAATTGATCCGCAACAACAAATATAAATTCCCAGCCAGCATCGAGTTAGAGTACCCTATCCCAGCCGGCTCGGACGCTCTAAAAGAAACTGCCAAATGCGTAGAGTACGCCCGCAAAGCGCTGGAAGCTTCATAAATGAATGTGGTACGGGCGGCTCGCCCGTCTTTTAAGCATAGCATTATTAATAAAAAAGCCGTCGAACGTAATTGTACGTTCAACGGCTTTTTTATTAACAACAAACGAACGTTTCTTCTATCAAACTAAAAGCCAATAGATTCTAACTCAGCTTCAACTTAATCTTCTCGGCCTCCGCCTGTGCCTTCAGCGCCAGCTCTGTTGCCAGAAAACAGTGCTCCTGCGTCATGGCGGTTTCCGTCCGGTTCAGGACATCATCCACCAGTTGACGACCGTAGGGTAGGTCTACATCCTTGGTATCAATGGTTTGGGTCTCTTTTTGATTGACCAGGAACAAATGATTGCCGCCTTCCCGGCCACTGATATCCACATTTTTACGAATCTCAATAAAGCCTTCCGTACCCAATATAGTTAGGCGGCCATCGCCCCAACTTTTGAGCCCATCGGGTGTAAACCAGTCTACCCGGATGTAGCCCATGCCGCCGTTGCCGCGGAGCATCACATCGCCAAAGTCCTGCAAGCCGGGGTACTGAGGGTGATTTACGTTTCCTACCTGTGAGGCCACCACTTCGGCTTGGGTCGTACCCGTAAAGTAGAGGTACTGGTCAAACTGATGGGAGGCAATGTCACAAATGATCCCACCGTACTTGTCCAGCTCAAAAAACCACTCGGGCCGGCTTTTAGGATTCATACGGTGAGGGCCCAGACCGATCGTCTGAATCACTTTTCCGATGGCACCGGCTTTTACCAGCTCCCCGGCTTTTACCGTAGCCCGGTTTTCGAAGCGCTCGCTATACATGATGGAGTATATCCGTCCGGTGGCTTTCTGTACCTTCCGAACTTCGGCCAGTTGCGCCAGGGTAGTGATACCCGGTTTGTCTGACATATAGTCTTTCCCGCTTTTCATGACCCTGATTCCCAGCGGAGCCCGGTCAGACGGAATACCCGCGCTAAGGACGAGCTGAATGGAAGGATCATCCAGGATTTCTTTTTCGCTCGCGGCGGCTTTGGCCTGAGGGTAGCGTTTTTTGAAATCGGCCATCAGATCAGGTTCTTTCGCGTAGTAGGATACAAACTCGCCACCGCCCCGAATCACCGCGCCCACCTGACTGTTGATATGCCCGTGGTTCATGCCGATCACCGAAAACTTAAGGCGGGGAGCGGCGGTCCAGGTGGGCAATGGCATTTCGAGAGCCGGAGCGGCACTTGCGGTTGTTACTGCCGTAGACAAAAGCATCAATCCAGCGGCTGACTGTACCGTGTTCTGGAGGAATCTCCGGCGGTTTTCGTTTTTCTCGTTCATATTAAAATAAGGCTAAATAATACAGGAGGGAGTACATGCTTCACTCCTTTTGGTAATAGACAGATCAAACCAGGTAACGCTAAATTATCACTGTCCGGTTAGAATTGAATTTCTTTTTTTATAAAGACGACAAGAATGGATAAAATACCGGAAACAAAGAAAGAAATCTCTTGCCGTCGGCCCAGGTTTGCTATATTTGTTTTGCTAATTAATTCTCGGACATCAATTCTATTCACTTGAACATGCTTTTTCCAAAATCTACCCGCCTCAGTATGTTGGCATGGCTAGTGGTGGTGGCCCTCACCACCGCCCAGGCCCAGAAGATCCCTACCACCAAAGAACACTTTGGATTTGCGATTGGGGACGATTACAAACTCGCTACCTACACCCAAACTGAGGCCTATTTTAAAAAACTCGCCGCGGCATCACCCCGCGCCAACCTCGTGGACATGGGTCTTACGGAGGAAGGACGGCACCAGTACATGCTGGTGGTGTCGTCGCCCGAGAATCTTAAAAAGCTGGACAAATACAAAACGATCTCACAGAAACTGGGACGCGCCCAGGGACTTTCCGACGAGCAGGCCCGCGCGCTGGCGGCCGAAGGTAAAGCCGTGGTGTGGATCGACGGGGGCCTGCACGCCACCGAAACGGTGGGTGCGCATCAACTCATCGAAACCGCCTACCAGCTCATCAGCCGGCAGGATGCCGAAACCATGCGAATCCTGAACGATGTGGTAATTCTGCTGGCCCATGCCAACCCCGACGGACAGGAGCTGGTCAGTAACTGGTACATGCGGGAAGAAAAGCCCGAAAAACGCTCCACTGATTTTCTGCCCCGGTTGTACCAAAAGTACATCGGTCACGACAACAACCGCGATTTCTTTATGATGAACATGAAGGAATCGACCAATATTGCCAATCAGCTGTACGTGGAGTGGCTCCCGCAGATTGTGTACAACCACCATCAGACCGGTCCGGCGGGTACGGTAGTGGCGGGCCCGCCTTACCGTGATCCCTTCAACCACGTGTATGATCCGATGATTCTGACCGGTCTTGATGCGATCGGCGCCGCCATGAACAACCGTCTGAACCTGGAAAATAAGCCGGGCTACACCAAAAGAGCGGGCTCGGTGTACTCTACCTGGTGGAATGGCGGGCTCCGCACCGCACCCTATTTCCACAACATGATCGGTATCCTCACCGAAATCATTGGTAGCCCAACCCCCATGGAAATACCCCTGGTGCCCAACCGGTTGATTCCTACGGATGCCACCACTTTCCCGATTACCCCCCAGAAGTGGCACTTCCGGCAATCAGTCGACTACTCTATCTCGCTGAACTACGCCGTGCTCAACTACGCATCGCGCTACCGCGACGAGCTGCTTTTCAATATTTACCGCATGGGCAAAAACGCCGTGGATCGCGGGGCTACCGACACCTGGACGTTCTACCCCAAGCGGGCAAAAGAAATCGAGGACGCCATGGAGGCAGGAAAGAAGAAAAGCAAAGCTACGGCCAGCGCATCGCAGTCGTCCAGAATGTACTTCGACTCGGTGATGACCACGCCCTCATTGCGCGACCCACGGGGGTATATCCTCCCGGCCGATCAGGCTGATTTTCCCACAGCGGCCAAGTTTGTGAATGCGCTGCTCAAATCCGGCGTGCAGGTACACCGGGCTACGGCTGACTTTACCATTGGTACGCGCAAGTACCCCCAGGGCTCGTATGTCGTAAAAACCGGGCAGGCGTTCCGCCCCCATATTCTGGATATGTTTGAGCCCCAGGATCACCCCAATGATTTTCAGTACCCCGGTGGCCCGCCCGTGCGCCCCTACGACGCCGCCGGCTGGACCCTGGCCTACCAGATGGGCGTGGAATTTGACCGTATCCTCGACGGTTTTGAGGGTCCTTTCCAGGCCATTCCCTACGGTGAGCTGCAGCAACCCACCGGTACCCTGGCGGGGGTAGGAGCCGCGGCGGGCTATATCCTTAGTCCCGAAGCCAACGATTCCTTTACGGCGGTGAATGACCTTCTCAAAGCAAAAGTAGACGTATACCGGACCACCGCTGCTACTGAACTGCCCGCCGGTACCTTTTTTGTACCTGCTTCCGAGCAGGCCAAAGCCATACTGGGCAAAGCCGCCTCCGATCTGGGGCTGGACGTCCGGGGGGTAGCCACACGGCCAACGGCAGCGATGGCCAAAGTGAGTCCGCAACGGGTAGCGCTGTGGGATACCTACGGCGGGTCGATGCCTTCGGGCTGGTTGCGCTGGATCAGCGAGCAGTTTCATTTTCCGGTGGAGGTCATCTACGCACCTACGATCAATGCGGGCGATTTGCGCAAAAAATACGATGTAATTCTTTTTGTGACTGGTGCGATTCCGGCTTCGGCTGGCGGGGAGTCGGGGCGGGGTTACGCGCGTCGCGAACCCAAAGCCGACAGTATTCCAGTCGAATATCGCGCCCAACTAGGCCGGATGACGGCCGATACCTCGGTGGCCGCCCTAAAAAGATTCATGGAGAACGGGGGGACCGTTCTGACCATTGGGAGCAGCACCAATCTGGCATACCACCTGAAACTACCCGTAAAGAACGCCCTGGTGGAGGTGTCGCCTGACGGAACCGAAAAACGCCTTCCCGGTGAAAAATACTACATTCCTGGTAGCATCCTCAAAGTGAGCGTAGACTCTACCCGAGCCATCAGCTGGGGTATGCCCGCTACGACGGATGTATATTTTGAAAATAGCCCCGTGTTCAACGTAGCCCCCGATGCCCTGGCGCAGGGAACCATCAAGCCCCTGATGTGGTTTGATAGCGGCACTCCGCTTCGCAGCGGCTGGGCCTGGGGGCAGGCCTACCTGCAGGGAGGCGTCACGGCCTTCGAAGCCAAAGTAGGGGCGGGTAAGCTGTATGCCTTCGGGCCGGAAATTACCTTCCGGGCGCAGTCGCATGGTACTTTCAAGCTGGTATTCAATGCGTTGTATTCAACGGTGGCTTCTTCGGCTTCGACCACGGCGGGAGAGTAAGGAAATACCCCTTGCGCTGATGTGACATTAGCGCAAGGGGTATTGTATTGAATTAAAGATTTCACCTCAACCAGCTCTCACACCATATCCTTAACTTTGACCAACAAGCGGGGTACCCCCTCCAATAGCTCTACTGCGAGTTGACCAGAGTGCGAAATGCCTACCACCTCTTTCATCGAATCCACGAAAGCCTTTGGGTCAAAAACCCTGAGGCTTTTGTTTTCACTGGGCCTCCAACTAACTTCTCTGGTCACATTCTTATGGTTACTGTCCATTATTTCTTTGCCATCATCCAGGCTTTTCAGTTCTTTGAAATAGTCTTCCCCATCGTGCAAAGGACGGCTGAATCCAAAGTGCAGGGATTCGGCGGGCAGGTGAATCGCTAGACTGGCAAGGACTCCCTCAAAAAGCACCAGCAGGACGTTGGGCCCTAAGCGTTCAAAACGCCTGATAGTCAACCTGTCTTTCTCTTTTATTTCGTTATCGACCCCTTTATATCCTTCGACCAGCAAAGAAGGCCAGCCAGATACGAGGTCTGAGCGTAAGAGTATACCCGTTAGGATTGGCCTTTTGTTTTCATGTGGTCCCGCTCCTTTTTCAATTCTTTTGGTGTCCCATTTAGTGGTTCGGCCAATACTGAACGCACCATCCAGCAGTGCTTCGACCCAGAGCTCATCAAGATGAAAAAAACGGAGCGATTCGTGGGGTAGCAGCTTTTCGTGTGGCACTAAGTAGTGAAAAGGGACGCCTTTTAGCAGACTCAAATCCTCGAAATAGTTTTGCAGGTTCTGGTCGAGTTGTCCATCCTTTTCATGAATAAACCCCGCATCCGTAAAAGGTATGTGTGTAAACGCCAGGCTCTGCCGGGCCAGGCCCGATTCACGGGCATGAGAAACCTTCCATTGGGCTATTTGCTGGCTGATGCGAGGCTGGCCGATGGTAACCAGCCTGCCCAACTCCCAGGCGGCGGCGTAGGAAGTGTCGAGCATTTTGGTTGTATTATCGTACAGCAGCAGTTGGTCGGCATTGCGGGCTGGCAGTGCTAGTAAAGAATCATCACTCAGATCTGATGTTGTCACAAAAGGACCTCTGTACCAGGATGCGGCCTTGCCTCCTTGCCGCAGGCCATGCGCCATAGGAATGCTCCCAGCCTGAAAAAAAACATTGTTATCTTTTTCTGACTTTACGCTTAACCACCCCATATCCAGGGCATCCATCAGGCCTTTAAAGGTTTCGGTCTGAATATGACAGGCGGAAAATAGCTGCGAGAGCTTTTTATTATCATCGTCACTCTTATCGAGTGCTACTATCTTCTTTTGCTTTAAGGTATCTTTTAATGCTTCTTTACCAATGTAAAGCACGTCCTTATCTTCTTTTGTATCAAATGCACTGTTTACTACGTCTTTTAACGCTTCGGGTAAACGAGCAATAGCCTTGTCACTTACCTTAAACTCCTCCGTATCAGGACAGGTAAACTGCCACGAAAGGAGGCTCAGCAGGGGGATTTTACCCTCCAGTTGTTTTGTTGAATTGAATGAACCATCTCCATTCAACCTACCTTCCAGCGAAATCAAATGCACCTCGGCCTTGCTCCCTGCCCTGGGCATCCGGTTGCAGACCAGAATGGCCCGTTCAAATTTTTCGCCATGCTGGTCGTGGCCAACCCGTACGTGGGTAAGCCAGCTGAGGTCTTCGGCGGTAGGAAGGATAGCTTCTAGAAAATCCTGTTTTAGCTTGAGCACCTTCACGGGAGGAAACGGCTTCTTTTCATCATCGGGGTCGTCGGAGAGTTCTGAGGTAAGACCTAATAGGTCTCGCAATCCTGTATTTCTACCCTTGACCACCCATTCCATGGTTTGAATCTCAACTTTCTCTTTATCGGTCAGTTCATCTTCCTGAAGCAGGACAAGACAGAGCCAGGGAAGGCCTTCTTTCCCAGCCGCCCGCTCCCAGGGGAGCGTGCTGCGGTTGATTTCGATATGGGGGAACACATTGTCAAACTCGCCGAGGCTGTCGCGGGGTGGGAATACGGCTTGTACCTCCGAAGGAGAGAGGCTGAAACGAGGGCCGCTTACTTCAAATTCCAGCGTACTGGCAAAGGATTCTTTGACATGGGTGGAGGGACCTATCGAAAAATTCAATTTTGCCTCCAATGAATACCTGCCAGGGCTGATTCCCGGTTTATGATAGGCTTCAAAGCTTATTTTGTTAGTTTCGGCAACTTCGCTTTCAGTTGAGGGGGTGTGTTCCATGGCATTATTTGTTTAAACTTACAAGAATAGGCTTGTGCAGTAATTTTGTCATGTCTATCGTCCTGGCTCCTGTCAATCCTGTCAATCCTGTGAATTCAGAATATGGAGCGATTGGGCTTTCCGAAGTGAACTTCTGATCTTCTAGTTTCGAGTATTTTATTGAGGATGCTTTCACGATTTCAAACTCATCCGTATCATAAGCAAGCGTCTCCTTGTCCATTTCGTGGGTTTCTCCGGACTCCCTACCTGCACCCGGCGTGATGAGTACACCAGTTAAAGCATTCTTCAACAACGAACTGTCTGATTTTGCTAAGTCTGGTGGGGTCAGCCCATCTACCCCCCAAATCGCCGCCGGTACGCTATTCGTAATTGCTGCCTTTTTGAATCCGTTAGATATATCGGTGCCTTTTTTTATTGTTACTTCGAAAGTAGCCGTATACCCTTCTCCCGGTACCCCCATGGGTGTAATACCGAATCTTCCAATACTCCCCGGAGCATCTGTACCGTCAATTTTCTCTGTAATAGGTACTGTCGTTTTGGCTTCAATTTCCAACTCTTTCGGGTTGATCACATAAACCTCTGTATTATCCGCTTTTTTTACCTTACGAATCAAGCCCTTCGTAACAGCAGCACTACAAACACTGGTACTAAGAAATTTTCCCTTGAATTCATCCCAACCCACAGGCAGGGCTTTGGCACTGCTACCAGCGCCAAACGGGACAGAGAAGGTCTTTATGCCCAAATCCAAATAAGCAGTACCAGAAAAGTCCGGCCCCCACACATGCACATCCAGGTGTAAGTGCAGGTTGATATGGATGGTAAACAAGGCAGCAGGGATATCTATTTTGACGCCGGCATCCACGCCTATCAAGGCATCGTAATGGAAGGGTTGATACCAAATCATAACATCCAGGGCTATGTTCAGGTAGCCTTGCAGGTCGCCCAGGGTCAGAGTGGCACTGAGGTACCCGCCCATCATAATGGCTTGTGGTGTCACCGCAAAGTACGCCCCCCCCTTAATGGCAAATGTGGTTCCTAGTTTGAAACTGATACCCAGCCGGGAGATATGGTCAGGGTAGTGGTCGGGGCTCTTAAACTGAGGATGGTAGCCGCCCACACTTACCACAAAATCGCCTTTATGGAGGTCCTTCGTCCAGAATGCCACGGCAAAACCGCCGGTTAACTGGGCCGCGGGTACTAAAATAAAGGAACGGTCGGTCAGTTCTCCTCTTATAAGGAACTCCCCTTTGTCGGGCAACACCCTGGCCATCCACGCCAGCTCAATAAAACCGCCCGGAAGAGTAATGCTGCTCACACCGATAAGGTCTATTTCGAATTCCCGACCAAATTTTACTGCCAACAGCGCCAGGGTATCCACCAAACCCAAAGCCTTGAACTTGATCCCTGCCACCACAAAGTACTGATCCACGGTAGGAGGGAAGTACTTGTGCATGCTCTCTACCAAGGTAGCGATATCCATCGGAGGTGGGGGTGTCACCGAGGCTTGTATGAGGGGGAAGGAAAGGATTTCATTCACTTTTGGGGCAATGAAGTCCCGGTGGACGCCAAAACCCAGCGACATTCCTTCGATAATCAGGGATGGGTGTACGGTAATGGGGAAGCCGATGGCCACGAATAGAAACAGGGATGGATGCCCGTCATAGTTGGCATACGATCCCATACCCGTGAGAGAGAAGGGCGGAAAAGCCACCTGAACGATGCCGTTGTACTCGTCATAGGCTTCTATACTTCCCGATGCTTCGTAATGCGTGCGGAGGAAGGTAGCTGCTATAGTTAGGGTACCTTTTTGGACATCTATTCCTATCCCATCCAAATCAAAGACAATCTCGGTGACCCGCGAGGGGTCTTTGAGGACAGTCTGCGGTACGGTTACCGACAATCCCATCAGTTCAAACTCGAAGGCGGCCAGGGCGAGACCCCCCGTTATTTTGAGTCCCAAACGGCCGTCCTGAAAGATCATCTCTACTTTTTTGAAATTGACCGGGCCGAGATGTTTACCTACCTGCCGCTGGGCGCGCGGATCGGGTTTGGCGGAGACCGTTTTGGGCGCTTCGATTTGCCCGTTGTCGCCAGAAGATGCGTTGGGCTGTGTATCAGGGGTGGTTTCGGCTTTTCCTGATCCTTGCTCAAGGCTTTTGGTATCACCCCCAAAATGCAGGAACATGGGGAAGTGTTCTAACTCCGAAATCTGGAAGGACCCACTCAAACTGATGCCTTTGCCTACGGTGGGGCCGGTTGAATTATCGCCCAGTTTAACAAGTGCTTCTGGCTGATTGGGCTGGAATTGGCCCAAAAGACCGTTGACTTCCGCAATATCTTCATCTTTCCAGTCTTTATTGGCGGCTAGCAGGTGACCGTTCGTAAAGCCAATGCCAGCAGGCAACATATCGCCAACGAGCGGTATGCCTTTGAGATCGATATTGAGGTCAAAGCTGAGCCGGAATAGAAATTCGCTGCTTTTACCTTTATGTAGACCTAACAATATACTTTTGAGCTTGACAGCCACACTCAGGGGTATGTTGGGGGCAAGACGGGGGGCGATGGCGCTGATGAGGTCTTTGGAATCCAGGGTAAGCGGTTGTAAAAGGCTGCCTATAATATATTTATCAGATATAGGTTTTGATACAGGAGTAGAGTCACGTTCTGATGCAGAAGCAGATATCGAATCTGATGTAGAAGCCAGTTTCGATTCAAAGGCTACTCCCAATTGTATACCATTGATAAAAAGCGAACCCGAAATCAGGAACTCTCCAGTCTGTTCCCTCTTCAAGTGTACCCAGAAATCCAGTTCATTCCCGTTAACATCCAAGCTCGTCATGCACGTGAATTCGGCATTGCCTTTATTGTCGAAGAGGAGATGGATGTTTCGAACCACAAGACTTTGAATGGCCTCTGGGAGCTCATACTTGCTTCCGCCCACTTTGATGGACAGTGCGTTGATGGCCTCTCCAACCGCGATGTTCTGACCAACGCCTGTTTCACCTTTAAAAGACCATATGTTTTGGTACCTATTATAATCCGCTTCAATATCGATAATAACCGGCTCACGTCCAGACCCTTTTACAGGACCAATGGGCAGGTCGAGTTCTGCATAAAGTGAGGCTTCGGAGAATCTCCAGTCATTCTCGAATATGGACTTTATCTGAAGATCCAGCGTGTTTAATTTTGTATTATCAGCTAGTTTCCAGGCCTCATGATTTCTAATGCGTATTTCCCGTCTCTTATTTTTCACATCGGCATACATGAAAATACTTAAGGCAGTGCCAACATCATTCAAGCCATTTGCTAATTCTGATGGAAACCCCATCTCTGTAGCCAGATCTTTTATTTCCTTATCCTTTTGGGCTCCTGGCGCTAACTGGGCGCTGATGATTTGTGATGGATAATCAAAGGAAAGCAGTAAATCGTAGGAGAAGGCTTTCATGGACCCATTAAGGGTAAAGCCAATATGACTATCTTTACGCCAGTCAAGTTTCAGCGAGACCTCGTTGAGAGTGAAAATTTTAGGGTCTTTTGGAATAGACCATCCACCGCTGCCTGTTCCGGCTTTGAGTTTTAAAGATGTACTGATGCTGTCTATACCTCTGCTGCTGATGCCTACGCGCAGGTAGGTCATTTCTAAATCGAGAGCAGGAAGAATATCTGGAATAGCAGGAGCGGCAACACCCAGATTTTCGAATAAATCTGAAATTCCCTTCTTCAATGAGAAGGGAGTCTGGGGATATATGGCAAGGCTATAGGTTACTTCCGGTTGTGCATTGCTCGGTAATATCACTTCAAGCAAAGCGTCCTGTTCCTTAAACTTTACCTGTGCCGAGAGTGAAGCACTGGACTGCGAGAACTCTTCGTGGGCGAAGAAGTAAAAGATTCTGAACGTGACCCATTGCAGGCTGAGGAATTTAGTCAGATACTCAGGCAGGTGACCAGATACCTGTTTAAGCAAAAGTGTGAAAGTCATCCCGCTGGGAGATTCATTAGCCAGCAGCATTATATCTGCATCATTCAACAGATTCTCAAATGGGCCAAAGTTGAAGTCGATCGACGCATGGTTAAGTTTCCATGAATGGACGAGGTTCAGCCCGGCACTGAAAACAATATGTTTTCCATCCAGTTCTTGTTTCAAGTCTTTAAAGACTGTTGTTTTATCAAGTGCACTTTTGAAGGTTTCTGGAACGGAGTAAGTCTCCTGGTCGCAGAAAATTACCCAACCGCCTTTCCTGACTGTTTCACTAGAAAAGACACCTGCTGCAGAGGGCAGTTCGTAAGCTTCGGAGAAAGTGAAATTATGTGATGGAAAAATACACAGTGTACCCCACTGGTCAGAATCTCCTTCGTCAGGGATTAACCACAGGCCAATTATTTCCCCTGCCAGATCATAGAATAGCGTTGATAGAGGAGATGGCAGTTGCACTTCCAAAAACATCCCTTGCTCATTGGACGCCATCAGATTAATGCACGCAATTCTTCCCTCAAAACCCATGATGGCTTTTAGAAAAGCGGCGCAATTCTTAAAGCCTGGGATGGTATTGAGGTCTTTCTGGTCTTTTAAATATTCTTCGGTAAACAAACTCTTGGGAATTACCATCTGAAGTAAGATTTTCTACTTGCACTTTGGTTTAAATTCGTACTTATGAAAATGTAATAGTTCTCTGATCTTTCATTCAGTCTAAGCATTCAACTGCATTTCAGGGTAAACACCAGGTGCAGGTGCATCGGCTGGCAACTTAATCCTTTTCGTGGGGGGGGGGGCACTAGGTGAAGATTCCCGTTCCCTCTTATTCGGGTTGCTTTCGTTTAGGGTTTCTTTCTTTTCTTCGGGAAAATAATACCCGCTTATAGCATCGGGGTTCCTCCCGACTATCACACTGTTGTGCGCTGTAAAGTGAATTAAGCTTGGATGATCCGTCGCTACTTTATTCTCCTCATCAGATGCTATAGTTACGTAATTAGTTGTTGCCGGTTGAAGCACGCAATGACAACTTGGCTTTTCAATAACTGGAATGCTCTGCATAAAATTTGTAGCTCTTTTGGCACCACTGCTTTGCGGGTTAAGGGTGTTGCCATCAGACAAATGTCCTCCAATAGAAGGCACACTATTTTTAAAATACGCATCAGCAAAATTAGTATCCCCTAAAAAGCCCGTGACAACGATGGGTTTGCTTTCTTTTGCCATTATTTGGGCATAATTAACAAATGCTTTATAGGTTGCAGCTACATCTGCTTTTGTTGAAGTGAATTTATTGGGTATGTGAACCACAAGTGATCTAAATAATGTGTCTGATTCAGCCTTGTAATCTATTGCTGTGCACTTAATGATTTCATTTTCATCACACTTAATTTCCACATTAACAAAAGCGTATGCGTCACACATATCTTTCCTCGCGTAAAAGGTCATGTTCTGTTTGGCATCTGGTCTTCCATTTATGTCTGCGCCTTTAAAAAAATGCCTTTGAACATAGGGGAGTGTCACTTTCTGACTTTCTAGATCGTATTCAATATTGATTTTATCCGGCCCAGCGGGCCCCTCAATCACGGCAATGATGTGAGGAATCATTCGATTCTCCAATAGTGCCTTAATTTGTATTTCCAAATCGGTGCTTTGACGTGTAAATTTGAGCTTCTGGATTAAGAATATAGCATTTTCTGGAGAATCATGTTGTTGTTCTGTGGTGATCCCAAACAGCTCTGAAGAATCAGACTGGGTTCGATTAATCAACTGTTCCCATGTTTTGGCAAAATTTCTAGACGCCTCACGTGAATAAACTGCGATAACACTAAAGTCTTTCATGTCCTCCGCTTTAAGCAAGTCATGATTTGGGTTGGCAGGGTTTCTTAAATTATTTTTCAAATCGCCTTTATCACGGTTAACACTATTGGAGCGGACACGTCCCGTTAAGCTCGCGGATCGATAACGTGATTTTGGATTTAACTGATCTGGTGTTTGACTGGTCGAGGGATCGGTAGGGAACATTCTCTGCGCTTATAGTTAGAAGATTCACAATGATATTAATTATGGTAGTCCGGCGAAAACTGACAGTAAACTAAGTTGAGGGATTTATGAAATTTTATTTTAATTGGTAGTTCTGTAACAGCTGAAATACCTTCGCACAGGGTTGCTCGCCCAGCGCATTGAGGATAGCGTTGACCTCATCGAGGTTGAGGTTTTGATTTTGCATATTTTTAATACTTGATGATGTAGGTTAGAGCATAATAGGGAGGAAGGTTATTATGGGGTTGGCTCTCTCCTTCGTTAACAACTACCACATCAGTCTTACCTATGCCAACTTCACTGCCGGGTTTATCATTATCATCTGTCCGATCAGTTAGCTTTATTTTTACATCCTTATTCTGGCCTATCCATCCTTCGTTCGCCCATTTAGAACCGGCCGTATACAATTCATGTCTATGTTTTGGCATTTCCTCGATGCTAAGCGTATGCTTTGATTCTCCACCAATTCCATTTAAAGAATAGCTTTCTTGTCCGGTACCCTGCCCCGCCCCCACAATAAATCGGCTACGGAGATCAGGTGCCATGCTACTGTTGATAGCATTTCGAAGGTCGGTATATCTGCTATCAATGGGTTTTCCATCACACAACAGCCACCCCTCTGGCGCCGTGCTTCCCCCGTAGGCTATGATAGAACCCACTGGCATTATGAATCCGGTTTGGTCTTTGATGCGACCATGAACAATTAAATCAGCATTCTTTACTCCACCTACTTCCACATCTTTTCCCGTATCATAATTTAAATAAAGCTTATCATAAGCATCTGACATGTAATCCTTTCCGTCTATATGCCTCGCTTTAACACGACCATTTCCTTTTCCTCCAACGTTTAAATCACCTTCCACTTGCAGTTTTGCAGTTGGTACATCCGTCCCAATGCCCACATTGTTTTCCCTAATGACTATCGGCCCCATCTCCACCGGCAGTACCCAAGCCCCATCCCAGTAACCGGGAATATTTTCGTAGCGTAGGAGCAGATTGTGGATTCCCGTTTCGGCATTAGTGATCCAGTTGCTGAGATTAATGACAAGCTTGTTATCCTTGCTTAAGGAGACGGCGTTCTGCACGTCAAACGGAAAGGTTTTGTGTCCCTGCCCATCACCGACTGGCTGGTTATTAAAACCAGCGGTAGTTGCAGTGGCACTCAGGCTATTGGGTGTAGATAAGTTTTCCTCTACGACCAGTTCAAATCGTGAGGGTTTGCTGGTATCCGGGTTAAGCAATACCGAACCAACGGCCTTTGTAAAAAGAACCTCGATGGTCAATTCGTTGGCTGCCTTGCCGTCGTTCAGAATACTATTTGAGCCTTTCACCTGGGCGATGAGCGGTACAGTTTTCAGGCCCGAGGTGGCTTTGTATTTCCAAATGCCGGATGATAGAACCCGTGGGTAGGTCTTTAATCTGGTAGCGTACTTCCACCCTCGTATTGCGGGCACCGCCCTGAGCGGCGGCACTGAAAGTGGGTAGTTGGAGGGTGATGGACTCCCCCTTTGGTAAGTTGAAATCGGCACCACCTTTGCGCACGAAGGAGATCCAGTCTTCCTTGCCACCATCGGCGGGGCCAATCAGGCTGTATTGCCAATCGTCGATCGTTTTATTTGCAGCACTCCGGAGCGCATCCAGTACGTTGGGGGCTACGACGTTTTTTCGGAAACGAAACTGAAAATGAAAGTCGTTTACCGTTGGGTTTTCAATTGCCTTGAATAGTATAGGCTTGTCGGTAGGATTGGTAACGCTCAGCTCGAGGGGTTCGCTTTTATTGGCCGACTCTATGAAAATGACTGGTAGGTGATTGTCGTCCCGGATGGAGTAGAGTTCCATTTTCAGGGGGGCGGTCTCCCTATACACGGCCATATTGGTCTTGTCCTTTTTCATCAGGTTGGCAATGTCCTGTTCTTCCAGGGCATAATCGTAAAGCCGGAAATTGGCCATAGCGCCTTTGAAAAACGCATCGGAGGTTGAAGAACTTTTGCCAATAAAAAATGTAGTCCAACCGGTTTTCATATTTGGGAAAAACGGTTTGGTTTCTTCCTTTACTTTCTGACCATCCAGTAGTATTTTATTCAGTCCTTTTGGATGGACGGTTATAGCAAAATGTTGCCATGTATCTAGTTTGATGGCATTATCAGTATAAATTGGTTGTTGGTTAACTTCAAGTGTTAGCTGGTTTGAAGTTCCGTGGTTGTTTAAAAAAATACCATTTTTACTGTTGTTATTTTGATTGTTGATATCAAGTATCCTCGAATAACGCTGCAGATCATTGAAACGCACCCAAACGGCGATGGTCAGACCTTCTTTCAGGTCAAGCCCTTCCAGTCCTCTGAGGTCTAAATAATCATCTACTCCATCGAACTGCATACAACTGCCCAGTTCCGGGTCATGCCTGATTTGTGGGTTGCCCATCACCCTGGCATTACCGCCCATGCCTCCTACGTTGACGACAACTCCGGTTCGGATTTCATCCAGGGGTAGGTGCAAAAAAGTATTGTCTGACTTGCTCATGTATCGTTATTTCAAGGTTTAGTTAGAAATATTCGTTTGTGTGCCTGCTTCGGTTTCTATTGTCAGTTTTTGACGTAGCACCAGTTTGCCTTCCCGCAATACATTCCGGTCGGGAAAATTGGCTATGGTGCGGAAAGGGGTTAGATCTTCCTCTTCCAAAATGGTTTTTCCGGGTGCGCCTGTACCCTCATTCTTGGGTTTGGGCCAAACATTATTTTCTTCCCATCGCCAGGTATACTCCTGTTCTTTGGGTAGTGAAAGCTCTACGGCTGCTTCCGGCCCCAGAACGGGAGCGGTCAGGAAAGAAACTTCCATGTTTTTGAGGGCATTTTTTACAAATTGCTCCGGCAATTGAATGGACTTCACCGGCTGGATGCCACTGCTCAAATGCACCACGCCAAAGGGATCCATGAGACAGACAAACTGCTGCATCCCATCGGCCGGGGCAATAGTCAATTTCTCTGCTTCGGCATAGTGCGAGATTCTGTCTTTTTTCTCCTCAGGCAACAGCCATCCTTTCTGCACCAGCGCTTCCCAAACCCGGCTGCCCTCCCGGATGTAAGGTTGGATGAGATCCTGTATTGTGATGGTATTATTAGGCTCTGCTTTTAGATACTCGATTAGGGTTCGGCCTTCTGAGTCCTGTAGCTTCCAGGCTTCGTTTTTTTGACTGAGCCAATCGTCCATGTCTGTACCCACTTTTTCGATGATAATGTCGGCTGAAACAGAACCATTGACATTGAAATTTCGAGAAAGCTGATTACTGTCTTCGATGGCCCAGTAGCCAATTAATCCGTCGTTTTGCTGGCGGTATTCTCCGATGCGGTAGGGAAATTTCACCTGCTCAAACCCGTCGGTTTCCCGTTCGTTCCGGACAATGTCCTTTCTGAATTCATCCCAGCCCATATTGACCGCCGGTAAGCCTTTCAGCTCCAATTGTACGCCCAGCCGGACAACCGCCATAGGCCGACCCATCAATACTGAAAAAGCATTTTGGCCTTCCCGGTCGTTGGGGTGAATAGTATCCATGGCTTCTTCTACATGTTCCAGAAAAGAGTCCAGGATATCTTTATTATGCGTAAGCCAATCCATCACTTCGTGCAAATACGATGAGGGCTCAGTTTCATTCCCTGACATCCATTGCCCATTTTGATTTATTTCTCCGATAGTTGCCCCATCGGCCTGAAAAAATGCCAGACTCTGATCCAGGAGGTTGGGCACAATCCACCC
>CAVYGM010000016.1:0-15896 GCA_963768025.1 uncultured Cytophagales bacterium
CTCCAAGGTAATGCAGAAGGAGCCCCAGAAAGGGGGTGCCTGGGAGTGGCACCAGGACTACGGCTACTGGTATAAAAATGGTTTTCTGTACCCCGAGGCCATGATTTCGGTGATGGTGGCCCTCACGGACGCGACGATCGAAAACGGGTGCCTGCAGGTACTCAAAGGTACCCACAAGATGCAGCGCTTCGAGCATTCCTTTGTGGGCGAGCAGCAGGGTGCCGACCCGGATTTTGTGGAGGAAGCGGTAAAAAACAGCGAGCTGGTGTACGTGGAGCTGAAAGCCGGTGATACGCTCTTTTTCCACAGCAACATCCTGCACCGTTCCGACGCCAACCTGTCCGACAAACCCCGCTGGTCGGTGATATCGGCCTACAATCTGTCGTACAACAAGCCTTTCCGGGAAAAACATACCTCCTGCATCGAACCGGTCGACGTGGTGCCGGACACGGCGCTGTTGGAAAGCGGACGACTGGCGGTATCGCAGGCCGATTTTTTGAATAAAGAAGCGGAAATTACTTTGCAGGAGTTGAAGTCCTGAGCAGCAATCCAATTTTCATACGCAATGTAAGCGACTATTTGAATGAGTAGTGAACTGAACTATCTTCCTGAGTTGCCCACAAACCGATCGGTAGGTATTGGGTGCATCGGCGCGGGCTTTATCATGGCCGACTGTCACCTGGTAGCCTACCGGCAGGCGGGTTTCAACCCGGTGGCCATCACCTCCCTTTCCCGAACGGCAAGCCAGCAGGTGGCCGACCGGCATAACATCGGAAAAGTCTACGATTCTTACGCAGAGCTGCTGGCCGACCCGGCGGTGGAAGTACTGGACATCGCCGTACCGCCCGACCAGCAATTATCGGTGATCCGGGATGCCGTCCGGCACAAAAATATCCGGGGTATTCTGGCGCAAAAGCCGCTGGGAATGAATTTCACCGAAGCCCTCGAAATCGTGCAATGTTGCGAGGATGCCGGAGTGGTGCTGGGAGTGAACCAAAATATGCGCTACGACCAGTCGGTGCGCGCCTGCAAGGATCTGATCGACCGGGGTCTGCTGGGCAAACCCGTGTTTGGCTCCATCGACATGCGGGCCATTCCGCACTGGACGGCCTGGCAGGCCCACATGGGCTGGCTGACGTTGCGGGTGATGAGCATTCACCACCTGGATACCTTCCGGTACTGGTTCGGCGATCCGGTAAGGGTGTACTGCAGCGTGGCGCAGGACCCGAGAACGGCGGCCAAGTTTCCGCACGAGGACGGCCTGGCCCTGTACATTCTGGAATACGACCAGGGGCTACGGGCCTCCGCCTGGGACGACGTATGGGCGGGCCCCGACTCCACCGAACAGGACATTTACATCAAATGGCGGGTGGAGGGACTCGAAGGCCTGGCCCAGGGTACCATCGGCTGGCCGCACTACCCTCAGGCCGTACCCAGTACCCTCGACTATACCTCCACCCTGGTACCCGGTGGCTGGCAACGGCCCCGCTGGCCGGAGGTGTGGTTTCCTGACGCCTTCGCCGGGCCCATGGCGCAGCTGCTGGTGGCGCTCGAACGGGGTACCGAACCGGAAATCGGCGGTCGGGACAACCTGAAAACGATGGCCCTGGTGGACGCCTGCTACCTGTCGGCGCGGGAGCACCGGGCCGTAGAGATTGACGAAATTCTAACCCAATATACCTTTTCCTGATGAAACCCTATACCCTGATCAAAGGCACCGGATGGCTGGCTGTGGTGACGCTGCTGCTCTCCTGGAGCAGCCCGGAGCCGGTGGTACCCGTGGCGCTGTTTGCCGACGAAAAACCGGACGAAACCCGTTTTTCCAAAGTAGTACTGGCCGAAAACCTCAACGAACCCATGGAACTGGCCGTGCTCCCCGACGGGCGCGTGCTGGTGGTGGAGCGCAATGGGGGTATACTTGATGTATGACCCCACCACGTCGGCGATGCGGAAAATCCTGGATCTGCCCGTATTCAGCAAGATTGAGGATGGTTTGCTGGGCATAGCCCTGGACCCGGCCTTTGCCGAAAATAACTGGCTGTACCTGTTCTACTCCCCCGTGGGCGACACGCCCCAGCAGTACGTCTCCCGGTTTACATTTTCGGAGGGTACGATCGACCTGGCTTCCGAAAAAGTCCTGATCAAAATTCCCACCCAGCGCGAGGAATGCTGCCACTCGGGCGGGTCCATTGCCTTTGGTAAGGATGGTAATCTTTTCATAGCCACCGGCGACAATACCAGTCCGTTTGGCTCCAACTACTACGCGCCCCTCGACGAGCGGCCGGGCCGGGAGGCCTGGGACGCCCAGCGTACGGCGGGCAATACCAACGACCTGCGCGGGAAGATTTTGCGCATCCACCCCGAAGCCGACGGAAGCTATACTATCCCGGAAGGAAACCTGTTTGAAAAGGGAACTCGCGATGACCAGACCCGAAATCTACGTGATGGGATGCCGCAATCCGATCCGGATTTCGGCGGATCAGAAGAACGGGTACCTCTACTGGGGCGATGTGGGACAGAACGGCGAGAAAGACAGTGAGCGGGGCCCCCGCAGCTGGGACGAGTGGAACCAGGCCAAACGGGCCGGAAATTTTGGCTGGCCCTATTTTGCCGGCGACAACCGGCCCTACGCCGAATATGATTTCGCGCAGGAGAAGGCGGGTAAGTTCTTCGATCCGCAAAATCCGGTCAATAATTCCATTCACAATACGGGTCTGAAACAATTACCGCCCGCCCAGCCGGCCTTCATTTGGTACAACTACGTGGAATCCGACCTGTTTCCTCACCTGGGTACGGGCGGCAAGAGCCCCATGACCGGGCCGGTATTCTACGCGGATCAGTACAAGAAATCAGAACGCTCCTTCCCGGACTACTACAACGGCAAGCTCTTTATTTTTGAATGGATGCGCGACTGGATCAACGTCGTGACCCTCAAACCCGACGGTAGCTACGGCGGCATCGAGCCCTTCATGCCCAATACGCTCTTTGAGCACCCCATCGACCTGGAATTTGGCCCGGACGGGGCCATGTACGTGCTGGAATACGGTACCTACTGGTTTGCCCAGAATGCCAACTCCAAACTCACCCGCATCGACTATTCCGAAGGCAACCGTCCGCCCGTGGCAAAACTGTCGGCCAGCACCACCGTGGGGGCCGCGCCCCTGACGGTACGCCTGTCGGCCAAGGGCAGCCTGGACCACGACGCCGGCGACGCCCTGACCTACCAGTGGACCGCCAGCCCGGCCGGCCAGACTGCCACGCGGAAAGCAGGCGGTGAAACTACTTCGTTCACTTTCGACAAGCCCGGTACCTACCAGGTGACCCTCAGCGTGTCGGACAAAGCGGGCAAGGTATCGACTCGCAGTACCGAAATAAAGGTCGGAAACGCCCCGCCCGCCGTCAGTCTGGAATGGCCGTCCAACCGCTCGTTTTACTGGCCCAACCAAACCCTGGCCTACCGCGCGGTAATAACCGATAAGGAAGACAAGCAAAAAGGCGGCATTGACCCCAAAAAAGCCGTGGTGACCTTTGAGTACATTCCCTACGGGGAAGACATCACCCTGGCGGCGCAGAATTACGAGTCGGCCGTGGGCAGCACCCGCCTTTCGGCCGGGGAAAAACTCATCAACGAGAGCGACTGCAAAGCCTGCCACGGCCTGAGCCAGAAATCCATCGGCCCTTCCTACCAGGAGATTGCCAAACGCTACAAAAACGACGGCACGGCGCGGGAAAAACTGGCCCGGAAAGTGATCAGCGGGGGTAACGGCAACTGGGGGGAGAACGCCATGTCGGCCCACCCGCAGCTTACTGTGGCGCAGACCACCGAAATGGTGAGCTATATCCTTTCCCTGGCCGAAGCCCCCGCGGCTGTAAAGTCGCTACCCCTTGCCGGTACGGTAGTGACCCGTGCCCCCGCGCCGGAAGAAGCGCCCGGCAAGTACCTGATGACGGTTTCGTACACCGACAAAGGGGCCAACGGCATGGCCCCGCTCACTACCCGGAAGGAGTTTTTGCTGCGCCCGCCGGTGCTGGAAGCCATTAGCTGTGATACTTCGTATAAGGCGGCCCTCAACGGCAGCAGCCAGAAAGAACCCGGCCGGGTGCGCTTTACCGAAAACGAGGCCTTCGTCGGGTTCCGGCAACTGGACCTGACCAGCATCCGGAGCATCGCCCTGCACCTGGTGTCGTCGGGCGTGGAGGGTAGCCTTACCCTGCACAGCGGATCGCCAACCGGACCACTGCTGGGTACCCTGCCCATACCCCGCTCCGACAAACCCCAGCGCCTGACCACCGACCTGGCCAAATCTGCCAAAGTGGAAAACGTATTTTTTGTGTACCACGATGGCAAAGGCAAGGCCGGGATGTTCAACGGGCCGCTCTTTACCGATATTCTATTTCAAAAATAGCCCGAAAGACAGGGGGCTTACCCCCCTGTCTTCCCAAACATTTTCAATAAACCAGCATGATACAGGTAGGCATTTTTACCGGATATTTTCCCTATTCCCTGGCCGAAACCGCCCGAAAAATACGTAGTCTGGATTTCAACACGGTGCAGCTCGACGTATCGTTCAAGGATATGGACCTCTCTACCGGTAGTCTGGATTCGGTCAAGGCAAAGAAAATCAGGGATACCTTCCGGCAGCACAACCTGCCCATCTGTTGCGTGTCGGGCTACACCAATCTGGTGCACCCTGACCCGGAGGTACGACAGGCCAACCTGGCCCATCTCCGGCAGATCATCCGGCACGCCAACGACCTGGGCTCCCCCTACGTCATCAGCGAAACGGGTACTTTCCACGAGGAAAGCGACTGGGTACATCATCCCAAAAACAAAACCGAAGCAGGCTACCGCGAATGCCGCGATGTGATCGGCGAGTTGGTGCATTTTGCGCGGACAGTACGGGGTGACCTTTTGCGTGGAAACTTACGTGAATAATGTCATTGGCTCGGTGGAAGAAACCCTGCGGCTCTTTGCCGACATCGACCACCCCAACCTCGGGCTGCTGATGGACCCGACCAACTATTTTGAGGAGCACAATATCGGCGCCATGGACCTGACCCTGAACCGGATTTTCGATGCTCTTTCATCCAAGATAAAAATTGCCCACGCCAAGGACGTGCAACTAGCCGAAGCCCCGGTTGGGGTAGCCATGGCCGACATTGACACCGACGAGGCCCACGCCCTGCGCGGAGTCGGGATGATCGAACTTCCCGCCCCCGGTCTGGGGGCACTGAACTATGATCTGTACCTGAAAAGGCTGGCCGAAAAGCACCCAAACATCCCGCTCATCATCGAGCATCTGGAAGAATCGGATGTACCCCGCGCCAAAAGTTTTATTGACGACCGTCTGCTGGTCAACGGTTTGTAAAAAATATTCTGTCGAAAAATAAGATTATACCATGCAAGATTTTCCTACCCGCCGTAGTTTCCTCAAATCCTCCCTGCTCCTGGGTGGCCTGGCGTTAAGTCGTAGCCTACGCTCAGCCATTGGAGGGCTGGGCGGCAAAAAGTCCCGTAAAGCTGAGTGCCCATATGTGGGTGTACGCCAGTAAGTACCCCCCCGATTGGAACTGCACTCCGATTCTGGATCAGGTGTTTTCGGAGATCAAGGCGGCTGGCTTTGGCGGCATCGAACTCATGAACATCCTCCTGGAACCCGACGATGCCGTGGCGCGCATTTCGGCACTGAGCCAGCGGCACGGCCTGCCGGTCACGGGTTGCTCCTACGGGGCCGCTATGTGGAAAGCCGATCAGCACGACGCCATCGTGGCCAACGCTACCAAAATCCTGGATCGCCTGCAGCAGTTGGGGGGTACCAATTTTGGGGTATCGGTGGGCGATGCCCGTCGCAAAAAAACGGCAGAGGAACTGGACGCGCAGGCCGCGGTGCTCAAAAAGCTTATTCCCCTCGCCGAATCCAGAGGCATAGTCCTGAACCTGCACAACCATACCTACGAGGTGGTGCACGAAATGCACGACCTGAAAGGTACCCTCGACCGGGTACCCGATCTGAAACTGGGTCCCGACCTCAACTGGCTCATTCGCGGCGGGGTGGACCCGGTGACATTTCTCCAAACGTACCGAGACCGGATTGTGTACATGCATTTGCGCGATCAGAAGGCTACCGGCAAATGGGCCGAAGCCCTGGGCGAAGGCACAACGGACTTTGGGGCAATAGCCAAAACGCTCAAAAAAATAAACTACCGGGGCGGGGCGGCCGTGGAACTGGCCTTCGACGAGCCCAATCAGCGTTCACCCGCCGAGAACTGGAAAATAAGCCGTCGCTACGTGAGCGAGGTGTTTGGCTGGTAGAGTATTTCCTTGTTTTTCTTTTGTTGTTCAATTCATTTGTTTTCTATGCAGGAACTGGCCATCGGCGTGGATATTGGCGGTACCCGGACCAAAATCGGTCTGGTGGACCTGCAGCGCGGGTCAGGTACTGGATACCCTTGTATTTCCGACCGAAACCCGCGATGCCCACCGCTTCGAACAAATCCTTTCCGACGCTATTCACACCCTGCAAAAGCACCCCGATGCCGACGCGCCGCTAAAAGGCGTCGGCATTGGGGTTTCCAGTTTTGTGTTTGAAGACGGTACCGTGGACTCTACCTACGGTTTTCTGGAATTCATGGAAGACTACCCGCTGGCGCGGATCGTGGAAAAGGCACATCAACTGCCCTGCCGCCTCGACAACGACGCCCGGCTGGTAGCGCTCGGTGAAGCGCTGTACGGAAGTGGTAGAGGCTTTGATCGGGTGCTGGTGCTGACGCTGGGTACTGGCCTGGGACTCGGGTTTGTCGTGAATGGCAAGTTGACCGAAAAACTACCCTACGGCCACATGGGCGGGCATATCACCGTCACCCATAACGATATCCGGTGCTACTGCGGCAAAACGGGTTGCCTGGAATCGCTGGTATCGGCTACCGGTATCCTGAACAGCGCGGGGCGTCTTTATCAAACAAAAAATATGGAGCCACCGCCTACGGTGGAAGCAATTTTCCAAGCTGCTTTGGTTGAGGACGAAACTGCCTGCCGAGTGGTGCAGGAGTTTCTGGGGTACCTCCGCACGGGCCTGGGCAACTACATCAACCTCTTTGCTCCCGACCGGATTGTTTTGGGCGGTGGCGTGGCCATGGGGCTGAGCCCCTGGCTGCATGAACTGCTCCCAGCCGGACAACTGGGGCCTTACAAAAAGTACCAAACCACCCTGGCGCTCTCCACGCTGGCCGAACAGGCCGGTATACTGGGTAGCGCCGCTTTATTTCGCTGAGCCTATGAAAACACGAAACGCCTGGATGTACTTTGCCATCGCCGCCGCCTTTTTCTGGGGGGTGTGGGGCGTGGTGGCCAAGCTGATTTCGGAGGAGGTCAATCCCTTTACCAACCACCTCCTTTTCACCCTCGGAATGCTGTTTACGATTCCGTTGGTTTTGGGTAAAATCCGGCGGGAGCCTCCGCAAAGGAAGGGGATTTTGTGGGGAATTGTCGCCGGGATTCTGGCCGTGGCGGGCAACGTGGCTGTTTTTCAGGCCTTTACCAGCGGCGGGCTCGCGGCCATTGTCATCCCGCTCACCAATCTGTACCCCTTGGTCACCATCGGGATAGCCCTGCTGGTTTTTAAGGAAAAACTCAACTGGATCAACGGGCTCGGCATTCTGCTGGCCGTACCGGCGGTGGTGATGCTCTCGGGCCAACGACTCCTGTTTGACGATCCGGCGGCTTTTCTTAAAAACGTCGGCCTGACTCCCTGGCTGCTGTTTTCCTTCGTAGCTTTATTTTTCTGGGGAGTATTCAGCGCCGCCCAGAAAGTGACCACCAACTATATCTCGGCCGAATGGGCCTACGCCGCCTTCATTGGGTCGAGCGTGGGGATATCCCTGCTTTTTGTGGGCGCGGGTTGGGTAGATTTTTCTTTTTCCCAACCTACCCTCTACCTCGGCTCATTCGCTGGACTGCTCAACGGTCTGGGTGTGCTGTGCAGTTTTGCGGCCTACAAGGCCGAAGGCAAAGCCTCGCAGGTGACCACCATCGCCGGGGCCCTGCAGCCGGTTTTTACTATTATTCTGGCTATTCTGTTCTTGTCCGAAAGCATCACCTACGTGGAAGTTTCGGGCATTTCGCTCGCCATACTGGCGGCTCTGGCGCTTTCCTACGAGAAAAAACCGGCCGCCTTCGTTACCCCAACCCTAACCACCGACCTATGAACACGCCCCTGTCTGAACTGCGGGAAGTTCCCGAACGTGCCCACCAACTACTCACCGCGGAAGTACCACCCCTGCCGCTGGATGTACCCTACCTGGGCATGGGCTCCTCGTATTTTGCCCCGCTGGCTTTCAAGTACATGGGGGTACCTATCCGTCCCGAAATAGCTTCGGAGTACTACCAGTATCTGCTCGAAAAAGAAAAAAAGCCGGAAGCAGTACTCCTGTCCCAATCGGGCCGAAGTACCGAAGTCCTGTGGTGCCGCCACCGCTTCGAACGGTACACGGCTCTTACCAATTACCCCGAAAACGAACTGGGTACCCACGCTACTACGGTGGTGCCGCTGCTGGCGGGCGAGGAGCTCTTTTCTTCCTCCAAAACTTATATCAATACGCTGCTGGCCCTGTTCAAAGGCTTTGGGTACGACCCCACGACTACCGTCGCGCTGCTTTCGGACCGGATGGGTGCCTACGAAGAAATCGGTAAACAAATGGCCCGGGAGGTATTCGAACGGATTACCCGCGACGCTATTCACGGGATCTACATCACGGGTAGCGGACCCAATGTGGCTACCGCGCTGGAAGCGGCCCTGATTCTGAGCGAGAGCACCAAGCGCAATTTCCACGGACTAGCCATGGCCCAGTACGACCACGGCCCCAAAGAAACGGCCCGTAACAGCATCGTCATTCAGATTGTGGCCCAGGGAAAATCCTACGAGCGGAGCCTCAAACTGGGAGATACCATCGCCCGCGCCGGAGCTACCGTTTTCCAGGTAGAGGAGCCCGAAGCCGAAGAACATTTTTCCGTTCTGTGCAACATCCTGCCCTTCAACTTCATGGCCTGCCATCTCGCCGAACTTTTGGGCGTCAGCGACACCTTTACGGTGGGGGGGAAGGTGACGGAGGTGGAAGGTTAATTTTGAATGATTAGAATGAGTGAATGAGTGAATGTTGAGAAGAGTGAGCCTGAGGGATTGAGACAAAACCGCCGTAGTGCATGAGCCGAATTATGGTGGAGTGAGCGGAATTCAGAATCCAAAGCCGTGGGCTTGGCCGATATAAAAACACTATTCAACCCTATGAAGATACCCGTACTCTTACTAAGCCTGTGTAGCTGGTTCATTTGCCTGGCCCAGCCCGCTACGCGCATCTACCTGGCCAATGACGACCACACCGACTACATGTGGACGGCCAACGAGGCGCAGTACGACTCGGCCTTCGTGCACATGCTGGACTACTACCTCGATCAGATAGATTCGACCCGAAGCTTTCCGCCTGATTTTCAGGCGCGCTTCAACTGCGACGGCAGCTTCTGGCTGCGGGCATATGAGAAGTACCGGACCCCGGAGCAATTTAACCGCCTGGTGGCCGCACTGCGTTCGGGGCATATCAGCAGTCCGCTCAACACCCTGGTAAGTACCTACGGAGGGCAGCCCACCGAAGCCGTGCTGCGGGGCATGTACTACGCCGGGCAGCTCGAACGGCGGCTGGGGCTACGTTTTCCGCTGGCGGTGGCGATGGAAAACCAAACCCTCCCGCTGGGATTGAGCTCCCTCTGGGCCGGGTCGGGGGCAAAGTACAGCTGGAAAGGCGTGTGTGGCTGCGCCAGCCGCATTCCCAACGCCCGACTGGCCCACCGGCGGCATCAGCTCTACCGCTACACCGGCCCGGATGGTAGCGGCGTGATCATGAAATGGTACAACCTGCTCGGAACCAACAATGTATCCCTGGGCGGCTACGCTGAGGCCCGGCAGGAGGTGGTCAGCAAAGACCCCGTTGGAAAGATGACGAGTTTTGTGAGCGACCTGGCTTCCCTGTGCGGCACCACCACCTACCCCTACCGGGCCATTGGGGCCTTTGGGTTTGGCTGGGACGACCTGGCTACCTACGTATCGCCGGCCTTTATCACGGCGGCCCGCAACGGCACCACCCCGCAGCGCCGCGTGCGGGTATCCAACGAAATTGACTTTTTTGAAGATGTAGCGCGTACCTACCCCCGCCTGCCCAGCGAGTCGGTTAGCTACGGCAACGAGTGGGATACCTACCCCGTCTCGATGAACGAAATCACGGCCAAGGTGCGGCGGGCCACCGAAAAGCTCCGCTCGGCCGAAGCGCTGGCCTCGGTCGTTTCGTTGCAGCAGCCCGCTTTTGCCAACGAACTATCCGCCGAAAGAAAACAGGCTTGGGAAGCCTTTGGCCTTTACTGGGAGCACGACTGGACCGCCGACGGACCCGTTTCGCAAAAGGACCGGGCCGAGTGGCAGATCAAAATCCAGAATCAGATCACTGGCTACACGGATTCCCTTTTCAACCGATCGCGGGAGGCACTGGCCCGGCAGCTCCCAGCCGCACAAGTACCCCGTTTTTATGTTTTCAATCCGCTAAGCTGGACCCGGAGCGACGTAGCCGATGTACCCTACGCGGGCCAGTACCCCGTGCGGGTGGTGGATGTGACTACAGGACGGGAAGCCGCCAGTCAGCTGGTGGTGAAAGGCGGCCAACGGTACCTGCGCTTGTGGGCGGAGGAGGTACCTTCGGTAGGCTATAAAATATTCGAAATACGGCCCGGTACCCCGGCTCCTCAGCCCGATGCGGCCCAATTGGAGGGGGAGTACTTGCAGAATGACCGGTATAAAATCCGGATGCGACGCTCGGGGGTGATTACCGACTGGGTAGATTTGGCCACTAATCAAGCGTTGGTAAAAGCCACGCAAGGGAGGTATCTGAACGATTTGGGTACGGCAGCGCTGGACGAAGGAGAGCCGCTCAGCGTGGAAAATGCCGGTCCGGTGTCGGTGACGCTGAAAGCCGTTTCGCGCGACCCGGTTCTGCATACGGTTCGGCTGACTCTGTACGCCCACAACAACCGCATCGAGATTCAGGATAGCATTCAGGAAAACTACGGTGATCTGAAAACCTGGGCTTTTTCTTTTGACCTGAAAAATCCCACGACCCGGCACGAAGAGCTGGGGGCCATCCTGACCGCCAAAAACGAAAACCGGGGCGGACACTACGCAAGCCAAAACGCCCGCTACGATTGGCTCACGTTCAACCACTTCGCCAATGTCAGCAATGATGGCTACGGTATTACACTTTCGAACGTGGATTGCAGTTTTTTCAAATTGGGCAACAGCCAGGCTGATTCGCTGGACGAGAATTCCGCCCAGCTCAACGCCCTGGCCGGGGGGCAAACCGATCCCTACCGCGACACCCTGATGCTGGGTATTTACAACCAGTTTGGGCAAAAAGACTTTCTGTACCAGTTTGCCCTTACCTCCCACGCGGGTGCTTTTGACGCTACTTCTGCCATGAAATTTGCCCTGGAACACCAGAACCCGCTGGTGGCAGCGCTGATTACGGGGGAAGGGGCATCAAAGGGTACCTCTGCTTTTTCCTTGCTGACAATCAATGATCCCAAGGTACTGCTGTGGAGTGTGAAACCCGCCGAAGATGGGCCGGAGAGAGGCTTGATTACCCGGTTCTGGAATCTGAACGACAAAGCGGTCAGCCCCAGCCTGACCCTCGCCCGGCCCATCCGGCAGGCATGGCGTACCAGCCATATTGAAACCAACGAGCAGTCTCTGAGGCCCGCTTCCGGAAAATTAAAAATTGCTTTGCAACCCCAGCAGTTGAGGACGTATCGGTTGAAATTTTGAATTTATATCACTATTGACTTATGAATTGCTTTACCCTCAAAACCAATCTTAAAGATCACCCTGGTCTACCCTGTCGCTAGCCATAGTTCTTGCTCCCAGGCAGCTACGCGCAAGCACCAGACAAGCAAAAAGTAGAGCAGGAATTGCTGGCCAGAGCCCGGCAGAATATTGAACAGTACCGGAAAGGCGATGCCCAGCTGGTATTCACCGATGCGGCGGGAAAACCGCTTCCCAATCTGAAAGTCGTCATTGACCAGCAAAGCCAGGATTTTCTTTTTGGCAATCTGAGTGAGGAAGTATTCCGGCTCAACGCGGAGGATGCGGCCAAATTCCGGGAGAAGTTTGCGGGCCTTTTCAACTTCACCGAGCTCACCGTCAAGTGGTCACCCTACGAGGGGCAGCAGGGCAAGCCGGAATGGCAGAAGCTTCAGCAAAAACTGGACTGGTGTAAGCAGAACGGCATAACACCCAAAGGACATACCCTGGGCTGGACCCACACCGCCGGTACCCCCGCGCTGGCTCCTGAAGCTACCCGCCGAACAGGCCACGGATCTGTACCGGGCCCGGATTCAAAACCTGGTGGGTGGCTTTAAAGACCAGATCACCATGTGGGACGTGGTGAACGAGCCGGTCACTACCGTTCCCTGGGAACGAGCCCTGAAAGATGCACAGAATGTAACGGGGGAAATCAACGAAGGTACCCGCTATAACGTGAAAGGAATTACGCTGGAAGAAACCCTGCCCTGGGTGGAGAATTCGTACCGATGGGCGCACCAGGCCGATTCGACGGGCGACTTTATCATCAATGAATTCTTCGTGATTGCCCGGCCCGAAGTGCGCGAGAAGTACTACCAGCTCATCAAAGAGTTGAGAAAGCGCAACGTGCCGGTGACCGGCATTGGTATTCAGGCGCATGAGCCCCAGGACCGGTGGTTTTCGCCCGTGGAGGTACTGGAAACCTTCAACCGGCTCAACGAGTTCGGCTTGCCCCTGCACATCACCGAATTTATCCCTCAGTCCTCAGGCAAGCCCATTACCGGCGGCTGGCGGGAGGGTACCTGGACGGAGGAGGCGCAGGCCGACTTCGCCGAGCAGTTTTATACCCTGGCGTTCAGTCATCCGGCCATGGTGTCCATTCACTGGTGGGGGCTGTCTGACCGCATGATCTGGCTCAAAGGCGGTGGTCTGCTCGACCGCGACTTTAACCCAAAACCCGTATATACCCGCCTCGAAAAGCTGATAAAGCACGACTGGATGACCAAAAATGTGCGGTTGACTACGGGTAAAAAGGGAGAGGTAGCTTTCCGGGGCTTTTACGGTACCTACCGGGTGCAGGTCACCAAGCCCGATGGTACCACCCAGGATTTTGAAGCCCACCTGACCGAAAAAAGTCCGAACCAGTTCACCTTTATCTGTCGCTGACCTGCCATGAAGTACCCCTTGCTTGTCCTGCTTTTACTGTATGCGCTCTCCTACTCCGCCACGGCTACCAACTACTACGTGTCGGCCAGCGGCGACAATGCCAACGACGGGCGTTCGAGCGAAAAAGCGTTTTTGACCCTGCAAAAAGCCCACGGGCTCACGCAGCCGGGCGATACCGTTTTTGTTATGAATGGCACCTACGCCTCCACCACCGGGCCGGTGCTGAACGTCACCCGCTCCGGCGAGGCCAATAAGTACATTACCTACAAACCCTTTCCGGGCCATACCCCCATCATCACCGCCACCGGCAACGCCTGGAATGCCGTGGTGGTCAACGGGTCGTATATCCTGATCGAAGGGTTTGAGCTTCGGGGAAACAACGAAAATATTACCTACGAAGCGGCTTTCCAGGCGTATACGGACTACCTGGCGGGCACGGCCAAGCCCAATGCCTATTTCAATACCAACGGGATTTCGATCGGCGGCCCCGCCGCCGAATCCAAGCTACCCCACCACGTCACCATCCGGAATTGTAGGGTACACGATTTCCCCGGCGGCGGCATCAGCGCCATTCAGACCGACTACGTTACCATCGAAGGCAACCTGGTGTACAACAACGCCTGGTACATGATGTACGCCGGTAGTGGCATCAGCATCCTCAATCCCTACGACAGCGACAAGGTGACTACCTATAAGAATATCGTGCGCAACAACATCTGCCACACCAACAAGACCACCGTACCCTGGGCGAGCCTGAAACGGTTGAGCGACGGCAATGGCATCATCATCGACGTAAATCAGTACCCCTACAACGATAAAAACGGCCCCGCCTACGGGGGACGAACGCTGGTGGAAAACAACATCTGCTACCACAACGGGGGCTCGGGCATTCACGCCTTCCGGGCCGACCACGTGGATATTCTCAACAATACAGCCTACCAGAATGGCACCGTGCTGCCCGACTACGCCAATATTTTTGCCAATGCCTGTACCGATGTGAACATCATCAACAACATCATGTACGCGGCTACGGGCAAAGCCTGCACCTCCAACTACGCCAATACCCGCGTGCGGTACGATTACAACATCTACTTCAACGGGACGGTAGCCGGACAGGGACCGAACGACAAAATCATTGATCCCCAATTTGTAAACCCCTCGCTTGATCCGGCGGTGGCTGACTTTACTTTAAAACCCAATAGCCCCGCCATCAACGCCGGGACCGATGAGCCTAAATTGTACGCCCAGCGGGACATCCGGGGTACCTACCGGCCGCAGGGAGGCAAGCCCGAGCCCGGCGCGTACGAGTTTGGGGCCAATGTCATTACGGGACTGCCCGAAGTACCCGCGCCTGATTTTATGGTGCTGTTCCCCAATCCAGTGGCCGAAACTCTCACCATCCGGCTTCCCACGGCTCTGCCGGATAGTTGAGTGGAAATTCTCAACAGCAGCGGTACCCTGTTGGCAAGGTACCTACTTAGCGGGCAGGAAGGTACCCTGCCGGTGGAGCGGCTGGCTCCTGGTAAGTACATCCTGATTTTTCATCAGGAAAATGGTACCGTCGCAACTCGTACTTTTGTCAAACATTAATCCTCTCGGCTGAGAGTAAAATTTCCATTTGCTATGTCTATTAAATTTTTTGCCCCCCAATGGGGAAATACCCTACCCTTCGACACCTTTTGTCAGAACGTAAAAGCTGCAGGCTACGACGGGGTGGAAATGGCCCTGCCCTTCGATGCTCATGAAAAGGAAGAAATCCTCTCTATCCTGAAAAGTCATGATCTTGAACTGATCGGGCAGTACTACCAGTCCTTTGAGCGCGACTTGCCGGAACATCTCCGCAGCTACGAAAAACACCTGTGGAACCTGGTAGAGGGAGAGCCCCTTTTCATCAATTGCCAGACCGGCAAAGACTACTATACTTTTGAACAAAGTCAGGTACTTTTTGAAGCTGCCGACCGGATTGCCCAGAAAAGCGGCGTCCGGATTATTCACGAGACCCACCGGGGCAAAAGCCTTTTTGCCGCACATATCACCCAGAAGTATCTCACCCGACTACCCGAGCTACGCATCTGCCTGGATATTTCGCACTGGTGCGCCGTGCACGAGTCATTGCTCGAAGACCAGCCGGAAGCCGTAGCTCTGGCCATCTCTCGCGCGGATCATTTTCATAGCCGGGTGGGTCACCCCGAAGGTCCGCAGGTAAACGACCCGCGCGCGCCGGAGTGGACCGACGTGCTCGACACACACCTGGCCTGGTGGGATAGGCTCGTGGACATTCACCGTACCAACGGCACCCAGCTTACCGTCAATACTGAGTTTGGGCCAGCCCCGTACATGCCCCTGCACCCCTACACTCAGGAGCCGCTGGCCAGTCAGTGGGAGGTGAACGTATTTATGATGGAGCTGCTGAAAAAGCGATACCTCCTCTGAGCATGGCACCTTTCCCTTACCTCATATCCGTCTAAATTCACTCTCCTTCAATCCCGCAGCCCACTTTGGTCTAACCAAGTGGGCTGCTTTATTCGACTGACTACCAGGTGTGACGAATACCCAGTTGTGAGCGATTTTCCTTTTGTTAAAATTTATTTTTGCAACATTGTTGCAAATTAAAAT
>CAVYGM010000017.1:0-10034 GCA_963768025.1 uncultured Cytophagales bacterium
GTATGATTATGATACTTTGGAAAAAATTTATTACTATAAGGAGGAACTAGAAGTTGATGCTAATGAGGTTATGAACCAAGTAATTGATTTTAGAAATGGTATAAAAAATTCTGGACCAAAGGAATATGGAAAATTTAAGAGAAAGACTACATTTCCAGAAAGCAGACAAAAACATCTTATAATCACCAAAGATTTAGTTTCTATGCTCATGGGTGGTATAGATATAAAGTGGGGGCGTGTCCAGCTCTTTCAGGATACATATGACGAATGGTTGATGCAACTTTCAAGAGTTGACAATTTAAAAATGACAAACAACGATTGGATTGATGTATTTAACCTGGTTTATGTGAAGCCCGGAGAGTACTACTGGACAAAAGATGAGAGAAAGACAAAGAATTTCATTAAAGATTCTGGAAATGACAAGTATCTTATAGTATGATCCGGAAAGGAGGTGTTATCTTGCTAACCCTGATTTCCCTAATTCGTCGTAGTCTTCCGGGCTACATTGTGCGTACGTCTTCCGAAGGGAGACTGCGCACCAAATATAAATGTCCGTCTTTGACGGACAGGTTACCAGGTTTACGCCAACGCAAAAAGGCAATTCTACTTTGAACGGTCCAGACTTCTGTGCTAGTTCATCGCCTCCACCTTGTCCTTAGAAACCGTCACCAATTTGTAGGAGTGGCTCAAGGTCAGCACATCGTCCCAAATTGAACTCAGAATGTTATGAAACTCCCGGACCGAAGCGTTGCCGATTCTGATAGGACTGACGCGGGGCGGAGGTTGAGCCAACAGTATGCGGTTGGAGAAATCAGCATCTTTGGTAAGAATTGTTAAATTGTTTTCTTTGGCATAGTGCCAAATCTCAGCGTCCTCAGCCGTATTAAGAATATCGCTTTGATGAAGGTAATCCTCATTATTCCAGAGCGAAAAATAGTAGGGAAGATTGATGTCGATGAGGTACTTTGCCATTAGGCTACCTTCTTAAATTCCTGAATCACATATTGCCGCTCCATGAGTTCAATAGCAAACAGCTGGCAGGCGTCGAGGTCCTCGGGTTCGAGCATGGGGTATTGATACAGGATTTCTTCCCGCGACGATCCGGCGTATAGGAATTCGAGAACGGTCTGTACGGTGATTCTCATACCCCGGATGACCGGCCGTCCGTTGCAAATGCCAGGATTGATTGCGATGCGGTCGCTGATGTAGGTCGTCATAGTGCATTGTCGTTTCCCAAATATACAAAATTTTGCTTCGACATAAGTATCCCTTGGTTCGTCGTAGTCGTCTATGTTACGTTATTCGAATGTATTCCGAAGGCCTTGCAGGGTACTTCTCATTGTATACACAGGTTTACCCAGCTAACACCAATTTGAAATCAATGCTACATCCTCTCGCGTCCGAAATTGAGTAGGGGTGTTGGCAACGCAAACCACGTATGAGTGCCATCAGTCCGTTGGAGGATAAGGTGAGTAATAAGTAAAAGTGAGCGGCTTTTTAAATCAAACCCCTAGTAAGACGGCTTGCGACTCACAAGCTCCCTACCCTTTCACCCATGACCTACCAGGCCGAGCACCAAAAATCAACGGAAAACCCGGAGCAGTTCTGGCGGGAGAAGGCGGAGGACATCGCCTGGTTCACGTTTCCGGAGAAGATCCTGTCTACGGATGAAAACGGCTTTTACCGCTGGTACGAAGGGGGTACCCTCAATACCTCCTACCTCTGCCTGGACTACCACGTGGAGCAGGGCCGGGGCGAGCAGGTAGCCCTGGTGTACGACTCGCCGGTGACCCATACCATCCAGAAATTTACCTATACGGAGCTACGGGATAAGGTCGCTCTTTTTGCCGGGGTACTGGCGGCCAAAGGAGTTAATAAAGGGGACACCGTGGTCATTTATATGCCCATGGTACCCGAGGCGGTGGTAGCCATGCTGGCCTGCGCGCGGCTGGGGGCCATCCACTCGGTGGTTTTTGGCGGTTTTGCCTCCCACGAGTTGGCACTCCGCATCGACGACGCCCAACCCAAAGTCATTCTTTCGGCCTCCTGCGGCATTGAGTTTGACCGCCTTATTCCCTACAAGCCGCTCATCGATGCCGCCTTGCAGGAAGCTACCCACCAGCCCGACTGCCATATTATCCTGCAAAGGCCCATGCTCCGGGCCGAACTGGTGTCCGAGAAAGAGCTGGACTGGAACGAAACACTCCAGTCGGCCCAACCGGCAAGTTACGTACCCGTAGAGGCCCACGATCCGCTCTATATTCTGTATACCTCCGGTACCACGGGCAAGCCCAAGGGCATTATCCGCGACAACGGCGGGCATGCCGTGGCCATGAAGTACAGCCTCGGGGCGGTGTACGATACCCATCCGGGCGAGGTGTTTTGGGCGGGGTCGGATATTGGCTGGGCGGTGGGGCATTCGTACATTGTGTACAGTCCGCTCATCAATGGGTGTACCACCATCTTGTTTGAAGGAAAACCCGTCCGAACGCCGGATGCCGGTACCTTTTGGCGGGTAATCAGTCAGCATCAGGTTAAGACCTTTTTTACCGCACCGACGGCCATCCGGGCCATCAAGAAGGAGGATAGCGAGGGGAGGCTATTCAAAAACTATGATGTCTCCTGCCTGAAATACCTTTTCCTGGCGGGCGAGCGCCTCGACCCACCTACCTACGAGTGGGCGAGTAGCCTGCTCAACATTCCGGTTCTCGACCATTGGTGGCAAACCGAGTCGGGGTCGCCGATGCTGGCCAACATGGCGGGCCTGGGCCTGCAACCGATCAAACCGGGTTCTTCCTGTACACCCGTGCCCGGCTACGACGTGCAGATTCTGGATGAGGATGGGCAGGTACTTGGCCCCAATCAGGAGGGGTACGTGGTGGTGAAGCTGCCGCTGGCCCCAGGTAGCCTACCCACACTCTGGCAGGACGACGAGCGCTTCCGGAGCGCCTACCTGAATCGCTTTGAAGGGTACTACCTGACCGGCGATGGCGGCTACAAGGATGAGGACAATTACTTCTACATCATGGGTCGGGTAGACGACGTCATCAACGTGAGCGGGCATCGCCTGTCGACGGGCGAAATGGAGGAGATCGTGGCGGCCCACCCCGCCGTGGCCGAGTGCGCCGTGGTGGGTATCGCGGATGCCTTGCGCGGCCAACGGCCCGTGGCGCTGGTCGTTTTGAAAGACGGGCAGGATATTTCTCAGAAATCATTAGAAGCCGAGCTGGTGCAGAGTATCCGGGGGAACATTGGGGCCCTGGCCTGTTTCAGGTCAGCGGTGATTGTCAAGCGACTGCCCAAAACCCGTTCCGGGAAAATCCTTCGTAAAATCATCCGGAAAATAGCGGATGGCGAACCCTTCGAGACCCCTTCTACAATCGATGATCCTTTAATTCTGGACGAGATTCGCGCCACCCTGAAAGAGCATCGGTTAGGAGTTGAGTTTGATACCCGAGGGTAGGCAGGAAGGTGTACCTGTGCGACGGTCTTGCCACTAATTTTACGCCGACGTCCGAAAACAACTCTCCTTGAAACAGCTTAACCAACCCCAGCCAACAGTCCTCGTCAGCCCTACTTCTTCATAGGCTCATAAGACATCCAATCCACTTCCAGCTGGTAACGGTCGCGTGGCTTTTCGAGCGATTGCGGGTTTGTCTCAACCGACCAGGCGTCCGTATGCCAGAAATTCATCCGGTAGCGCGAGGCATTCTGCGGAATTCCCAGCGTTGATCCCTGATAATCCCAGAGCACAATTTTGTCGCCCGTGGTGGGGTGGAGCATCCACCAGCGGAGGCGGTCGGGGTACCAGTCGAAGCCGTAGGTATAAAAGCGGGCCGAGGCGTCGTAGTCCGGCAGGGCGGCAATGCGTTCGGGCTGGTTCTGGCGTCCGGTGAGCGGGGTGGGCTTCCCGCTGTGGGTTACTTTATGGATGGTGTTGTAGATGGTACCTTCGGCGAGGTTGATGGTACGGCCGATCCGCACCAGCGAATCGCTCGGGCCGGTCCAGGTACCTACGTAGATGATCTCGGGATCGGCCAGGAGCCATTCAAAATCAACTTCGCTCAGCCCGGGAATAGGGTCGACGTGGTAGGTAAAGTACCCCACCACCGCCCCGACGTTGGGTTGGGTCTGGCGGACGTCCGGAATTTTGAGCCGGGCGGAGTAGGTACCGAAATGGGTGAAGTCGTTGGAGATAATCTCCGGCCCCTTGCCCGCGCCCGCTACCTCGTCAGGATCGAGCTGGAACAGCAGTACCTTCGTATCCGGCTCCGACGGGGAGGGTACTCCGGATTTCCATTTAAAATCGGCCTTGTTCCCAGCGGAACCATACCTGAAATTTTCGAGCATCGAATTGCTGAAATCTTCCCGGAAAGCAGCGTGGTACTTTTTGGGCTGGGCGTTAGCCGCCGGGCTGACTATCGAGATAAGCGCGATTACCAGTAGTCTTTTCATATTGCTTCGTTGGGCATAAGGGAATAGGAGCATTTGCAAAGTACAAAAAGTAGGTTGGGTTTGGAAGATTTTTCCTTGTATCGTTAGTAGAGAATGGGTTTAATCGCCCAGCCTGAGCTCCTCAGACCTTGCAGCTCGCCGCATAAGCCAGCCAATGAATAATTCGTTATATTTGGTACAAAACAAGACCTCCCATGATCACGGAAAAGAATAAGTCTGAAAGAAAGCCATCGGAAAGGCCTGTGGCTACGGTCAGGAAAAAAGATCCCAAGAAAAAAATCGAACTCGGCACCGGACGGCACCTTGTTTACATGTCCGAAACCCTGTTTGATGAGGACTTGGAAAGATAAAAGCTATCTGAGCGGCAGTAGAGAAATAGATCTTACTCCTCCTCTCTACATGACCCAAACCAAACGAATCTTATCCATCGACATCATGCGAGGGCTGACGCTCTTTTTGATGCTGTTTGTCAATGATTTGTACGTGCCCGGCGTACCCACATGGCTGGGGCATGCGGAAAAAGGGGTAGATGCCCTGGGTTTGGCCGACTGGGTTTTTCCCGGTTTTCTTTTTATGGTGGGGATATCCATCCCGTTTGCGTTCAAGGCACGGGAAAAGAAAAACGAGACTACGCCGCAGCTGCTCCTGCACATTGTCCTGAGAACAATCAGCCTGCTGATCATCGGGGTTTTCATGGTCAATGCCTCCGAAAACTTCAACGCCGAACTCACACCAATAAACAGAACGCTTTGGATCGTGTCCGGTTACGTGGCGGTTTTCCTGATCTGGAACAACTATCCCGAAAAAAGCAAAGTCCGTTATTTGAAGTACTTGGGCATTGCGCTGCTCATTTTCCTGGCCGTAATATTCCGGGGCGGTACCGCCGAAAACCCAACGTATATCCAGAAAAGCTGGTGGGGGATTCTGGGCCTGATCGGTTGGGGGTACTTTGCGGCCGCTGTGACGTACCTGTGCTTCAAGGATAACCTCAGGGCCACGGTGCTGGTACTACTGGTATTTTTGGGGTTAAACATTGCTTCCGAACTAGGCCTTACCGGTTTTTTAGACCCCGTGAAGCCTCTATTTGGCGTTATCCTGAACGGAAACATCCCCCTGATCGTACTTTCCGGGCTGGTCGTGGGTATTTTGTTGAAGAAATTCCAGGGCGCTCCGTCGACTTTACTCAAATATCTCCTGGGTATGGCGGTCATCAGTTTTGTGCTGGCGGCCGTTTTGCACCAATGGTTTATCATTTCCAAACTGGGGGGTACCCCTAGCTGGGCCATGCTCTGTACCGGTATAAGTTTGCTACTTTTTGCTTTACTTTTCTACATTATTGATGTGAAGAATAAGGTAGGTGTGCTGTCCGTCTTCAAACCAGCGGGTCAAAACTCACTGGGTACCTATTTGGCTCCCGATATCGTCTATTACCTGCTCTGGGCGTTGCCGTTTGAGGTGTTCCTGTACAAACAAGATGATTCGCAGCTATTGGCGGTCTTCGGCTCGGTGGTGTGGGCATTCAGTATGATCGCCCTGGCAGCTTTGTTGGCTAAAATGAATATTCGTTTAAAATTATGATGATGAAAAAAGTTTTTCTGTTTGCCTTGTCCGTGCTGTTTTGCTTCGTTGCAGCGGCGCAAAATGAACTACCGGTACGTGGTCTGGCCGTTGCGGTACCGGACAAAGAGAATGTAGATCGGTTCGTGAAATTTATCAATGAAGAACTCGCTCCCCGAAATATCAATACGCTTATCCTGCGGGTAGACTATAATTTCAAATACAAAACGCATCCCGAACTGGCCGAAGAAAACGGTCTGTCCCAGGCCGACGTAGACAAACTGGTGGCGGCCTGCCAGAAACACAACATCGCCATCATTCCGCAGGTGAATCTGCTGGGGCATCAGTCGTGGCATTCCAAGGCCTCAAAATTGCTGGAAGTGTATCCCGAATTTGACGAAACGCCCGGCGTCCAACTGCCCGAAAAATATGAGTGGCCCAATGAAGACGGACTGTACTGCAAAAGCTATTGTCCCTTGCATCCGGAAGTACATAAGGTGGTTTTTGAAGTCATGGACGAAATCGTGGCGGCTTTCAAAGCCGATGCCTTTCATGCCGGCATGGACGAAGTGTTTTATATCGGACACGAAGATTGCCCGCGGTGCCAGGGACGGGACAAAGCCGAATTGTTTGCCGGGGAACTGACCAAAATTCGCAATCATCTGGCGTTGAAAAATAAGCGGTTGTGGATTTGGGGCGACCGCTTGATCGACGGCAAAACCACCGGCATCGGTCTTTGGGAAGGAAGTTATAACAATACCCACCGCGCCATTGACCTGATTCCGAAAGATGTCATGATCTGTGACTGGCATTACGAGCGCCCGGACCCCACCGCCGTCTATTTTGCCATGAAAGGCTTTGATGTAGCAACCTCGCCCTGGAAAAAAACGCCGGTAGCTCTCCAACAAAAACAAATGATGCTCGACCTCCGAGCCAATTCAACCCCGGCCATGAAAGAACACTTCGTCGGCATTGTGCAGACCGTATGGAGCGGAGCGAGTGGTTTTTTGGATAGGTTCTACGCCGAAGGTGAGGAAGACAGCGATGCCAGGTGTTTTAAGGCTTTGTTTGCGAAGGAGTAGGGTGGATAGGATAAATGGATTTCTTGCCACAACGGAGACCTGTAACGGGTACGCCTGATTCGGGCCGCGTAGTTGGGGGTCGGAGTATTGGCTTTTCTTTTGACGCACTTAGGTTTAGCGGATTAGCGGTAAGGATGTTGAATTTTCATTATCTTCGTTAGTATTATTAGATTCAAGTATGATGGCTTTGTTGATAAGTGATGAAATATTAGAAAAAGCGCAGATTTCCGAAAAGGAGCTTTTGCTCGATTTGGCTTGCTACCTCTACGATAAAAAGAAACTGAGCATGGGGATCGCCCGAGGCTTAGCCAATTTGAACCAGATTGAGTTTCAAATGGAATTGGCTAAAAGAGAAATTGACATTCACTACACCGAAGAAGATTTGCAAAAAGACTTGAAGAATCTTGGCATTAGTATCTAATTTCAATGATTGTAAGCGATACTTCTTCAATCAGTAATCTGCTGCAAATCGGCCTGATTGAGATTCTCCATACTTTGTACGGAGAGATAACCATAACGCCATCCGTTCAGCGGGAACTCTATCGCTTAGAAACCCACAAATCAGCACTGGCTGATTTAAATTGGGTAAAAGTAGTCAGCCTAAAGGATCGAAAATTAGTAAAAGAGCTTTTACTGGAATTGGATACAGGCGAATCGGAGTCGATCGCTCTTGCCCTGGAAAATCAGGCAGAATACCTAATTATCGATGAATATAAAGGAAGGATGATCGCCGAGAACTTGGGACTGCCTATTGTCGGCATACTCGGCGTGTTGATTCAGGCAAAAAAGTACGGCATTATCGACGATCTGAAAGATGAAATTGAAAAACTCCGTTCCGTTGGGTTTAGGCTAAATCAGAATTTGGTAAACTCGGTTCTGAACAGAATAGGAAAGTAAATTAAAGCAGATTGCCAGGTCACTGTGTATTTCGAAAGGTTTAGCCTAATCCGTGGCCTGCGGCTCTTCCCTGACTCCTCCCAATACTAGTCCTCATCGGGGTCGGGCAGGGCCTTGCCGCTGGCATCGAAGTACAGGTCTTTTCCCCCAACTTCGACCTCGTAGTATACCTGGCCGTTTTTCTTTATCTCTTCGGCTTCTTTGATTTTTTTTCCATTGAGGGCCGTTTTCACGGCTTCGGGCAGTTGTGAAACTGGTATTTCCCGTTCTACCTCCTGCTCTACACCCTGGGAATTGTACACCACCGATATTTCCTCGCTGTCCGCTAGCTCAAAGCTGACTTCATACTCGTCTGCTTCTTCTTTTTCCCACTCGATATCCCTGGCGTTGGGATAGCTTTTTTCGAAAGCAACCTTTACCGCCTGCGGTATCTGGTCGACACTGATCTCAGGGGCGCAGGATACCCCGGCCGCGCAGGCCGCCGTCAGAAGGGCTAGATTGATGATTTTCATAGGTAAATGATACAGTAACGAGTGTAGTTAGAAATCTTTTAGGAAGACAAAAGCCTCTCCAAAGGGCAGGTCTTTTCCTGTTTTTCCGGTAGAGATGTACCACACAATACCGTGCCAGAACTCCTATAACCCCGTAGCTTGCAGTGTTCGACATTGTGCGTATGTCTTCTAAGGAAAACTGGGTACTAAAAATAAATGACCGTCCGGCAGGTGTACCTGTGCGACGGACTTGCCACGAAGTTCATGCCGTATCGGAGATCAATCAGAGGGAGAATCATTCACAAATGGCGGCAGGTTTTCCAGACCAAGCAGATGTTTTGGGCGACCGCCCGCTTTTTTTATTTAGGATCAGTTCCTGATACGAAATAAAATTGATTGCCATCCCCTGAGTATCCACGGTCTCTTTGTCAGGATTTCCTCTCGAGAAGATTTGTAGTCAGGGTAACTACCATAAAAAACAACCGCCAAAGAGTGAGTGCTTTTGGCGGTTGTTTTTATGGCAGAGGGCAATGCCCATGACTTGCGCATCCTTACATGTGAAGGTACCTATGCTACTGGTTAGCGGCTACCAATACCCGCTCGGGCATTTCGTAGAGTGCCTTGGTTGAAAGCCGCAATTGCTTGACCACCTCATCTTTTCCGTTCGAGACTACTACAGTGTATTGGCCGTCGCCCAACTCCGAAAAATTCAGGTTGCGGGCGTACTTGTGCTGCTTTTTACCTAGTTTGTCCTGGTACAAGACACTGCCCTGCTGGTCGAGGATTTTGATATTTACCACGTTCATTGCCCGTTTTTTCGATCCGTACATTCATGTTCAGGGAATTAATCACCCGGTACATCCCTACTTGGAAGGAGGATTTCTCGGGCTGGGCGGTGGACGAATCCGGCAGGGAATCAGAGGCGTGGGCGGTTTCCGTCAAGTTCAGAAAAAGGCCGAAAGAAGCGGCCATCAGGATGTGTTTTACAGTTTTCATGGCTTTTTGGTTGTTTACTGGTTTTGATAAAATGAACACCTTATTAATTTTTCTCAGGAACAGAAAATAGAGTTAAGTATCTCCGCCTGCTTCCTGTCCATTAATTTACCAACGCTATGCCAGGATAGTTTTTGTTTGATTATCAATTGATTAGAGATCGTATGCGTAAAAATAGTGTTCGCTTACGAACATTTCTGTTCGCCCGTGGACACGGACGACTTGCACGCATTTGCCTATCCTCGATCGGTAACTTCACCATAGCCTGAGTCTTTTCATATTCTAACAGGGTACCTTATCTCATTCAGTGTTTCAACAGGGCTACTCTTAACGAAGTCTCTTGAGCGGAGATTCGTTTCATATACACTGTCGCAGAATAGGGGTCTTTTACCTATGTTCGAGTAAAACCACCAGCCCGTTTGGGGATACCAGGCCGGTGAGGCTGCGGCACTCATTGGCAACCCCCTCAGTATGGCGGTTAAAGATCCCGTACGTAGCGATCGCGATTTAGAATAGATAAAAATTCACAGGAATAATGGCCTATTTAACACTGGACACC
>CAVYGM010000018.1:0-125338 GCA_963768025.1 uncultured Cytophagales bacterium
GGGAATGGGTAGTTGAACTAAAAACAACCTGGATAAATATCAAACTAGTTGCGAATAAGCGCTTCATATAGAGTATTTCCATAAAATAACGTCAACTTTTAAAACGCTTTTGCCTTTTATTCTATGCCCTGGGTAATGCTGGCCTTTGCCCTCTTGGGCCGGGCGGGCCCCGCTCTCTCAACGCCTCTGTTTTTTATGGGCCTGCGCATGGCCTACGCACACAGGCCCATAAAAAAAGGCGGCTTATGAGAGAGCTGAGATTGGAAGCATCGTGCCATAAATGGGTTATTTACTTTCAAAAATGGTAATGTAAATAGATTATTATTACTATAAGTATTTCGAAAAGTGAAGCATCCAAAACTTTACGAACCACCTATTTTGAAAACATCAAAAGCAATACGACAAAATGTAATTCAATTTCAGCCTTCTCATAAGCCGCGACGGCCGCTCCGCTATATTTTTGGCCTTGTGCGCTTGCCCTGTGCAGGCTAAAAAAATACAGAGGCGTTGAGAAGGCGGGGCCCGCCCGGCCGTGAGGGCAAGCATTGGCATTGCAAAAGCATTGAACTGAGATCGAAAGCGTAAGAACTCTCTTAGCTCGGCTCACTCAGACGGATATTTTTACTTTATTTTCAATTCGTGACTTTGTTTTAAACAAACCCTTACGCTTCATAGTACCTCCCTCTTCTTCCCCTGAAAATTAGTAACGATCATCTTCTTCACATTCTTCTCCACCGGCCACTTCCGCGACGATTGCGACAGGTAGGTAGCGCCGTAGTAAAACTCCACGCGCCGTTTGCTGCCGTCTTTGTAGGTAATCTCCGCCCAAAAATCATCGGCTTGCAGAGGAATCCACTTCGCGATGCGGTCGGTATACTTCCGGCTGGGACTGAACAGCAACAGGCTATCCTGATTTTGCGTTGCAATCAGCATGTCTTCATTTCTGGCCGTGTGCAGGGTGGTGAGGGCCTTGGCGTCGCCCGGCACAAAAAAGCCGCTCTGGGCGAGGGGCAGGGGACTGAAACCCCCTTTGCCATCCCCTTTGAGGGCCAGGCCGTTCAGGGCATCGTGCCGGCCGCTGTTGGGGTCCATGCCGTAGTCGTTACCGACCAGCAGGAGGTCGAGGTAGCCGTCGCCATCCAGGTCGTCGGCTTTCATGCCGTATACGGGGGCGGCCTGGGCTTGCAGCGGCAGGGGTTTTATTTCAAAAAAACCATCCCCCTTATTTTCGAGGTAGCAGCTTCGCATCTCGGTCGCTTGCAGGATCATGGCATCTTCCCGGTCGGCTTTGGCCCACACCTCGTCCATTGTCGCCAGACCGTACGATCGATAGGTCGGGAATTTCTTGCGCATGGGTAGAATCTGGCTCACCAGGTCGTCGCGGGAGGCAATGGGAAACGGCTTCCGGGTACCCTCATCCGCCTTCATGTAGCAAAACACCAGCGGGTCAATGAGGCCGTTGTTGTCCAGGTCTTTGGCGATCAGCGTCATGGGTTCCTGGGGACTGGCCGTGTAGTTGGTGTTGAGGCCAAGGTTGCCGGCCACGTAGTCGGTGTCGCCATCGTTGTCGAAGTCGCCCGCCACGAGACTGTTCCACCAGCCGGTTTTCTGTTCGATACCCGTTTGCAGGGCTACGAAAGAGGTACCTATGTTTTTCAGGAACAGTAACGGGCATCCATTCGCCGGTAAGGACCAGGTCGGGCTTGCCATCGGCATCGAAGTCACTCCACAGGGCATCGGTCACCAGCCCGATGGTACTCAGAGCTCGGAAAATACTGCTCCGTGACATCCACGAATTTGCCGCCCTCGTTTCTCAACAAAAAACTCCGGGGAGCTACGGGATACGCGCCGGAAACCACCCGGCCGCCCACGAACAGATCCAGGTCGCCATCGCCGTCAAAGTCGGCGGCTTTGACACAGGAACCATTGGTGAGGTCGGCGGGCAGGGCGTCGGTGGCTTTGGTGAAACGCCCCTTGCCGTCGTTCAAAAACAATTGATCGTTGCTGAACGCATTGCCCGGCGGTATTTCGTAGCTCCCGCTGGTCACGTACAGATCCAGGTCGGTGTCGTTGTCGGCATCGAACAGCAGCACGCCCATGTCTTCGTAGTAGCGGTCTTCCTTTTGCACGAAGCGCGAAGGATCAGGCGTAAACCGGGCCTGGGCATCCTGCATAAAAAACCCACCGGGTACCCCCGACGAACCTCCGATATAAAAATCATCGAAGCCGTTGTTGTCCACATCGCCCACAGCAATGGCCGGGCCGTATTGGCTCAGCTTGTGCGGCAGGGTGGGCTGCACGTCAAAATCCAGAAAAGTCCCTTTCCTCGGCTTTGTGGCGAATGCCATAGGAGCGGGTGCTATTGGTAAAAATGGCCGATGCGAACGGATTTGAGGTTTTTGAATCCTGTACCACGGCATTTTTGTGATATACCATCAGGGGCTTATCGGCTTTAATGTTCTTCAAAAGTTGCCGTTTGCCGTCCGGCCAGCGCACCACCACCGAGTCCAGGCGGGCTACCGTGCCCTAACCCAAAGTGGGCCCGGCTGATCGTCGGTAGAGAGGTAACCGCGCACGGGCTGATGCTCGTAGAATTGCTGCCGCTTGTCGGCATAGTACAGCTGCAGACTCGCCCCAATCCCGGCTTCGTTTCCGGCCGGGCCCGCCAGCGTGACGGTGAGGTGATGGTCCGTAGAATTGAGGGTATTTTCGTACACAAAGGCGGATCGTTGAGGTTGTTGATGATCACATCCAGGTCGCCATCATTGTCCAGATCGGCATAGGCCGCCCCGTTGGAGAATGACAGTTGGCCCATGCCCCACGCCTGGGTCACGTTTTCGAATTGCAGTCCGTTGGTGTTTTTGAAAGCATAGTTGGCCAGCTTCACCACGGGCAGGGAGTCGGTCATGGCCAGGGTAAAGCGTTGCGAAGCGCCGCTCTGGCCGTTGTTGTATTCGATGTAGTCGTTGTCGGTCACGTCGCGGGGGAGGCCGTTGGTGATAATCATGTCCCGGTAGCCGTCGTTGTCGAAGTCAGCCACCAGCGGGCACCAGCTCCAGTCGGTTTGGTACACACCCGCCAGAAACCCCAGGTCGCTGAACACCGGGTGGCCCAGCGGGGTAGGGCCGCTGTTGAGCTGCACCACATTGCGGACGTACTGGTGGGTGTAGCCGTACTGGGCGTTGTTGATGTAGTTGTAGTACTCGTTGCCGGTCAGCATCCGTTTCTTGCGGAGGTTGTTTTCGGGCAGCATTTCCAGCGAAATCACATCCACGTACCCATCGTTGTTGATGTCCACCACGTCGGTGCCCATGGCGTTCCAGCCGGTATGCTTAAAGTACGCGTCGAGGGATTGGTGAAAGTGCCGTCTTTGTTATTGATGTAGCACAAGATCATTGGATACAAAATCGTTGGCTACGTAAATATCCGGCCAGCCGTCCTGGTTAATGTCCGAAATGGCCGCCGCGTGGCCCCAGCCTTCGAAGGTAATCCCCGCTTCTTTGGACACATTGGTAAAGGTCGCGTTGCCGTTGTTGCGGTAGAGGCGGTCGGTGTTGCGGGCGCTGCCGTCGGTTACTTTGGCCCGGAACTGAATGGGGGTTTTGGGATCGTAGAGTTCGTTGGTAACCAGGTACATATCCAGGTCGCCATCCCGGTCATAATCGAAGAAGTAGGCCTGCGTACTGTACCCGGCATCGGCCAGCCCGTAGGCCGCAGCCGATTCTTTGAAAGTCGGTATGCCTTCTTTGTTCAAGCCCTGATGGATGTACAGCAGGTTGGTGCGGCGGACGGGATCGCTACTAAGGGAAGCTGATACGTACAGATCAGGCCAGCCGTCGGCGTTGATATCCACCACCGCCACGCCCGTACACCAGCGACCTTGTCCGTCTACCTGGGCTATACTAGTGATATCCTCAAATCGTAAATTTCCCTTGTTCAGGTATAGCTTGTTGTCCACCATATTGGCGGCAAAATATACGTCCATCAGCCCGTCCTTATTGAAATCGCCGATGCCTACCCCGCCGCCGCCGTAGATATTGGCCTGGGTGAGGATGTTGAGGGTATCACTTTCGAAGAGCTGATTATTGAAAGCAATGCCGGTTCGGGAGGCGGGCACTAGCCTGAAAAGGGGAGGGGAGTTCTGGGCCGTAGCGACGGATAGGGATAAGATCGCTAGTAGCAAGCCTACTATGCGTAAAGTCATTTCTTGTTTTTTCTTATAAAATTGAAATTTACCCATATTTTTTCATGATCCGGAATGCATTAAGTGGAGGGGAATATCTCTGGTTAGTAGCACTAAATCCAGTTGCATAGCCAGGGCCAGATAGGCGGTGTCTTTTACATCTATATCACCAATCAATGCATTTGACTTTTCAAGGCTTTCCTGATTCAGGACAAAATTGGGTAAAATAGTAAGCTTGGAGAAAACAAAATAAGTCCATTGCATGAGATTGGCTTCATTCAATTTGGTTTTGCTTTTCAGTACATCTTTGTACTTATCCAGCTCCACCAAAAAGAACTCGGGAAGAATGAAATTATGGTATGTCAATAGTGGGCGGTAGCTTGCTTTTCCACTAATCAATATACTCATTGCGACATTTGCATCAATAACAAAATCGGTCATTTCCCTACCGAATATTTATGCTCTTCCTGTTGCCAGGCTAACTTTCTGGCCAACTGCCATTCCTGGTCATTTTGAAGCTCCGCGCTTTCAGTATCCTCCAAAATATCCTGCGCTGCCAGCTTCAAAACTGCGCTTTGGATTAACTTCTGCAAAGAGTCTTCGATGCGCTGATACCCCAGCGTTTCCACAAAGCTTTCTTCTAACTGTACTTTAAATTCAACCATGACTTACTATTGAAAAGTTCTGAAATCCAGTGGGTTGTATTTTTGAATTCTATGAATGTAATTGCTGCGAAAAGTCGATACTATTAGTTGTGAATTATTCTTTTGGGTACTTTGGTTTTGACTAATGAAGGTACGAAAAATGGACAATTAGATTGTTAAAGCTGCGAATTTCTTTATCACCCCCAATTTTTAAAGATTTTTTTGTTTCCGAAGGGGTGTCGTTTGGGCCACCAGCCACTCTATACTAAAAGAGGGCAAGATCGTGACGATGACCCCTAAACCTACAATTTTTTTTAGCAGAAATCCTATTTGCCTCATGAAGGGAATGCCGTTTTTTACCACGCCCGTGGCTGTTTTACTTTGTTTACTCACCATCCGCGTGGCGGTAGCCCAGGAGAAAGACCTGGCCGACTACGTCAATACCCTACAAGGCACCAATTCCAGCCATCAACTCACCCGGGGCAACACCTACCCCACCACGGCCCTCCCCTTTGCCATGCATACCTGGACTCCCCAAACCGGTCGGAACGGGGACGGCTGGAAGTACCAGTTTGCCAAGGATTCACATCCGCGGGTTTCAGCAGGCGCACCAATGCAGCTCCTGGACCAACGACTACGCCGTGTTTTCGCTGATGCCGGTGACCGGTGAACTCAAACTGGATCAGTACGGCCGGGCGGCCAAATTCAGCCACGCCAACGAAATCGCCAAACCCCACTACTACAAAGTGGCCCTGGACAACCGCATTACGGTAGAGCTATCGCCCGTGGAAAGGGGCGCGCATTTGCGATTTTCTTTTCCCAAAAAACAGACGGCCTATATCGTACTCGATGGCTACACCGGTATGAGTGGGGTGGAAATCGATGCCCCCAACCGCCGCATCACGGGCTATGTCCACAACGGCCGGGGCTTGCAGAAAAATTTTAAAAATTACTTCGTCATTCAGTTTGACAAACCCTTCAAAACTCAGGGGATTTGGGAAAATCGAAAAGGAGGCACAGTGGGCCGACAAGCTGGCGGGCGAGGGGCAAGGCTTTGGGGCGTACATTCAGTTTGGCGCGGGCGAAACCGTACAGGCCAAAGTCGCTTCCTCCTACATCAGTCCCGAGCAGGCCGCGCTGAACCTGTCGCGTGAGCTGGGTAGCTTTGCTACGCTGGAAGCTACCAAAGCAGCGGCCAAAAAAGTGTGGAACGAGCACCTGAACAAGATCCTGGTAGAAGGCGGCACCCGCGAACAGATGGAAACGTTTTACTCCTGCTTTTTCCGGGCCAGCCTGTTCTCACGGAAGTTTTACGAAGAAAAGCAAAGCGGCGACCCGTACTATTTCAGTCCCTACGACGGCAAAATTCACGACGGGTATATGTACACCGATACGGGCTTCTGGGATACCTTCCGGGCGCAGTTTCCGCTGAATGCCCTGCTGCACCCCACCATGCACGGCCGCTACGTGGCGGCCCTGCTGGATGCGAAGGATCAGTGCGGCTGGTTGCCCTCCTGGTCGTTTCCGGGCGAAGCGGGCAGCATGATCGGCAACCACGCCATTTCGCTGCTGGCCGATGCCTGGGCCAAGGGTATCCGCACGTTTGATCCCGAAAAGGCACTGGACGCCTACCTGCACGAAGCTACCAACAAGGGCCCCTGGGGCCCGGCCAACGGCCGCGATGGCTGGAAGGAGTACTTCACGCTGGGCTATGTGCCCTATCCAAAGTACCGTGAGGCTACCGCCAAAACCCTGGAATACGCCTACGACGATTTTTGCGGCTACCAGCTGGCCAAAATGACCGATAAGCCCTTTTACCAACGGCTGTTTGCCCGGCAGATGTACAACTACCGCCACGTGTACGACCCGCAGGTAGGCTTTATGCGGGGGCGCAATCTGGATGGTACCTGGACCAAAAACTTCGATCCCTACGAGTGGGGCGGGCCTTTTACCGAAGGCAACGCCTGGCATTACCTGTGGTCGGTGTTTCAGGACCCGCAGGGGCTGATCAATCTCATGGGCGGCGAAGCCAACTTTACGGCCAAACTGGATTCGGTATTTTCGGTTCCCAATACGGTACATGTGGGTACCTACGGCGGCAAGATCCACGAAATGACCGAAATGGAAATGGCCGACATGGGCCAGTACGCCCACGGCAATCAGCCGATCCAGCACATGGTGTACCTCTACAACTACGCCGGGCAGCCCTGGAAGGCGCAGCAGCACGCCCGCGAGGTGATGGAGAAGCTGTACAGCGGCACGGAAGACGGCTACCCCGGCGACGAGGATCAGGGACAGACGTCGTCGTGGTACGTGCTGAGCGCCCTGGGCTTTTACAGCGTGTGCCCCGGCACCGACGAATACGTGATGGGTAGCCCGGTGTTTCAGAAAACCACCATCACCTTCGAAAATGGGAAGAAGTTCGTGATCGAAGCCCCCACCAATTCCAAACAGAATGTGTACATCCAAAACGCCACGCTGAACGGGCAGCCCTTTTCGCGTACCTACCTCCGGTACAGCGACCTCACCAACGGCGGTACGCTGAAACTGGACATGGGAAGCTCACCCAACCCCAGCCGGGGTACGGCGAAGGCAGACCGGCCTTTTTCGTTGTCGGAGGTGGAGTAGGTGAGTTTTGTATTTTTTTATCTCCGATCGGTGGTAGTATAGCCTATTTTTATACCCGTTTGTAAAGGGAACACGAAAGTCGCTATAACTAACGCAGGTAGACCTGGGAGAGGTGAGGAGGGGAATGATAGGGTCTATCTGAAAGAAAAAAATTACATCGCTACGGATGCGACCTGATCTATTTTTTGCCAGGCTATTGGATATTTACCTACAATTGAGCTATTTGAAAAATTATTTGGAGGTATTATTGTTCCGCTTTTCATGAAAAACCAACCCCGCAGAAAATTTCTACAAGCGTCAGCGTTGGCTGCTTTTATTCCAGCTATGAACCCATCGGGCTTTGATTCACCCAGAACTGAATCCACCGCAGAAACTCACCCGCCGGTCAACTTCACCGGCGATGGCTTACACCTCAGCCCAAAAGAATACACGCAGCTCCTGACCCGGCTAATGGAACAACACGAGCCGGAAGCCGACAGCTATTCGCTGGGTGGGTGCGTAGCCGATCTGGAAGCGAAATTTGCCAAACTATTGGGCAAAGAAGCCGCCATCTTTATGCCCACGGGTACCTTGGCCAATCAGCTGGCGATCCGGGCCTTGTGCGGACTGGATCATCGCGTGATTCTGCAACACGAGAGCCACATCTACAACGATACCGGCGATGCCTGCCAGATCCTCAGCAACCTCAATCTGATTCCCCTGGGACAGGGTAAAGCGGGCTTTACGCTGGCAGAGGTGGAGGAGGTAGTGAAGCGAACCGCGAGTGGGAGGGTAGCCGCCAAGGTAGGCGCGATCTCCATCGAGTCGCCGGTGCGGCGCAAGACGGGCGAAGTGTTTGATTTTGAAGAAATGAAAAAGATTGCGGCCTTTGCAAAAACAAATGGTATCAAAATGCACCTGGACGGCGCGCGGCTGTTTCTGGCTACGCCCTACACCGGCGTGTCCGTCGCCGATTACGCGGCCCTGTTCGACACCGTGTACGTGTCGCTCTACAAGTACTTCAATGCCGCCTCCGGGGCCATGCTGGCCGGTCCCAAAAGCCTCATTGACCCCATGTACCATACCCGCCGCATGTTTGGGTCCGGGTTGCCGCAGGCGTGGCCCTTTGCGGTGGTAGCCAATCACTACGCCGATGGCTTTACGGAGCGTTTTGCCAAAGCCGTGGCCCTTTCGGAAGAACTCATGAAGCGGCTTCAAACAGACAGCCGGTTTGAGGTACAGCGCGTACCCGCTGGTACCAACATTTTCCGACATAGCCATAAAGGGCATTGCTGCAAGGCAGTTTTCTGAAAATCTGAAAAGCCGGGGTATCATCGCCCGGGCAGATAGCCCTACTACCTTGCTGCTGAGCGTGAACGAGTCGTTGCTGTTCAGTACGGCGGCGGAGCTGGAAAAGAAGTTTAAGGAGAGTTTGTTGGTGTAGTACCCTATATGGTTTTCTGAAATAAAGTTTTTTTTGGAACACACTAATCATTATTTTGTTGAAATAAATATAGTACCTCGACTTTATGCCTGAAATATCTCGTTTCTATGGAATTGTTATCCGGATGTATTTTCAGGATCATAACCCACCCCATTTTCATGCGGAGTACCAGGGAATGAAAGCAGAATATGAGATTGAAACGTTGGATATACTGGCAGGAAAACTTCCAAATAGAGCTCATGCATTGGTGCTGGAATGGGCTTCGAAACACAAAGATGAGTTAAAAAGTAACTGGCAAAAAGCGATTGTTCCCGCAGTTATGGAAAGAATTGAGCCATTGGACTGATACATACTATGAATGAAGTAATTGATTTACGGGTCTTGGATAAGTACAGGATCTGGCTGAAGTTTAACGATAAAGAAGAAAAAATCGTGGATTTACAGCCCTACATAGGCAAAGGATTTACCGCCGAACTTCTGGACTATGATGCATTCAGAAAGGTATTCATAGAGCCAGGGGGAGGGATTGCGTGGACAAACGGCTACGATATGTGCCCCAACTTTTTGAAAGAACTGGTGGAGGCGAACGAAAGTCAGGACATTACCCAAAATGCCTAATTTCATCAATTAAAATACAAAGTAGCTTTATCCACCGCCTGCCTTCTTAAAGGGTATATACGTCAGCAGAAATCTTCTTTTCAGGTTCTTCTGACTTTTCCTTACCCTAAAATAGAGCAAAACCCCATGCTTAAAAATGTACTCCTACTGGCGGCTTCCTTCGCCTTCCTGACCGCCTGCTCCAACGACACCCAAAAAACCGATGAAGAGGCTGGCGAATGGGAAACCCTGTTTGACGGTACCTCCACCGCTGCCTTGCGGGGCTATGGGGTAGCGAATTTTCCCGAGGGGGTATGGATGGTGGACAACGGCGCGCTGGTCACTAACCCCGATACCGCCAACCGCGACCTGGTCACAAAGAAAAGGTACCAGGACTTTGAGCTGGAATACGAGTGGGCGGTAGATACGGCCGCCAATTCCGGGGTGTTTTTTCACGTGCAGGAAGACCTCGCCATGGAGGCCGGCAACGGCAACAGCCCCAACTGGCTCGATAACTTCGAAATTCAGATTCTGGACGACAGGTACTTCAACGACACCGCTGCCATTCGCTCGGCGGGCTCACTCTACGATCTGATTACTCCGGTTGAGAAGCAGCTGCAACCCATCGGCGAGTTCAATCAGGCGCGGTTGATTCATAAGAGACGGGCACGTGGAGCACTGGCTCAATGGAAAAAAGGTACTGGATTTTACCATCGGTAGCCCCGAAATGAACGCCCTGCTGACCGCCAGCAAGTTCAAGGAAAACCCCGACTACCACTCCGATAAGGAAGGGCACATTATGTTCCAGCACCACGGACAGCGGGTACGCTTCAAGAACATAAGGGTGCGGGAGTTGTGAAGATACTAGGGTAGACCGTAGCTGGCTCTTATGTAAGAGCTTGGGGTAGAAAAAGTCCCCCTTGTCCTTACCTTATTTCAGACTATACTGGCTTGTAAATCAGTCACTACTATTATGAAATATCTGCTACTCGCTATCCTGTTTTCTCTGACTGCCGCCAGCTCGGGCGCGCAGTCCTTGACCCTTTTACCTCAGAATAACCTGAAGCTGCTTTTTGCGGCGCAGGAAATTAAACCCTACCTGGGTACCTATCAGGTTCAGCTCATTGCCGATAGGGCGGAGGTGAAAAAAGTTTGCGCTCAGAACCAGTTACGGCTACCTGCCTGGGATACCGAACAAAGTTACGCGATTCGGCGAAAGAAGAATAAAGTATGGGTACTGGCAAGTACCCCCGTGGGAGCTATGTACGGCGGCCTCGACGTGGCCGAGGCGCTACGTACGCAGCATCCCGAATGGCTGGATCAGAAGGATCAAAAACCCTACCTGCTGGAGCGGGGAATTAAATTCAATATTCCGCTCGATCTCCGCACGCCCAGCTACACCGACGCCAGCGATGCCGCCCAGGCCAATATCCCGGAAGTATGGAAGGAGGAGTTTTGGCGGGAGTACTTCGACGAAATGGCCCGTAACCGCATGAACGTCATGACGCTGTGGAGCCTGCATCCGTTCCCGTCGCTAGTGTACGTACCCGAGTTTCCCGAGGTAGCCCTCAACGACGTCTGGCGCACCAAAGCCCGCTACGACGACACCTACTCGCACAAGGGCGTCGACTGGGACCGGCCCTACCTGTACGACAGCGTGGAGGTAGTGAAGAAAATAACCATCCAGGAAAAAATTGCTTTCTGGCAAAAGGTCATGCAAATGGCCGACGATCGGGGTATCCGCATGTACATCTTCACCTGGAATATGTTTACCTACGGTGCCAACGGCAAGCACGGCATCACGCAGGACCAGTCCAGCGAAACGACCATTGCCTACTTCCGGGCCACGATCCGGGAGTTGATCAAAACCTACCCGTTGCTCAAAGGCATAGGTATCACGGCCGGTGAGGGGATGGAAAACAAACGAACCGACGAGTACCGCAACGAAAAGTGGCTGTGGCGTACCTACGGCGAGGGCATCAACGACGGACTGAAAGACACGCCCAACCGTGATTTCCGGCTTATCCACCGCTTTCACTGGACGTCGCTGGATGACATTCAGGAGAATTTCAAGGGCCTGAACTGCCGCCTGGATGTGAGCTTGAAATACGCCATTGCCCACATGTACTCCATGCCCAATCCGCCGTTTACGCTACCCGCCTTCGACGTGCTGACCCCACAAAACAAAAGCTGGCTCACCATCCGCAACGATGATATATACAGCATGCGCTGGGCCAACGTGGACTTTGCCCGACAGTTCGTCAAAGCCATACCCGACACCAGCAAGGTAGCCGGCTACTACATGGGCGCTGATGGCTACGCGCTGGGCCGGGATTTTCTCAACAAAACCACCCTGGACAACCCGCCGCTGGTGTACAAAAAACAATGGGTGGCAACATGATCTGGGGTCGCCTGACCTACGACCCTGACCTGCCGCGCGAAGTGATTGATGAAAATGTCCGCGAACGTTTTGGCGGTATGCACACCTTTAAGCTGATGGCCTCCTGGAAAGCCGCCAGTATGATTTTTCCGTTCATTACCCGCTTTGTGTGGGGCGACATTGACCTCAAATGGTTTCCCGAAGCCAATACCAGCCACCGTACCTACCGGGGGTTTTATACCGTAGATGAGTACATCCGCCGTCAGCCGGTGGACGGCAGCCACATTGCAGGGATAGCCCAGTGGCTGCACGATCCCGGGGCCAGCGAAGGCCTGTTGTCGCCGCTGTCGGTGGTCGATTCCCTCCAACGGCTGTCTAACGCGGCTTTGACCTACCTCCGACCCCTGCCCGCGTACAGCCATACGACCGCCGACGAGTTGTCCCGGACGTGCAGCGACATCGAAGCATTTGCCCAAATTGGCCTCTACTACGCCAACAAGATTCAGGCGGCCTACCTGCTGGCTTTCTACGATAAACATGGCGACAAAGACGCTCAGGAAACCTCTATCGATTATCTCAAAAAAGCCGAGGAGCACTGGAACCGTTACGCGGCCATTTACTCCGCTAAAAACAGCCCGGCCCTCTACAATCGCGTGGGCTACGTGGATGTGAATGCGTTGAAGGCGGAGGTGAAAAAAGACTACGAGATTGTGAAGAACTGGAAACCCGGTAGTATCCAGTACAAAGCACAGATTACGACGGAGAAGCCTTTTAAGAAGTAGGGGTTTCTCTGCTTGAAATGCTACATTGGAGTGGGTTGCAAAATATAGTGTAAGCCTTCATTCCATTCACTAAATTTTACTTGACAAACTGTTTGATTTTCAGTATGTTTAGAAGTTTGATCTCCTTAAACAAGACGGGCCGCCTATTACCACTATCCAACCATGAGACTTCTGCTCGTTCCCCTCTTACTGGTCTGTATCTGCGGTGTTGGTTTTGGACAATCCATTAAGATTGATTCCCTGCCCCAACAAGGTATCCTCCTTGACAAAGGCTGGAAGTGGCACGCGGGCGATAATCCTGAGTGGGCAAAAGCAGAGTTTGATGACTCTAAGTGGGAGAGCATTGACCCTTCTCTGGTGATACCTGAATTAAAGTCAACCGTATCAAATCAGCCTCTATGGCTTAGGTTAAAATTTAAAAGCAGTACAAAAAAACCCTTTTTTATCTCAATTAAACAATCAGGTGCGACCGAAATTTATTTAAATAGCCATCTCATTCATTCATTCGGAATAATTGATACAGCAAATGACAAAATTAAAAGTTACGACCCTAATGGTAGCTATATATCATTACCAGTTGATTCAACCGAGAATAGTATAGCTATAAAATATTATTTTGAAAATGGTGCACGATATAAATCAGTTTTTGACGTACGTTTTCCACTTTTCAGTGCACATATTTTTTCGGAGAAGGCTGTATTAGAGTCAGATAAAAATAAAAATACTTTTATTTGGGAAGGTTTTAATCTAGGTTTTCCGCTCATTTTATTCGTTGTACATTTTATTATTTTCCTATTCTATATGCCTTTCAGGGCAAACTTATGGTATAGTCTATGGGCTTTATTTAGCTTTATAAGTGCCTTTTGTTTATTGCAGGTAAAGATCGAACATAATATTGTCCTTAAAAATGACTATTCTCTTTATGCTACTTTTTTAGGCGGTTTGGGTAATTTATCATTGATATATTCTCTTTTATTACTACTTCGTCAGAATAATAAAAGATTGATTAGCGTCTTTTTTATAATTAACATATTGTCAATATTCTCTTTTTTATCAGAATCAAATATAAACTTTATTATTGATTTTTCTTTTAGTTTTATATTCGTACTACTGGTCATATATATGGCATATTCAGCATATAGACAAGGGAATATTGGAGGAAAGTATGTTATTTATAGTATGGTATTGTACCTAGTTACTTGGGTTTTATTTATTTTTAGCTACGATATTTTTTTAAATAGTGATTGGATTTCGGATATACTTTTTCATATAGCTATGTTTTGTTTGCCGATTACAATGTCTATACTTTTAGGTATTGATTTTCGTAATATCCATAAAAATTTTATTGATGTTACCTTAGAAAAACAACAAATCCTCACCACCCAAAACGAAACGCTTGAAAGACAGGTGACTGAACGAACGGCTGAGCTTAAAGCATCCCAAAACCAACTAATCCAGAAAGAAAAACTCGCTTCGCTAGGCGAACTTACCGCTGGCATCGCCCACGAAATCCAGAACCCGTTGAACTTCGTCAATAATTACTCGGAAGTGAATGTGGAGCTTTTTGAAGAGCTAAATGAGGAAATAGATAAGGGAAACCTGCTGGAAGCCAGAGCCCTCATCGCCGATCTGAGCGAGAACGAAAACAAAATAAACCACCACGGCCGCCGGGCTGACGCCATCGTGCGCGGCATGCTCGAGCACGCCCGCACTACCCCCGGCGAGCGCCAGCCCACCGACCTCAACCGCCTGGCCGATGAGTACCTGAGGCTGGCCTACCAGGGCCTGCGGCGGTCGGAAGGCCGCACCCCCGGCGATCCGGCCAAGCCCAGTGACTTCCACTGCGAGCTGATCACCGACTTTGATCCGAACCTGAGAGAAGTGGAGGTAGTAGCGCCCGACATCGGGCGGGTACTGCTCAACTTGTACAACAATGCATTTTATGCCGTGCAGCAAAAGCAGGTTCTGGCCGATCAGGCCTATACCCCTACGGTATGGGTAAGTACCCAAAGGCGGGATAAGACGGTTGAGATTAGAGTAAAAGACAATGGCGCAGGCATCCCCGAGGCAATCAAGGAGAAGATCTTCCAGCCCTTCTTTACCACCAAACCCACGGGCGAGGGCACGGGCCTGGGTCTAAGTTTGGCCTATGATATTGTGACGAAGGGGCATGGCGGGACGATGGAAGTGGAAAGTGTGGAAAGCGAAGGAACGACGTTTGTGGTGAAATTTAAAAATCAATAGAACCATGCAAAATAAACCTTATTTTCTGCCATTGACCTTCAGCATTTTGCTCCTCACACATAGTAATCTTCTTTCAGCACAGCAAAGCAAGGTTGATTCTGTATTGCATTTACTCGAAAAAAGCCGTACAAAAAAGGGGCTAGACAGTACACTATTCCAGTCCGCTATCGGATCGATTTATAACATGAAATTAACAGATAGTCAAATAAAACAACTGGAAATAGCGGGGCGTAAATTTAATAAAGGAGAAGATGAAGATTTGAGTTATATCATCAAAATTGCTATTGGTGGAAACCTGGGCGTTTATGATTATAGTAAAGCAATCGAATATGGCAAATCCGTTTACAAGCAATTAGAAAAGAGTAAAACACCCCATGCTGAAATCTTTAGAGGTACTATTTTTAGGCAACTCAGAGTTCCTTATAGACTTTCTAAAAGATTTAGGGAGGGGTTTCAATACTTTACTGAAAAACTAAACGATTTTAAAATCAACAATGATTCGCTTGGCATGGCGGACTGTTATTTTATCTTAGCCGGTTTTTACCGCCTGAATGGTTTAAATGAACGAGCTATTTATAGCATGAAAAAGTCGGTGAGCTATATGGATACGGCGGCTGCCAATGAACGAAGTTTTCTTGGTTTTACAAGGGGGAATGGAAAAATGCTCTATCTCAATAGCATGGCGGTACTGGGTCTTTACTACTTAGATAAAGGAGATTACCCAAATTCATTGTATTACTCGAATGCAGTTTTAGCTCAGCTAAAAAATATAAAACTCAATCGCTTTGTTGCAAGAGCTTATTCCGCGGGTATGATAGCCTATTCCAATAAGGCGTATGCTGAACTTTTAACCAATAAACAAGACAGCGTTCTATACTTGTTAGACATGTCAACAAAAGCAGCAAAAGCAGCCAACTACCCTGACCATGTAGCGAGAAACTTTCAGATTATAGCCTTGTATAACCTAAGAGGAGGAGACTTTACGGCTGCAGAAGCAAACCTGAATGAATGTTGGCAAATTCTCAAACAGTATAATATAAAAGCAAACTCGTCGCCCGGATATATTACTCCTGATTATTATTTAGCCTTGATAAGGATTAAACAAAAAAAGTACAACGACGCTATTGCTTTATTGATAAACGATATAGAATGGGCAAAAAGCCTCCGACTGAATGTATTGAGAGATTATAAACTCTTAGCGGAGGTATATGAAAAGGTAGCTGATAGTGAAAAAGCCAATCAAGTCTATAAGTCGTTTGTTTCTTTACAAGATAGCCTCATAATGGAGCAGGACAAATATCGTACGGTAAGTTTTGAGCTTGAACAACAAATGAATGAGAAAGAGCTATCTATTTCAAAACTCCAAAGTGATAATAAAATTTACGCCCTTACGAGAAATTTTTCCTTCGGCATTGCCTCCTTGCTTTTTCTTTTGGCAGCAGGCGTTTTCTATCGGTTCAAATCAAAACAAAAAGCTAATAAAATCCTTGAAAAAACGCTCTCTGAACTCAAATCCACCCAAGCCCAGCTCATCCAGAAAGAAAAAATGGCATCTCTCGGAGAGCTGACAGCCGGCATCGCCCACGAGATCCAGAACCCGCTGAACTTCGTCAACAACTACGCGGAAGTCAACGTCGAGCTACTGGAAGAATTGGAAGAAGAGTTGAAAAAAGGAGATACGGACCAGGCACAAGCCCTACTTGCCGACCTTCGGGAAAACGAAAGCAAAATCAACCACCACGGCCGTCGCGCCGACGCCATCGTGCGCGGCATGCTGGAGCACGCCCGCACTACCCCCGGCGAGAAAGCCCCCACCGACCTGAACCGCTTGGCCGACGAGTACCTGAGGCTGGCCTACCAGGGCTTTCGACGGTCGGAAGGCCGCACCCCCGGCGATCCGGCCAAGGCCGGTGACTTCCTATGCGAGCTGGTCACCGACTTTGATCCGAACCTGGGGGAAATAGAAGTTGTAGCCCCCGACATCGGGCGGGTGCTGCTCAATTTGTACAACAATGCTTTCTACGCCGTACAGCAAATGCAGGCTGTGGCCGACCAGGCCTATACCCCTACGGTGTGGGTAAGTACCCAAAGGCTGGAACAGGCGGTTGAAATTCGGGTACGGGACAATGGCCCAGGCATCCCCGAGGCCATCCGGGAGAAGATTTTCCAGCCTTTCTTCACCACCAAACCCACGGGTGAGGGTACCGGACTGGGTCTAAGTTTGGCCTATGATATTGTGACGAAGGGGCATGGCGGGACGATGGAGGCAGCAACTTGGGAGGGAACTTTTACTGAGTTTATACTAACATTGCCACCTGCCACTTCCGGGATATAGAAATCAGGCAGTCAGCGCGGGGTTGAATAAATTATTTAATTTATGATCAGGCATTTATCATGAACACTCTTCTACGATGGGCAGTTGCCGGTTGGTTGTTAAATATAGGCTTACCGGGTGTGGTCCACGCCCAAGCGCCCACTCTCCGCTTCGAGCACCTGACCGAGAAGCATGGACTGTCGGAAAACAGAGTTACCTGTATTTTACAAGACCGGGAAGGTTTCATGTGGTTTGGCACCAACTACGGATTGAACAAGTACGACGGCTACAATTTCACCGCCTTTAAGTATGATCCCAATGACCCGGCCCATACCATGCAGGGTCACGCTCCACAACTCATCCACGAAGATCAGGAAAGCAACCTGTGGGTGGCTGCCTATGGCGGCGGCGGATTAAACAAAATAAATAAACGAACCGGCTCGGTGAAAGCGTTCGCTAACCCGACCGCAATTATCTTTTCAAGCCTGCATGTGGACCGTCAGGGCTTCTTTTGGTTCGGCACCGAAAGAGGGTTGGTACGGTTCAATCCGAATACAGAAAAGTTTATTCGCTACTCCAATGCGGATGCCGCTACCCTGGCTGTGGCAGAAGATTCATCGGGCAGGGTATGGACCTTCGGCACGGGTATATCCTATTTTGAGCGCCACACCGGTAAGTATACGCGCCTTCCCCAGCGTCTTTTTGCCGATTCTACTTTTTCTTTTTCTGCCGCTCACCTGGATAAGCAAGGCTTATTATGGATTGGCACCAAGGGGAAGGGATTATTTACACTGGATACTAAAGCCAGTCTACTCCAACTGACCCCCTACAATCCGGGTGGGCTGGTCAACCAGAACATCAACAATAAAGGCATCTACGAAGATGCTGATGGAGTTATCTGGCTGGCCACTACGGAGGGGCTACAGCGCATTGACCGGCAAACCAAGGCCGTCACCACCTACAGGTCTGATCCCGCCCTGCCGGGCACGTTGAGCAACAATAACGTACGATGCGTTTATAAAGACCGTCAGGGTACGCTCTGGGTCGGCACCGACAACGGCATCAACAAAGTAGTGGCCCACCGGAAACCGTTCAGTGCCCATCAGGTACAGATCACATCCTCGCCGGTTCTGTTGCCGGAGAATTGGATTGCAACGATCGTGGTGGATCGCATAGGCATGGTTTGGCTGGGAAATGAGCAAACCGGTTTATACCAATTCAATCCCCGCAGCCGGCAATTCACCCATGTCGAGGCCAACCCGGCGGATCCGGGTAGCCTGTCGAGCGAAGGGGTAAGGGCTATCTACGAAGATCGCTCGGGCCGGCTTTGGGTCAGCACCAGAGAAGCCTTGCACCAACGGGACGGAGCTACGGGGAAGTTCATCCGCTATCCGACTAAGTTTCCGGTGATTGCCCTGGATGAGGACCCCTCCGGCACCCTGTGGACGGCCGGTAGAGCGAATTCGTTAAATGGCGCGATTGCTTACCTGGATTCGGCTACCCGTCAATTCCGGTATTATTACCAGGCTGATAACGGTAAGGGATTAAACGATCCTGAAGTATATAATCTCATGGCGAGCCGAACTGGCGACATCTGGGCAAGTACCGGCTCGGGCCTCAACCGGCTCAATCCCAAAACCGGTAAGTTCACCTATTACACCCCTAATGATCCCTTCACGGCCGGCCACTTTAATGATCGGGTTGCCCTGGCGCTTTACGAAGATGCTCAGGGCATTATCTGGGCCGGGACGGCCAAAAGCGGGCTGAATCGGTTTGATCCCAGGACTAATACGTTCACTTATTTTACCACCCGGGAAGGCCTGCCCAGTAATCAGATTTTAAGTATCATCAGTGCTAGCAAGGATTACCTCTGGCTGGGTACCAACCAGGGGTTGAGTCGGTTCAATCCCGGGGCGAAGACCTTTCGCAACTACGACCCCAGCGACGGGTTGCCATCTACTAAATTCGCCCTAAGAAGCGTATCCCAACGGAATGGCAAGCTGTTGTTCGGCACATTCAATGGCTTTGTAGTCTTCCATCCCGACAGTATCCACGACAACACCACCCCACCACCGGTGTACCTGACGGGCCTGAAGGTGCTGGAGAAAAGCCGACCCTTTCCCGAAGACCGCCTCGAACTGCCCTATGATGAAAACTTCCTCTCGTTTGAGTACGTGGCCCTCAACTATGACGCGCCCGAAAAGAATCAGTATGCCTACCGGCTAGTGGGACTGGACAACGACTGGATTTACTCGGGCACGCGCCGTTATGCCAGCTATACCGGCCTGAGTCCCGGTACTTATACCTTTCGGGTGAAAGCGTCGAACAATGATGGCATTTGGAATGAGCAGGGAGCGACCCTCCGGGTCATTATCCTTCCACCCTGGTGGCGCACCTGGTGGGCCTATACACTGTACACGTTGTTATTTATCGCGGGAATTTGGTCCTTTATTGCCTACCGTTCCCGCGCCCTGCGCCGGGAAAACCGCTTGCTGGAAGAAAAAGTGGCCTTGCGCACAGAGCAATTGGAACATAAATCCAACGAACTCGAACACTCCTTGGAAAACCTCAAAGCTACCCAAACTCAACTCATCCAAAAAGAAAAACTGGCTTCGTTAGGTGAACTAACGGCGGGCATCGCCCACGAGATCCAGAACCCGCTGAACTTCGTCAACAACTACGCCGAAGTCAACGTCGAGCTTATCGAAGAACTGGAAGCAGAGCTGAAAGACGGCAACCAGGAGGAAGTCAGGGCCCTGCTGGCCGACCTAGGCGACAACGAACGCAAAGATCCACCACCACGGCCAGCGGGCCGATGCCATCGTGCGCGGTATGCTCGAGCACGCTCGCACTACGCCCGGTGAGAAAGCCCCCACCGACCTCAACCGCCTGGCCGACGAGTACCTAAGGCTGGCCTACCAGGGCCTTAGAGCCAAAGATTCAGGCTTTCAATGCGAGTTGAGCACCGACTTTGATTCAAACCTAGGAGAAGTAGAACTAGTAGCGCCCGACATTGGGCGGGTACTGCTCAATTTGTACAACAATGCATTTTATGCCGTGCAGCAAAAGCAGGTTCTGGCCGATCAGGCCTATACCCCTACGGTATGGGTAAGTACCCAAAGGCGGGATAAGACGGTTGAGATTAGAGTAAAAGACAATGGCCCAGGCATCCCCGAGGCCATCAAGGAGAAGATCTTCCAGCCCTTCTTTACCACCAAACCCACGGGCGAGGGCACGGGCCTGGGTCTAAGTTTGGCCTATGATATTGTGACGAAGGGGCATGGCGGGACGATGGAAGTGGAAAGTGTGGAAGGCGAAGGAAGTGAATTTATCGTTCAGCTTCCGGTTGCTTAAAATTGATTTGCGTAACTGAAATTTTTAATACGCGTTATGAAAAAAACATCTGTAAACAAAATGGCGAAGTTGATATGCACCCAATTAGCGGTGATGCTTTTTGGCGCTTGTCCTTTTTACAATGCAATTTCCCAACCTAAAAATATTGAAAGTAATAGACAAGTAAAAGTAGATAGTATAAAAGTGGGGCAGCTAAATGCAAGCAGCAAACAATACTGGATGACAAATTTTGATTCATCTGTTTATTTCGCAGAGCAAGCTTTACAACTCGCACAATCCTTAAATTATAAAATCGGAATAGCGGAATCGTATAGAAACCTGGGGGTGACAAATATGTATTTGAAGGACAGGAATACCGGGAAACAATACCTGCAAAAGGCTTTGACGATATTTTCTTCCTTGCCCGACAAGAAGGGAATGGCAGCAACTTATAATAACCTCGGTGTTTTACATATCTGGTCAGGTGACTATCTTATATCCCTTGGATATCTTGATTCGGCTTTAATCCTGTTTCGTGAATTGGCTGATATGGAAGGACAAGGTTCAGTTTTGAATTATATAGGAAGAAATTACCAGGAACAAGGCAATTACCAGAAAGCTATTGATTATTGTTTACAGGCATTTGAAATAAGAAAATCGATTAATGATCATTCGGGTGTTGTATTTTCGCTTCTTAACGTAGGTAATATGTATCTGGATGTAGGACAGCTACAAACAGCACTGAGTTTTTATCTCCAGGGCTTGTCATATGGAGAGAAACATAATTTGACTCCGCCTGATTATTTGTTAAATCAACTAGGAAAAACCTATCTTAAACTAAAACACTATGACATATCAGAAACTTACTTGGTCAGAACAATAAACGGGCTACCTAACCAGATAAGCGATCACTTGACCGCTGGTGAATTGTACGCCGAAACAGGGAGGTTAGACAGTGCTGTCAAGCAGTTTAATATAAGCCTCGAAGCTGCCAGAGGTAGCAACAAAAATGGTATGGCTTTGTCGCTGATAGGATTGAGCAAAGTCTCTTTAAAGAAGTCGGATTACGGATCCGCAATGTCGTTTTCTAAGCAGGCTTACGATATTGCAGATTCATTGCAAAATAAGCTTATTCTCGCGGAGGCTGCAACAGTGTTGGCACAGCTGTTTAAGCGTAGTGGCGAACACCAAAATGCATTGCAGTATTTTGAATTGGCACATTCCATTTTAGACTCGGTGACCAGCGAAAACTACCAACGAAAACTCGCCTTTACAGAATCAAAGAATGAAATTGATAATAAACAGGCTAGCATAATATTGCTGTCAGCCGAAAAGGATCTGCAGGAACAAAAATTAAAAAATGAGCAATCGCTCAAAAGAATTATCCTGAGTGTATTTGCCATTGCAATCGTACTTGCTATAGCTATCATTAGAACTATAAATGCTAAAAGGAAGAAAATTCAATCTCAAAAAGATCAGATTGAATTGCAAAGAGCCAGAATTGAAAATTCGTATGATGAACTTAAAACTACCCAGGCTCAGCTGATTCAAAAAGAAAAAATGGCATCACTCGGTGAACTCACTGCCGGGATTGCACACGAGATCCAGAACCCCCTGAACTTCGTCAACAACTACGCCGAAGTCAACGTCGAGCTGATTGAAGAGCTGGCGGGGGAACTGAAAAAGGGCGATCTTGACGAGGCACAAGCCTTACTTACAGACCTCCGGGATAACGAAAGCAAGATACACCACCACGGCCAGCGGGCCGACGCCATCGTGCGCGGCATGCTCGAGCACGCCCGCACTACCCCCGGTGAGAAAGCCCCCACCGACCTGAACCGCTTGGCCGACGAGTACCTGAGGCTGGCCTACCAGGGCCTGCGACGGTCGGAAGGCCGCACCCCCGGCGATCCGGCCAAGGACAGCGACTTCCAGTGCGAGCTGATTACCGACTTTGATCCCAACCTGGGGGAGGTGGGGGTAGTAGCGCCCGACATCGGGCGGGTGCTGCTGAACCTGTACAACAATGCTTTTTATGCGGTACGGCAAAAGCAGTTAGCTATGGCTGACGAGGCGTATGTACCTACCGTTTGGGTGAGTACGCGTCGGCTGGAAAAAGCGGTGGAAATCCGGGTTAGGGACAACGGTGCGGGCATTCCCGAGGCCATCCGAAAGAAGATTTTCCAGCCATTTTTTACTACCAAGCCGACCGGCGAGGGGACGGGGTTGGGGCTGATCCTGAGCTATGATGTTGTGACCAAGGGGCACGGAGGCGAGTTAAGTGTCGAATCCAAGGAAGGCGAGGGTACTGAGTTCAGGGTAGTACTCCCCCTCCCTACCAATCTGAGCTGAACCGGGTCATTTCCCAATAGACCTCAGAGGAACTCAATGCGAGGCGGAAGAAAAAAACTACCTCGGACTGCATCAAGCAAATCATAGATTGACTACCTTGATGCAAATAATAACGTGTTAAGGACCGATTCCCTTAGCCGGAGCGTGTACCCTTCCTTCAATCAACTTCACCTTACCCATGCATTGTATTCTTTCTACTTTCAAAGCGACCCTACTTGGTAGTCTCTTCTTACTTTTCGGCATAGCCCTAACAAGCTGCTCCACCTCCCCAAATGAATCGTCATCAGACCTGAAAAGCTACTTTGTCAAGGGCGATTCGGGCATACAAACCGGGGGCGTGCAAATGATCACCATTACGACTCCCAAAGGGGACTTCAACGTCTGGACCAAACGCTTTGGCAATAACCCTACCAAAAAAGTCCTGCTGCTGCACGGAGGGCCCGGGTCTACCCACGAGGCCTTTGAGTCGTTCGAAAGCTTCCTGCCGCAGGAGGGCATCGAGTTTATCTACTACGATCAGCTGGGTTCCGCGTACTCCGACCAACCGGCCGATACTTCGCTCTGGGATTTGCCCCGCTTTGTGGAAGAGGTTGAGCAGGTACGCACCGCGCTGGGGTTGAATAAAGACAATTTCTATCTGTTGGGCCAATCGTGGGGCGGTATCCTGGCCATGCAGTACGCGCTGAAATACCAGGACAACCTCAAAGGACTGATCATTAGTAATATGATGGCCAGTTGTCCGAAGTACGGCGAGTACGCCCAGAATGTACTATCCAAGCAAATGAATCCTTCCGTATTACAGGAAGTACAGGCGATCGAAGCCAAAGGGGACTTTCAGCTAATCCGCGCTACATGGAGCTGTTGATTCCGAATTTTTACGAGCAGCACCTGATGCGCCGGCCGGCGGCCGAATGGCCCAATGCCGTAAACCGGGCATTTTCCAAGATTAACTCCAGTGTATACGTACTGATGCAGGGCCCGAGTGAATTTGGCATCGCCGGTAAGCTGGCCAATTGGGATGTGAGCAAAGAACTTCCTTCCATCAAGACGCCGACGCTGGTCATTGGTGCTTCGCACGATACCATGGACCCCGAGTACATGAAGTGGATGTCTACCCAGTTTCCCAACGGGGAATTACTGCTGTGCCCCAACGGCAGCCACCTGAGCCAATGGGATGATCAGGAACATTACTTTCCCGGATTGATTGCTTTTTTGAAAAAATAACTGAGCTCATACCCTATGCCAGACCCATAAAAGCCGACATTTCCGCAAAGGACTAGTCTGGCTTTTGTGGTTCTCAAAGAATGAAAATCTAGTTCTCCTAAACTACATCTCCTATGAGAAATCTTTTCCTTGCCATTTTTTTTTGTGTAGCGATGGGCCTGCCGGGTCACTCCCAGCCGAACTTATCGCCCACTGAAACCACTTCCCGCTTCCTGGCTACGTTGAGTGCCGACGAGCTAGCCAAAACCACCTATGCGTTTGACGACTCGCTGCGCTTCAAATGGACCAACCTGCCGGTAGGCCTGGTACCCCGGCCCGGCATTGCCTACGGATCGTTATCGGATAAGAGCCGGATGGCCTTCCATCGGGTGCTTTCTTCGCTGCTGAGCTCGCAGGGGTACCTCAAAACGACCAGCATCATGCAGCTGGACGATATTCTGAATACGCTGTACCAGCAGGCTTTTGATAAAGGGGAAATAAACCAGAATATGCTGAAACGGATGCAGGACCTCCAATGGGCGCACGGGAACTTTTTCATCTCGATATGGGGAAAACCATCGGCGCAGGAACCCTGGGGATTGAATTTTGGGGGTCACCACATGGCTCTCAACGCTACCTTCCGAGGCAATCAACGTGGTGATGTCTCCCTACTTCGTGGGGACCGATCCGGGGGAGGTGAAGTCGGCCAAGTACGCCGGGTTGCGGGTACTGAGTAAGGAAGAAGATTACGGATTTATGCTCATTAATTCACTCTCGCGATAAGCAAAAGGCCGTGGCTGTGCTGAAGCAGGAGGTACCCAAGGACATCATCACCACGCCACAGAGCAATCAGCGGATTACGGACTACTACGGCATTCCGGCATCGCAGCTGGATGAAGCCCAGCAAACGCTCCTGAAATTGGTGATTCAGGAGTATGTCCACAATTTCGAACACCAGAAAGCGCATCAGTTTTTTGACAAAATCATGCAGTCCGGCATCGACAAAATTTACTTTGCCTGGGTCGGGGGTTTCGAGAACAACAAGCCCCACTACTACATCATCAACGGCCCCGATTTCCTGATCGAGTACGACAACGTCGGGTTCCAGAATGACGGCAACCACATTCACGCCATCTTGCGGGAAAAGGGCAATGACTTCGGGGCGGATCTGCTGAAGCAGCATTATCTGGAATCCAAGCATTGATTGCGCAAAGAAGCACACAAGACTTACACCACTCTTCCGGGCAGGGAAACCTACCTCCTTGTTTGAGGGCATGAAAATCAGGTGTCAGGATGCAGGGTGCCAGCCTTATGTATTGACGTGTTCGGAATTGATAATTTTGAAAGCAAAATCCACTCAATCGATTCGTTTTGCCGATATGAACCAGAAACTTCACACTATACTCACGCTCGTAGAGGAGTCAGGGCAACTTACTGACGAAGAAAAAATAGTGATCAAAAAATCGGTCATCGAAGCCAATGAAGAGTTGGAGAAAACCACCCTGGAACTCGAGAGCACCGAAAAAGCAAAACGCACAACCGTCATTTTGCTGGAAGAAACAATTAAAGAATTGGCGCAGAAAGATGTGGTGGTTGCCATGCAAAAGCGGGAATTGGAAATAGAGGCGGCCCTGGAAAAGGTCCGTAGCCGCACCATGGCGATGCATAAGAGCGAGGAACTCAGGAACGTAGTGAGTACGGTTGTTGAGCAACTGACAGACATAGGATTACGTATAGCTTCTGCCAATATTATCCTGTTGGATGAACACTCAAAGGATCTGGTCGTTTGGACAAAAACAGATAAGGATGATACGTACTTCAAAGGATTTAACATACCGTATAACGACGACCCGGCTGCGGCAGATTTTTTCAGTCCGTTCGGACGTAGAGCTAGTATATATACAAAAAGCTATACGTTTGAGGAGAAAAACGCACTCTGGGAAAATATTTTTGAGCGATCTGACTACAGGCACGTACCAGCTGATCGCAAAAAGTTTATTTTAGAGGCTAGGGATTTTTCACTCTCTCTGGCGTGTCGAAAGAATACGGCCATTCAGCTGACCCGGTACATAAAGGAGCCATTTTCTGAAACGGACAACGAAGTTTTGCAACGTTTTGCAAACGTTTTTGAGCAGACCTACACCCGTTTTCTTGACCTGCAAAAAGCCGAAGCCCAGGCCAGGGAAGCACAGATTGAAGTGGCTCTGGAAAAAGTAAGAAGCCGCTCTCTGGCCATGCACAAGAGCGATGAGCTGCAGGAGGTGGTGAACACGGTATTTGACCGCCTTAAAGAATTAGCCGTTGAAGCCGATGCTGCCGTCATCTATATAGCCAGAGAAGGAACACCGGAACTGGACTGTTGGCTGCAGACCGCCGAGCAAACCTATTCCTCCGGTTTTCCCTTTCCCTATTTTGATCAGAGTGTGTTAGCTAGGGCTATTTTGGCCAGTACCCCGGGTTTTATTACCAAAACGTATTCCAAAGAAGACAAAAACGAGTGGTTTGACCTGATGTTCAAGCATTCGGAAATGAGGGTGATTTCAAAGGCTCGGAAGCGGTTTATCTTGAATTCGGAATCATTTACGATGTCGCGGGTCCAGATGAAACACACGGGCATAACCATGAGTAGGTACTCGTCAAAGTCTTTTACAGCTGCCGAGTACGATATACTCACACGCTTCGCCCGGGTTTTTGAACAGGCCTATACCCGCTTTCGGGATCTGCAAAAAGCGGAAGCGCAGGCCCGGGAAGCCATTAAGCAGGCCTCATTGGATCGGGTGAGGGGTGAAATTGCGAGTATGCGCTCTGCCGCCGATCTACAGCGCATTATCCCTTTGGTATGGGATGAACTGAAATTGCTCGGCGTGCCCTTTATCCGTTGTGGGGTATTTATCGTACACGAAACAGAAGGAGTTTCTGAAGTGTATCTTTCCACCCCGAACGGCCTGTCCCTGGGGGTCTTTCGCCTATCCCTTAGTTTCAATGAGTTTACCACGAAATGGGTAGCTGCCTGGCGAAAAGGCAAAGTATACCGTCGGCACTGGGATAGGCAGGATTTTGTGAACTGGACGAAATCCATGATTGAGCTTGGGCAGGTACAAAGCCAGGAAACCTACCAGGGAGCCTCTGAGCCACCCGAAAAACTGGACTTGAATCTTATCCCGTTCAAGCAGGGTATGCTGTATGTGGGTAACACGGCAGCTTTGGACAAAGATGAGGTCGGTTTGGTAAGGTCGCTGGCCAAAGCCTTTGAGATTGCCTACGCCCGGTATGAGGATTTTAGTGCCCTGGAAAAAGCAAAACAGCACGTGGAGTCTACCTTGACCAAACTCAAATCCACCCAGGCCCAACTTATCCAATCCGAAAAAATGGCCAGCCTGGGGGAGCTCACCGCTGGCATCGCTCATGAGATACAGAACCCCTTGAATTTTGTCAATAACTACTCGGAATTGAATACCGAACTTATCGACGATATGAAGGCTGAAATTGATAAGGGAAACTTCGGGGAGGTGAGGGCGCTGGTGGAAGATCTTGCTGAGAACGAACGGAAAATCATGCAAAACGGCAAGCGGGCCGAGAGCATTGTAAGAGGAATGCTAGAACACAGTCGAACTAGGACGGGTACCAAAGAGCCCACCAGCCTCAACGCCCTGGCCGACGAGTACTTACGGCTGGCTTACTACGGGATGAAGGCAAAAGACAGTAGCTTTCAAGCGGAGTACGGTACGGATCTGGACGAAAGCTTGCCCTTGGTGCCGGTGGTGCCTCAGGGCATCGGCCGGGTATTGCTAAACATCCTCAGCAATGCCTTTCAGGCCGTACACGAAAAGCGTCAGCAAGTGCCGGAGGGCTACCAACCACTTGTGAAAGTCACTACCCAAAAAGTAGCAGGCGCTATTGAGATCCGTATCCAGGACAACGGAAACGGCATTCCCGATTCCATTCTCGACAAAATCTTTCAGCCCTTCTTCACCACCCGGCCCACCGGACAGGGGACGGGCCTGGGGCTGAGTTTGGCCTATGATGTGGTAAAGGCGCACGGAGGAACGATAACTGTAGCGAGTGAATTGGATTCCTTTACCACGTTTACCGTTAGCCTGCCCGTTTCCTGATCGGACCGCTTTTGTTCTGACCACTTCCGTACTCAGCCCAGAAGCCCTTTCCCTCTCATTAGAATTTTAAGTAAATTGGCGCCATTTACCGCTATAATGTATGCACAGACTACCCAAAACCCCATCACGAACTTTTAACCGGTACGGGCTCCTATCGTTCCTGACCATACTGTTGACGTTGTTCATTGGTCGCACAACCGGCAGACCCCTGGCTTCCCCGCTGGAAGGCCGCTGGGACATTACCATCGACGTAGCCGGCAAACCCGTTGCCTCGTGGCTGGAAGTCAGCCACTCGGGTACCCGTACCCTGGTGGGCCGCTTCCTGGGGCTTTCAGGCAGCGCCCGCCCCGTGGCCGAAGTCCACGTCAAGGACGGCAAAGTTTCACTTCGCCATTCCGCCGCAGTGGGAAAAGGGCGAGGGCGACCTTTCGGTACAAGGTACCCTCGCCAACGACCAACTCAGCGGCACCCTCACCACGCCCGACGGCAACACCTACCCCTGGACGGGCGTCCGGGCCCCTGTCCTGCGAAGAACTACGCCGCCCGTTTGGGGCAAACCCATAAAGCTCACCGAAAGCAACAGCCTGCAAGGATGGCACGCTTCCTCGGCCGCGAATCAGTGGACGATGAAGGATGGCATCCTCAAAAGCGAAAAGTCGGGGGCCAACCTCATCACCGACGAGAAATTCAATGATTTTAAACTGCACGTGGAATTCCGCATTCCCAAGGGTAGCAACAGCGGCGTGTACCTGCGCGGGCGCTACGAGGTGCAGGTAGCCGACGGCCTGGGGCTCGAACCCGCCGTGGATCAGCTGGGGGCCGTCTACGGCTTCCTCAGTCCCAGCGACATGGTAGCCAAAGAGCCCGGCGAGTGGCAGTCTTTCGACGTCACGCTGATCGGCCGCATGATCACCCTCGACGTCAACGGCCAACGGGTCATCACCAACCAGGAAATCCCGGGCATCACCGGCCGTGCCCTCGACAGCCGCGAAGCCGAGCCCGGCCCCCTCTACGTGCAGGGCGACCACGGCCCGGTGGAGTATCGGAATATTGTGATTACGCCGGCGAAGTAGGGTACCGTGAACTATGGAAATATTTTTTCCATAGTTCACGGTAGGTTGATAGTACCTCGGAGGCAAAAGCGTCCAAGGCCTTCATTACCACAAGTTGGTTGATTACCAATCAAAAGGAAAGCTCCTGTCGTCAGACAAGAGCTTTCCTTTGCTTATAGAAGTATGTGAGGCAAAATGGTACCTATGTACGCAGGTACTTCTACCGAACCGAAAACGATCCTTCTCCAATTTTGAAACCTTCCGAATAGAGCTCCACCACGTAGGTGCCGGAAGGGAAGGAGGCTGACCGGTCGTAGCTAATGCTGACGTCCTGGTTGTTATTGGTAAAGCTGATATCCTTGCTGATCGTGAAGGTTTCATCTTTGCCACCATATTGAAAAACCCCCGAGCCCGTAGCCGCATCCGACATAATAGCTCCCTGCGGGTTCAGGATTCGCATGTAGATGGTTTTCTGATCCAGACTTGTTAAAGGATTCTTTTCGAGGATAAAATCTACCCGTACTTTGTCCACCCGGCGGGCGCGCACGTTGTCCCCTTCCCGCACTTTTCCCTTGGAGGAGATCGCGTATACTTTTACACTTCGGGCTCTCAGCGCCGAAGCGGTGGTTACTTTATCTTCGAGTTCGCGGTTCTTGTCTACTACCCCCACCAGCGAGTCACTCAGTACTTGCCGCTCGCGTGAGAGGGTGGTTGTCTGGGTCACCAGTGAATCGTTCTGACTCAAAAGTTGTTGATTTTGTTCCCTAAGTTGGGCAATTTCCAGGTCTTTTTTGGTTAAAAAGTCTTCGTATTCCTTTACCTTCTTGGTCATGGTAGCATTTCCCCGGCGCAGAGATACCCGGTCAGCTTCCAGTTGGGCGCGCACTTTTTTGAGTTCTTCCACATCACCACCAAGTCCCTCTACTTCGGCAATGCGGGCGTCAAGCTGCCTCGAAATCGAATCAAGTTTTATCTCCGTAGTAGCCAATTCGGCGACTTTGACTTCCATATCCTCTCCCTGCTGATTGGTTATGCCTCGTTCCTGATAGTATAAATATCCAAAAACTGCCGCCACCACCGTCATAAGGACTAAGGCTACTGTCAGCCCGGTAACAGATTTATTTTCCATAGTACACGTGTGTTAAAAAGGTTTGATTGTAACCAATTCATGGAAAATACTGTGCCACCTCTGTTGATTGTCCTGATAATCAGTGGGTAATCTTTGGTTTATTCCTAACATGCGTTTACCAACCCAAGGAAATTTTGATCGGACGAGCCACCTTTTACAGGCGTGCCTTCCAGGTGACCTCCTCCACACCCAGCTCCTGAGCCATCATTCGGCACAGCATGAAGAGGTAGTCCGACAGGCGGTTGAGGTAGTGGATGATAATCTCTTCAATGGGTTCATGGTCGTGCAGGAGAATAACCGCCCGCTCGGCCCGGCGGCACACGGTACGCGCTACGTGCCCGTACGAAACCGACGAATGTCCGCCCGGCAGCACAAAGGACCGCAGGGGGGGAAGTGCCGCGTCCATGGCGTCCATTTCTTTTTCCAGTAGTTCCACGTCGGACTCTTGCAGATCGGGCAGGCGTTTGCGGGTAGTTTCTGGTTCGGAGGCCAGGTGAGAGCCAATCGTAAACAGGCGATCCTGAATTTCTTTCAGTACATCACGGCGGTTCTCGTTTACGGGTTGGTCGCGGAGCATACCGATCCAGGCATTCAGCTCGTCGACGGTTCCGTAGGAGTCAATGCGGACAGCAGCCTTACTCAGGCGAGTCCCTCCCAGCAGTGAAGTAGTACCGGAGTCTCCCGTTTTGGTGTATATTTTCATAGAGTAAAGGTATAAAGCAAACAGCTGTTAGGTTTTGTTTGTCAGCGGGCCTAATTTTGCCCAAAATCCCTATTTAACAATAATTTTTTTCAAATCATGCGGGTGGGTATCATGTTAACATTATTTGGTTGATGTAGTTTTAATAAAAACATCCGAATCCAAAGACATGATTTTGTTTACTGATGATACTCAATCCCTAATGGCCTAACGGCTAGAAACCTAAAAATGAAAGTAACAACTTTTGCAATAAAAGTCTGGCGTTGGTTCTCGGTTCTTCTGATTGTAGGGGCACTGGCCTGGACGTATTCCCTTCTTCCCGATCCGGTGGCGGTAGGCTTTGCCTCTTCGGGTATGGCAGATTTTTACCTTGAAAAAGAAACGATTTTTTATATTGCCATGGCCCTCATTGTCTTCAATAACGTGGTGATTAGGGCCATGGCCCGGCAACTTCCCAAAGTACCTACCTCCCTGTTGCCCATTCCTAACCGCAAAGCCTGGACTGATTACCGCGCCACACTAAACGAACACCTGATCAACTGGCTCAACTGCCTGGTCGCGGCCATTAATACCATTATGGCGCTGAGTCTGTTTGCCCTGGCTACCCTGAATAGTACGCAGTACAAAGCTGACGTGTTCAGCTTTGCCTGGCTGTTCTACCTCGGTTTGGGCACGCTGATTATCATTTTTGCAGCCCTGCCCATCCGGATGATGCGTGCGCCCGTACCCGAAGTGTCGCTGGATTAAAAAGCAGTTTCGCTATGCAAGATTCTCTCAGAAAGCAGGCCGAAGCCATTCGGCTGGGTGACTATACCTATGAGCTCCCCGACGCGCGGATCGCGCGCTATCCGGTTGCGCCGCGAGATGCTTCAAAACTACTTGTGTATGAAGCTGGAAGTATCCGGCACCAGCGCTTTTTTGAGCTTGCCGAAGAGTTGCCCGCCGATAGCCTGCTGGTGTTCAACGATACCAAGGTCATACCGGCCCGGGTGTACTTTCAGAAACCCACCGGAGCTACCATCGAGCTACTGTTACTGCACCCCGAAGCACCTACCCGCACCATCAACGATGCCATGCTCGTAACCCGGCAGACAACCTGGTCGGGAATGATCGGCAATAAGAAGCGCTGGAAGCCCGGCGAAACCCTCTCGCAAACACTGACCATTAGCGGTGAGGCCGTGACGCTTACGGCCTCCTACGCCGACCACGCGCAAAATCACGTACAGCTACGCTGGAACAGCGATGCGACCTTTCTGGATGTGGTGCTGGCGCTGGGCGAAATTCCCTTGCCGCCCTACTTGCACCGCGATACCGAGGCACAGGATCAGGAAACCTACCAAACCGTGTACGCCCGGCAGGAGGGAGCCGTAGCTGCTCCCACGGCGGGGCTGCATTTTACGGAAGAGGTACTTGGGCGATTGTCCGCAAAGGGGATTCAACGCACATTCCTGACGCTGCACGTAGGAGCAGGTACCTTTCAACCCATCAAGGTGGAGACCGTCACCGAGCACCATATGCACAGCGAGCAGGTGGTATACACTAGGGCGCTGATCGAGGGATTGATTCAGAATATCGGCCACATCATTCCTGTAGGTACCACCTCGTTGCGCTCGCTGGAAAGCCTGTACTGGTACGGGGTGAAGCTATCCCGAAAGGAGGGAAATGAATTCTGGATCGAAAAGCTATATCCCTACGAGTTCGAAACCTCCGAGCTGCCTTCGGCCGAAGCGTCCTTGCGGGCTATTCTCAGTTTCATGGATCAGCAAAACCTTTCGGAAATTACGGGGGAGACCGAGATCTTTATCTTTCCCGGCTACGATTTCCGGCTGTGCCGGGGACTCATCACCAATTTCCACCAGCCGGGCTCAACGCTCATACTGCTGGTGGCGGCTTTGGTGGGAGAAGACTGGAAAAAGATATACCAGGAAGCACTAGCCAGCGACTACCGCTTCCTGAGCTACGGGGATTCGTCTTTACTTTGGCGAAAGTAAGCGCACTTAATCAATCACAATGACATTCTTCCCACGAGAGTGCCCCTGCTTCTGGTAGGCCAGCGCGCTTTGGGCTTCGCTTAGCGGAAAGATTTTATCCATGATTACCCGTACGATCCCTTTTTCGATTAGATCAGCAATTTGCGCCAGCTGACGGGCATCGGAGTGAAAGAGAAAATTGGTTGCCGCTACCCCATAGCTTTCGGCCAGTTCTGCTGAAGGCTTGGCGGTGATGGATACGTACCGGCCTCCCTTTTTCAGCATTTTGAATAGCTGTGCTGAAGTAGCCATGCTATCAAAGGCGGCATCTGCTTCCTGAATGACTTCGGTCAGATCATCCCGCTTGTAATCCACTACGTCATCGGCTCCCAACTCTTTTAAGAAAGATTCGTTTTTTGGGGAAGCCAGCGCTATCACGTGGGCGCCTTTCCATTTGGCCAGCTGCACCGCAAAAATTCCCACGCCCCCGGCGGCGGCCTGTATCACTACCTTTCTGTCCGGGCTGAATGTCCAGCTTGTCAAAGAGCCCCTGCCAGGCGGTGAGTGCGGCCAGAGGTACGGCGGCGGCTTCGGCAAAGCTCAGCGTGGCCGGTTTGTGGGCCAGGTACTGCGCTTCGGTAACCACGTACTCCGCGAAAGCCCCCTGCTTAGCCCATTCCAGCGAGCCAATTACCTCCTGGCCTACGGCATAATCCTTAACATCCAACCCCACTTTTTCGACAATGCCCGCGATGTCGCTGCCGACGGTGTAGGGCATCTGGAAAATCCCGTTTATCACGCTTTTCCAGTCTACCGGGTTGATGCCGGCGGCTTTGACCTTTACCAGAATTTGGTCGGGTTGCAGTTCGGGAATGTCCTGCGTTACAAGTTCAAGATTTTCGAGGGCACCTTTTTCCCTGATTCGTATGGCTTTCATTCGATGTAGTTTTGATAAAATTAAGATTGTTGCCCGCTGGGAGACTCTCCCGGGAAGCACTGAAAAAACAGCAAAGCTGGGCGGATAATTCGGGAACCAATGAATTATTCGGGCCGGGTAGATATCCCGGAGTAGGGTGTCTTTGGTTCTTTCAGGAGCCACCCTGTTCGGCATTAACCTTAATTAACCTTATTGCAAGGATACTTAACCCACTTCCTGTGGGGGCCACGGTACTTTTGTGACATCGGATTTCCGACCCAACACAAAGCAACTGTTAGCCATGAAATTTTTACCTTATTTATTCTTCCTCCTTTTCTACTGGTTTGTGGGTCCGGCGATAGCCCAAACCCCGGCCAAAGTTAGTATCCGCGGCACGGTGGCCGATTCGGCCGGTCGTGCGCTCGAAGGCGCTACCGTCATGCTCCTAAGCGGGCGCGACTCCTCGCTGGTTTCTTTCTCCCGCTCGCAGGGTACGGGCAGTTTTGAATTTAAAAATGTGGCCAACGAAGCCTACCTGCTGCAGGTCACCTACGTGGGCTTGCAGAAGTACCGTCAGCCAATTGCCAAACAGCCCAATGAAACGCTGGACCTGGGTACCCTAACCCTGCTACCTATTCCGAAAGATCTGGATGAAGTGGTGATCCGGGGGGAAAGGGCCCCGGTGCAGATCAAGCAGGATACCATCGAGTACAACGCCGGTTCGTTCAAGGTACAGCCCAACGCCATGGTGGAAGACCTGCTGAAACGCCTGCCCGGCGTGGAGGTAGACCGCGACGGTACCGTGCGGGCGCAGGGGCAGCAGGTACAACGCGTGACCGTGGACGGCAAGGAGTTTTTTGGCCGTGATCCCAAAATTGCCACCCGCAACCTCCCCGCCGATGCCATTGACAAAGTGCAGGTACTGGACCGGAAATCGGATCAGGCGCAGTTTACGGGTATTGACGATGGGCAGCGCGAAAAAGCTATTAACCTGACGCTGAAAGAGGAGAAGAAAAACATGACTTTCGGCAACCTGACGGGCGGGGTTGGGCCGGACCACCGCTACTCGCTGCGGGGGAATGTGAACCGCTTTTCCAAAACTAAACAGCTGTCGGTCCTGGGTATGGGCAATAATGTGAATCAGCAGGGATTCTCGATGGAAGATTACCTTAATTTTACGGGCGCGTCGCAACGCATGATGTCGGGACAGGGCGGCGTGCGCATTCAGATAGACGGTGACGACGACGCTGCCATTCCCCTGAATTTTGGCGGACGTACCAACGGCTACCTCACCAACTGGGCCGGGGGGGTGAATTTTAACAATCAGATTACACCCAAAACGGAGGTGAACGGGAGCTACTTCTACAATCAGCTTGGGCAGGACATCAGCCGCCTGACCAACCGGCAGTCGTTTCTGCCAACCGGCACCATTGGCAGCAATCAGAACACAAATCAACATACCGGCAACGTGACCCACCGGGGCAATTTTGTGCTGGATCAAAAGATAGATTCCTCCAACTCCTTCCGCTGGACCAACCGCTTCGACTACCGTCGCACCAGCGCCGACGTACTCGGTGAAAGCCGGGCTTTCGGGGCCAACGGGCAGATTCAGAATGAGGGGATCCGCACCACCACCTCTCAGGGCGACGGCATTCGCCTCAACTCCGACCTGCTGCTGCGCCACCGCTTTGCCAAAAAGGGCCGCTCCATCTCCTCCAACCTTACCTTTGGCCTCGATGAGAGCGACCGCGACGGTACCCTGCGGGCAACCAACCGCTTTTACGGAAGCACCAACGGCACCGAGCCCATTCGGATAGATACCCTGCGGCAGGTAAACGAGCAAACCAGCGACCGCCAGAACTTTGGCGCTACGCTTTCCTTTACCGAGCCCCTGGGCAATCGCCGCTACCTCGAACTGAACTACGCCTGGCAGAAAACGCTCAACAGTCTGGACCGGAAGGTGTACGACCTGACCGGCGAAGGGCCAACCCGCCGCCTGAATGCCCAGCTCAGCAATGCCTACCGCAACGACTTTACGTACCAGCGTGGGGGCTTCAATGTGCGGGCCAACAAAGAGAAGTACAATGCCTCCGTGGGGATGAGCGTGCAGCAATCGGTGCTGCGGGGCGAGCTGACCCTGCGGGAGGTAGACATCAACCGGAGCTTTCTGAACGCCCTGCCCAATGGCCGCTTTCAGTATAATTTTACCACTACCCGCAACCTGAATCTGACCTACGACACCGACGTGCGCGAGCCGTCCATTCAGCAGTTCTCGCCCGTCGTGGACAATACCGATCCGCTCAATATCTACGAAGGAAACCCCAACCTGCGGCCCGAGTACAACCACCGCCTTTCGTTGCAGCTTTTCGATTTTAACCAGCTGCGGTTCAGCAATCTGTTTGCCTTTTTGAACTTTACCTATACCGCCAACCGCATCACTGACAGCCAGCAGATCGACGATCGGCTGGTACGTACCTTCCGCCCGGTCAACGTCCGCAACGACTACTCATTTAACGGCGATGTGTCGAAGGGCTTCCGGATCAGGCCCATCAGTACCCGCGTCAATGTGAGTACCAACCTGCTGTACAACCGCTCCATTACGCCCGTCAACGGCACCGACAACCAGACCCGCCGCCTCGTGAGCAGGAGCACGCTGCGGATGGAATACCGCTACAAGGAAGTGTTCGATATTTCGGCCAGCGCCCGCCTGACCTACAATCAAACGGCCTACTCGCTGAATACGGGCCTGAACCAGCGCTTTACGAACCAGAACTACGATGTGGAAGCCAACTGGCAACTCGGTAAAATTGCGCGACTCAGCACCACGCTCGACTACGCTATTTACAATTTCCCGGATTCGGATTTCAGCCAGAAGGTACCCATCTGGAATGCTTCGGTGGCGAAATCGTTTCTGAAAAACAAGCGGGGCGAAGTGAAGCTCTCGGCGGTGGATCTGCTAAACCGCAATGTGGTGATCAACCGTGTAGCGCAGGCCAACTTTGTGCAGGACGAACGGACGCTCTCGCTGCAACGCTACTTTCTGCTGAGCTTCACCTATTCGCTGGGTATTCAGCGCGGTCCGCAGGGCGGAGGCATGCGGATGATTCGACAACTTTGAATGAGTGATTGAGAGAATGAGTGAGGGGTCCGCCCCCGCGGTGATAGAATAGGGCGGCCCGCTCTTACACAATTAAATCAAAAAACTCTGTACTGTACCCGGGCGGCGTTCCGCTCTGTGTACTCGGTGCCGGGCGATTAAAATAAGAACCAAACGTTACAACTATATCAAATGAAAAAGACGATTTTAAGTGTACTTGTTTTCCTGGGCTACCTGGGAAACACCATTGCCCAGCAAAACGAGGGGATTGTACTCTACGACCAGAAAGTCAACATGCACCGGCGGTTGCCGGATGAGTCCATGAAGGCGATGGTACCGGAATTCCGGACGAACAAAATGCAGTTGGCGATCCGGGGCGGCGAATCGTTATTTAAGCCCATGGTGGTCAACGATGTAAACGAAGAGGCAACCGATGCGGGCGGCAATACGGTACGGATGGTGATTCGGGTACCACAAAACGAAATCTATCGTAACTTTGATCAGAAAAAAATGGTGGAGTTGCGCGAGTTGGCCGGGCAAAAGTTTCTGATTCAGGATGAGTTGCGGCAAACCCCCTGGAAATTTACGGGTGAGTCGAAGAAAGTAAGCGGCTACGACTGCTTGCAAGCAACCTTTACAAATCCCGAACGGAAACAGACCGTGGTAGCCTGGTTTACGGAAGCGATCCCCGCTTCCGCGGGCCCGGCGGGATACGGTGGACTACCGGGATTGATTCTGGAACTTGACATTAATGAGGGCGAGACAATCTACGCTGCCACCAACCTGAACTTTAAAAAGCTGGACAATAGCGATATGAAACTACCTTCGGGTGGTAAAAAGGTGAGTGAGGCGGAATTTGACAAAATCCGGGACGACTATATGAAGGAAGCGGGATCCGGGGGAGGTATGCGTATTATTCGCAACTAGCTTTTGCACAGCAGGTGGTTACATGACAGGTTGATTTTAGTACAAATGAAAATTTTGCAGAAAAACAGCATACCCGGTATTCTGATGGTCGCCAGCTTAGTATTGCTGGCGGCCTTTCAGGCATTCTGGCTGCGGAAAGAGTATTTTGAACAGAAAACTCTGCTGCAAAAAGAATCCTTTCAGCTGTTCCAGGCTACTATTCACGCTTTGGAAGACTCCGTGCTTCAACAAAAGGTGTCTGCATCCTTTCGGGAGCAAAATCCGGAAGAAAATAAAGCATCTTTATTGAAGAAACGGCTTACGGTATCCCGAAAGGACGATAGGTTGTTCGTATTCGGGAGAACAACCGATTCCACCGGCCGACATGAACGCCTTCCTGAGCTACTGGCCAGGGAGATGAAAAGCCTTGAATCGCCGGTAGGTTTAGGTGACTCAGTGGCGGATGCCGAGCCAACCCGGCGTGTTTTCCTACGTGACTCGGCCGGCTATGCCGACATAGAAATCCGGATTATGACCTCTTCCGACAAGCCCGATTCTATTAAACAAATGGTAAGCCGGATTTTGAAGCCTATTCAGACCACCGTACTTTCCAACAGCAAAAATTCCCAACGATCGAATGCACCTTCACAATCCGGTAACCGAATGGTGATCCGACTGGGTAATGACTCCCTAAAACTCGATGACCTGAGAACCCATTACGCTCAGCGATTGCAGAAAGCCGACCTTAGCCTACCCTTCACCGTTCGGCGCAATACCGGTCCGTCTGCCGATAGTCTTTCCGGTAGTTTGTCGACCATGAATCTAATGGGCAGCACGTCCATGGGGTGGAAGTATCTGGTGAGTTTTTCCGAGTACCGCCCGTACCTCTACCAGAAGATTACGCCACAAATCCTGTTTTCGGTATTCTTGTTGGCTATTACGGCGTTGGCTTTTGCGGTAATCTACCAGAACATGCAGCGTCAGCAGCGACTGATGACGCTGAAAAATGACTTCATCAGCAACATGACCCACGAACTCAAAACACCCATTGCCACGGTGAGTGTGGCTCTGGAAGCCTTGCAGAATTTTGGCGCAGCCAGCGACCCGGATAAAGCTCGGGAGTACCTGGCGGTGTCCAAAAATGAGGTAGATCGCCTGGCCATGCTGGTGGATAAAGTATTGAAAACCGCGCAGTTTGAGCAACACAGTATGCAGCTTTTGCCCGAACTGCTGGATGCAGAGCAGCTGGTCCGACAGGTACTGTACACGATGACGCCCCAATTGGAAAAATACGGCGCCTATTATACCCTGGCTACCGACGGGGCTGATTTCAGCCTCAGTGCTGACCGCATACACCTGACCAATGTGCTGTACAACCTACTCGATAACGCGCTAAAATACAGCAAAGGCGCTCCCAAAATCGCCGTCCGCCTAAGCCGACAGCCGGACTACCTGTGCCTGGAAGTGACCGACTCGGGAATCGGCATTCCTGAAGCGTACCGCGACAAAATTTTCGAAAAGTTCTTCCGGGTACCAACCGGAGACATTCATAATGTAAAGGGCTACGGACTGGGACTCAGCTATGTAGCCAGCGTGGCAAAAAGCCACAATGGACGCGTGGAGGTTGAAAGCGAACCTGGAAAAGGGAGCCGATTTAGAGTGATGCTGCCCACCAGGCCCTATGGTTCAAGTCCTCAGCATACCATGCCCTTAAATCATGACCCGCATCAAATTACTGTACGTTGAGGACGAGCCCTTTTTGGGCAAAATCGTGAAGGAGAGCCTGGAAAGCCGGGACTTTGAGGTATGCATGGTGGCCGACGGGCGGGACGTGCTGGCGCAGTACGAAACCTTCGGACCCGACCTGTGCGTGCTGGATGTGATGCTCCCGAACCGCGACGGCTACGAGCTGGCGCGGGATATTCGGGCCCGCAATCCGGCCATACCCCTGCTGTTTCTTACCGCCAAAACCCAGACCGAAGACGTACTGAAAGGCTTTGAATCGGGCGGGAATGATTACATTCGCAAGCCGTTCAGTATGGAAGAGCTGATTGTCCGGATCAGGAATCTGTACCAGCTGGGGCGGTCCAACGGCCTGCCGGCTTCCCTGCCGACCGATCGGGTACAGTTGGGGAAGTATACCTTTTTTCCGCATCAGTACGAATTACATCTGGGTGATCAGGTGCGAAAGTTATCGAACCGCGAGACCGAACTATTGAGCATTCTGATCGAGAACCGGAACTTCAAAATACAGCGCCGCGACATCCTGATGCGGGTGTGGGGCGACGATTCTTTTTTCAACTCCCGGAACCTGGACGTGTACATTACCCGCCTGCGCGACTACCTCCGCGAAGACCCCGGCGTGGAGATCGTCACGCTGAAAGGCGTTGGCTACCTTTTCAAGGGCCTGGATGCTCATACTCCCTAGTTTGCTTTTGAAAAATCCGGTGTATTTTAGCGGTTGATTTAACCTCCTTCCTGCCCGGATTTTATGAAAAATCGTTTAATCTCCCTCGATGTACTGCGTGGACTCACCATCATGCTCATGACCATCGTGAACAACCCCGGCGACTGGGGAAATGTGTACGCTCCTTTCCTCCACGCCGAGTGGCACGGCGCTACCCTCACCGACCTCGTGTTTCCGACGTTCCTTTTCATTGTGGGTATCACCACGGTACTAGCTACGCCCCAAAAGGTACTTAACGCTGATACGCTGAAAAAAATCCTGACCCGCTTTCTGCGTATTTTTTCGTTAGGGCTGTTCCTCAATTTCTTTTCCAAAATCCAGGTCTTCGATCTCGAAGGTCCGGCTCTGCTGGTAGCCCGGCTACTGATTACGGCGGCGGTGGTGGCGGCGCTGTTTGGCGAGTACGACCGGCGGCGGCAGCTCCGCGTAGCGGTCGGGATCTTTATACTGATGATGGTACTGGCCTTCGGTGGTTTTGACGGGTACGATTCGGTCAGGATTCCGGGTGTGCTGCAACGCATTGCCATCGTGTACCTGGTGGTTTCGCTGTTGTACCTGACCACCTCCCTCCAAACCCAGATCGTGGTTGGCGTTGTCCTTCTGTTGGGCTACTGGGCCCTGATGACGCTGATTCCGGTGCCGGGTGTGGGGCCGGCCAATATAGACAAGGGTACCAACCTGGCCGCCTGGCTGGATAATCTCCTGCTACCCGGCCACCTGTGGGCTACGTCCAAAACCTGGGACCCGGAGGGCATCCTGAGTACTATTCCCGCCATTGGTACGGGCATAGCCGGCCTGCTGGCGGGGGCATTGCTGACGGGTACCTTTACCAAAGAAAAGAAAGTGCTCTATATGCTGATGGCCGGAGTAGGGAGTATCGCGCTCGGGTTAATCTGGAACATGGCTTTTCCCATCAACAAAGCCCTTTGGACGAGTTCCTACGTGTTTTATGCGGCTGGTATCGCGCTGGTGCTGCTGGCGTTGCTGTATTTTATCATTGACTACAAAGAATTGAAGGGCTGGATTTTGCCTTTTATTGTCTTTGGCGTCAACCCGATGGTGGTGTTTTTCTTTTCGGGAATTATTCCCCGTGCCCTCAATGGCATCAAAATGGCGCATCCCACCGAGCCGGGCGAAACGATCGGGTTGCAGAGCTATTTGTACAATTTTCAAATCGCCCCGCATTTTTCCGATCCTAAGGCTGCTTCCCTGGCCGGCGCGCTGATTTATCTGCTGATCTGGTTCGTCATTTTGTACTTTTTCTATCGAAAAAGAATGATTTTCAAGGTATAACCTCTTCCTGATTCAAGCCTATGTCCCGTTTTCTTGCCTTACTTGGTTTCTGGTTTATTACGTCAAATCTGGCCGCTCAGTCATTGACCCGGCGCACCTACGAAGGTACCATCAATAACAAAATCCCCATCGTTCTGACTCTCACGCAGGATGGAGAAGCGCTCTTTGGGAACGTGGTGTATAAGAAAAAAGGCATTCCGATCACGGTAGCAGGCAACCTGACGGAAGGGAATTTGTTTTTGCAGGAGCTAATGCCCAACGGCGAGGTGACGGGGGTATATTCCCTGGAACCCAGGGGCAATGGCTGGGCGGGCACATGGAACGCGCCTAAACGCGATGCCAAAGAGCTTACAGTCAGCTTGGCGGAGACCGTGAAAACAGCGGTTGCAGCCAGGCCGCTTTCTAACCTGACGGGTACCTATTACTATTATTTCGGGAAAGAGGAGGGATCGGGAGAGTTACAAACAATGGTCAAAACTAAGGAGAGTTTTTGATAAACCCATAGCTATTTAGAAAAAATCTAAATAGTCGAATTGAGAAAGTTAGAATAACAATGTTGTATCGTCGAAAGATCCTGATGGGCCATTTGTCTTCTATACCATCGGCACTGGAAAACAATATCTGGGTGGCATCTGTCATTGACAAACTGGAATCCGAGCCCAGGCTACCCAATGTTCTATGTGAATTGGATGATTCGCAGGAAAAAGGTCACATGGACGGGGATAAATAGTAGGCAGGGAACAGAACCGCCTCTTCCACGCATACTATGAAAAAGCGTTGACTTTCGCTCGCTGTACGGCGTGGGCTTACATCAGGGTAACTACATTTGCATTAAAGCTGGTAAACCTTCATTCAAATTATGAAAACTATACTTCAAAGATATAGAAGGCCGGGGTGTATCCCGCCTTGGTCAGGATGGGCTTGGCTACGTTAAAGACTTGAACCCCAGCGGGAGTTTTGCCTTCCAGAGTACCTATGTGAGCATGGCCATGGAAAGCTGCCAACACGTTCCGGCGGTTGAGCGGATCGGCCAAGCGCGACGACCCCAGAAAGGGATAAATAGCCTCGGGCTCACCCACGATGGTTTCTTTAATAGGAGAATAATGTAAAACCGCAATTTTCTTAATGTCCTCGTGGTCGGCATCCAGCCGGGCCAGGGCGCGATCCAGGTGCAGGGCCTCGTCCACGGCTTCTTGCACGAATGCTTTCATGGCCCCCTCGCCAAACATCGACAGCATGTAGTTGTCAAATCCTCCCCCAAAACCTTTGACGCCAGCGAAGCCAACTCCCTTTATAACAACCGCTTCCCCATCCAGTACATGCACGTTATCGTTCTGAACCACCTGTCTGATCAGCTTATGCCGGTTTTTTTCATAGTCATGATTTCCGAGCACGCACACCACCGGAACGGTACAGTGCTTCATTTCCCCAGCCAGGACCTCTGCCTCCATTTCGTCGCCGGTGTCGGTCAGATCACCGCAAATGAGGAGTACATCGGCCTGCTCGGACACCGCTTTGAAGTAGTCTGTCCACTTTCCTTTATCGGTCTCTCGCACGTGGATATCGGCCACGGCGGCGATGCGTACTTTCTGTGATTTTGCCATGGCTATATGGTTTTGATGGTGGATACCTTGTAGTTCCAGTCCTTGATATCGATCATATACTGAGTTTGATCAATGACGGGCCCCCGGCATACTTTTTCCAGCGACGGCGGTAGGTCATACTGCTCATGAGCGCGGGCCATCAGCTCTTCAAACACCCAGCGCGGAATGATAGTGGGGTAGTCGGCCGGGTACACAAACTGAAACAGCAGGATTTGAATCAGCAGCAAATGCCAATGCGCATCCATCCGGGAAAGCAACCGTTTCCAGTCCAGTTCTTTTCCTTTTTTGAGAAGCACGTGGTTGACATCCGCCCCGTCGTAGCGCTCCCGGTTTTGAACGTATAGTTTACACCAGATCAGCTCTTCGGGAGCCAGGAACTGTACCTCCTCCCCAACAAAAGTACCCGGCGTAGCGTGCTCATACCAGGTATCGTCCACAGTGCAGATGTTATTGACCGTATCAAAAATAATGTCAATGAAATAATCTCCCTTAAAGATCTTGGCTAGCCAGCGGACATCGGTTAGTTGGGTTTCGTAGCCTTTTTCAGCAAAATATTTGAGAATACGGGGGTATTCATTGGGCTTACAGAATACATCGAGGTCTTTGGTGTCTCGATAAATGCCCGTGTGTTGGAAAAGTGCAAAAGCACCTCCCAGCATAAAGCGGCTGCCTGCGGCTTTGAGCATCTGTAAAGCTTCTCGGTAGAAGGCATGCGCTTCTTCTCGCTGCTCTTCGGTTACGACCATGGGAATCATAGGGCACGGGTGTCAGTGGATACGTTGGAAGTGGGTGAGTTTATTTTCGGACTAGACCGCACAAACACTCCTAAAATAACGTGCCATATTTACAGTAAAGCCCACCGATTGCAATTCACTCCCAAAACCTGGCAGGAAGCAGAATATTCGCTTTTCTGGTGAGAAAAGCATAATCTTAATTTGTTGAAGTAAGGGCATAAAAAAATAGCGAACCGCCGAAGCAGTTCGCTATTACCCCTCACTCACACTCCACTAAGCAACTATGAACAAGCCGCCGATGGCAAGAACTTGTTCTTTGGTCAATGGCTCGTCGAAAGCTTCGGTTACGGATTGCTTGGTTTTACCAGCAATACCATTTATATCTACACCACCCTGAACGGTGTTGTCGTCACCAGCGTATACAGCCGCTGGAGAACCTTCATTGAGGGTGATCCAGGGTTTGATAGCCGCGTTACCTCTGATTTCCGAAAGAATGGCGCGCGATTTGGCAGCATGCCGGGCTTCGATCGAATGGATTTGCAGCGCGTATTCCAGCAAAGCAGGATCATTGATCAGATTGCCCGCCTGTCCTTTGTAAGCCCTTACTCCGGTGTCCTCGAAAGCATGGGAAAGGAATACGAAGGTATCAAAAATGCTAAACGGCGTTGGGAAGGCACCCTTGGCCGAAAAATCAAATTTTGGTTTAGCTACTGCTTTGGCACCCAAGGCTCCTTTAAGGAAGTTTACGTGCTGGGTTTCGTGCTTGCCGATTTGTTTAAATACGTTCTGATATTTGGCAGGAATCAGGCCGGCGGCGGCATTTCCCATTTTATAGAACTCGTCTTCCAGGTATTCCAGCGTCAGTGCGTAATTCAGTACGTCAACAGCCATGGCCGATTGCCCGTAAGCTTTGTTAACGATCGAAGCAAAAGCAGTTGGGACAGCAGCAGCGGTCAGCGTTTTGCTAAATTTGTTCATAAAACTGCGGCGGGTTGCGTATTCGATCCGTTCTACCGCGTCGCCATCCACTTTTTGGATGTCATCTATAATCTTGAAAATATTCATAGTCTCTTGAAGTTGTTAATGGTTTGTCAATCAATTATTTTGGTAGGTTGCTGCCACTTACCATGGTTTTGATAAAAGGACTTACAGCAGTCAGAACCATGCTGGGTGACTTGGCTAGGTCAAGACCGTTGTTGTCAATAATGTCATCACCGGCAAAATCAATAGAGTTTGGATTGAGCAAATCGCGGATGATAGCAGCGTGGCGTGCTTCTACCGAAACAATCTTACCAGCTAGTAATAAATATCCGGCATCTTTGATCAACTTGCCAGCTCCATTGTAAGCCGAAACGCCCGTATCTTCGAACACCTTGGCAGTACCTAACACGCTGGCGCGGTCGTTGAAATTGATAGAACCAAAATTTACTTCAAGTGCAGAGATAGCCGAAGTTCCAAGGGCTGCCTTGAAAAACTCACGGTGGATTATTTCATGGTCGCGGATGTCAGTCAGAATGCTTCTTTCGGCAGCGCTCATACCTGAGTAGGGAGTCGCGATTACCTGAGTATAAAAAGCAGCTTCAAGTTGCTCCAATGCGTAAGCATAGTTAAGAATTCCTACATCACCGGATCCAAGATTGACGGTGGCGTCAGGCATGTTATCGTCATCATTTGAACAGGCTCCTAGAATAAATGCCCCAGTGGTAGCAGCTACACCGGCTGAACGTAAGAAGAAGCGTCTGTTGACCATCGCTAACATCTGGCCTTCTTTTGAAGTGCTGGACGGTAGCTGAGTATGCGTCGTTTTTTTCATAGTAGTAAAAGGTTTTAAAATTTTCTTTGTTCTGTTTGTCAGAACCGTTCTAAAAAATTTACGCCCTCATTCAGGCTTTGGATCAATCGAATTTGAAATAGAGCCTAAAACCAAGCAAATAGCAATGTTCAGGTAATTGAACTAAATCAATAGCAATGGGCAATAAGGGTTTCTTTTGTTGAATTATATTGAGATGATTTTTTCAAAGAATTTTTTTCAAAAGTTTTTTGTACGTTAGTATACGTTGGTAAATAATTGATTTTCTTCATTTCTGGCCCACCTATGTAAAAATTCCCCAGTGATTGCATTTCATTACCCGTTTGTTCCTCCCACTATTTCATCGTCCCAGTGGTGATCTTCGGATAATCGCTTTAAATTTGCAGTCCAAAAAATGACAAGCTACGGTCTGATGACGAATCCAAATTTTATCGAAGAATTGCGCTGGCGCGGCATGCTGCACGACATGATGCCCGGTACAGAGGAACAACTCAACCAGGAAATGACGGCAGGCTACATCGGGTTTGACCCCACAGCTGCCTCGCTTCACATTGGTAATTTGGCCACCATTATGCTACTTGTGCATCTGCAACGAGCTGGTCATAAGCCTTTTGCGCTAGTGGGTGGAGCTACCGGTATGATCGGTGATCCGTCCGGGAAAGCGGCCGAGCGGGAATTTCTTTCGGAAGATACTCTCCGTCACAACCAGGAAGGTATTCGTCGGCAACTGGCACATTTTCTGGATTTTGATTGTGGGGCCAATTCCGCCGAAATGGTCAATAATTACGATTGGTTCAAGGGCATTGGCTTTTTGGAATTCCTGCGCGAAGCGGGGAAATTTCTTACCGTCAATTACATGATGGCCAAAGACTCGGTAAAAAAGCGGCTTGAAACGGGGATTTCTTTCACTGAGTTTTCGTATCAGCTGTTGCAAGGCTACGATTTTTACTGGCTCTATAAGAATAAAGGCGTCCGGCTGCAAATGGGGGGCTCGGATCAGTGGGGAAACATCACCACGGGCACGGAGTTGATCCGCCGGAAGGAAGGCGACGAGGAGGGGTACTTTAAAGCGTTCGCGCTTACGACTCCATTGCTTACGAAGTCTGATGGCAGCAAATTCGGAAAAAGCGAAGGTGGAAACGTCTGGCTCGACGCTTCTCTAACGAGTCCTTACCAATTCTACCAGTTCTGGATCAACCAGGCAGATGAAGACTCTCACCGCCAATTGCGGGTTTTTACGCTCTTCACAAAAGAGGAAATAGAAGACCTGGAAGCCCGTCATGCCGAAGCCCCGCACCTGCGCATCATGCAGAAGGCCCTGGCCGAAGCGGTGACCACACTGGTGCATTCGGCCCGCGATTACCAGTTGGCCGTGAAGGCGTCGGAAGTCCTTTTTGGAAAAGCTACCCTGGATACCCTGCGAAGCATTGAGGCAGATGAGTTCGATACTATTTTCGACGGCGTGCCCCAATCCGAAATCAGCCGGGCCGACTGGGAGGCGTGCCCAGCCATCACGGAATTGCTTTCAACGGTCACCAACGGAGAAATATACGCTTCCAAAGGCGAAACCCGCCGGGCGATTCAGCAGAATGCGGTAAGCATCAACAAGGTGAAGGTAGCCGGACCCGAGCAGCCGCTGTCGGAGTTTGATCTGCTGCAAAACCGGTTTGTGCTTGTGTCCAAAGGAAAGAAAAATCACCTGATTCGCATTTCGGAATAGCCTACGCTATAAAAAGGCGGGGCCGGTCATTGCGCAATGACCGGCCCCGCCTTTTTTTTATTTCTGCTTTTAAGCAAAAACCGCTAGCTGAGAGCCATCAGCTATGAATCACCTTTCCCAACAAAGGTATTAAGTATAGGCGCGGCGGTCGGATTGTACTGGTATGATTGCCAGTTGCCGTTCTCGTATATTTCCACAATCCGATACCCCTTGTAGGTGGTACCCCAGCTTCCACCAAAGTGCCCGTCGAAGAAAAAAGGCTTACCTCCGCTCATTTTTTTATCGTCTTCGTCGTGATCGTGCCCGTGGAAGATAGCCTTCACGTTGGGTGTTTTTTCCAAAAGGTCCTTCACCTCCTGGCAATCAATACCATGCTGGGTCCATTTGGCAACGGTAATGTGGAGAAAGACAAAAATTCCTTTCTTTGCTTCGTATTTGGCTAGTTCAGAGCGGAGCCAGGCCGGGTCCGGGCAGAGGTACTCGCCCTTTTCATTGGAAGTATCGCCCAGTACAAAGGCGTATTCACCGCGCGCAAAGCTGTGGTTGGTGGGGTACCCCCAGGTACTTTCCCACACATCGGTACCTACTTTGTCGTGGTTGCCGCGGGTGACGAAGAACGGGATGGTCAGGTGCCTCAAAGCCGTTTTTACATCATACAGCAGGGTAGGCTCGTCGTGAATCAGATCACCATTAAAAATAACGAAATCTAATCCTTTTTGCAGCTTTTCCTGGTTGAGCCAGCGGGTCATGTCCGAATGGAATTTTTCAAAATCGGTATCGGGCTGCCCATAGTGACCATCCGAGGCTATGGCAAAGCGAAGCGTAAACGGGGCTGACCGGGTGGGCTGCGAGCGGAACCTCAGAAAGGAAATAGCCGGTAAAAATTTCAGAACCTCGCGACGGGCAAAGAGCATAAGTAGGGTAGGTAAGGTACCGGTAGAACAAACTAACTGAAAAAGTATACTGATTCAATAGAATCCCTATGGATTAAAAGCACGTAATTTGATATTTGTTGAGCAGTAAGCAGTCTAACGAACAGTACCAAACTCCGAGGTGGGGACTCTTATTCTGTTTACTGGATGTAAAATTGTCCAAACTTTTACGTTTAGCAAACAATTTGTATCTCCGCACCAGGGAAAAGTAGGCATGGGATGTCTTTAAGGCAGCATTACTTACACTTGGTTTTCAAAAATGTGTAAGTAGTAAGCCATCCTGAACGAATTTGAGAGAAAATTAACCCATTCGAAATTTCAATGAAACGACTACTCATCTACTCCGCGCTGGTGCTTTTTTTTAGTGCTGCTTCCTTTACCTCGGCCAATGCACAGCTAAGTGCGAACCTAAGCGGCGGGTACGGTATTCCATCCCAGCAGGGCAGTCAGGGTATTTGGGGGGGAGGGATTGGTCTCAAGTATTTCGTTACGCCTTCTATCGCCGTTGGAGCCAGGGTGCGTACCTACGTAGAGAACATCAAGCAGGACGACAACGCACTAACGGGCCGCCTGATTGCCGCAACTGTGCCTATAATGGCAACTTTCGACTACCAATTCATTTTGGCTACCCTACATCCCTACGTAGGTCTGGAAGCCGGTGTGATCCGTAGTGCCTTCAACGCCAAACTGGACTACAATGGAAAAGAAGTGTACAATGAGGTTCTTAGTGAAACTAACCTGGGCCTAGCGCCCAAAATTGGAGTAGGGTACGACCTGACCCAGGGTATAACCCTCATGGCCGAGGCGTTGTATAACGTAGGTTTCGGAAAAAATCAGGCAGGGACCACCCAGTTCAATCTCCAAAGTACCTCCCGGTTTCTGGCTATTCATGCCGGAGTAACTCTTACATTCGGCAGCAGGCTTTAAGCCGAGACCTGCTTCCCGTAACCCAGACAACCTCACCACTCATGGATCGTTTGCTTCTGCAAAAAGCCGCTTCCTACTGCGCCTACCAGGAACGCACCCAGGACGAAGTGCGTCAGCGGCTTCGTACATGGGGAGTGTGGGGCGACGAAGCCGAGGAGATTCTGGCCGAACTGATTTCAATGAATTACCTGAGCGAAGAGCGATTCGCCAAAACCTACGCGGGAGGGAAGTTCAGGCAAAAAAACTGGGGCCGGATAAAAATTAAGCAGGAGCTCAGCCGCCGCGGCCTCACGGACTATACCATCCGGCAGGGCATGAATGAAATCGACGACGACACCTACGAACAAACCCTGCGGGAGTTGCTACTCAAAAAAAAGGAAGCTCTGGAAAGATCAGAATCCAATGCCCTCAAACGCAAACAAAAACTAGTCCGATACGCCCTGGGCAAAGGCTACGAAAGCGAGTTAGTGTGGAAGATTGTGAATAGTTCTGAATGAGTGATTGAGTGAATATTTTTAGTGCGTTAAGAGTGAATGAGTATAGCTCTGAATAGACCTTTAACTCATCAACATTTAATCACAGGGGCGGCCCCACATTTACTTTATTCTCTCATTCACTCAATCTCTCAATCACCATTAACCTTAAAAATCCTCGTCAAAGGCGATCTTGTGGCCTGATTCTTTGTCGGTTACGCCCGACATGACGCCAGCTTTCTGATATTCCCCCACGCGTTTCTCGAAGAAGTTGGTTTTGCCGGGGAGCGATATCAGCTCCATGAAGTCGAAGGGATTGGACGAACCGAAGTGCTTCTCACAGCCCAGGCGTTCCAGCCAGAAATCGGCCACGAACTCGATGTACTGCTTCATCAGCTCGGCGTTCATGCCGATGAGCGATACCGGCAGGGCTTCCGAAATGAACTCCTTCTCTATTTCGACCGCATCCAGAATAATTTCAAGCACCCGGGCCTGAGGTAGTTTATTTTTGATGTGCTGCGTATAGAGCAGGCACGCAAACTCACAGTGCAGGCCTTCGTCGCGGGAAATCAGCTCGTTGGAAAACGACAGCCCCGGCATCAGTCCGCGCTTCTTCAGCCAGAAAATGGAACAGAACGAACCCGAGAAGAAAATGCCCTCTACGGCGGCAAACGCAATGATCCGCTCGGTGAAGTCTTCGCTATTGATCCACTTCAAGGCCCACTCGGCCTTTTTCTGCACGCAGGGTACCGTGTCTATGGCCCGGAGCAGGTGATCTTTCTCAGCCGGATCTTTTATATAAGTATCAATAAGCAGGGAGTAGGTTTCGGAATGGATGTTTTCCATCGCAATCTGAAACCCGTAAAAGCACTTGGCTTCGGCGTACTGTACTTCACTTAGAAAATTAATGGCCAGGTTTTCGTTCACGATGCCGTCGGAGGCGGCAAAAAAGGCCAGGATATGGGAAATGAAATGGCGCTCATTATCGGTCAGATTGGCCCAGTCTTTCATGTCTTGCGACAAATCTATTTCTTCGGCCGTCCAGAAAGATGCTTCGTGACGCTTGTACATTTGCCATATATCGTGGTGTTTGATGGGAAAAAGAACAAAACGAAGGGGATCTTCAATGAGTAGGGGTTCCTGGCGGCTGGTTTGAACTTGCGACATAAAATTTTTCTATTGTTTAACAGTGACCTAAACGTACAACGCGAGGCTAAACGAAAATGTTAGCATAATTTTGGAATAAACAAATCTACACCCATAACTCGTCAAATTCAAGGTAGAATGAGTTCACGCCGTCACTTGTTCAAAAAATTCTATTCCCAAAATGATAACCTTTTCGCTGTCAATCTTTTCGTAAAATAAAAACTCCTAATTTCACCATTCGATAAAAATCTCACCTTTGGCCCGCAGTTCCCTATCTAAAAATCAAATGAAAATTGTTGGATTCACGATCATAAAAAATGCCCTGCTCAACGACTACCCCATTGTGGAGGCCATCCGGTCCATCCTGCCCGTGGTTGACGAAATGCTCGTCAGCGTGGGGCAAAGTGAGGACGATACCCTGGGCCTGATTCGCGCCATCGAATCCGACAAGATCCGGGTTGTGGAGTCGGTGTGGGATATGAGCCTGCGCGAGGGGGGGAAAGTACTGGCCGTGGAAACCGACAAGGCTTACCGGCAGCTGCCGCCCGACGCCGATTGGGTATTTTATATTCAGGGCGATGAAGTACTGCACGAAAAGTATCACCCCGCTATCCGGCAGGCCTGCGAAACGTACCAGAACGATCCCGGCGTGGAGGGGCTCCTATTCGACTACCTGCATTTCTATGGTACCTACGACTACGTGGGCGACAGCCGTACCTGGTACCGGCGAGAGGTGCGCATCATTCGCCACGATCCGGCGATCTCGGCCTACCGCGATGCCCAGGGCTTTCGGAAGGGCCACGAAAAGCTGCGGGTGAAGCATTCCGGAGCGGCTATTTACCACTACGGCTGGGTGAAGAGCCCCGCGCAGATGAAGAAAAAGATGAAGAACGTAGGCCGGTTCTGGAAAGATGATACGGAGTGGCAGCAACTTCTGCAGAGCGAAGATTTCTTCGACTTCACCCAGTTTGACTCCCTCACCCGCTTCCCCGATAGCCATCCGGCCGTGATGCACGAGCGCATCGCCCGGCAGGACTGGAAAGTAGACATAGACCTGACCCGGAAGAAGTTCAATCTGAAAGACCGCCTGTTGTACTGGTTTGAAAAGAGGACCGGAATCCGACTTTTTGAATTCCGTAACTATCACTATTCAAAGAATTAATTCCTCTATACGAGCAATGTCCGGCATCAAAATTTCGGCCTTAACCAACTAACTAAAAAGTGTTTACCTTTGAGTGAACAATACAACTACCAGTAGCATGCTCGATTATTTAAAGAAGTCTTTTGCGCGCAAAAAAGCCCGGCGGTATTTCGAAGAATACAGCCCCATTCTTGATACGTTTGATCTGAGCACCGAAGGTACCATCCACTTTGCCAACTGGTCCAACCCCCTGGTGACACCCAAGACTATCACGCAGCAGGAGGTGAATTTTTTCAAAAAATTTATTCCAAAAGGATCGCTTTGCATTGACATCGGCACCAACATCGGCGATACCACCGTGCCCATGGCGCTGGCCGCCGGCAAAACGGGCACGACCCTGGGTTTTGATCCTAATCCGCACGTATTCAAGATTTTGGAAGAAAACGTAAAGCTTAATCCGGACAAAACCAATATCATTCCCTATCCCTATGCCATCACCAAGGAGGAGGGGGAGTTTACCTATGCCTCCTCAGAGGCATCCTTTGGCAATGGAGGTATTTCCAACGAGATAGTGGCGGAACAGGGGGCATTCCAATTACCCCAGAAAATAAAGGGGGTAGTACTGGAAGATTTTCTGTTGAAAAATTACCCGGATTTGCTACCCCACCTATCCTTCATTAAGGTAGATGTAGAAGGTGCCGACAAGGAAGTGATCCGGTCGATAGGCGGTCTGCTCAAAAAATACAAACCGGTGCTGGTGGCCGAATGCTTTATGCGCGCTACGCCCGAGGAGCGGGCTGAGCTATATAGTGCCGTGGCCGATCTTGGGTACACCTTGTACTACTTTGCCGATTTTGACGAGCGGGCCGAGATTCAACCTATCACTAAGCCGGAAGATATGAACAAGTGGAAGACGTTCAACTTCTACGGTATTTTCGAAGACAAATCAAACTAACCGATGTTTGAAGACCTTCCTGCTCCGTAATCAGAACTCCCAGGCCACCACGTTCCAGGTGTCCACATGATCCTCGTGCTCATAAATGGTACGAAAGCCTACCCGCTCGTGCGCCCGCATGGAGCGGGTATTACTTTTAGAAACCTCCGTGATGAGCAGATCGAAGGTGGGACTGTATACCTCACGGTGGTGTTGGTATAGGCCATCAAAAACGCCCTGTCCGCGGTAGGCCTCGGCCACGCATACTTGTCCCATTGCGTAGTAATTGCTATCCGAAAGCATTTTTTCCCGCCAGGGAATGTGCGTAAAGAGCTCAAACATCGGCTTTAAGTCAGGGATTAGCTTGCCCGAGGATGGGAGCATGGCCAAGGCATAGCCTACTACCTGATCGCCGTCTTTGGCTACTACCTGCGGCGTACTACCATGCAATAGGTTTATTTCCTCCCAGCTATGACGTACCGTCACGAACCCCTGTTGCTGTTTTGTTTCTTCGGATATATTGGTTTTTAGATTCACGGCCTGCAAGGCCAGGATTTGGCGCAAATCGGTATCGGTGGCAGCGGTGGTAAAGTGGAGGGGCATTGTAGTAATCGGGCGATTCGGGGATAAAATTTTTGGAAAGGTGGAAAAACACCCCCATAATTCCAAATAAGTCCTGCACTTGCAACGTATCTTTGAAGAGCAACCTGGCTAGCGGAAAACAGCGGGCAGACTGATCTGCTGATTTGGTGTCTGCTTTTTTGTACTTTTACCAGGATATTTTCAATAAAAAGCTGCTTTTTGTCTCCTTGGTAGATTTGTTCATTACCCCTATTTTAAACACCCATGATTAGCGTACAAGAAGCCAAAGCCCATGTGAAGGCGTCCACGCGCGTACTTGTGGCCGAATCAAAAGCCATAACGGATGCCGTGGGCTATGTACTGGCCGAGGATGTGGTTTCGCCCCTTTCGCTACCCTCGTTCCGGCAGTCGTCCATGGATGGCTATGCCGTACACCATGCGGATATTAGGCAGGTAGGCACCCGGCTTCCCGTAGTGGCGGAGTCGCAGGCGGGTACTTCCACGCCTTTGGTGCTCCAGAGGGGCACAGCTATCCACATCCTGACGGGCGCTCCCGTACCCGATGGCGCTACGGCCGTGGTGATGCGGGAGAAAGCCGAACGCACCGGCGACGACATAAGCATACAGATGTACCCCGTTCCGGAGGGCAAGGATGTCCGTAGCGTAGGGCAGCAAATACGGCAGGGTGACATAGGTATGCCCAAAGACACCTACCTGACGCCCGGTTCGGTGGGGTTTCTGTGCGGCATGAACGTGCAAACGGTAAAGGTATACCGCAAGCCCTCCGTGGGGGTTCTGGTTACGGGCGACGAACTGATACAGCCGGGAAGCGACCTCGGCTTTGGGCAAGTGTACGAGGCCAGTTCGTCCATGCTAACGGCGGTACTGAAAGCCGAAGGGATACCGGAGGTGGGTGTGCGCTACGTACCCGACAACCACGAAGCTACCCGGCAGGCCCTGCGCGAACTCACCGAACAGTACGATGTGGTGCTTACCACGGGGGGCGTGTCGGTGGGACAGTACGACTTCGTGGGTACTTCGCTGGGAGAGATTGGCGTTAAGACTATTTTTTATAAAGTACGGCAGCGCCCCGGTAAGCCGCTCTATTTTGGGCGAAAAGGAGAAACGCTGGTGTTTGGGCTCCCCGGGAATCCGGCCGCAACGCTGGTCTGCTATTACCAGTACGTCCTGCCGGCCCTGCGGCTCATGTACGGCCGCGCCGACTGCTTTCTGCCTACGTTCCAGCTGCCCATTACCCACGCTTTTTCGTTTCAGGGCGAGCGGGATGAATTTCTGAAAGCCATTGCCACCACCGAAAGCATAACGCCGCTGGAAGGCCAGGAATCATTCGTACTCCGGTCGTTTGCCATCGCCAATGCCTTGATTTATTTGCCCTCCACCCAAAATTCCGTGCAGCCGGGGGATAGGGTTGAGGCACATTTACTGCCATTTTTTTGTTAGGCAAAAAAAGATACACTGAATGATTACCAAAACCGATACCCCCGTGACGCTTTCCGTCCTCTACTTTGGGATGATCGCCGAAGCCACCGGACAATCCCTCGAAACCTGGATTTCGGCGGAGACGCTTACCGTAGGGGAGTTGAAAGCCCAGCTCTTCGAAAAGTACCCCATGCTCCGCGACCGAAAATTCCAGGTCGCCGTCAATCAGCAAATCGTAGAAGATACCCTACCCATCCCCCCGCAAGCCGAAGTAGCCCTGTTACCACCTTTTGCGGGAGGTTAGTTTTTTTAATTTTGAATGATAGAATGATAGAATGAGTGAATAAGTACACTGCTGTAAAAGGAAAATACAACCCTACTCTATCATTCTATCATTCTATCATTCTATCATTAAAATATGTCAACCCATACACCCAAAAAGGTATTCGTCCAGGGGCCCATTAGCCCGCAGTTTGTTGCTGACTCCATTGCGAAGCACCAGTCCAAAACGAACATTGGCGCTCACTCTATTTTTCTGGGGCAGATCCGGGCCGATGAGAAGGAAGGAGGCGTGGTGACGGGCATTGAGTACTCCGCCTATCCCGAAATGGCCGAGGGCGTTTTTCACCAGATCCGCGAATCGGCTTTTGAGAAATATGAGCTTACCTGCATGCACATTTACCATAGCCTGGGGGTAGTACCCACGGGGGAAATAAGCCTGTTTGTGTTTGTTTCGTCGCCCCACCGCCGCGCTACGTTCGAAGCGTTGGAATACATCGTGGAAGAGATCAAAGCCAAGGTACCTATCTTCGGGAAAGAACTGATCGGTGATTCCGGTGAGTTTGCCTGGAAAGAGAACAAATAGGCTGTCGGGTAATCGGCGGTCAGCTTTCGACCGTCGGCTTTGATTTATTGGTTAGAAGCCACCTAGTCCTGTTATTTTTAAAAGAATGAATAGACCGAAAGCCAACCACTTTGACTGTTGGTTTCGATTTATTGGTCAGGAGCAACGTACTATTATTATTTTCAAAAAAATAAAAAGGCCGAAAGCCAAAAGCCGATCGCTGACTGACGATCGCCAACCGCCGAAAGCCGACCGCTAACATGGTTGATATTACCCACAAGACCAATACCTTACGAATTGCCACAGCGCAGGCCATCGTGCAGGTGAGCAAGCCCGAGACCATCCGGGCCATTCAGGAACGTACCGTGCCCAAGGGCGACGTGTTCGAGATGGCCAAGGCTGCCGGCCTGCTAGCCGTGAAAAAAACGCCCGATCTGCTACCTGACTGCCACCCGCTGCCCATTGAGTTTACGGGCATAGCGTACCGGATTGAAGACCTGACGATCGTGATCGAGTTGACAGTCAAGACGATCTACAAAACGGGCGTAGAAGTAGAGGCCATGCACGGAGCCTCCGTAGTGGCCCTCACCATGTATGACATGCTCAAACCCATTGACAAGGGTGTGGAGATCCGAAATATTCGGCTGTTGGAGAAAAAAGGCGGAAAGAGCGACCGCAAAGCTTCGATGCCTGACCTCAAAACCGCCGTGATTGTGTGCTCGGATAGCATTTCCAAAGGCCTGGGCGAAGATAAGTCCGGTAGGAAGATCATCGAAAAACTTCACCCCTTTGCGATTGAAGTAAGCGATTACAGCATTATACCCGACGATAAAGAGCGGATTCAGGAAAAAATAAAGAGCCTGGTTTCGCTGGATTATCAGCTACTCCTGATCACGGGCGGTACCGGGCTGTCGCCACGGGATGTCACGCCGGAGGCCGTGGAAGAACTTTTGGATCGCCCGATTCCGGGTATTGCCGAGGTTGCCCGGCAGTACGGGCAGGAGCGAATCCCCACGGCTTTACTGTCGCGGGCCGTGGCCGGGCTGGTGGGTACTACCCTCGTGGTGACCATGCCGGGTAGTACCGGCGGCGTAACGGAGTATATGGATTCTCTCTTCCCGCACGTATTGCACGTGTTTAGCGTTATGGAAGGAGCGAAACATTGAACTACCGGATTCTTTTCCAGTTACTTTTGAATAGTTTTGTCAAACAGACCCTGGTCTACCCAATCAGAATAGTACCTATATCAGCATGACCCAACCCATCGTAGATACCTTCGGACGTGTTCATACCTACCTCCGCATCTCGCTCACGGACAAATGCAACCTGCGCTGCAACTACTGCATGCCGCAGGAAGACATGCAGTTTATGCCGTCAGCCTGGCTGATGTCAGCGGAAGAGATACGTACCCTGGCGGGTATTTTTGTGGACATGGGCGTGCAGAAAATCCGCCTGACGGGCGGCGAACCGCTGGTCAGGAAGGATGTGGGGGAAATCATAGAATCGTTGGGGCAATTACCTACTTCGTTGACGCTCACCACCAACGCGGTGTTTGTGCATCAGTACCTGGATACCCTCAAGAAAGCGGGTGTTCGTTCGCTGAACATCAGCCTGGATACTTTGCAGGAAGAGCGCTTCAAGACCATCACCCGCCGCGATCACTTCAAAAAAACGCTCGATAATATCCACCTGCTGCTGGCCGAAGGGTTCAGCGTCAAGCTCAACATGGTGGTGATGCGGGATCTGAACGTGGAAGAGGTGAATGACTTTGTGGAACTTACCCGCACCCAACCCAACCTGCACGTCCGGTTCATTGAATTCATGCCTTTTAATGGCAATCAGTGGGATTTTTCGCGCATGGTATCCTACAAAGATTTGCTGGATACCATCAGCGGACAGTTTGAATTCGATGCGCTACCCGGCGAAGAAAACGATACCGCCCGCTGCTTCCGGATCGAAGGCGGACAGGGTACGTTCGGCATTATCAGCACCATTACCAATCACTTCTGCGCGGGCTGCAACCGCATTCGGCTCACCGCCGATGGAAAGCTGAAAAACTGCTTGTTTGATACCAAAGAAGTGAATTTGTTGGGGGCTTTGCGCCGGGGCGAAGACGTCCGCCCTTTAATTCAGGCTCATTTTGAGGCAAAACACTTTGCCCACGGCGGGCACAGCGACTTTGCAGAAAAGGGTGCCAAAGCGGAGTACGAAACCAACCGGACCATGATTGCGATTGGGGGGTAGGTATCCATCACAACTTCATCGGGTTGGTTATTTTTAATCCTTCAATGGTCGCAAAATCCGTCTCGTTGGTCGTAATGAGGGTGTAGCCGTGCGCCAGCGCCGTAGCTGCTATGAGGGCATCGGGTGTTCGTATCTGATTTTTGCTCCGTAGCTGTACGGACTTCACTATCACCTCATTGGTGATATCCAGTACATTGGTATCGTTCAAAAAGTCCTTCACCGATTGCTCAGCGGCTTCGGTGGCATTCCAGCGTAGAAGTTCGATTTGGGTAATGATGGAGATATTGGGGACAAGGTCAATGACGTCATCCATAAATTGTAACCCTGCCTCGGGCAACGAAGCGGATAAATAATCGGATACCGAAGTGGTGTCAATCAGATATTGCTCCATTGACTCCTCATTTGGTTAACGTGCTCCTGTAGTTGCTTGCCGTCCTGCTTGCTTATAATTCCCCGGTATTTTTTTAGAGGTATTTTTTTGGGCATGGAAACAGGATTAGGGATCACTCTGATCAATTGTAACAGCTCCAATTCCCTCAAAAGTCCCGCCGCCGCCTGATTGGTAAGCTCAATAAGCATCGTGTTTTCCATAAACCGAATTCTGTAAAAGGTAGGGTAGCTGCGTCAGTTTCAAATATACTGTAAAATAAAGGAATAGCAATGCACAAAAATCCTGCCATTTAGAATCGGAACTGTAGCCGGCAGGTAAAGACATTGTCCTTTATATCCTGTTGGTAGCCAGGCAGACCGGTTTTCTCGTTTTTCACAACTTCATACCACAGCAAGAACCGCAGATTGGCATTGATATAATAGTTGTAACCCATTCCGAGCGTGGCAAAACGGATGTCGGCGGGGGTGTACCCGGTGCTTATGCTCTGGCCCGAAACCTGGCGGTTGGGGTCGTACCAGTCGTATTTTAGTCCGAACTGGTGCTGCGGATTGGGAAGGGAATGCAGGAAGTAAAAATAAGCTCCGTGAAATGGCCGGATGTATAGGGGAGCCGGATCACCGAACCTAAGGGGTATGCTATCTGGTGTTTCGGAACTCGTTTGGGTGGAGGTTTGGGTACCCACAATTCCCTCGGCCCGGAGTTCGGTTTTGCCCAGCGGGTTTTTGATCCCTACCTGCACGTCGACTCCGTAGTAGTGCCGGGGGGCTATCCGGCCGACATTCTCAGGCGAGAGATCCACCTGGTACCCGTCGGCTTGCATGCGGTAAATTTGATTGGTGAATTGCTCCATACCCCCGTATAATACCGACATCCCCGCCGAAACGCTCAGATTGGGGCCGGGTTTTAGTTGCTTTACGGAAAGCCGGGAAACCAAATCCTTGTGGCTGTCAAAATCGGAGGGAGATGTAAGTCCCTGTCCGTTAAAAACCCCCAGATCTATCCGCAAAAAAGATAGCGGGTGGTCTTTTTGCTGGGGCTGAAAAGAAAGCATAGTTCCAATGTCACGTTCGGTAGGCATCAGAATCTGCGACATGCGGCCCCGCTCGGGGGACTCTCGGTCACTGGAACTAAGGTTGATCTCGTAGCCGAATGGGCGTGGAAAGATACCCGCTGAAATATTGAACAGGCTCCACTTATTCTCGTACACCCGCCCAAAAAAATCCCGTGTGAAGACGCCCCGTTCCGTGCCATCGAACTGGAAAGCGAAGTAAATGGTAGGCAGGCCCGCATCGTTCACGTGGGAGTAGTCTACGCGAAGGCGTCCCCGGCGCACAATGAAGCGGTTGTTGACCTCATCGGGAAAGTCTCCCCCGTTGAAGCTGGGCGCCCCGGCCGACTGCGCCACCTGGTACTGCGGCTGAATATAGCCGCTAAACCGGAGCCGGTTCCTGTCTTTATAGATCGCAAACAGCCCCTCGCTATACTGAGTGGTGTCAGTGAGGTTGTCCATGATTAATTGGGCGTGGCTTTGGAAAGTAAAAAACGGGATTACACCGGATGTCGCCAGGAAAAGTAGGATATACCGTAGCGGCCATGGCCGTTTAGCCAGGAAGGGTACCATGCTGTATCAAAATCAAAATAGGTGTCAGTGGCTGTATAAAGTCAACCAAACTACGAATTCTAACGATTGGAATATAGTTCAGATCATAGATGCCTGCTAAAAATTACGTACCAACCTTCGATTTTAAGTAGGAAACCAGCACTTCCAGGCCCCGGTCGAACCTGTGGTGATTGTTGATAATGACATCGGCTTCGGAGCGGAGGGGCTTTATATACTTGTCGTAGGTAGGCGCTACGTGGTTTTCCCAGCGGTAGAGGACATCCTCCAAATCGTAGCCGCGCTCGCTGTTATCCCGGATGATCCGCCGTTTGATCTTGATATGCTCCTTGGCATCCACGAATACTTTCAGGTCAATAAGCTGAGCTATTTCGGGAAAATAGAAAACGAAAATCCCTTCTACAATGATGATGGGGGTGGGGTGGAAGGTCAATAGCTTGGGTTCCAGCAGGGGATTATTAAAAGTGTATTCCTTTTGATGTACTACCTTTCCCCGACGAAGTTCCGCTATGTGCCGGGCAAAGAGCTGATGGTCGATGGTTTCGGGAAGGTCAAAATTCTCCACTCCATTCTGATCTTTGGGGATTTCGTGAATGGGACGGTAGTAGTTGTCCTGAGAAATACGACAAATTTCGTCTTCCCCAAAGGCGGAGAGCAAACTCTTCATGAAAAAGGTTTTGCCGGAAGCGCTTCCACCGGTAATCCCAACAATAAATGGCTTTTTTTCCTGATGATCCATTCCTTACAAAACGAGTGTGACAGAGGTTTTACCCTCTTTTCAAAATAGGGCACGAATATCCGCAAAAATACGAAGCCCAGCGTAGGCTTTGTGAAAGTTCTTGTTATTCAGGGTTAAAAACTTATTCCACCAGAGCCAGCTTGCCCGCCAGGCTCTCGGTACCATCCGCAGCCGTGAGCAGCACTAGGTACACGCCCCCGCGCGCCCGGCGGCCCGTATAATCGAGCAAATTCCAGGCGGCGGTTCCTCCTTCGGAGCGGGTTTGGTACACTAGTTTCCCGGTTAGGTCCGTGATTTTCACCACCGTGTTTTCCACTAATCCTTTGATCCCCACCACGCCCGAGTAGCCGGGGCGCACCGGGTTTGGGAATATCATGATGCTTTGCAGAGAAGGAGCCGGGGCCGTGGCATCGGCTCGGTACGAAACCATACCCTTGGGGGTATCTACGAACAAGCGACCTTCCGCGTCGGCGAATTGCAGCGCCAGGATCTGGTCAGCCGGTAATGGGCTATTCCCGGCCGTAAACTGACGGATCAGGCGGGTGCCGTCGGAATTGAAAAGGTACAGGCCATTGCGGGTACCCACCCACTTCCGGTTCCCCGGTTCCGTCACAATTGCCGTGCTGAATTCGGTGCTCAATAACCGCCTTTGGCCAAATAGTGGGAAAACGGCATTTACATTTCCACCGGCAAGCACGCCATCGGGCACAAAGTACCCTACGCCCCGGTCGGCCGCAAACCAGATCAGCCCATCCCTATCCAGGGAGAGGCTGTTAACTTGGGAAGAGGGTAGCCCGCCGTTGTTGGGCGAGGTGGTAAGGTACCGCTGGGTGCTAGCATTTTTTACCAAAATTCCTCCCCCCAGGCTTAGGGGTAGCCGTGCCCATTGGTTGCCGTTCCGATCGATAAGCAGGGAATCGGAGCGGGTAGTAATGGTAGTATCCGTAGTGGTTGGGCTATACGACCGATAGGAGCCTTCGTAGTTGCTGACCAGCCCGGAGCGGGCATCGGCGATCCAGATGCTGTTGGCGGCATCCAATATAGCCTCCCGTGGATTAACGATCAGCGCATCTCGAAACCCCGTCACCTGATCCTGCGGACTCAGCACCACCACGCGGCTGTCGAGGGAAGCCAGGAGCCGGTCGCGGACTAGTCGGAACGTATAGCGCGCGCTCGTGGCCGGGTAGGCGATTTGCCAGGTCGAGTTGATTCTCCGAAAAATTCCCTCCCCTGCCTTTCCGGCATAGAGGGCATTTTGGTAAACGGCAATGGACGTAGCGGAAAAAGGAGTGGGAACAGCTTGCCAGTTTCCGTAAAATTGTCGGTTGGTAGTAGCGGCCATAGACGTGCGCAGAATCCCCTGTGAAGTGAGTGCATACAGGCTATCGGTGGTAAAAGCGATGCCGGTGACGGTCACTTCGGCCCCTTCCTTTCCTATGTAGCGGTAGCTCTCCTTTACCTCCCGACGACCCGGATCGAGCACTACGATGCCAAAAGAAGTGGCTAGGTAAGCCAGATTGTCCCGAAAGGTGATTTGGCCGGTGCGTCGGTCGGCGGGCAGGGTGGTGGCATCGCGCAGGAGTGGCCATTCGACGATGTCCCGCGGCTCGCCGTTGTCATTGAGGTACATCAGGTCCAGGTTGCCGTTGCGATAGCTGAGCAGGAGGAGTTGCTGGGCCGGATTATAGGCTATGCTGCTGATGCCGGTGTCGTGCAGTCCGTTGATTTTGGAATAAAGAAAGGTACTATCCTGCTCGGGCTCGTAGCTGAACAGGCCATTGTAGGTAGCCACGAAGAAGCGATTCTGAATCTGCTCCACGTGCAAAGCCGAAAGATAGCTGAAATGGGTTTGCCACCCTCCCAGAGGTATTTCCTGCGCGTGCGCCCCGGTTTTCCAGAAGATCAGAAAGAAAAGAATCGCTTTTTTCATATCCCGTACGCAGTAAGCACGAGGCTGCGACCGGAGGCCCGGTTGCGGTGCTCACACAAGTAAACGCCCTGCCAGATTCCCAGGTTCAGCTGTCCGTTTGTAATGGGGACTGTCACTGCGTTTCCTAGTAGCGAGGCTTTCAGGTGAGCGGGCATATCGTCGCTTCCCTCATAGTCGTGCTGGTAGTAAGGAGCGTTTTCGGGCACCATCTTGTTGAAATGGCTTTCAAAATCCAGCCGCACCGTGGGGTCGGCGTTTTCATTGATGGTCAGGCTGGCGGAGGTATGCTTGATAAACACGTGGAGCAGCCCGGTATTTATCTGCCGTATGTCGGGAAACTCCCGGACCAGTCGGTCCGTGATTAAATGAAAACCCCTCGGATAGGAGGGGAGTTTGAATTCATGTTGAAACACCAGCATGGCTTCCGTTATTTTGCCAGTTCTCCCCGCATCTGATTTAGCTCCACGGGATTTATCCGAAGGAAAGAAGCCAATATTTTCGTCGGAATTTCGTCCATCAATCCTGGATATTCTTCGTTGAACAACTGAAACCGGGAGCGGATGTCCTGCATTCCCACCATACGTCCGAAGGCTCTTTGCTGTTGGACTTCTTCCAGTAGCTTCTGCACGAGCTTGGTCCAGGCCGGAATCTGATCGTACATTTTGATAAGATCCTCGTAGCGGAGGGTCAGCAAATGGCAGTTGGTAACGGCCTGAATGTTTTCGGTAGAGGGAGCCTGGTACCGGAAACTATCCGGAAGTACGGCAATATGGCCTTTTGGGATAAAGTAACGCGTCACCTCGCCGTCCTGATCGAAGTGTAGTACCCGGAGGGTTCCCTCCATCACAAAGCCAATGGTACGGCATATGTTTCCTTCCCTTAATAGATAGTCCCCTTCTTCCAGCTGGATTTCGCGCAGGGAAGACTCCAAAGTTTGGAACTGGGATTCAGATAAATTGATGTAGGATTCAAGAAAGTTTTTTAGTAGTTCCATAACGAATCAAAAACACATAAAATCGGCCTGGGTTAGGAATGAACAACAAGTTGTATTCTAGTAAAGTTAAGGTTTATTTTCAACAGTAACTACGGCTAGCCCACGGCTTGTTCCAGTTCCACAAGCATTTTTTAGCGAGCTTATCGTAAACTGGGTGGTGGTGGTGGGCGAAACCGTTATTAAGTACGGATTTAGAAACGTTCCCTGAATCGCACTGCCGTCCGACAGCGTAAAAGACCAGGGGGGGAGACCGTTCTTGAATTTCAATCGGATGCGCGTCGAGTTCCCCCCTGAAATAATGCTTTGTCCTGATACTTCACCAATAGCTACGTTGGGAGCCACCACTTTCAGCTCCATGGGTTCGCTTGCCGAGGCTGGTGCCGTGGACACGATCCGGATGCGGTGCGTACTGATCGTGTCGCGCTGGTAGGGGGGAGTGACGGTGACCTTCAGGGGGCTTTCCTTGCCGGTAGTTGGCATGTCCACAAACCTCCCGGTACTGTCCGCGATCTGTACCATAAATTTGTTGGCGGCGTAAAACCGGCCGGTGGTCTTAAACGGGATGCTGATTTCGCCTCCGGAACATATCAGGTTTTGGGAAAGTCTTTCCATGCTGATGGTGGAGGGGGGTACATCCACCGACACGTACGCACTACCCGAGAAGGTACCTACTCCACAAAGCCCCCCCGCCGAGGTGATTTTGTAGAGGGTGGTGTTGTAAGGGCTTACTTTTACCGGATAGGGGGTGGTCAGGATGTTGTTTTCGTAGGTACCATCGGAAAGGAGCACAAACCACGGCCCCCCACCCTGAAAACGAACGGAAAGTTCGGCGTTTCCGCCTTCCTTCAACTTGATGGTGTCGCTTTGCAATACCACCTGCGTAGGCGCGGCTATGGTGATGGTCGTACTGTCGCTGATGAGCTGAGGGGATGAGGATATTACCCGCAGCTTGTATTCGCCCGTAGGGGTGCCGAGGGGTACCTTGGCCATAATGGGCCCGGCGGAGTCAGAAGGGGAAATGGTTTTGAATATTCCGTCCCGATCCGAAATCTGCACCAGGAAATTATTTCCGGCCTTGTAGCTACCCGTAGCGTTGAACGAAACCTGAAAGGGGGTATTGGTACATACCCGGTACCCTTTTGCGGCGTCTTTCAGCGCCAGGCGAGGTTCGGGATTAGCATCCACGTTCACAATCACGCTTCCCTCCGTGGTTCCGCTTCCGCAGGCGTTGGATACCCCGGTAAGCGTATACGTTTGAATTTTTTCGGGTTTTACCGAAAAATAGTACGGGTTGCTCAGCGTCTGTGCTACGGTGGTTCCGTCGGACAGCTGAAAAGACCAGGGACCTGCACCGGACAGACTCACCCGCAACTGGGCGTCTTGCCCCGGCATGATCCGCGAGGAGTTGGACCCGTCGGCGGTTTCGAGCCTGGCGCCTGGGGTGGGCAGCAACCGGATGGGTACTTCGGTGCCGGTGATTGCCGGACTCGTCGAAACCACCCGAAGGCGATACAGATGCCCTCCCTTTTTATCAGCCGGAATGACGGCCTGGATGGGGCCACTTTTTGCGTTGGAAGCAATCACCACGAAATTTCCCGAGGCATCCACCAGCTGCACGGAAAAAGTATTGTCAGGATTAAAAGGCCCCTGAGTACCAAAAGGCACCGATACCATACTACCCGCGCACACCGACCAAAACGAAACGTCGCCCGTTTGAATGGTGGTAACCCGGGAGGTGTCAATTTGAGGTATTCCAAATTGTCCGGTATTGGTATCGGGCTGAATGATAGGCAATTGATTGAGGTTAAGCGGTGTGACTTTGTTTCGTCCCTCCTGGCTGTTCGTAAGAGTGGTGTCGGGTTGCGGTTCTACGGGGATTACCTGCGCTTCGGCTAGCCCGCACATCCACGAAAGAAAACCAAAAACAACCACTATCAAATATACTCTGACCATAATAAAAGGGGTGACACTAATCTTTGAAACGAAAAAAAAGGACAATACGTAAGTGAATGCCCCATAAAATTACCAAGGTCAAAACCGCTCCGCTGCCCTGCTTCCCCGCAGGAGTAAACTGGTTAGTTGAGGGCCACCAAACGGTTCCCCCTCAAAATAGGCACAACATCGTACATATCCGTTTGCAGCGAATAGGATATGTCTTTCTGAATCCCCAACCGCTGCAGGCGCCGTACGTGAGAAGAGTTGGCTACGTACCCCAGGAGGTTATTTCTACCTTGATTATAGAGGTGCTGGGCCATCAGAGCGGCGTCTTCCACCAGTATAAAATCATCCTTGAGCGCCTCGGCCAGGGCTCCGGCGAACAGGGTGTCTTCCAGGTTGGGGCGGCCTTTCCAGCCCGCACACAGCACCAATATGTCATATTGTTCCGAACGCAACTGATTCACCAGGGCCCCCAGGTTCAAAAAAGCCCCCACCATTACTTTGACTGCGTCAGGCTTGGCTTTGGCGATCGACAGCGTGCCGTTGGTGGTGGTCATGGCTACGTGGGAGCCAATGAGCCTTTCCGACATATAGCTGAAAGGGGAGTTGTCCAGGTCAAAACCCTCTACCTTCATCGCGTTGCGCTCGGCAGCGGCGAAGTACCCCTTTTCCTGTAAAGCTTTGCACTCCTCAATGGTAGCTACCGGGGTAATGCTCTTTACCCCGTAAGCCAGAGCCGTCACCATGCAGGATGTGGCCCTAAAAATGTCCGCTACCACCACGATCACGTTGTCAAGCTGGTGTAGATGTAGTAAATCGGGGGTTAAGCAGACGTCAAGTTGTTTCATACGGAACGATTCAAATTTATTTTACAAATGGTAATTTCGCAACCTGCGCTTTGAGTAATTTTTCCCGAACCTTCACATAAATCTCGGTACCGGGTTTGGCGTATTCAACCGGCACGTACCCCATGCCTATGCCTTTCTGTAAAGTAGGGGATTGGCTTCCCGAAGTAACTTCGCCAATGTGGGTACCCTCAGCGGTACACAGCTCGTAGTGGCTGCGGGGAATGCCCCGGTCTATCATCTCAAAGCCCACCAGTTTGCGCTTCATTCCCGCCTCTTTCTGGGCTTTCAGGTCCTTTGAATTGATAAAATCCTTACTGAACTTGGTCACCCAGCCCAGGCCTGCTTCCAGCGGTGAAGTAACGTCGTCGATGTCGTTGCCGTACAGGCAGTACCCTTTTTCGAGGCGTAGGGTATCGCGGGCACCAAGGCCAATGGGCTTGATGTCGAACTCCGCCCCGGCTTCAAAAATCGCATCCCACATCGCCTTGGCGTCCTGGGCCTCTACGTAGATCTCAAATCCCCCCGAGCCGGTGTAGCCCGTAGCCGATATGATGACATCGTCAATCCCGGCCAGGCTGCCCTTGGTAAAGGTATAGTATTCCATCGCCGACAGATCCAGATCAGTCAATTTCTGTAAGGTAGCCGTAGCCTTGGGACCCTGAACGGCCAGCAGGCACAGGCGATCGGATACGTTTTCCATGTCCACCCCTGCGGTGTTGTGGCTCATGATCCAGTCCCAGTCTTTCTCTATGTTGGAGGCATTCACCACCAGGTAGTATTCGTTTTCGTTGTAGCGATACACCAGCAGGTCGTCCACTACTCCTCCGCTGGCATTGGGCAGGTAGCTATACTGGACCTTGCCATCAAAAAGCGCCGAGGCATCGTTGGCCGAAACCCGCTGGATCAGATCCAGTGCGCCGGGGCCTTTCACCACGAATTCGCCCATGTGTGATACGTCGAACACCCCCACGCCGTTCCGGATGGTGTGGTGCTCTTCCAGGTCGGAAGAATAACGAACCGGCATCTCAAAACCGGCAAAGGGCACTATTTTGGCCCCAAGATTTACATGGACGTCGTGGAGGGGAATCTTTTTCATTGGAATAGTAAAGTTTTGATGAAGGCAGCTGGGTATGGTAAGGAACAGCACTGCCGTGCAAAAGTAGGAAAAGCGAATCAAAGGCTAGCGTTTTCAAATCAGAATTGAGCGAATGCCGCTTCCTGCAAAATCATAAAGAGGTAAATTTCTGTTCAGATATGGAAAATTTACTTACCTTATTTTCAAATCTAACTCTATTTTCTCCGTATGAAAAAAGCACTTTTATTTCTTGTTTATATCTTATTTCAAGGCAGTCTACTCCACGCGCAGAAACAGATTGCCCGTTCGGCGCAGGCACCGGAGCCCATCGGACCCTACAGTCAGGGGGTAGCGGCCAACGGGATGCTATTTGTGGCCGGGCAGCTGGGCATTGATCCCGCTACCCGAAAATTGGTAGAAGGAGGGCTGGAAAAAGAAGTCCCGCGGATTATGGAGAACATCAAAGCCATTCTGGCTGCACAAGGAATGAACCTTACGCATATAGTGAATACCACTATTTTCATGAAGGATTTGAAGCAGTTTGGTAAAGTGAACGAGTTGTACGCTACCTATTTTACTAGTGAGTTTCCGGCCCGTACCACCGTGGGTGTGGCTGATCTGCCGGCGGGAGCGGGGATTGAGATTGCGGTGGTAGCGGCCGTTCCTCCGCGCAAACGCAAAAAATAAAGCGATCCGTTTGGGGTCGCTTTATTTTTGTAGGAACATTAACTTGTACTATTCCTAGGCCGTAACGGATTGTTGCTCCTGCAGATAATTCATCAGGCTACGGATAGTGGTGATACTGGCGTAGTCCTCATCGGGGATAGCAATGGAAAACTCCTGCTCAAGCTGCATCATCATGTCTACCAGATCAAGGCTGTCAAAACCTAGGTCTTTAACAAAATGCGCGTCGTCTTTGATGGCCGATGGCTCAATGCCAAAATTGCTCAGAATGGTAATAATGCGTTGCTTCATGGGTGTTATGGATTTGTAGAAGTAGTATTTTTGACTGATTTCTATTTTCTAAAACGAAAATTCAATACTGATAGTACCATTCAAAAGTACAAAACGTTCCCAGAGGCGAAAAAATTATTAAACGGTTTATTTTTCAGGAATTTATAAATTTTATTCCTCCATTTCGCCTAAAATTTTTATACCAAATTAAATGGGTTTATTACAATTAGTCCGCTTTAAATAAGATGAGTCAGGTATATTCCGGTATAGAGACGAAGAGTTTTGGGACGAGCTGGCCAAATCGGCAGCTACCGTCCACGTGCATCTTCGGGACGAAGAGCCTGCGCTAGTTTAAAATTTTTATTCAAAATCGTAAAAGCCCATATGACTTTTGTTATATCCTATGGAATAGCCAAGGGAGTTACAAAACATATGTGACGATGGTAGTATAACAGTATCGGTGGTTCAAAGGCCGTCAAGTAGGGATACATTCCCTTTTCGGATGCATTTTAGGAGGAATGCAATTGTAATTTTTGCAGGAAACGGAGGCTGAGTACTTTTGCACTGGAGCAGGTAGCAAGTAGGTAATGCCTTTCAACGAGGAGCACCAACAGAGATGATGTCCCCTGGACAGGACTCCATGAGTAGAAAATTTGAAATGGGCTGTTTAACTCTTTTGATCAGGGAATATTAAAATCCGGCCCTCCGCTGCTTTTACTACCTCTGACGCTGCTTACTTACTGTTGAACAACCTAACCGATTAAAAATACCAATGACTCCAAAACAAGGATTATTTCTCATGCTTATAGCAGGAGCTTTTTTTACGATGAATGTTTCAGCCCAGAAATCCAAGGCAGAGCCCAGGCTCTACGAAATGCGGGTATACTACTGCGAACCGGGTCGCCTTGATGCCTTGCTCACCCGCTTCCGGGACCATACTACCCGGATTTTTGAAAAACACGGCATGACCAACGTGGGGTACTGGCTACCGATCGACAATACCGACAACAAACTGGTGTACGTGCTTTCCTACCCTGATCTGGCCGCTCGGGATGCTTCCTGGAAGGCGTTTTCCAGCGATCCCGAGTGGAAAAAAGTAGCCGAAGATTCGCAAAAGGATGGCAAAATAGTGGCCAAGGTAGTAAGTACCTACATGCACGAAACCGATTTTTCGTTTCCCATGAAGGTAAAAGGATCAAATCCCGACCGGGTGTATGAGCTGAGAACCTACTATACCGTTCCCGGTAAACTCCCCGACCTGCTGGCTCGCTTCCGCAATCATACCACCCGCCTATTCAAAAAGCATGGCATGACCAATCTCAACTACTGGGTACCCGACAAGATTGACAATCAGCTGATTTATATGCTGGCGCACGACAGCGCAGCGGCGGGTAAGAAATCGTTCGATGATTTCCGGGAAGACCCCAAGTGGGTGAAGGCGCGGGATGAGTCAGAAAAAAACGGGAAGATTGTGGAAAAGGTAGAGTCAATCTTTATGAAAGCGACCGACTTTTCCCCCATTCGATAAGTAGTGTAAAATGAAACTCATGCTAGTATCTTTCTTTCGTTTGTGCGTAGTGGGGCTGCTGCTGGGGCCATTGGCCCTTCGTGCCCAGGCTCCCGACAACTACACCTCCATTTCTCTGAATGACCTGAACGCCTTTCAGAATCCGGGATCGTCCTGGAAAGTGTATGGAGCCGTGGGGATGAGTCCCGCGTCGGGTTCGAGCCCTACCACCAGCGCCGGAAACGGAGTGCTATTGGGCTCGGCCGGACAGGCCATCCGCACCAAAGCGGCTATGCAGGACCTGCGCCTGCGCTTCGATTTCATGCTCTCGCCCGGTGCGCAAGCCTACGTGACCTTACCGGGAGGTCCAAAGGTACTGCTGGCCGAAGGGGCATCGGTGAATAAGGTAGGAGCCTCTACCTCCGGATACGCGGGGCAGTTTCCCCTGCAAAACGCCGCTAAATCCGCCGGACTATGGCAAACGGTGGAGCTTACCTACGATGCTTCCACTCCCACTCAATCCGACCTGGCCCGCCTGAATACGCTGGTGCTGAATGGGGTCATTGTGCAGCAGGGGGTGTACTTGCCCCTTGCCCAAGCCCTGACTAAGGCCGAGCCGCTCGCGCTTGAAGTGGCCAAAGGCACGGTAGCTATTCGGAACCTGGGCTATCAGGCCCTGGCCAATCGCAAGCCACTAGCAGTCGGGAATCTGTCGTATAAGCTCTACACCGATGCCTGGGATACGCCCACGCCGACTAAGCTGGGTAAGGAGGATAAAACGGCTGCTATTTCGCAGGAACTAGCCAATGGCCTGCGGGAGTTTCACCTGATTTTTGAGGGGGATATGGATGTGAGTGAAGCGGGAAATTATATTTTCACCATTGCTCAGTCCGGCCCACGAGCCCAACTTATGGTAGACGGCAAGCCCGTGGTGACCGTGGGCGAAAGTACCTCACAGGATTTGCACTCAGGGAAGCGTCAGCCTCGACAAAGGGAAGCATCGTTTCTCGCTCCGCTACTCCCGTTTTCCGTGGCGGCGTCCCGCCCTGGGGCTGAGCGTCTCCACCGCCGGGGTGCGGCCCTATGACCTGACGGCGCTTTCGTCGCTTGCCCGTACCCGAGCCCAAGCCTTACATCAGCGTGAGCCCCGAGGCGCGTCCCGAAATGATGCGCTCGTTTGTACTTTACAACGGCGAAAAACAAAAACGTACCCACGTGGTTTCGGTGGGTAGCCCTTCGGGCTGGCATTACACCATGGATCTGAACCGCGGTGCCCTTGCTGCAGGCATGGCGGGGAGAGTTTGCCGACGTGACCGAAATGTGGTACGAGCGCGGCGAGCCGCAACTGCTCAGAAACGGCCGGGTTGACCACGCTGGTATCCGGGCCAGAGTAGCTACGCGATGCTGGATAATCCCACCGGTGGCCTGGCCCGATTCCGCCAATCTGAACTACCTGGGCTACCGGCTTAACGCTGAAGGTACGCCCACCATGCGCTATGCCTTTGGTGCGGCTACCGTCACCGACCGCCTTACCTCTGGGCCGACGGGACTGACCCGCACGCTTTGCGGTGGAAGGCAATCAGGCCCCCACCTGTACACCCTACTGGGGGCTGGTAAAAGAGATAACGCTGGTAGAAAAAGGATTGTACCGGATAGACAATCGTTATTATGTTCGGGTTGACCGCAAAGCCAAAGTCATGCAGCGTACTTCGGCGGGTCGGCAGGAACTACTGTTGCCGGTAGCGGAACGGTCAGTTATACTTTGTCTTGGTAAAGAGGTAGATATAAACAATAGTCTGATAATCAGTCAAATAGAATACAATGAATAAATCAATCTAGTTGGAAGGCCGGACTACCTATTTCTGGCGAGTTTTGGTTCTGGCAACACTGGGCTGAGGCCCAGAACCGGCCCATGACCGAAGACGATTACTACCGGATCATTACGATGCCCATTCCCGCAAGATATCGAAATGGAAGTAGGTGGGCATGGCCGTACTGCCCGATGGCCGTTTGGGCGTTTCGACCCGGCGCGGTGAGGTATGGATGGTCGGCAATCCCTACATGAAGGGCAATGGCCGTCCTACGTTCACACGCTTTGCCCACGGATTGCACGAGCCGCTGGGGCTGTTGTACCGGGGCGATCACTTCCTGATTACGCAGCGCGGCGAGGTAACTAAACTGGTGGATACCGACAAGGATGGCGTAGCGGATGTATATGATTCGTTCGCTCGCTGGCCTCTGTCGGGCAACTACCACCAGTATTCCTACGGTCCGGTGCCGATGCCCAACGGCGAAATGATCATCACCCTCAACCTCGACTGGGTCGGCAAAGGGAGCCAGCCAGTCCAAGTGGCGGGGCTGGATGCTCAAACTTGGGGAGGATGGCAAACTAACCCCCTGGGCTACGGACTTGCGCTCGCCGGCAGGTTTCGGCGTCTTTACAGGGCGATATTTTCTACACCGAAAATCAGGGCGACTGGGTAGGCTCGGGCCGCATGACGCACCTGGATAAGGGCGACTTTTGCGGGCAATCCCGCCGGACTGCGGTGGAGCAGCGAGGACGGCTCGCCCGTGAAGCTCCGCCCCGAAGACGTACCCGACACCGGCGAACCGATGTACGAGGTGGCCAAACGCACACCCGGCCTCAAACCCCCGGCGGTCTGGTTTCCGCACACGCTGATGGGAATTTCTACCTCTGACTTCAAAGAAGATACCACCCGCGGTGCCTTTGGGCCCTTTCGCCGGGCAGATGTTTGTGGGCGATCAGGGCCACAGCAAAATCATGCGCGTGGACATGGAGAAAGTGAACGGTGTGTGGCAGGGAGCTTGTTTTCCTTTCCGCGAAGGAGTTCGAATCGGGCCTGATCCGCATGGTATGGGGACTGGATGGTTCCATGTTTGTGGGACAAACCGCCCGGGGCTGGTCGGCGACGGGCAAGGAGCCCTTCGGAATTCAGCGCGTTGGTGTGGACGGGGCAAACTCCTTTTGAGATCAAAACCGTTGCGTTCCAAACCCGATGGCTTCGAGGTGACTTTTACCTTGCCCGTGGACGCTGCTACGGCGGGCAATCCCGCTTCGTACAGTCTCAATAGCTTTAACTACAAGTACCACCACACCTACGGTAGCCCGATTATCAACGCCGAGCCGCTGGCGATCAAAGGTATCGTTGTGGCGGCCGATGGACTGAGTGCCCGGCTGGTGGTGGACGAAACCAAACTGCGCAAGGGGTACATCCACGAAGTAAAGGCCGAAGGAGTGAAGTCCAAAGCAGGGCTGTCGCTCTTGCATAACGCGGGCTACTATACCCTGAACGAAATTGCGCCAGGCGGCAAAGCCGATGCCTCGCGCTTTACGGCCAGCAGCAGTGCCATGTCGGACAAGTCGCTGGCCGGAATGGATCACAGCCAGCACACGGCTGACCGAAGCCATGCCCGTCGCCAACTCGGCCAAGCGCGATGACCACCCAACCTGCCTACCTGGACCAACGGCCCCGATCAGGTCGTGACCGTTGGGTACCAAGCCGGGCCTGAAATTTGATCTTGCGGAGATTCAGGTTAAAGCGGGCAGTAAAGTGAAGTTCGTGTTCAATAACAACGACGACATGCTGCACAACTGCGTCGATTACCAAACCCGGCATGGCCAATGCAGTGGGCGAAGCGGGCCTGAATCTGGGCCTCAAAGGCGCGGAGATGAACTACATTCCGGACTCGCCCAACGTGCTGTACCATACCGGACTCATGCAGCCCGAAACCAGCGAGGCCATCTACTTTGTAGCGCCTGCCAAAACGGGAGATTACCAGTACGTCTGTACGTTTCCCGGCCACTATACGTTGATGCAGGGGAAGTTGAAGGTTGTGAAATAACACTCCGCTAAAATTGCACTTGATGAAGCCACTGAAAGCAATAGTTACTGGTGCCACCGGCATGGTAGGTGAAGGGGTAGTTCATGAGTGCCTGCGGCATCCGAATGTCGAAAAAGTCCTGATCGTCAATCGGAAACCGTCGGGTATAGAGGATCCTGAAACTGACGGAGATACTCCATGCCGATTTTTATGACATCAGCGCCCTAGAAAGTCAGCTGAAAGGGTACAATGCCTGTTTTTTCTGCCTCGGCGTATCCTCGGTGGGTATGAATGAGGCCGAGACTACCGCAAGGTTACCTATACGCTCACTCTGCACGTAGCCCAGACGCTGAGTCGACTGAATCCCGACATGACGTTTTGCTATATATCCGGGGCTGGAACAGACAGTACAGAGGAGGGCCGATCCATGTGGGCGCGGGTCAAGGGCAAAACCGAGAACGATTTGATGAAACTCCCTTTCCGGCGGGTATTTGCGTTTCGTCCGGGCTTTATAAAACCCATTCCGGGGCTTTTGCGCATCAATACCTACTACAAGTACATCGGGTGGATGTTCCCGCTGGGGCGGAAGCTCTACCCGGCTGGGGCTTCTGTAACCTTACCTGAACTAGCCCACGCGTTGATTCGGGTGGCCAATGTAGGCTACGAAAAGCCGGTGGTTGAAGGCAAAGATATTATTCTGCTGGCGGAGCGGGAGAAGGCTTGACCACTTTCCTGGGCTTCCTTTTCCACCATCGTTTTTTGTTCACCCCCGCCAAGCCTTCCAGGTTGTTTTTAAAATAAAGCAATGCTTCGTCCATCTCTTTGTTGATCGCCTGCCGGGCCAGTCGGGATTCTCTGATCAGCAACACACTTACGTAAAATAGCATAAACGCGCCGATCATACTCAATAAAATGGGGAGCCAGGTACGCCGTGAATTTATCACATCCAGCACTCCTAGGCTGAGGCTCGTGGCAATGAATATGCCGAGGGAGAGGTACAGGGTAGTTAGGGCGTTCTGGAGTAGGCGGGTACGGATGGTAGCTTTATCCATCAAATAGAAGAGTAGCGCCCCTTCTTTGGTCACAAGGTCGGTAGACTCCCCCTTTTCTTCCACTAGTTGTTTCAGCTGCTCCAGCAGGTATCGGCATCGGTCAATAACCCGGCTGAGCCGTTGGGAAGTAATGGTAATTAACGATCCGCAGGCCAGTATAAGCACCACCGGGGCAATCATAGAAGACAGGATAGTTAAGGTAGTCGAAAGTCTGGTTATAGCGGTGAAATCACCCATGAGTAGTTGATTTGTTTAACTTACAAAGGTCGGGCAGAGAAAGCAGGAACCCAATAATCTGGTTGAAAATTAATGAATTGGGCGCAGGATATTTGCTTCTGAGACTAGAAAACGACTTCTGGCAGTTGTTAGAGGCCTATGCTCGTCGGCATCCCACGGTTCTTACAGTAAGCCTCCTCTATTGGTTTCCCAAACGTCGTTCGTTGCTTTGATTTTAATTAGTATACTAAATTTGAGCGAAAAAAGCAAGCCAATGCACTTATACTCCCACGCCAATCCATTTTTGCCTTATCTTGGTTTTTTATTTCAAAATCAACAAACAAGCACCCTGAATGGAGAATAAAATACGTGTATCCTTAGTTTCCGCCGTGGCGGTTTTTATTTCCTTTGCCCCTGCCTATTCCCAAACCATCCTACAGCGCGATCCGGTCATTACTCAGCTGGTCGAACAGGTGTCGGCGGATAGCCTGAAGGCCCACGTGGAGAAACTCGTCAGCTTCGGTACCCGGCAGACCCTCAGCGGTACCCAGGGTACCCGCGGCATAGTTCCCGCCCGGGAGTGGATTCTGAGCAAATTCAAGGAATACGGCAAGCAGTCGGGAGGGCGGCTTACGTCCACCATCGATACCTGGACCCTGCAACCCGACGGCCGTCGCGTGGATAAGGCGGTGGATATGGGCAACGTGATGGCTACCCTCAAAGGTACCGATCCCAACGACGACCGGGTGTTTCTGGTCAGCGGCCACATGGACAGCCGCGTCAGCAATGTCATGAATAGCACCGCCGACGCCCCCGGCGCCAACGACGATGGCTCGGGTACGGCGGCAGTGATCGAGCTGGTGCGGATCATGAGTAAGCAAAGCTTTCCGGCCACGATTGTGTTCGTAACCGTGAGCGGTGAGGAACAGGGACTGCTTGGGGCGGATCACTTGGCCCAGCGCGCCGTGGACGAAAAGTGGAACCTGGAAGCTCTGCTCAATAACGACATCATGGGCTCCAACAACAGCCACGATACCCACATGATCGATAATACCATCGTGCGGGTGTTCAGCGAAGGGCTATCGGGTTTCGAAACCGACAAACGCGCGGCTTCCGTGCGGCAGTACGGCCTGGAAAATGACGGCAAAGCCCGTACGCTGGCCCGCTACGTAAAGGAAGTAGGCGAGCGCTACGTGGACCACCTGGAAGTACGGATGATCTACCGCAACGACCGCTACCTGCGCGGAGGCGACCACACGCCCTTTGTGCAACCGCGACTTTGCCGCCGTTAGGATTACCGAGATGAATGAGAACTACCAGCATCAGCACCAGGATCTGCGCACCGAAAACGGCATTGAATACGGCGACAAAGTCGAGCACATGGATTTCGAGTACCTGCGCAAAAACACGGCGATGAACCTGGCCAATCTGGCGAATCTGGCCAAGTCGCCCACGCAGCCCCAGAATGTGACGATGGACGTGCGGAGCCTGACCAACACGACCAAACTATACTGGCAGGCCCCCAAAACCGGCAAAGTGAAAGGATATTACATTCTGATGCGCGAAACCCACTGGCCGGTCTGGCAGAAGAAAATTTTTACGGATAAGCTCGGGCATGGAGCTACCCTACTCCAAAGACAACTACTTCTTCGCCGTGCAGGCCGTGAGTGAAGATGGCAACGAAGGCATGCCCGTTATTCCCAAGCCCGGAATGCGGTAGTTTTTGGAGTTAAAAGTAGAGAGTTGAAAGTATAAAGTAGAAATATCATTTTATACTTTTGACTTTCAACTCTCAAAACTCTCTATATAAACCGATTGATCAGATTCTCCAGGTACTCCTGCCGTCCCGATAGTGTGGCGGGTTCACCACCTTCGGCGGCCAAGTCGAACAGAGTCTTCCAGGGAAAACTTCCTTTTTCGTATGCCTGCCTTTGCCGCTGTCGAAGCTGGCGTAGCGGTTCTTCCGAATCGAGTGGTACTCGCCATTCTGGGTAATCTTATCGGCAATGACCAAGGCACGGGCTACGGTGTCCATACCCCCAATGTGGGCGTGGAAAAGATCCTCCACGTCGGTAGAGTTGCGACGGCGCTTGGCGTCGAAGTTGATGCCGCCACCGGCTAGTCCGCCAGCGTCCAGGATGATCAGCATAGCCTGAGTCCATTCCATGAGGTCGTTGGGGAACTGATCGGTATCCCAGCCGTTCTGATAGTCGCCGCGGTTGGCATCGATTGAGCCGAGCAACCCAGCGTCGGCGGCTACCTGTAGCTCGTGCTGGAAGGTGTGCCCGGCCAAAGTCGCGTGGTTTACTTCCAGGTTCAGCGAGAAATCGTCCAGCAGGTCGTGCTGACGCAGGAAGCCCGATCACGGTGGCGGCGTCGTAGTCGTACTGGTGCTTGGTAGGCTCACAGGGCTTGGGCTCGATGAAGAACTTACCCTTGAAGCCGTTCTTACGGGCATAGGTCACGGCTGATTTCAGCAGCTGGGCCAAGTGCTCCTGCTCGCGCTTCATGTCGGTGTTGAGCAGGGTCATGTAGCCTTCCCGGCCACCCCAAAACACGTAGTTTTCTCCACCCAGAGCTATGGTCGCAGTCCAGGGCCATCTTCACCTGCGCTCCGGCGTGCGTTACTACTTCGAAGTCAGGGTTAGTAGAAGCACCATTCATGTAACGATGGTGGCTGAACAGATTGGCTGTGCCCCACAGGAGCTTGGCACCGCAAGCGGCCTGTTTCTGCTTCAGGTAGGTCGGTAAGCTCCTGCAACCGTTCTCTCGTTTTCCCGCACGTCATTGCCGTAGTCCACCACGTCCACGTCATGAAAACAGTAGTAAGGCGTACCGATTTTGGTTATGAATTCAAAAGCAGCATCGGCTTTGTCTTTGGCCCGGGCCACGGGATCGCTCTTTTCATCCCAAGGGAAAAAGAGGGTTTGGCCTCCGAAGGGGTCGTTGCCAGTGCCATTAAACGAATGCCAGTACGCGGTAGCAAATCGCAAATGTTCTTTCATCGTTTTTCCAGCAACGGTACGGTTCTCGTCGTACCAGCGGAATGCCAGGGGGTTATCGGTTTCGGGACCCTCGTAAGCTATCTTGCCTACTCCTTTGAAATACTCCCGGTCACCTAGTAGAATGCTCATGATCTTGAATGTGAAGGATGATGAATTAGTTCAGTATTAATTAATAAGTGTAAAAATGACAATTTTAATTCAATCTACTTACTTTTTTATGAAAAAAAGGTCGGGACCTTTACGTCCCGACCCTCACTATTAGAAGTATTTCCTTACTTCAATCTACTAAAAAAACTTAGCGCGGCGATCCACAATCTTTGCATTTTCGCGAATTGCCTCATTCAGCAGGAAGCTGGCGCGGCTTTCGAGCGCCTGCTGTACCTGCGATTTGTACGGGGTGTAGTCGGCGATTTGGGGAGCTTCTTTCTTATCCACCAATTCCATCACAAACACCCCGTTTTCGCCGGCGAATACATTGGTTTTCTGGCCTTTTTTAAGACCAAATCCTTTGCCAAGGGCCAGTGGATCAAAACCAGCGGAGCTCAGTAGTCCGGTGGCCAGATTTATATCGCTCGACGTTTCTACCAGCGCTCCGGCTCCGTATTTTTTCTGCATGGCATCCAAGTCACCCACGGCACCAAGTTTGGCAACGATCTGCTCAGCTTTAAGCTTGTTGCGAACCTTGGCGGTAAGCTCATCCCGGAAGTCATCCACTTTCACCTCGTCTTTTTCGGTTTTTCCGGTTAGAACAGCCACCACATACTGCTCGTCGGTTTCAAACACCTGCGATACATCGTTGATATCGGTTTTATCATTAAACGCCCAACGCACAATTTCGCGAGCGTTCTGGATAGCATTTACATTGGCAGAAGTTTCAGGTACGCGGTTGGCGGTGGTCACGACCAGTGACTTGTCGTTCTTGACGGCTTCATCGAATTGAGTCTTGGTCTTTATAGACCCGGCAAACTGATCGGCCTTGCGGTACGCTTCGTCGCGGGTAGCCTGGCTAGGGGCGATGGTTTTGGCAATACTCGCCAGGCGGTACATGGTGTTTGACTTGGGGTCGGTCACCTTAATGATGTGGAGACCAAACTGGCTTTCCACGACCCGATTTACGAGACCGGTTGTACTCATTGAGAATACGGCGTCTTCGAAAGGCTTCACCATGGCACCATTGTTCTGGAAGTACCCCAGATCTCCTCCACGCTGAGCCGATGCCGGATCGGCGCTGTTGGTAGCGGCCAGCGCTTCAAAACTGGCTCCCCCGCGGATTTGGTTCAGGATTCCTTCGGCACGCTGACGAGCCACCGCCTTGGCCGAGTCCGAAGGATTCTCGGGCCTGATCAGGATATGGCTGGCGCGGGCACTATAGACGGAGTCTGTCTTGGTACCTCCGTACTTGTAGATGAAATACGTGTCTCCTTCGCGGTAGGGGCCGTATACGCCGCCTGGCACAAATGTCTTCACGGCTTCCTTCAGCTGATCAGACATGTTGGCGTAGGACATATCCATCGGGATAGCGATGTCAGAATTTACGCGGGCATAGGTAGAGTCGTTGGTAGCCGAGGCCAGCCCACGGGCCAGCGCCTTTATTTCGGTGTAAAGTGCCGTGCTATCGTCTTTGCCTGGCATTACCGGGAAAGTAACGTACTGCATCGTGCGGGTATCCATTCCCTTGTACTCATCGCGGTGCTCACTCAGGTAGGATTCCAGTTGAGAATCGGTTATCTTAATGGTCGTATCGGGAATGGAATAGAAGGGCACGTACAAATAGCGCAACGAAGCAGTCGTATTCTGTGCTTTGTATTCCCGTTCCGCTTCGGCCTTGGTCACGTAGGTAGACATGCGGATCAGGTTCTCGTACTTCTGACGCAGGCGATCCGAGCGAAGATTTTTCTCAAAATCGGCCCAGGACTGCTGCTGAGGCAGGGGTAGGGTTTTGAGATTTTTGAGGTAGTTTACCACGGCACTTTTATCAAAAGCTCCGGTGGTAGGATTGGCAAAAGCCTGCTGAATGGCAGGACTAATGTGGTTTCCCTGCACCATATCCACCATCTCTTCATCCGTAACGGTCAGGCCTAGCTTGTCATATTCCTCCTTATAGGCGATGTCAATAATCAGTTGATTCCAGGCCTGCTCACGCAGGGCGGTAATCTCCTGCTCCCCGGCAGCACGGCCGGTTTGGGCCTCGTAGTTCTGCCGCATCACGTCCAATCGGCTCTGAAAACTCTGAATGTCAATTTCCTTACCGGCAATCTCCCCCAGGGTTTGAGTGTTATTACCTCCAAACATAGAATTGGGCCCCATGAGGTCACCGCCTACGATAAAAAGGATTAAGCTGACCGCGATAATCGTAACCGCGATCCCGGATTTTTCTCTGATTTTGTTAATTAATGCCATTTTTCATTTTCAAATTAGACCGCAAAATAAAATCTTTTCTGCGTACTATCCAAGATTAGTTTTTTCATAACCCCAAAAGCCCTACCAAATTGTGTCTCAGCCGTTTTTTTTGGATGGCTTAGGTTTGCAGCTCTTACTCAAAACATGTATTTGAGATGCGCACGGTAAAAGAAAGCAAAAATGATACTGAAGAAGGCCCCGCCAAACATGGTCATGAAGCCCAGCCAGCCTCCCATAAGCAGGAGCGGGCCCAGGATCACCACCCCAATGCCAGCCAGGTAGAGGTAGAAACCCCGCTTTTGCAGCGACCACATCATATAAGCACCATACAAGGTGAGCGACTCGTAGATGAGCATGATGATGGCACTGATCCGGATGGTTTCAGGAGTAGCTTCCTCGCGTACGGAGTCCACTATTTTTTCTATAAATTCGGCATTGGCCTCGTTGGACTGAGCCTCTATGTTTTCCTGGACCTGCTCAAAAATCGCCCGGGTTTCAGTGGCTACGGCACCGGGAATCCACAGGCGATCCGACTGGACCCAGAGCCCCCATATGCAGCTGATAAAAGATAGTCTGCAAATAAAGGTGAGGGTTCTGGGACGTTCGATCCGGTTTGGGGAATCTGACATGATTTGGTAATGATGGTTTGTAAAAAGCGCGTAAAAGTTGCGGATTTTAGTTAAAACACCAAAAAGGAGAGGGGCTTTAAACGTTTTACAGGGTTCGCGCGATGGGATCAAAACAAAAAATTGCGTGAGCCTTGCCTTGAAAACTGGACATGGAACGGATGGGAATCAGGAGTGATTTGGAATCAGGCCTCAAAAGACTATCGCAAAGCTGCCGGCAACATTAGCAGAAATGGTATGCACCGTTCCCAGTGAATGGCGTAGTAGTTGCACCCAGGGCGATGTTTTGATAATAGTCCGAACGATGATCCCAGTAGTATTTTTCCGAAAGGATTGACCAGGCCCCTGGTCCCAGTTTGGAAGCCAGAAACCACTTTTCGAGCAGCCGGGCCGACCGTCCATTGCCGTCCATGAACGGGTGAATCAGAGCGATGTGGAGGTGGATTGTAGACGCATAGTAGAAAACCTCACGCTGAGTCAATGGAAGATTAATCAAGGTGGCTATGTCTGAAAAAAGAGTCGAAAGTTCCTGATTGACAAACTCAGGTTCTACCGCCAAATATACCGGACGGAGGCTTCGGGAGTCCCGGATACCCACTTGCTCTTGGTGGGCTCTCCCCCGCTCTTGGGCGGGAAGGAGCGTCCGGGCTAGGAAGGCGTGTGTTTTTATAAAGTTGGATTTATCCAACGGGTGCTCGGTAGCAAATTGATAGGCTTTAACCAAATCCTCAATTTCGAGTACTTCTTTCTGTTTAGGAGAGTCATTTTTTTTTCGGTTTCTGAAAAAACTATCGGCATCCAGCGTGTTGCCCTCAATTTTGGAGGAGTAAAGCGACGAAGCGATCAGATTATATTCGAAATCTTCGGAAGTATAGCTGGATTTTACTTGTAGAATACTAGCAACCTCTGCCCATTCAAGCTCTTTGGATGAGAGCAGTGTGTATGTTTCCAGGTAGTCCGAAGAAACTAACTTCAAATGCATTCCCATGAGTGAAATGAATAGTTTTTGTTGCGTGTTTTCAAAAAATGAGAAATAACGGGTGTCCCGATCGTATCCCGGCTGTATATAACAAAGATACAGCTTTCAGAAGGAAGTTCTTTCTCCGATTTTTTCCGCCCAAACCCCCTCGATTCGACCAGCATTGTGTATACTTGTGTTTGTATTCCAATTTCTTCATATCTAAAAATAAGCCGCAATGAGTTTAGATACATTGACCGAACGCATCCGTACCGTGGTAGGCACCGAAAGCAGCATGAGCGCCAAGGTGAAGTTTGATACCGACGAAGGTATAATATTCATTGATACCACGCAGGTGCCTAACGTCGTAAACAACGAAGACCATGAAGCCGACTGTACGCTGGAAATTTCTTCGCAAAATGCCCTGAAAATGCTGGATGGAGACCTGAACCCCATGACGGCTTTCATGATGGGCAAGCTGAAAGTAAAAGGTGATATGGGCGTGGCGATGAAAGTTGCCCAGACTTTTGGTGGCTAGTACCTTCTCCATGCTGCCGGGAGTACGGCGTTCTTCCGGAATTTATTCTTTCCTATACCCCTGAACTCATGAAAAATAAAGTGAAACCATCTGATTCACCCAACCGCCGCCAGTTTCTGCTCAGCGGAGCCGCGGCGGCCGCCAGTTTTATGATTGTGCCCCGCTACGTGCTGGGCAAAGGATTCGTAGCCCCCAGCGATAAACTGAACATCGGCGCCGTGGGATGCGGGGGCAAGGCGCTGGTCAATATCAAGCAGGCTTACAACGGCGGCACGGACAATATCGTGTCCCTCTGTGACGTGGACGACCGGCAGTCCGTCACCTTCCGCAAGCAGTTCCCGAAAGCACCCTACTATAAGGACTACCGGAAGATGCTGGAAAAGGAAGCCAAAAACCTCGACGCGATCATCGTGACTACGCCGGATCACATGCACTACCCCATTGCCATAGCCGCCATGGAACTCGGTAAGCACGTGTACTGCGAAAAGCCTCTTACGAAGGATATCTGGGAAGCTCGGCAGCTCACCGAAGCAGCCAAAAAGTACAAGGTTGTGACCCAAATGGGCAATCAGGGCAGCAGCGGCGACGGTACCCGCCAGACGGAAGCCCTCGTGCAATCGGGCCTGATCGGCGACGTGCATACCGTGGAGGTCTGGACCAACCGTCCCGTATGGCCACAGGGCGTAAAGTCGCCCAAGGACTTGGGTATTTCGCAGCCCGTGCCCGAGGGCGTGGACTGGGACCTGTGGTTGGGCACCGCCCCCGTGCGGCCCTACCACGAGGCCTACATGCCGTTCCGATGGCGGGGCTACTGGGATTTTGGCACCGGTGCCCTGGGCGACATGGGCTGCCACTTCATCGACGTGCCTTTCCGAACCATGAAGCTGGGCTACCCCAGCTCGGTGGAGTGCAGTGTCGGCTCGGTCTACTCCGACTTTTTTCAGGAAGCCTTCTTCGACGACGTAGGCCCGTCAGCTTCGTCCATCCATCTCAAATTCCCGGCCCAGCAGGCCGGAGGCAAGGAGCTGAGCCTGTCGTGGTACGATGGCGGTATCCGCCCGCAACTCCCCGACGGGTGCGACTACCAGACCGTGTTTGGCAATATTGACGGTGGCATGCTATTTATAGGTACCAAGGGCATCGTGAGCGCTGAGCTCTTCGGGGCTAATCCACGGGTGTGGCCGGAAGAAAAATTCAAGGGTACCTCACTTCCCGGCCCCACCCGCCCGTTGGTAGCCGGTGGCACCGACGGTCATCAGCAGCAGTGGGTCAAGGCCTGTAAGGAAGGCTACGGAGCCTACACCAGCTCATCCTTCGACCAGTCGGGCCCGCTCACCGAAACCGTACTAATGGGCAACCTGGCCGTGCGTTCGTTTCAGTACCGTGAGCCTAAAGCCGGGGGTGGCTTTACGTTTCCCGGTCGGCAGAAGCTGCTGTGGGACGGCAAGAATATGAAGATTACCAACTTCGAACCCGCCAATCAGTTTGTGAAGCGGGAGTACCGGAAGGGATGGTGATTGGCTGTCAGCTTTTGGCCGTCGGCCCTCGGCTTTTGGTTTACCCGAAAGTAGTAATAGTATGTTAATTTATTGACAAGGTCAAAATCCAAAACGGCCAAAGTACCCGTTGATTGCCCTAAGCCGATTGCCTACTGCTGACGGCTAGATGCCAGATTATTCATCCATAAAACTAAAAAGAGCCGATCGCCGAAAGCCGACGGCCGATAGCTAGATATGAATCTTGACTTAACCGAAAAAACTGCCCTCGTCTGCGGCAGTACGCAGGGTATTGGCCGCGCCTCGGCCGAAGAACTGGCCCTGCTGGGTGCCAACGTGACCCTCATGGCCCGCGACGAAGATAAATTGAAAGAGGTAGTAGACTCGCTCGATACCTCAATGGGGCAGCTCCATCGCTTCATCGTGGCCGACTTCACCGATACCGAAGGCGTCAAAAAGGCCATGGAAGACTACCTGCGGCTGGTGCCGGATGTCCACATCGTGGTGAACAACACTGGTGGCCCCGGCGGTGGCCCCATTATCGACGCCGAGCCGGAGCAGTTTCTAAAAACGTTTCAGATGCACCTGATCAACAATCAGATCATTGCCCAGGCGGTGGTCCCATCCATGAAGCGGGCGGGCTACGGCCGCATCGTTAACATCATTAGTACTTCCGTGAAGCAGCCCATCGTGGGGCTGGGAGTATCGAACACCATCCGGGGTGCCGTAGCCAACTGGGCCAAAACCATGTCGCTGGAACTGGGCCAATTCGGTATCACGGTCAATAACGTGCTGCCGGGCTACACCAAAACCGGCCGTCTGGACCAGGTACTGGGCATGCGCGCCGACGCACAGGGTACCACCGCCGACGAGGTAGCCGCCAAAATGGAGTCAGAAATCCCCACCGGCCGATTTGCCGAACCGGAAGAGGTAGCCGCCGCCGTGGCTTTCCTGTGCAGCCCTGCCGCTGCCAGCATCAGCGGTATTAATATTCCGGTGGATGGGGGGAAGACGGGGAATTTGTGAACACTGACTTGATGGGCTACACCCAATCGTTGACGTGCAAGATATCCGTTAGAGGCTTGGATATTCTTCGTGTAGCGTCGGCCCTGAAAGGACTTCATACCTATTCCACTTTTGTGATGGTAGCCTGACGGGCTATGATGCTCCATTGGTCATTTTTATGGAGCCAAACGTGGGTGAAGCGTCTGCTGACGGTCTTCCCGGCGTTGATCTGGTGTCCGTGCGGTTTTATTATTTCACCTCCCATGACAATGGCTACGTTGTCGTGGAAAGTTATTTTCTCAATGTTCCTTTCAAAAGACAGATAATTGAGGTTTCCCAGCCTGAGTTGGGTTTTTGTACCCTCGACGGTTCCAACCACATTCGCCGGCGTGTTGACTACCATGGTGGGCGACCATATTTTGTCGAATAATACCGCGGAGTCCCCTTTGTAGGCAGCTTCTCTTTCTACAATCTCCAACCGCCTGATTTCCGCCTCTCGCGCATCCTGCGCAACTACGGTGCTGGCACTGGAAAGGAGAACCAGCGCGATTATTAGAAAACCCAATCTCTTTTTCATATCCTGAATTTTATAGTTTGATCGTCTGCTCTCGACAAAAAGCCGGAAATGTTTCTGTGTCTTAGGGTAGTGGATGAATGATTGTGACCTTGGAACTGAGTTGGCTTAGTAATGAGCCAGTTTTGGGATATTAAGTAGCTTATTTCTAGGCAAATAAACTAATAATAAGCTCGGTTTTTACCTAAAAATGTGTAAGTGGTATTTTGAGATAATGAAAAAGAGCCTCAGAAAAATCCTTGCGGATTTTCTGAGGCTCACACGGTATTCGAAGGTGAATTTTCGATGAAAACCCCCTACGCCTTCAGACTCGCCATATCAATCACAAACCGGTACTTCACATCCCCGTTCAGGAGGCGCTCGTAGGCTTCGTTGATCTGGTCCATTTTGATGAGTTCTACGTCGGAGACAATGTTGTGCTCGCCGCAAAAGTCCAGCATTTCCTGGGTTTCGGCGATGCCGCCGATCATGGAACCGGCAAAGGTGCGGCGCTTGGGGATGAGGCTGAATGCCGCTATCGGCAGGGGGAGTTCAGGGGCTCCTACCAGTACCAAAGCGCCGTCTACCCGCAGGAGGTTGAGGTAGGCATTGATGTCATGCTGAGCCGATACGGCATCCAGTACGAAGTGCAACTGGCCGGCGTACTTCTTCATCTGCTCTTTGTCTTTGGAGAGCACCACGTCGTCGGCACCGAGGCGCTTGGCGTCTTCTACCTTGGAGGGGGAGGTGGTGTACACAATCACCGTAGCGCCCATGGCCTTGGCTATTTTGACACCCATGTGGCCCAGTCCCCCCAGACCTACGACACCTACCTTCTGGCCGGGGCCCACGTTCCAGTGCCGGAGCGGCGAGTAGGTAGTAATGCCCGCGCACAGCAGCGGGGCGGTAGCGGCGAGGTCGAGATTTTCGGGCACGCGTAGCACAAAGGCTTCGTCCACCACTACACTTTCCGAATAGCCGCCGAAGGTTTGCCCGCCCAGGTGTTTGTCGGGTGACCCGTAGGTGCCCGTGAAGCCATTCTCGCAGTACTGTTCGAGGTCATCCTGGCAGTGCTGGCACTCGCGGCAGCTATCCACCATACAGCCCACCCCGGCCAGTTGACCGACCTCGAATTTGCTGACATGGTCGCCCACGCGCACGATGCGGCCCACGATTTCGTGGCCGGGTACGCAGGGGTAGGTAGTGCCGTGCCATTCGTTGCGGGCGGTATGCAGGTCGGAGTGGCACACGCCGCAGTAGAGTATTTCTATCTCTACGTCGTGCGGGGTGGGTTTCCGGCGTCCGATCTGCATCGCTTGCAGGGGAGCGTCGGCCGCGTCGGTGCCGAAGGCCTTTACCTGCTTGGCGGGGGTATTGGTGGCAGTGTCTGTTGTTGGAGCGGTATTCATATTTACAAAGTCGTTTGTTGGTACTTTATAAATACCTCCTACAGCCCCATAAAGTTTCTGAAGAAAGCTCGAATAAATTCAAGGGCACCCGTCTATTCGGGTGAATACTAGCCGCTGAAAAGGCCTTCGTACCCTGTTCACGGCGGAGAAGGTTTGTACCAAGAGGCCTGGGGCAGGAAAGTGTCTGCTCCGTCGGAGAGCAATTATGCCAACCTGTCCTGTCCTGCTAAATCCAGAAAAGAACTAGGGTAAGCATACAGAGATTCCCTATGGAATGATCCGTGCATTGTGATTGAATAAATCACTGATTATCAAGGATCATTTATTCAACTATCTACTTATGGAAACGGTATCACCAACCGTAAAACTCATCAAATCCTCACCCATAACCAGCGGCCCTGAATAGGTCGCCTGGGTTCGCCTGATTATCTATGCTTCTGTTTGCCCGTAGATTTTTGATAAATGGGAGTATACGGCAAGTTTTGGTTTGGCTTCATTGCAAGCTTTGGCTACCTGTTCGTAATCTCTCGGCACTCCCATCGTGTAGAGTCTGTGAATAGGCAGCAGAATAAGGTTCCCGAGCCTTCACCGCCAACACCGGAGCTCAGCGGTGCGCCTCTTTGATGTAGCCCCAGCCTTCTCCCTGTTTCGTGACTATTTCCAGAATTCCATCTGGCACCGTCTTGACGCCCGCCAGTAGGTGTGAGGCATCCACTTGACGTCTTTTCATGGTCGCTTCGCAGACGAGGAACGCTACATTCTTATTATCTTTCAACGCGATAACATCATCAGCGATCGTAGAGCGGTCTTTGAGTACCATGTCTAGTGCACCGCTGTATATTACCACTTCGAATTGGGACTCAGGATAGGCCTTTGTCATCATTTTTACGTGCCGCATAGCCGACTGATGCGTTGATTCATCACTACTGGTCACGTCAAAAACAACCTTTATGGGTTTGGCCTGCCCCCAGGCTAAACCCGTGAAAAAGACGATTGCGACTGCTACTAAAAAGTATTTTTTCATACCTGTATGATCGAGAGTGTAGTGAATGAAAACCGGGCTGCCAAGTTGGTTACGACTATACGGACTTTTTTAGGAAAGTCGTCGCCAATCTTATCCACCGGCGTAGATGTAGGCGCAATTGTTTTCCTGAGCACGCCCCAGTGCCCAAACCCCGGAAGGTACCACCTGAATACCGGGTAATATACCCGCCAAAAACTCTTTTTTGACTTCCTCGGCGTCTTTGCCCATTTTTTGGGCCAACATACCACTATATACGTTAATGGCCAGATTGCATACACAAAACATAGCCCCTCGGCCGATCATCGCTTTGATGCCGTCAATTCCCGGAAGGGGAAAGTCTCCCTGCTTGGGTGTGTAGTAGGGGTTGCGTACGGCCGAAGCCCCGGTGGTATTGTCTTTGATGCCGAATACCTCCCCAAAATTATACTTTTGCCATAGGGCGTCTTCCATGGCAAAAGGAATGGCATTGTGCCGTAGCACCACCATGGCCGTCATGTCTTTGTCGGGGGTATCCGTCTGATTGTTGCTCAAATAAAAAGCCCAGGCCCAAATGATGGGAAAGCCCAGGTGTGGCTCGGGAGCATCGTATACCACCCGGTGCGTCCCTTTTACATTCTTAAACCACGCGTCGGCGTCACCCGGAAGGTGAGGCGTGGGGATAATGTCACTCCCGGCAAACAGAGGGCTCCCCAAACTGGCTATACCAGCGGTAGCCGCTAGTTTACCGATGAAGTTTCTTCTCGACTTGTCTTTTTCTGGATAATCATTCGTTGGTTTCATACCTAGTATCATTTTTGGTTAGAATGGAAAGGAACTAAGGGGTAATCTTACAATCTTCATCTGTCCGGGCTTATGTAGTCCGAAGCAAAATTTTCTCTGTAAAGAATTCGTGCGTAAAACCACCGACTGAGGCGCAGGCTTTCATGATCAGCGGAACTCCGGTGAGGGTATTATCCCGCCTTTTAGTACTTTGTCTTCCCCTGAATAGCGTGTGTTTGTGTACTTTCATGGAACAAAAGGACAGAAGTAATGAAATGGAGATCAGGAGTACGGGATTAGTCGTACTTCTGATCTTATTCGGAAACAATCCTTGGGCGGGTAGCGAGATTTTTTTGTGCGTATCGAGATCAGAAGCGCGAATTCTCCGCGATGAGCCCATGAAAAGCACTCCTTCGCGGCTTATTTCGCTTCTAATCCGATCTTTTTTTTACCGTAAATGACAACAACTAAAACGAAAAAGACTTGTAGATTTTTCGGCAAGACATGTACAATTCAGAGCCTCCGGCGGAGTTCTTGCGGGGCGAAGCCAGTGCGTTTCTTGATGAAATGCGTGAAGTGGGACTGATCATCAAATTGGAGGTGATGGGCAATTTCTGTAGCTGATTTGTCCGTTGAGCCTAGCTGTACTTTCGCTTCTAGTAGCAGAATATCGTGAAGGATCTGCAAAGGCGAACGCCCGAATGTCTTGCTCACTACTTCCGACAGGTGCTTCGGTGAGATGTGCAGCATCTCGGCGTAGGCATTAACGGTTCGTTTTTCTATAAAATGTTTCTCTACCAAGAGCTTGTACCGATTGGCCAATTGCTCGCTGCGGCTTGAATGGTTTTGTACGTCTTTTACCCGATGCCGGTAGAGTTCACGAACCCGTAAAAGCAAAATCAGGATAAGGTTGCAAAGCAGCGGCTTCTTTTCGAACGAGGAACGACCAAATTCTTCCAGGATACTTACGAACGAAGCCTGTATGCTGTCGCTTTCGCCGGGACTCAAATTGAGGATATGGGGAGCATCGAAATGGAAATAGGGGAATTCTTCGACGAGGGGTCGGTTGAGGAGCGGACTCAGGAATTCGGTCTTGAAATGAAGGCAATACCCCCGACAGTTTTTTATGTGGTCGCTGGCGTACAGCGTATTTTCCGGCACAATGACCAGGTCATTGGGGTGCAGGAGCAGGTGGTCGGCCCCGAGTTTTACATCGTGCTCCCCGTCCAGAAACAAATAAATGAGGTTGAATTGGCGCCTCAGGGCCGGAATCGTCTCACAGTTCTTATGCTTGTCTTCCAGGGTTCCGGGCATGACCATCATGTCAAGATCATAGGGCCTGGAATCCCGGTTGATCAGCCGTTCGAACATCTCGAGCGTTTCGATGGTCAGAATTTCTTTTTTCCTCTTCATGGTAGCGCGTAGTAGCGGTCATACGGAAGCACACAACAGGTTTGAGTGGGGGTGGGTATGTGTCGTTAGCACGTTAAGGTCAGCTAACGCAAAGAAGGATGAAGACGGGTGGAGTACGTAAATATAAGGAAAATTACGTATTAGTGCTCTGGATAGTAGTATTTTGTGGTCAGGGGGTAGTTAAGTGCAAATACCTGGGTTTGGCTTTGCTTTTTCGAAGCAAAGGAATGCCCGATTTTGACCAAATCGTAGTTCAAGCGTTCCTGATCTGCTCCATGATTTCCGCCACTTTTTCTGGGGGAAAATCATTCTTGTAGTAGCGTCGGAACAGCTCAGCAATTACTTCTTTTTCTTTGTAATGAGGGTACCTTTCGATGATACTGTTTTTTACCAAAGCATGCATTGATTCAATCATTTCCATGGCTATCTGCCCCCTTTCTTGCGGAGTCTTAGCCATGATGATTTCGATCTTTACGGAATTCCTCGGTCGTATCCAGCATTAATCCAATAGGTGAAAGGTATTCAGATTCAAAATTTCGATCCAGGTTTTAAGGTACTGCACATCCAAATCCGGATTTTCCAGCAAATTTCTAATGTCATTGATCTGGGTATCACTCTGAATTTGCTGAATCCAGTCCAGCAGTCGCTCGGCTTCGTCGAGTGACGACTATCCCATAGCCCTCCGGGCGGTCTCTCAGTAAGAAAGCCTACCTACATCCCTCAATAATCAAGCACCATAATTGAACTCGCCGGATTGGCACTGCTCAACTTCCATTCGTAGGGCTCATTCACAAATCCGGCCCGCACCGGGTTTTCGTGGATGTAATCCATTTTCTGACGCGCAACCGCTGGCGTCCAAAGTTCGGTAGCGTGGTTGGTTTTCTGCCAGAAGGCGTACTTCTCGTTCTGCCGGATGGTAGCCGCATGGTACTTAAAGACCATATCCATCCATTCTTTGCGTGATTCCTGCGGATTTTCGAGGAGCAAATTCAGCATTCGTTTGGCGGTAAAACTCTTGAAGTCACGAATCGTGTGGGACAGTTCACCGTCAGCCCGGCTGGCGATTAAGTGCAGGTGATTGGTCATAATAACGTAAGCATAAATCTCCAACCCTTTCCGCTGCTGACAGAACTTCAAACTGTCAACAATTTCGTCGGTGTAGATAGACCGGGTAAACACATCTACCCAGCCGACGACGGTAAAGGTAAGGTAGAACAGGTGGTCTCCGTAGGTTTTTCCGAGTTCACACATTGGTTTAGCAATTGTTAAAGATTCGACTTGGCGGGGAACATAGTTGACCGCCCAGAGGGCTACGGGATAGTGGTCACTCGGCGGAGCCGAGCGACTGCGATTAAGGTTATTTCAGCATTTATTTTTTCAATCAACAGAATCTCTAAAAGATCTTAACGCGCTTCTCAGGTGCTAGATAGAGCGAATCGGTTGGTTTAACTGTAAAAGCCTCATAAAATTCCGGTATGTTACGTACTACGCCATTGATCCGAAACATCGCCGGCGAATGCGGGGGGATGCCTTCTTTATAAAGATAATACCCTTCGTGGAAAATTTCCGTGAATTTTTCAACATCCGATAGCTTCAGGTTTATTACAATGTCTATATCTCTCGTCATGCGCGGAACGGTGTAAGTACTCATCGCCAAACTACCCGAAAGCATATAGGAAATCTCCCTTTCTTCCAGTGCTTCGCTGACTTTTTTAAGTAGTTTGAACATCGTACTGACAAGTTCGTGATTTTATCCCAGTTTCAGCTTCATGCCTTCGTGGGTAGCTTTGAACCCCAATGACCCATAGAATCGGATCGCGTCCGGTCGCTGCTTGTCCGAGGTAAGCTGAATCATGCGACAGCCTTTGTCTTTTGCCCGTTTGATGGCGTAGTCAAAAACCTCCTTACCAATACCCCGACCACGGTACCCGGAATGGGTTCTCACCGCTTCGATTTGGGCACGCAGCCCGCCCTGATGGGTTAGGTACTGAATAAAGGTTAGGTGGAACGTGGCAACGAGTTCGCCGTTCATTTCCACAACGGTTAGTTCCTGGTTCGTGTCGGCGGTTATTTTTTCAAATGCTTTTATGTATACCTCCGAGACTCTACTGTCAACGCTCTCCCTGGCTGAACCAAGTGTATCGTCCGCCAGCATTTGGATAATAGCCAGCAAGTCGCTTTCAGTCGCTTTTCTGAATGTAAGGGTTTCTGTCATTGCCTACTTTTTCAAATCCACCAAGTCGGAGTCGTACAACTTCTTGTGCGCTTCGGCGAGCTTTGGTACCGGTACCTTGATCACGGCGCGGTCGTAGGTCATGAGACCGTTGGTTTCTACCTCCACGTCGGTAGTTTGAGTATATATGGCAGCCGAAATACCCATCCGGATCAGCCCCGTCATGTCAGTCATAAAGCCACTGTACCGCTCAAATAGCTCATCGGCGGTCTTGAACGTTTGGTAGCCCCAGTTGTCCTTGTTTTGCCAGGTGTGCCCTTCTACCGGCAGGCCCAGCCCACCAAATTCTCCCAGCACCAGTACCTGATCTTTGCCGAAAAGCTCCGGGCTGGGCATGGCCGGCGCGGGGTAGTTGTGCAGGTCCATGATATCGCCGACGGGATAAAAATTGCCGCCGCTGGCGCTGTTGACCAGCCGACTAGGATCGTACTGCATGGTCCATTTGGTGATTTCGGCGGTCTTAAATTGCCCCCACGCTTCGTTGAAGGGTACCCATACGACGATGGACGGGAAGTTGTGAAAAGCATCCATGATCGCCTTCCACTCCCGGCGGTAGATACTCTCCGACTCCGACGTACGCTTGCGCTCGGTACCCAGGCCCGCCACGCCGGGGCGCGATTCCCAGCGGTTGCCCATGTCGCCACTGGGCATGTCCTGCCATACCAGCATCCCGAGGCGGTCGCAGTGGTGGTACCAGCGGGCGGGCTCCACCTTTACGTGCTTCCGGATCATGTTGAAGCCCATTTCCTTGGTTTTCTGAATGTCAAACACCAGCGCCTCTTCGGTGGGAGCGGTATACAGGCCATCGGGCCACCAGCCCTGGTCCAGCGGGCCGTACTGGAACACGAACTTGTTGTTGAGCAACATCCGCTGAATGCCTTTCGCATCGGCCGCCCGGCTGATTTTGCGCATGGCAAAGTAGCTTTTTACTTCATCAATCACCTTGCCCTTGCGCACCAGGGCTACCGTGAGGTCGTAGAGATTAGGACTGCCGGGAGTCCATAGGCGGGCGTTGGTTATGGGTAGTACGGCGGCTTCGCTAGCGGCTACCTCCTTCTGAGACATCATGTCGGTACCTTCCCACACCCTGACCCGGATGATGTCGCCTGGTTGCAGGTTCTTGCCAGTGGCTGATACTGTCAGGGTACTTTTGTCAATGTCGGGAGTATTTCTGGTGGCTTCGATGTAGCTGGTTGGGACGTTTTCGATCCAGACCGTCTGCCAGATGCCCGTCACGGGCGTGTACCAGATGCCGTGCGGATTCTTGATCTGCTTGCCACGGGGCTGCGGGCCGTCGTTGCTGGGGTCCCACACGCGTACGGTTACTTCTTGCTTATTGCCATTGACGAGTGCTTTGGTAATGTCAATGGAAAAGGGATCGTAGCCACCCTGGTGCGAACCGATCCGTTGCCCATTCACGTATACATCACACTGCCAGTCTACGGCACCAAAGTGCAGGAGGGTGTTCTGGTTATTTTTTGCGGAGGTAGATACCGTGGTATGGTACCACAAGATGCTATCCTTCCCCACCGTACGGCCCACGCCCGACAGGGCCGATTCAACCGCATAGGGTACCAGTATCTTGCCTTCAAAACTGGTTGGGGGCGTCAGGTCGTTGGTTTTGGGGGTAATGGAATAATCCCACAGGCCGTTCAGGTTCTCCCAGCCCTGGCGCACCAAGTGCGGGCGGGGGTAATCGGGCAGGGGTTTAGCGGGGTCTACCTTGGCGGCCCAGGGCGATACAATTTTTCCCGGAACGATTTTCCAACTTGACGTTTGGGCGTGGACTAGTTCGGTACCAGCCATCAGGGAAAGTAAGAGAACAATACCTATTTTTTTCATATTGGATCCATGTATAGGGTTGAAACGGAATACTTTTCAGGGAATATAGCCAACTATAAAAGCAAGTTAGGAACAATCTTAACCATCCACAATCAAAATGTAAACTCAGGAGAATCCGGGTTTATAGCCCAAAAAGATTAATCCGTACCAGTAATTTTGTTCGTATCAGGTGTTTTGATAGGTATACCTATCCCTTAACGAAACTGATACGATGCGGAAATTTCTCTTGCTCCCCTGTATCCTGACTGCCGTCCTGTTAGCAGGGTCGGTGGAGGCTTTCGCCCAACAACATGCGCCCACGCTGGCTACCGGTACTACGGCACCCGATTTCAAATTGCCGGGTGTGGATGGCAACACCTATACGCTGGCTAGCTTTTCAAAATCCCCCATTTTGGCTATCGTTTTTACCTGCAACCACTGCCCCACGGCGCAGGCCTACGAGGACCGGGTCATACAGCTCGTAAACGACTATGGAAAAAAAGGGGTAGCCGTGATAGCCATCTCTCCCAATGATCCTTCGGCAGTACGGCTCGACGAGCTGGGCTACACCGATCTGGGTGATACCTTCGACGAAATGAAGATCCGGTCCAAAGAAAAGGACTACAACTTTCCCTACCTCTACGACGGCCAGACCCAGGCCGTAGCGGCCGCTTATGGACCGGTAGCGACACCCCATATTTTTATATTTGACAAAGACCGTAAACTCCGCTACAACGGACGCATCGACGATGTGGAAAAACCCAGCGGCACCCCCGCCCATACGGATGCCCGCAATGCCATTGAGGCCATGCTGGCTGGCAAGCCGGTACCGGTAGCGACCACCAAGACCTTCGGCTGCTCGCTCAAATGGGCCGAGAAGGAATCGGGTGTGGAGAAGGAGCGGCTGGGATGGGCCAAAGAACCCGTCACCGTGCAGATGATTGATGAGGTAGGGATAAAAAAATTGATCAAAAACGACTCGGACAAGCTCCGGCTTATCAACGTGTGGGCTACCTGGTGCGGACCCTGCGTCACGGAGTTTCCCGACTTCATGACCATGCACCACATGTACCGTGGGCGTGACTTCGAGTTCGTGTCCATCAGCGCCGATAGTCCCGACAAGAAGGACAAAGTATTGAAATTCCTGCAAGGCAAGTATGCTTCCAATCCCAACTACCTCATCAGCTTTGAAGATAAGTACAAGCTCATTGAGGCCATTGATCCCAACTGGCAGGGGGCGTTGCCCTACACCATTCTGGTGGAGCCGGGCGGTAAGATTGTGTACGCCAAACAAGGCCCCATCGACCCCTACCTGATGCGGAAGGCGATCGTGGAGAATAAATACGTGGGCCGTTACTATTGACCTACTTATTAGGTAGCTATATTTTTATTAAACCAACCCTCCTAACTTTTTATGCAAAGAGAAATTACAAAAAAGTACACCAACGGCGAGATTACCGTGGTGTGGAAACCGCATCTATGTATCCATTCAGCGGTCTGTTTTCGGGGTCTTCCATCGGTGTTCGATCCGACCAGGCGTCCCTGGATTACCATTGAGGGGTCTGATACCGAAACCATTGTCCATCAGGTGGAACGGTGTCCATCGGGAGCATTGAAGTACCTGGTAAATGAAAGTGTGGTAGTGAATGAATAAGCAGGTAGGCCGAAACCTTAGTAGTAGCTCCAGGAACGGCCCCCGGCTTATTCAATCGAATTTTACTGCACCTGTACGTAGTCCAATTTGGCCAACTTCGCCTTATCGGTTTCCGGTAGGGCCCAGCTATTGGTAAAGCGCCCGGTTACGATGGGCTCGGTATTGCCTTTCTCGAAGAGTAGGTAGTCCCCGAAGTTGCGTAGTGCGCCCACATTGCCAGGTCCGCTCAGCCGTGCCATGGGGTTGGTAGTTTTGTCGGGCATTTCCCACCACGGCAGGCCGGAATTGACAAGGATGTAGCGGTCGTTGTTCGGGAAAATGTACACCAAACCATGGCTGGTAGCCGATTCTTCTTTAAGTTTCATGGGTAGTTTATCCGCCATTTGGGCAACCAGGCTATTGGTTTTAGCCGTACCCAACAGGATGAGGTTGGAGATTGCCTTGTCGCTGGCTTTAACGTCCTTATCGGCTAATACTCTTGGAAACACCATCACCCGGCCCAGGAACTCGCCCCGGTACGTGGCCCAGTTGGCCAGTCCTTCGGCTACCTTGCGGCGGGCTTCCAGCTCTTCTTTCGAGGGGCTATCGGCAGTGCCATATACGTAAATGTGACGACCCGACATGGCCTCCGCCATTGGACCCTCGGTTTGGCTGTTTTTACGCAGGCCTTTGGCCGCTACGCTCGGGTCCTGTGCCCACTTATTGCTGGATTTGGTAAAATTGAGCAGACTACCGGGCGCTACACTCACATTCTGGTTGTCGATGGAAAGCGCGAGTTTCTGACCCGAACTAAATTGACCGTGCCCGATCAGATCCAGCGTGAAGGCCGTAATGCCGGAAGTCTTGATATCCGCGGCGTTTTTACCCGTGAACTTAGCCATAATAGTTGCTTTTTCACCGGGAGCAAAATCAAGGTCTTTCACCCAGTAGGCATCGTTGTATTTGAGTTGTGTACTGGCAAAACGTACTTCGTTTGGAAAAGGATTGCGCACAAACTGATCAAACCATTTGAAGATAAAGCCATCCTTATAGGCATTGTCCCAGCTGTTGTGTCCCACGCCGGGGTACTCCACGTACTCCACCTGGGAGTCGGCCTTACGGAATTTGTCCACCCATTCGCGGGTACCTTCCACCTTTACGGCCGGGTCGGCATCGCCCTGGAAAAAATGAACGGGGTAGTTGAAGGCATTCATTACGTACTGGTCCGTACCGGGAGGTGGGGCCGGGCACACGGGTGCGATAGCCGCCCACACATCCGGCCGCGTCAGCCCGATCCATAGGGTACCGCCGCCCCCCATCGAGAGCCCCGTGAGGTACATGCGGTTGGGGTCAATATTGAAGCGCTGCTTCACGTCGGCCACTACATCCCATACGTCCTTTTCGGGGATACCCTGGTACCCCATGGTACCCCGGGCAAAGGGGGAGGCCACAATGTAGTCCACATCCTCCCAGGGCTGGAAGTAGCGGCTGGCTTCCACGTCGTTTTCACCGGGCTGGTTGCTTTTGCCAAATACCCTTTTGAGGGAGAGGCGGTGGTTGGAGCCCGCGCCGTGCAGCATCAGCACAAAAGGATACTTTTTGGTGGGGTCGTAATTCTTGGGAAGGTACAGGCCGTAGGGCTGCTCGGTATCATCTACCTCCGAGTGGAAGGTAAGTACCTGGGGGCCCGATGGGAGAGACTGAGCATGTACGGGAGGGGCGAGCCATGCCCACAGCAGGCACATCGATAGGAGTACCGGTATTTTCAAAAATCGTCTCATAGGAAGCATAAATAAGGTTCGTGAAAAGTAAGAGAAGGCATGTAGCTTACCAGGAGATAAGTTCATTGGGCTAGTTGCTTAACGATAAAAGCTTCTGAACTAGAAAGCCTAATCTGTATATGCGTTTTATTTTCAAACTCCCTTATGGCTAGGGACAATGTAGTGGGAAGAAATGGAAGGGGCTGCTTTTTGCATTGGGGGAAAAGCTTCGATGGGCTTTTTGTAAAAAAGTAAGTAAAATCCTCCCAAGATACCCCGCAATCAGGTTATCTTGGGCCCTATTTTGATCAATCACAAAACCCAAGTATTTTATTCATGAAACTATCCAACGTATTTTTTTGCCTGTGTGTACTGATTTCCGCCGCTAGCCAGGCCCAAACCTTCCGGGGACTCGACAAAAGCCCAATGGACATGGCCTACTACCCCGACGACTACGCCCACGACCGTAAGTTCGCGCCCGACAAAATCAAGGGAGAAACCGCCAAGGTACGCGTCATTTACAGCCGCCCGGCTTTGAATGGTCGTGAGATAGTCGGTAAATTAATCCCCATCGGAAAAGTGTGGCGGGTGGGTGCCAATGAGGCCCCCGAAATTAAGTTCTACGAAGATGCCACGATCATGGGCAAAAAGGTGAAGGCAGGTACCTACGCGCTGCTGGCCCAGGCCAATGAGAAGGACATGACGATCATCCTGAGTAGCGATGTAGACCAATGGGGCGCTTACAGCTATGACCAGAAAAACGACGTGCTGCGCGTGAACGTAGCACCGAAGGAACTCTCCGAAAACGTAGAAAATTTCGCGATTCAGTTTGCCAAAGGCAACGGCAAAGAAGTTCTCATGCGTATGGCCTGGGGCAAGGGCATGGTGGAGGTGCCGATGGAGTTTTGAAAAGCATAAGGCTGTTGGCTAATGGCCGACGGCCTTTTTAATACATGTCAAACAGAACCGCCCGGCGAGTCATTGCCGGGCGGTTCTGTTATGCTGGTGTCGCAACTAGGGAAATAGGCCTGTCGCAATTAGATCTAATCTTTCCAAAATGCGATTGATGTTATTGAGATCCAGTACTTTTATAGTGGCTTCTCCAATTTTAGATTTTGCAACAAAGGTACCTTCAGCTAGGTCAAAATGCTTATCCCAGTTATGTTTTCGAGGATTGAACAGACGGACAAAAATTTCCTCGTCTTGTAGTACAGTACCCACATTAGGACCTTTATTGCCATTGCACACAGGACAAGAATAGGCCAGGTTTTCGCTGATTGTCAGTCCACCATGTTTGCGGCTGATGATATGGTCTATCTGGTATCGTATAAACGAATCACTTTCTCTTCGCAGACAATACTCACAGCGGTAATTTGCTCTTTCTGCTACTTCCTGACGTATCACGTCTGGAATGTACCTACTCGGGTTTTCCATCTCTGGCTAAACGCAAATGGGTGCGTGACTTGGCAAGACGGACGATGTGTTCCAGGATGAAGTAATGCTCTAGTTCTTCTTTTTCGCGAGCTGAAAGTTGCGCTTCCTGTTTTTTTTCAAGCAGAAATTCAACCCGCTGCTGCAATGAATCAGGGGCATGAAAAGTCAGTACCTTTTCGGCATCCATGGAGGCGATGAGGTCAGCGAGGCTGTCGTATATGTTTTGGTAGGCTATCATTGCTTACGCAATATTCATAAAAACAGGAAAACTTCCAAGGCTATTTTTACTATTCTACCCAGGGTAGGGAAATCCGTCTTCGGGAAAGACTAACACAAATAAGGATAACGGTCTGGCAAGGAGTTTGACAATCATCTTCTAGTAATTTTTTCAATAGCAGAACGATCCATGTTTTGAGACAGTATGATAGGGGTTCCAAAATACTGCAACCTGCAATTAACAGTTGATGAGGCCGTCAACAATTCCTCTACAGTCAATAATGCTTGACAACCAGCGATCATTTCAATACTACATTCAGAAACTTTGAAATTCTCCCCGGTCAATTTACTGCTCGCCGAAAGTTTGATCGCTGCGTTTTTGACATAACCTACCATGTCTGCGGTTGATCCACTCTGAATATTTAAAAACAAAGAGTTCCCGTCAATAACGGCGTTTGTACGAGCGCCAGATTGCAGATTATACACCAAGGCGTCAAAGGATAAGGTCTTCGCTGACATCAAAGTAGCGCCTATATCCACCTTAATTGCTTCCAATTGCCCAATCCCAAACCTACTTTGATTGGTATGATGTCATTTAGAGGTTGTCTCCTTGGGGTGGTAATTACCAGTGTGTCACCCCTTATTTCTGTCAGAACGTAGGGAAGGATGCTGGTTTCAGCTTCAACCTGTATGGCACCAAACTCTTCATCGGTGATCTCGGCTAGTATACCCATACTTACGTGGAGTTTGCTGAAAGAGCCGACCTTACGATCTTGCTTTACGAGAATCCTATTTCCCCTAACGTTGTCTACTGCAACTTGCGCCCGTACAGAACCGGCAGCCAAAAAGGCACACACTAAAAAAGCGATTGTGGTCTTTATTTGAATAAAATTTTAGGGTTGAAAAAAAACATAGTGAGATCATCTCTAAAGGCATGAATTTAATGCTAATTCCCGATTAAAGTCCTGATAATAAGTTTTATTTGCAAATATTAGCAAAATGGGAAGGGCTTGGCAAATTTTTGCCAAGCCCTTCCCATTTTATTAGCTATCTATCAGCTAACGGCTATTTTACCACAAATAAATCCGCTTCTCAGGAGCTACATACAGTTTATCGCCGGGCTGTACATTGAAAGCCTCGTACCAGGCGTCCATGTTGATCAGCGGGCCGATGGTGCGCCACTCGCCGGGCGAGTGGGGGTCTACCAATACCTGCTGGGCGGCGGCTTCGGGCAGAATGTTGGTGCGCCATACCTGCGCCCAGGCCAGGAAGAAGCGCTGATCGGGCGTGAACCCTTCAATTTTCTCGTTCGATTTTCCCTGCGGGGTCATTTTGAAAGCCGTGTAGGCAGCGTTGAGGCCACCCAGGTCACCAATGTTTTCGCCCAGCGTCAGGCGACCATTGACATGGATCGTGTCCAGCACGGTGTAGCCATTGTACTGCTCCACGAGGCGGTCGGCCAGGGCCACAAACTTCTTGCGGTCGTTTTCGGTCCACCAATTGCGGAGGTACCCGTCTTTGTCGTACTGACTGCCGCTGTCGTCGAAACCGTGCGAAATCTCGTGGCCAATCACCGCCCCAATGCCGCCATAATTGACCGCGTCGTCGGCGTTGGGATCGAAGAAGGGGAACTGCAGGATGCCCGCCGGAAATACGATTTCATTCAGCACCGGACTGTAATAGGCGTTTACGGTAGGAGGTGTCATACCCCAGAGCGTCCTATCTACGGGTTTGCCGAGCTTGTTCACCATATCCTTATAATCCCACACGTCGCTATTCTTAAGATTGGCGTAGAACGTCGTAGGCTTGATGTCAAGTCCTTCGTAGGTTTTCCACTTATCAGGATAGCCGATTTTGGGCGTAAAGTTGTGCAGCTTGGCCAGGGCTTTTTCCTTTGTCTCGTCGCTCATCCATTCCAGTCCCTTGATGCGTTGCTCGTATGCCTTTACCAGATTTTTGATCAGCTCATCCATGCGCTGCTTGGCGGCGGGCGTAAAGTACTTTTTTACGTAAAGCTGCCCCAACAATTCACCAATCGTGCGGTCGGTAAGCTGCGACATCCGCTGCCAGCGGGGCGTTTGTACTTTCTGTCCGGTGAGTACCTGATTGAACGCAAAACTGGCATCTACAAAATCAGAGCTCAGGTAAGAGGCCGATGATTTGAGCAAATTCCAGGTTAGGTAGGTTTTGAGGTCGGGGAGGGAAGTAGCGTTAAAAAGCGAATCGGCTTTTACAAAAAACGTTGGATTGTTCACCAGTACAGTGTCCTCACCCTTCACCATCATCATGGGCATGATCTTCTGCCAATCGAAGTGGGGAGTACTTTTGGAAAAATCGGCTACCGACAAGTTTGTTGTAGGTTTTCTGCGGATCGCGCATTTCCACGCGTGGCATCTGCGCACGGGCCAGTTCGGTTTCCAGCTTAATGATGGCGTCGGCGTTGGATTTAGCCTGCGCTTCGGGGGTACCTGTCAGCGTAAAAAGCTTCACGATGTAATCGTGGTAGCCAGCCCGGATTTTCTGACTGCGGGCGTCGCTTTTCAGGTAATAGTCGCGGTCGGGTAGGGTGGTGCCCCCTTGTGAGAACTGAGGTACCATCACCTCCACATTCTTGCGATCCTGACCTACGTAGAAGCCGTAGAAAGGGCTACCCATGCCCATCGTGCGTGCTTTGGCAATCTGCTCGATGGCTGCCTGCTTGCTGTTGATCGCGCTCAGCTTCTGCAAATCGGCCTTGATGGGCGTATAACCCAGTTTGTCGATGGCGGCGCTATCCATCGCCGCTTTGTAGAAGTCGCTTACCCGGCGTTCGACCGAGCCGGCCGGAGCATTTTTATTACTCGCCGCGTCTTCCAGCAAGCCGCGTACGGCCTCTATGTTGAAGTCGCGCAGGACGTTGAAGCTACCCCAGCGCGTTTCTTTGGCGGGAACGGGGTTGTTTTTGATCCAGTTGCCGCTGGCGTAGGTGTAAAAATCATCGCCCGGCTTGGCAGACATATCCATGTTGGCGGGATCGATGAATTTTTCCGGGGTTAACGCTTTGACTTCCTTTTTTTGGGCAAAGGAATCTGTAGATAAAAATCCGATTCCGCAAAGCAGGAGTAGAAAGGCTTTTGTTTTACAGGTCATTCTTTCGATTAGGTTAATACAGTAATTGTTGTTAGTGCAATAATACTAGGTTTGGAATACACTAAACGCAAAGAAGGGCAAATTGATTTCCCCCTTCGGATAAAGTACCTTTGAAAGGGAGGCGGAGGATAAAAAATAAAAACGACAGGAAGGATGCGATCGAATTACTGGACGTTGTGGTACTCACTAAACCTGTTTCTGACCTCGGATTACGAAAAGGAGAATTAGGAACGGTCGTGGAACTTCTTGACAAAGGTGTGTTTCTAGTTGAATTTGCCGATACAAGTGGAACAACTTACGCCATGTCCGTTCTCTCAGCCGCAGAATTGATGAAGGTGTACTATGAACCTGCCTGAGCTACCCTTTCAAGTTGCAGGATAAGCAAGGCAAATGGTGCTAGCCCTGTGGCCCGATTTAGTATCAATCCGGCAAAATAGAATTGAGCTATTTTTCCAGGTGAACCAAATCATTCCGAACGATATACCAGAGAATTTCGTAATCTACACCAAAATAGCCGTGGATCAGGCGGTTTCTGAGGCTTACGACACTGTGCTACTGAATAAAAGAATATGTTTCCCGAAAAGAAACAGGAAGTTGGTTCGCAGCTTCTCCGATAATTTCAAAATTGCGCTCCACGGCCTCCACAGTTTTTGAATCGGCCATGAACTTATCAAAATCCAGGCCTTCTGTATATTATTTTATTTTGCCAATGGCTATCAGCATATCAGTGATCAATAAGGTAGGGTCGCGTTTAGACATCAATCAGGTCAGGCTCGATAGCAGCATAGTAGGCCGGTTTGATACCTTGTTTTGATACCAGATCGACGGGGTGGTCAAGATAGTGCTCCAATTCTTCGGCCAGTTCAAAAAATTCAAAGCCGACCGGTTGACTAAATTCAACCAAAATATCAATATCGCTGGATGGACCTGCTTCGTTTCGGGCGTACGAGCCAAGTAGCGCCATTCGGCGAATGGGAACTTTTGCATAAGAATGGGGCGAAGAGCGGCAAGTTTAGCCTGTAAAGTAGTTCGTGGATCTCCCATAAGTCACTAAATGATATTTTATCAAAAATAGTGAAAAGGATTATAAAAGGTACCCCCTAGTGCCTTGAAAACCAACCTCCCGAAAGACTGGAGCGCCGGACAGCCAGTCTTTCGGGAGGTTAACAAACCCTACTTCCACACCAGCCCCATGTTCTTAAACACGAAAGCATAGGTATCCGCCGTCGTCTCCAGTGCCTTTTTGGTATTGCTAGCCCCGTGGCCCGAGTTGGTATCAATCCGGATCAGCAACGGATTCGTGGACGACGCCCCAGCTTTTTCCTGCAAGGTAGCCGCGTACTTGAACGAGTGGGCGGGTACCACGCGGTCGTCGTGGTCGGCGGTGGTGATGAGCGTGGCGGGGTACTTGCCACCGGCCTTGATGTTGTGCAGGGGCGAGTATGTGGACTGATACGCAAACTCCTCCGGGTTGTCGCTGCTACCGTAGTCGGCGATCCAGTTCCAGCCGATGGTGAACTTGTGAAAGCGTAGCATGTCCATCACGCCCACGGCGGGCAGGGCTACCTTGAATAGCTCGGGGCGCTGATTGATCACCGCTCCCACCAACAAGCCGCCGTTAGAACCGCCTTGCACGGCCAGCCGCTCGGGGGAAGTATATTTTTCGTTGATGAGGTACTCAGCGGCCGCGATAAAATCGTCGAAGACATTCTGCTTTTTCAGCTTCATACCCTGCTCGTGCCACTTTTCACCGTACTCGCTCCCACCACGCAGGTTGGCCTGTACAAACACCCCTCCCTGATCCAGAAACGGAATGCGCGTGGGACTGAACGAAGGTGGGAGGCTGATGTTGAATCCGCCGTAGCCGTATAAGATGGTAGGGTTGGAGCCATCGAGCTTCAGGCCTTTTTTATAGACGATAAAAGCCGGTATTTTGGTACCATCCTTGCTGGGGTAGAATACCTGTTTGGTTTCATAGTCTTCGGGATTGAAACTCACTTCCGGCTCACGAAAGACGGAGCTTTTTTTGGAGGCAATATCATACTGAAAAATGGTGGGCGGGTAGTTAAAAGAAGTATAGGTATAGAACACAAACTTGTCGTCCTTCTCCCCACCAAAACCGCCCGCCGAACCCAGGCCGGGTAAAGTCACCTCATTTTCCAGGTTTCCTTTTAGGTCATACACGTACACTCGTGACGTCACGTCCTTGGAGTACTCGGCAAATAGCTTGCCGCCCGCGGTGCCCACGCCCACCAAGGGTTCGGGCTTCTCGGGTAGTATGGGTTTCCAGGTTTGGGTTCTGGAAGTATAGAGCACCACCTTGCTGTTGGGAGCGTCGGCGTTGGTTTCGATAAGAAAGCCATCGGATGTCGCATCCAGCAGCCCGTAACTAAAATCCGTGATTTCTTCCACAATAGGCGTAAACCTGGTTTCTCCTTTTTTCATCACCCACAATCCGTTGCCATCCTTTCCGGCGCCTCGGTCGCTTACATACAGGGCGGCGTATTGTCCGTCTTCGGTGGTACTCACCGTATGAAAACGCTGCGGATGGGCCGGGTCTTCAAAAATGAGCTTGTCGGCCGCCTGTGGGGTACCTACCTGGTGGTAGAACACCTGATGATTTTCGTTTTTAGCGGCCAATGCGCTTCCTTCGGGTTTGGGGTAGCTACTGTAATAAAAGCCGTTGCCCTGCCAGGCCGCACCCGATACCTTCACCCACTCCACTTTGTCAGATAGCATTTTTAGGGTTTTCATGTCCATCACCTGGTACTCCTGCCAGTCGGAGCCGCCCTGCGAGAAGCCCATCACGGCGTAGGCTCCGTCTTTGGACAGGTTGAAAACCGTCAGACGGGTAGTGCCGTCTTCGGATAGTCTGTTGGGGTCCAACACCACTTCGGGTGTTCCATTGGTACCCTTCTGCCTGTACAACACCGACTGGTTCTGCAGACCGTCATTTTTATAAAAATAGAAGTAGTCGCCTTTCTTGCGTGGGGCTGAGTACTTGGGGTAGTTGTAGGCTTTTTCAAGATCGTTGAAAATTTTCTCCTTGAACGGAATCTGATCCAGGTAGCCAGAGGTCACCTCGTTTTGCTCTTTTACCCAGGCGGCGGTTTCGGCTGAGCGGTCGTCTTCTAGCCAGCGGTAAGGGTCAGGTACATTAGTGCCGTGGTAGGTATCTACGTGGTCAACTTTTTGGGTAGTGGGATACGTGATTTTTTGGGCAATCCCGTCCGGATGGATCAGGGTAGCGGTGAGTAGGGTCATGCCTAGCAGTTTGGGGTTCATATTTTAAGGTGATTAAAGAGTATTTTCAGCTGTTGTCGATAAATAGGTTTAATGTTAAAACTAGAAAAAAAACCAGTCAGATACTATTGGCAACCGTTTAATCAGTATTTCTTGCCCGGCATGATCCAGAAGATTATATTTATACTAAATCAGCGGTCAATCTGCTCTTGCCGTCAATCAAAGACAACGTAGACTTTTAGAACTATGTTTCACAAACTTCTCATCCTCATCTGCCTGATCGGTTTTTGCGTTGTAAGTAGCCATGCGCAGGACACGACCACGGCTAGGCCGGTCAATGCCACCATCCTGCTGAAAGACGGGACGCAGCTTCGGGGTCAGATCCTTTCGGAATCTCCCGTAGGAATCCGGATCAAAACCGACAACCTGGGCGAAATGATCATTACAACCGACAAGATTGACCGAATTGAGAAGCACACCGAGGGCTTCTACCGCAACGGTCAGTACTGGTTTCGGAATCCCAATAGTACCCGCTATTTCTTTGCTACTTCCGCGTTGCCTTTGCAAAAGGGCGAAGGGTACTATCAGAATGCCTACGTGTTCGTCAATTCGGTATCGGTGGGTGTTACGGATCATTTCACCATGGGCGGGGGCTTTGTGCTCAACCCCACCTTCCGCGACTGGCAGGTACTCTTCCTGACGCCCAAAATCAGCTTTCCTTCCGAATCCAACGTGACGTTTGGAGTGGGGGCCATCGCCGTTGTGGTGTTTAACAAAAACTACGATTACAATTACCCGGGGACATCCTACACGTCGAAAATACAGACGAATGTGGGCGGTGTTGTGTATGGTGTAGCCACCTTCGGGAATGTGGAGCGAAATGGAACCATCGGGCTAGGATGGGGCTTTGCCGGTGAAGACGTTGGAAAAACTCCCGTAATAAACCTTAGTTATATGAGCCGGGTGGGTCGTAAGATAGGGCTCGTGACCGAAAACTGGATATTCATTCCCGGACAGGGGAATTCTACGGTAGGAATACTTTCGGGGGGTGTTCGGTTTTTTGGCGAGAAAATGTCGGTGGATCTGGGCCTGTGGGTTCCCGCAAGTGAAGATCTGGGCCAGTTTATCGCCGTCCCCTATGTGGATTTTGTAATCAAATTTGGAAACAAAAAAAAGAATGAAACATCAAAATATTAACTTTAATTTGAAAAAGGAAATAGTTAGATTTCATGTGTATATACGTAAAAAGCAATAAGTTTATTTTTTTCATTATCTATACATTACTGCCCAGATTGGATTAATACCAAGAAAGTGAGTCTATAAGGATAATGCAGTATAGAAATAGGTGGGTTTATCAAAAAAGAACGTTCTCAGTAACGTTCTTTTTTGATTTTATTACAACTAGATAAATAATGTTTTTGATAAAAAATATTATTTATAACACTGATAATCAGTGCTTTGATTTTTTTTAAAAAATATTTACTCCCCGTTATCATCCAATCAAAGACAAGTGGCGTAAGTTCAACCATAATCAATAACACTAGAAACCAAATCAAATTTCAAATCAAAATTCAGTATGAAAAAAGTAGCATTTTTTATCGCCGCCCTGTTTGTGACAAGCGCATCATTTGCCCAAGGAAACATGAAAACTGTTGAAGTAGGTGGCGCTGCCATGTACCCCAACAAAAACATTGTTGAGAATGCCGTTAATTCCAAAGACCACACCACGCTGGTAGCCGCCGTAAAGGCCGCCGGACTGGTAGAAACGTTGCAGGGAAAAGGACCCTTTACGGTGTTCGCTCCTACCAACAAAGCTTTTGAAAAACTGCCTGCCGGAACGGTAGAGACATTAGTAAAGCCTGAAAACAAAGGTACCCTCACCACCATCCTGACCTACCACGTGGTAGCGGGTCGGATGGATTCGGAAGCCATCGCTGACGCGATCAAAAAAGGAAACGGTAAGGCTACCTTCACAACCGTAGAAGGTGGTACCCTCACCGCCATGATGAAAGGTAAGAAATTGATGCTGATGGACGAAAAAGGCGGTACTTCTACCGTTACCATCAAAGATGTGTACCAAAGCAATGGCGTCATCCACGTGATTGACAGCGTAGTAATGCCTAACTAAATTTGAGTGTGTGTGTTTGAGTGAGGTGAAAAAGCCGGCGCGTTTGCGTCGGCTTTTTGCGTTTAATGCCGTTGGCTGTCTTATAAAATCACATCTGTTGAAGGCATGAACATTAGCTAGGGGGCAAAAAGTGCTTTGTGTGTATGTTGCCATCATGCCTGCACGCAAAGTGCCCGCTTAACCCAACCCCTACTCTATGACGCTTGGACTACAAACCCTGGATTACGCTATTTTTCTGGTTTATTTTGTTATAGTTGCTTCGTATGGCTACTGGGTTTATACCCACAAGGGCAAGCAGGGGGGCGACAGCGCCAAGGATTTCTTCCTGGCCGAAGGCTCCCTTACCTGGTGGGCCATCGGCGCTTCCATTATTGCGTCTAATATTTCGGCCGAGCAGTTTATCGGCATGAGCGGGCAGGCGTTTCAGCTCGGCATTGCCATTTCGGTCTATGAGTTGCTTGGGGCGGTTTCGTTGCTGATTGTGGCGGTGTATTTTTTGCCTATGTACCTCAAAAACAATATCTTCACCATGCCGCAGTTCCTGTCACAGCGGTATGATACCCGGCTGGCGACGATCATGGCGGTCTTCTGGCTGTTCCTGTACATTTTTGTGAACATGACCTCCATCATTTACCTGGGGGCATTGAGTCTGGAAAAAATGACGGGTTTTGGCTTTATGCCCTGCGCGATTTTCCTGGTTACGTTCTCGATCATCATTACGTTGGGAGGGATGAAGGTAATCGGCTACACGGATGTGATTCAGGTCGTGTGTCTGATTTTTGGCGGACTGGCTACCACCTACCTGGCACTTGACCTGCTCTCGGAGCGGGTAGGTACGGGTCAGGGGTGTTATGGAAGGGCTCAGTATGATCAAGCAAAAGGCCGACAGCCATTTGCACATGATTTTTACGCCCGGCGAGTACAGCGTCCACGACGGGCGCGGAGGCTTTATTGATGCCTACAATCAGCTGCCGGGCGTGATGATGTTCATCATCGGCGGGCAGTTTGTCAATAACCTCAACTACTTCGGCTGCAACCAGTACATTACCCAACGCGCCCTCGGAGCCGACCTCAAAACCGCCCGTAGTGGACTCCTCTTCGCTTCGGTACTCAAAATGTTCATGCCCATCATCGTGGTGCTGCCCGGCCTGGCGGCCTATGTATTGTTTCAGGAAAACGCCGATCCCGCCATCATCGGCGGCATTACCGACAACAATATCGTCAAGCCGGACAATGCCTATCCCGTCCTGCTCAACCTGCTGCCCACCGGTCTGAAAGGCCTGGCCTTCGCGGCCCTCACGGCGGCCATCGTGGCGAGCCTGGCCGGCAAAGCCAATAGTATCTCTACAATCTACATGCTCGACATCCACAAGAAATTTTTTCAGAAAGACCTGACCGAACGCAAAACCGTGTGGACGGGGCGGATCGCGATCATCGTAGCTTTCATGATTGCCTTGGTAGTGAGCCCGCTGCTGCGCAACTTCGGGCAGGCCTTTGAGTACATACAGGTGTACACCGGCTATATCTCACCAGGTATTTTGAGCATTTTCTTACTAGGATTTTTCTGGAAAAAAGCCACCGCCAACGGGGCTTTGACAGCAGCCATCCTCAGCGTAGCACTCTCTGCCTTTATCGAGTACCAGTTCCCGGCTTTTCCTTTTCTCAACCGCATGGGGGTGGTATTCTGGCTTTGCTCACTGACGCATGTTGCTATCAGCCTCATCCAATCCAAAGGTGCTGATAGCCCGAAGGCTTTCATATCAAAGCGGGAGTGGTTTTCGGTCACGCCTTCCTTCCGCTATGGGGCTATCGGGGTAGTGGCGTTCTTTTGCTTTATTTATTGGATGTGGTGGTAGGGGGCAATGATAGAATGATAGAATGATAGAATGGGGGGCGTTGCCTTTGGCGGCGGCAGGCGTGCCTGTTATATGTCAGGCTGAGCGCAGTGCCATGATATGCTGCGCGTGGTTGAAGCCCCCAAAAATTAATACCTTTGCCCCAAAATGAACTAGTAGCACATGAACAACAACGACATCCTACGCCGCCTGCGCTTTGCTTTTGATCTGGACGACGCTCAGATGATGAAGTTTTTCAAGCTCGGCGGCTACGAAGCTACCCGGCCGGAGGTGAGCGACTGGTTGAAGAAAGAAGACGATCCGCTTCACAAGGGCCTCGTGGATGTGATGCTGGCTACGTTCCTGAATGGATTTATTGTGGACAAGCGTGGCAAGAAAGACGGGGAGGACCCAAAGCCGGAGAAAAAAATGAATAATAACCTGGTACTCCGAAAATTGAAAATCGCCCTGAGCATGAACGATACGGACATGCTGGAGGTATTCAACCGGGTAGGGTTTCATATCAGCAAGCATGAGTTGAGTGCGTTCTTCCGGAATCCCGACAACTCGCACTACCAACCCTGCAAAGACCAGATCCTACGTAATTTTCTGGTGGGGTTGCAGATGAAGTACCGGCCCGCGGCGGAGGAAGATTGACCTGATTTCAATCGAAAAAAACCTGAATCTGCTACCTTTGATAGTATCAAATGATACTATCATGAGCATGTTCCCCCCTTCATTCGTCTCTGAATCTGAATAGCGCGTTACAAACGCTACCCTCCCTGGTTCGCGACGCAGTCGCAAACCGGCACCCACAAAAAAAGCAGGCTCCACCTAAGGCGGAGCCTGCACAGAAAGCCGATAGCGGACCGCCAACAGCCAATAGGCTACTTTTTCTCCGGCATCAGTACTACCTTGATGAGGTTCTCGGGGTTGAGGTACTTCTGGGCGGCCTCCCTGGTACTAGGCACCGACACGTGCTTCAGGAGCGTTTCCTGCTCGAAAACCTCGTGCAGATCATTGCCATAGAAGGTGGAGTTATCAATATAGCCTAGCCAGAATTCGTTGGTTTTCATATCCACCTCGTTTTTGCGCTGGGTTTCGGCCACAAACTTCTGGATGTCCTCGGGCTGGGCACCACTTTTCTTGATCTTTTCAATCTCTTCCAGGGTACGGTTCACGAGTTTGTCGACATTCTCAGGGCCGCAGCCAAACTGAATCACAAAACGGTAGTGCCCGCTGGGGATCTTGTCGGTGCTTTCGGACACGCCCACACCGTATACGCCGCTTTCCTCTTCGCGCAGGGCTTCGATCAGCTTGATTTGCAAGACCTCCTGCAAGGCTTCAATCTGCACGTTGTTTTCGGAATTGTAGGCATATTCCCCGCTAAATACCATCGTAACGCGGCTCTTGGGTTCCAGACCCTTGTACACCGTTTTATCAATCCGTCCCTTGGGCGGAAAAATATTCGGGTGGTCGTAGGTATCGTTGCGATCGGTAACGGGCAGACCGCCAAGGTACTTTTCGAGCATCGGCTTTATTTCTTCTACTTTAAAGGCCCCCACAAACGTGAACACAAAGTCGGAGGCATCGGCAAAGCGGTTTTTGTATATTTCCAGGGCCCGGTCCAGGCTCACCTGATCCACGCGCTCGGGGGTCATGGGGCGACGGCGGGGATCATAACTGCTCAACACGGCGGTGAGGGTGTCAGAATATACCTTCTCGGGCGTAGGTGTTTTCATCATATTTTCCAGGTATGCCTTCTGGTTAGCCAGAATTCCCTGCACTACCGGAGCATCCTTACGGGGGGCCGTGAAATGGGCATAAATCAGTTGAAGGGCTGTTTCCAAGTCCTTCGGACTCGTACTACCCGCCACTCCTTCGGTCAGTTCACTGATGTAGGGGCGCACGCCAACAGTTTTCCCGGCCAGGTACTTTTGTAGCTGAGTTTGGCTGTACTCACCCACGCCGCCAGCTCCCACCAGGTAGCTGGCAAAAGCCCCCGTTTCGAGGTCTTTTAGGGAAGAGAGAGGTACCCCCCTTGCCCGTAGCTTCAAACAGAATTTGATCGTTCTTGAAGTCAGTAGGTTTAAGAAGGACTTTTACTCCGTTGCCAAACGTAAGCTCGGTGATACCCAGTTTTTCCATTTTTTGCTCCGCTACCACCTTTGTTCCCTTAGGTTCCTGGGGTAGCAAGGGGGTATTCACGGCATTATCCACGTAGGCCGTCACATCCCCACCCGCTGAGGCCAGCAGATCGCGTACTTTCTGCTCGGTGGGAAGTTGGGCCTTGGATTTTTCGGGACCCATGATCACCACCGCGCGGTTTTTGTCGGTGATAAACTTACCAGCCAGTTGGTTTATTTCCTGCAACTGAATACCATCCAGCTGGGATGCGACAAAACCGGCGTAAAACTCAATTCCGGGGGCCGAGCCGTCGTTCAGAAAGTTATCAATGTACTGCTGCACATAGCCATCCGAGCGGGTTTTGTCTTTTTCTTTCAATTGCTTTTCAATGGAATTAAGAAAAGACTTCTTAGCCCGATCCAACTCGGGGGCGGTAAATCCGAATTTTTGCACGCGGGCATTTTCCTTCAAAAGGGCGGTCATGGCGCGTTCGATCCCCCCGGCGTCTTTGGCCAGAGCCACCGAAGTATACACGTCCAGGTTGGCCAGGAAGCCCCCGTAGTTGCCGGTTCCGAACAGAAAAGGAGGATCGGCCTGCTGGGTAAGCTCCTGCATCCGGTCGCCCATCATGGCATTGAACAGCTCATAGGTAATCGCCGTGCGGCTGTCTTTTAGGTTTTTTTCCAAGAACTCAGGTTGCTTGTAGTATACCTGCACCACGTTCTGCGGAAACTCGGGGTCGGTGACAATGGCAATGTCCGTAGACCCATCGAGCGGAATCGTGTATTCGGTGCGGGCCTTGGGGCTTTTGGGATTCGGAATACGACCGAACTTTTCCTTGATCAGCATCTCTACGGTAGAAATATCAAAGTCACCCACCGCGATCACCGCCATCAGGTCAGGACGGTACCAGTCGGTGTAAAATTGCTTCAGTACCTCGGGCTTGAAGTTTTTCAGGGTTTCGTCGGTCCCGATGGGCAGGCGATCCGCGTAGCGGGAGTTTTTCAGAATTTTTTTGAAATACTGATCGCGCATCCGCTGTTGCGCCCCCCGGCCCAGCCGAGATTCTTCCAGTACCACGCCGCGTTCCTTGTCAATCTCACTCATGTCGAGCGTGGCGTTGTGAGCCCAGTCTTCCAGGATCTGCAAGCCTTTTTCGAGCAGCCCCGCTGAGTCGGTCGGGATAGGGAGCATGTACACGGTTTCGTCAAAACTGGTATAGGCATTCAGGTCGGCTCCGAAACGGACGCCCGTTTTTTGCAGAAAATTGACCAGCTCATTTTTGGGAAAATTCTTGGTGCCGTTAAAGCTCATGTGCTCCATAAAGTGGGCCAGGCCGAGTTGCTGGTCATTTTCCAAAATAGATCCTGCCTTGATCACCAACCGGAGTTCCGCGCGGTTTTTGGGCTCGGTGTTCTTGCGGATGTAGTAGGTGAGTCCATTGCTCAGTTTGCCTTTCTTGACCAATGGATCAAAAGGAATGGGTTTGGAGAGGTCAGTCTGGGCCAGCAGGGGTGTGGTAAACACCAGCAAGAGCAGCCAGAGCTTTGTGGATAGCATACGTCTCATAGATAATTGGATAAGGGGGATGAAATGGGTTGCTTCAAAACTTCAAACGAAGAACGTAGTTTGTTTGTTTTGAAGCAAGTGCTTTCCGCGGTCGCTAAAAATTTATCTTAGTCGTGCTTACTTTTCGGAGGGGACTACTACGGGTTCATGACTGATCTTATCCCTCAGCTTGTCAGAGATTTCCATTAGTTCAAAGGCGCTCTCTATCCAGAACAATTCCTGTACTTTGGGTAAATACCGGTTGCTATCGGTCCGGACGAGCCGGTCAATTTCCCGACGACGATCCGTAAGCTCCTGGGACGTAATTTCTTTCCATGTGTTTTCTTCCCTGGCTTCTGGGCTATCCTCCTCCGCCTGGATAAGTGAATTGATTCCTTTGAGGGCTTCCTGCATATAATTTCTCACGTCCGGGTCGCGCCATTGGTAGTTTGGGGTTCTTTTCAAAAACAAACCCAGGCTGATGATCTGCGAGAGTTGGGTATAAACCAACAGGGAAATCCGTTGAATAGTATTCAGTAGCTCAGGCTGGGCGGACGACTCGGCCTGCACCAGCCGGTAGGAGTTAAGCAGATCGTCCATCTTCAGGAAAGCCTCCTTCCGGTACAACTTGTAGGTAGTGGCATCCCGTAGGCCGGCATCTGCCTGTTCTAGCACGTGGCTCAGTAAGTCCCGGTTGGCGCGCAAGGATTCCTTTACCACAGCCGGCAGGTTTTGAACCTCCCAGTACGGGAACACAAACCGCATGGAGAGCCAGCACAACCCCGCGGCCATCAGCGTATCCACCAGCCGGAAGTAGGCGGCGTCCATAAATTCGCGCTGCAGGTAACTATAAAAGAACAGAATGAACAGGGTAAAAAAACCGGTGGTGACGGCATACTGCCGTTTGATAAAAGAAAACGCGAAGAACTGCGAGCCCAGGAAAATAGCCATACTAGCCGTCGGGCCCGGTTGGAACAGGTAGTAGATAGCCAGCCCGACTACTAAGCCGGCCAGGGTGCCATACACGCGGTGGGCGAGCCGTTGTTTGGAAAGGTTGAAGCCGGGTTTGAGAATAACCAGCACGGTGAGCAGGGCCCAACTCGGGTACCCAAACCCCAGCGCGGAAGCCAGGTAGTAGGCCGCCACGGCCGTGAACGCAATGCGCAGGGCATACCTGAAAAAGCCCGATTGGAAGGACAAGTGGCTCCGTAGAAAATTCCATTCGAGTGTGTCGTAAATGGCGAACTGGGTCAGTTGCTCCTGGGCCAGATCAAGCCGAACGTTTTGCCGGGCCAGCACGTCGCGCATGTTGCGGAGGAGGAGAAGTTGCTGTTCGATGTAGCGCTGAATCCGCCTCAGCTGCCGGTAGGCCTCGGCGGATTGGGCCTGGGAAGCCGACTGGATTTTCAGAGTATCCAGTCGCTCGTTTAGTTCTTTCAAAGCACCCTCGGCTTTTTCGTCGTAATTCTTGGCCGGTAGGGGCTGGTTTTCCTGTTCGATGTGAGTTTCCAGCTGCCGGAGTTCCGACACCACGCACCCATTCAGTGTCCGCAGCAACGGCAGTACTGCTTCTTTCTCGGGCCGGTCTGCTACCGCCTGAAACGATAGAACCGACGCCGTGGCCAGTTCGTCGAGGTCCACCAGATTGGCCAGAAAGTACGTGGCCCGGCCCATGAACGTTTCGGGATTGGTGATATTAATGGGCTCGCGGAGGAGTACCTCCCGGATTTGTTGGTGGACGGCCACCACCTCACTCTGTTTTTTTGACAAATCCAGCAAGGTTTCCGTTTCATTCCGGTTTGGATCAAAAAGAGCATCCTGTCCGGCAAAATAGTCGGCGGTGAGCCGCAGGCAATTCTGCAGCCGACGCCGCAGCTGCCGCGGACGCTGCAGGGGATGCAGCAACAAAGCGTAGAGGATATACCAGCCCGCCCCCAGCAGCAGGTACCCCCCTTTGGTGAGTGCTTCGGACCAAGTAGCCACATTACTCGCCATGCTGAGGCCGATCATGACCGATAGGTTGAGCAAGAGCGCCACCGTACTGAAATTAGTGCTGAAAGGGGACAGGAAGTTCAGCACAAAGAGCGTTCCAAAAAGGAGTACCCCATTCAGCAGAGGAAACGCTTGTATCTGCGTGAACAGCACGAATATGCAGGCCGACAACACGCCCGATAGGGCCATAAAACCCAGTTTTTTGGGCAGGGCAATCGGGACATCAATACCAAAGACAAAGGTGGCTCCCAGGAGCATGAAGATCCCCAGTTCGCCATACCCAAGCCCACTGCCGATGAGCAGGGGCAGGGCAGCCCCGACCAGAAACCGCAGGGCGGATTCAGTATCTTCGGAAGTAACGAACTCTTTTACAATCATACTAGTATAGAGGGGAATGAATGCCGCGTGGCGTCCAGCCTACCTTTGTTTGATATTTTTGGTCCTGTTGCTTTACAATTGTAACTATTCTAAAAATCAGGAGTACCTGTTTTTCTCCTCCCACCTACTTCTCTCTGGAACAATTACGCCTCCGCTTTTCCCGGCTAGCGCTTGGGTAGATTTTGTATGGTCAACAACATGCCGAGCAGGATCATTCAAAACACGTGCCGCCTACCGGCGAAATGCTAAAAGCAAAACCATATCAACCGCAGGATGTTAAGCCGGATTGAGGATGTCCTGAGGTACGTGTAGATTGCGGGGTAATGTGGAGTCCTGGTTGTTCAAAAAAGGGTAGGGGGCACTGCTACCTGCACCCCTGCCTTCCTCCCGAGCGATGGGCCTGGGAAGCCCAGGGAGCCGGAATTTAAGTTCGAACAATAGGATTTCTGTGGGGGTTAGTAGAAAGTACCTCAAAAATTTCTTTACATTTACCTATTCCCTGGATATAACAAAGCCTGACTATTTGATCTGATGAAAAAAGCTTTAATCGCATTTCTACTAGCAAGTCCATGCCTGTGGGCACAGGTACCACCCAAACCCTACGGCCCGGTCCCTTCCCCCCGGCAGCTTTTGTGGCACGATACCGAGCTGTATGGCCTCATCCATTTTACACCAACTACCTTCGAAAACAAGGAATGGGGCTACGGCGACGCCGACCCCGCTATATTCAACCCTTCGGCTTTTGATGCCGAGCAGATCGTGCAGGCGGCCAAAGCGGGCGGTCTGCGGGGAATCATCCTCGTCGCCAAGCACCACGATGGTTTCGCGCTGTGGCCTACCAAAACCACCGACTACAACATTACCAAAAGCCCATTCCGCGAGGGGAAGGGCGACCTGGTAAAGGAAGTAGCCGATGCGGCCCGCAAGCATGGCCTCAAATTTGGCGTGTACTGCTCACCCTGGGACCGCAACAATGCCGCCTATGGTACCCCTGCCTACCTGGATATTTACCGGGAACAGCTCCGGGAATTGTACACCAACTACGGCCCGCTGTTTATGTCGTGGCACGATGGGGCCAACGGCGGCGATGGCTACTACGGCGGGGCTAAGGAAAAACGCTCCATTGACAACACCACCTACTACCAGTGGGACTCCACCTGGACGAATCTGACCCGCAAACTACAACCCGATGCCAATATTTTCAGCGATATTGGCTGGGATGTGCGCTGGGTAGGGAACGAAAAAGGCGTAGCGGCCGAGACCCACTGGGCCACCTTTACGCCCCAGCCGCCCAAGGGTGTCAACGAGGCTGTACCTGGGCAGGCCAACTACGAGGATAGCCCCGTAGGGATGCGCGACGGCAAGTTCTGGATTCCTGCCGAGTGCGACGTACCCCTGCGGAAGGGCTGGTTTTACCATCCCGATCAACAGCCAAAGTCATCTGATGAGTTGTTTGACCTCTACCTCAAAAGCGTGGGTCGGGGTGCCGCCCTGGATCTGGGCCTGGCGCCCGACACCCGCGGCCTGCTGAGCGATGCCGACGTAGCTTCTTTGAAAACTCTGGGCAACCGTCTTGAAAAAACGTACGCCCGCAACCTGGCCCGTGATGCCTACATCAGGGCCATCAACGTGCGGGGGTACAACTCCATCTATGGGACCAAAAACCTGGTGGATAACAACCGGGATTCGTACTGGACTACGGATGAGGATTTCAAAGAATCGGAGCTGATTGTGGAGTTTCCGGAAGCCCGTACGTTTGATCTGATCAGCATTCAGGAAAACATAAAGTTCGGTCAGCGCGTGGAGGGTTTTGCCGTGGATGTGTGGAACAACGACAAATGGACAGAATTGCACAAGGGTACCAGCATCGGTGCCCGGCGACTAATAAAGCTTGACGCCTCGGCTACCACCCCAAAAGTACGCATCCGTTTCACCAAAATGCCCGCAGTGGCCGTGCTGAGCGAGTTGGGAATTTATAAGGTAGCGGAGTAGAGGCACCACCTTGCAAATGCGAGGTACCCCAGCTGACCCTTATTTGTAATCGGGGTCAGCCGGGACACTCTATATCTTACCAGCCAGACGCCCTCACGGAAAGGCTACCCGGCTGGTAGATGAAGGTAATATTCCTAGGGGAAAATTCTTTTTCGTTGCGAAAACAGAACAATGCCTAAGGCCACAATGCCCGCCGCACCGGCTACCCGAACAGGAGTCAGGAAATTGGTTGCTTTCTTGGGAGGCACAAATACCACCCCGCTGGAATTGACAACCGCCGGGCGGTCTTTGTAGCGCCCCTGAGCCGGCAACGCCTTCTCGCGGAAATGGCTGGCTAATTCCTGCAGCTTTTCCAGCATGGCCTTTCCCTGCATGGGCTTTCCGTGGCCAGTAGCCACCAGCTCGGGTTTCAGATCAGCCAGCTTCTTCACTGATTGTTCGGAGGCGGTCCAGTCGTAGGTAAAGTAAGGGGGTGGTCCCGACAGGCACTCCTTGCTTGACAGCATGGAAACTGCCGATGCGCCAAAGGTAGTCAGGAAGGCATCACCGGCGATCAGTACTTTATCTTCCTCCCGCCAGAGGCTCACGTGACCCGGTGCGTGGCCAGGCGTATGGATGTACTTCCAGCCTTTGAGCCCCGGGATGTTTCCGTTTTGCGGAAGCTGTTCCAGGCGACTTCTGATGTTGATAGGCGATATAGGATACAGGTCGGACATCCAGGCCATCATACCACCTCCCACCGAGGGGTCCGTGGGCGGGTAGGAGTCCTTGCCCGTCAGATAAGGCATTTCCAATGGATGAGCGTATACTTTCACATTCCACTCTTCGGCCAGTTGCTTTACAGCACCCACATGGTCGAAGTGACCGTGAGTCAGGACAATAGCCTCGGGTCGACTATTTTCGCCAAATAGCTTGCGGGCCATTTTTTTTATTTTGGACGCCGACGTTTTTAATCCGGCATCAACCAATACCCAGGTATTGTCCGCGGGGTTCTTGATGATATAGACATTGACAAAGATATCTTTAAGTCCCCAAACGCCTTCTGCTACCTCAAAATAGGCTTCTTTTGATGTGGTCATTTCTTTATTCATGGTGCTGTTTTCGGTTTTAGTAAAACTATATCGGTACAGCCTTGGTCATAAAAAAGTGTGCCGAGTCGCTTTCTTCACGTTTCTGTACGAGCCTTTTTACTTTTAATGAATGGAGCTTCCGAACCTGCGATCTTTTTTCAAAAAACACCCCACAGGATCCGCCCGACGCCTCTACCTGAATTCAACAGGTACAGCTACACTATCTCCAACACCACGTCCTCACTCTCCGCGTAGGCCGTGCAGGTCAGCACCCAGCCCTGGGCCAGGTCACGCTCGGTGAGCACATCGTTGATACTCATGCGCACCCTACCCGATCGGCATATGGCCGCGCAGGTGGCGCAACGGCCACCTCGGCAACTGTACGGGATCGGAATGCCCCGCTCCAGCCCGGCTTGCAGGATGGTGGTGTAGGCAGGCACTTCCAAAGTATAGGCTTCTGAGCGAAAGGTGAGTTGGATAGTATGCGGCTCCGAGCGCTTGGGGGGTGGCGGCGCGGGATCAATCACAAAATTTTCCTTACGGATCTGGTTATCTCCGAAGCCCAGAAACCGCAGCGTAATCTCCGCCGTACGCATGAGCTCGAACGGCCCGCAGAGGAAAAACCGCGCCCGCTCCGGGTGGAAGTGAAGGAATTTTCCCATCATTCGTTCCAACCGGAAATTGTTGATTCGTCCCCGCGTCCCCAGCCAATCGTCGGTCGGTTGACTTAAGGACGTGCATGATTTCCAGTCGTTCGGGGTAGCGCTGCTGCCATTCATCCAGCTGCTCGCCAAATATAATGCTCCGCTCCCGACGGCTGGCGTACAGCAGTGTCACGCGGCTTTCGGACTCGTTGGTGAGGACATATTTTAGGAGTGAAAACAGGGGCGTTATACCACTGCCCGCCCCGATCAGCACGATGTCGCGGGCTGTACCGTCGGCAGGTTCAAGCGTGAACCTACCCGCGGACGGAAGAGCTTTCAAAAGGGTACCTACCTCCACGTGATCGTGCCAGTAGCGCGATATTTCGCCGTTGGCTACCCGCTTGATCGTAACAGCCGGTAAAGCATCCACGCCCGGTGCCGAACTCATGGAATAGGAGCGGCGCACTTCGTGACCGTTAACATCCAGCAGGAAAGTTAAAAATTGGCCAGGCTGGTAGGTAAGAGGGGTGCTTTCGATGGGTTCAAGCACAAAAGTGCGGGTATCGGGGGTTTCAGGAATGATCTTTTTGATGCGTAATGACAGGGTACCTTCTTGCATAATTGCTGTTTTTCGTGGGCAATTTCATAACCTCTACCAGCCAGAAATAGTCTGGTTTTCGTAGTTCAGGAGATGTTTGTGAAATTCTGGATAAACCGGCACAGATACGTAACCCACAAAACCGTACCCGCCTACCTACAGGGTGTCTTCCGCAACCTAGTAGTAACCCAAATGAAATGACCGTATGATTAAACAATCAATATAACCCAGAAAATTTTTTCTACAACCAATCCATCCAATAGTATGAATAAACCTATGTATTCTAAACGTGGAATCCTATTCACACTCGTGAGATTTACTTTCTGTCAACTTTTGTGTATAGGTCTTATGTCGGCGATGGCGTACGCGCATACCTCGCCGGCTCAAGAGCTACTTAGCCGGGCCACGGCCACGCCCCTCGACGTGCTGGTAAGTGGAACAGTAACCGGTGCCGACACCAACGAGCCCCTTCCGGGAGTGAGTGTGGTGGTAAAGGGTACCAATCAGGGAACCACCACGGACGCCGCCGGTACCTTTCAGCTAATGGTTCCCGGAGCTAACTCCGTACTGGTATTCAGCTTTGTGGGCTATCTGTCTCAGGAGACAGTGGTGGGCAACCGCCAGCAAATCAACATCAGCCTGGAAGCCGACGTCAAGGCGCTCAGCGAAGTGGTGGTAGTCGGCTATGGTACCGTCAAGAAAAGCGACATCACGGGCTCGGTATCGTCCGTAGGTTCGGAAGAACTGACGGCCTACCCGGCGCTGGGTACCGTGCAGGCCTTGCAGGGACGGGCCGCGGGCGTGCAGATTCAGGCCAATAATGGAGAGCCGGGAGCCGCCTTTAAGGTCAGGATTCGCGGAGGTACCTCCATCAACGCCAGTAGCGACCCCATCTACGTGGTGGATGGTTTTGTGGGTGGAGCTCTGCCTCCTCCCGAGGACATCGAGTCGCTGGAAGTACTCAAAGATGCTTCGGCTACGGCCATCTACGGATCACGGGGCGCGAATGGGGTCATTATGATCACCACCAAGCGCGGAAAATCGGGCAAGCCCCGCATCGACCTCAATACGTCTTTTTCCGCCCAAAACGAAATCAATCGCCTGGATCTGCTGAATGCCACCCAGTTTGCCGACTACATCAAGGAAGCGCGGCCTACGTTTGTACCGGCCGGCGCCAACACCAACTGGCAGGATGAGATTTTCAGAACGGGGGGTATCCAGAATCACCAACTGTCCATTTCGGGTGGAAACGATGCGGTGAATTACTACCTGTCCGGCGCGCTGTACGACCAGAAGGGAATTATCCTGAATTCGGGCTTCAAGCGGTTTTCTATCACCAGCAATGTGGAGGTAAAAGCCAGTGAGCGGCTCAAAATAGGCCTCAACCTGTTTGTGCAGCGTAATGAAAAGCAGCAGGCCTACACCCAGGAAGGCTCCGGTGGGCTAACGCCCGGCGTAGTGGCTTCGGCCTTTAAGTTTGAGCCCGACCAGCCCATCCGCAACCCTCAGACGGGCCGGTTTACGGTAGCTCGCCTCAACGATCCGCACGACAACCCCTACGCGGTAGCTACCCAGCTGCAGAATGAGTCGGTCGACGACCGGATTCAGGGCAATCTCTTTGCTGAGTACAGCATTCTTGACAACCTGAAATTCCGGACCACACTGGGTGCCACTACCAACAGCGGCCGGGGCGGGTACTTCGCGCCCACCACCCTCAACGAAGGGCGTATTGTGGGCGGACGGGCCTCTGTCAGCGGTTCCAAAAGCACGCAGCTCCTGAACGAAAACTACCTGACCTATAACAAAACCTTCGGGGCTGTTCACGATATTTCGGTTATGGGCGGGTATTCGTACCAAAGCTCATCGAGTGAGAACTGGAGCGGTACCGGCCAATCGTTCATCACCGATGCCGTGTCGTACTGGAACCTGGACGGCTCGTCGGTATGGCAGAGCCCTACCTCTAGCCTGACCGAGTGGCAGATCAGCTCTTACTACGCCCGGGTCAATTACTCCCTGCTGGACCGCTACCTGTTCACGGCCAACATCCGGCGCGATGGCTCGTCCAATTTTAGCCGCAACCACAAGTGGGCCACGTTCCCTTCCGGGGCTTTTGCCTGGAAAATGTCCAACGAACCCTTCATGCAGAACAGTACCGTCATCAGCCAGTGGAAGTGGCGGGTTAGCTACGGTTTGACGGGCAACCAGGCCATTTCGCCCTACCAGACCCTGGCGCGGTTTTCCAACGTATTCACGATCATCGACGGCGTGCCGGTCAATGCCGTGCGGCCTACTACCGTGGCCAACGACGACCTGACCTGGGAAACCACCGCTCAGTTTGACGTAGGAGCGGATATCAGTCTGTTCAAAAACCGGATCAACCTCACCCTGGACTACTACCGCATGGTCACCCGCGACCTGCTGTTTAGCGTGCAGCTACCCCAGTACTCGGGCTACGCGACCCAATTGCAGAACATCGGTTCGGTAGAAAACAAAGGGTTTGAATTGACCATCAATACCCGCAACCTGACCGGCGACCTAAAATGGAACACGGACGTCAATTTCTCCATCAACCGCAACAAGGTACTTAAGCTACCCGGTGGCACCGAGCTGCAGTACGGCGCTTTTCCCGGCCACATGGTGGGCCTGGGCAGTACCCATGTGCTGCGCGAGGGCTACCCCGTGGGTAGTTTCTTTGGGTGGATCTACGATGGCGTGTATCAGGAAGGCGATACCTACCTGCCGGGCGGAGGCTTCGAGCGGGCCGCTGGTGGCGAGAAGTTCCGGGATATCAACGGGAAAGACGCCCAGGGCAACCTGACCGGCCAGCCCGACGGTACCCTCAACAGCGACGACCGGACCATCATTGGCAACCCGAACCCTGACTTCATCTGGGGACTTAACAACGAACTGAGCTACAAAGGGTTCGACCTGAATATCTTCTTTCAGGGCTCACAGGGCAACGATGTCCTGAGCTATACGCTCATGGAGCTCAACCTGCTGTCGGCTATCAACAATGCCACCACCGAGGCCCTCAACCGCTGGACTCCGACTAATACCAACACCGATGTGCCGAAGGCTTTCGTCGGTCGTACCCGCCGGGTATCTACCCGCTGGATTTATGACGGTAGCTATGTGCGCTTGAAAAACCTGGCGCTGGGCTACAACTTCCCGGTGGCGGTGACCAAAAAGCTGGGCATGACCAAGCTCCGCCTCTACGCCAGCGCGCAGAACATCCTGACCCTGACCAGCTACCCCGGCTACGATCCGGAGGTGAACTATGCTTCGGATGGGGCTACCAACAGCAACCGGAATCTGGGATTGGATTATGGCAGCTACCCCAACGCCAAGTCGTACACCGTAGGGCTGAATATTGGTTTTTAATGATCAAAATCTCAAAAGAACAAATCAAATGAAGCGATACATCAATAAGATTTTTTTCCTTTCCCTGGCCGGGGCGTTCCTGATAAGCTGCGCTGACCTGGAAGAAAGGCCCGTCGGCATCCTGGCCCCGGAATCTCTGTTCAAAACAACCGCCGACGTCCGGACGGCCATTTTCGGAGCCTACGGCTGGATCGCCACCGAGCGGCTGTATGGCCGGCAGTTCGTTACGGCCCTGCTGCTACGAAGCGATATGGCCGACATCGGCGACCGCGGTACCCCCGCCGAACGCCAGCAGGTCAATGATTTCAACATGGACGACAACAACAACATGGTGAATCAGTTCTGGCCCTATTGGTATCAGGTCATCAGCGCCACCAACGCCGCTATTGCCGGCGCAGAAGCGCTGGGCTTGCCCGAAAATGAAATAGCTCCCCTCATCGCCGAAGCACGTTTTATACGAGCCTTTGCCTACTTTCATCTGGTGCAGGTATTCGGCGATGTACCCTACCTCGACCGGTTTATTACCGATCCTACTACGGTAAAGGACATTTCCAAAACTCCTTCGGCTACCGTGTATCAGAACATCATCGCTGACCTGCAGTATGCCAAACAGTGGCTGCCCGAAAACCAGCCCGGTAGTGTACGCAGCCGTGCTTCCAAAGGTGCCGCGGCTTCGTATCTGGCCTCGGTATACCTGACCCTGGCCGATTACCAGAAAGCCTACACCGAAGCCAAGTTTGTGATTGACAACAAGGACCGCTTCGGCTACGGCCTGATGGCCGACTTCCAGGATTTGTTCCGGGCTCCGCAGCCCAACAACCTACGGGAGCATATTTTTACCATTGATTTCCTGGGTCTGCAGAGCGGCGGGGGCGGTGCCAACGACGACATCATGCCTCCCATGACAGGCATCCGGGGAGCCGATGCGCCCCGGAGCGGCTGGAGTGTGGCGGTACCTTCCATGGCGGTGTACAACACCTGGGACTCCCGCGACTATCGTAAAGAAGTAAGCATGGAAGACTCGATTCTCATTGGGGGCAAGCTTCAACCCTACACGGTGTTTGCCAATACCAAGCGTCCACACATTGCCAAGTACGCACGCTTCGCGGGAAACTCCAACTCCGAGGGCCGCTACTCCGACCATAACTACGCGGCCATGCGCTACGCCGAGGTACTTCTGATCGCCGCCGAAGCACTGGCCGAAGTCAGCAACGGCCCTAACGCCGAAGCGCTTGGCTACGTAAATCAGATCAGAGCCCGGGCCCGGAACTGGGCCGGAAAGCAGACCAATTTTCCCCAGGACGTAGCCTCCGGACTGAGCAAGGATGCCTTCATTAATCTGGTTCTGGAAGAAAGACGTCTGGAGCTGGCCTTCGAGTACAAGCGCTGGTACGACATCAAGCGCCGCAAACTGGGGCAACAGGCCTTCACCGGCCCCAACTCCCTGGAACCCCACGCCAACTTTAATCCCAACCGCGACTACCTGATGCCGCTCCCCCGCGTGGAGTTGCAGGTTAATCCGAATCTGGGACCGCAGAATCCGGGGTATTGATTGAGAGGGCTATTTTTAGATGATTTTTTTATAGAAAAGCGGCTGCTTCGTTGTGGTGAGGCAGCCGCTTTTATATT
>CAVYGM010000019.1:0-223001 GCA_963768025.1 uncultured Cytophagales bacterium
CTGTTTTATAATTTATTCAACTGACGTTACGTATTGCTGTTTGTAAGGGCCCGAAGGCCCTGGTTCGTCGGAGTCTTCCACGAGTTGTGCCTATTCTCCCAATGCAAATCGGGCGCAGTCCTGCCCGGATTAACGGGTAGTATTTCAGAAATAACACCTTAAAGGTATGTACTCACCTTACAAGCCAGAATAAAGTATGAAAAACCGGTTGAACTATCTTTTCACCACGTTGGGGCTACTGACCTGTCTGTTGACCTCGTGTGGCACCCAAGAGGACGTACCTAATCAATTAACGTCCCAGGAAAAGGAAGACGGCTGGCAATTGCTTTTTGATGGTACCTCCCTGAAAGGCTGGCATTTGTATAATCGAGGCGAAGCACCCTCCGCCTGGACTGTGCAGAATGGCGAACTGTATTGCCAACCTATTTTTGACACGACCGAACATGGCGATTTAGTATCGGATCAGGTGTTTGAGAATTACGAACTTGCCTTCGATTGGAAAATATCCGAGGGCGGCAATAGCGGGGTTTTTATCAATGTACTGGAGCGGGAAGACATTCCAACGACCTGGACTTCCGGCCCCGAATACCAATTGCTGGATAAAGCCCACCCGGACTACGAGCTGACTCCCGCCAAAAGACCCGGCACGTTATTTAATTTTTATCCCCCTTTGAATCCGGTCGAGCCCAAGCCCGCCGGGGAATGGAATCAGTCCCGTATCAAACAAGTGGATGGGAAAATCGAATTTTACTTAAACGGCGTGTTGACGACGCAGGAAGATTTCAATTCCAGCCACTGGAAGGAGGCGGTGGCTAACAGTGGATTCAAAACGTTTCCTGAGTTTGGCAAATACGTTCAGGGACGCATCGCGTTGCAGGACTGGTCCAAAGGGATTTCATTCCGGAACCTGAAAATCAAAACGCTGTGAGTACCTAGTTCGGCGTCCCGTTCTCTTCACCGCGTTCCGAGTTGTTTTATAATCGGATACCGATTGGGCCAAAATATACAGCCAAGTATCTGTCTCCGGCTCTACCGATACGTTTTCCTAATCCATAGACTGTAAACAGCAGATCCCCGTGAAATGTCTGTGGATACACCTACAAAGGTGGGCATGAAGTTATCTGACGCTGTCCCCCTTCCGGATTAATGCCCCAGGGCCTCAATCCGGAAGGTTTTTTTTTAAGCCATAGCGTTTTTTTCTTGAATTAAAGGATCTATTTTTCATTAAAAATCAACCCTTCAAGTCATGATAAAGAACAATCTAAAAATCGCTATACGGATACTCTGGAAAAACAAACTTTTTTCATTAGTCAATATACTGAGCTTGTCACTGAGTATGGCGGTTGGTGTTATTCTTTTTACAGGCCTGAAAGCCACTTTTGATACAGACCATTTTCATCCGGAATTAAATCAAATAGTGCGGATACTCACGCAGGAAACAAAGGAGGGGGAACAAACCAAATGGGCAACAGCTCCATTGCCATTGGCGACTCAAATGGAAAGCGTCTCCTTTGTTGAAAAAACGGTAAAAGTACGTCTGGCAGGAAAACATAACCTGCAAACCGACAAAGGTGATGTACCTATTGACATAAAATTTTCAGAGCCTTCTTTTTTTGATGTTTTTGGCTTTAAATTGTTGTCAGGTAATGCACAAAGCCTTACCAATAATCCCACCACCCTTTTTTTAACTGAAAAAACAGCAAAAAAAATATTTGGAAACACGAATGCTGTTAGGACAAACTGTTCAATTTGAAAATTTAGGTTCTTATACCGTTGGGGGAATTATCCAGGACCCGCCTTTAGAAACACATCTGCCCATTGAGGCAATGTTATCTATTAATGCTGCTGAATTGCTTGAAAAAAAAGGAGCAATCAGTAATATTTCACAAAATTGGGGAGACTTCAAGAGTTCAGCAATTTACGCACGTTTAAAATCAGAAGATGATATAAAGCAGCTCAATACAACGCTCCAAAACTATAATCGAAAATTGGATAAGAGCAATCTTCAATTTTTGGCACAACCCATAGAAGATATTACCCCTGGAAACAATTGACATTAAAAATAACCCCAATGCGGGCGTCAGATTGGGAGGGCATAAAAACGCAGCTATTCATTAATTCTATCCTTAACCCTTTTATCTGCTTTCAACTATATCAGTTTGGCATTGGCGCGTGCTTTCTCCCGGGCGCAGGAAGTAGGTGTTCGCAAAACGATAGGCGCAACAAGAGGACAAGTTATTGGTCAATTTTTAATGGAATCGACCCTTGTTTCCCTGTTTGCTTTGTTGTTTACAGTGCCATGTGTTACATATTTTAATGCACTATATACCCGATATGGATGATGTGACATTTTCCTGGGATACTACCTTAATTTTAGGCTTGTTAACCTACGCAGTTATCACAGGCTTAGTCGCAGGGGCATTTCCGTCATGGCTATTGTCAGCGTTTCAGCCCATACAGATTTTGCGTAAAATGAAGAATATAAAGCTGTTCCAGGGTGTTGCTGTTTACAAAGCTTTGATTGTCGTACAATTTTCAGTGACCATCATGCTTATGATATTGGTTGTCATAATAGCCGATTATGATAGAAAAAACAATGCAATCATTAGCTCAACCGTGCCATCCAATGTTCTGACACTGGATTTAAAAGGTGAAAAATATGAAAACCTGCAAAACGAAATAAGTCAGTTAAGTCAGGTAGAAACGACTTTGGCCACTAACTGGTATTATGAACCTATTAAAATGGGTAAAGATTCTGTAACATTAAACGATAAAATTCTGGAAATAAATTACGTAAGTATTGACCCAAAAACAATTGAAACAGAAGGTATCAGCTTAATATCCGGGCAAAATTTTCCTGAAAATATGCCCCAAAGTACGGAGCAATATGTGTTGGTGAATGAAGCTGCCGCAGAATTATTGGAATCTAAATCGGAGACTCTAGTGGGACAAAATCTATTACTGGACTCTGCCTATGTACAAGTCATTGGCATCATGCCCAATGAAATTATTGGCCAACAACTCCCTTTAATCTATCGGTATTTGCCAAATGAAATAACCACCCTGACCATAAAAATAAAGCCAAATACAGAATTGGAAGCGACCAAGGCCATTCAATCCGTATGGAAAAACAATTTTCCTGAGAAAACAGCAAATATTCAAAACTTAAAAGAGTATCGTTATTCAGGAGAAATCAGTGGAGAAATGGAAATTTTTGGAGGCTCTGCCCTGATTGTCATGATAATCGCTGCTTTGGGCATTTTAGGCATAGCCAGTTACTCCGTAGAAACACGCACTAAAGAACTGGGTATAAGAAAAGTATTAGGAGCAAACAATATAAAATTGGTGTGGATAGTTACCAAAAATTTTGGCATTCTTATCCTGATTGCCGGACTTATTGGTGTTCCAGCGGGCTTGTTTTGCGGTGATTTATTAAGAAATGAAATGGGCAGTCATCTTGATTTGGGTCTTATAAATACAAGCATAGGCTTTGGTTTGGTTGCCATAGTCGGGCTACTGACTGTCCTATCCCAAACCATTCGAGCGGGGCAAATTGAACCTGTAAAAGTTTTAAAAGCAGAGTAAAAAAGGTAAAACATTCATTGGCAGGTTATGACGATGGCGAGACAATAAATATTTTACCCTAGGCTATGGCCCACAGCCCCTTTCCGAAAGGCCCCGCTCCCGCTAGTCGCAGACTAGCGGGATAAGATAAAAACTAGTCTTATTCAGTAAGGATATCCCCCTATCCCAAAACCATAACCACTTAAATCCCCACATTCACCTTACCCACCAATGACCGAAGAATACCAAACCCCCAAAGACCGGGCGTACGTGAAAACGCTGTTGGAGGCGGCTCCCAAAGAGTCAGCCGCTTTTATGAACCTGAAACATACGGCCGAGCGGGCCGATGGCGTCATACCGGTGAAGTATCGGGAGCTGATGTCGGTGGCCGTGGCCTTGACTACCCAATGCGCCTACTGCATCGAGTCGCATATGCAGAACGCCGTGAAGGCCGGGGCGACCCGCGAGGAGATTGCCGAAACGGTATTCATCGCGGCCGCCCTGCGCGCCGGCGGGGCCGTGGGTAACGGGCTGATGGCCATGCGGATTTTCGACGAGGTCAGTCAGCCTCCTTCTTAAGGACATTCTCAGGCAGTCAGGGGTTTTTCAAATTCACTATTTTTCCCTACCTTACCCCTCAAACCCTACCTTTTCGAACATCAATCTCCGCTTCCCTTGAAAAAATTAGTGATAGGCATCGTTGCCTTCGTTGCCCTCCTGCTACTCTTTTTTGGCTATTCCGACCGTTCCGTGGAGGATCTGAGAGAGAAATACGCCAGGTACCCCTCAGCTTTTATGGAGTTGGACGGGATGCAGGTACATTACCGCGACGAAGGGCTGAAAAGAGATAGTCTGCTTCCGCTCGTGCTGCTGCATGGTACAGGGTCGAGTTTGCATACGTTTGAAGCCTGGACCAACGAATTGAAGTTTCAGCGGAGGGTCATCCGCATGGACCTCCCGGCCTTTGGCCTGACCGGCCCCTTTCCCAACAAGGATTACAGCATTGATCACTACGTAGACTTCATCCAGCATTTTCTGGTAGCAAAGGGGATAAAACGATGCATTCTGGGCGGCAACTCTCTGGGCGGAAACATTGCCTGGCAGTTTGCCAGCAAGTACCCGCAGATGGTGGACAAGCTGATTCTGATCGACGCCGCTGGCTATCCCATGGTCTCGAAAAGTACTCCAATCGCCTTTCGGATAGCACGCACCCCTGTTCTCAATAATCTGCTTAGGTTCCTTACGCCTCGTTTTATGGCCAGGGCGAGCGTGGAGAATGTCTACGCCGACGAGGCAAAGGTATCGGATGAGCTCGTGGATCGGTACTTTGAACTTACCCTCCGGGAGGGCAACCGCCGGGCTTTGGTGGATCGGATGAAGCTGCCCGTGGATAGTACGGCGTACCCAAAAATCAAGACCATCCAGCACCCCACCCTGATCCTCTGGGGCGAGCAGGACCGGCTGATTCCGCCGGATGTGGCGCAGCGGTTTCACGCCGACCTCCCCAACAATACCCTGGTAGTTCTTCCACAGGCGGGGCATGTACCTATGGAAGAAAGCCCGAAGGAAAGCCTTCGGGTAGTGAATGCTTTTTTGAAGTGATACATGAGGGGTTGAGAATCTGTACTATATTTGATTTTAGAACAGGTAGCCACCTGTTCTTATCGGCACGACATTCACTCAAAAAGCCATTTACCAATTCCATGAAATTCCCATTTTTGATTCAGCTGATGGTGTTGACCGCCCTGACGCTGTCCGCTGGCTTCGCCCAGAAAACACCCGCTACCTCTGCCAATGCCATCCACCAGACCGAACGAATGCAAATCAACCGCTTATCGGAACGGGTGTACCAGCATATTTCCTACCTCCAGACAAACGACTACGGCAAGGTAGCCTGCAACGGCATGGTGATCGTGGACGGCGGAGAGGCCATTGTCATAAATGCCCCTACCGACAACGCCGGCTCGGCCGAACTCATTGACTGGATCCGGAAGGAACTGAAATGCAGGGTCAAGGCGGTGGTGCCGGGGCACTTTCATCAGGACGGGCTGGGCGGCGTGGCGGAGTTTCACCGGAACAACATTCCCTCCTACGCCAATCAGAAAACCATCGACATTGCCAAAGCCCAAAACCTGACGGTCCCGACCAACGGCTTCACCGATTCGCTGAGCCTGCGGGTAGGGAGCCAGGCCATTCAGGCGGCCTTTGTGGGCGAGGGGCACACCCGCGACAATATCGTGGTGTACTTCCCGGCCGAAAAGGCGATGTTTGGCGGCTGTCTGATTAAGGAAGTGAACGCCACCAAGGGCTTCCTCGGCGACGCCAACTTGCAGGAGTGGTCGGCCACGGTAGCCAAAGTGAAGGCCCGGTACCCGCAGGCACGAATCGTGGTGCCTGGCCACGGGAAGATCGGCGGACAGGAACTGCTGGATTATACGATTGGCTTGTTCAGGCCGGAGTAAGTCGGCCCGCTTGGCCCCTGTTTGGCAGATGTGTTACTATCCGGGCGCTCCTAATTTCATTCGTATTTCTTGCAGCACCTTTTCGGGCACTGGTACTGCCAGTGGGCCTTGTGCTTTCTCCTTGCGATTGCTTTGAACGAGGTGTCTGGTGGCAGAGGCTCGACTACTGAGAAGATATCCGAAAAGTAATCCCAAACCATCAAATCCAGCTAGTGGGATAACGTGTAGACGACCATACTGAGTTTTGCCTCTCCCTAAATCCCTCCGCTGCGGCGGGAGGCACTCCTCCGGGCCGCTTCTTGAAGGAGAGGGACTTCAATACTATGAAAGTTTATCCCTAATTCAGGTTAGGATAAGGAGGCTTCGTGCACCCAAAAATTTGTGCCTATTCAAAATGCGAAATTGCCCTCGGACAACTTTTTTATGATTGGGGGAAATTAAATTTGTGTTGAATTCATTTTCTAAAAGGAAATCGCCATGTTCGACACTATTATTTGCCCACTTTCCAGGGAAAAAGTTGACAGCAATGTGAGCCGCCTCACGGTATTTATCAACGCTGTACTCATGATCGTGTTCATGTTTACGCTAAATCCAATCTAGTTGTATATTGTCACCGTTGACTACGGGATAAGAGCCATGGGCTACAACAATTACAGTCCATTGTGCTTTTTGGCAACCAACCTGATCAGCTGGATAGGTAGCAAATCAAAAATGGTGGACAAGGCCCCCAAGATGTTTGCTTCCCGACTTGGCTTTATTTGTGCCGCACTGGGTACAGTATTTATTACGCTGAATCTACCAATGGCTTCGATCGGAATAATTGCCCTGTTTACTGTTTTGGCCGTGTTAGATTCTATTTTTGACCTTTGCGTTGGCTGCCTGATTTATCATCATTTTGTTTTTCCCTATTATAATAAAGTTAAAGCGAATTGAACCGATCGCTTCCTTACTTTCCAAAAGTGGCCTTGAACTACCCTGGCTTGCATCACAAATGCAAACATAGCTAGTCTGTGTACTGGTTGGGTTCAGTATACGCAACACCGTTCTTTCTATCGGTGGTTTGTGGAAAGAAAGGCAGAGTTCAGGTACTTAAAAAGCTTTTCTCATCTAGGGGACTTGCTGTAAGCCACAAGGGTGGCCTTGGCACCTCCTTTCGCCGTCCTATTTCCCGATGGTACCCCGCACGGTAGGTGGGGTACCTTTGAGGTGTGGTAGAACGGATGTACCCGCGCATTCCCTATTTCCAAACAAACGACTTAGGCAGGCAAGCCTGCAACGGCATCGTAGTGGTAGACGGCGGCGAGGCTCTTGTGCTCCGTTCCCCTCTGGCTTGGCCCACTCCGGCAAGCAGTAAGTGGCGTTCAGACTCAAATTTTCGTGATTTTGCTGGCGCTTGCACAAAAAACCGACAAACAGGCAAAAAAATTTGGTTAGTAACCCTATTTTGCTCTCAATATACTTACTCTGGGTATACTTTTTGCAGGGTTAAGTGTAGCGATTAACAACGGGAAGCAGCCAAAACACACGTTGGTACCTTACCTCTAATTTCTTACACATGTCGGTTACTACTCACCAGAGTTCCATGTCTCCCATCCAAACCACAATTTTTGAAGCTACCCGCGGAATGCGGTTTATTTTTTTACCCAATTCTCCGCACTATTCCATTGGCGCCATTAGCAGGGATATGTGCCAGCACCTGGGTGTTGCCAAAGAAACTCTGATTGGACGAAACCTTTTTGAAGCGTTCCCCCCCGCGCCGGGTGATATGGTGAGTAGTGGGCAAAAATTATTGCGCGGCTCACTTGACTATGTGCTGAAGCACAAGGTCGAGCACCATATGGATCAGGTCCGCTACGATGTGCAAACGGCCGATGGCAGCTTTCGGGAGAGCTATTGGGATGTGTATAACACGCCGGTGCTGGATGAAGCCGGTGAGGTACTTATATTATTCACACCACCGAAGAAGTTACCGATCAGATAAAAGCGGGGAAAGAACAGCAGGCACATCTAGAGTTGCAGAGGGCCTACCTCAGCTTGCAGGAGAGTCAGGCCAAGTACCAGAGCCTGTTTGATTCCATGGATCAGGGCTTCTGTGTGTTCGAAATGCTTTTCGATGAGGCCCGGCAGCCCGTTGACTACCGCTTTCTGGAAGTAAACCCGATGTTTGAAAAACAAACCGGTCTTAAAAATGCCGTTGGTAAAACAGCCCGCGAACTGGTACCGGGCTTGGAGAGGCATTGGTTTGACCTGTATGGCAATGTAGCCCTTACTGGGGAGTCTACCCGTTTTGTGCAGGGCTCGGAAGCCATGGGCCGGTGGTTTGAGGTGTACGCCTACCGAACCGGAGAGTTAGGTACTCACCAGGTAGCCTTGCTTTTTACGGATATCACCCAGCGCAAACAGGTGGAGCAGGCCCTTCTGGAAAAAGACAAGGCCATCCATCGGATTTTTCAGAAGGCACCCGTGGCCATTGCCATTTTCCGTGGGCCGGAATTTATAATTGAACTGGCCAACGAAGCAAATCTGGCTATTTGGGGCCGAACCGCGGACCAGGTAATTGATAAGCCCTTGTTTGAGGTTTTTCCGGAAGCGACCGGCCAGGGCTTCAAAGAGCTTCTGACGAATGTGTTTAGAACAGGAGAGCCTTTCTACGCCAAGGAATTACCTGCCGACATAGAGCGGGATGGGAAACTGGTAACGATTTACTCTAATTTTGTGTACGAGGCCCTTCGAGAAGCGGATGACTCCATCAGCGGTGTTATCATGGTAGCTACTGAAATCACCAACCAGGTGACAGCACTCAGAAAAGCCGAAGAAAGCGAACAGGAAACCAAAGCCCTGCTGGAAAGCGCGCCTTTTGCAATTTCTGTCAATGTAGGCGAAGATATGCGGATTCAGCAGGCCAACCAGGCCATGCTGGAAGCCTGGGGAAAAGGCTCGGAAGTCATAGGCAAATCGCTGAGGGAGGTGGTACCCGAATTGGGTTATAACGACGTCTTTGAAAATTACAGCAAAGTTCTTCAGACAGGCGAACCATTCTATAGAAGGAACGAACGTTTTGATTTGCAGAAAGACGGAGTTATCCAGTCATTTTATTTCAATTACAATTTCACGCCCCTGTTTGATCAGCAAGGAAAGGTATATGGCGTTGTGAATGCAGCTGCCGATGTAACAGATTTGAACCTGGCCAAAAAGAAGGTGGAACAAAGCGAGGCGAATCTGCGCAATATCATCCTTCAGGCACCGGTGGCCATGTGTCTATTCAAAGGGCCAAAATACGTGCTGGAGATTGCCAATGAACGGATGTGCGAAATTTGGGGTACGGTCGGTTTGGACATCCTGGACAAACCCATATTTGAGGCGATCCCCGAGGCAAGAAACCAGGGATTTGAGGGTTTGTTGAGCAAGGTCATGCACCAGGGCGAAACCGTCAAAGTGTACGGTATGCCCGTTACTCTTACACGCAACGGGGAGAGGGAAATATTTTATGTAGACGTAGTGTACGAACCTTACCGGGAAGCAGATGGCACTATTTTGGGTATCATGGCCGTGGCCACGGATGTAACGGAACAGGTGATAGCCCACAAGCAGATCGAAGCCGCGCAAGCCTCCCTCCGCAATGCCATTGATATAGCGGAGCTAGGTACGTGGCGGTACGAGACGGCTACCCAACTCATGACCTATTCGCCGCGTATGATGGAATGGTATGGGTTTGATAATGAAAAAATCCAATATCAAACTGTACTGGAGTCCTTTGAAGAGAAAGCACGCCCACGGCATCAGCGCTACCTAAACAATGATTTCGACTGGCAGGACGACGGTACCCTGGCTGATGTACATACCATCGTGAACCAAAAAACTGGCCAAACGCACATCATACAATCTATTGGCAAACCTATTCGGGATGAAAAAGGAACTCTTGTGTATATCGAAGGGATGTCGAGGGATGTAACGAAAGAATACAATAATCGGCAGGCGTTGGAAACCGAGGTAAAGCAGCGTACCGAACAACTAGCCGCTGCCATTGAGGATTTGCAACTAGTGAATACGGAGCTACAGCGTTCCAATGCCAACCTGGAAGAATTTGCCTACGCTGCTTCCCACGATTTGAAGGAGCCCGTCCGTAAGATAAATATTTTTATGGGGCGCTTGAAGTTGCAACTCGCGGACAAACTAGGCCCGGACGATGCGTACATTTTTAGTCGGGTGGAAGATGCCAGCCAGCGAATGAATGCGCTGATTGATGATCTGCTCTTATATTCCCACGTAAATTACCGGCTGGACGAAACGGAGCGTGTGGATCTGAATGAAAAAGTAAAACGGGTGATGGAAGATCTGGAACTGGATATAGAATCCAAAAAAGCCCAAATCTACATCGAAGAACTTCCGGTGGTCAATGGGTACGGACGCCAATTGCAACAACTTTTCCAGAATCTGTTGAGCAATGCTCTCAAGTACAATCGCCTGGGTGTTTCGCCCGTTGTCAGTATTACGACTCAGGTAGTGCAAGGAGGGGATATTGGCTTGCTGGCTACGAAGGAGTACCACTTGATCACGGTCCGTGACAACGGCATTGGCTTTGACCAAACGTATTCCGATAAGATTTTCCAGATGTTTAAGCGCCTGCACAACACCAACGAGTACCAGGGCACCGGAGTAGGGCTGTCCATTGCCAGAAAGGTAGTGGAAAATCACTTCGGACGAATTACGGCCGAAGGCAAGCCGGGCGAGGGAGCTACTTTTAAGATATACCTGCCTGTTTGATGCTGGGGTACTTTACCTCATTATTTCGCGGATAATACCCGCAAACATCCTGATGCCACTTTCCAGTAGTTCATCCGGAAAATCGTAGTCGTGGTGGTGCAGGGCGGGGGTACCTTGCCCGGCTCCCAGGCCAAACATGCCGATTTTGTACTCCCTGGAAAACCACCCAAAATCTTCCCCAAACTTCAAGGGCGTCTCCCGATGGTTTACCAAAAGGCCCTCGGCATTCGCCACCCTATTGATGAGCCGATTGCATTCGGAATCATTGACCGTAGCCGGAAAATAATCAAACCAGTCAGTGGCGTACCCTAACCGGTGCCGGTGGCATATATCGGCGGTGAGGGTAAGTACCTGATCTTTCAACCGCTGCATAGAGGCTTCGGTCCAGGTACGGAGGGTGTAATGCAGGGCACCCGCACCGGCAGAAATCCCGTAAGATCGTTCCCCCATTTCCAGGCAAACGGGTGTTAATAAAGCGAAGTCGGGATCGGTAGTAGTAGGGCGGTTCAATCGGTCGAACGCCTGAATGAGCTCTGCCACGGCGAGAGCGGGATTGATCCCGTTCTCCGGTTCCGAGGCGTGCGCCTGTTTTCCTTCCAGCCTAATCATGACACTTTGCACTGTAGCGGTAAAAACACCTTCCGCCTGCACGATGGTATGCATCGCTACGCCCGGCAGATTATGCAAGGCAAAAATATAGTCAGGCTGTAATTGCCGAAATCGCTCCTCCTGCAAAACCGCCTGAGCGCCCTGTCCGCTTTCCTCAGCGGGCTGGAACAGAAGCACCACCTTTCCCCGCTGAAACGACTGTTTCTTCAACCAGAGGCCCAACCCTGCCAGGATGGCCATGTGCCCATCGTGCCCGCACTTGTGAGAAATTCCGGGGTACAGCGACCGGTGAGAAAAGTCATTCACTTCCCGAATCGGGAGCGCATCCAGCTCACACCGAATCACCACCGTGGGGCCCTCGTCGGCAAACCGATACACCGCCGCCACGCCGTGCCCACCTATTCCCCTGATGAGTTCGGTGGGGGTATGTAGGGTAAGGAACGAGGCAATGCGCCCAGCCGTAGCGGGTTCGGCACCGGACAGTTCCGGGTGTTGGTGTAGCTCTTTACGAAGCTCGAAAATCGATGGGGGTACCTGCATGGGGTTGGTGCTTGTTTTGGCAAAAATAAACAGAACTAAGCCCATGAAATAATTTGAAGGTTGAATCTTTTACACTCCATACAGAAGAAACGACCGTCTGCAGGATGAGTCAAGAACAGGATTATCTTTACTTTTGTCCATCTTTACAAAAAAGGCGTCCCGGCGGTCGTTAGGGGCAGTTTCCCTGTTTCCGGACTTTTGAAAATCAAATTTTAACCTAAAAACTGAATGAAAACCCTACTTTTATTGTGTATTGCTTTTGCTCTTACAGCCCGTACTGTGTCTGCCCAGGATCAGTATATTTTCCCCTTCGGCGGCGGTCCCTCCAAGCAGTTCATTCAGGAAATCATCAAGCTAACCGGGAAAGAACGGCCCAAAATCTGCTTCCTGCCCACGGCCTCGGGCGACAGCGAGCAGGGCATTATCCGCTGGTACGAACTGGTGCACGATCTGTCGGTGGAGCCCTCCGTGCAGAAGGTCTGGATCAGTTCCTACAACCAGAAAGTAACGTTTGAAGATGTACTGCTCAACGTGGACGCCATCGTGGTGGGCGGCGGCAATACGCTCAACATGATCGCTATCTGGAAGGCGCAGGGAATCGATAAAATCCTCGAAAAGGCTTTGAAAAAAGGTATCATCCTGGCCGGTGGCAGCGCCGGATCGCTCTGCTGGTTCGACAACGGCACCACGGATTCCCGACCCATTGAGCTGAGCGTGGTAGAAGGCTTGGGTTTTCTGCCTTACAGCCATTGTCCGCACTACCACAGCGAGGAGTACCGTCGGCCGCTTTATTTCAAAAATATCGAAAATGGCATCTTCAAGCCCGGCTACGCCATCGACGATAAGGCGGGGATTATTTTCAAAAATGGCAAGGTTTTCAAAGTTCTGACCGTCACGGACAAGGACAACGCGTACTTTGTTTCTCTCAAAAACGGGAAAGCCGTGGAGGAGAAGCTGGAAGCTACTTTGCTGAAATAGGGCTAGGCAACCCCTGTTGGGGTGTAGAGGCGGCGACCAAAGCAAAAAGGAGACGCTTCCCCTAAGGCAGAAAATTGCCGCAACGCCCCCCTACCAATGGCGTTCTCGCCCCTTGATAGGGGGTAATTGCGGCCTTAATTTTGTAAAAAAACTACCTAAACCATGAGACCCTTAAAGCTTCAGGTACAAATGACGGTGGATGGGTTCATCGGCGGCCCCAACGGCGAGATGGACTGGATGATCTTTGGCTGGGATGATGCCCTGCAGGATTACGTCAGAAACCTCACCGATCCCATTAGCGGCCTGGTGCTGGGCCGCAAACTGGCGGAGGGCTTCATTCCCCACTGGGCCTCCGTGGCAGCCAACCCGGAAAATCCGGAGGTAGCAGCCGGAAAAAAGTTTACGGATACCCCCAAAGTAGTGTTTACCCGCACGCTGGATGCGTGCCCGTGGGATAATACCACCCTGGCCAAAGGAAATCTGGTGGACGAAATCACCGCCCTGAAAGAACAGGACGGCGGATGCCTAATGGCCTACGGTGGGGCTACGTTTGTATCGTCCCTGATCAAGCACGGACTGATTGATGAGTTGCATTTGTTCATAAATCCCACGGCGATCGGTAGCGGTCTGACCATATTCAATGAACTCGAACTGCACCAAAAACTGCTGCTTCAGAAAGCCACTGCGTTTGACTGCGGGATAGTGGTGTTACAATACGAACCGATCCGCTAAGGCAGGTGCGAGGATTGGTAAATAAATAAGACGGAACTGGGAAATTATTTCATCTTTTCGGGCCAGTACTTGCCGCTATCTCTCGGATAGATGGGTATTCTGTACCTCTACAGAATTAAGGTTCATACTTCTAGTACTCTGATTTTCAAATCGATAGCCATCAATTCAAAAAGTGTTTTGGGACGGGCATTCAATTTTTGACTCAAAAAGGGTAGACTCAAAAATTGAATTGAATATGACCATGGCCATGCCGACCGGAGGTTCCGTACTTCCACTTGTTGCTAAAAAAGACCTCAAAAAAATTCGTAAGAATCCCGAACAAGCGGCCCTGGCCGTCGGATTACTCTATATTGATTGTAAATCCTCCCCTGGGTATGTGCGTAAAAAAGCTGGAAAGGGATACTACTATGTGGATGGAAAAGGACAAACATGCCGCGATAAGAAAACCCTCGACCGAATAAAAGCGCTGGTACTTCCTCCGGCCTGGAAGGATGTGTGGATTAGCCAGGAAACAAACGCCCATTTGCAGGCAACCGGTGTGGACGAAGCGGGGCGAAAGCAATACCGCTACCACGAACATTGGAACCAGATCAGGAATCGGACTAAATTTTTCAAACTCCTCCAATTCGTAAAAGTCCTGCCTACCCTACGGGAACAAGTAGATCACGACCTACGGACGCGGGGAGATTCCTGCGCCAAAGTAACGGCTCTGGCCATTCGACTCATGGAAAAAACCTGCATCAGAGTGGGGAATCAGCGGTATAAGGTACTGAATGGCAGCTCAGGCCTCACCACTCTCGACGCCCGGCACGTGCAGGTGAAGGGCTCCACTATCTGGTTTAAGTTCAAAGGAAAGAAGGGCATTCAACACAACATCAGCCTGAAAGACGGCCCGCTGGCCCGCTTGGTAAAAAAGTGCAAAGAAATGCCCGGCCGGCGGTTGTTTCAGTATGTGAACGATGAAGGCAAGCGGAGGAATTTGCAGGCTCGCCACGTCAATGAGTACCTGAGCAGCTACACCGATAAAGGTTTTTCCGCCAAGGATTTTCGTACCTGGATGGGTACCGTCACGGCATTTGAATACCTCCAGCAGCTCGAACCACCAAAAAACGCCACCGATCTAAATCGAAAACTGAATGCCTGCTACGACGTAGTGGCCGTGCAGTTGGGAAATACCAGGTCCGTTTGCAAACGCTACTATATCCACCCTTCGGTGGTGAACGCCTACTCGACCAACCGCCTGCAAAAATTTGTCAAACATGAAGTACAACCTGACGCCCATTTAACGGAAACCGAACAGAAAGTAGCCAAGATTCTTGCCTCTTACACCTGGTAACTTTTGGAGTTTCTGGGTAAGAAGCCTTTTCTGCCTAAGTGTTCAGGACGTAGCCTCCGTTGGGATGAAGAACCTGTCCGGTAAAATAGGTGGAGTCTTCACTAGCCAGAAACACATAGGCCGGTGCCACCTCCGAAGGCTGCCCAACCCGACCGAGGGGGGTATCTTTCCCAAACTTTTTGACGTGCTCCGGGGTAAAAGTTGCCGGAATCAGGGGCGTCCAGATGGGCCCTGGTGCCACGGCGTTGACGCGGATTCCTTTCGAAGCCAGGTTGCCCGACAGCGATCGGGTAAACGCCACGATGGCCCCCTTGGTAGAAGAGTAGTCCAGTAGTTTTGCGTTCCCCTTGTAGGCGGTTACCGAGGCGGTATTGATGATCGAATCCCCTTTTTTCATGTGTTGCAGGGCCGCTTGGGCAAAGTAAAAAAAGGAGAAAATATTGGTAGAAAAGGTATCGGTTAGCTGTTTGGCGGTGATCTCCGCGATGTCTTCCTTGGGATGCTGTTCTCCAGCATTATTCACCAGGATGTTCAGGTTTCCCAATTCATTTACAGTTTTCTTAACGGCTTGCTTACAGAATTTTTCTTCCCGGATATCCCCAGGAATAAGCAGGCAGGCTCTGCCCTCTTTTTCCACCATTTCTTTGGTCTCCTTAGCATCCTGGTTTTCTTCAAGGTACACAATGGCTACGTCGGCTCCTTCGCGGGCAAAGTGTACTGCCACCGCCCGGCCAATGCCGCTGTCGCCGCCCGTAATGAGGGCTACTTTGCCATCCAGCTTGCCGCTGCCCCGGTAGCCCTTGCGGATGATGACGGGTTCGGGGTTCATTTTTTTCTCAATCCCCGGTTGCTTCTTCTGTGTTTGTCCTTTGGTATCTATATCCTTTGCCATGATGTGTATAAGTTGGTTTAGTACTACGGGCATGAACCAAAACTTTGTGCCAGGGAATGCGTACCTTCGTGATTTGAACGCTGACAGCGTTATTAACGATTAAGGAATGACATTCGACGATTTAAATCTTACACCGGCTTTACAGAACGCACTTTCTGACCTTGGGTTTGCGACCCCTACCCCCATTCAGCACAAAGTATTTTCTGTGATGATGTCGGGCCAGGATGTGTGCGGGATTGCCCAGACGGGTACCGGCAAAACCCTGGCTTATCTCCTGCCCCTGCTTCGGCAATGGCAGTTTGGCAAGGACAAACTGCCACAGCAGCTGATTCTGGTGCCTACCCGCGAGCTGGTAGTGCAGGTAGTTGAAACCATTCAGAAGCTGAGCGCCTACATGAACGTCACGGTGGTGGGGGTGTACGGGGGTGGAAACATTAAAACCCAGATTGCCGAACTAGCCCAGGGAGCCGACCTGATCGTAGCCACGCCCGGCCGGCTGATTGACCTGGTTATGAATAAGACCCTTAAAACCAAGAGTATCAAAAAGCTGGTGATTGACGAAGTTGACGAAATGCTCAACCTCGGCTTTCGCTCGCAATTGAACACCGTTCTTGACTTACTTCCTCAAAAACGCCAGAATCTTCTTTTTTCGGCAACCATGACCCCCGAAGTAGAATCCTTGATGGGTACCTACTTCAACGCACCCGTGCGGATAGAGGCCGCTCCGGCGGGAACTCCGCTGGAGAATATTGAACAACTGGGCTACGAAGTACCTAACTTCTACACCAAAATTAACCTGTTGAAATTGATCATCACCCGGGACCTCAGTATGACCAAGGTGTTGGTTTTTGTCAGCACTAAGCAGATGGCCGATCAGATCGGGGACGAAATGGAAGCCAGATTTCCAGATCAGGTTGGGGTCATTCATTCCAACAAGGCACAGAATAACCGCTTCAATACCGTGCAGAAATTTCAGGCTGGCGACTACCTGATCCTGGTAGCTACGGATATTGTAGCCAGGGGTATTGACCTCACGGACGTGTCCCACGTCATCAACTTTGACTTGCCCGACGAGCCCGAAAACTACGTCCACCGCATCGGTCGCACCGGGCGGGCCGACAAAAAAGGGATTGCGATTAGCATGATCACGGAAAAAGAGAAAGAGTACCAGGAGCTCATCGAAGAGCTGATGAAGTACTCAATCCAACTCCTCCCCCTTCCCGAAGACCTGGTTCTGTCGGAGGTCTTGACCAAAGAGGAAGAGCCAAAAATAGCCATGAAAAATATCCTGGTCAAGCCCCCAAAGCGGGAAGAATCAGGCCCGGCTTTCCACGAAAAAGCGGATAAAAACAAAAAAGTAAATGTTCGGCGGAACATCGCCCAGGAAAAAATGCAGAAGTACGGTCGCCCCATCAAACGGAGCGGAAAGAAAAAATAATCAATTCACCCCCTTTTTGGTTTACTAAGGTACCATGGCTGTTTGAGAATTTGTGATGATTGCTTCTACCCTATCTTTGCCTATTACCAAATTCACCTCCGGAAACGGGGTCCAACAGGCCGATACGCTGGCGATTGAGGAACCGCTCGAAATTCGTATCCGGTTTGGAATGGCCTTGGAATCCAAAAACCTGTCGGTCACCATGCGGACCCCCGGCCACGACGAAGAGCTGGCCCTGGGCTTTTTGCTGAGTGAAGGGATCATAACTGCCTATGAGCAAATAGTAGGCGTGGTCCGGGAGGGCGAGAATCAGCTTTCGGTCATTCTGCACGAAGATGTTTCCTTTGACCCACTTCGTTTCGAACGCCACGTGTACACCACATCCAGCTGTGGTATTTGTGGCAAAGCGTCCATTGATGCCATCAGAGTACAGAGCCACCCGCCCGCTAGCTTACAACACTGGACCGTTACACCAGCCATCCTGTGCCAATTGCCCCGGCTATTGCGAACCCGACAGGCCGACTTCGAAATCACCGGGGGCCTCCATGCCGCTGCTTTATTCAGTCCGGCGGCGGAGCTGCTTCTGCTAAGGGAAGACGTCGGGCGTCACAATGCCGTGGACAAGCTCGTAGGGGCGGCCATGCAAGCCAATCTGCTCCCCTTAGTGGGGCAAATTCTCCTCCTGAGCGGCCGGGCCAGTTTTGAACTCATTCAGAAGGCCAGCCTGGCGGGCATAACGCTGGTAGCGGCGGTTGGCGCCCCCTCCTCGCTCGCCGTGCAGCTGGCAGAAGAGGCGGGCATCACGCTGGTCGGATTTTTGAGGGACAATCACTTCAATGTGTATACCCGTCCGGAAAGAATCCAAGAAGACTGAAATTTTTCAATATTTATATTCTATTCACGCAAAGCTCATGACTACTTCCGCCGTACCCGCCGCCGAAAATCCCGAAAAATTGACGGGTCTGAAACTGGACGAGCCCAAAACTGTGGCCGCCGGCCTGACCGCCGTGTCCGTAGCCCTCAGCCGGGTAATGGAAGAGGCGGGGGTAGTGCGGGGCAACAAAGCCTTGCTGCGCATGAATCAGAAGGACGGCTTCGACTGCCCGAGCTGCGCCTGGCCCGACCCTGACCACCACCGCTCACCCGTGGCCGAGTACTGTGAAAATGGGGCGAAGGCCCTGGCCGAGGAAGCCACCGAAAAAGCCTTATGGAGTGATTTTTTTCGAGAAAACTCCGTGTATGACTTGTCGCTGCTCACGGACCTGGAAATAGGAAAAATGGGGCGGCTTGCCGAGCCCATGTACCTAGCCAAAGGGGCTACCCATTACCAACCCATCTCCTGGCCCGATGCCTTTCACAAAATAGCCCAGCACCTCAACACCCTTTCTTCGCCGGACGAAGCCGTTTTTTATACGTCCGGTCGGGCCAGCAACGAAGCCGCCTACGTGTACCAGCTTTTTGTGCGCGAATACGGGACTAACAACCTCCCCGATTGCTCCAATATGTGCCATGAATCCAGCGGGGTAGCCCTGAGCGAATCCCTGGGAATAGGCAAGGGTAGCGTGCTCCTGGAAGATTTTTACGACACCGATGTCATTCTTATCATGGGGCAAAACCCCGGCACCAATCATCCCCGGATGCTTACTGCCCTGCAAAAAGGCAAACGCAACGGAGCTAAAATCATTGCCGTCAACCCCTTGCACGAAACCGGCCTGCTGGGGTTTAATGACCCCCAGACCGTAAAGGGAGTTTTGGGCATGGACAACAAACTGGCCGACTTGTTTATTCAGATCCGGATGAATGGAGATATGGCTTTTTTGAAAGCACTGGCCCGTCTCTTGCTGGATGAAGAAGAAAAGGCTCCGGGAACGGTGTTCGACTCAGACTTTATCGCCGACAAAACCCAGGGGTACGAAGCCTACATTCAGCACTTAAAAACCCAGGATGTAGCCCAGCTGGCGAAGCTCAGTGGGGTGTCGCTAGCCAAGATCCGGGAGGCAGCAGCCCTGATCAAGCACAAAAAAAAGATCATTATCTGCTGGGCCATGGGCCTGACCCAACACGCCAATTCCGTAGATACGCTTAGAGAACTCGTCAATGTACTGCTGCTCAAAGGCAGCGTAGGGATTCCGGGCGGGGGTACCTGTCCCGTGCGGGGCCACAGCAACGTACAGGGCGACCGCACCATGGGCGTGTGGGAAAAAGTAGTACCCGCCTGGCGGGAGAATATCCGAAAAGTATACGGTTTTGAAGTACCCGAGCAGAATGGCTTCGACGTGGTGCATTCCATCCACGCCATGCATCAGGGCAAAGCCAAGGTTTTTGTGGCGTTGGGGGGGAATTTCCTCTCGGCCACGCCGGATACCCAGTATACGGCTCAGGGCCTCCGGCAATGTGCCCTCACGGTCCAAATTTCCACCAAGCTAAACCGCAGCCACCTGGTTCACGGGGAAGAGGCCCTCATCCTGCCTACCCTGGCTCGCAGCGACCGCGATGCCCATGAGCACGAGGAGCAGTTTATCAGCTGTGAAAACTCCATGGGAGTGATCCAGGCCTCGCGCGGGGTACTTGACCCCATTTCGCCCGAATTATTGAGCGAACCAATGATCATCTGCGGCATGGCCAAGGCTACCCTGGGGGCTCGCTCCAAAGTAGACTGGGATCAGTACATGCATCATTACGACCACATTCGGAACGACATAGCGCGGGTAATTCCCGGCTGTGATAATTACAACCACAAGGTACGCCAACCGGGAGGTTTCTATTTGCCCAACGACGCGCGGGAGGGCAAATTCAATACGCCCTCGGGAAAAGCAGTTTTCAATGTAGCGGAAGCCACCACACCGACGATTGGGCCGGACGAGTACCTGATGATGACGATCCGGAGCCATGATCAGTTCAATACCACCATTTATGGCCTGGAAGATCGCTACCGCGGGGTGCATAACGAGCGGAGGGTGGTGTTTATGAACATTCAGGACATTATTGAAGCCGGTTTTTCGTCGGGCGACGTAGTGAATTTATACAACCTGCATGGTGGTGTAGAGCGCGTAGCACGAAACTTTGTGCTGGTAGCGTATGATATTCCCAAACGCTGCATCGCCACCTATTTCCCCGAAGCCAATGTTCTGGTTCCGATTGGTAGCGTGGCCGAGCATAGCAATACACCCGTGTATAAAAGTGTGGCCGTAAAAATCAGAAGTACAACGATCCGGTAGCTTTGCCTTAAAGCGAAGCCATCCTATATTCTATCTCAATCCGTTTGATGCAAGAAATTCAACCAAACAATCCTCTGCACGGAATTACCCTGGAAGCTATCCTCACCCACCTGGTGCGGGTATACGGCTGGCAGGAACTTGGCGAAACCATTCCAATACGGTGCTTTACCCATGAACCCAGCATCAAATCCAGCCTGAAATTTTTAAGAAAAACGCCCTGGGCGCGGAAGAAAGTGGAGGATTTGTATTTGCATAGCTTTCTGTAAATCGGTTATGAAAAAATAGGGTACTGGGTTTATTTACTCGTGAAAATAAAAAAAGCTTATACGACGCCGATCAGGTCGTATAAGCTTTTTTTGTATTTGGATGCTCTTTGGGAGTCGTTGTTTTGAGGTATTTACCCTACTTCTTCACCGACATCTGATATACGGTGGTCGTATGGTACTTCTCACCGGGGCGCAGTACTACCGTAGGAAACTGCGACTGGTTCGGTGAGTCGGGAAAGTGCTCGGTTTCCAGGCAGAAACCCATGCGCTTGGTGTAGGTCACACCCTTGCCGCTTACTTTGCCATTCAGGAAATTACCCGTGTAAAACTGCACACCCGGCTCGGTGGTAGATACCTCCATCACCCGTCCGCTGGTTGGCTCATAAACCGTGGCAATTTTCTTCAGGCTACCATCGCCTCCCTGTACCACCCAGCAGTGGTCATAGCCTCCGCCGTTTTTGATTTGGGCGTCGGCCATGTCGTCAATGCGCTCGCCGATGGGGCGGGCCGTGCGGAAATCAAACGGGGTACCTTCCACCGGAATCAGTTTGCCCGTCGGAATCAAAGTTCCATCTACTTCCACCAGGCTGTCGGAGTCGATGCTGATTTCATGTTCCAGCACGTCCCGCTTCAGGCCCGTGAGGTTGAAGTAGCTGTGATTGGTCAGGTTTACTATGGTAGGTTTGTCGGTAGTGGCATCGTAGTCAATCTTTAACTCGCCGTCATTAGTAAGGGTGTACGTTACCTTTACGTCCAGCGTGCCGGGGTAGCCCTCCTCCATGTCCTTGCTGGTGTAAGTCAATGCCAACCCTACGGTAGATCCGTCTTTTACCTCCTCAGCCTTCCAGAGCTTCTTATCAAAGCCTACCGTACCCCCGTGCAGGTGGTTGGGGCCATTGTTGGTCACGAGGGGGTAGGTCTTTCCGTCCAGGGTGAAGGAACCCTTGGCGATCCGGTTGCCATACCGGCCTACCAACGCCCCAAAAAACGGATTATTAGCTACGTAGGCGTCCAACGAATCGAAGCCCAGTACTACATCGGCCATCTCACCGTTCTTGTCGGGTGCCATCCAGTGGGTGATAATGCCGCCGTAATTGGTGATTTTCACCACCATTCTATTGGCATTCGTCAGGGTGTACAGGTCAACGGCCTGGCCGTCGGCAAGCGTTCCAAAGGCTTCTTTGGTTATCGTGGATTGCATAGTTTCGGATTTTTCCTTATTAGATTGACAATTTGTAAAAAGCAAACTTACCACCGTAAGCATTACATAAGGAAGAAGGACTTTCAGAGATCCTATCTGTTTGGTCATTTGAAAGAAGTGAGTCATGAATCTATGAATTGGGTTTAGTTAAGTACAAAGAGAAAGGCAGGCTGGGTATAGGCTTTTATATTTGTTCAAACGGATACTTCGGATGTACCATCGTCTATGACTACCTCGTAGCACGGCAGTTCGATGCCGTAAGCACTGCGGTAGGCACTTTTCATGCGGGTCTCGAAGGAACTGACTCCTTTTTTCCGTACCAGATTGATGGTACACCCACCAAATCCGCCGCCCATCATGCGGGCACCGGCTACGTCTGGGTTGGTGCGGGCTTGCGCTACCAAAAAATCCAGTTCGGAGCAGCTTACCTCGTATTCGTTCTGTAAGCCGTCGTGGGTAGCGTACATTTTGGCCCCGAATTGTTCCAGATTACCTTTCAGCAATAAGTCACACGCCTCTTGTACCCGCCGGATTTCTTCGGTCATGTACTTGCAGCGTTTATATACCTCCGGACCGAGTTGGTCTTTGTAGGTCTCTACTAGTTCGGGCGTGGCATCCCGCAGGCTTTTGATTTCGGGATGATCCTGCTGCATCACGGCTACCCCCTGTTCGCACTCCATCCGGCGGGTATTATACGCGGAGTCGGCCAGGGAATGCTTCACCTTGGTGTCGCATAGAATGAGCAGGTACTCATCCATTTCGAACGGAAAATACTCGTATTCCAGCGACCGACAATCCAGCCGGATCACCGACTCGGCCTTGCCAAACACGGAAGCAAACTGATCCATGATGCCGCAGTTGACACCCACGTACTCGTTTTCGGCTTTTTGGGCCATTTTCACTATCTCCAATCGGCTCAACCCCAGGTCGAATACCTCGTTAAGCGCAAAGAGCAGGCAACATTCCAGCGCCGCCGACGACGACATGCCCGCACCTACGGGTACATCGCTGCCAAACGAAGCCTGAAAGCCGCCGATCCTGAGTCCTTTCTTTTGTAATTGATCCAGAACTGATAACTGGTAGATGGGCCACTCCTGCTCCGGCTTTGATAAATCGGTGAGCCTGAAACTCATACGTCTCGTCCAGATCTACCGCCTGTAACCGAACCAGGCTGTCGGTACGCGGACTGATGGCAAAGTAAACGGCTTTGTCAACGCTGGCCGGAAGCACAAACCCGCCGTTGTAGTCGGTATGCTCTCCAATGAGGTTGATCCGCCCCGGCGACCGGAACAGGCGGGGTTCCGTGCCGTACTGGCTCCAAAAAGCTTCTTTGACGGCGGAGGCCGTTTTAGATGTAGTTGTGTTCATATAGGAATCAAACAGTCCGTGCTGTTTTGGACAATCGGTGCTTATGCCTTATTTCTGTTCAGTACCCCCTTGACAAATCTACCTCGCTCTCGATCGCCTCATTCGCTGCCAGGTTCTTGACGTTCCGTAAAAACAGGTCTACCTTACCTACATCTTCGTCGGCCTGCCCCCCGCCGGTATGCTGAGTCAGGATCACATTTTCCATCGTCCACAGCGGACTGGTATCAGGCAGGGGCTCCACTTCCGTTACGTCCAGGACCGCGCCGCTCAAATGCCCGTTTTGCAGCAGTTCAATGAGGGCCGCCTCGTCGGTGGTGTTGCCACGCCCTACGTTGGCGTACACGCTGCCTGGCTTCATGGCCTCCAGTACCTCGCGGTCCACGAAATTATCAGCGGTGCCAGGCAGGGTATTAACCACGATATTCACCGAGGGAAGCGCCGTAAGGAGTTCCTGTTTGGTATGGAGTTCGGCTTCCGGGGAAGTACGGGCTAAGGTTTGCACCGAACACCGAAACCCTTCCAGAATGGCTCGGGTGGCCGTACCGATGGTGCCGCTCCCCAGGACGATCACCTTCTGGCGATCCAGTAGCCGCAGGCTGGGGCGCAAGGTATGCCCTACCCACTCTGTTTTTTGTTTCAGGATTGTGAGGGTATCGATGCCCCGGTAGAGTGCCACCAGGCCTCCCACAATAGTCTCGGCGCAGGGACGGGCAAACCAGTCGCCCATGTTGGCAGCTTTGCCACTGATTTTCAGGTGTTTGTATTTGTCAAATCCTGCGGAGTCCAACTGCCAGAATTTCAAATTACTATCCGTTTCCGCAAGCCAGTCGGCGGGAGGATTGCCCAGAATCAACTGAGCCTGCTGGCATTTCTTTTGAACCGCCACTTCCGAATCGTCCAATTCCCGAAACTCCACTTCGTAAGAATCAGAAAGCCCATCCAGTAACCTGGATCTTAGGTTATCAGATAGGTAAGTATAAATATAAACACGCATCGTTTTTATCAGCAAAGAGGGTAAAAAGGTGTTTTTTTACCTCAATTTTAAAAATATTTTTTAAAAGTAAATTTATTTTAATCCCTGTAAAGCTACGGATAAGTACTAAATTGAAATCCGAAAATTTCCATTCTGGCGGGAAGGTGAATCCAGACTTGTGGCATCCTTTCCAGTCGATCCCGGCTCGTTTAGTTCCTATCTCGTGCGTTGTAAGGCAATTACCCTAACCTATTCATTCACTATCTATAACCCATATCCGACTTATTCAACATGGAAAACATTCTCGTTATCGGTTCTACCGGGACAATTGGCTCAGCTGTATTGAAAAATCTTCAAAACAAAAATGTGAACGTATTTGCTGGCGTCCACTCGGAAAAAGACATCCCCAAGGTAGAGCCTTACGCAGAAGCGGTGCCGCTAGACTTTAATAGTCCCGAAACTTTAGACCAGGCCATGCAGGGCAAGGATCGGGTATTTCTGGTCACTCCGCTGATGCAGGACCCCGACAAAATAACGCAACTGGTAGCGGATGCCGCCCAAAAGCACAACGTGAAGCATATTGTAAGGAGTACGGCCGCCGGTGCCGATGTGAATGCTTCCATTGCCATGGGCCGGTGGGCCGGTGCGTCGGAAGAAGTAATAAAGGCATCGGGACTGGACTGGACGATCCTGCAACCTCATAGTTTTTTGCAAAATTTCATTAGCGCCAATAGCTACACGATAAAAAATCAGGATGTGTACTACCTTCCTTTGGGAGATGCCCGACTGGCCCAGCTCGACGTGGATGACCTGGGAAAAGTAGCCGCCCTTGTCCTTACGTCCGACGACCATTTTGGCAAGACCTACGAACTGAGTGGCCTGACGTACACCAGTGTGGAACTCGCCGAAATCATGTCCGAGGTGTTTGGGCGCAAAATTACCTATGTAGATGCCCCCGAAGCCGACGTCCGGGCCGGGCTGCTGAGCTACAACCTACCCGAATGGATGGTGGACTGCCTCATGGAATTTTACAACATTATCAAGCTGGGCTGGACGAATACGTATTCGGAAGATTACAAAAAGATCACGGGTGAAGAATATACCTCAGCCAAAACCTTCTTTGAGAATAACAAATCAGTATTTATGCCTTAGAAACAGGTTGGCTGGCAGATAGTGCCATCGCTGCCCAAAGGTAGGGTTGAAAAATCCGTTCGGGCTAAATAGTTGCATAAACAATCGTTTGTCTTCTACTTTGCAAAAAAAATGATCATGGATAAAGAACTTTTGAACGAAGTACCCTCGCTGGACCTGAACGACTTCACGTCGGCAGACCCAGCCAGGAAAGCACAATTTGTGGCCGATCTTGGAAATGCTTTCAATACCATTGGGTTTGTGGCCATCAAAAACCACGGGTTGAACGAGGACATGCGCGTGCAGCTCTATGAGCAGGTGAAGCGTTTTTTCAGCTTACCCGAAGAAGAGAAAAAGAAGTACGAGTTTGAGCATCTGTTTGGCCAGCGGGGCTATATCGGCAAAGGAAAAGAAACCGCCAAGGGCTTCAAGGTAGCGGATTTGAAAGAGTTTTACCACGTAGGGCAACCCGAGCCGGAAGGAGATATGCCTTCCAACGTGTTTCCGGAAAACCTGCCCGAATTCGAGGCATACACTACCCTGGTGTATCGTACTTTCGAGAATACGGGCAAAACCCTGCTGCAGGCCCTGGCCTTGTACCTGGGCTTACCCGAGCATTACTTTGATGACAAAGTACGGAATGGCGACAGCATCCTGCGGGCCTTGCATTACTTTCCTATTCTCAACCCCGACGCCCTGCCGGAAGGTGCGGTGCGGGCAGCAGCCCACGGGGACATCAACCTCATCACACTCCTGATGGGGGCCAGCGCCGAAGGTCTGGAAGTACTTCGGCACGATGGCCAGTGGATCGCGATCACGGCCCTACCCGATCAGATCGTGGTGAATGTAGGCGATATGCTGGACCGACTGACCAACCATAAGCTCAAATCAACCATTCACCGCGTGGTGAACCCACCCCGCGAAAAAATGGGCACATCCCGTTATTCTATTCCGTTCTTTATGCATCCCCGGGCCGACATGAACCTCACCTGCCTGGAAAGCTGCGTAGATGCGGACCATCCTCAAATGTACGTGGACATGACCGCGGGCGAGTTTTTGGATGAGCGGCTCAGGGAACTGGGGCTAAAAAAATAAGGATTGAAACCCGTACATTGTTCGAGTGAACGGGAGATGGTTCGGGACAAATCCGCTATCTTCCTTCATTCGAACAGACGGGGCTACTGCTCATGCGATCAGAAACATCCGTCCATAGAGTAACTGACTGCATAAAAACCCTCTGCATTCATTTATCGAACCATGCGCCGCATTCGGTACCTCATTTTCCTGAAAGATGTGCTTATCCTGGCTTGTACGGCTTTTGGTGGTCCACAGGTGCATTTGGTTATGATGCTTGATTTGCTGGTGATCAAAAGGCGGTACCTCACCGAAGAAGAACTTCTGGAATTGCAGGCGCTATGCCAGATCCTACCCGGCCCCACCTCCACCCAAACCATCACAGCGCTGGGTTTTAAGATCGGCGGGCCCAACCTGGCCTACCTTACGGTGCTGGTGTGGTCGCTGCCGGCCATGGTGCTGATGACCTTGGCTGCACTCACCATTTACTTTCTCGAAAAACGGAATGTTTCACTGGGTTTTGCCCGATTTGTGGGCCCCATGGCGGTAGCCCTGCTGATCCACGGCGGGTATCGGATCGCCAGCCGGGTGGTGAAGGATACCCAGGGCTGGATCCTGTTGGTTGCCTCAGCCATCGTGGCCTACCTGTTTCCCTCGCCCTACATGACCCCGGTCGTAATCGTGATGGGAGGCGTCATTGCCTCGCTAAATTTTCGTAAAGAGCCTAAGATGCAAAAAGCCCCTCTGAAAATCGAGTGGGCTAATTTCTTCCTCTGGCTCGGGGTACTGATTGTCGCCGCTGTACTGGGGGCCGTTACTCAGTCCCTACCCGTCCGTCTGTTCGAGAATTTCTACCGCAATGGCAGTCTGGTATTTGGCGGCGGACAAGTATTAATTCCCATCCTGTACAATGAATTCGTAGTATTTAAGCACTACCTCACCCAGCAGGAGTTCCTGACCGGGATGGCCCTGACCCAAATAGTACCCGGTCCGGTATTCTCCATCGCTACCTACGTGGGAGCGCTTTCCATGCAGTCGCAGGGCGTGAGCGGTCAGATCATCGGGGCTCTGGTCGGGACGTTCGGTATTTTTTTGCCGGGTACATTTCTCATCTTCTTCGTGTACCGTTTCTGGGATCAACTAAAAAAATACCGGGGCATCCGGGCCTCCTTGCAGGGAGTGCACGCTACCAGTGTGGGCCTGACCCTGGCGGCGGCCGCTACCCTTTTTGCCCCCATGGCCACAAATCTATTGCCACTGCTAACCGTGTTGGCTACCCTGGGCCTGCTTTTTTTTACCAAGATCCCCCCCTATGCCATCATTTTGGGTGGGTTGCTCCTCGGACTGGTGATCTAACCCTTCTGACTGTACTCGAATTCGGAGTAATCAACCGACTATCCCTTTTGCAATCTGTTGCAAACGTGCCACTATTTTCCAAACTTTGGCAAAACAACCATTTGCCCTAGTACCGCAATGAAAAATAACCTGCTGCTTTTATTCTTATCCCTATTTGTTTTCAGTCGGGCGAATGCCCAGAGCAAGCCTGAGTTCCTGAATCTGAATCCCGTTCAAAAGGCCTGGGTGGACTCGGTGTTTCTGAGCCTCACCCCCGACGAGCGAATCGCCCAGCTCATTATGGTAGCGGCGACGTCCGACACCCGACGAGTCACTGATTGATACAGCGCGGAGCAATCCAGACTACGTGCGCGAACTGATCCGGGAAAATAAAATAGGCGGAGTGGTTTTCTTTCAGGGAGGACCCGATGCCGCAGGCCCGGCTAACGAACCTGTACCAGTCTATCTCAAAGGTACCGCTGCTGGTAGCTATGGACGCCGAATGGGGCCTGGCCATGCGCATCGACAGCACGGTGCGCTATCCCTACCAAATGACCATGGGGGCCATGCAGGGGCATGACGATCTGATTTTTACCATGGGGGCGCAACTGGCCCAACAGGCCCGGCGGCTGGGTGTGCACATCAATTTCGCCCCGGTGGCCGACGTCAACAACAACCCCAATAACCCCGTCATAAACTTTCGCTCCTTTGGTGAAAACAAGTACCGCGTAGCCGAAAAAGCCCTGGCTTACATGAAGGGCATGCAGTACCACGGGCTGTTGACCAGCGCCAAGCATTTTCCCGGCCACGGCGACACCGGTACCGACTCCCATTACGACCTACCCCTGATTCCCAAAACCCAGGCGCAGCTGGATTCCCTGGAACTGTACCCCTTTCGGGTGCTAGTGGACAATGGCCTGAGCGGTACCATGATCGCCCATTTGAGTATTCCGGCGCTGGACAATACGCCCAATCTGCCCTCCACGCTTTCTAAACCCATTGTCACCAAGCTCCTACAGGAGAGCATGGGCTTTCAGGGCCTGATTTACTCCGATGCCATGAATATGAAAGGCGTTACCAAGTATTTTTCGGAGGGAAAAGCGGATGCCATGGGCCTGGAAGCAGGTATGGACCTGCTGGAATTTACCGAAGACGTTCCCAAGGCTATTGCCGAAATAAAGAAATCCATCGCCGAGGGAAAAATCACCCAGGCCGATATTAATTCCCGCTGTTACAAAGTACTACAAGCCAAGGCTTGGGTAGGACTGAATAAATTCCAACCCATAGCATTGAACAATCTGTACGAAGATCTGAATCCCAAATCAGCCGAGCTGGTTAACCGTCTGCTGACGGAAAAAGCCCTTACAATCCTGAAAAACGATTCGGACATCCTACCACTGCGTAGCCTGGACACCCTGCGCATTGCGGCTATTTCGCTGGGAGCTGACTCCATCACTACGTTCCAGAAAACGCTGGGGCTGTATACCACCGTGGATACCTATACCCTTCCGACCAAGCCCAGTCAGTCGCAACTTGCCGCTTTGGAGGCCAAAATAAAGGAATACAACCTGCTGCTCGTTGGGGTGCATTTGAATAGCATTTCCCCCCGCCTGAACTTCGGCCTGACACCAGATATGAAAGCGGTTTTGGAAAAGTTGATGGCCACTGGAAAATCCGTGGTTACCTTATTTGGCAATCCGTACGTGCTCAACAAAATGGATAAACCTACCAACGCCAAAGCGCTGGTGATGGCCTACCAACTCACGCCCTATACCGAAGACCTGTCCGCGCAGTTGATTTTCGGGGCCATTCCGGCCGAGGGAAAACTACCCGTGACGGTCAATGCGCAGTTTGGCTACGGCGCGGGGATCAGTACCGCCGCTCTGGGGCGACTGAAATACACCATTCCCGAAGAAGTAGGACTCAGTTCCAGGGAAATCAACTTCAAAATAGATTCTATTGCCAACTATGCCATCGGCCAGAAAGCTACGCCGGGTTGCGTGGTGCAGTTGGCCAAAGACGGAAAGGTGTTTTTTCGCAAAGCTTACGGGAAGCATACCTACGAAAGTGAAGAAAAAGTAGAACTAAACGACCTGTACGACTTCGCCTCCGTAACCAAGCTGACGGCCTCCACCCTAGCCCTGCTGGGCTTGTACGATCAGGGGAAGTTTGACCTGGATGCCACCATGAAAGACTACCTACCTTTCCTGAAAAAATCAAATAAAGCCGACCTACCCTGGCGAAAGGTACTTACCCACAGTGCCCGCCTCAAGGCATGGATTCAGTTTTGGCGGGAAGCGCAGAATCCTGACGGCACCTGGAAGAAAAACACGTTCAGCACCGTAAAATCGGCTAAGTACCCAACTTCCGTGGTGCGCGACAGCCTGTTTATCCACAAGGATTATCGGGATATGATTTATAAATCCATCAAAGAATCTCCTCTAAACCCCGAAGAGGGCTACGTGTACTCCGACCTGTCGTTTATCCTGTACCCGCAAGTGGTTAAAAACATAACAGGGCAAGAATTTGAAACGTATCTGAAAGATAACTACTACAAAAAACTGGGCGCTACTTCACTTACGTTCAACCCCTTGCGCTTTTACAAGTTGGAAGACATTGTTCCTTCGGAGCGCGACACTTTTTTCAGACAGAGCCTTCTGCACGGGCAAGTACACGACGAAGGTGCCGCCATGCTGGGTGGCCTGAGCGGCCATGCCGGGCTTTTTGGCAATGCCAATGACCTCATGAAGGTGATGCAGATGTACCTGCAGGGAGGGTACTACGGTGGCAAGCAGCACATCAGCCGCAACGCCCTCTTTGAATTTACCCGCTACCAGTTTCCCGAAACCGGGAGTCGCCGGGGCATTGCTTTCGACAAGCCTACCTTTACCTATTCCGGGAATGCCCCCCGCTACGCCCATCCCGTGAGTTTTGGTCATACCGGCTACACGGGAATCATGGTGTGGATGGACCCGTCGGTCAATCTGGATTTTGTGTTTCTGTCCAATCGGGTCTATCCCACGCGCGAAAACACCAAACTATACACCTTGAACATCCGTACCTCAATTATGGATGTGGTGTATGAGGCCCTGGCCAAAGGAAAGCGGGAGTATCTGATGACCATGCCTTGATTAGATCTGGTGGCAATGCAGAATTTTAGTAGGTAAAAACTGGGTCGTTAGAGGCAGATTTAATAAAAATCACGCGAATGTGTCCTATCTCTCAGGGGTGGGATGATGGGAAATGATTTTTGACACCAATAACACGGAATGACACCCATGGGGCAAAATCAGGTAGTTGGTACATATCAATATGCCGGAACGTAAAACTCGATAAAGAGTATGACTCACCGAAACACATCCTGTACGGGCTGATCTGTTAGCGATTCCATCTGCATTATTAGAATTGGACCGAGCTTGAATCAGATCACATACATTTTTCATTGAGCGAACTTTTCTTTAAACCTAGCCTATAGAAAACACCATGGCAAAACCTGATAGCTTTTTCCAAATGTACATCCATGTCGTTTTTGAAGAGAAGAACCGAAGGGGGAATATCATTCGGGACACGATCGGGAACACGTACAACGTTACATACGAGCATTGTGCAAAATCGCAAGTGAAGGTACAGGCCATTTATTGCCGACCAGACCATATCTCACATTTTCATCTGCGAACTTTCCAAACTTGGCAGATTCTGACTCTGCGATATGGAAAAAAGTGCGTACTCGGAAATCACAGAAGCTGAGGCGCAAGTACGCTCGAATTATTCGAGTCAGGACTGTTAATAAATATTCTTTATCACTACGGATAGCCTCATCATTGAACAAGCCAGGGCATGTAATTTCAAATACGGTCGTCAGGGGCTCGAGAACTTTGGAAGCATTACAACTTTCCTGTCCGTCTCATTAAAGGCACAAGTTGAATGTTTGGTGTTCATCCGATACAGCTTCTGAAATCGTTCTTTGACGAGGAAGGCTTGCCAACCGATTTAAATGAGTCTGAAAACATCAACGAATTGAAAAAAATCACTCCCCCATGCAAAAAATCAATATTTCCGAAAAATTAACCCTTTTCCAGGACCACTGGAATCCCCGAATCGTGGGCGAACTCAATGGGCAGCACGTCAAACTGGTCAAATTCAAAGGCGAGTTTGTCTGGCACAGCCACGAGACCGAAGACGAACTTTTCTACGTTGTCAACGGTCAGTTCAAAATGGAATTCCGTGACCATACGGTGGATCTGCACGAAGGCGAATTCCTGATCGTACCGCGCGGGGTAGAGCACCGGCCCGTGGCTCATGAGGAAGTATCCGTAATGCTTTTTGAACCCAATACCACCCTAAACACCGGGAATACCAGGGGAGAATTGACCCGTGAAACCCTGGAAGAGATCTAAAACAATCACTTAATGAGCTTGTTACTTAGCTGACTACTTATTCTATTTCAATGAAAAACTCCCTCCTGCTTCTGTGGATTTCAATTTTCGGATTGGTTGATTTTGGTACTTGCCTGGCTCAGTCTGCCCAGACGGTCAAACAGATCGAAGACCTGACCAACAAATCCTACCCTGAACTCGAAGCCTTGTACAAGCACCTGCATCAGAATCCCGAACTATCGCTGAAGGAGGAGAAAAGTGCCGCCCGGATGGCCTCGGAATTGAAAAAACTGGGATTTGAGGTAAAGGAAAAAATCGGGGGACACGGAGTAGCGGGTATTTTCAAAAACGGCCCCGGCCCCACGGTACTGATCCGGGCCGACATGGATGCTTTACCCCTCGAAGAGAAAACCGGCCTCCCCTACGCCAGCAAAGCCCGGGGCGTCAATGCCGCCGGCAACGAAGTGAGCGTTATGCACGCCTGCGGGCACGACATCCACATGACGGTGTTCGTGGGTACGGCCCAGGCTCTGATCAAAACCAAAGACAGCTGGAAAGGTACGCTGGTGATGGTGGCCCAGCCCGCCGAGGAAAACGGCCTGGGAGCTGACATGATGATGAAGAATGGGTTGTTTGACTTTGTGCCCGTACCCGACTACGCCATTGCCCTGCACGACAACTCCTACCTTCCCGCCGGTACCATTGGCTACCGCGAAGGACCCCTCATGGCCAGTGTAGACATGATGGACATAACGGTGTTTGGGCAGGGAGGCCATGGGGCCGCTCCCCACACCACCATTGATCCGATCGTGCTAGGAGCCGAAATGGTCATGGCTTTTCAGACCATCGTCAGCCGTACCATCAGCCCCATTGATCCGGCCGTCGTAACGGTAGGGTCTTTTCACGGCGGCACGGTCCACAACATCATTCCGGACGAAGTAAAAATGCAACTGACGCTTCGCTCCTATTCGCCGGAGGTGCGGCAGAAAACGATCTCTACCATTCGTCGCATTAGCGAGCACCTGGCCCGATCTGCCGGACTGCCCGACGACAAGCTACCGGTCATCAGCATCCGGGAACCGATGACCCCCGCTACCATCAACGACCCCGCGTTGACCAAACGGATGGTGGGATTATTCAAGTCACTTTTTGGGGAAAACAAGCTGGTTGAGACGGAACTATACATGGTGGGAGAAGATTTCAGCCGGTTCGCATTGGAAAACAGTCGCGTTCCAATCTTCATGTTTTGGCTGGGAACGCTTGCCCCCGAAACTATCCAAAAAGCCAAAGCAGAGGGGCAACAACTCCCTTCGCTCCACTCGCCTTTGTTTGCCCCGGTCCCTGAACCCACCCTCAAAACCGGCATCAAAGCGATGAGTAGTGCTGCGATTAATTTATTTAGCAAATAGGCAAATGTACCCGCTGAACGTTCTTACGGAGTACCCTGCTTCCCGTGCTTCGCGCCCGGATCAGGCCCAACCCACTATCTGACCGTATCTTTTGAAAGCTCTAACATTCCCTACCTATGGTGAGGCGTTTACGTCACCGGACGATTTGTACGGCCAACTTTACGAAGACGTTCAAACCAAAAGTATCTTTGTAGATTCCAAAACCTTTGCCGATTGCATCCCTAAGTACGATCCGGCTGAGATCATTGAAGCCTACGGACACCAAAAAAACCGACCGGGTTTTGACCTAAAAAATTTTGTGCTGGATCATTTTCAGCCACCGGAAAAAATCCAGATCCGGCACACTACGGACACAAAAATTGGCCTGGTAGACCACATAAACCGGCTCTGGTCACGCCTTTCCCGGCATCCGGAGGACCAGCATAGAGGCGGTTCCCTATTGCCCCTGCCCGAACCCTACGTAGTGCCCGGTGGCCGATTTCGCGAAATATATTATTGGGATAGCTACTTCACGATGCTGGGTTTACGCGAATCGGGCCGAGTGGATCTGATCCAGAGCATGATTCACAATTTTGTGCATCTAATTGATCATTTTGGCCACATCCCCTGCGGCAACCGAACCTACTACCTGAGCCGCTCGCAGCCTCCGTTTTTCTCCCTGATGGTACGGCTACACAGCGAAATAGAAGGGAAAAAGACACTTATCAACTACCTGCCTCAACTTCAGCGCGAATATGACTTCTGGATGCAGGGAGGGGATCAGTTGTCGGCCCCCTTCTCGGCTCACCGGCGGGTGGTTTTGCTCCCCGACGGCACCCTCCTCAACCGCTACTGGGACGACCGTTCCACCCCTCGTCCGGAAGCCTACCACGAGGATGTGAAGCTCGCCACGCAAGCCCGGAAAGAGTACAATACCCCTCCACAAACCACCTATCGCAACCTGCGGGCCGGTGCCGAATCGGGCTGGGATTATAGCAGCCGCTGGATGGCGGACGGGTGCACTTTTTCCTCTATTCAAACAACCGACATCCTTCCCATTGATCTCAACTGCCTGATGTACGCGCTGGAATCCACCCTGGCTGAGGGGTACTACCTCGCCGATAGGTATGAGCAGTACCGTCGGTTTGAACAACGGGCCCACAAACGGCAGAAGGCCATTCACGCGATTTTCTGGGATCAGAAAAAGCACTTTTTTCGGGATTATAATTTCTGCCGGCAGGAGTTCACCCCGTCATTCAGCCTGGCGGGCATGTTTCCCCTCTTTTTCAAACTCGCCGATCGGAGGCAGGCTCATTTTGTCAATGCCTACATTAGGCTGAATTTTTTGCGGTCGGGCGGCGTCCTCACTACCCTGAACCAGACCGGACAGCAATGGGATGTGCCCAATGGGTGGGCGCCCCTCCAATGGATCACCTACGTAGGGCTACGAAATTACCAGTTCAATGGCCCCGCCGAGCGCCTCCGGTCCAACTGGCTGTGTCTGGTTGAGAAGCAATTTAATGTGTCGGGGAAGATTCTTGAAAAATACAATATCATAAACACCAATCTGCTGGCCTTTGACGGGGAATATGAATTACAGGAAGGATTTGGATGGACCAATGGTGTATATTTGAAAATGAAAAATCAAAAATCCATTTAATTCCTACCCCTATGCTTTTTGCCCTACACGCCTACGATTACACCGACGAAGAGGCACTCGAAAGACGTCTGAAAGTTCGCTCTGCGCACTTCGACAAAGCCCGGGAATTGAAAGAAGCCGGGCATTTCGTGCTGGGAGGAGCTTTGCTCAGCCCAACCGATCAAATGATTGGTTCGCTCATGGTACTTGACTTTGCCACAGAGTCTGATTTACAGGATTGGCTTCGAACCGATCCTTACGTAGTGGGTCGGGTTTGGGAAAAAATAGATATAAAACCTTTCAGAAAGGCGGATATGTAGCATCCTGTAAGGATCAGCTTGACTTTCAGACCAAGCTTTCCAAATTTTTGTAAATCAGATTTTTAAATATAAAGCCTACCCCCAGTTCACAATAAAAATATTATATGATTCAGGCCGTTATTATGGACATGGATGGCCTACTGGTCGACTCCGAGCCGATCTGGCAAGAGGTGGCTATCGACGTGTTTCAGGCTATCAACGTACCGCTTACGGTAGAAATCTGCCAGCAGGCGACGGGCCTGGGTACTACCGAATTTGTGAAGTTTATGTATCAAAAATTCCCCTGGGAAAACAAAACGCTCCAAAGTGTTGGAGAGGAAATTCTGAAAATAGCCCACCACCGCATCGGAACTACCGCCGTCGAAATGCCCGGAGCCACTAACTTGGTTCGGTACTTTCATTCGCTCGGAATCCCCCTGGCGGTGGCCTCGGCCTCGCCCATGGATATAATCGAAACCGTCCTCATCCGATTGGGTATCAGGCCCTACTTTACCCTGTGGCATTCGGCCCTGCTGGAAAAAAGAAATAAGCCCTACCCTGATGTCTACCTCGGAGCGGCCAAATTACTCGGGGTAGATCCGTCGGCTTGCCTGGCATTTGAGGATTCCGGCAATGGACTTCGTTCGGCCCTTGCGGCAGGAATGCGGACGGTGGCCGTGCCGGCTGCTTACGAGTTCGACGACCCGAAGTTCGACGGGGCTACTTTAAAAATTCGATCCCTCCATTCTTTTGACGACAATATTTTTAATACCTTGGTGCAAAAACTTTAATAGTAAAGATGAAACTTCCCCTATATCAGCTTGATGCCTTTGCCGATACCGTTTTCGCCGGAAACCCCGCCGCCGTGGTTCCCCTGGAAACATGGCTTTCGGACGAAACCATGCAAAAAATAGCGAATGAAAATAACTTATCCGAAACCGCCTTTTTTGTCCCTACCGAAGCGGGTTTTCATATTCGTTGGTTTACTTCCGCCGTTGAAGTGGACCTGTGTGGCCATGCTACCATTGCGGCCGCCTACGTTATTTTCTTTATTCTCAATTACACGGAATCAGAAATTACCTTCGAATCCAAAAGCGGCATTTTGAAAGTTACCAAGGACGGTAGCTGGCTTACGCTCAATTTCCCCGTAGATCCCTACCATGTGGCCGTCGCTCCCCCGGCGTTGCAAGAAAGCTTGGGCGGCATTCGGTCATTCGAGGTTTATAAGGGCAAGACGGACTATATGGTCGTGCTGGACAGCGAAACGCAGCTGCGTGACATAAAACCCGACATTCTGGTGTTGTCCACGATTCCGGCCCGTGGCATCATCCTGACGGCCCCCGGGGACAAAGTAGATTTTGTTTCCCGGTTTTTTGCTCCCCAGTCCGGTATCGATGAAGATCCGGTAACCGGTTCGGCCCACACCACCCTCATCCCCTACTGGGCCGATCGCCTGGAAAAAACCAAAATGACCGCCCGGCAGATCTCCACCCGGGGAGGCTATTTGAAGTGCGAATTAGCGGGCGACCGTACCTACATTAGCGGGCAGGCTAAGTTGTATTTAACCGGGGAGATAACCATCGAATAAGCTAACGGACGGGAAATTGTTTGTGGCCTATTCTCAATTTCTCTTATTTTTGGCCCATGGATCGTGTGAAGGCAATTTTCTTTTTTCTAGTCCCCCTGGTTTTATTTTTCTCCAAACAAGGTTTGGCTCAAAGAGTAGTTACCTACGATTTCAGCAACGATCTTGTGAGTTCCAATGATAGCGCTCCCCCCTTACGCACGCTCGGCCTAGCCGGCGAATTCGTAAAGGAGGTATTGCCCGAGCTGGGCGATAGCAAGCGCCCGGTATACCAATTTCAGGCAAACTCAGGTTTACAATTTAACAATAAAGAGGCCTTTGGACTGCTGAATGGCTCTTATACCGTTGAAATTTATTTTCGGCTCAATGAACTGGACAGTTGGAAACGGGTCATGGATTTCAAAAACCGAAAGTCAGACAACGGCTGCTATATTTACGAGGGAAAACTAAATTTCTTCAATTTTGCCACGGGTGAAAAAGCTCCTGTGAAGCCCAATGAATACGTACACTATGTATTCTCCAAGGATGTAGAGACCCATGTGATCAAGATGTACGTGGACGGGGAATCGAAAGTGGAGTTCGTCGATCCCGGCGATGAAGCTACCCTGGACCAGGATCAGGTGCTTAATTTTTTTCAGGACGACCTCATCGTCGGAAAAGAGGCGAGCATAGGTGCCGTGGCCCTGATCCGGCTCTATGATCGGGTAATGACCCCCGTTTTTGTCCGTCAAAGCTTCAAAAATCTGGCCCGGACTATTCAGAATCCTCCCTCCGTGGCTCCCAAGAAGGCTGAACCGGAGGAAATTGTCTCCAATAAAGTAGAGGTAGCTCCCCCGATACCCCCAGGGGTGGTGGAAGTAACTGGCAAAGTTTTCAACGGAAAGAGCCTCGATTTTCTGGACGAGGCCGACGTGCTGGTACGGCGGGTTAACAGCGATACGGTGGTAGCCCGCACCAAAACCGTGCAGGGAGCCTACAAGGTGGAGGTACCCGCCTCGGCTACCTATCGAATAACGGCCACGGGTGCTGGTTTCCAACCGAGGAGCATCGTGGTGACACCGGGTAAGGGACAGAGTACCCTAAAGACGCTCCACAATATGGAGGAGGAAAGCTACGATAAGCCTATTTTTATCATTCCCTTTGTGCAAAGTGAGTATAGCCTTACAGAAGATGCCAAGGCTATCCTGGACAGTGTGGTTGCTTACATGAAAGACCGTCCCGACGTTCTCATCAAGCTCTACGGGCATACCGACAATGTGGGAGAGTTTGATAAAAACATCCTTCTTTCGGGCCAGAGGAACGTCATTGCGCAGGACTACCTGCTGCGCAAGGGGGTAGACACCGCCCGGATCGAAATGAAGGGATTTGGGCCTTCCCGCCCCAGGGTTAGCAACACCAACGAAACGACCCGGCATCTGAACCGACGCGTGGAGGTGTGGGCCGAGCCCATAAAAAGATAGAGCCTTCTCATCTGAGAAGGCTCTATACTGACTATTCCTAAACCCTTAACCTTTTTACTTATAAAAAGTACTTTTTAGTCTATTATAAACTTTCAGTTGCTGGTCCCACATACACGGGCGTTTCAAATACAACTGGTGTCAGACTGTTAATGTCAAAATTCCAGATAAATTGAATCTGTTGAGCGGTTTTGGTCAAATTCCTGGACCACTGGTCGGCAGGTTCACCGTTCTGGCGATTCAATTTTGTAGTGAGAGCTTTTACCGCCTCCCCAAATGCCTTCCTTTCGGCCACCGGGGTGTTTAGTAATTTAGACGGAGATTGACTATACATGGTCACAATCTTTTCGATGCTACTCCAGTCTTCCCTCTTGCTGAACCTGGCCAAATTCTCTTTCACAAACTCTGAGAACTGTACTTCAGTTCCTTTGGCTAAAACTTGTGCTTTTGCGCTCGAATCATTCTGGATACTCTCTGAATAACTTACGCTGGGATTTGCAAGAAGTATTACTCCCAATACTGATGCAAATATAATACTATTTTTTGAAGTGTTCATGGTTTTGTTCTATTTTTATTTTCAGTTAAAGAACATGCAAATATCCCTGAACAGTTCCATTACACCAAATACATATTACGTCTTATTCAAAATATTATTTGGCATTTAATTTCATTTTTTGCGTTTTTAGGCATTTTACCAGCTGAATATTTTATTATTACAGAATATTATTTTGACTCCATAACCAGCGGATATAGTTTTATTCTAGTTAGGTTATAGATTAAAGTTCTTCAAAAAATACAATCATTGATTGAAAATATTCATGGTTTGCTGTATCCCTACTGTGCAAAAGGAGAGCGCCATATCGCCGGCACGGTCTAAAAACTGAGGTAATTCGTTCATTTCCTGGTCATCAAAGGGCTTCAAAACGTAATCTACCTGTCTTCCGCGCGCAAAATTATTGCCAATTCCGAACCTCAATCGGGCATAATTGGAACCACCCAGTACCTCCTCAATATTACGCAACCCATTATGCCCACCGTGCGATCCCTTGGGTTTCAGGCGGAGGGTACCAAAGTCCAGTTGAAGCTCGTCCACGATCACCAACAGGTTCTCAGTCGGTATTTTGAGCGTATCCATATAATATCGAACCGCCTTCCCGCTCAAATTCATGTAGGTAGTGGGTTTGATGAAGTACAACTGCCGGCCTTTATGCTTCCATTCGGCCGTATAGGCCAGTCGTTCGAATGAAAATCGGAAGTCGTGCTGCGCAGCCAGGCGGTCCAGTACCATAAACCCCACATTGTGACGGGTGAACGCGTATTCGGGGCCGATGTTACCGAGCCCGGCAATAAGGTATTTCATAAAATATTTCGGAAAGTCGTAGTTAAGACCTTAATTTAAGCCACAAATGTCGTGAATAATTCAAATGACCCAAAAACGACTCATTCTAAGTAGCCCCTTGCTGGAAATCATGACCAGTCGGCTTTGTCAGCAACTGATTGAAAACCATCAGGATTTTTCCCAGTCGGTCGTACTGGGGCTGCAGCCCCGGGGTATTCACCTGGCCGAACGGGTGGTGGCGGAGCTCCGCGAGCGCACTGGCCTGAAAATACCGATTGGCCACCTCGACGCTACTTTTTACCGGGACGATTTTCGGCGGCGCGATGCGCCTATTTTGCCCAATAAAACGAATGTCCCGTTTCTGGTTGAGTATAAAAACGTGATCTTGATTGACGATGTAGTGGCCACCGGGCGCATGGTGCGGGCGGCCATGGATGCCATGACCGCCTTCGGACGTCCCAACCGGGTAGAGTTATTGGTGTTGATTGATCGCCGGTATAACCGCGACCTACCCATTGAACCTGACTACGTAGGCATGAAGGTGAACACGCTAGATTCCCAACGAGTACTGGTAGAGTGGAAAGAACAGGGCTTTGAAGCCGATCGGATCTGGCTGGTGGATTAAAAAAAACCTCTCTTGCTTTGGAGTTAATATAGGGAGCGATCTACAAACTGATTCGCTCTTTTTTCGTTAATAGAGTACTCCGGTATCCGTCAGCTTCCATTATTTTATTCAGATAGGCCTCCTACTACCCGTAGAGGCTATCTAATTTAACTACGAACTACCCCATGCGACTCTTTACCAAGGTACCTTATTTCATTCTCCCAGGAATACTCGTTTTTCTCAGCGCGTGCGAAAAAAAAGATTCCCTACCGGCCCTAACCGTGCCAACCACCTACGACGGGAGTACGTTTTCGGCTTACGCCAATCAGGAAATAGCCCTGATCAATAATCTTGATTCCCTAATAAAGGTTATGATGTCGGGAAATGCGGGAGGAGAAATAAACGCCCGTGATCTGGGATTGGCCTTCTCCACCAACAGTCCTAGCCTTAAAAGTGCAACGAGTACCTACTTCACGGGACTGCTCGAAGGGACCAATGGGTATTTTGATAAATTGAGCAAGTCATCCGCCAAGGTCTACTCCCCCGCCGAGTCGCCGGGCGGCAGCGGTGGTGTGTACGGCGGCTACGTATTTGATGCCACTGGCGTGGAACCGGCCGCTCTGATCAGCCGGGGACTACTAGGAGCGGCCCTGTACCGCTACGCACTGAACTTGTACATCCAGAATCCCAATATAAACAACCCGGCCACGGTCGATCGGCTGCTGGCCGTTTATGGTTCGAATCCCGATTTTCCCAATAGTCCCACTACCGCCCGACCCGACAAAGCCGTGGCGGCCCTTCTGGCACGGCGGGATAAAAACGACGGAAATGGACTTTATTCAAAAGTAGAGCAAAATTTTTTGAAAGTACAGGCTGCCTACAAAGCCGGTGACGCGTACACTCAGCAGCGTGATCAGGCCTATTCGGATATTCTGTACCTATGGGAAAAGGGCATAGCCGCCAATGCCATCTACGCCGGCCACCAGGTCGTTGACCTGATGAGTGCGGCTTCGCCCACGGCGGCCACTAAGGCACAGGCCCTGCATCGGTACAGTGAACTGATTGGCTACTTGCTAGGGTTCAAAACTATTCAGAACAAGACCATTACCGACACCCGCCTGGATGAACTCCTGAGCCTGTTGAATTTTCAGCCCCAAAGTACTCCCACCGCCTACAAGCTCGTGACTAACCCCACTCAGGAGGTAGCGAAGGTAAAGGAGGTAATCAGTAAGCTGAAAGAAACGTACAGTTTTTCGGATCAGGAAATTGAAGATTTGAAAAAGGATTGGGTAAGTGTCCAGTCGCGCTAAGGCCAAACTACCAAGTATACCAACCATGAACTCCGATACTGGAAAATACATCATCCTGGCCGGCTTGCTGCTGGTGGTAGTGGGTACGGCCGTCTATTTCCTCCACGACAAACTCCACTGGATTGGGCGTTTGCCGGGAGATATTCGGATTGAAAAAGAGAATTTTCGGTTTTATTTCCCCATCACCACCCTCATCCTGTTGAGCGTTCTGCTTAACCTGATTATTGTTTTAGTCCGGAAGATTTTCGGTTAGAGGTTTCCTTGGCCTCTTTTGGCTTTCCGATGTCGTCGGTATTGTAGGTGAATTTGTTCACATAGAACACCTCACGCTGCGCACCGGGCAGGCCGTTTTTGCCACTTCCCACGCGCTGGATTCCGTAAGCCAGAAAGTACTTCCCGTACCAGGCCGTCAGAGTAGCGTTTTCGTTGTAGAGTACCTTTTCGTTTTCTGACTGGGGCTCAATCTCGTATTTTTCGCGCTCTACCACCACCTTTTCCCGGCGGATCACCTCGGTATGAATGTCCCCTTCCTGAGGGTAGGCCAACAAAAAGTAGTTGTCGATGGGTGTTAACTGTACCATTTCCTGCAACTCAAAGCTGGTTAGATCCTTGATGGTGATGCAGTTGTCCCACAGAAAATTACCGCTGCGGTCAAACCCACAGACAATCGCGTGGGTATACCTAAACCCATCCATGGACCGCATATACTGCCGACTCAGGCCGTTGAAAGTAGCGGGACTATTGGTTTTGTAATTAGGATAGTACACTTCGGCCACCAGCACAATTTCATTCTCCATCTGAATAAGGTCGTGTACCAGCAGACGGTACCTAAACTTGTTTTCCTTGCCCATGGATTTCCGCTTCCCGATCCGGTCCAACACGCGCTGACGTCGCTTGGGTTTCATAAAGTTGAAGAAATTTTGCAGTTCCGAAAACTCGATAAATTGCGGGTCTTCGGGCATATTGTCTTCGATATGCGTCACGTATAACCCCTGCGAAAAAGGGGTGCATCCGTCCGAATAGTTGCCGATCAGGTAGGAGTCGTCTGGATTGAGGGGGACAATCTGACCCGAGATGAGGCTATATTCCGGGTGCTTTAGAATCGTATTTTTGAGTAGCTTCCCTTCGTAATTATAGGTTTTGATGGTAAAAAGGCACTCTTTTTTCCGAATGGCGTAGGTAATGACATTGATCAGGCCGTCCACTTCATTGACGTCAACGTTGTTGATTTCCATGTTTCGTTCAAACAGCCCCGGCAGTACCCTGGTGGTATGGTCGAAAAAAGAATGGACGATCACCACGGGGCGGTTGCGGTAGTAGCCCGCCACCAATGCCTTGCTGCCGATCACCTTAAACTGGTTTACGTTCACGTTGGCCAGCAGATTTCCCCGGTGAACATCCACGATACCCCGTTCCAGATCCAGCTGCAAAAAAAGAAAATGATCGGTATCGGGTTCGGCAAAGAGCCAGTAGGCGTGGTAGGGATTCTGGTAGGACATCACGGGGATATACCGAAGATTCATCGCGTACTTCAAGGTCCAAACCACGTTAAGGTTGGTGTCGTACTTGGTAAAAATCCAGTCCTCGTCCCGGTTACCCATGTAGTTACTTTGCCGTACGACCATGAGGGCTCCCTTATCGCCCAGAGAAAACATATCAAACTGTTCGTTTATGAGCTCGTGGGTGGGTATTTCAATCCGGGTGGTTTGCTCGAGCTGGGCGGAGGCCTCCTGTGGCCAAGCGAATAGCATCAGCCAGATGATCCCGGGGGAAAAGAAAAATAATATTTTTGAACTAAAACGCATTGGGCTTTTTCTACTTACAGTTTTCGTGCTGATACATATCGAAAGATAACATATTTCTTTTGACTCTTAAACGATGAAATAAGAATTAGGTTGCAAGTGCATACGGTGAGGTCAGAAAAATGCCCTAATTTTGCGCTATTGAATAGCAGGTACCTACACATACCGCCTGCCGAACTAATTTTCTTACCTTATGTCAGCCATCATCGAGGCAGCGCTTAAGCAGGATATTTCATCCGCCATTCAGGCCTGTTTTCAAACCTCAGTAGACGATATCGTTCTTCAACCCACCAAAAAGGAATTTGAAGGAACCTATACCTTCGTGACTTTCTCCCTGACCAAAGCCCTCCGCCGCTCCCCGGTTGAGATCGGGCAGACGATCGGCGACTACCTCACGGCCCATTCCTCGATGGTGGACGGATTTAACGTTGTGCAGGGCTTCCTGAACCTGGGAATCAAAAGCGACGCCTGGCTTTCGGTTTTACGAATCCTAGCGGCCGATGAAGACTACGGCACTATGCCTGCCAACGGGCAGTCGGTGATGGTGGAATTCTCCTCGCCCAATACGAACAAACCGCTGCACCTGGGTCACTTGCGCAACAACTGCCTGGGCGATTCGGTGGCGCGCATTCTGAAAGCTAACGGATACGACGTTGTCAAGACCTGCCTGGTCAACGACCGGGGCATTCATATATGCAAGTCCATGCTGGCCTATCAGAAACTGGGAAACGGCGAAACGCCCGAATCGGCTGGCATGAAAGGGGATCACCTGGCCGGAAAGTATTACGTACTTTTCGACAAGCAGTACAAAATGCAGATTGCCGAGTTGGTATCCGGAGGCATGGCCGAAGAGGAAGCCGCCAAAAAAGCCCCCTGGATTCTGGAAGCCCAGGATTTGTTGATTAAATGGGAAGAAGGTGATCCGGAAACGGTAGCCCTCTGGAAGCAAATGAATGGCTGGGTGTACGCTGGTTTTCAGGAAACCTACGATAAAATCGGGATTTCGTTCGATAAAACCTACTACGAATCGGATACCTACCTGCTGGGCAAGGACATTATTGAGGAAGGGCTACAAAAAGGCGTTTTCTACCGTAAGGAAGATCAATCGGTGTGGATTGACCTGACGGAAGAAGGGCTGGATCACAAGCTGGTGCTGCGGGGTAATGGTACCTCGGTCTACATTACGCAGGATCTGGGTACGACCGAACTCAAATACGGCGATTACCACAACGACCGCTACATGTGGGTGGTAGGCAACGAGCAGGACTACCACTTCAATGTGTTGTTTGCGATCCTGAAAAGACTGGGCCGCCCCTACGCCACCGAATGCTTTCACCTAAGCTACGGAATGGTGGATTTGCCTTCGGGCAAGATGAAGTCACGCGAAGGTACCGTGGTCGACGCCGACGACTTGGTGGATCAGATGGTACAAACTGCCGAAAACCGAACCCGTGAACTAGGTAAGATCGATGATTTTGCCAGCGAAGAGGCCCAAAACCTGTACCAACTATTGGCGCTGGGAGCTTTGAAGTACTTTCTCCTGAAGGTAGACCCCAAGAAAAGAATGCTTTTCAATCCCGACGAGTCCATTGACTTCCAGGGACATACCGGTCCCTTCATTCAGTATACTTACGCCCGGGTGCGCTCCATCCTGCGCAAAGCCGAGGATGCTTCTATTCAGGCACTAATTCCCGAGAGCGACTATGCGGTTCATCCGGCGGAAAAAGATGTACTATTTCACTTGTCGCAGTATCCGGCCCGCGTACAGGCAGCGGGTGAGGAGTTTTCACCGGCCTTGATTTCCCTGTATGCCTTTGAGCTGGCCAAGGTGTACAATCAGTTTTACGCAGAACTATCTATTTTTTCTGATCCGAACCCCACGGCGGTACAACTGCGGATCGCCTTGTCGGATGCGGTAGCCAAAACAATCCGGCACGCCATGGGTTTATTGGGCATTGATGTGCCGGAGCGAATGTAACGATTCCCCTATCTATCAATTAGTTCTACGTATAACCCACAAGCCTATGAGCTTTGTAAACATCCTTTTCCTTATGTTCACTACCCTGATATCAGGTTTATTTGCCGATAAAAAAGAAGCTATTATGCGTCCAAATGAAGAAACAACGGGTACAAAAAGCCTGCATGATTTCAAAATGAAAGCCCTCATCGGGGATGAGACCATTGACCTGAGCCAATACAAAGGCAAAAAAGTAGTATTACTCAACGTGGCCTCTAAGTGCGGCTATACCCCGCAGTACGCCGATTGGCAAAAGTTTCACGAAGCTTACGGTAAAGACATCGTGGTGCTGGGCTTTCCGGCCAATAACTTCGGCGGACAAGAGCCCGGATCGGATGAGGATATTGCCACGTTTTGCCAAAAAAACTACGGGGTATCCTTTCAACTATTTGACAAAATTGATGTAGTAGGAAAACTGCAACACCCGCTCTACAAGTGGCTTTCTACCAAAGACCTAAACGGCTGGAACGACAAAGCACCCACCTGGAATTTTTGTAAGTACGTGGTGAACGAGCAAGGCCAACTGACCAATTTCTTTGCCTCGGGCGTAAAACCCACCGATCCGGAATTTAAGAAAGCCGTGGGATTGTAAGAAATGGCGGTCGGCGGTCGGCTTTCGTTTGTACTTATGAAACCATATTTCCCTAGTGGTTCTGATTGATTTTTTTCAAACAGACTGGCACAAGAAAGACCTGCCTGTTACAATATAGTGTATACAAATAAAAAGCACTAAAAGCTGATAGCCAATCGCCGACAGCCCCAAAAAATGAACCCCTGGATAGAAGCGGCCCGTCCGCGAACCTTACCTCTGGCCCTTTCCTGCATCCTGATGGGGTGCTTTCTGGCGTATGCTGATGGTACCTTTGATGGCCTGGTGGCTTCCCTGGCCGTTTTGACTACCATTTTTTTGCAGGTACTCTCCAACTTTGCCAACGATTATGGCGATGCCGTCAGTGGCAAGGACAGCGACCTTCGGCAGGGTCCGCGCCGGGCAGTGCAGTCGGGGCAAATATCGGCGGCGGCTATGCGGAAGGCAATCATTTTGTTTTCCGGGCTTTCGCTGGTGTCGGGGATTAGCCTGCTCTACCTTGCCTTGCAGGATGCTTCTACAAATGTATTCTGGGTGTTTCTGGGCGTGGGGCTGGCTTGTATTGCGGCAGCCATCACCTACACCGCCGGCAAGCGCCCCTACGGCTACGTGGGCCTGGGTGATTTGTCGGTGCTGATTTTCTTCGGCTGGGTGGGGGTACTGGGTACCTACTACCTGCATACCTTGATCTGGAACTGGGGTTTGCTTTTGCCGGCCAGCAGTTGCGGACTTTTTGCGGTAGCCGTGCTGAACATCAACAACATTCGGGACATCGAATCCGATAAAGCTACCGGCAAGAACTCCATCCCCGTGCGGCTAGGCCGCGACCGCGCCGTGGTGTACCACTGGATCATCCTGATTACCGGTATGTCCTGTATTCTGCTGTATACCCTCACGCACTTTTCGCATTACACCCAGCTTTTCTTCCTGCTGAGCTTTCCGCTTTTTATCCGCAACGGCCTGGCTATTACCCGCCTGCGCAAGCCCTCTGAACTTGACCCCTACCTCAAACAAATGGCGCTATCGACGTTGTTGTTTGTGGTGCTGTTTGGGATTGGGCTGGTGGTGTAAAATGGTACGTTTTACCTTTATCCGAAATTTTCATTCATCCGGTCAGCTTTCATGAAACACGTTATCCCTCTTTCCTTTTTTCTGATCTTACTTTTCGGCAATCTCAACGCCCAAACCCCGCCCAAACGAAAACTTCAACCCTCCGACGTATACCGGCTCCGTAGTATCTCCGACCCTCAGGTAGCACCCGAAGGCAAGTGGGTAGCCTACGTGCTTTCCACGGTAGATTCGGCCGCTAACAAACGTAACGCTGACCTGTGGATGGTGAGCTGGGATGGCCGGGAGAACGTGCAACTGACCAATAGCCCCGACGGGGAATCGCAGCCCCGTTTTAGTCCCGACGGCAAGTACCTGTCGTTCGTATCCTCCCGGGGCGATTTGCCCAAAAGCCAGCTGTGGATCATGGACCGGCGGGGGGGCGAGGCCAAAAAACTAACCAACCTGAAGCACGACCTGGAAGACTACGCCTGGTCGCCGGATGGCAGTAAAATTCTGATGGTGATCACGCAACTGGTGGATACCTCGGCCAATAAAAAAATCCCCGACCCCATCGTAACGGATCGGTTCAAGTTCAAACAGGACGTATCGGGCTACCTACAGCGCGAGCCTTCGCACCTGTACCTGTATGATCTGGTGGCTAAAAAACTGGATACCCTAACCACCGGAATGTTCAGCGAGGGGTCGGCGGAGTGGTCGCCGGATGGGAAGCAAATTGCTTTTGTGAGCAACCGCACCGAAGACCCTGACCGCAACACCAACTCGGACATCTGGGTTATGGAAGCAAAACCAGGCGCTCCCCTCCGGCAGCTCACGACCTGGGGAGGGGCCGACCAGAGCCCCAAATGGAGCCCCGATGGAAAATCAATCGCCTACCTGCGCTCTACTTCCGAGGCCTACACCATGTACGATCAATCGGTGCTGATGGTGGTACCTTCGGCGGGAGGAGCTCCCCGCATGCTCTCTCGTTCCCTCGACCGGGATGTGTCCACTCTCCGCTGGGCCGAAGATGGCAAATCGCTGCTAGGACTGGTGGAAGACGACCGCCAAAGCTACATTGCTCAATTTAACACGCAGTCGGATCGAATCAATAAGGTGGCTAGCGGAGAAAGGGTCTTTTCGGAGTTGGAAATCCATCCGGGAGGAGGCCTGCTGACTGCCATCAGCAACCCGAGCTTGCCCACCGAGCTCTATGCCCTCGAAAACGGTACGCCCCGCCGATTGACCACCCATCAGGAGGCTTTTGTATCATCCCTGACGCTCGCCAATGTGGAGGGTTTTTCCTCCCTAAGTAAAGACGGTACCCGAGTTTCGGGATTGCTGTTTTTACCCCCCGATGCCCCCGCGGGTCAGAAGCTTCCGCTGATTGTATTTATTCACGGAGGACCCGTGGGCCAGGACGACTGGGGGTTTGATCTTAGCCGCCAAATGCTGGCCGCCGGAGGCTACGCGGTAGCCGCCGTAAACTACCGGGGCAGCAATGGCCGCGGACTGGACTTCACAAAGGCAATCTACGCCGATTGGGGACACCTGGAAGTAGTGGACCTACTGGGGGCGGTAGATTATCTGGTACAGAAAGGCATCGCCGATCCCGACCGCCTGGGGGTAGGTGGCTGGAGCTACGGGGGAATCCTTACCAACGCTGCCATCGCCACGGATACGCGCTTTAAGGCCGCCGCCAGTGGTGCGGGGGTATCCATGCAGCTTTCTTTTTATGGGGTAGATCAGTACATTCTCCAAAACGAAAATGAGCTGGGGCTCCCCTGGAAAGGAATTGACAACTACCTAAAAGTGGGTTTTCCGTTTCTGCACGCCGACCGGATCAAAACCCCGACCTTATTTATGGCAGGCGAGAAGGACTTTAATGTGCCAGCCGCGGGAAGTGAACAGATGTACCAGGCCCTGCGCTCGCTGGGTATTCCCACGCAGCTGGTGATTTATCCCCGGCAGTTTCACGGCATTTCGGTTCCCAGTTACCAAAAAGACCGCTTCGAACGGTACCTGAACTGGTTTGGGAAGTACCTTAAACCCTAACCCGTTGCCATGAGGTAGGAAGGATATTCGGCGGTGATTCGATCTCTGAGCGAATTCATTTTCAGTACAGCGGGCATGTCTTTTTTCGGTGAAAGGATCGCCGGGTTGGCTACTGTGCTACAAAGAATGGCGTTTTGTTGACTTTTTAGTCAATTTTTAGTACTCTTGATTTAATAATCAGCACACTAGGGATCATTACTTACATTAGGAGCTATGGTAAAAATTATCCTTGCAGATGACCATCACTTAGTACGGGAAGGATTCAAAGCGCTACTCGGAAATCTGGATTTTGTGGAAATAGTGGGTGAAGCTTCCAATGGCCAGCAGGTATTGGACTTGCTTCGTTCCGGCAGACATGCGCAAGTTGTTCTGATGGACATCGAAATGCCCGTGATGGACGGCCTTACGGCTACCGAGCACATCATGCGTGATTATTTAGGAGTAAAGGTGATCGCCCTCACCATGCTCAACAGCCGGGAGAGTATTCAAAGTGCCGTAGGGAAGGGTGTAAAGGGTTTTTTGTTCAAAAATACCACCCAAACCGAGCTGGCGGAAGCCATTCGGCGGGTAGCTAATGGAGAATCCTATTTTTCCAGTGATGTAGCTATGGTGTTGCTCCATTCCACCGCCGAAATGGACAATGACGTTTCGCAGCTTTCGGAGCGGGAGCTGGAAATCCTGAAACTGGTAGCCGAAGGCTATTCGAGCAACGAGATAGGCGATAAGTTGTTTATATCGCCCCGAACCGTGGACACCCACCGCAACAACCTCATCCACAAGCTGCATGTAAACGGAATCGTAGGACTCGTGCGCTTTGCGCTGCAGCATAAGTTGGTTTGAACTAGCTGGCTATGGGTACGCGTATGGTCGATACTGTACCCTGCGAGCTGCCCTTTTCGGAAGTAAAGGTTCCGCCCAGGGTACTTACCCGGCTCAGGATATTGAGTAACCCCATGCTACCTTTGCGTCGGGCCTGATCAAAATTGAAGCTGCGACCGTTGTCCTCAATCCGTAAAATAAGATTATTCCCCGCCTGATACAATTGGAGCAGTACTTTCTGGGCCTGGGCGTGCTTGATAATATTGTTCAATAGTTCCTGCGTGATCCGATAAAGTCCCAGTTCGGTTTTTTCATCAAGCCGCTCGGGGAGATTATAGTGTTCAAATTCCGTGTCCAGTTCCAAATTCTCAAATGTGGAGCGAATAAGCATCTCCAAACTAGGCACCAGGCCAAACTGACCCAAAGTGGGTGGCATCATCACGTGCGAAATAGTCCGTACTTCGGTGCATGAGGTATTCAACTGCTCCGATAACTGATGCAGTTTCCGGGCCTCCGTCGGCGCTACTTTTTCTATCTTGCCCTGCAGCGCCATCATCCCCAGTTTCAAGGCCACTAATTCCTGGGCTATTCCATCGTGCAGGTCTTTGGCAATGCGCTTCCGTTCGGCTTCCTGGGCCTCGATCACCGCATTCAGGCCAATCTGCTGTTCCCGGATCACGGCGGCATCCAGCAGGGCTTTCTGGCGGAGCCGGTAGCGGTGGTAGAAGAGGTAGGCCACAATACCCAGGACCAGGAGGCCGGCCAGAAGGCCAACCAGCCACGTGCGTTGGCGGAAGATCTGAGCGCGTTGCTCTACCAGTTCTTTTTCCTTTTTCTCGGTCTGGTATTTGGTTTCAATGTCCGCCAGATTTTTCACATTCTCAGCCTTGAACAGCGAGTCGTCCAGAGCCATAAATTTCTTATACCACACCAGGGCCTGTTGGTGATTGCCGAGTTGTTGGTTCGAGTTTGCCATTTCCTCATAGTATACTTCCAGGGGATCTATCAGCTTCCGTTCCACCATTATCGCGTAGCCCTTTTCCGCGTAGCCCAGCGCCTCGGCGGGGCGGTTCATGGCGTTATAGGCCGTGGCCAGGTTGATCAGCGGAAATACCAGGTTGGGCGTTCTTTTGGCTTCTTCCAGATGTCCAATTGATTTCTCACCATAGGCAATGGCTTCCTTGTATCGTTTTTGGTCGATAAGCAGGTGGCACACACCGCCTTCGATCACGCCCGCCACAAATTTATTATCGTATTTCAGGGCTATTTCAATACCCTTTTGGGAGTACTGAATGGCCTTCCTCACATTTTCCTCCTTGTTCTCATCATTTGAGCCATAGGCTACCGCCAGGTTATTATAAGTATACATGGCTTTTTTCTCCTCCCCATGTTCCAATCTGATTTTTAAGGCTTTTTGCAGGTATAGGATCGCTTTGTCGAACGCTTTCTGATCGCCGTACAGGTTGCCGATGTTGCTATAGCCCGAGGCCACGTTGCTGAATTCGCCAAGCTCTTCGTTGATTTTTACCGACAGCAGGTAGTACATAATGGCCGAGTCTGGTTTGTACTCGTCGGAATAAGAAGCCCCCAGATCGTTGTAGGTCTGGGCTATGCCCACTTTGTCGGTCAGTTGGATTCGTAGCTTCAGCTCCTGCCGGTAAAGGGCAATGGCTGCTTCTATGTCGCCTTTATCTTTCAGGATATCCCCTCTTAAATTCAGCACCTTCGCTTTTCCCAGGGTACTGTTGGCTTTCCCCGCCATTGCTTCCAGGGTATCGGCGTACAGCATGGCCGATTCCAGGTCCAGCTCCCGAGCTTCCTTGGCCATCAGATCATACACTTCAATCCGTTTTTCGGAGTTTTTTTCCTTTGATAACACGCCGCGAAGACTATCAATGTAGGACTGCTGGGCAGAAGTACATAGTGGAAAGAAGAACATCCCAAACCAAAAAGCCAAAGTACGATCGTGTTTCATAACAAGTGACGGTTAGCAATGACCCAAAAAGCATAGAACCCCGCTTCCTTTCAGCAAATCTGCGTAGTGAAGTTACGAATTAATGCGGATGACTCATACCTCTTTTCAGTGCGAACTTTGTCGCAGTTAACTACTTGAAAAAACAAGTTATTTCTATCAAACCTTAAATTTTTACAGCAATGAAAAAGATCACTTTACTCGCCATCCTTTTGGTAACCGCTCTAACCGTTTCTGCACAGTCCACTACTGCCGAAGCCGACATCAAGAAAATGTGGCTTGAAGTCTATGAAGCCTACAACAACGGAAACTATGAAACAGGCTTTGAAGCCTACACAAAAGACGCCCTGGAAATAACTCCGGACGGGCGAATAGCCATGGGAAAGGAAGCCCTCCGCGCTAATTGGCAGGAATTCATGAAAGTGGTGGACGAAAAACCCACCTTTAAGCCCGATCATTCTGAAGGTTCGGCTCATTACTCCCGAGGTAGCTATCCTGACCTGGACGTCCGAGGACAACATCAAAATGAACGGGCAGCAAGTGGGTGGAACTACCACCAACCTGGCGGTTTTCCACAAAATCAAGGGCAAATGGTTCGTAGAAGCGGATGCGATGGTACCCGTAATGCAAATGACCGAGGCACCCCAAACCGTTAAGAAATAAACACCACATCCCCGTTTCATGACCCGTAAAAAGGCAGGAACCGGGGATGTTTTCTAATAAATACGCAGATCTGCGTAGTAAAAATACAAATATCTACTGATGTTTCGTAGCCGCAAAAGGTATCAATTTGGGGTATTCTTTTCCTTGATCATTTCAAGAAGAACCGACCTCATGTTTTAAAAATAAACTTCCCCCAGCTATGAAAAAAGCACTCAAATGGATTGGAATCGGACTGCTTGCCGTCCTAGCACTTGTTGGATTAGCCTCCCTCTATTTTTCAATCAGTTTTGAAAACCGAATGGCCGCGACATTTGAGGTAAATCCTCACGAAATGTCCATCCCCAGCGACTCCACCGCCCTTTTAGAAGGAGCAAGGCTGGCAAGTATCCACTGCAAAGGGTGTCACGGCCAGGATTTGGGGGGAACCAAATTTTTTGATGATCCGTCCATGGGTTCCATCCCGGCCAGTAACCTTACGTCGGGAAAAGGCGGTGTAGGGACTATGTACCAAGACAAAGATTTTGTCCGGGCTATCCGGCATGGAGTAAAAAAAGACGGAAAGCCCGCTTTCATCATGCCCGCCAAAGAGTTTCAGCATTTGAGTGACCAGGATCTGGGGAACATAGTAGCTTATTTGAAAACTGTACCTCCCGTTAACAATACCTGGGAGGGGCCACATTTGACCTACCTGGCTAAAACCCTGGCGGGGACGGGATTATTCGGTGATATTATCAATGCTGAAAATATTGACCATGCCTCTCTGACAAATGTTACCGCTCCTGCCTCTGGGGCTACCGCTGACTATGGAAAATACCTGGTTGAGATTAGTGGGTGTTATTCCTGCCACGGGGAAGAATTGAACGGAAAATCCTCAGGAGAGCCAGGAGCCCCCCTTGCCCCAAACATCACAACTGGGGGAGCCCTTGGGAACTGGTCACAAGCTCAGTTTATCACCACCCTACGCACCGGTACTACTCCTGATCAACGAAAATTGGACCCCAAGTTCATGCCCTGGGAGGGATTTAAACTCATGAATGACGACGAGCTGGCCGCCATCTATCTGCACCTCAAAACCTTTCCCAAACTAGCCTCAAAGGAATAGAATTCAAACTTCCAGAGTGAAATAAGAAATGTTTTTAAAGCGCGCGTGGAATGATTCCCACCGCGCTTTATTGATTTTTTGCTATTTTTTATAAACAGGGAATTGTATCTCCACAAAAAACCGTTCTAATACTAGACCAAGGCGATTGTTGTTTCAACTTTTCTGCTAACTTGCCAGTAAGACCCATTTTTTTATTCAAAGCAGCATCTCCTATTCGCTAAGATCATTCTCACCTGGAATGTTTTAGCCAGGTTGCTCCCCAATCTCTTAGACATGTTTGTGGGTGTACAAAAAAATGAAACTTGAAAATCATCCGGTGTTTTTAGTCTCTGTTGATTCATGAAAAAAGTATTTTTTGTTTTCCTACTTCTCGCCTTCTCCCGGTTTGCTGCCGGGCAGACCCTCCACGCCGTGTTGGTGCTCGATCAGTCCGAAAAAGAAAAGAATCTGGGAAGGATCAGTCAGGCGGACGAAAAACAGATCAATGACGTAATCCAAACCCTGGTTTCGGGTATCAACTACAAGTTAAAGAAGGAGTACCTGGTGGGTGATCAGATTGATCCAAAGGCGATCAGGAACAAGATCAATTCGCTCCCCGTTTCTGCCAACGACATTGTCTTTTTCTATTACTCGGGTCAGGGCTACTACCCCGATGCCAAAAATAAGTTTCCCACCATCAGGCCTAAGGCAAGTTCGTTTACGACCCTGCTGCCCGATGGTGTCCGGTCGTTGTGGGAGGATGACCCTATTTCGCTTGACGAGATTGGTGAGTTGCTAAAAAAGAAAGGCGCCCGCCTGAATATCGCCATGGCCGACTGCCGCGACAACACCGTGAAAGTACCCGTGATACCACCGCCCAGGGGTACCGAAATGGAAATCAGCAGCAGCCGGGCCATTATGGAAAAACTCATGAAATCGGAATGCGGGCTAATAAAAGTAGCCAGCTCCCAGAAAGAGCAGCCGGTGTGGGCAGCCGCGCCCGTGAGTGGCTCCATTTTTACCCTAAACTTCAAACAGGCTTTCGACGCGCTATTCGCGGCTAATACCAGGATCAACAACGTAAACTGGCAGTACCTGCTGAGGAACACCAAAAAAGAAATGAGTGAGTTGTTAAAAGGAGTAGATAAAAGGCAGGAGCCCGTTTGGGAAATAGAAACAAAACCCTGCCAATAGAAGCTTACCAAAAATGCCCCTTACCGATTTGCCTTTGATTCGTAAAGCTTTCTCCGCCCGCTGGGGAATCCTGTTTTTCCTGATCGTTGGTACCCTTTTCCGGGTGCAGGCACAAGGTCTGAAACTCAACGACGATGCCTACAGCAGCATTCCGCGAAAAACCTCTACTCTCACTACCGACGATTCATTACCCGAACGGGTAGACCTTTCGGCCTATGTACCTACCGTTATCAATCAAGGAAGGCTTGGTACTTGCGTGGCGGTGTCGTCGGCTTACTATGCCCGTACCATCCTGGAAGCCATTCGGTTAGGCGTCACCGACAAAGCCACTATCGACGGGTTGCGGTTCTCACCCTCCTTCCTATACAACGCCATCAAAGACTCCACCGATCAAAACTGCACGGTAGGGACGGAGATTTCGGCGGCTCTGGAATTTATGAAAAATACGGGGGTAGTAAAGTACTCTCAGCTTGGGTATCCCAGCTGCGGGAGCAACCCTACCCTACCGGTACCCACGGAATCCCGAATTTTGGATTATATCAATCTCTTCGGCCTCACCGAACGGGGCGATGTGATCGTGCCCGTAAAAAAATCCTTGTCCGAAAAAACACCGGTGATCGTGGGGATTCAGGTGACGCCTTCGTTTGAGGAATTGGGTGGGTGGCGTCGGTTCTGGCGCGGAATCCTGCTGTTTTTTGGCATAAAATCCGAAGAAGATTACGCCCTCTGGGATCCTTCCAATACCAGCAAAGACACCAAAGGCGGGCACGCGGTATGCCTGGTCGGCTACGACGACCACAAATTCGGGGGAGCTTTCAAGGCCGTGAATAGCTACGGCGAAGACTGGGGAGATCAGGGTTTTTTCTGGATCAGCTACACGGATTTTGATACCTACGCCAAGTACGGGTTTCAGGCCTACGCCCGTCCCGACAACGACGCCGGCCGGATCAGGCTGTCCGCGGATGTTACCATTAATTACCCGCCCTACCGACCCGATAACCTGACGGCTTTTGTGAAAGAAAACTCTTCCAACCAGATGGTGGCCTATTCGCTGCTGAAGCCCCAGCCTTCCGGAACTGAGTACAAATTTTTTGCGGATATTATTGATCAGAAAGGGTACCTGTATCTGATAGCCGCCAACGACAGAAAAACCGAAACAACGTTGTTATTTCCTACTCCCGAAAAGGATTTGAATGAAAGCCCGTTCATAGGTGCCAATACCAAGCTCATCCTTCCCTCGCCTGATTTTGACAGGATCTACCGGCTCAATAACGAAACCGGAACTGAATACTGGCTCTTCCTTTTTTCTGAGGAACCGATCGAAATAGAAAAGTACGTGGCCGACATGAACGCCGGCTCTGGCAGCTTTACCGAGCGGGCTCTCCATGCCTTCGGCGATGCCTTGGTTCCCTACCAGAAGGTACGCTACAAAGAAAGGAAAATAGGATTTGTGTTGCAGGGAAATCATAGCGGCAAAATCGTACCCCTACTGATTAGTTTGAAACACGTAAGCCGGGAGGGGGCCTGAAGTCGGCCCCCTCCCGTTGTGTATTTATTTTTTGCTCACACGAGAGCCTATCAGGTACCCCGCTATAAGGCCAATGCCAGCCCCAATCAACAGGGACATGGTGTTAATGCCTTCTTCTTCCGGCAAGGCGTCGCGGTGGGCCTGAGCAAAGGCCAGGGATGCTATAAGAACAAAAAGCAAGGTTATTGCGTACGACTTTTTCATAAGAGGTTGTTTAAGTGTAAACGTATTTATACAGGTTCTGCGATTTGGGTATTCAGGGGTAATTGCACGGTGAATTCTGATCCTTCGCCCACTTTACTTTTCACATCCAATTTTCCTCCGTGCCCTTTTGTCACTATATCAAACGCCAGCGAAAGTCCCAGGCCGGTACCTTGTCCGGTAGGTTTGGTGGTAAAAAATGGCTGGAATATTTTATCCAAAACTTTTTCCGACATTCCCGTTCCATTGTCCTTCACGCTCACCTCCAGCCTATCTTTCACTTTGCGGGTGGTTACCTCCACGGTAGGGACGTAGGTAGCATCCTTACTCTTTCTCTTTTTTTCAAGAACCGCATAGATCGCGTTATTGGCCAGGTTATGGATTACCTTCCCTACATCACCCGGAATGACGTTCAATTTGGGAAGATCCGGGTCAAACCTGGTTTCCAGCACTATTTGCGTACTGCTGTCTTTGGTTTGCAACGAATGGTAGGCTACTTTGAGGTGCTCTGACGCCAGCGCATTAATGTCGGTTGACTCCCGTTGGCCATTGGCACGTTTGCTGATCTCGACCATGCCCCGTACGATCGCCCCGGCCTGCTTGCCGTGGTGGACTATTTTTTTGTGATTTTCGTGCAGTAAATTGGTGAGTTCCCTCACTTCCTCCGAGTTCCCCTTTTCGAGTTCCTCTTTCATTTCTACCAGCAACTCCACGTTAACATCCGAATAGTTGGTCACGAAGTTGAGCGGATTCTGGATTTCGTGCGCAATACCGGCGGTAAGTTCACCAAGGGAAGCCATTTTCTCCGCCTGAATGAGCTGGATTTGGGTAGTTTTCAACTCGGATAGCGTGCTTTCTAGTTTCTCCTTCTGCACTTTCAATACCCCGTGGGCCTTTTGCCGGATCCGGTTGTTGCGGTAGAGCAGAAAGGCAATGAACATGAACACCACAATCCCCACCAACAGTGCAATCGTCCGAATGCGATTCTCGTACAGGATCTTTTCGGTCTGCCGCTGTTGCTCCTGAATCTGTTCTTTCACACCAAGGTCATTGATTTGCTTTACCTTTGCTTCGTCAAAAATCTGATCCTTTGCTTCAAAGGCCATTTTGAGGTACCTATGTGCCTTGGCTTTATCCGTGAGTTCATAAAGCTCGGAGAGCAACATGGAAGCGTCAAGAATCGCACTTGGATTATCTATCTGTTTGCCAAGTGCCAGGGCTTTTTCTGCGTAGTACTTCGAAGAGTCCACCTGCTCGACCTCCCAGAATACCCGTGCCATTTCAAAGTACGTTAAGCTCAGGTTGCTGATGTCCATGGCTGCTTCCGAGACCGGCAGGCTCATCCGATAATAATCCAGCGCGGTGGAATATTCCTTCTTGCGATATTCTAGGTTACCCAAATTGATCAGCAAAGTATTGGCCGTACTGGCCTTGCGTTGCTTGGCAATCTGCAACGCCATCAGGGTATAATACCGAGCGGAATCCAGCGTGCCCATAAAGGCGTAGTCAGTACCGAGGTTCTGACGGATAATTTCCAATAAAAGAGAATCTCCTAATTGTTCGGCTAGCGGCTTGGCCTGATTGTAGTAGTCTACTGCCCTTCTATAATCTTTCTGGGTGGAGTAGAGAATTCCGATATTATTGAAGATTCGGGCCATGTTGTCTATATCCTCATGGGTTTTAGACACATTGAGTGCATCAAAGTGAGCCTCTAATGCTTTTGCGTAACTACCAATGTTCTTGTAAATTGAACCGAGGCGGTTTTTAGTTCGTGCTTCCCCTTTGTAATACTCGATACGCACGGACAGGCTTATCGCCTGCTTTATATAGTCCATTGCCAGCAAAGGCTTGGAGTACATGTAGGTGCGGGCGATCTGATCGTAAAGCAGGACTTTGGAGGTATCGGCCATTGGCTCCTTCAGAATCCGATCAAGGCTATCGCTAAGGCTTTTCTGAGCGTACACTGCTCCGCTGATCAGAGATACGGATAGCGTAAGAAAAAGGATAAAGTTAAATTTTGTAACCAAATATCGCATGGATGTGTGAAGCTATTGAAAACATTCTTTCGTAATTTATTATTTTTTCTTCGAAAGCTGAATCTATTTATTCCAATAATTCCCTTTTACGCCCCTGTTCACGCTATTAGTTAGTCAACGGTCACGGTACTTTTGCTACTCTGAATTTCAATTAGCTCAAAATTCCCCTCCAACCTGGGCTTTACCGACTTGGCATCTACCTTCCAATTCTTGAATCGTCCGGCCGGAAAGGCAACCACAAGTTTCCAGTCGGCTTTGGACTGTTCCAGGGTAATTTCAACCACCCCGGACATGCGTTCATACTGCATGGACAATTCATTTGGCCCGACCACCACCTTCTCAAGACTTGCCTTATCCCACGACGAGGGCATGAGGGGTTGAACCCGGATGGTTTTTTCACCTGCCATGGGCTTGATCCCAAAAAACTGCTGGACAATTGGCACGGCGAAGCTGTACAGGTTCCAGGCCTGGGTCATCATGCCATAGTCGGGAGATACTTCATAAATAGAACCCGGCAAGGCATAGCCAAACGAACGGGCGATGCGTTTCAGATAGCCAAGCGCTTCGTCAGGGCGGCCGTAGTTGTTTTCGGCGATGGCCTGCACGCCGGTGGGTAGGGTCATCACTGCCCCGGTGTAGGAAAATACCTTCCGGTTTTTCCCGAAAGAACTTTCGTCTTTTCCGGCGCTCTCGTCCCGGTCAATGCCCGTTACGAACATCCCGTACGGATTGACAAACTGGCTACCGGTTTTGAGGGCGATCAGGGCTTTGGCCGTATCGGCTATACCCATTTCCATGGGCGTGTTCACCACCCAATTGTGGTGCAGCACAAACCCCTGTTTCTGGCCCGGCGGCAGCTGGGCTATCCGTTTTTTGGCCGCCTGCAACTCCGCCACGGCCCAGGGCTTTTGCAACGTATCGGCCCGTACAATTGCATCGTCCGTCAGCCGAATGGCTTGCTGCGAGGTACCTATAAAATCGGCGTAAGAGCTCGAAGCTGGCACCCAGAAATCGGTGTTGATTTTAGACTTTATCCGCTCCGAAATAGCCGCGTACTCTTTGGCTACCTCTGGTTCGCCCATTGCATCGGCCATACGGGAGGCATCGCCAAAGGCTTTCTGGGTGTATACGGCTACGTCCACCATCTCGCTGTCCATCCCGTGTATCTCCATCATTCCGAATCCATCGGGCAGCAGGTTTCCGTCCTGGTCGTTTTCCTTCATCAGCCATTGCAGGCCTTTTTTTACGGTAGGATAGTAGGTAGCCAAAAACTCCCTATCGCCCGTCCATTGGTATACGTGCCAAATGAGCGAAGCAAACTGGGGGGTTTCGTTGATATTTCCGGGGTTAAACACCGCCCCGTTGGTGGAGACCTCGTGGACAATCCGCCCGTTGCCGTTGGCCTTCTCGGAAAGTTTGTGAATGAGCGCAATGGTACTATACACCAGATCTTTCCGCCCGGTGGCGATGGCCCCTTTCAGGGTATACTCATTATCCACCCCAAACCACCAGGGGTAGTCGGGGAGCCCGGCCGATAGCCCGCGTCCCTGCTCAGGCACGTCGCGCACCAGCCAGTCGGTATTGTACTTCACCCATTCGTAGGCCTTTTGTAGCTCCTTGTCGGGAATAGTAAGTCTGGCCTCCGCGGCTAGCGCCGCGTATCGTTCTTTTTTTGCCAACAAACTCTCTTTGGCCCGCCGATTCACCGAAGCGAAGGTTGCCTTTGCCTCCTCCTCGGAAACGTACGACCCAGCTATCACGATTTGCACCTGTACCGAGCCGTTGGCGGGTATTTCGAGCGCATATTCCAGTGCTCCCCGGCTTCCTTTTCCTTTGGGACGATACGCACAGGTGGAAGGGACCGTGCGGTGGGCCACGGGCCTGGTGGGTGATCCAGCCATCACAAACCAGGGGTTGAGACTATCCTTGGCTATCCAGCTTTGGGTGGGTTCGTCCCAGTTCATTCGATCCTGGGCATCGGTCATTCCCGTACGTTCCCCGAGCCAGGTGGGACGCAGATCCGAAAAGGCTGTCCACTCAAAATCAACTTTTTTGCTCTCTGCATCCTGATTAAAAAACGTGTATTCCACCACTACGGCCTCCTTGCCATCGGGCACAAACTGGAAGCGTTCGACCCGCAAGCCACTTTCTGGCGCAGTATACACATGCTTGTTGGCAAAAGGATAATTAATGAATTTATCGGCCGTAGTCAGGCAAGACCATTCCCCTTTGAACCGAAGCGCCGCCGTGAACCCATCGAGCAGTTTGATCGGATGGTCCCATACGCCACCCATTTCCCCTTCTACGTGCCAACCCAGATCAGGAAATTGCCCATCCTGATTACCGATCATATACACGCGATCACCGGCTGTCACGAAGGGGGTGGCCAGGTACTCCGCCCGACCGCTAAGGCTGTCCACATCCGAAACAAGCTGGCTCAACGAATCAGGAGCGGGGGAGTGAGAATTTTGGCAGCCACCATAAAGAAAAACAAGTGGCAGTAGAGCGGCCAAAGGGTGGATCCGAAAACGCCAAAGAGAATGCATAGAGAAGAGCGGGTGAGATTGGCAACCAATTTATCTTGCAATATATGGGTTTTGCATAGGAATTTTAGAGGATAATGAAAAAAAACCGAGCGTAAGGATTGACCTATAAAACGGAATTTAGCTCGCGATTTTTCTTTAAAATACTAATCAAAACCCATTTTAAAGAAGTTATTTTGCAGTTCCTGGTTACTTTGTGTTTAGGTTTCTACCGTAAAGCTTAATCAGCCGAAACGTCCACTTTACCGATCCAGATAACCGCCCGTCCCAAAAGGCTGTGTGATTCGGACCACAGCTAGTAATATTGAGTATCAAACAATGTATAACTATGATGTATTTGTTACGCCACCTACTTCTGACCCTTACTTTACTGGCGGGCAGCTTGGGCATAACCTGGGCTCAGGTAACTACCCAGGCCGCTACCACTGCTCCACTTTCCCTGGAAGAGTGTGTGCAGATAGCCCTGCAAAACAATCCCCAGATTAAGCAGGCGGGGCTGCAGGTAGACGCCAATCAAAACAACCTGATCCAGTCAAAATGGCAACGGTGGCCCAACCTGGGTTTTAATGCCTCCCAGGGCTTTAACAATGGTCGTAACATTGACCCCTTCACAAACCAATTTGTGCAGCAAAACGTCAATTTCAATAACTACAGTATCAACTCTTCCGTGACGTTGTTCAATGGTTTCCTGCTGAAAAACAATATCCAGCAAAACGACCTTACCCTGCAAGCCAGTGATAAGGACCTGGATGCCACCCGCAACGACATTATTCTGAATGTAGCCCTCGCTTACCTGCAAGTGGTCAGCAACCAGGAGTTGATAGATGTGGCCCTGCGGCAGGGCGAAGCCACCCAGCTGCAACTGGACCGGACCACCCGGCTCGTTCAGGCCGGCTCACTGGCCGAAAGCCAGCTGTTCGACCTGCGGGCTCAGCTTGCTAATGATGAACTATCGCTGGTAAATGCCCAGAACAACCTGGAATCGGCCAAGTTGAACTTAAAATTGCTAATGAACCTGCCTGGCAGTGAGAATATAGAAGTACAAACCATCAATGCCCCCGATCCTACCATACAAGCTTATGAGGCTACGGTAAATGAGGTGTACGATACCGCCCTGGACAACCTACCCCAAATGCAAGCCGCCCAGCTGCGGGTGCAGTCGGCGGCCGTGGCGGTGGAGTCGGCAAAGTCGCAGGGGTTACCCAGCCTCACCTTCAGTGCGGGCGTAAGTACCAATTTTTCAAGTGCCGCCCCCAAGCAACGCTTCGTAGCGGATGGTTCGGGTTCTACCACCAAGCAGGTAATTTCGCAGACGCGGTTTGTGCAGGCCGGGGAATTTACCTTCCCTATTACGGAACTGGTCACCGTCCCCAACGGGGAAAATAGGTCGTTCGGGTATTTTGATCAATTAAATTTCAACCGGAGTTCGTCTTTTAACTTTAATTTGAGGGTACCTATTTTCAACCAATTCCAAACTAAGTACCGGGTTTCTAATGCTCGTATTCAACAAAAAAACCTGGAATACCAGGTGGATCTGGCGGCCCAGCAGATCCGCCGGAATGTAGAACAGGCCTACATTGATATGAGCAACTCAGGCAAACGCTACAGCGCTACGTCCAATCAGGTGCGGGCACTGGAAGAAGCCTTTCGGGTAGCCGAGAGCCGCTTCGCGGTGGGGGCCATCAACTCCGCTGAGTACAACATTGCTAAAGCGAACCTGGATCGGGCCCGTGCAAATCTGGTTCAAACGAAATATGATTACCTATTTCGGTCCAAAATTCTTGATTTTTACATGAATAAGCCCATCTCTTCCAACTGATCCGGGTATCGAATCAGGGGATAAAAGATGGGGGTACTAAAATTGATTAACCGTAAACCAAAAATAAAAAATGGCTCGTAAATCTTCAAATCGTATATGGTGGGTGTTGGGAGTGGTGATGGTAGTTCTAGTTGGAGGGTTGGTGGTAGCAAAGCAGGTCGGGTGGATCGGGCAGGAAAAACCCGTGGAGGTGGATTTTGCGACGGTCAAACGCTCCGACATCATTGAGCGCGTTAGTGCATCGGGCCGGGTACAACCCGAAGTGGAGGTTAAGTTGAGCCCCGACGTTTCGGGCGAAATCACCGCTCTTTACGTAGAAGAAGGTGATTCGGTTCAGCAAGGGCAGCTTCTCCTCAAAATCCGACCCGATAACTACGAATCGCTTTTTGCCAGGGCTCAGGCCAGTGTAAATTCCAGCAAGGCCAACGCCGAACAAACCAAAGCCGCCCTGGCGCAAGCCGAGGCCCGGATGATCCGATCCAAGGCGGATTTTGACAGAAACAAAAAACTTTACGAAGACAAGGTAATTTCGGCGGCTGATTTTGAACAAATCAGGGCCAATTACCAGGTAGCGCAGCAGGATATTGAAGCGGCAAAGGCCAATATTCAGGCCGCCCAGTTTAACGTAAAAAGTGCCGAAGCCGGTCTCCGGGATGCTGCCGAGAACCTCCGTAAAACTACCATTTTCGCACCCGTTAGTGGGATTATTTCCCTCCTTAACGTAGAAATCGGCGAGCGCGTGGTAGGCACAAGCCAAATGGCTGGTACCGAACTGATGCGCATAGCCAACCTGAACAATATGGAGGTACGGGTAAACGTCAATGAGAATGACATCGTGCGAGTCGCGCTGGGCGATACGGCCGAGATTGATGTGGATGCGTACAGTGGCACGGGACGTAAATTCAAAGGATTGGTAACCGAAATCGCCAATACCGCCAGCGGCCTGGCTTCCAGTACTAGTTCACTTGGTGCCTCGGCGGACGCGGTGACCGAATTTGAAGTGAAAATAAAGATTCTGAACGAATCTTTCCAGGATTTGATGGCGAAGAAAGGAAAAAAAGCCTATCCGTTCAAACCCGGCATGACGGCTTCGGTGGATGTAATCACGGACCGCCGGTCCAATGTGGTTACCGTCCCGATTGCGGCGGTAACTACCCGCAGCGACAAACCCGAAACAGCCCAGCAAACTACCCAGCCTGGAAATCAGGACACAAAACCCATTAAGGATGAGCCTATTAAGGAAGTAGTGTTTGTGGATAGTTCTGGTTTTGCAAAAATGAAGGAGGTAAAAACCGGTATTAGTGATTTCGAAAACATCCAGGTACTTTCCGGACTCACCGAAGGGGAAAAAATCATTTCGGGGCCTTTTATAGTTGTTTCTAAAAGCCTCAAAAGCAAGGATAAAGTGATAAAAAAGAAGCCCGAGGAGAAAAAACCTGGGGCTACTTCAAAAGAAAATGACAATTAATGCGTTTTGTATATGTATTAATTCGATTTAGTTTAGGTTAAGAAAATGGAAATCCTTGTGGTATTACCACAAGGATTTTTTATATAGTGTCGTGGCTTAGAATGAAACCAATTCCCGACAGAAGAGGGGTTTCGAAAATAATCAGGCGTACAAATCTTCCTTGCCAAATTTTTTTACGAGCAAATAGTAGAATAGAGCGCGGTACTTGTTCCGGTTGGAACTCCCAAAAGTCTGGCATACTTCATCGAGAGCGGTGTCCAGCTCACCCCCGTCCGGAAGCCCCAGCTTCTTGATCAGAAAATTAGCTTTCACCCGATCCAGCTCGGTTTTGTCGCTGCAGGAAACCTTCGCAGAATCCACATTGTAGATAGAAGGGCCAAGTCCCTTGGTAACTTTTGATAAGAGATCAGGGTCAAGCGCCACTCCGATCTTTTGGGCCTCTCCCTGATACGTTTCAATCAAATCATCAAACTTGCTCATAAATTTGTTTTGTTTAGGATAAATAGAAGTGCATAAAATCAATCTCCAATGAAATCTTTTTTTAAATCAATTCAAAGCTTAGCCAGCTCTTTGTCGGAAAAGACACGCAAGTTTTTATTAAAAGGAGTATCTTTTTTGCCTAGTTGGGATATTTAGGGCTGAATGCTGCCGGGGCTTTCGAAATAGTCACCAAAAAACTACCTTAGGCACTGTTCTTTTAAAGCGATTACTAATCCAAAAATCAGGAATGAAACAACCAATATCCGATAAAGTAGCCGTCATCGGGGGAGGAAGCTGGGCCACGGCCCTGGTGAAAATTCTGTGCGAACAGCCCCATATTCAGGTACGTTGGTGGCTCAGAAGCAGAAAGGACATTGAACATATTCAAAAATTCCATCACAACCCCAGCTACCTGAGTGATGTGTACCTACCTCCCAAAAAGGTGAAGGTGTGTCACAAAATCAAGGAGTCCATAAAGGGCGTTGACTATGTCATATTAGCCATCCCGGCAGCTTTTGTCCAGGAACCTTTGCGGGAGTTAAGCCCCGAGCATTGGAAGGGAAAGCGAGTAGTATCGGCCATCAAAGGCATGGTACCTGATACCAATCAGTTGGTTACGGATTGGGTAGAAGATGCCTATGGGGTACCCCTGGACGACATCTGCGTGATAGCCGGTCCCTGCCACGCCGAAGAGGTGGCTCTGGAGAAGCAATCGTACCTGACCATCGCCTCTACCGGCGATAGCTGCGCGGAAGACTTTGCCCGCCTTTTGACGTGCCGATTCGTTACGGCAAATCCCCTCCCCGACCTGTACGGCGTAGAATATGCCGCCGTTATGAAGAATATTGTGGCCCTGGCCTGTGGCATTACCCATGGGCTTGGCTATGGTGATAATTTCCAGGCCGTCATGGTTTCCAACGCCATGCAGGAAATCCGGCGCTTCGTAACGGCGGTGGACCCCCGCGAACGCGATCTGAGTTCATCCGCCTACCTGGGCGACTTACTCGTAACGGCCTATTCGCAGTTTAGCCGAAACCGATTGTTTGGGAATATGATCGGTAGAGGATACAGCGTCAAAGCGGCCCAACTGGAAATGAAGATGATCGCCGAAGGGTACTATGCCGCTAAAAGCATTCATTTCATGAACCAAACCTGCCAGGTACCCATGCCCATCACCGAATCAGTGTATCGGATACTGTACGAAGGGGCGGCTCCTGCGGCTGTGATTGAGGAAGCTTAAGCATCGTTTGAAATAAGTTGGTATTGATAAAAATCACTTTTAAACATGCCCATTGTTTCCATGAAGTAAGAAGTGAATTGCTACCTTTGGGACAACTATCGGTATTTCATCAACATAAAATTGACTTATTTCATGGAAAAGCCTTTTGATCTGGCCCAGTATGGTCTGAAGAACAAGGAAACGATCCGCAATGCCCATCCGGCCAAGCTCTACGAAATGGCCATGCGCTACGAGACGGCCGCGGCCATCTCCGACAAGGGAGCCCTGATGCTGCAATCGGGTACCAAAACCGGTCGTAGTCCCAGGGACAAGCGCATCATCGAGCGTCCCGAGAGTGTTGGCGACATCTGGTGGGGCGCGGTGAATATCAAGATGGATGAGCATACGTTTGATATCAACCGTCAGCGTGCCCTCGACTATTTCAATACCCGAACCCGCATGTACGTAGTGGATGGCTTTGCCGGCTGGGACAAAAAGTACCAGATCAAGGTGCGGGTGATTTGCACCCGTCCGTACCACGCGCTGTTTATGCATACCATGCTGATCCGGCCCACGGAGCAGGAACTGGCCGACTTCGGCGAGCCTGACTACGTGATTTTCAACGCCGGCGAGTTTCCGGCCAATCCGTTTACGACCCACATGAATTCCCGTACGAGTGTGGATCTCTGCTTTGAGCGAAAAGAATTTGTGATTCTGGGTACGGAATACGCCGGCGAGATGAAGAAGGGAGTGTTCACCATCATGAACTACATCATGCCCAAGCAGGGGGTACTTTCGATGCACTGCTCGGCCAACGAAGGTGAAGCAGGCGATGTTAGTCTGTTTTTCGGTCTGAGCGGCACGGGTAAGACCACCCTCTCGGCCGACCCGCACCGCCAACTCATCGGCGACGACGAGCACTGCTGGTCGGACGAAGGAGTATTCAATATAGAAGGCGGCTGCTACGCCAAGGCCGTCAACCTCTCGGCTGAAAAAGAGCCGGAAATTTTTCAGGCCATCCGCTTTGGTACCGTGCTGGAAAACGTAGTCTATGACCCCAAGACGCATAAGGTAGACTATGATGATACCACCATTACCGAAAATACCCGGGCCGCTTACCCCATCGAGTACATACCCAATGCCAAAATCCCCTGCGTGGGCGGACACCCCCAAAACGTCATTTTCCTGACCTGCGATGCTTACGGAGTGCTGCCCCCGGTGGCCAAACTTACCCCGGCGCAGGCCATGTATCATTTTATTAGTGGCTATACGGCTAAGATCGCCGGTACCGAAATGGGCGTTACCGAACCACAGGCCACCTTCTCGGCCTGCTTCGGAGCCGCCTTTATGGTGTGGCACCCCAGCAAGTACGCCGAGCTATTGGCCCAGAAAATCAAGGAAAACGACACCCACGTATGGCTGGTAAACACCGGCTGGACCGGCGGTCCCTACGGTACAGGCTCCCGGATCAAGTTGCGTTATACCAGGGCCATCATTGATGCCATCCACGATGGCTCCTTGGCACAGGCCCCCACCGCGACCGACCCGATTTTTGGCATTGAGGTACCTACCCAATGCGCCGGGGTACCCTCAGCAATCATGATTCCGAAAGATACCTGGGCCGATGCCGACGCGTATGAGGCCAAAGCCCATCATCTGGCGGAGCTATTCAACAAGAATTTTGAAACATTCAAGGAAGGCTCATCCCGTGAGATTCTGGAAGCCGGCCCCAAAGTAGTATCCCAACCTGTATAAGAGTATTGTCTGGTAAGAGTCAACAATACTCTGAAAAGCAAAACACAAAGAGCGTAGCGTACCTGAGTACACTGCGCTCTTTTGCGGATAAAGTCTATCTCATAGGTATTTCTTTTACGCATAACACCTCACCTCGAAACAGCGCCGCCGGCGAGGTAGCGGAGGGGTGCTCTATCCTTATTTTCAAGCTTTGGGTTGTGATGGGCTCGTCAAACAGTGATCACATTCCGGGTCTGGTGGTTGTCCGATTTTTCGTACAGAACCTTTCCCCGCATCATCCAGTCAGCTGGTACTGTCTGCACGCAAAAGGGCGACACGTCCTCGGGATGCACCATCAGTACGTTTTCGGAAGGATTGTCGTAGTCCGTGTCGAAAAACAGCTCTACCCGGCTGATCGACTGGGGTTCTGTCCACGAAAGGGTCAGCGCTGGCGCGGCATCGGCAAAGTCAGCTACCCAGGCGTTGGGCTGGCTGGTGGGACGCTGCACGCCGTTGCGGATATTTTCGGGGCCAAAGCATTTCAGCCCTTCCTCGATTTTTAATGCCAGGTTTTTGCCTTTGGGTCGGCGTTGCGGGCACCAGAACTCAAAGCCGTCCACGCCAATATCTTCCGTAGGCTGCTGCTTGCCGTAGTTGGATACGGCCGGATTGATAGAGTTGAATACAGACAGCAGGCCCGTAATCCGCTGGTTGGACTGTTTGAATTTTACCTTCGGATTGTTGGAAATCACCAGGAAAGCATAAGTCGGTTCGCTTAAAACTACCTCAAAATTCAGAGGCGTGCAGTTGCGGCCTTTTTGCAGAGAAAGTACCTTTTTCTCCAAAGTCACATCGGGTGATGGCTATCCTTACGGCTGCATATCCGTAGTTCTACTTCCAGTTCGGTAGACTCATCGGCATAGGGGTGAATGACCAGAGTCGGCATTTTTCCAGCCGGCAGGCGGCAGCATCTGGGCCATGGCGTATTCCAGCGGCAGGGGCTCGCCTGCTTCGGGTAGTTCTTGCAAGTATTAAGCTCACTGGACGCTTTTACCGTAGCGCGTTGTACCAGGTCCTGCTCGTCTTTCAGGGCATGGTGCGGAATGTGCTGTCCGGTTTTCAACAACTCTTTTTGCAAATTCCTGATCCGGTTTTCTTCGCGCAGGTCGCGGGGCAGCAGGTTTTCACTGATACACAGCGCCGCTGCAATCCCTACTGCCTGCCCGCCGTGGGCGCAGGTAGCCATCACTCTCGAAGAACCAAAAGCCACGTGCGTAGCCGAGATGATGCGTCCGGCCAGAAAGAGGTTTTTGACATTGCGCGAGTAGTAGCAGCCGTACGGAATTCCGTACAGCCCTTTGCTGTGCCATTGGTTGCAGCCGGGTTTTTCACTGAAATACCCCGTCGGCCGGATGCAGGTCGATGCTCCACCCGCCAAAGGCCACGTCGTCGAAGTGCGGGCGCTGCTCCACGATGTCCTGCTGGGTTAACATATAGTCGCCTTCAAAGCGACGGCTTTCGCGCTTGCCGGGGATGGTACCTACCCATTCGAGGGTGAGGGTTTCGGCTTCGGGAAATTTGCCGGAATTTTTGATGTAGTCCCACACGCCGTAAATGACCTTCCAGAGTTCCCACTTGATGGTTTCGGTATCGTGCACGGTATCGAGTCGCCCGCCGTATTCGAGCCACCACAGCCGGCAGCCGAAATCCTGGGCGTTGAAGCTGCGGAAGCGGGGTACCTTGTCAGTTACGTCAATGGCAAAGGAGGGCGCGACGTACTTGACGGGCCTTCCCACGTCTTTGGAATAGAAGTACATGGAGTGCCCCAGCAACTCGCCGTACTCCGACGTAGGCGCAAATTTTTCACCGAATTCTTCCTGTGACTCAGCACCCATCCGGAAGGCCGCTCCGGCCAGAAAGCCCACGATACCATCGCCCGACGCATCGCAAAAAAGCGGGGCGGTCAGTTCGTAGTGGGTGGAATTCTGGGAACAAAACGCGTGGATTTTTTCGATTTTATCCGGATCGTCGTCGGCTTTGTCAAGTTCGTACACGGCGGTATTGAGCAGCAAGAGTAATGTTGGCTTCACTGACGACTTTTTCCAAAAGAATGCTGTCGAAAATCAGCGGGTTGCTGTCGGGATTGCGATAGAGGTTTTCTACGAGGATTTCATCAATAACGCCCCCTTCCCGCGCCCAGCGGTTGTTGTTGCCCATGTGCGAGGTAGCGCCCAGCACCCACAGCCGTACTTCCGACGAGGAGTTACCGCCCAGCACTGGCCGGTCCTGTACCAGAATGACTTTGATACCCGCGCGGGCGGCCGTGATGGCACAGCATACGCCGGATAGCCCGCCGCCTATCACTACCAGGTCGGCGGTGAGTGTCGGTGGTTTTGGTGCTTCTTTTGTGGGTGGGATTGGATGTAATCATGGGTGTATTTTAAGTCTTTTACTTTTCGTGTCTGCGCGTTGCAAACGCGCTTCTCGGGGGATCGATCGCAAACCAGCGGTTTATTTTAAATCAACTGTTTTCAACCGCTGTGAATCCGGTTGGTTTCATTACTTTGATCAGTACATTGTTATCAAAACCCTTGATGGGCACACGTAATTTCTTTACTTTCGCCGGGCTGTAAGTCAGGAATAGGTACTGTACTTGTCCGCGGCGATCAGCGTGTAGTCAATGACCGGATAGGCCGGAAAATCTGCCCTTGCCTTTACCCGCAACACCAGCTCATGTACTCCCTGGGCTCCGGGGGTGAAGCGTACTTTCTCTACCGTAACGGGCGACATTTCCTGTTGGTAGGTAGCCAGGGCCCGACGGGCCGTGCGGTCGGGTTGTACCAGTCCCCAGGGTCGGTAGCCATTGGGATTGGTCAGGTAATACCGGCTTTGGTAGTCGTTGTAGGTCCACCAGGCTGCCCCCGCCACGTAGGGCCGCTTCCGGACTTCCTCCATTACCTCACGCACGTGCTGAACCTGACCGGCTTCCCCGGCCGGAGCGTCAGCCCGGACACCCCACTCACTGATTAATATGGGTTTTTCAGGGTAAAGCCGATGGATATGGTCCAAGGCCTTGGCATGATTGCCGTAAATATTGGCCGACACAAAATCGACGTACTGACTGGCTTCGTCTTCTGGTTTTTTGGGTTGAGAATTGATCCGGTTGCTGGCAAAGGTATACAACCGCGTAGGGTCCAGTTCGCGCGCAAAAGCAATCATGTCTTTAGTCCAGCGTTGTCCGGCGGGCTCATCGGAGAAGTACTCATTGCCCACGCTGTAGGCAATCACGCTCGGGTGGTTCCAGTCGCGCTCGACCATTTCGCGGAACTGCTGCCGGAACTTCGTCCGGATGGTGTCGTTGTCGAGTTGACGGGGCGTAAGCTGCCAGTTGCCCGCTTCGGTGATAATCAACATGCCGTACTGGTCGGCCAGGTCGTAGAAATACTCGGATGGGGTGTAGTGGGTCAAACGCTGAAACTCCATGCCCGCTTCTTTCATGAGCCGAAAATCCTTTTCAACCAGCCAGTCGGGTTCCAGCGAACCCAGACCGGGATAGTCCAGCACGCGGTTACCACCCCCCATCCGCACCGGCCGACCATTGAGCAGGAGTTGCGCATTTTTTACTTCTACTTTCCGGATTCCGAATCGCGTTGCCAGAGTGTCTCCGCCCACTATTGCCTCCATCTGGTAGAGGGTCGGGGTATTTACATCCCAGAGTCGGGTTTGGGCCGCCGTGAGGCTGGCTTCGGCCTCCATTACCTGCGATTGTCCGGCCGGTATGGTCACAGCTTTTGTTTTCCAGGTCAAGGGAATCAGCTGTTCCCCCAATTTCACCACGTAGCTGATCCTGGGCGAGGTCGCCTGACGGGTAGCATTCCGAACCCGTAGCCTGGTCCTGAGCGTAGAGGTACCTTTGGCCAGGTCGGGGGTGGCTTCTACCTTTAGGTTCTCTACGTATACTTCCGGCTCTACCGTCAGGTAGACGGGCCGGATCAGTCCGCCGTAGTTGATCCAGGCCGGAAAAGAGCCATTGATGTCGTCATTGTCCTTCACCGCCGGCACGGTATTCAGCTTCCAGACGTCGTTATTGACCGAAACGGCCAGTAGGTTGTCTCCTGCCCGGAGGTAGTCGGTCACGTCAAATTGGAAGGGCGTGTAGCCCCCTTCGTGGGTACCCACGGATTGTCCATTCAACCAAACCTTGGTGAGGTAAAAGGCGGCATCGAAGTGCAGAATCACCCGCTTGCCGGGCGTCGGTTGCCAGGCAAACGATTTCCGGTACCAGGCCGTGCCCGTGTAAAACAGGTAGCGGGGGTCAGCCGAAAAACAGTGGGGTACCGTCACCTTGTCCTGGCGGTTATTTTTAGTAATACTGTCGCGGTACCACTGCCCCGCTACCCCGCGGTCGGCTAAGTCAAGCGCGAATGTCCACTCCCCGTGCAGGGGTATGGCATTGGGTTGCCGGATGGTGTATTGGGCAGAGGCCGATACTATCGATAGGATTGATAGAAATAAATAGAAGGCAATGTTTTTCATAAATGCAGTAAGCAACTTTACATTCAAATTTCTTCCTCGCCAACGCTGACAGCGTTTCGAACGCTGTCAGCGTTACGCGCTCGCGCCGACCACCAGACCCAGGCGGCAACCGCCACAATGACCGCCCCCACCCCGGCAATCAACCCGACATCCTCACCTGAATTAATCCCCAGCCCTGCGATCCCCAGCCCCGTCAGCGCGAAACTGATGGCAATGGCTCGTAAGGCGAAGGTATTTTGTGAAGCAGAGGTTTTGTCGGTAGCTTCGGACACCTCAAAGCTGGGCAGTACCCGCCCGGCGAGCCACTGCTGGTAGGCAGTAAACTGCGGATCCTGAACTTTACTCCCAAACACGCCCCATTCGTACAGAGCCAATAGCAACAGGGGTAGCCCCACCCCAACCGACATTTCGGCCGCCCGGCTTAGGGAATAGTCAAATAGGATGGGACTGATGAATTTGAAAAAGATCCCCACCGCCAGACTGACTATCGAAACCATTAGGATGGATTGCGCATTTTGCTTCTTTGAAAATAGCGTCCAGAGTACAGGTAGTAGCAACGAACCCGCCGTGATGGCGGCAATGCTCAGGACCAGGTTGACCAGGCCGCCGATGTAGCGGTACCACCAGGGCAATGCCGATGGCTACCAACCCGAAAACGACCGTCATGCTGCGTCCCACGCGTACCTGCGTCACTTCACTGGCGTCGGGAGCGATCAGTTTTTTATAGATATCGTTGGTAAAAACAGCCGCCAGCATATTCAGCAGCGTGTTGGCCGTACTGGCCGTGGCCGACACCATCGCGGCCAGCATCAGGCCCACCAGCCCGGCGGGCAGGACCAGCTGCGCCATGAGCATATAGGCCCCTTCCGATTCCAGACCTGTCAGGTCGGGACGGAGGGAGCGGAAAATCATGGGCGGCAGCATCCAGAGAAAGGGGCTTACGGAATACAAACCCGCAAACAGGTACGCTACCTTTTTGGACTCGCGCGGGGTGCGGACGCTGGTGTACCGCTGCACGAACGCCCAGCTACCCCCGATGTAAATGATGTGGTAAAGCGTAAAGGCCAGCGTGAACCCCAGCGTGTACTCGCCGTTGAAGACCTTGAAAAAATCGGCGGGTACTTTCTGCACAAAAACCCCGAAGCCGTCGGTACGTTCGAGTGCCAGGGGCACGAGGATTAGCACCGCCGCCAACAGGATTACGAACTGCAGCACGTCGGTAACCAGCACCGCCCACAGTCCTCCCATCGCGGTATACAGGATTACCATGATACCCAGCGCGATGATGCAGGTTTCGAGCGAAAAAGGGGTAGCTACGTACACCAGTTTGCCCACCGGGTACAGTACCCCACCGATGATGAAGAGCGTTACAAACGTGAGCAGGTAGGTAAAAAACTGCTGTACCCGCGTCCCCAGCCGGCGGCCGATGTACTCGGCGGCGGTCATGGCGTGGGTGCGCTTCCATTTGGCGGCAATGAACCAGGCTGTCACCAACCCACCGATGCACATCGAAAGCTGAATGGTAATAGCCACAAACCCCAGGTTATAGGCAATGGACCCCCACACCACGAAGGTACCCGCGGACAGAAAACTCATGAACAGCGACAGTCCGCTCACCCACCAGGGAGCGGCTTCCCCGGCGGCAAAAAAGGATTTGGAGTCGGTACCCGTCCGGGAGAAGGCCAGGCCCACCACCATCTGGAATACCGCAAATACGGCCATGACTATGAAGTCGAGTTGTTGCATTCTAGGTTAGTAGGGTTTTAGGAGTTAGGTTTTTTAAACGCAAAGGGCGCTAAGTTTTAAAAAATGAGTTTCGCGGAGGGTACTTTTCAAGACTACATTCTATCATTCTCAATCACTCATTCACTCAATCACAATTGTTTCGATCCCCCACGCGGGTAGCTGTTTTTTGAGGGGGGATTTTCCCTGGGGAGTTAGCGTGAATTCGGTGGCCTGAGCGCGGTTGTTGAGCAGGATGGCGAATTTCTTTTTCCCGTCTACGGCCTCGGCCAGAATGTAGTCGATGGAGGCATTGTCTACCTTTACCCACTCCTCGCTGATGATCAGGTTGACCTTTTGGCCGTTGACCGTACCGGGCGCGAAGCCGTAGGTCTGGTGCGGGCCTACTTTGGGCGTGACGAAGCCACTTGGGAAAGACACCTTTCCTTTCGAGCGTAGTTCGGCTTCGGAAAGCAGGTAGTCGGTGATCCAGCCGACCTGCCACCAGGCGTGGTGCGGGTACGGGCCCGCGCCCCGGTTCATGGCCTGCCAGTAGTAGGAGGCCACGCTGGTTTTGGGATCTACGAAGGCATCGCGCCCCACGGCCGCGGCCCGGGCCATGTCGGCGAAGAGCGCCTCGCCGGTGAGTTCGTACATGCGGATGAACATCCCCGCGTGGCTGCTAGCTGAATGGGTCCGTGCCGGTTGGCGGAGCCGAAAATACCGCCATGCTCAAAGCTGAGGCCCGCCTGGGCTATTTCCCAGTCTTCGCGGGAGGTACCGTTTACGGTTTTGGTTCCTGGTCAGGAATCGGGTGGGTATAGATGGAGCTGGTATAAATTTTCGCTGCTTTGATGGCCGCCTCCTTGTATAGCTTCCTTTTTGGTCAGATCGTACAAGTCCAGCAGCGCCTGCGCCGACTGTCCGGTGGCGAAGTCGGGCGCGTAGCGGGCATCGCCGCATACACCCAGGAAGCTACCCCGGTTGACGCCATTTTTCACAAACCAGTCGGCTCCTTTTTGGGCGGCGGCCAGGTACTTCGGGTCTTTCAGAATACGGTACGCTACGAGCAAACCGTAAAACGTCGGGCGGTAGTCGGCGATATCTTCAAAAAGCTCTTCCTGCGTTTTGTGGTCATAGGCTACCGACCAGCTGCCATCGGGCTTTTGCCAGCGCAGCAGGTTTTCGGCACCCAGCCGGAGGCGGTCTTTGAGTTGCTGATTGTTCGGTTCAAAGAGCAGCATGTTGCCTACATCCAGCATGATGTAGTAGGTGACGGCCATGGGTTCGATCACTTCCCCCCATTCTTCCACAAACTTCTTTTTCTTGGCCAGATAGTACTGCCCGGCGGCGGCCCCTTGAAAAAATCCGGGCTCGGTATCCTGCTGGGTGAGCTTGAAGTTGAGCGGCGTAGGGCAGCACGTTATCCGTCAGGGCCGGGTCTTTGGTGGCGTTGGCCAGCATCCACATCGCACCGTAGTCGGAGTTTTTCATGGCGTCCTTGTTGGAACCCACTACGCCACCGAGGTACGACTGTGCCCCGATTTTCAGCCCTTCAAATTCCTCAACATTCCACATCGACGTCTTCGGGTCGGTGAGGTAGTGGTGCATCTGCTCGATCCGGCTGGTGAGCGATTGGGTACTCTGCCGGAGTTGCCAGCCCTTCTTTGAACTGGTAAATATCATAAATCGCGTGTTTCAGGGTCTTGAACCAGTCGCCATCCACCAGGCTGTACCGAAAAGAATACGTCAGGGGTTGGTTGGGCTGGCGCTCGGAGGCGTACTCTCCCAGCACCGGGTAGTACAGGGTGGGCGACAGCTGCCCCCGACGGTTCATGTGCGACAGGCCAACGCGCCATTCAGTCTGGGTGATTTTGTCTTTGGCCCAGGGATCGCGCGACAGGCCGGGCTCGGGAATAACCGCCAGCGTTACGCCGCTTTTGGTACTGACCAGCGGAGCCAGCGTACTGGCGGTGCGCTCGCGGTAGACGACCGGCAGCTTCGGCACGCCGAATCCGTAGGCATAGGCTTTGGCAAAGTTGTCCTGCATGTAGTTGCCCTGAAAGTAGCCCGGCACCGACGCCCAGCCCATATTCTGCTTCGATCAACGTGGCTATCGAAGGGCTGGCCACCGAAAAGTACCCCCCTTTTTTGGGCGTCAGGGTCTGGGTAATGACTACGTCCGTCGGGTACTTTTCGTCCAGTTTCCAGTCGGTGGTAAGGGTAGCCACGTCGGTTTCGGAGAGTAAATTGAATGTGATTTTTGCTCAGAGCTCTTTGCCCTAGTTGGAAAGAAATGGTAGGCTTTACCCGGCCGTGTTCAGGGCCACGGCGGTGGTGCTTTCCTGCCACTGCTCCTGCTGGTAGTGGTAGTTGTCTTCGGGAAATTTGCCACCGGTGCTTTTCTCAAAGGTTTGGGCCGCTTCAGTGGAGGGTTTTTGTTCGGAAAAAAGCAGGGTGTATTCGCCGGAGGGAGTAAGTTGGGTATCCCATTTATTTCCCTTTTTTACGGCAAGCTTCTGAATTTGCCAGCCCTGGGAGGTTTGTTTCCAGCTAATCTGTATCTTTTCGTTAGCCAGCGAATATGTTTTGCTTTGGGCGTGAGCGATTGGTTGCCCATAATAGCAAAGCAAGAAAAAGATAGAAACCAGACCTATAAAAACAGACTTTAAACTCATAATTTTACATCCTTTCATAGTGAGTTAAATTTTGTAATCGAACCTTTTGAAATCCATAAAAGCATGAGCGCTTGGCCTATCGACATAAACAAAATGAGCAAGTCGTCAAGAGCGGCTTTCGATGAGAAATTAGCCCGTGCCAACGAAGCAGTCAAAAAAGAGGGTTTCTCCGAGTTAATTGCCCAGGCAAGAGCGGCTCAAAAACAGAAGGAATAAATCTCTTCTCGCCGAGCTGGTTGCTCCGTACTTCCTCTCCAATCACCCCACCCGCCCCAACGCACGGCATTTACCTCATATTTTTTCCAAAGCCTCCACCCCAGCCAACTTGTACTTTTGCAGCAACTGGTAGTTGGCCGCCGAGAGTTTGATTTTTTTCTCGATCAAATGATCAATCATTTTCTGGATTGCTTCCCTGTCATTATCCTTGATAATCAAAGCAATGATTTTTTGATTTTGGATACTGTTCCGGTCGCTGATGTGCGTGAGGAGCTTACTGCTCAGTTCCGGTTGCAGGGGTACCTTTTGCAGTTTACCAAGTGCCGCTACCTGGGTATAGTACGAAAGCGAATCGTAGCTTTGAACCAGGAAATCCTGCATCTCTTTCCGGGCAAATAATTTTTCGGGGATTTTCTCGACGGCGTTCTTGGGAAAGTACCCTTTCCCCGTTCGGATCAGCCCGATAATCTCCGGCAGGTTTTGCGCAAACTGTCCCTCCGACATATGGTCGATGAGGTAATACGGAGCCGATGGCGAGTCATACCCCATGATTTTTGCAATCATCGGTTTGTCGAGCCGTCGCTGGGTGTGCTGGCGGATCGAGTCCACCACGGCCCCGTTGGCGATGTGCCAGAGCGTGTAGCAGGTGAATAGCGCCCCATCGATCACTTCGCCTTTGATGGCCTCGATCGTTGCCCCCGAGTAGCCATCGACGGTTTCCTCGGCCTTTACCACCAATTTTTCCGCCGGAAGTCCCGTAAAAGTGAGGTCATGATTGGTCAGGATGCTTTGGAGTTTGGCGTAATCGCCCAGCGTAAAGGGTTTGTGATCCAGCTTGGTCAATGGGTCGTAGGGCTGCACCTGGAAGTCGATAAACTCGCCGATCAGGTTCCAGTTAAACACCACGTTCACGTTGTAGCAGATACCCTCTTCGCACACAGGAGCCTGGATGTTGGCAGAGTACTTTTCCAACCGATCGCCCCAGCGTACCTCCTGTACCCCAAAAGAACCCCCGTTTTTCGTTGCTATTTCAAAGGCCGGGCCGGGCGTGTTCACCAGATACGTGAACAGACCCGGTAAGACCCATCAAAACAGAAACGACCAACTTCATTTTACCACCTCCATTAGGGTACCTCCCAGGTTATAATCCTGATCCTTGGGTAAATTTGGATTACCTACCCCTTCGATCATCATCGCTTCCAGCTTGGGGAAATAATTCTGGTACAGGCCGCGGGGCGTGGTTTTCTCTTCCTTGCAAATGGCGGCGGCCATGCCCAGTACTTCGCCCATCATACCGGTGGTACGCATGAGCCGCGTGGTGCCCAGGGCCACGTGCGAAACGCTGATGTCGCGCCCGGCCATCATCAGGTTGTCGATGTTTTTGGAGTACAGGCAGCGAAACGGAATGGGATAGGGGTAGATCTTGATGTGCTTGGCGATGGACTTGAAGGCCGCACCGGGGAAAAGCTTCGAGTTCTCGGGATCGGGATAGTGGAGGTCGATGGTCCAGGAGGTAGGCGCGGTGCCGTCGGGATACACGCGCTGGTCGGTCAGGTCCTGCTCAATGAGCACGTAGTCCCCCTTCAAGCGCCGTGATTCGCGCTTTCCGGCTACGTAGGCTACCCATTTGAGGGCGGCATTGGCAAATTTTTCCTTGTTTTTTGCGTGGTTTTTGAGGTACGACCAATTGGAATAGACCGCCAGCATGCCGTAATCACGGATTTGCTCAAAATCCAGCGTCATATCCAGTCCCATGCCCGTTTCCCACTCCCAGTCGCCCTTGGTGATTTCCTCGGCTTTGGCTTCGTCCCAGTCCAGCCCCCATTGATATTCGGGAACGAAACGGGATGATCTTTTTTCTCCGAAAACCACTGCACCGAAGCACCCATCGTCAGGTTGTCGGCTACTTCGGGGGCTGTTGCTTCCCCGTACACATCGCGGCTTTCGCGACCGGTCATGTACTCGGCTCCGGCCAGGAACCCAATGGTACCGTCGCCGGTGCAATCGGCAAAGAGGGGCGCTTCAAAGTATACCTTTTCGCCCGTTTCGATGTTGGTGGCGTACACCTTGTCTATTCTACTGCCTATCTTATCCACTTTGTTGGCGTGGTAGTTCAGGAAGAGCGAAATGTTGGGTTCGGCCAAAACGGCCTTCATCTTCTTTTCGTCCTCGTAGTACTCTTTCGGCTGGGCGTTGCCTCCCTCCGAAGGACCGATTTCGTTGACGAGATTTCCCAGCGCCGGATAGGGTTCCAGGTTAATCCGTCCGCCCAGGTGGACCCGCACTTCCGAGCTGTTGTTGCCACCCAGAACGGGACGGTTCTGGATCAGGGCCACTTTCACGCCTTTCCGGGCTGCGGAGATGGCCGAGCAGGTACCCGCCATGCCGCCGCCTACCACTACAAAATCAAAGTCACCCGCGTTCTTTGGGTTTTTGTCAAAGCCAAAATAGGCATTCCGGTAGTCCGTCAGTTTTTCCTTGTCCTCAATGGGCTTGAAATTAGGGTACGCTGGTGAACAGAATGGCATCACAGCGGCCGTTGAAGCCCGTCAGGTCTTTGAGGGAAATCTTCGTTTTTTTCTGCGTGATCTTCACCGTGCCGCCTTCCGACCAGTTCCATTTTTCGTTGTCTTTGCCGAATGTTTTGGCAAGAGGCTTGTCATTGATCAGCAGTTGAAACTGCCCCGCCGCATCCTTGTCCGACCATTGGGCCGTCCAGTTGCGGGTACGGACGTACACTTTGTAGGTGCCGGTTTCGGGGAAAGTGACGGTGGTGCTGGCATCTTCCACCGGACTGCCCATGCCGTGGGCCATCAGGAAGGACGAACCCATTACATCCATAAACTGCTGGTCGATGGACCAGCCGCCCTTGTTCTCGAAACTTTCGGCTTCGACGAGCACCGTGGCAGGCTTTTGCGCCAGAGATATCTGGCATAAAAGAAAGAAAAGAAAAGTCAGACGTTTCATGACGATGATGGATTTTGATGTAGGAATCAGGTTTGGTACCGGATGATTTTGAAATAGATGTAGGTAAAACGAAAAAGCGACTCCTGATCGGCAAGAGCCGCTTTATAATCAATTACCTATGAGAAAAGCTTTAAAGACACTGATTTTTACTGCCAGTCTGAATTTTGCGTCAACTCCGGATTGGCGTTGACCTCATCCTGCGGAATAGGGAAATACTTGTTTTTGGCTTGTACCGGACGGCTGGGATACACCGAATTGGTCGCTTTGGGGATCACAGTTAGGAATTTGCCCGTACGGGTCAGGTCGTACCAGCGGTCGCCCTCGGCGAAAAATTCCCACGAGCGCTCCTGCAATACGGCATCCACAAAGGCATCCTTGGCAAGCCCAGCCTGCAAATCGGACAGTCCGGCACGCTTACGAACGGCGTTGATGTAGCCATAGGCCTTGGCCGTACCACCATTTAGGCGGGCCTCGGCTTCGGCGGCGATCAGGTACACATCCGGCAAACGGAGGATCGGAATGTTCACAAACGTACTGGTGGTAGAAACTGGATCGCGGTACTTGCGGATCAGAACGCCTTCGGTGGTGATGGGGGTGATGTCCTTCTGAGCTACAATCTTGCCGGCCCGATTGAGGTAAGAGGTTTCCAGCAACAACCGCCGCTTATCGGCCGGATCAAACGAGTTGTAAAAACCCTGGTAGGCAAACATGGATCCGAACGAAGTACGCGCATACTCCACGCCGGCACTACCCGATGGGCCTGCAAGTCCTACCAATTGGTGGCCGGTACCGGGCGAAATGGGGTCTACTTCAAAGGCCCATATGTTTTCGATCCGGGCGGCGTCTTCTTTTAGGTAGTCGTATACATCCAGCACATTGGGCATGAGGGAGTACTTGCCGGAGCTGATGACCGCCTCCGCTTTTTCCAGCGCTTTGGCCCAGTCCTCGTTGTAGAGGGCGGCTTTGGCGTACAGCGCATTGACAGCTTCCCGACTCGGGCGACCTTTCTCTATGGCTGGGTACGAGGGTAACCCCGCCGCCAGGGCTTGATCCAGATCGCTGTAAATCTGCTTGTAGACATCCGCCTTGGGGCTTTTGCCCACATACGCTTTGGCTTCGGAGGTACTCGGCTCGGTTTTGACGGGTACATCGCCAAAGTTTTTGGTCAGCATCCAGTGGTAGAAAGCCCGCAGGAAGTACGCTTCGCCGATGATCTGTTTTTTGCGGGTTTCGTCCATCTTGGCATCGGGTACCTTCGTAATAATCCAGTTGGCGTTCTCGATGCCGCTGTACGACGACGCCCATATCTGCTGGGGCGACTCGTTGGTACGACCCGCGCTGCGCTGGGTGGTGTAGGTAGGTTCAATCGTAAACAACGTGAGCGTGTTGCGGCCCACCACCGCCCGGGGGTATACCTGGTCGGCGCTGTAATCGGGCACCATCAAGGCCGCCGGACCACCGTAAAGCCCCCGCATGGCATCGTACACAGCGATGAGGCCTTTGTCGGCATCGGAGGCTGTCTGATAAAAATTATCGGTAAAAATGGACGAGTACACGGTTTCGTCCAGTTCACAGGAGGTCATTCCTACGCCAAGTAGTAGTACAGGCAAGACTTTATATAAAGTTCTAAATTTTGTTTTCATTTTATTGGCAATTAGATTAAGAGCGTTAGAAGTAACGTTGAGCTATTACACCTCCCTTCATCCCTCCTTAGTAGGAGGGAAATTCAAATCAGCATAATAACTCATTGAAATTCATATATTTAATTCTAAAACGTCAGCTGGATTCCTGCCAGGAACGACTTCGCCTGCGGGTACACCAGATTGTCAACGCCAATGGCGGTGTTAGAACCCGCGTAGGTATTGACCTCAGGATCAAAGCCGGTGTACTTCGTCAACGTCAGCAGGTTGTTGCCGCTGATGTAAATCCGGGCCCGGCTGATGCCTTTGATCGTTGGTAGGGTGTAGCCCAGGCTGATGTTCTTCAGCCGGACGTAGGAGCCATCTTCCATGGCATAGTCGGTGATGGGCAGGCGTCCGGCTACGAAGGCACTCACATACTGATTGCTGGGGTTGGTGGGCGTCCAGCGATTGGCTACGCCTTGCAGCAGATTGCGCTGCCCCAGCGGATTCTCGAACGATAGCCGGCTGATGTTATAAACATCATTGCCTTGCGAACCGGAGAAGAAAGCGCTCAGATCGAAGTTCTTGTAGGTCAGGTTGGTAGAAGCACCGAAGATGAAGTTGGGGTTGGGATTACCAGTAATCACCTGATCCATGGAATTGATCGCCCCGTCGTTGTTCAGATCTTTGACCTTATGGCCCCCTACCCGACCGTCATAGCCGGGAACAATGGCGTCGCCCGTTTGATTGATGCCGTCAAACACGTAGGTTTTGAATACGCCGAGCGGTTGGCCCACGCTCAGAATGGACGCATTGGTAACAAAGCGCTCCTGAGTGGTACCTCCGTCCAGATCCAGCAGTTTATTGCGGTTGGCGGTGAGGTTACCCGACATCGACCAGCGCACGGGGCCGTTGAGGATGGTAGCATTGGCCGCAAATTCGAAGCCTTTGTTTTCCAGCGAAGCAAAGTTGCCGGTAATGCTTCCGTAGCCGGACGAAAGCGGCAGCGTCTTCACGTACAGCAGGTCATCCGTACGCTTGTGGTAGTAGTCCATGATGATGGATAGGCGGTTGTTGAACAGTCCAATATCCAGACCAATGTCCGTTTGGGTCGATTTCTCCCAGCGTAGGTCTGGGTTGGAGATACCCGTAGGGCTGATAGCCGTCACAAAGGAATTGCCCAGGTTGTAGCCTCCTCCCGAGCTTACCGTAGCCAGTGACTGGTAGGGCGAAATCCCCCCCGCATTACCCGTAATACCGTAGCTGGCGCGAAGTTTTAGATCCGACATCCACTTTACATTTTGCAGAAAATCTTCCTCGATGATCCGCCACGCGGCTGAAACCGCCGGGAAGAAGCCGTACTTATTGTTGGTACCAAACTTGCTCGATCCGTCCACGCGGGCGGTCAGGTCCAGGAAGTACTTATCCCTGAAGCCGTAGTTGATCCGACCCATGTAGGAGTCAAGGCGCTGCTTGGAACGGCCACTGCTCACGGTCCGGTTCAGGGCCAGTTGCAGGGCCTCGTTTCGGGTGGCGTCATTGGGAAAGCCCGTTGCGCTTATGGAGTTGGAATTGGAATTCTCCACCTGAGAGGCAAAAACCCCGGTAAACCGCAAACTATGGTCTTCGCCAAACTTCCGGTTATAGGACAGAATACTTTCGTGCAGCAAGCCCAGGAAATTTGAGTTGGACTTGGCCGCCGAACCCGAATTGGCGTTAATGTCGTTGGTATTGATGATCGAAAGGGGTGAATAAAAGTCATTCAACTGGCTCTGGATATCACCGTTGAAAGAAGCCCGGTAGCTCAACCCCGGCAGGAGTTGAAATTCGCCGAACAGGTTGACCAGCGTGCGTTTGATGTCGCGCTGCCGTAGGATTTCGGTAAAATTCAGGGGGTTGACTACCTCGCGGTACTGCCCATTGCCCTGCTCGCCGAATGGAAACACCGAACCATCGGCCCGGTAGGGCTGCAGGGTAGGCGGCGCGCCAACGGCTGCACCGAGTACACTGCCCGTAACTACCCCGGCATCGCCAATGGACGTACTGCCGGCGTCTACCCCGTTGCTCACATTGTAGCTCCCCAGGATACTCGTCCCGATTTTGAACCTATCGCTGATCTTGTGATCTACGTTGAGCCTGTACGAATAGCGCTTAAAGTTGGAGTTAATGATAATGCCATCCTGGTTGAAGTAGTTGGCCGATAAGGCCAGCTGCGTTTTTTCGTTTCCACCGTTAATGGATAACTGGTGGTTCTGGATGGGGGCTTGCTGGAAAATCAGGCTTTGCCAATCGGTCCCTGCACCCAGAGTCGAGGGGTTTGGGTACGCATTGTTCTTGAATACCTCATTTTCCAGTTGCGCAAATTCGGCGGCATTGAGCACGTCCAGGGTTTTGGTGGCCTGTTGGATGCCGTAGTAGCTGTCGATGGAAACCCGCGTAGCGCCGGCCTTGCCGCGCTTGGTCGTAATGAGCACCACGCCATTGGCCGCCCGAGCACCGTAAATGGCCGAGGCCGAAGCGTCTTTGAGTACCTCTACCGACTCAATATCGTTGGGGTTAATGGTAGCAAGGGGGCTAACATCGTTGATCCCGCCGCCGTTCGAAATCTGTATGCCGTCCACTACATAGAGCGGCTCCGAGTTGCCATTGATGGAGTTGGTACCCCGGATGCGCACGCTGATGTTCCCGCCGGGAGAGCCCGAGTTCTGGTTGATCTGTACGCCCGAAATACGGGCCTGCAACCCCTGAGCCACGTTGGTCACGGGCAGTTGGGTAAGCTCATCCGCTTTTACTGAGGCAATGGAGCCGGTAGTTTCTACTTTTCGTTGGGTACCATAGCCTACCACCACCACCTCTTCGAGGGCTTTGGTGTCGGTTTTGAGGGAAATGTTAAGAGTAGACCGGTTATTGACCGCCGCTTCCTGGCTTAGGTATCCCAGAAACGAAAATACCAGGGTAGCATTTCCGGCGGCATTGACCGAATAAGTACCGTCCACATTGGTGATGGTACCGCGCTGCGTGCCTTTGACGGTTACGCTGACACCGGGAATGGCCTCGCCGCCATCATCCGTTACTTTTCCTTTTACGGTCAGGTCCTGAGCCTGCAAATGACTCAGAGAAGCTACCCAAAGCACCGTAAGTGAAAAGAGTCTGATTAAATTTTTCAACATAAGTAAAGTGGTTAAGGGAAAAGGAGAAATTGGTATTATGCAATTTTTGATCGAAATTAACCTGATCTGCAAAATCTGCTTTCCTAAGGGAAGAATGCCTTATTTTGCATTTTAGGCTGATTTTATACTAAATATAAGATAGAGGAAGCAGTTTTCAAGGGCAGGAAAGTACAGATTTTCTGATTATTTCGATAAAAAATATCGGTAACGTTTGTGCAAACGTTACCGATACATGATTTTTATTATTTATAATTGCAGGATACCAAAAAAGCATTCGTTTGCGTATTGGCGGTATTTCTGGCTATAAGAGAAAGCACTGATTAAAATAATACAATTTGTTTCCTATGATTGCATGTCCCAAATGCCAGCAGGTCGAAACCATCATGAAAGCGGGATTCGTGCGGGGAAATCAGCGCTTCCTATGCAAGGATTGCACCTACTACTTCACCATCCCTGCGGCCGACACGCCTACCCGTAAACGCAAGCGACATCAGACTACCATCATTGATATAGCCCAGGAACTCGGCGTTTCGAACTCCACGGTATCGCGGGCCTTGCACGGACATCCGGATATCAGTCCCAACACCCGTAAGGCTATCCTGGAAAAAGCGCAGGAGCTGGACTACCAGCCCAACCAACTGGCGCACAGCCTGGTCAAAAACCGCACCGAAACGGTGGGCATCCTGGTTCCCGAATTCATGACTCAGTTTTTCCCCAACATCATCGTAGGCGCCCAGAAAGTACTGACGCAGGCGGGGTACCACCTCATCATCATGCAGTCGGACGAATCGTACGAGACCGAGGTAAGCAATACCAAAGCCCTGCTCGCCAACCGGGTAGATGGCCTACTGGTGTCCATGAGCCACGAAACCAATAACTATGACCACTTCCGGGTCTTTGAGAAGCGCGATATACCGGTGGTGTACTTCAACCGGGTCAGTGACGAGCTGGGAAAATACAAAGTAGTAGTCAACGACTACCAGGGAGCCTTTGCGGCTGTGGAGCACATGATTCAGAAAGGCTACCGTCGCATCGCCCACCTCGGAGGGCCAACCAATCTGCTTATCAGCCAGGAGAGGCTTCGGGGCTATCGTGATGCTCTGCGGCAAAATGGGTTGGAAGTAATCCCCGAACTCATCATTCACGGCGATCTGCGGGCGCAGAAAGCCCGGATTTACGCCGGGTACCTACTCGATTTGCCTGAACCACCCGATGCTATTTTTGCGGTGAATGATCCCTCCGCTATCGAGATTATCATGTTAGCCCGGGCTAAGGGATTACGCATCCCGGAGGATTTGGGCGTGGTAGGGTTCAGTGACGATTCCATTGCCGCCCACATTGGCACCGGCCTCACCACGGTGAAGCAGCCCACCACCCAAATCGGCGAAGCCGCGGCCCGGATGATCCTACGATTGATGGAAGGAGAAGAGGAAATGGCCCGGCCCGAAACCGTAGTACTCGATGCACAACTGATTGTGCGGGGGTCGTCGGCGCGGGTGTAGGATCAACTTCCCGAAAGTTTTCCACTTTCGGGAAGTTGATGAAAAGCATCAGTCGATGCCGGAAAAGATATCCCTTACATGTGCCTTAAAACCAGTTATCACTTCTGATTCGAGGGAGCCTTCTTTAATTTTCTGAATCAGCTCGTATTCTGTACCTCGAAGGAGGTACTGCTCAATAGTTTGCAAGTCAGGATCGATGATCCAATACTCTTGTATGCCGTGCCGGGCATAATCAGTTAGCTTGATGCCATAATCCCGATCACGGGTACTGTCAGAGAGAATCTCAACCACAAAATCCGGGAGTGGAAAGGCTGATTGCTTGGGTTGGAAGTCGGAAGTACGGTCTTTGCGCCAAAAGCAGACGTCTGGCCGCGTCGGCGGTCCGATCGTAGTCATTTCTTGTGAGCCGGATCATCGTTTTTTCAACGGCTACCATGCCTAGTTTTCGATCATAGACATAAGGAATGAGGTATCTCAACAAATGAGTCGAGCACATCCAGTGCCGTCCATAGATCGGTGAATGGTAAACAATCTCACCTAAAATGAACTCAGCCTTTTTGTTTTCATCCACCTCTGCCCAGAAAGTGTGGCGGCGGCGCTGTTCCTCATTCCAGGCTTCCTGCAGCTCGTCGAGGAGTTCCTTGAATTCGAGGGTATTGACTATTTCTTCTTTACTGATCATGTAGCGGCAGTTTTTCCTTTACAAATTTAAGCATTTGACTGACTAGACCTAATTCCGTAGATTAATCGATTAAGAAGCAACATCCCGAAAGTTTTTGAACGCCCGACGGCCATTCTTTCAGGATATTTTGCGATTATCCTGCTAAATTGCCTTCTCCAAAACTTACTTCCGACTACTCATCAACGAATATATGCGCATTGAACTAAGCAAAATCGACCCTTCCCATCCCCTGACACTCCGCCTATACGCCGAGGGTCAGCAACCCGACAATCACCCCCGCTTTCAGGCCACCAAGAACGAAACCTGGTGGCCGTCGGCGAGTGAGCTCTGGCTGGGTTTGGGAAAAGCACCCTCGGCCTTTACTGTGTTGAAATGCTTGCGAACTCTGTTTTTCAAACAGAAAGACCGCTGGCCCGATCAGATAACCCTGGATGCCCGCGAACTACCCGACGAATGGCTGTCTGCCGCTATAAACGGCATTATGCTCGGGGGGTACAAACTGTGGCTTTACAAATCAGAAGAGAAACCATACAGTAAATTTTTCGGCAAAGAGGGTACCCTTACCGTCTGGGCTAAGGAAAACGACAGTCAGACCGAAAAAATAATCAGCAAAGCCAAAGCCACCGCCGCCGTGCAGATGCGGGCGATGGACCTCATGAACGCGCCCGGCAACAAGAAACCGCCCCGTATCCTGGCCGAGTGGGCGCTCGAATCGGGGAGGAAACACGGATATAAGGTGACGGTGCTGGAAAAAGATTCCTTACAGGCGTTGGGCATGCACGCCCTGCTCTCGGTTAGTAAGGGCAGTAGTGAACCGCCGGTCATGATACTGACGGAATATACCCCGGCAAGCTATACCAAAACGGTGGTGCTGGTAGGGAAAGGAGTCACCTTTGATACGGGAGGGGTATCCATCAAGGGGTCTAGCAACATGCACCTCATGAAGAGTGACATGGGCGGAGCCGCCGCGGTACTTGGCGCGGTAGAACTCGCCGCCCGCCTGCAGCTGCCCGTAAAGCTGATCGGCATAGTGCCCTCCACCGAAAACTGCGTGGACGGAGAGAGTACTAAACCAGGGGATGTGATTGACTCCTATTCGGGCAAGACCATTGAGGTGATTGACACCGACGCCGAAGGACGGCTCATTCTGGCCGATGGGCTCAGCTATGCGATCCGCAACTACAAACCGGATGTGTTACTTGACCTGGCGACCTTGACTGGTAGCGTGGTGCAAACCCTGGGTTACGCGGCCGCCGGGCTCTTCACGGCGAACGATACCCTGGCCGCGCAGCTCGCCACCGCCGGTGATCAAACCGGCGAACGGCTCTGGCGCTTGCCGATCTGGGACGAGTATAAGGAAGAAATTCAGTCGGATGTAGCCGATGTGCGCAACTACCACGGCAAGCCGCTGGCCGGGGCCATTGTGGCGGCAAAGTTTCTGGAAGTGTTTACCAATGAGCATCCCGCCTGGGCGCATCTGGACATTGCCGGCACGGCCTTTGGTGAAGCCGAATACGCCCCCAATCGGGCGGGAACGGCTTTCGGGGTACGGCTGCTGCTCAACTACCTGGAAAATTTGTAAAAAAAACGGGCTTTTTTGTAGGCCGTGCACCCATTCGCACTTGCGATTCTAAGACTATTTTACTTACTTGACTTTGTCCTCCATCAACGCTGTACTTATGAGCCGACCACTAACCTTTCTATGCGTTTCTACCTTCTTCAAAGGAAATGATTTTCTGCGCGCCTGCAAGGAGGCCGGAAATACGGTATACCTGCTCACGGCCAAAAAACTTGAAGGCAAACCCTGGGTACGGGATTCTATTGATGAGTTTTTTTACGTAGAGGAAGCAAGCTCTGGTGGCTACGATATGCAGAATGTCATTACCGGCCTGGCGCACGTCATGCGGAGTCGCAGCGTTGACCGCATTGTGGCCCTGGACGACTTTGATGTAGAAAAAGCCGCCCTGCTGCGCGAACACTTCCGTATCTCGGGTATGGGCCAAACCACCGCCCGCTACTTCCGAGACAAGCTGGCCATGCGCACCAAAGCCGCCGAGGCGGGTATCCGGGTGCCGGGGTTTTGTGGCTTGTTTAACGATCAGGTCATCAATGATTTTATCCAAAAATACACCGGCCCCTGGATGATCAAGCCGCGCTCGGAGGCTTCGGCTACGGGTATCAAAAAACTCCATACGCAGGAGGAGCTTTGGGAGGTGATCCACTCTCTCGGCGACCGTCGGCATGAGTACCTGGTAGAGCAGTACAAGCCGGGGCACGTGTACCACGTAGATTCTTTGTCGCACAATGGCCGGGTGGTTTTTTCGTGGAGTAGCCAGTACATTGCCCCGCCCTTCGATGTGGCCCATGGCGGTGGGATCTTTCGGTCGGTGACCGTACCTTTTGATTCTGCCGAGTGGCACGCGCTCGAAACCATGGCCGTGGACGTACTCAAAGCGTTCGGCCTGAAGCACAGCGCCTCGCATACGGAGGTGATCCGCTGCCACGACGACGGACAGTACTATTTCCTGGAAACCTCTTCGCGGGTAGGCGGTGCCCACCTGGCGGATATGGTGGAAGCCTCCTCGGGTATCAACCTCTGGAAAGAGTGGGCCCGCCTGGAAACCGCCGTGGCACAGGGCGAGGAATTCAAGATGCCCCGGGTCCAGCGCAATTATTCCGGCATTATTATTTCCCTGGCCCGGCAGCAATGGCCCGACCTTTCCCCCTTCAGCGACCCCGAGGTAGTGTGGCGCATGGAGGAGGAATACCACGTCGGGTGCGTGGTCCGTTCCAAAAGCCGGGAGCGGGTATTGGAGTTACTGGATTCCTACGCGGAGCGTATCCGCAACGATTACCATGCTTCGGCTCCCGCCTCGGAAAGAAGTACTCACTGAGGTAGGTTTGAGGGAATAGCGAATCAGGAAGTAATGAATCAAAAGAATTTATTTTTAAAACGCGCCGTCGACCTCTCCATTCAGGGGAGTGTGGAAGGCAAAGGGTACCCGTTTGGGGCGGTGGTGGTGCGCCAGGGCAAAATAGTGGGCGAAGGCCATAACGAAGTGATTGCCGGCTGCGATCCCACGGCCCACGCCGAAATCGTGGCCATTCGACAGGCGGCCCAGAACCTGGGTACTTACGAACTAGCCGACTGTGAGCTGTATACCTCCTGCGAGCCTTGCCCCATGTGCCTGGGGGCCATCTACTGGGCCAAAATCCCCAAAGTATACTACGCCAATACCCGCCACGATGCCGCCGACATCGGGTTTGATGATGCCCTGATCTACGAGGAAATCCCAAAGCCCGTGGAGGAACGACAAGTAGAGATGATTCCTCTCAGCAAGGAGGAAGCAATGAAGGCCTTTGAACTCTGGAAAGGTAGGGAGTAGCTATATTACTCCTTCACCACAAACTTCAACCGAATGCGCGTCACCCTCGGGTAATCGAAGGCGGTGGTTTCGGTGGTCATTTCAAAGGAATCTTTTTTAACATCCCTCGGCGCGATGACCCAGCCGCTGCGGGCATCCTGCACGGTATCAGCGGCGGTAACCAGGATAGACTGCTGGTCGGGCGCCAGTGCCCAGTGCAGCATCGTAGGGGTATCGGCTCCCGCGTATTGCCCCACAAATGCCCCATCCGGCCGGAACTGCACACTTTCCATGTAGCGGTTGAAGGCGATACCCCCAAAATTGGCTACTTCTTTTCCATCCTTGAAGTTCAGGGCGTCGTTAACGTATACTTCCGAAATTCCCCAGCGGGGTACCGCCAGCAGGTACTCCTTCGCCTCCTCGGGCGAATCGGCGGAAGAGGAACAGCTTAGTAGAATATAAACTAAGGACAGCAGGATAAGAATATTTTTCAAGTTCATAGCGAGTGCACCAGGGTTATTCAACGAATATACGAAGGTACTAGTCCCCGCTTTTGAGACAAGCACTTTCCTCTGCAATTTCCGAAAAAGCAACAGGCTCAGGTTTTCACTACCGCAGTGAGTTCCTCCATGAGGGTACGGGCAAGCAGATCCGCGGTTTGAAGCACGATAAGCTCGGGGGTACCTTCGAACACCTCCCGAACTGCAATGGAACTATCCCGGTATAGCATGTGTAAAAACATGGTACCTACCGGCTTTTCGGGGGTTTCGCTGCCGCCGGGAGTGGTGAGGCCCGTGTTGGCTACGTAAATATCCGCTTTGATCAATTTTTTGAGCCGTACCGCCATCTCGCGCGTCACTTCCGCTGATTCGGGAGTGTATTTTTTGATAAAGTCCGCAGAAATTTTCAGAACATCTTCCTTGATGCAGGCGTCGTAGCACACCACTCCGCCTTGCAGGATTTTGCCGCTTTCGGGCGTTAGCGAGAATTCACTGGCCAGGCGTCCGGCGGTGGCGCTTTCGGCAAAGGCGATGGTCAATTTCAATTCGCACAGTAGCCGACTACAATCTTTGACGAGTTGTGATGGCATAGATCAGGATTCATTTAGGTCGTGAATACACCATTCATCTCTAAAAAGCCGTACCAGTTTTTATAAAATATAGCCGAAAAGCCCGAGGCTGTCTATCGGGAAATTAACCTCCCAGTAACGGTTGAGAATTATTTCCAGGAGCAATTCCGTTGTACATTTGCCCCGTTGTTTAAAGAAAAAATTGACCCCATTCATGAAAAAATTCTTTGTTGTTTGCCTGAGCCTATTGGTACTATCCCAATCAGCCTTTGCCTGGGGTGTTACAGGCCACCGGGTGGTAGGACTGGTAGCACAGAACCATCTAACAAAACGTGTTAACCGCAAAGTAGCCACCGCGCTGCGCCAAAACTCCCTGGCTGAAGTATCCAACTGGATGGACGACGTCAAGTCCGACACCGCCTACAACCACACCCACGACTGGCACTGGGTCACGATCCTCAAAGGACAAACCTACGAGCAGTCTCAGAAGAACCCCAAGGGCGATATTGTGATGAAGATCAACGAACTCGTGGCATCCCTGAAAGCCGGCAACCTGTCCGCCGCACAGGAAAAGGAGACACCTGGAATTTCTGGTCCACCTCGTTGGCGACCTGCATCAGCCCCTGCACGTGGGTGACCGCGACGACCAAGGCGGCAACAGGGTACGGGTGACGTGGTTTGGAGAAAATTCCAATCTGCACCGGGTATGGGACAGCGACATGATCGAAAACAAAAGCCTCAGCTACTCCGATCTGGCCGGTTTTCTGGACGAGCCTACCAAAGATCAGATCAAACAATGGCAGGCCATGAGTACCCTCGACTGGGCCGCCGTGTCGCAGAGCCACCTGCCGCAGGTATACACCCTACCCGCCGACGGCAAGCTAGGCTACCGCTACTCCTACCTCAACTTCGACACCGTACAGACTTGCCTCATGCAGGCGGGGATTCATCTGGCGGGGTTGCTGAATGAGATTTATGGGTAGCTAGAATACAAGAAAGGTGGCTACCGGATGGGTAGCCACCTTTCTTTTTATCCAATGCTTTACTCCACCACAACTAGTTTTTTGGTCACGCGTTGGGTTTCGTTAAAGACCGAGATCAGGTACATCCCCGCTTTCAGCTTTTGGTTGGTCAGGTCGATTTGTAGGGCATCCTGCTCGATGACCACCTCCCGCTGCCAGCGGATGCTGCCGGTCAGGTCGTGGATGCTGGCCGTGGCCTTGCCGCGTAGCCCCTCCACCCGTACGTTTACCAACCGCGAAGCCGGGTTGGGGTACACCTCCATCGTCAGTTCACGGACCACCTCCGGCTCCGAGGAAACCTCTGCCCCCTGCCGGGACTGGGGCGAAGCGGTGGCCTGTGTGCCCGCCGCATTCCAGTGCACGTTCTTGTCAGAATCCACCTTTTTAGCGATGAACAGCCCCGTCATCGTCGTCAGGGCCTTGTCGCCGCTCACTTTCAGCGTCTTTTGGGTGTAGACCGTGGCCGTGACGGTGCTCCCCTCCTTTATGTCCACATCGTCGCCCGTGAAGATCCGCACCGCGTGGCCGTTGTCCGAGATCGTCACGGCCTTGTAGCCGTCCAGTTTTTTCTCGATCAACAGGTCGGTGCTCTGCGCAAAGGAAACCGAGGCATTCTCATCTAGTTTCAGGCTCTTGACGTGGACGGTGCCATGGCCCGTGAACCTGATCTGGGCGTTTTTGCCCACCTTCACATCCTCGTAGCAGCTTTGATCCAGTACCACCAACCCGCTGTTGTCCTTGATGTCGACCTTGTTCTTGCAGGTCACGCTGGCCACCCGGAAGGCGGGCAGGATGCCCGCGGAAACCTGGCCCTGCTGGTAGTCGCTCACTTGGCTACCGCCCTTGCTGTCCAGCTCGGGGGCTATCACGAAGCTGTTCGGAGCCGTGACCGTAGTACCCTCTTCGAGCTTCGCCTTTCTGCCCGCTTCGACGACCCCCACCGATCCGCTCTTCACCACGTTGGCTTTCATTTTGACTTCTTCGTAGCCGATCACCACGTACGACTTGAGCAGATTGGGATCACTCAGGTCGATTACGTCACCGATTCCGTCTCCATCGGCATCGGCCTGGTCGGGGTTAACCACCAATGGCGCATTGTCCACGCTGTCCAGCACGCCGTCGTTGTCGTCATCGTCATCACATCCATCACCCTGACCATCTTGATCATTATCAGCCTGGGAGTCGTTGGCTATGGTAGGGCAGTTGTCTTTGTAATCCAATATACCGTCTTAAGTCACCAGTGTACGTCTGTGCCTGCCCGCTGTAGGCCCAAGCAAAGGACAGGCTTACGAGAGCGACGCGCAGGGCAAGTTTTCTGAGAAAGATAGCCGCAGCCATGGCATGGATAAGCCAGAGGGGCCGGTTTGTCTACATGTAAAATTCTTGTTCATGTCAGAGTTTTGAATAGTGGTTGAAGCGATTGGATTGGTTGCTTGTTTGCCCACGGCGCAAACTACCGCTCAGGCAGTACGGGCTGCCTGGTGTTGGATGATCTTCAAAAGGAGCCGTGTTCGTCGGATCCTCTCCACTACTCCGGACTTTTTGGCTATCGCACTTCGCGACAAGAGGCCGCTAGTATGAGCTATCAGTAGGTGAAATTGGGGGGAGAAAATGAAAATAGCTACATGGATTTAGGGGTTGGGTGAGATGTCAGTGTTCAAAATTGCCGGGGGCAAGTAAATGCCAGAGCATGTTGGTGAGAAAAAACGGGAGGCAGGTGATTTCATTTTTCAAGGAAGTAGCCCAATGAGACAGCAGCTACTTTGTTCAGCCCCTTGGTGGCGTTGGAAATTGGAAGTAAGAAGGTATTGGTTCGAATAGTGTAGGATAAGGTAGGTGTGAAAATAGTGCTGCTTTTTTTCGGCAGGATACATTAGCCCACATTCGGGGCCATTTATAGGACAAATATAGAAATTATTGTGACATTCCAACTATAAAATTGGCCAATACCAGTGAAGGCTTATCTGACGCGACTGCTGCCCACTTTTCGGGGGGGAAAAGAAGGTCGATGTTTTGAGCAAAGCAAACCTATAATCAGCAGTTTACGCAGTTTTTATGGGTGGAAAATAGAGTATCGTTTGAGCCGAACTTTGTGGATAATCACGAGTGATTTTTTACAAAAAAAATGGACCCGTCTCCGCTATCTGCTAATACAAAACCGGCGACCATTTCCGGACATATTTTGTTTACTTAAAGTTGATTAAAATACACCATTTTTGGCATAAAAATAGTAGCCGGGATCTCTTTAAAACTGGCGCTTTTGGATTATTGTCACCGGGTGCATAACGCAATGCTTTCAAACTGGGAATAAAGTCCGTTACCTGTGACAAAACGGCAATGCCGACGGCAAGTTGGGACGTTCCTACCTCAACTTCGATACCATACGGACTTGCCTCATGCAGGCGGGTATTTATGTTGGCGAGGTTGGTCACCAGGATCCTACTAGCAAGTAAGAACGCCTGAAAGTACCTTTCGCTTTTGTTACATTCCCTATCATAGCCGCAGGCGCGTTGATTCAATTGAAAAAAATGTACTAGTTTTACCCAGGCAAAGGGAAGCATTGCTAGCGAAAAGTTCCGAAAAGCGCCAAGGAATGACATACCGGGCCACGCAGTTTTTTTTTAAAATCCTGATTACACTCTTAACTACCCCCAAAACTAATGGCGACAGGTCTTCTCGCACTTCTGGATGATGTGGCGGCACTGGTAAAAGTCAGTGCGGCGAGTCTCGATGACGTACCCACCCAAGTGGCTAAAACCACGGGCAAGGTTTCCGGCATCGTCATTGACGACACGGCTGTGACGCCTAAGTACGTAGTAGGCCTTGATCCCAAACGCGAGCTATCCATTATCTACCAGATCGCAAAAAAATCACTTATAAATAAAGTGGTTTTTTTGGGCCCGGCGGCCCTGCTGCTCGGGTACTTTGCCCCGGTGCTCATCCCTTACCTGCTCATGATAGGGGGTGCGTTTTTGTGCTTTGAAGGGTACGAAAAGGTGCATTCCATTTTCAGCAAATCGGCCCACGCCCCGGATGATCAGCCCACCGAGGAAATGAAGGTGATTACCCCCGAGGAGTTGGAAAAAGAGCGGGTGGGTAGTGCGGTGCGAACCGATTTTATCCTTTCCTCCGAAATCATGGCCATTGCCTATTCCACCGTCGCGGAAAGTCCGTTGGTCACGCAGATCGTGGTGCTGTTTACGGTAGCCATCTTCATCACCATTGCGGTGTATGGTTTTGTGGCCCTGATTGTGAAAGCAGATGACATTGGCGTTCACATGGCGAAGGAGCGATTCAACCCGACCACCCGGAAAATCGGGCGCGGCCTCGTAAAAGGGATGCCCCGGTTCCTGATCCTGCTGGGCTATGTAGGTACGGCGGCCATGCTGTGGGTAGGAGCCGAAATTATCGCCCATGGCATTCCATTCCTGCACCATGCGCTGGAAGCCCTGGAGCATTCCCTCGCCGGTGTGCCCGCTCTGGCCTGGCTGGCAAAGGTACTGCTGCTGGCGCTGGGTGGTGTCCTACTCGGAGCGGTGATAGCCCAGATTTTGGCCCTGGGCAGCAAGCTCTTCAAACGCTCCCCAGAAAAGGCTGTGCACGGGTAGGTACCCGGTACCCGGTGGCAGTACGGTGTACGAATTAAAAACTACACTCTGCTGCCACCTACCCTTTCATCAACCGGATCAACAGGATCTCGATCAGCAAAAATGCCAGGGCAGCCACGAGGAAGTACTTCCAGAGACTGGTCCCCAGGTTTTGCTCCTCAAACTCGCGGGAGAACGCCGAGTCGTCAATCTTGTCAAACACTTGCACATTCTTCATTCCTGAAAATGCCGCACGAAGTTCGTCGGGGGAATAGTATTCCAGTTTGGACTCGGAATTATCGTGATTCAGGGCCATCAACTGCTCCGTTTTATCGTCGTTTACCAGTTCGTAGTAGCCGGGGTCCACGGACTGCCCGTCGTTGAGTTGGTTGCTTTTGGGCAATTCCAGCATCAGTTGGTTGCCATTGAGGCGCTGCACCGGTATCAGCTCGGTTTTGTCGCGTCGCAACTTGTACACGGCATTGGGATTGGGATCCCCCACCGTCACCAACAGGTTGGTTTCGTCGAAGGAGTAAGCCGTGCGCTGCGCCCGCACGCTGAGCGCGGCCAGCTTGTACATTACGGGTACGAACAACGCATGCTGCGCCACATTCCCGTAGGCCGATTCCAACGGAGCCGCAAACAGGTACACCTTTCCCTTTCCTACCGACGCCTGGCTCAGATACGGCTGTCCGCTGCGAAGTGACAGGAGTACACTGCCAAAGTTCCCCCACTGCCAGGTGGGCGAAGCCGCCGGCAAACTCAGGTTGGCTTCCTGCCGAATGGATTCTTCGAACACATCGCTGAAAAAAGGAATCTCCTTGTTGGGTACGTTGAGCGGAACAGGTTGTGGGGTACCTTCTTTGGAAGACAGCCCCGATACCCCCAGGGTAGTCAGGAAGGGACTATAGGCACTTTGATTGGGTTCACGAGGAGGAATTACCGCCAGACTTCCGCCTTTTTTCACAAAGTCGTCGAGAGCCGCCCGAATGGATCCCGAAGGCTGGTCCACTCCTTCCAACACCACCAGATCGGCGCTCCGCAGCAGGCCCACGTCCACGTTGGACATGCTAAAACTCTGGGTGCGGAACAGGCTATCGTTATCGTATACATTCTCGATGTACTGACCTCCGCTTTGCTGGCCGTACAGGTGCACGACATTAATCACCGGCGAGGCATTGAGCACAAAATAGTAGTCGTTATCGAACGTAATCGGGAAATCATCGAAGGTGATGCGGCCTTTTTTGTAGCCGCGCCCTTTGATGCTAAAATTGAACCGGGCCGTAGCCGAGCCATTGGCCGGTACATCCACGGAAGCCGTCGATACCTGGGCGTCGTCCAGGTAGAGCTTTATGACCGTGCTCTGGGCTTCCTCTACGCCCGAGTTACTTACTTTCACAAAGAGGATATTATTCTGCAATTCCCGGATAAAGGGGGTATTGAGCCAAACCGAGTCCACAAAAATATTTTTTTCGGGAGTGGCCTGCACCGGTACCAGAAAGAGCTTATTGGTAGAGTCGACGCTAAGTTTGGACAAATCACCCACGGTACTTTTCTGGAAGTCTGAAAACCAGAACAGCTGGTTTTTGCCCGCCGTTACGTGCCGGGCCATGAGGTTTTCCTGGCGGCGGTACACATCCGAAAGCGTACGGGGGGTGTGCGACAGGCCAATGGTAGTGAGACGATCCCTGATTTTATCGGCCGTGGCCAGGGTTTGTTCCTGGGCGGTGAAGTCGTTGGTTAGTAGTTGCAGCGAGGTGGCGTTGCGGAACAATCCCAGCAGATCGCCCAGGCGACCCGTCGCTATATCAATGTAGCGCTTGCTGTTTTCCTCATTCTGCATGCTGTACGAATTGTCGAGGTACAGGCTCGTAACGCCTTGCCGACTGATACCCATCTCGCTTTTACCCGCCAGAAATGGCTGGGCAAAAGCCAGCACCAGGCAGGCGATGGCTAGTACCCGGGCCGCCATAATAAGCCAATGCTTGATTCGCCGGAACGAGCTCGTTTGGGTCTCGACGGCTTTTAGAAAAGCTACGTTGGTAAAGAAAACCCGCTTGGTACGCCGGAAATTAAAGAAATGGATGGCAATGGGCACCGAAACTGCCAAAAGGCCCCACAGGAATGATGGAAAAAGAAAACTCACGTTTTATTTAATTTTGAATGATAGAATGATAGAATGAGTGAATAATGTCCATAGCTCTGGTTTCTAAGTTCGCGGTCAATGTTTTTGGTAATAAAACAACACCAAAAACGATTACCCAATTACCAATAACCAATTAACGGTTTACTGGAAGCACAAAGTACGCCAAAATCCGGTATCCCTTTTTATTTCATTTGGGTTTCTGCGAAGTCAAGGGCTTTTTCATAACTTTGTGGTCGTTTTTGCAATAGCACCTACCGAAAGGCTGCCCAGCAGCGCATTCGACTCTAATAAAAGCATTTTAAGTTAAAATTATAATTTACGTAAGAGGAAATGGCCAAAATACCTTCAAACAAGCACCAAACCGTGTACCAGGCTCCCGCCAACCCGGCTGCCATTCGTACCAAAAGGTATGCGCTTGACACTAAAAAATACATTAGCCTGGCGATGCGGCACTTTATCAAGTCGCAACTGAAATGGGCGCTGATTCCGCTGGCCCTGCTGGTGATCAATGCTATCGTAAGCCTGACGGGCCTGTACCCCAACTATTGGATTTACGTGACGATTCTGGTCGGCGTGATCCTGTACCTGCTCTTTTGGGTGATCCAGTTCACGGGCATTACCCAGCTCGAACAGTACAAGCCCATGTTTGAGAAGTATATCTACGAGATCGATCCCCGGCAGATTCTGATGAAGATCAATCAGAAAGAAGGCGGCGTGATGAAGTGGGACATGATCAAGGAAGGCTACAAGGATAAGGATGCCTACGTGCTGGTACTTTCACGCGGACAGTTTATTTACCTACCCTTCACGGTGTTCAATTCCGAGCACGATATGAAGCTATTCGACCGCATTTTGAAGCAGAAGGAGTTGATTAAGTAGCGATCAACTTTCGGTGGTCGGCCGGGCGGCGTTCCGCTTTCGGCTGTTTTTACCGCTAAGACGCTAAGACGCAAGGAATCTCTTTGCGTCTTAGCGTCTTAGCGGTTTTCTTTTATCACAGTTTCTCTTAAAACTGAAAAAGCTGTATTTTGTCCCCAAAGAATTCATCAATCAATCTACTAAAACAGTGAAACAACTAACCTTCCTACTAGTACTCTTGACAACCTTCGTACACGCCCAACAGCAACGCCCCATTACGCTCGAAGAAATCTTTGGCACCAAATCCACTACCTTCACCGCCGAAACCGTGTCGGGCGTCAACTGGATGAAACAGGGCGGGTACTATACTTCGCTCCAACCGGGCAAAGTCATTAAATACAGCATCGCCACGGGCGAGGCCGTCGAAACGCTCTTCGATCAGAGCCAGATAACTATAACTGGTACTTCCAACAAAATCGATATAGAAGGCTACGAACTGAGCGCCGACGAGCGTAAGTTGCTACTCATCACCGACGAGGAACCCATCTACCGCCGCAGCTCCAAAGCCGATAACTACATCTATACCCTAGACACCAAAACGCTGACGAAGCTGTCAAAAAACGGCAAGCAGCAGTTCGCTACCTTCTCGCCCGATGGTACCAAAGTGGCCTTCGTTCGGGAAAATAACCTCTTCGTGACCGATTTGGCTACGGAAGAGGAACGGGCCATCACCACCGACGGCAAGTTCAACGAGATCATCAACGGCGGGGCCGACTGGGTGTACGAGGAAGAGTTTTCGATGTCGAAGGCCTTCGCGTGGTCGCCGGACGGCAAGCGAATCGCCTTTTACCGCTTTGACGAAAGCGCCGTGCCCGTGTACAACATGCAGACATGGGGCTCGCTGTATCCGGCCGATTACCGCTTCAAGTACCCCAAGGCCGGCGAAAAAAACGCCACCATCCAGATTCTGGTACACGACCTGGCCGCCCGCAAAAGCCGCCCCATGGACATGGGTACCGAAACCGACATGTACATCCCCCGCATGGAGTGGACCCAAAACCCTGAAGTACTCTCAGTGCGCCGCATGAACCGGCTGCAAAACCAACTGGACCTGTTGCATATCAATGCCATTTCGGGCTTGGCCAATGTAGTACTGACCGAAAAGGCCGATACCTACGTGGATATCAACTTTACCGACGACCTGAAATACCTGGCCAATGGTACGCAGTTTATTATTTCCAGCGAGCGCAGCGGCTACAAGCACCTCTACCTCTACGAAATGGACGGTACCCTGGTGCGGCAACTCACCTCCGGCGACTGGGAGGTGGCCGAGTTTCTGGGTGTGGATGAAGCAAAGAACATCCTTTACTTCACCTCCACGGAAGTGTCGCCCCTGGAAAGGCACTTTTACAGCCTGGACATCAACGCCCCCCGCCGCATCACCCGCCGCTATCAGGCACCTTCGCCCGTACGATTATCCAACAAACGGGGCATTAACCGCATTTTGCTCAGCCCCGATTTTCAGTACTACCTCGAGTACAACAGCTCCCTGGCGGCCGTACCCACGGTAGCCCTGCGCAAGGCCCCCACGGGCGAGGTGCTGCGCACGCCCGAAACCAATGCGAAGCTCAGCGCTACCCTGAACGAATACCGGGTGGTGAAGCCGGAGTTTTTTCAGTTTACTACCGGGCAGGGTACTTCACTCAACGGCTGGATGATGAAACCGGCCAATTTTGACGCCACCAAAAAGTACCCCGTGCTGATGTTTGTGTACGGCGGTCCCGGCTCCCAAACGGTAATCGATAGCTGGGGGGGCCGCGACTACTTCTGGCACCAAACCTTGGCCGACAAGGGGTACCTCATTGTCTCCATTGACAATCGGGGCACGGGAGCCCGCGGCAAGGTGTTCCGGACGGTGACCTACGCGCAGATCGGCAAGCTGGAAGTACAGGATCAGATCGAAGGGGCTAAGTACCTGGGCGCCCTTCCTTACATAGACAAGGACCGCATCGGGATTTGGGGGTGGAGCTACGGCGGCTACATGTCTTCGCTGTGCATGACCGTCGGTGCCGACTACTTCAAGGCGGGCATTGCCGTGGCCCCCGTAACTTCCTGGCGGTTTTATGACTCCATCTACACCGAGCGCTACCTCAAACGTCCGCAGGACAACCCCTCCGGCTACGACGACAACTCGCCCATTACCCACGCCGCCAAGCTGAAAGGCAAGTTCCTCCTCATCCACGGCACCGGCGACGACAACGTGCACTTCCAGAACTCCGTTGAGTTTGTGGATGCCCTCGTAGAAGCCAACCGTGACTTCGAAAGCTTCTACTACCCCAACCGCGCGCATGGGTTGCGCGGCGGCAATACGCGGCTGCATTTGTACCGGAAGATGACGCAGTTTGTGGTGGAGAATTTGTAGGTTTAGCTTTTTTGAACCACGATTTGAATGAGTAGAAATATTCAAATCGTGATTTCTCGAACATATCTTCCCTACTTCCCTTTACACACCATTTGAATTGTATGACATTCCTTGAATTTGCAGAAAAAGTGCTTAGCGAAACGCAATCTCCGATGAAAACGGGAGAAATCTGGACATACGGAGTGGAGAGGGAATATGATAAAAGGCTAAATAGTTCTGGCAAAACACCATGGGCCACCTTGGCTGCCCAAATTTATGTTGATGTACGCGACAGCCCCAGCAGTATATTTTCCTCTACTGATACAAGGCCTAAAAAGTTTTATTTGAAGTCTTTTAAGAATATTGAAGATCTAATTGATCAGTCAGAGAAGGAGGAAATAAAAAAAGTAGAAACCGAAGAGAAGGACCTGAAAAAAAAGAGCTATTTAGAAAAAGAACTTCATTCCCTCCTATCCTATTACGCTTATTATTACTTGCGGTGTTACACCAAAACCATCAATCACTCTAAATCCAATAAAAAAGAGTTTGGGGAGTGGGTTCATCCTGACATAGTTGGTTGCTATTTTTCTATTGAGGATTGGGCTACTGAGGTAAGCGAATTAAACAATACTATTAGTGGTCAATCTGTTAAAATATATTCATTTGAACTAAAAAGAAAGGTAACTTTTGCCAATTTAAGAGAGGTATTCTTTCAAACAGTTTCCAATTCAAGCTGGGCCAACGAGAGTTATCTTGTAACAGCCGAAATCGACAAAGACGATGAATTACTCAATGAGTTGAAGAGACTCTCAACCTCGTTTGGAATAGGAGTCATCAAATTGGATATTCACGATCCTGATAATTCTGAAATTTTGTTCCCTTCAAGGTCAAGTGAGAGTCTAGATTGGGAAACGATGAATAAGTTGACTATGAACAAAGATTTCACAGAATTCTTAAAGAGGGTCAACAACGACCTTAAAAGCAGAGAGATACGAAAGGAGTGGTATGATTCTGTTTTGGAAAAGGATAAACTTGTTGAAAAGTTTAAATAGAGATTTCCATTGTCTATTTAAACTTGAAGAGTAAGGAACTAGCCCCCCACCGCCAGTCGCTTCGGCTTTACCTTTTCCAACAGTTTCTCAAACTGTTTCTTCTCCCTGGTTTCGAGATGAGCCTGGCTTTCTGCGGTCTGAGAGGAAGAAGTATTTTCGGCCAGGTAGGCTAAGGCTTCGTGCGTATCGTGCCAGTTGCCAGCTTTGGCCTGTAAGGTATCCAGGTAGCGGGCATCCAGCTTGATGGATTTCCGTATTTTTTTGGGTAGAGCCTTGTAGAGGTACAGGACGTTTTTGAGCTGCTTCCGAAACTTGTGCGCATGGCTACGGTCTTCCGGTTCTATATCCTGCTTTGCTTTTTTGATCCGTTGCTTGAAGTACTTTTTCACCGTTTTTTCGCCCAGCTTTTCAACGGGGAGCGTTATACCCTCCCGCGTTTCCGATACGTACCCCAGGTAGTGTCCGACGTGGCTGGTAAATGACGCTTTGTGTTTGTTTTTCTGGTCTTGCAGGGTGCTGATGTATTCCGCCGACGCATTTGCATTTTCCAGAAGCTCGATGTGCAGCTGAAGATCCCGCAAGGTTCCGGCTCTTTGAAATACCGTTCTCAGCGGATCCAGGTCGTACTCACGGCCGTACTTCTTTCGAATGAAGCGAAGAATGGCTCTGATTTTTTTGATATCCACCCGCATTCGGTGCAGCCGTTTGGGTTTGTTATCCGCCTTGTAGGCCAGCAGGTTTTGCTCCACGGAGTCAAAGCGCGTATCAAGGTAGGTAGTCAGTACGGTGGTTTTCATACGGTGGCGGAGTATGGTTCACCACCAAATTAGCAAAGTCAGTCTAACTTTTCAAATAAGAGGTGTTCACTTGGCGTCGATAATGCCAACCGACAAACAAAAAAAAGACCGCCCCACGTATGCGGCGATCTTCGGGATCTATGTATAGGTATGAAGGAACTACTTGGGCATTACCACCGAGTCGATAGCGTGGATAATTCCGTTGGAGGCCGCTACGTCGGGCATCACCACCAAGGCGGTGGCACCGTTAGCGTCGGTTAACATAACCTTACCATCTTTCAGGCTCAGTTCAATGCTACCTCCTTGCACGGTCGACACTGTAAACTTACCATTGTTGGTATTGATGGCTTCCACTACGGCAGCAGCATCATACTTTCCGGATACCACGTGGTAGGTCAGGATAGAGGACAGTTTTTCTTTGTTCTCAGGTTTAACCAATTCGTCCACCGTTCCGGCGGGTAGCTTGGCAAAGGCATCATTGGTGGGGGCAAAAACCGTGAAGGGACCTTCTCCGCTTAGGGTTCCACCCAAATCGGCAGCCGTTACGGCCGTCACCAGGGTACTGAAATTTTCGTTACCCGAGGCTACTCCCACTATCGTAGGGGTTTCTACGGTTTCTACGGCGGCCGTCGTAGTGGTATCTGCAACTTCTTCGGTTTTCTGGTTTCCTCCGCAAGAGAACATAAAGGCTGATAGAGCGAGGGCGGTACACGTTTTTAGTAAGCTCATGTTGTTTGGGTGTTAATTGGGTTCGTGTTTGTGATGAGATACACTTTGTATCAGGTATCATAACTCTCCCTTATTTGATTTTGTTTAATTTTTATAAATAAATGTTAAACAAAAATACCTTTTACCGTTTAGTTTGTTCTCCAAAAGCCTTTTTATATATTCCTTACCCAAGTACCTAAACTCCATGTGTTTTTGTGGTACACTAGTCCAAAGGGAATTATACCTCTGCTTCCGTTTACACAAACGCAGCCCGCCTTTTTCACTACCTGGCACGTATTTATAAGTCCCTTTCCGGATATTTGCATCAAAATTCAGAAAGGCATGGAGCAACGGAACACACAGCGGGTATTTCTCAGCGTTTTCTTTTTCATATCGGGTTTCGTATTTTCTACCTGGGCCTCCCGCATCCCCACCATCAAGACCTTCTACGGCTTTAATGAAGCCCAAATGGGTACGGTGCTGCTGGCTATGCCCATCAGTTCGCTCATCGGGCTTCCCATATCGGGTTGGCTGATTGGTCGTTTTGACAGCCGTGTTCCGCTCACGGCAGCTTTTGCGCTTAACTCCGTCGCGCTTCTCTTCATTGGTCTGGCTACCTCCCTGGTTAGCCTTATTGTGGCCATCAGCGTGTTTTCCTTCACCATGCGTATTTTCAGCGTATCGGCCAACACGCAGGCAATTTCTCTGCAAAAACTCTTCGAAAAGAAAATCCTCGGGGCCATGCATGGCCTGTGGAGCGCTGGGGGCATTGCCGGGGTGGGCTTCTGTACCCTGATGGTGGCCAATGCCGTTTCCATCGAGGTACACCTGGCGTTGGTGGCGGCCCTAAGTTTGGGCGTTACACTCCTGTCCTTCAATTCCCTCATGAAGAAGGACCGGAGCAGCGAGGGCAACAAACTCATTCTGGGAAAACCCGACCCCTACATCCTGTACCTGGGCATCCTCATCTTTTTTGCGGCGGTGTGCGAAGGGGGTATGTTTGATTGGAGCGGCATCTTTTTCCGCGAAGTACTACATGTTCGTATTTTCACCTACGGGTACCTCACGTTCATGACCTGCATGACCCTCTCTCGATTTTTCTCCGACCGGATCATTGATCGGTTGGGTATGCAAACTACCTATCTGCTCAGTTCGGTTTTGGTGATAGCCGGCATTGGACTAGCCGTACTTCTTCCTACCTTCTGGACTACCCTGCTCGGTTTTTCATTAACCGGCCTCGGTACCGCCGCCATCGTACCCATGACATACGCGCTGGCCGGAGGGTCAAAAAAATACTCTCCTGGCATGGCCATTTCCATCGTAGCTACCTATGCCACCCTGGGTATGCTGGCTGGTCCACCGCTGATCGGGTACCTGGCGCACGCGGTGGGGCTTCGGTATTCGTTCCTGGCTTTCGCCTTTTCCGGACTGGTGTTTATTCCCGTCACGCGGCTTTTCTTCCGGTACCAGCGCGAGGTAGAACAGCCCGAAGTAGCGGCTTAAAAGGGATAGATCGAACCGAATAGGCACGCTTTTTTTAATCCCCGGATAGTATCACATCTAAATCGTACGATCCTTATGCCCTTTATAGGTAACCTGATAAAAAAAGCCATCGACCTCGGCGAGGCACTTACCAGCTACGAGTCCCCCGTGGATGAGCAGCAAAAAATACTCAAACACCTGCTCGAAGAAGCCAAAGATACCGCCTTCGGCAGGCACTACAATTTTGAAGAAATCCTGGAAAGTGAAAACCTGTTTCAGGCCTTCGCCAGCCGTGTGCCTACCCACGACTATGACAAAATCAACACTGAATGGTGGCACCGCACGCTGGCGGGTGAAGCGGATGTTACCTGGCCCGGCAAGCCTCGCTTTTTTGCGGTAAGTTCGGGCACCACTAGTTCCAGTAAGCACATTCCGGTCACGGACGACATGCTCTCGGCCATCCGCCGGTCAGGTATTGGACAGATACTGGCGCTATCGGAGTTTGATATGCCGCCGGAGTTTTTTGAAAAAGAAATTTTGATGCTCGGTTCCAGTACCGGGTTGAAGGAAGTAAATGGGCACAAGGAGGGCGAAATCAGCGGCATTAGTGCCAGCAATATTCCCGGTTGGTTTGAATTTTACTACAAACCCGGCAAGGAGATCGCCTCCATCAGCGACTGGGATGAGCGCGTGGAGCGCATTGCGCGCGAAGCGCACAACTGGGACATTGGCAGCCTGTCGGGGATCCCTTCCTGGGTGGAACTGATGCTGAAGAAGGTTATTGAGGTAAATAATCTTACGACGATTCACGACATCTGGCCTAACCTGATGGTGTACACTTCGGGAGGCGTGGCGCTGGAACCCTACATCAAAAGTTTGAATAAACTCATGGCCCGGCCATTGATCTATATTGATACCTACCTGGCTTCGGAGGGTTTTCTGGCGTTCCAGGCCCGGCCCGACACCAAGGCCATGAAACTGGTGCTAAACAACGGCATCTACTTCGAGTTTGTACCCTTTCAGGAGCGATTCATGGCCGAAGACGGTACCATACGGCCCGAAGCACCCGTACTGAATAGCAAGGAAGTGACCGAAGGTGTGGACTACGTTCTGCTTATCTCGACCGTCGCCGGAGCCTGGCGGTACATGATCGGCGATACCGTGCAGTTTACCGACGTGGAACGGGGCGAGATCATCATCAGTGGTCGTACCAAGTTTTATCTTAATGTAGTAGGTGAGCAGCTACCCGTCAATAAAATGACGGATGCCGTGCAGCAGGTGAGTGACAAAACCGGCTTGGACATAAAGGAGTTTACCGTAGCGGCCGTGCGGCGCGAGGACGGAGAATACATCAATCGCTGGTACCTGGGAAGTGATGACCCGTGCACGGAGCCGGACGGTATTGCGCCTATGCTCGATGAACTACTGCGGGCTTCCAACAAGAACTACGACGTAGCCCGCACTAAAGCCCTCAAAGGGGTGGAGGCGCACGTGGTGCCCACGCAGTTTTTTCACGATTGGAACCAGCATACCAAGCACAAAGGTGGGCAGGTCAAAATGCCCAAAGTGATGAAAGAAGAGGCTTTCGTAGAATTTGAGCAGTTTATCAAGCAACATACCCTATGAGGTACCTACGTTCATTTTAATTTCGATTCGTATTCCTCAATCAGCAGTAAGGCATCTTCCGGCGACAGATACAGTCGTCGGATTTTGTTTTTGTAGCGCTCAGGCAGATAGGTATGATCCAGGATAAAATTCTTGGTAGCCATTATTTTCTTGCCCAATCCGTGACTGATCGCAAATGAATCGGCGGTTCGTTCCGCCCGCATGAGATAGCGGTTGGACAGAAGGTACCCTATGCCAAAACGGGCCATTTCCCAAAAATTCCGTTCCTGATAATCCATCACGTGCCCCAACTCGTGCCCGATCCACCCGATGAGCACGTTCTGGGGGATGGTCTCAATCGGTAGTACATCGGGTCCCCCCTTGAAGTACCGGCTGATCCGAATCACATAGCTGCGCTTTTTGCCAGGGGTAAAATAGGATCTAAACTCCGGCTGCGCCTGCATCACGGATTTTTTGATGTAGGGCTCCACCAGTACAAATTCGATGCAGGTAGGGTACAGTTCAGGGTAGTACGACAGCGCCATCAGGATTTCTTCCCGCAATAGGGCAGGAAAAACTTTGTTATGACCAAATCTATCGAGGGTATCTGCGGGATGCTTATCTTGGTAACTCATTTTTACTAAACGCTCCGCCCGAAAAAAAGGTTTGATTCCCAGCCCGATTTTGGGGTACCCTATCCAACCATATTCCTTATTTTTTGGCCGATATACCCCGGCCATAGTGCGCATCGGCGAAGTCCATGTACCTTTCCCAATCGTACAAAAACAAGCCATGGCCGCCCTCGCGGAGGTGATAGCCCAAATGGGCACTCTTCACCGGTTCGTGGATGGCAGGCTGATGCTTCACGGGCAGGGGAGCAATCTGGAAGAGTTTGAACACCGGCTCGGCGTATTTTAGCCCCAAAAATTCCCCCTCGGGATCAGCCCAGCCGTCTTGGGAAGCGCTTGCTACGTACACCGCCCGGGGTGCCATCAGGGCCAGGAGCATGTGCTGATCTACGGGTAGGGAGTCTTCGTTGTTGTTGAATTTATCATAGTTGTCGCAAAACCAGTACGGAAATCCCTTGTTGATGTCCGCGACTCTCTCTCCTTTTTTGCGCCGGGCCAGGGCGGCACCGGTGCAGCCCGAGTCGTTAGAAATAGCGATGGCGAAGCGCTGATCCTGCGCGCCACACCACAGAGCGGCTTTGCCCCCGCGCGAGTGCCCCACTACCGCCACCCGCTGCCGGTCTATTTCCCGATCGGTTACCAAGTAATCCATTACCCGGCTGGCCCCCCACCCCCAGGCCCCGATGGCCTTCATGCCGTTGGGCTTTTGGGTTTGCTCGGGATACAGGCGGAGTACTTCGGTATCGAATGTTTTTTTGTTATCGGGTGCCACTTCGCTCACGTGAAAGGCCGCAATAGCGTATCCTCGGGCGATTACTTCCTCCGCTGGCCAAAACTCCATTTTGAATCCCCGCGTTGGGTCGGTATTCTCTTTCCCCCGGTGGTTGATCAGCAGGAACAAGGGGGCCGGTCCGCTGGCATCCGAGGGGATGAAGAGTACCAGGTTGATCGTAAGCGACTGACCGCCGCGGCTTACCTCTATGGCCACCTGTTTCAGAATTGCCTTTCCGTTCATGGCCATTTTATCACCACCAAGCTGTTTGAACTTGATGCTGTCAAAGTCTTTGGGTACTTCCCCGTACACATGTTCGGCAAACAGGTTCAGGATTTCCGGCCGGCGCGTGGACATCCAGGCTTCCTTCGAACCCACTACTTTCCCATCCTGACCTCGCAACGCATCCGGCAGGTTCAGATCAGGCTCGGATTGCCCTTTTCCAACGTATCCGGAAGCCAAAAATACGGCTACCAAAGCTACCCGGAGGCTTTGTAGGTGTAAGAAGGAAAGGTTGATTTTCATGATTTGAGGGAGTCAGGTTTGCGATGGATTGAATTAAAGAAAATGTGGACCGGCTGCATCAATCCCTTGAATTGGGATGTCGGCACACCTTCCAGTAATCCGTTATAAGCTTAATGATTGCCTTTATCTCCTCATACCGGTGTTGTTTTTGGAAAAAGCCCTGCACCGTCAATTCCGTATAGGCTACATTGACCGTTTCCTGGTCAACGGAGGTGGAATAGAAAATAAAGGGTATGCTCTTTTTTCTAAGGTACTCATTCCCGTCAATCTGACTTTTCAGATCAATTCCGGTTTTTCCGGGCAAATTCACATCGCTCAGGATGATGAACGGCTGATCGGATGTCGCAAGTAAATAGTCGTACGCACCCTGGGACTTGTCAAACCAGATTAGCTCATTCGTAATTTTCAACTCACCCAAAACCTCCTCAATTACGGCTTTGTCGTCCTCGTCGTCCTCTATAAGTATGATTGGGCCTGCTTTCATGGGCTTAGAAAAATTAATTTCTTCATCATCTTTCCAGTTTAAAATCCGGATCGGTCGCCGGGCGTTTTGCTGCATTGGCTACTTTCCAGCCGGTGCGGTACATCCAGTCCGCCATTTTTTTCAGCTTGGGATAGTCAATATTTTCCGGGCTGTCCTGAGGGGTGTGGTAGTCGGGATGCAGCAAGGTAGTGTACATCAGCGAGGGAATACCCAGCCGGGCGTAGGGCAGGTGGTCGCTGCGGAAGTACCAGCCTTCGATGTGGCTAGCCTTGTCCCACTCGGTGTCCAGCTTAAAGTTGGGGCCTTCCCGATTGGCCTCCAGTACCATGTTCACTAGTTCAAGTGAGGTACGGTGCGGCGGTAGTACGCCCAGCACCGCCGCGCTATCGGGCGTGTTGCGGCCAATCATATCGCCATTCAGCACGGTTACTATTTTATCGAGGGGTACGGTGGGGTGTTGGGTAAAGTACCTCGAACCCAGCAGTCCTCGTTCCTCGGCCCCGTGAATGACAAAAATCACCGAACGCTTGGCCGGATTTTTCACGAATGCCCGGGCATTAGCCAACATGGCCACGTTTACGCTGCCATTGTCGTCGGCACCGTAGTAGATCGAATCACCCTTGATTTCATTGCGAACCCCGTGGGCATCCGTATGCCCACTGTACAGCAAATACTCCGATTTTAATGTAGGATCGGTACCGTCTATTGTCCCCACGATATTGACCGAAGGATACGGGTATTTGGTCACCATCAGGTTGGCGCTGAGCGTGGCGTTGCTTTGCTGCACGGCCGTTTTGGCGCTCGTCCGCAGCCAGATCACCGGTACTGTGGCGATTACGTTTTCGTTTGATCCGCCATCAATATCGTAGCTTCCCCGCTTGTAATTTTCCGTGGCGTCGTCCCAGGCTTTTTCGGCGGCTTCGTCGGCTATGAAAATAATGGCGGTCGCCCCTTTTCTGAGCAGCGGCAGGCCGTACTTCACATACACCGACCGACTGTACCGCCAGGTAGGCAGCGAAACATTGAAGTTGATTCCCTCTGGATTTGCCTCCATGGCTACTACCTTGCCTTTCACATCCACGGCATTCAGGTCCACCTTCGTAGCATCCCCAAGGTACACGATGGGCGCATCGACCGACACGTTTGCCATCTGCGATACGGCCGCTTCCGTCCACAAGGCCAGCGGTTTGCCATTGAGCCTGATGCTGGATTTGGGGTCAATGTGGTTGCGCCAAAGCGTAAAATACTGGAAGTAGGTCCCATCTTCTCCCGCTGGTTTCAGCCCGATACTCCTGTACTTCTCGCCCAGCCACATGGCCGCTTTCAGTTCATCGAGGGTACCCGCCGACCTGCCCCGATAGTGCGCACCAGCCAGGGTGTAAAGGTCTTCTTTCAAGTCCTCGGTTCGGATCAGGTTCAGGCCGGGTGGAGTGGTTTTCTGGGCCAACAAAGCCGTGCCGGTCAGGAAAAGTACCCCCGCAAGGAGTAACCATTTCTTCGTGTTCTGTTTGTATTTATTTTCCATACGTGAATTCAATATACTAAATTATTTGACGTTTGCCAACCCTCCACCCGTTCATAGGGTTAGATCTCCCGAATTAGGGTACCGGCTTGCCGCGGCTTGTTTCCCACACTAAAAACCAATCTTCCACCCCCATTTCTATGTCAACGGCTTGTTTCAGGCCGGCAATTCGGGAGGGATCGGCCGTGCCGCACACGGGCAGGATTCCCGCCGGATGTTTCAGGATCCAAGCTAACACAATCACATCCTGAGCCACTTCGTATTTTTCGGCCAGGGTTTGTACCAGCGCCTTTACCCGCAGCGAACGTTCGTCGGCGCCTTTAAAAACACTACCTAACGGCGACCAGGCCATGGGAACAATGCCGTGGGTCTGCATGTGATCCAGGCTACCATCCAGCATGGGTTCCACATGAGTTACTGAGAACTCGATCTGATTGTAGGCTACTCTGGTTTTTGTTAGGATCAAATCCGTCTGCAAAGGGGTAAAATTAGAAACCCCAAAAGCCCGAATCTTTCCTTCTTTTTCCAACTTTTCAATTGCTCCGGCTATTTCGTCGGCCTGCATCAGCGGGCTGGGCCGGTGCAGCAGCAACAGATCCAGGTAGTCGGTGTGCAGGTTTTTCAGGGATTGTTCCGCCGAGCGGACAATGTAGTCTTTGGAATACTCGTAGTGCTTGACGGCATTGGTAGGGCGGCCGGGCGACTTCATCTGAATGCCGCATTTAGAGATCAGTTGGACATCCAGCCGGTTGATCCCGCTGGCTTGGAAGGCCTCCCCAAAAGCAGCCTCCGTGGAATAGTCCCCGTAAATATCCGCGTGGTCGAAGGAAGTAATGTCATTTTCAAGACAAACCTGCATCAGGTCAATCATTTGGGTGGCCGTGAGGTTTTTGCCCCACACGCCCCACGACATCACGCCGGCAATGATTCTGGAAAAATGTACTTTGTTCACTGTCAAAAAATTAAAAGCACTTTGCGCACTCCGCGTTAAAACATAAACCGCAGAGAGCGCAAAGTTTCACGCAGCGCACGCGGAGAAGTAGCATGCTATACCGCGAAGAGTTGATTGATGTCCTGAAAGGCCTTAAATTCCAGGGCATTGCCCGATGGATCCAGGAAAAACATGGTAGCCTGCTCGCCGGGAAGCCCTTTGAACCGGATGTAGGGCTCGATCATGAACTTCACGCCATGGCTCCGCAGCCGGGCTTCCAGGGTATGCCATTCGTCCCATTCGAGTACGACGCCAAAGTGCGGCACGGGTACATCGTGGCCGTCTACTGGGTTGGTATGGTGGTCTTCCTGAGTGGCGGGCCGGGGCTTGTAGTGGATCACATATTGATGACCGTAAAGGTCGAAATCCGTCCAGTGGGTATCGCTTCGGCCTTCACCGCAGCCCAGTACCTCGCGGTAAAACTTCCGGGCGGCTTCCAGATCATACACGGGCACGGCCACGTGAAAGGGAGTAACTTTTCTCATTGTATTTATTTTTAGAATAAGAGGTGCAACCACCAGTGGTATGTTACGAAACTGCCAAATTAATCATCGCGGCACTCAGAACGTAAAAAAATCTCAGCCTTTGCAAAAAATGAGTGGTGCACAGCTGCACCTCACACTGGCCTGAGTAGTGCGTGAGAATCAGTGTCAAAGAGCAAAAGTCCTTCCTCTTCTGGTCCCAATTGCCCCAACAACTCGCCATATTTATCCAAAACAAACGACTGACCGGCTCCCACAAAATCGTCACTAGGCCCGACGCCGTTAACCAAAAGTGCAACCATCGAGTAGCTACGGGCGATCTCCGCCAGGCGCTCCCTTGCTTTCTGAATTCCTTCCGCTGTTTTTGCCACACTCGCCAAATACATCTCGGCCCCACGGGCGGAGGCAGCTTCGGCGTGCTCGGGTACCGAAAGTTCGTAGCAGATGGCCAATGCCAGTCCGGGAGCAATCAATGGGGATGCAGCAGGCCCTGCCACAAAATAAGGCTTTTCGTCGGCATGAAGATACTGCTTGGCATAAAGCCGCCGGGGCTGCATCGGCCCAAACAACACCGTACCTATGCACACGCCCGCTTCTTGCCGGATGGGTACCCCCAGCCCGATGCTCAGGCGGTGCCGGTCGGCCAGTTCCTGAAATACATTCAGCCGTTCGTGGAGCAGGGGCATGGCCAGTGCATCGGCCAGAGTTGGCTCGTAGCCTGTCAGCGAAAGCTCGGGGAACACCACCCAATCCGCTCCCTGCGCTGCAGCCTCTTCAATCCATCGTAGGTGCAGTTCGACATTGGCTGGCAGGTGCCCCTGTCGGGGCCGAATTTGGACAAGTGCTATTTTCATAGTTTATGGAGCAGACTGCGAGGTTTCTACAAGCGAAGGTATACTTTTTTAGGACCAGAAAATAGGCTGAAACAGGTTCTCAGCGGCTCATTTTTATTCATTCACTTATCCTGTAACACCATGAAATCCTACCTGTTCCTTGTATTTTCCCTGCTATCGTTTGCAGTGCAGGCGTGTCCCTTCTGCGACACAAAAACCGCAGCCGACATCCGGGCGTCGCTGTTCGGCCCGGACCTACTTTTTAATCTTTTTACGACCATTTTACCATTCATTGTTTTCGCTGCCATTGCTTACCTCATTTACTACGGCGGTTTTCCTTTCAGAAAGCAAGACGCATTCAGTACTAAACCAGAAGAAACGCTATGAACAGAAAGCCTTTAATAGCGGCTGCCACTTTACTCGGGATTGGTTTGGGTGGCTTTTTTGATGGGATTCTTTTCCATCAAATCATACAAATACACAGCATGCTTTCGGCCAAGCTCCCCCAGGATGAGCTCACGAATGTAAAAGTAAGCATGGTGTGGGATGGATTGTTCCATGCACTGACCTGGGTGACTACGCTCGCGGGGCTTGCTGTTCTGTGGCATGCCGGCAAAGTGAAAGATTGTCCCTGGTCTGGGCGAACCCTATGGGGAGGCTTATTGATGGGATGGGGAATTTTTAATACTGTGGAAGGGATCATTGACCACCACATCCTGGGTATCCACCACGTAGTGGAACGCCTGGGGGTTTCTTTATACGATTATTTGTTCCTGGCTTCAGGAGTGATGTTCATCCTTGCGGGCTTATCCCTGATCAGGGCGGGAAAAGCTGATACACCGCACAGTCGCCCGGCACCAGCCTTTAAGTAACATGCGTTAAAAAAATCTTATTTCACCCGCTACGAAAGTGCCTGTGGAGACGGGTTCCCCGCCGGGCGGGAGCGGTCCTCGGGCAGAGGTACAAACTCGTGGTTATCGGTGGGGGGTAGCAGGATACGTCCTTCTTTCCAGTCGGCTTTGGCCTGCTCGATGCGGTCTTTGCGGGACGAAACAAAATTCCACCAGATGAAGCGCTCGCCCAGGGGTTCGCCACCCAGTAACATGAGCGTGGAAGGCTCCTTGGCTACGATGACTGGATCTACCCCTTTGGTAAATACCAGCATTTGTCCGGCCCGGTAGGTATGCCCCCCTACCTCCACACTACCTTTTGCTACGTAGAAACCCCGCTCGGTGGAGCCAATGGGTAGTCCAAACCGCCCCCCAGTTTCCAGAACCACGTGCAGGTAAAATAGGGGCGAATGGGTTTTGACCTCATTTTTCAAACCAAAAGCCTCTCCCGCAATCAATCGCATCCATACCCCCGTATCGGTATAAATCGGTAGCTGCCCGGGCTGGTAATTAGCAAAGGCCGGGGCCGATTCTTCGTCCCGTTCGGGCAGCGCCACCCAGGTCTGTATCATTTCGAGGGTACCTCCCGCCAGAGCGGTGGGGTCCTCGAAGCGCTCCGAATGCGCAATGCCGCTACCGGCCGTCATCCAGTTGACCTCACCGGGGCGAATAATCTGCTGGGCACCGGTGCTGTCGCGGTGGGTGACCTGCCCGCCAAACAGGTAGCTGACGGTCGACAACCCCACGTGGGGATGCGGCAACACATCCATCGACGAACCCACCGTGGGCTGAACCGATACCGGTCCCGCATGGTCCATGAATATAAACGGGCCCACCATCCGGCGCAGGCGAAAAGGCAGGATGCGTCGCACGTCCATTCCGGGACCAATGGAGGCTTTCCGGGCATCAATCACAATATCCAGCATAAGAATCGGGTTTATTGATGTTTAAAAGTCGGCTATTTTGAGCAAAATGACAACACCTGTTCGCGGAATAACAAGCAATGAAACGTTTTGGGGCGGTTTGACTGTTGTAGAAAAATAGATGTAGATACATGTAATTATGGAACTAGGCATAACCACTTTCGTAGAAAACACGCCCGATCCCCATACGGGCCAACTCCTCAGCCCCCATCAGCGGATGATGAACCTGATGGAGGAAATCGAGCTATCGGATCAGTTGGGACTGGACGTATTCGCCATCGGCGAGCACCACCGGCCCGACTTCATTGTGTCATCCCCAGCCGTGGTACTGGCGGCGGCAGCCGTCAAAACCAAGAACATCAAACTTTCGAGCGCCGTTACCGTACTCAGCTCCGATGATCCTGTGCGGGTATTCCAGGACTTCGCCCACGTGGATCTGCTTTCGGGTGGTCGGGCCGAAATCATCGCCGGGCGCGGGTCGTTCATCGAGTCGTTTCCGCTCTTTGGCAACGACATGAAGGACTACAACACGCTGTTTTCCGAAAAACTCGAACTGCTCATGCAGCTCAATAAAAGCGAGAAGGTCACTTGGCAGGGCAAGCACCGGGCTGCTATCAACAACCGGGGCGTGTACCCCCGTCCCCATCAGGCCGAACTACCCATTTGGGTCGCGGTGGGCGGTACGCCCGAGTCGGTGGTGCGGGCGGCGAGTCATGGGCTGCCCATGGCCCTGGCCATTATTGGGGGTAGCCCCGAGCGCTTCGTGCCTTTCACCCGGCTTTTCAAAGACACCTGGAAAAAAGCCGGGCATGATACTGCCAACCTCCAACTGGCTATCAACTCGCACGGCTACCTGGCCGACGATTCCCAAAAAGCCGCCGATGAATTCTACGGCCCCTACGCCTACATTATGAGCAAGATCGGGCGCGAGCGCGGCTGGTCGGGCATGGATCGGGAACACTACGACATGATGCGCGAGCCCGATGGCTCCCTGCTGGTAGGTAGCCCGCAGCAGGTCATCGACAAGATTCTTTGGGAGCACGAGCTATTCGGCAATACCCGCTTTCTGTTGCACATCAGCGTGGGTACCCTACCCCACGCCAAAGTAATGCGGGCCATCGAGCTGCTAGGAACGGTGGTAGCACCGGCCGTGCGGAAGGCGATTGGTAAGGTAGTGGTGTAGTAGTTTAATAAAGGGCCATGAGCAAAGGTGTTTCTTTTGCTCATGGCCCTTTCATCTTTATGACTGTCTGTTTCTAATTTTTCAATTTTCCCAAGCGGGCGGTTACCTTCACCTCCGTTTTGGAATAAAAAGGAGGGAATCCTTTGATGGTGCGGTAGTACTGCGGGTAGAGGATCACATCGTAGCCGGGAGTGTCCCGCATGAGGGTGCTCAAAGCATAGGAAGCCGTGTTGCCTTTGATGATGGACCCAATAACCGGGAGATTGGCAATCACATTGTAGGCAATGTTCACTCCATCGGAAGTACCTACGGCAGATATACCTCCGTTAGGTGAGTTTATCCCCTGACTGAGATCGGACCCGATGGCGGCAGACTCCCACCGAAACAGGCGGTTCCAGTCGATGCCCAGCACGCGGGTCGTGGTGGCCTCGGCCTGCACCTGATCCGAAAGTTCGAAGTCCGTGCGGTTCAGCAACAGGTAGTCTGGGGAGGTTTTCATGGTACGTGACCCAATAGAGCAGGAAGTGAGGAGTCCGCACAAGCATGCAATGGCTAGGCTCAAAAATTTGTGATTCATGAATAGGATAAGGTTGAGTGGAAACTGGGGCGCAAATAAATGTATTTCACCAACGTTTACAACTCCAATCAACCACTCTATTGAATGTTCTTCTTTAAAAATGTAACTAATTATTTGGAATTAAAAAGACTATTGAAATTACACAAACCCCAATAAACAGCCCCTGTACACCAATTAACAGGGCTTCGCACCCTCCTATTACCGCTTATCTACCACTACTTCCCCGTCCTTCATCACCCAACGTACCTTCTTGATTACTACCTCAATATCCTGTAAAGGATCGCCCTCCACGGCGACGATGTCCGCCAGGAATCCCGGCGCGACGGCTCCCAGTTCTTTTTCCATACCCAGCATTTCGGCCCCGGTGGTGGTGGCCGTTGTTAGAGCCTGTGCGGGCGTCATACCCGCTTTTACGAACCAGGCTAGTTCCTGGGTATTTTCGCCAAATCCCGTAAAAACCGCATCCGACCCCATGGCAATTTTTACGCCGGCCCGGAAGGCCTTCTGTAAGGTTTCAAAATTCCGCTGAATATAGCCGTTCAGGTTGGCCGCATCCGTTTCGGTGTAGCCGTATTCGTCGCGGTGAGCGGCGTAGTAGCGGTTATGGTCCACGGTAGGTACGTAAATAGTCCCCTGCCGGACCATCGCGGCCAGCGTGGCGTCGTCCATATCGGTGGCATGTTCGAGGGTGTTGGTACCGGCCTTCACCGCATCGCGGGCTCCGTCCGGACCGTAGGAGTGAATGGCGCTGCGTTTGCCGGCCGTGTGGGCGGCATCTACGGCGGCTTTCATTTCCTGGTAGGAGTAGGTTTGGGTACCCGTTACGTCGTTGGCGCTGCCGGTGGAGCCGTACATTTTTACCCAGTCGGCCCCGGCGGCGATTTGCGCTTTGGCAAAACTATCCACTTGGGCTACCCCTTTGGTCCGCCGAATGCTCAGTCCGCGGCCCGCTACGTATAACCGCGGTCCTACCATCGCCCCGCGATTGATGAGGGTGCGCATAGCAAAATCCATGTTGTCGAAAGAACCCAGATCGCGTACGGTTGTCACGCCGGATTCCAGGGTTTTTCGGGCATTTTCCTGCGCCAGGTACACCGTCACGGCGGGGCCCAGGGTACCTAGCTGCGACCAGGGCCGGGTACCCGGTGTTTTATCCCAGTAGTAGGTGATGTGGGTATGGGCATCGATCAGCCCCGGCAACCCCACCAAAGGACGCAGGTCAATCAGACGGGTGTTTTTGGGAATCTCATTTCCTCCCGAGGCAACCTTAATGATCCGGTTTTTCTCGATCACCACTACCGCATCCGAAATAACTTCGCCCGGCCCGGTGATGAGTTTTGCGAAACGCAGGGTGGTGGTTTGGGCCCTGGCCGACAAAGCACCTATTAGGAAAAGCAGGAGAACCGACACGTATCGCATAGCGAGGAAGCAAATTTGAGTTTTCTAGTCCTGCCAATATAGGGAATACCGGGGCACTTCGTCCCTTACTTGCAAAAATTCCTTCGGGAGTTACCTGATTTTTTGGGTAAAAAAGCATCTGCTGCATCCAAGTCAAGTTTTACAAAACAAGCAAACAAAAACGGGTAGTCCGGCCGGACCACCCGTTTTTGGCATGTCACATGCCAAAGGCACGATGCATACAGCTGAGAATACGATCACCACTTGGGGTAAAATCCCCTTTCAGAATTACTGCCGAGCCAGGCGCACAGCTCCCTGTCGGCCCGCCGCGTCGCGCGCCCTCAGGATGTACAGCCCCGTCGCCTGCCCATTCAGATCTAGTGGCAGCGTGTTATCACCCGCTTCCAGCTCCACCGTCCGCTCCTGCACCACCCGGCCCGTAAGGTCCAGCAGTTCAATCTGACCTTGTCCGCTTACCGACGTGCGCACCCGCAGGGTCACCGCCCCATCGCTAGGGTTGGGGTACACCTCTACGGCCAGCTCTACCGGTAGCTCGGTCATCTCTTCAGCTACGCCGATGCGCGAGGCGTCGTCATTGTCTTCCTTACAAGGTTTGTCGCTGCACTTGCCGAGTTTGTCGCCATGGGCCAGGTGCGAAGCCACCTCCGAGGCCGCCACGCACAAATTCTTGCCCGCGTGGCAGAGCTCCACGCCCACCTTATCCTTCCCGCAGCGCACGTCCTGCACGTCCACCTCCACCTCCTCGCTGGCCACGTAGCCGTGCGCGTCGGTCACGGTCAGGGTGTACTTGGTCTTTTTGTCGGGACACACCTGCACGCTGGGGCCCGTCAGGCCATTGCTCCAGTCGTAAGTAAGCGTACCGTAGCCCCCCGTAGCCATGGCCTCCAGCGTCAGGCAGCCGCTGCCGTAGCCCTGATAAATCACATTGCAGCGGGTAGCCACCTGGATGGCAATCGGCGCCGGTTGCCCTGAGCAGGGAACCAGTCCGCAGGGACCCAGCGTGTAGCCCTTTTCCAGGTACTTGGCTACGTCCTCGGGCTTCTTGGTCGTGGACTTCTTTCCGTCACACAGCCAGATTTCTACCTTGCCGTCCTTCTTGATGTAACGGATGTCCAGCACCTCCACCGTAGTGGTCGAACTGGTCTGGCAGCCCGCCGCGCTGGTGGCCGTCACGGTGTAGGTGGTCGTGGCCGTGGGGCACACCTGCACGCTTGGCCCGCTGCCGCCGCCCGTCCAGGCGTAGCTCAGGCCAGGCTGGTTGGCCGTGGCGCTCAGGGTGGCGCAGGCCTCGCCATAGCCCAGGTAGATGGTGCGGCAGCTTCCCGCCGCCACTATCGGTTGCTGGGACACCGTCACGGTGGCGCTTTCGGAGAAGGCTGGCGCGCACGCCCCGCTCCGCACCACCGCCCGGAAGCGCGTGGTCTGTGTCAGGTTGGTGGCCGCCAGAGTTGTGTTTGTGTTGGCGATGTCCGTCCAGCTGCTACCATCGGGCGAGGACTGCCACTTGACGATACTGCCCACCTGACCGTTCAGGTTCAGCGGGTGCTGTTGCTGCCCGTGCAGACCGTGGTACTTCCCGAAACGGTACCGCCCGCGCTGGCGGGATCGACGGTAAGGGTGGCCGACTCCGAAAACGCTTCGGCACAGGCGCCGCTCCGCACCATCGCCCGGTAGCGGGTCGTCTGGGTCAGGTTGGTGGCCGTGTGGGTGATTTCAGTGTTAGAGATGTCCGTCCAGCTGTTGCCTCCGTCGGTGGACGACTGCCATCTTGACGATACTGCACCCACCTGACCGTTCAGGTTCAGCGTCATGCTGTTGCTGCCTGTGCAGACCGTGGTACTTCCCGAAACGGTACCGCCCACGCTGGCGGGATCGACGGTAAGGGTGGCCGACTCCGAAAAGGCTTCGGCACAGGCGCCGCTCCCCACCACCGCCCGGAAATGCGTGGTCTGTGTCAGGTTGGTGGCCGTCAGAGTTGTGTTTGTGTTGGCGATGTCCGTCCAGCTGCTACCATCGGGCGAGGACTGCCACTTGATGAGGCTCCCCACCTGACCGCTCAGGTTTAGCGTAGTGCTGTTGCTGCCCGTGCAGACCGTGGTACTTCCCGAAACGGTACCGCCCGCGCTGGCGGGATCGACGGTAAGGGTGGCCGACTCCGAAAAGGCTTCGGCACAGGCGCCGCTCCGCACCACCGCCCGGTAATGGGTCGTCTGGGTCAGGTTGGTGGCCGTGTGGGTGATTTCAGTGTTAGAGATGTCCGTCCAGCTGCTGCCTCCGTCGGGCGAGGACTGCCACTTGACGATAGTGCCCACCTGACCGTTCAGGTTCAACGTCGTGCTGTTGCTGCCCGTGCAGACCGTGGCCGAGCCCGATACCGTACCGCCCACGCTAGCGGGGTCTATCGTCACGGTAGCTACCGAAGAAAAGGCTCCGGGGCATTCTGCGCTCTGCACCACCGCCCGGAAGTAAGTAGTCTGGGTGAGGTTCTCTACCAACAGGCGGTTCGAGTTGCCCAGATCCACCGGATGGGTGAAGGCCTCGTCCACCGAAGACTCCCAGCGTACCACCGACCCCGTGAAGTCTCTCAGCACCAGAAAGCCTGGCTGCGGCTGGTGCGCCATAAGGAAAGCCAGTACTACGTCGCTGCCCGTGCAGATCGTGAGGCTACCGTCCAGGGTCCCCCCCGTGCTGGCGGGTTCCACCGTCACGGTAGCCGTTTCAGAATAGGCCGGTGCGCACACACCGCTCTGCACCAGCGCCCGGTACAAGGCAGTTTCAGTCAGGTCGGTGACCGTCAAGGTTGCGGAAGTATGGGCGATGTCGGTCCAGGTGCTGCCATCGGGCGAGGATTGCCACTTCTGGATGGTTCCCACCTGGCCGCTGAGCGTTAGCGGGGTAGTGTTATTGCCAGTACAGACGGTGGTGCCGCCGGAGACGCTGCCGCCTACGCTGGGAGGAGGCGTAGATAATGTATAGCTATTATCAATATACACATCCGGATTATACTTTGTCCGAATTCGTACGGTATAAGTTTCGCCGTCAGTATCGGCCATGGTACCCTGACCACTAGTAATAGTAAAAGGATCGGCGGTAAAATCCGCAAATACGGGAGTTCCGGTAAAACTATTCCCCTCAACAATTGCGTACTCAAAACCCGTGATACTTCCATCAACATCACCCGTCAGATCAAGGCTCACACTTACATTAGTTGGAGAGGAACATGCTGGTTGTGAACTAGAAATACTGGCTGTAAGCAATACAGGGCCTAAATTTTGAATTGTTACTTGACTTTGTCTATAAGTAGTATTGTTCTCGCTATAAGTTTGATGGCTACCTGTATTGTAGGAACCTCCTCCTTTTGAAGCAATATAGCCTACCCCACCAGATCCCCCACTATACCCACCGCCACCGCCGCCGCCAGCGTTGTTCCCAGATGCACCGCCAGCTCCAAAACCTCCGCCACCATTCGTTTTAGTTAAGGATTGTCCTCCTAATGCGTTAAATCCTGCACCTCCCCCTAGTCCGTTCAAACCAGCACTAGAAATGCCACCTCCTCCACCTCCATCCGGACTAGCTCCACCTTGATTATCTGGAAAATCAATCAAAGAAATACCTCCTACAATCCCGTTGAAACCAACCATAGACGTTCCACCACTTCCGCCTGCTACCAGCAATGGCCCTGTTCTGCCTTGGATTCTTACACCTGAACCACCACCGCCGCCACCACCAATGGCAATGGTACCAAATTCTTCAACCGATGTTTGTGTTTGACCCGGTGCACCAGCAATGGCCTCTAGTATTTGTCCTGATGATACAATAAATTCACCAGACACACTGACACCACCTAGCCCACCGATCGAGACAAAATTATAATCATAGGACGAGGGGTGATCTACCAGTAATCCCCCCCCCGCCACTGCCTCCTGTGGTAACAATTCTAACTTTGTATAATTCTCCGTTTGGTACCGTCCAAGAACCTATTGTTCCGTTGCGGCTGTGAGTTAGCGCGGAGATATTAAGTACCTCCTGTGGGTACTGCCCATAGCCAGGCGTCAGCCCCAAGCACAGGGCCAGCAAAAGTGTGAAGTGCCACCCGGTGGCACAGCGAATCACGTAGCTCCTGGAAGCCAGATTTGTTGTGTTTTTGATAGAGGTGTTCATAGGATACTAGTGGTTTGTGTGTATGGTTATTAGTTCCTGTGTTTGTAATTTACTCGTACGTCTCGGCACATTGTTTTGTCAAGCGTACCCCTACCCATCAAGCCTCCACCCGCGAAACTGTCGCCAAAGCGCGGTAAATCAATGCTCTAAAAGTAGCCCAACGGCTACGAACAGAATTTGACTATTTCTCCAAAAACTTAGAAAAAATTGAGGATAACTTAGAAATTTTAAAAAAAGCCCGAAAGGACGCTCAGGCCAGGCCTAGTTGCTGCAGTAATTGCTGAAAGCGGGGGTCGCCGTGCAGGAAGCGGAATAAGGGGGAGATTTTGAGGTACTCGGGCATGATGCCCAAGGGCGCGCCCAACTCCAGGTAGCGGAGGCAGTTTTCCCGGTCGCGCAGGCCGGCGTACAGAATGGCCTTGTATGCGTAGTGGTCGGGGATATCCGTGAGCGCGCGCAGCTGTACCTCGGCCGGGGCTCGCTCCCCCAGCTGTGCCCGGCAGTACAGGGTGAATATGGTTACCACCTGGTAGCCAGGATTCAGCGAATCACTCTTCATGAATTCCCGCAGGGCCTGCCGGTGATCCTGCTGGTTGAGGTAGTAAAACGCCCGGACGTAGTAGTACATATAGAATCCGTCCAGCAGCGGTTCGCTGTCCTGAATTAGTTGCCAGGCCTCTTTGAAGCGGCCCGCGTAGGAATAGTTGCCCACGTGTCCGGCGATGATGGTAGGGTACAGGGGGTCGAGGGTGAGGGCCCGGTTGCCATAGTAAATGGCCTCATCGAACCGCCCCAGAGAACGCAGGGCAAGGCTGTACCAGTAGGTGATCAGGGCGTCGTTGGGGCTGTGTTTGAGGGCTATCTGGAAAGTGGTCAGGGCCTGTTCAGGCTTGTTGAGCCGCCAGTAGCCGTTGGCCAGCGTGGCGTAGGCCAGGGCGTTTTCAGAATCGAGCCGGATGGCCGCCAGGGCATTTTGTTCGGCTAGTTGAATGCCCCCGAGTAACGCCATATGGCCGTCACTTCCCAGTAGGTAGTACGCCAGGGCCTTGTTGGCCAGGGCGTCGGCAAAGGTCGAATCCCGGGCCAGGGCCCGGTCAAACTGTCGGATGGCGGCCCGCATTTTCTCCTGACTACGGCTCTTCATCAGTTCAAGCCCGAGCAAATAGGCGTTGTAGGCTTGTAGGTTACGGGTGGGCAGGCGGTTCATGCGCCGCGACTCTTCGGCGCTGAGCTTGCGATCCAGCGCCTCGGTAATCTGCCGGGTTACGGCATTCATAAACTTGATGCCCTGGCCCACCTCTCCATCGAAGGCATTGGCCCATACCGTCCGATTTTCGTCCGCTCGAATCAGTTCCACGCTCACGTGCAGATTTTGCGCCTGCGACAGCACGGTTCCCGTCAATAAGTAACGCACGCCCAGCTCCTCGGCGATCTGCGACAAGTTTTTGGGGGAATTCTGAAAAAGAACCGTCGAGGTCTTCGAAATGACAATAATTTGTTCCAGTGAGGTGAGCGAGGCGTGTACCTGGTCGCGAAGCCCGCCGGCCAGCAGGCTGTCGGCCGCATCGCCCCGGTAAGTAAAGGGAAGGATGGCAATGGACGCCTCCCCCACCCGATCCTCTCGCACCGACGGGTGCAGGTACACGTACAAGCCAATCGCTACGGCCAGCAGCAGCCCCGCCCCCATCCCCCATATCCAGGGCAGCCAGCGCGAGGGCATGGGAGCTCCGGGTAGCTCTTCGAGGGCCTCTTCCGGCTCTTCGGGCGTAAGGCTTTCGAGCAGAGTCGGTGGCGCAGGGAGCTGCCTCCGGTATTCGGTAGGGCTCAGGCCAAACTCCTGCGTAAAGTACTTGGTGAAGGTCTGGGGGCTATCTATCCCCACGGCATCGGTAACTTCCAGAATCCGCAGGTCGGTTCCTTGCAGTAGTTCACGGGCTTTTTCCAGCCGACACCGACGAATGTACAGGGAAAGGGTGAGGCCACTTTGCTCCTTTACAAGCCGCGAGAGTTGCGACCGGCTCATGCCCAGCTCGCGGCATAGGTCCATGATGGAGTAGTCAGGCTTATCAAGATGTTGATACAGTAAGTGGACAAACCGGTCGAACTGTCTTTTCTCCATAGCGTGTGAATAATACTACCGGTATCGAATACCTGGGTAATTTTTCGGGAAACCGTTGGCCCGGAATCAGGTGCCTACTTGTGTAAAAAAAAATCCTTCTTTTGGGAAAGATACATTTTTTTCCAAACTACTTCCCTCTCTACCAACGTTGTCCAGGCCAGCTTGCCCCTGAGGATAGTTTTTTGCCATGTTTGGAAATATTCCGTTGCCTCTAAATCCAGGTTGATGGGAGCGGGGATGCATACTGTATAAAAACGTCGGATGAAGGATCCCCAAACAAAAATGGGCGGTCCCAGTGGAACCGCCCGTTCAAAACCAACCGGTGCGAAAGGCACGCGGTTTTCACCAAAAAATTGATCATCCCGTTGAGTAAATGTCTTTAGTATGCGTGAGTGCCGACGGTGGAGGGCCTTTTGCGAGGTACCTTTCTACGCCTGCACCATCCGAATGCTCAGGACAAAAAGCAACATGAACAGAAAGGCCAGGGCATAAAGCGTTCTGACGAGCTTTTTCACAGGATCGCTCTTGGACACGATGGACCCCAAGCTGCCTGCGCTTGAACGGTCAGGTACGACGATCTTGATCGTCCGGTTGCCAGGGATAGGGTCAAACATCCGTTTTTTTACCAGGTATTCATTACTTTTTTCTTTCTCAATGTCGTTTTGGCGTGTGTTCATAGCGTGAGCATAGGGTCAGGTTTTTATATTAAATCAGTGGAATGGAAGTGCTTACATCATCGGTTGAAAGTCGTACAGGCGATCAATGAGTTTTTGTTCGTTGAAATGCAGCCACAGACACCCAGGCCGCTCTACCTCGCGGCCCGAAACATAGGTAATCCGCTGCCGAAATAGGACTGGTACATACACGCCGGGGAGGTCGGCCAGGGGCAGCTCCTGCGCGCAGTGCAGCGGGATAATGCTGAACCGGGAGAGGTGTATTCCCTGCACCTGACGATACTTTTTCCAGGCCGACCAATGCGATACTACGGCCGTTTTTCCCCGGAGCAACACCAGGCTGTCCCCCACCGGAAGGTGATATTCTACATTCCCGGCCAGCAATTGCGCCCAGGCTTCCAACTGAAAATCGGCTTGGTAGGTAACGGCTTTCTGGGCTAGTACGGCAAATTGGGAAGACGCCACGGCGTAGGCTTCTGGGCGGGCAGGTGGTGCCTGCTCTGTATTTACACAGGCAGAAACCCCAAAAGCAAGCAGGATAAAGAGGCGCACCGGGTACAGCATTCGATTCTCGGGCTAGGGTTTCGAAACATGATGCTGCCAAGGTAGGGGGCAAAGGCCTGAGGCGTGTTTGACTATTTGGCCAAAAACTTAGAAAAAAACTTAGAAATTTTGAAAAACTCTCTTTCTGACCACGCAGGGCCCGAAAGTGGACACTCAGCGAGTTACCTCCCCCGCAGCGAGCAACCTAAGAAGGTCGAATATGGATGTGACCAAGGTATGTTTTGAAGGTACCCTTTCGGATCACGCGGGGTAAATGGTCACAAAAAAGCGGGTAGTTCCCGAAGAAACTACCCGCCAAAAAAATCAAACTCAATTAGAAGTCGACAGACCTTACCGGCTCATGTACATGTTCCGCTCGCCGTAAACTTTCTGAAAAAATTCATCCTGTAAATCGTCGATGAAATAGATGCCCTCGCCCGTAGACTTCATTTCAGGACCTAGCTCCTTGTTGACGTTCGGGAATTTATTGAACGAAAACACCGGAATCTTAATAGCCCAGCCTTTCTTGACGGGATTGAACGTCAGGTCAGATACCTTCTTGTCGCCCAGCATCAGCTTGGTGGCGTAGTTGACATAAGGTTCCTGGTAGGCTTTGCAGATGAAAGGTACCGTGCGGGAAGCACGGGGGTTGGCTTCAATCACGTATACTACTCCGTTCTTTATGGCAAACTGCACATTGAGCAGTCCCTTCACCCCCATGGCCAGGGCGATGCGCCGGGTATATTCCTCCACTTTCTGAATCTCGTCTTCACTCATGTCGAAGGGAGGCAGGGCGGCATGGGAATCACCAGAGTGGATACCCGCGGGCTCGATATGCTCCATGACCCCGATGATGTAGGCCTCTTCGCCGTCGCTGATGGCGTCGGCTTCGGCCTCAATGGCCCCTTCCAGGAAGTGATCGAGCAGGATGTTGTTGTCGGGAATATCGTGTAGAATCTTCACCACGTGCTGTTCCAGTTCCTGCTCGTTGATCACGATTTTCATGCTTTGTCCACCGAGTACGTAGCTGGGACGAACCAGCAATGGAAAGCCCAGGGTACGCGACAGCTCCACGGCGGCGTCGGACGTACGTACCGTACCAAACTTGGGATAGGGAATATCCAGCTCACGCAGCAGGTTGGAGAAGCGTCCGCGGTCTTCGGCCAGATCCAGGGCCTGGTAACTGGTACCAATGATTTTGATGCCGTATTTCTCAAACTTCTCGGCCATTTTCAGAGCCGTCTGTCCACCCAGCTGCACGATGACGCCCTCGGGTTTTTCGTGCTCAATGATGTCAAATACGTGTTCCCAGAACACCGGCTCAAAGTACAGCTTATCCGAAATATCCGGGTCGGTGGATACCGTCTCGGGGTTGCAGTTGATCATGATGGTTTCGTAGCCCAGCCTCTTTGGCGGCCAGTACCCCGTGTACGCAGGAGTAGTCGAACTCGATCCCTTGCCCGATGCGGTTGGGGCCGGAGCCCAACACCACGATTTTTTTCTTATCGCTAACGATGGATTCGTTGTCAGGATTTTCCTGCGAAGTATTAAAGGTAGAATAGTAGTAGGGCGTTTTGGCCTCGAACTCGGCCGCACAGGTATCCACGCACTTGTACACCCGCTTGATTCCCATCTCTTTGCGCCGCTCGTACACTCTGCTTTCCTTTTCCCCCAACAGGTGGGCGATTTGCCGGTCCGCGTAGCCCTTTTGCTTGGCTTCCAACAGCAGCTCTTTGGGGATCGTTTCCAGTTCGTACTTCTCTATTCTGTGTTCCAGTTCAATCAATTCCTCTATCTGACGCAGGAACCACGGGTCTATTTTGGTCAGGTTCTGGATGGATTTGAACGAAAGGCCGATCTTGAAGGCATCGTAGATGTGGAACAACCGGTCCCAGCTCGGATGCGCCAGGCTGTACTTGATTTTTTCCTGGTCGCGAACCTCCCGACCGTCGGCACCAAGACCGTTGCGGCGGATTTCGAGCGATTGACAAGCCTTCTGCAAGGCTTCCTGGAAGTTCCGGCCAATGCCCATGGCCTCTCCTACCGACTTCATTTGCAAGCCCAGGGAGCGGTCGGCACCCTGGAATTTATCAAAATTCCAGCGGGGTACCTTCACAATCACGTAGTCAATACTAGGCTCGAAGAAAGCCGAGGTAGTGCCCGTGATGGGGTTAATCAGTTCGTCGAGGTTGTAGCCAATGGCCATTTTGGCGGCGATTTTGGCGATGGGGTAGCCCGTAGCCTTGGACGCCAGCGCCGAGGAACGCGACACGCGGGGGTTGATCTCGATCACGATGATCTGGTCGTTTTCGGGGTTGACCGAGAACTGAATGTTACAGCCCCCTGCGAATGACCCAATGCCCGCCATACACCGGATAGCCAGGTCGCGCATTTGTTGGTAGAGCGTATCGGGTAGCGTCATGGCCGGGGCTACGGTGATGCTGTCGCCGGTATGGACGCCCATCGGATCGAAGTTCTCGATGGAACAAATGATGATGAAGTTTCCCTTGCCGTCGCGCAGCAGTTCCAGCTCGTATTCCTTCCAGCCCATCACGCTTTGCTCTACCAGTACCTCGTGGACCGGAGAGGCGTGCAGGCCGTTGGTGAGGGCACGGTCAAATTCCTCGGGCTTATCCACAAACCCGCCACCCGTACCTCCGAGCGTATACGAGGGCCGAATCACCAGCGGAAATCCAATTTCCTGCGCAATTTCTTTGCCTTCCAGGAAGGAGCGGGCCACGCGTCCTTTACAGACATTAGCCCCCAGTTCCAGCATTTTAAGGCGAAACTTCTCGCGGTCTTCGGTGGTTTCGATGGCCTTGATGTCTACCCCAATGATATCCACATTGTATTTTTTCCAAATACCCGCCTTTTCACAGTCAATCGCTAAATTTAACGCCGTCTGGCCACCCATGGTTGGCAAAACGGCGTCAATTGGTTTTCCGGCGGCTTTATGCTTTTCCAGAATCTGGAGGATGTACTTTTTCTCCAACGGAAGCAGATACACGAAATCGGCGTTGATGGGGTCCGTCATGATCGTGGCCGGGTTGGAGTTAATGAGGCTTACCTCTATACCCTCTTCACGGAGCGATCGGGCCGCCTGCGATCCGGCATAATCGAATTCGCAGGCCTGGCCTATGACAATGGGACCTGAACCAATAATGAGAACAGACTTGATATTTGGATTTTTTGGCACAGTAGTAAAGGAATTTTTGAAAATGTAGTATGATGGTTTCGCTGCCTTTTTGAGTTCTTCCCTTCGTTTCAACCCCCAGAATTACAGGAGTTGGACGAGGGGTAGGCCCAAAAATTCCACAAAGTTAATGCACATAACCGGAAAAGGACAGCTAAAATGTAAAAAAGCCGAAAAACGGGGCGCTATCAGCCTCTGCCTCTGCTCTTTCGGATTACATACTAGTCGGATTGGGAATGAGTGTAGGAAGGCAGCCAGCCCGTTGAGACTCCCACCTCCATCCTACCCACTGGCTTTTTTCTGATCTATCGGGATTCTCGGGCTTTCAACAGCATTTGGGCGGCTTCCTGTCCGTTGCCTGGTGGGGGGGCATTGCGGGTGAAATACTTGCCCCCTGGTTTTATTATCGAAAAAGAAGGGGTAGCCAGGGGGTTGATTTTAAATAACACCTGAACCGCCTGGTCATCTCCCAGGAACAGATGCACCCCTTTCAGCTTATTACGAACGATGTACTTTTTCCAAAGATCCTGGCTATCCACCAGTTCCATGTTGGGCAAATGGATGTACAGAAACTCCACATCGGCGGGTAGCTGGGCCCGCAGAGCCGGTGCATACAGAATTTCATTCCGGCTATTTTCATCAAATAAATTCCATTTGATGAGGTACAGGGTTTTGTCCTTGTATAGGTCCAGCACTTTGTTCAGCCAATCTTTCCCGTTTTCATTGGTTTGCGACAGCCAAATCCCACTGAGCACTTCGGTTGGACTCGAACTCAGATCAGTCCGCTTTTGAACCAGCCGAATGTAGGTACTGTCTTTTGCTTCCAGCTGGTATAGTTCGTCCAGCGATTGGCCAATGGCAGGCTCGGTAATTTTTTCACGGACGTGGCGATACAACAACTTTTGTTCGTCCAGCGAAAGCTGGACGAATTGCTGAATCAAGGCCCGCGCATTCAGCAGGCCCGCCGTGGCCTGGTCAAACTCCTTGGTGTTGGCCACTTCTTTTTTTTCCAGCGTGGTCACCAGATCCAGAGTTCGGCGGTTGCGGCGATAAAGTAAGGCCAAAAATTCCAGCCCTTCCGTCGTGGTGCTTTTTTCCCGGATGACCACATCGAGGCGGTCGGCTTCCACAGCCGATAGGGGCCGGGTGTATTCTTTTAGAAGAGCCGCCATTTTCTCAACGGAAAGCGTCTTGCTCTGGTTTGGATTCAGGTAAGAGTACTGGTCAAATACCCGGTCGGCGTAGTCGCCGAGACGGATCATCCACTGTACCCTCTGGAAGGTCATGGTACCCTGCAGCAGGCGGCTGAGGCTGTCCTTGCTATTTTGCTCTACGGAGGTATCGTTGATCAGGGCGTACTCGTACAGCGCCGCCAGCTGCTCGTCGGCGATGATGGTCTCTACCCAGGCCCGCAACACGGGCGACAGCCCCTCTTTTTGAGAAATAGGGAGCAGGGCCGATTTCCGTAACTCGGCGCGGCGGTCGAGCAACCGACGGGCTTCCGCGGGGCTCGATCCCCACAAGGTAGCAAAGAAGCTCTCCCCGTACCGTTTGTTTTCTTTCAGCAGCCTCCCCTCCTCCATTACGTACTGCATGTATTGGTTGTTGGCCTGGGCATTGACGCCGGCGAAGTAAAATAGCCGCCTGGCTTTGAACATGGAGTCGGCATCAAAGGATACCTGCAGATTACCAGGGGCGGCGAGGAAAGTGGTGAAAATTTTCCCACCGTAGTCAAGGTACACCTCTTCGCGAGGAAAAATCAACGGCATGGATACTTTGAAACTGCCATCGGCTTGGATGAGCGCCTGGCGGGTCAGCTCCGACTGGGGCTGCAACAGGTTGTTTCGGGTGAAGGTGATAACGGGTGCCTCCCGGTACAGGGCCGAGGTGAGGTTCAGGATTCGTCCGCTGATAAGGACGGAATCGGGCTGAGCGTAGCCCTGTACACTACTCAATAGGACCAATGTTGCTAACAAACAGGCATATCTTCTCATCTTCATATTTTTCAGGCAATTCAGGTTTAGGAGTAATTTTGGTTGGCAGGCCTATGACGGGTCGGGACGGGTGCGATCTTCGTACTTCACCCTGATCCCATGGTACAATTCCTGTTCCTGATAATCTTTCCGCAGCGGATGCCCCTCCCAGTCGGCTGGGAGCAGGATGCGGCGCAGATCGGGATGGCCTTCAAAGAAGATCCCCAGCAAATCGTAGGCCTCGCGTTCGTGCCAGTCAGCGGTACGCCAGAGGTGCGACAGCGTCGGGACGGCGGGCAAAGGCTCATGGGGTTGGTTTCGAACTACCACCACTTTGAGTATCAGCGAATGGTGGTAAGGAATGGAGTAAAAATGATAGAGTACCTCCATGGTACCTAGTTCGGGGCCATTGTCCAGGGCCGTGAGGTTGGCCAAGTGATCGAAATACAACCGCTCGTCGCGAAAAAGAAAATCGGCGATTTCGGCCAATCGGCTGGCTGGCACCACCAGAAACGGCTGGGGCACGTTTTCGACGGCCTCCGTCACCACTCCTTCGCCAAAGTGTCCGGTTAGTAGATAGTTGATGTCTTTGAAGTTCATAGCGCAAAGGTACTAAATTACACACGTATTTGGATTTGGTGCGGCCCGGGCGGTTCAGGCGATAAGGAAGCAGCCTATCAGTCGTGAAGAAGTGGGCACCGGTACCGTACCTGTATGAATTATGTATCATTTGATAGGATTTCCTTTGAAGAAAGCTCCACTATTCTTACTTTAATCAGACCATTCGAACCCCTACCTCCCTTCTATGGACCTAAGCTCAAAAAACCTCAGCCGCCGACTAAGCCAACTTACCGCCATCCTGAAAGCATCCTGGATCAGTATCCTAATCATTGTCATCATTATAGCTCTCACTGCGCTGGATCAGAGCGATACCATCGTGATAGACCTGCTCGATAAGAAGCCCATCAACTTTTTGCTTTTTGTGAGCCTGGCTATCTTTCTCTCCCTGATTGTTTCCCATTATCCCGTCTACCTCGAGATTAACCGAAGGTCCAATTTGAGCGAAGTACAATGGCGTCTCAAACCAAAATTCTTCGGATGGGGATTTGTAACGTACGAAGACAGCAGTAGCGAGTTCCCATCAAAATGGGTCAAACATGTGCGCAATTTTTGGGGGTTGCTACTGCTCGTAGCCATCTTTTACATTTTTCTGGTAGCTCACTCTCGCACCATCGAGCTATTTGTACGTACGGAAGGCGCGGTCAAAATTTGGTTGATTGCGCAAGTGGTGCTGTACGGAGGGTATTGCGCTGGCTATGTATATATTTATTTTCAAGGCATCTAGGAACAGCTCCCCTGACAGCCTCCGAAAGTTAGTAATGCTTACCCTGGCCCTTTTTGTGGGTATAGCTATCGTGACCCTGGCCTATACCTACTTTCGCGGGTGGAGCCGCCCTACCTACTGGTGGATGTACACGCTATTTCTTACCGCTGTGCCCCTGTACACCGTAGTACGCCTGTTCCGATCGAGCACTTGGCTAAAAAATGACCTTAAGTTTCTAAAATTCATAGCGTCCGGTGGATTTCTCAGTATCATCGTAGTGCTGTACGCCCACTTTTATCCTTTCCGCCTCAACCCCCTCGCTCTCCTCCTGGCGCAATTCATCATTCTGTACGGCCTGGTAATCATTCCCATCAAACATTACTTTTACTACCGTCAGGCTCAGGTATCCGGACCTAATAAAGGGCGGAGGATTTTCTTCATATGGTTTGTGCCCGTATACATTCCCGTTTTGCTGGTGTGGGCTTTTATATCGGGTATCATCGGCAATGACCTCCACTTGCTTGAAACCATTAAGGAAGAATAAAGCAGATACCGTGGGATTCACAACGTTTGTTGCATGATTTTGATACCCGTTTTTCCGAAAAGGATACCGTATACTTCATTGCTTCCTTCGGGGGAGGCCTGAAAGCCAACATCTGGAATCAGCTGATCCTGGATCGGTTAGTTTCTTACAAAGGGACTAATATTCTGAGCAAGACCGTAGCCCTATCGGGCGTATCGGGTGGAGCCATCGGCCACGCCGTGTTTACCGGCCTTTACGCCACTGATTCTACCCGAGTGAAACCCCGGCGGGAGAAAATAAGAAAGTTGGGAGAACAAAACTTCCTCAGCATTGACCTCACCTACCTCCTGGGCCGGGATTTGCTGCTGGAACTAGTGCCCCGCTGGCCAAACCTGGGCAAGGTCAATGATCGGGCCAAATTGGCAATGCGGGGCTACGATGATTTTGTGGATGGGGAAGTCAGTATGCTCGACAAAACATTCCGCTCGTTTTGGGGTGCCCTATACAAAAAAGAAAAAGCGCTCGGACGTTTCTTCCCTGCCATCATCGGCAACAGCGCCGGCACGCACATTCAGCGAGGCATCGCGTGTTCGTTGGTTATGCCCGATACTATTTTTGACAATACCTTTTACAGTTCCACGGATCTGCTCAGTTTCAAAAACGACGCCACCTCCCTCCCTTTTCTGTATGCGGCCTCCTGCACCAACCGATTCCCGATTTTCAGCCCGGCGGCCAAGGTGAAAGGAAAAGGGCATTTTATTGACGGAGGGTACTTTGAGAACTCAGGCATGATGAGCCTATTGGATTTTTACAACAGTTTTAAAAAGGTGTCTAGGTTATTTAAGGAAAATAGAGCCCCTACGGTTGTATTTATTCAGATCTCCAATGGAAAGGAAGAATACCTCAAAAGTCTGCTGTCTGGAAAGCCAGTCGAAAAAAAGGTGAAGGAGTCGCCCGAATTCTCCTCTATCCTAGGTACCGTGACATCCATCTCGTTTCTACCCTCCTATTTTATGGAGAGAAATGCTTCGCCTGACCCAAATCTGAAGACCGACTCGTCCCAGGCATATTCCATTCAGATTCATTTGCCCTACTATATTTCCCAAAAGGATATTCAATCGCTTTTCAAGGCGGATAAGGTATGCCTAGATTCTGCCAGTAAAGAAGCAATCAAACGCAGCAATGAACGTCTAAGGGTAATGGTGGCCTCCAATAGGTATGGTTTCGTACAGCCTCCCCTCGCCCGGTTGCTGGGCAAGCAGGCCGTCAACTACATGGAAGCGGCGCTGGCAAGCGAAGAAACCTGGACCGACCTGAACCGGCTACTGAACAAATAACTCAACCAAGCCGGAATAATTTTTGTTATACCTACTCCATCCGAAGCAAACTTCAATCTGACAACCATGAGCAAGCTATCCTTTCCTGAAAAAGCCATCTTTGTGTGTGATGGAAAAAAATGCGGCAAATACAGCGAAATCCGAAAGTACTGTAAGGACGCAATTAAGGAAAACGGCCTGAAACGCGAGGTAGAACTGGTTGATATGGAGTGTACCGATCGGTGCAAATACGCCCCGGTGGTCTGTTTTCAGCCCGCTAATTCATGGTACGCCGAGGTATCCGAAAAGCAGATCCATCAACTCTTTGAAAAACATATCCTTGAACACTAAAAAGGGGCCGCAAGCGGCCCCTTTTTAGTGTTATTCGTTGGTTTATTTTCAGGAAGCGCTACTTCCCACTTTCCCGATTTCTTCGTCAAGGACGAATTTGCCGGTGGCACTATCGGCATCTATCAATTCGAATAACTCCAGTACCCGGCGGGCGTTGTGCTCTTCTTCGCGCTGCTCGGTCACGTACCACATCATAAAGTTTTCGGTGGCGTAGTCGTTCATGTCGCGGCATTTGGCCACTATTTTGTTGATGGCGTGCGTAACCGCAATTTCGTTTTGTAAAGCCTGCTCGAATACATTTCTAAACGAAACAAACTCCTGTGGTACCTCGCCCACCACGGGCGTAATGGCCGTACCGCCTACCTCGGTGATGTACCGAAATATTTTCAGAAAGTGGGCCCGCTCTTCTTCGGCCTGAGCGTACAGGTAGCCGGCCGATTTGTCGTACCCGTTGCGGTCGAGCCAAGAGGCCATCGCCAGGTACTTCTGGGAGGCTTCCGCTTCCATTTTGCATTGGGCGTTCAGCACCATTTCTATTTCCTCCGTCAGGGAGGTATGTTGTCTTATCAGGTCTTTCATTTTTCTAATTTTGAATAATAATATGAGTAATTTAGGGAAGTACAGGTTAGCGGTATTGAACGCTACCAGAATGCCAAATGACCGAAATACCAAGCAGTATTGAAGCAATTCACACTTACTCGGGGAGGTAAATTTGGATTTCTCGGTGGTTCACTTGGCTACCCCTGATTTTAGACCTAAGGTACAAAAAGTTTGGGAAATGCAGTGAAAATAGGGTTTCCGATTGATTGTATACCTGGCCTAGGCAAAGGACACTTCGCCAAGGACCTCGTGCAACATGCTGTTGAGTTTGAGGGCAAACTTGGTTCCTTCCAACAAGTCGCGTAGTTGAATGACTTCGCACAGGGTCAGTTGCAGGGAAAATCCGTTCCGCGGGGCTTCAATAAATTCGGAGTCGTAGTCATCGGATAGGTTGAAGATCATCTCCCGGATATTTACCGATCCTACTTTTTTGCAAAAGGTGAAGAAATCCGGTACTCTGAAAGCGGTCGCTTTATCCTGAAACTGGATGAATACCCGGTTGGTGAGATCGCACTGCCAGGAGCATCCGTTGGCAGTTCTGTACAATTCGTTGGAAACCTTCACTACTTTTTAGTTAAATGTCCTCTACTGTTCCTTGCAAAAGTAAGGACAAACAGATACATCTCAAATAGCTATTTAAATTTATTCTAAATAAATTTTGAGTAGGTTAACTAAGCTTCTCCTCGGAAAAACCAATGGGAGTAGCCAGTGCCGCTTCGGACGACTCAGCTTCCATCTCCAATAGCATAGTGGGTGCTAACGGATGTTCCTTACGGATTTTCTCCTGCAATTTCATAAACCCCCCGATGAGCGCCTCCGGACGGGGCGGGCAGCCCGGCACGTACACATCCACGGGTATGATGCGGTCCACGCCCTTCACTACGTGGTAGCCATGCTCCCAGTAGGGGCCACCGCAGTTGGAACAGCTCCCCATCGAAATCACGTAGCGGGGCTCGGGCATTTGCTCGTACAGGCGGCGCACGCGGTCGGCCATCTTGAAGGTGACCGTACCAGCCACAATCATGACATCCGACTGCCGCGGCGAAGGCCGGGGAAATATTCCGAAACGTTCGAGGTCGTAGTGCGAGGCAAAGGTAGCCATCATTTCAATGGCGCAGCAGGCCAATCCAAACCCCATGGGCCAGATAGATGACAACCGCGCCCAATTCAACAGGTCCTCCGCACTCGTCAGAATCACCCCCCCATCCCCAGTTTTTATACGATCCATAGTTAATTTTGAATGAGTGAATGTCGGATTTTTTTTTGAATTAGGAATCTTGGAAATGTGACTTTTGTTGAGCAATTAAAACTTATTTTTTAAAATACTCTATAATTCAACTCATTATCTTATTCACTCATTCTCTCAATCACTCATTCCCAATTACCCTTCACGGTACCGGGTCAAACCCGCTGCCGCCCCAGGGGTGGCAGCGGGATAGGCGCTTGAGGCCCATCCAACCTCCCCGGAACGGGCCGTGTTTTGTGACTGCTTCAATCATGTATTGCGAACAGGTGGGGGTATACCGACAAGAGTTGGGCAGGTAAGGCGACAATACTCCCTGGTACACCTTCACCAGGCTTATGAGCAAAAATTTCATAGCGATTTGGTTGAAAATCTTAACTTTGTCAAATTTACTAAATAGTTCGCTGAAAGCGTTTTTGAACCTGGTATAGGTACAAGCCGTCTTTATTTGCATTCCAACCCACAATCCTTCTATATATTTTATCGCTTATGCTCTCTTACATTACCTGGAACGTCAGTCCGGATATTTTCACAATTCCCGAAATCATGGGCCTGGGCCCTTTTACCATCCGCTGGTATGGGTTGCTGTTTGCCGCCGGTTTTTTAATTGGCCAGCAGATCATGACCTATGTCTATAAAAAAGAAGGCAAACCGCTGGAAGATATTGATACACTTACCCTGGTGATGGTGGCCTCCACCGTACTGGGCGCCCGTTTGGGACATTTTCTTTTCTACGAACCAGAGGTTCTGCTCAAAAACCCCCTGGAAGTGATTTTACCGCCTTTTGCTGGATTAGCGAGCCATGGTGCCTTGGTTGGGATCCTGTTCGGTCTGTGGCTCTATACCCGTAAACGGCAATATACCGGACAAACGTTCCTGTGGCTCACCGACCGGATGGTCCTGCTGGTAGCCCTGGCCGGTGCGTTCATTCGCTTTGGCAACCTGATGAACTCCGAAATTATTGGCACCATAACCGATAAGCCCTGGGGGTTTTTATTCATGCAAAATACCGAATTCAGTCAATACCCACGTCACCCTGCTCAGTTGTACGAATCCATCACGTGCCTGATCCTGTTTTTTATCCTGTTTGCACTTTGGAATAAATACAAGGCCGCGACCCCTCCGGGTCGTTTGTTAGGCATTTTTCTGATCTGGATTTTTGGGCTGCGGTTTATGTACGAGTTCCTGAAAGAGAATCAGGTGTCGTTTGAAGATTCCCTTGCCCTCAATATGGGTCAGATTCTGAGTATCCCAGCCGTATTACTGGGAGTGTATCTGGTGTTACGTTCCCAAAAGCTCGTAAATCAGCCTGAAAAGCTCACTACATCGGCCTAAATACTCCCTTAACTCTACCCATCAAACTACCCGGCGATACGTTTACTAGAAACTACCTCGCCGGGTTCTTTTTTTTAAAAATAAAGCCTACATTGCCCCAAGATCGTTAACCAAAACCCTGCAATATGAACAAGTTACTAGTACTAGGGAGTTTGCTGGCATTCGCCCTGATGTCCACCAGTTGCGGAAGCAAAGAAGAAGAGCAAAAGGAAGAAGAACCGAAAAATGCCATGGATGCCATTCAGCAAATGGCCAAAAAGGCGGAAGAAATGCAAGGAAAAGAACCGGTAGACCCGGTAGATTTCAGAAAGCTAAAAGAACTTTTACCCGGCGACGCGGCCGGATTGGAACGAACCGAAGCAACGGGTGAAAAAACGGGTACCATGGGATTCAACATTTCCCAGGCCGAAGGTAAGTACCAAAAGGACGATGCCAGTATTGAAATTCAGATTCTGGACACCGGAGGCGTGGGTGGCATGGCCCTGATGGGCATGGCGGCCTGGACGATGGCCGAAGTGGATAAGGAAACCTCAACCGGCTACGAGAAAACTACCCTTATCAATGGCAAAAAGGCTTTTGAAAGGTACGACAACGAAGGAAAAGACGGTGAGCTGAATGTAATCGTAAGCGATCGCTTCATCGTCAATGTGAAGGGAAGAAATGTGACCATGGATCAGTTGAAGGATACCCTGGACGACCTGGACCTGGATAAATTGGAGGATATGAACTAACCGGTGAATCCATACCCATTCAAAAACGTGGGATGATCCTATGGGGTAGGGGGCTTTGGGGCTCCCTACCTTTTTTTATTCAAACAAAAAATCACTTTCTATATGGGCAGGCAGCGGGTCGGCCGAGCCGATCTTTCGAGCGGCCATGCGGGCCCCGGCTTTGGCGCACACCTCCGGGGCGTGGCCTTTTAGAAACGCCGACAAAAACCCCGACCAATACGCATCCCCAGCCCCGGTGGCGTCTTTGACTTCCACCGATTCCACCGGAAAATGCCGTCGTTGTAAACCATTATCCCAGGATATGACGCTTCCGGCGGCTCCCAGCGTGAAGCAAATCAGCTTTACGCCCTGTTCGTGAAAATACGAGAGGACATCGTCCAGGGCTACCTCCCGGCCAAACAACCGGTGGGCGTCGTCGTCGCTCAACTTCACCAGGCCTCCCTTTACGTAGCGCGCTATGACCCGCCGGGCTTCGTGGCGATCGGGCCAGAGTGAAGGGGCGTAGTTGGCATCCAGACTCACAATGGCTCCTTTATCGTAGGCCCGTTGGGCGGCATCCAGAATGCCCGAACGGGCCGGTTCCCGGCTCAAAGCAAAGCAGGTAGTGTGGAAAATCGTAGTTTCGGCGAGCAAATCATCCGAGAAGTGAATCGATTGTAGCTGCGTGTCAGCAGCTCGGTAGGCTATAAAATCGGGGGTACCTTTGGTGCGTGATACCAGCACAAGGCTGGTGGGATGATGGGAATCCTTAATGATAAAGTCGGTATTCACGCCGGTCTTGGCCACCTCTTCTATCAGGAATTTGCCAAGCATATCCTCCCCTACACAAGCCACCAACGAAGCCGTGTGCCCAAGCCGGGCCATGTTGGCAGCCAGGTTGGCCGGGCTTCCGCCCTGCAAACGCCGAAAGGTGTTGGTGGAAAATAGATCCGGGGCAAAATCAGTCCCAATCAGGTCGGCCAGAATTTCCCCGGTAGCCACCAAATCATACTTCTTTGAATGTATCGTCAGCGTATCAGCCATTGGTTAATTGTTCACTTGTCTATTTAGAGTACTCTATTCAATACTACAAAGTCTTTATTTTATTCAAAAATGATTCCGTGCAATTTCGTGTTTTTTTACAAATATTCACCTTGGTTCCTTTCTACCTCATTATATACCGGTACCCCTACCCTTTTGGTATGGTAGCTATTTCCCCTACTCCTCATTCGCACAGGATGTGGCTTTATCCCGTACTTTTAGCTCTCTGCCTTACTCCTATGCCCTCGCCTTACACTATTTCTTTACCCGCCAACGAATGGGTCAGTCTTTCCCAAGAACAATTTCGTACTGCCACCGATGGCACGCTCGCCCCTCAGGAAACCCTCGTTCGCCAGAAACAGGATCAAACCACGCTGTTTATTGAATTTGAATGCAAAAATGATCCCTACTGGAAACAGACCACCCTTACCGAGCACAATTCCAGCCTGTGGCAACAGGAGGTTTTTGAAGTGTTTATTGCGTACGGAAAGGAAAAGCCCAAGCGGTATCTTGAAATAGAATTAAATCCCAACAACGCGCTATTTGTGGGGTGGATAGATAACCCCGACGGAGAAGGTAGGGCCAACACACTCACGATGGTTCCTTACGAGGAGGCGGGTATCAAACACTCCATTACGGGCACAACGGACGATTCGTGGCGGGGAGAACTCCGTATTCCCTTGCGGTTAATAGACCCACTCCTGTCCAAAGCTTCGAATGCAAACCTCCGGGAAGCAACCTTCCGCCTCAATTTTTATAGAATAATCTTACAAAAACCCCAATCCGATCCTCATTGGCAATGTAGCCCGGCTAACGCTTCGTTCCAGTGCTGGAGCCCGACTCTAAGCGGTACTTCGCCCCGATTCCACCGGCCCTCTAGTTTCGGCATCCTTAGTTTTGACTAAGCAGCGGTTTGAGTTTTTGGACACTAGCCTCCGATTCGTTCCCCTCCTTACTTTTTTTCAAAAAAAATGCCTCTCTGAGTGGCAATAGCCATCATTTTAAAAAAAAATAGAAAAAATAGGATTAAAAGTGAAGGTTGTCGTCATTAGTAGATAGAAGGGCCCCTGAATTGGTAACGTGGGCTCGTCTGAATTGCTAATCCCAAGGAGAACTGTGCTATCCAAAACTCAAAATACAAGCTTGTGGAATACCTTCCGACAGGGCGACCGGGCGGCGTTTCAGCGCATTTATGAGCTGCATGCCCGCGACCTTGTCAGTTACGGGCACCGCATTACGAGCAATGTTCAACTGATCGAGGACAGCCTGCACGACCTGTTCATTGAGCTGTGGCAAAGCCGGGAGAATCTGAGCGAGACCGACTCAATCAAATTCTACCTGTTCCGGTCGCTGCGCAACAAAATTCAGCGGGCCCAACAGCAGGATGTGTTCTTTCAAACCGCCGACGTGGCGCAGATGCACCACTTGGAAGGCGAGGAAGAACTCATCGAAACCCAATGGATCAAAAGCGAAGGACAGGAACACCTGCTCCGGCAGCTTAAAGCGGGTTACGATCACCTGAGTCCCCGGCAACAGCAGGCCATTGACCTGCGCTTTACGCACCATTTCAGCAACGAGGAAATCGCCCGGATCATGGGCATCAATTACCAGTCGGCCTGTAAGTTCATCTACTCGGCCCTGAAAGTATTGCGCGAGAATATCCGCATTCTGGGCCTGTATGCGGTACTATTTTTAAGAGATTTTCTGTGATTTTCCGACCTATTCACACCTTGAACATTAGCCAACTACGACCATGAATTACTATCAATATACCGCCGAAGACCTTGCCGCCGACGACTATTTCATGGAGTGGGTCTGCACGCCTACGCCCCAGTCTGAGGTGTTCTGGCGGGAGTTCCTGGCCGACTACCCCGAGCGGTACTACCAGGTGGAAGAAGCCCGGCGGCTGGTGGTAGGGCTGGGAAAAATAAACGCGGATGTGGTATCGGATAGCCGGGTGGATCGGGTTTGGACTCGTATTGAAGGTACCCTGGCCTCCGTGGAGCGGGAGTCGCCCGGACGCCGGCTTGTCACGCAGCAGTACTGGCAACTGGCTGCTTCGGTGGCCCTGCTGCTGGTCCTGGGCTGGCTGCTTCGTTCCTACATGCAGATGGATCAACCCCGGTTGGCGGCTTCAGTTCCTGCCAAACATCAGCAGGAGTGGACGGAAGCCGTCAATGAAGCCGACAAGACCATGCACCTTCAATTATCCGACGGTAGTAGCATTCAGTTGGGTAAAAATAGCCGCCTTAAGTACCCTAAAGATTTTACGGGCTCCACCCGGGAAGTATACCTGACGGGCGAGGCCTTTTTTGACATTCAGAAAAATCCTAAAAAACCATTTTTAGTATACACCAACGGGCTGATTACCAAAGTACTCGGCACCAGTTTTCAGGTACGGGCACCCCTTTATTCACCCAACGTGACGGTGTCGGTCAAGTCGGGCCGGGTGTCGGTGTACGCCGACAAGCCCAACCCTAACCAAGACCCCGAGGCCGCCGGCGTGGTGCTTACTCCCAACCAAAAGGCCGTGTTTCAGCGCCAGGAAGCCACCATCAGTAAGTCGTTGGTTGAAAAACCGCTTTTGTTGATTCCTAAAAGTCAGAGCAATCTTTTCGTGTTTGAAGCCACTTCGGCGCATCAGGTATTTTCATCGCTGGAAAAAGCCTATGGGATTGATGTGGTGTTTGATGAAGAGCTGCTCCGAAATTGCTCTCTGACCGTGAACCTGACCGAGGAAGATTTATATCAGAAGTTAAACGTGATCTGCAAGGTACTCGGGGCTGAATACAAGCTCATTGACGGCCAGGTGATTATTTACAGCAAGGGCTGTTGAAGCGGCGATCAGCTTTCGGCCTATTTTGATTAAAATCTACTATTCCTAAACCTACCTTTTTACAAAAACAAGATGAAAAAACCTTTCCCCTTCCCCTAGTACATACAAAAACATCAGCTGTGTTGCGAGCACAACTGATGCCATGTTCCTCCCTTTGATAGTCCTACCCATCAAGCGTCTGTTTCCAGAGGTACCGGAGGAGTTTTTGCCTAATCTATTCACAAAAACAATCAAACCTAATGAAAAAATCAGTACGTTTCAAACCCCTACTTTTTCACCTTATGAAAATCTCACTGATTCAATGCCTTGTGGCAGTGATTTTTACGGGTGTATCCCTGGCGCACGATGCCTCGGCGCAGGAAGTACTACAAAAGCGGATTACCCTGAAAATCGAAAACCAGGAAATCCGGCAGGTGCTTTCAGCCATCGAGAAGCAAACGAGCGTGAAGTTTGCCTACCGGCCCGTGCTGATACCAGCCAACCAGAAAATCTCGCTTTCGGCTACCAATGAAGCACTTTCGCTTGTATTGACTAAAATTACCAAGCCATTGAATCTTACGTACGAGGTAGTAGGGCAGCAGATCATCCTGAGTCCTATTCCCGAAACGGGGTCATCGCCCACGGGTATGCTACCCCGGGCCATTACCCCTCCCGCCGACCGGCAACTGTCGGGAACCGTCACGGATGAAAACAAGGCGGGACTGCCCGGCGTGAGCGTGGTGCTGAAAGGTACCCAACGGGGTACTACCACCAATGCGGAGGGTCAGTTTCAGATTGAAGTTCCCGACGCAGGTTCCTCTACCGTCGTGTTCAGCTTTGTTGGGTACGTAAGCCAGGAAGTAGTGGTGGGCAATCAGTCCACGCTGCAGATAGCTATGACTCCCGAAAGCAAAGCCCTGAATGAAGTAGTCGTAGTGGGCTATGGGGTACAGAAGAAGGCCGACCTGACGGGCGCTATTGCCACGATATCGGCGGATAAAATAAAAAACAGAGCCGCCGTATCGTACGGAGAAGCCCTGGTGGGCCAGATGGCCGGCGTGCAGGTACAGCAGACCAACGGCGCTCCCGGCGGCGAGGGCCTCACCATCCGGGTACGGGGTACGGGCTCCATCACGGCCGGGAGCGCGCCGCTTGTACGTGATTGATGGCTATCCGATGGAGAGCAGTGCTTTTTCATTGGTAAATCCTTCGGACATCGAGAGCATCCAGGTGTTGAAAGATGCTTCTTCCACGGCCATCTACGGATCACGTGGTTCTAATGGTGTTATCATTGTGACAACCAAAAAGGGGAAAGTAGGAACCCCGACGGTTTCTTTCAATACCTTTTACGGAGTGCAGCAGGTGGCCCGTCAGATCGACGTGATGAACACGGCCGAATACCTCGAATTCTTCAAGGACGGCCACAACCAGGCTTGGCTCGACCGCGCTCCCCTGCCCGGCAATGCCCCCCACTCCATTACCGATGGCAACGACATCCGGAGCAAGTACACCAATTCCAGCTTTTACATCATCCCCGAAAGCTTCAACAATCCCAGCAATTTTGCCGATATCAACTGGCAGGATCAGATCTTCCGGAATGCTGCCACCCAGCGCCACGAGCTGTCGGTGACCGGCGGGGCGGACAAAACCCGCTACGCCATATCGGGCGGCTACACGGATCAGGAAGGTATTCAGATCAACAGCGACTACAAGCGGTACAACCTGCGGACCAATTTGACGTCAAGCGTAACCAAGAAGCTCGAAGTAGGTGTATCGGTCAGTGGGTATTTTTCCGAAAACAACCAGGTTGACAATGGCAAAGACAGTCCGCTGTCGTACGCCCTGTACCTGCCGCCCATCTACCCCCTTCGCAACGCCGATGGTACCTACGGCTCGCAGGTTCGGAACTCGGAGATATGGGCGGGCGACGTAGCCAACCCCGTGGGCATCGCCGAGAATATCACCAACTACCTGACCCGCAACGGCCTCATTGCGTCGGCCTACGCCCAGTACCAGATTCTGGACGGTCTGATGTACAAAATAAGCCTGAACGGAACGCTCGAAAACCGGCGTCTCAAATACTACCGTCCTTCGTTTGTGGATACGGACGGTTCCCGCGCTCCTAAAACCGCCGACGCACGAAACGAAACCTGGCTGGACAAGGATTGGCTGATCGAGCAAACCCTGAACTACAACAAAACCATAGCGAAAAACAACTTCAATGTACTGGTGGGCTACACCACGCAGAAATCATCCGGAGAATTTACTCAGGTGCGGGCGCAGAACTTTCCCAACGACGTAGTACGCACCCTCAGCGCCGGGCAGATCGTGGGCGGTACCAACACCGAATACCAGAACTCCCTGATTTCGTACCTGGGACGGGTCAATTACGCCTTTGACGATAAGTACCTGTTTTCGGCCAGTATCCGGACGGACGGATCGTCACGCTTTGGCTCCAACAACAAGTGGGGTACCTTTCCTTCGGCATCGGCCGGATGGCGGATCAGCGGCGAGCCCTTCATGCAGAGTATCCGGGCCATCAGTGATCTGAAACTACGCGCCAGCTGGGGATTGGTGGGGAACAACCGCATTGGCAACTACGACGCCATCGCCCGTACCAGCACCAGCTACTATTCCTTGAACAACAACCTGGTCAATGCGGTCAATCCGATCAACTACCCCAACCCGGATCTGGGCTGGGAAAAAACCCGTCAGTGGAACCTGGGCCTGGACCTGGGCTTGCTGAATGAGCGCATCCACCTCGAAGCCGACGTGTACAATAGCCGCTCCGTAGACCTGCTCCTAAACGTGCCCGTACCTACCCTGACGGGCTACGCTACTCAGCTGCAGAACATTGGGCAGGTTGAGAATAAAGGCATGGAGTTCCTGGTGCGAACCCGCAACACCGTGGGCCGGTTCAAGTGGTCAACGGACTTCAATATTTCCTTCAACCGCAACAAAGTACTGGCCCTGGGACCCGATGCAGCGGCCCATTTATGCCGGTGCGCCTAATGCTAACAATACTTTCATTACCACCATCGGCCAGCCCATTGCTACGTTTTACGGCTACCTGTACGACGGTGTGTTCATGAATCAGGCCGAGCTGGATGCGTCTCCGCACCTGGCCAATGACCGTGCCGGTGATCCCCGCTACGTAGACATCAATAACGACGGAATCATCAATGCCAACGACAAAACCTTCATTGGCAACAACCAGCCCAAGTTCATTTACGGATTCAGCAACGATTTCTCGTACAAGAACTTTGACCTGAACGTCCAGCTCACCGGCTCACAGGGAGCCCAGCTGTTCAGCTTCTTCAACCGGATGATCGGGATTTACCACGGTGATCGCAACGGACTCGACAAGCTAAACGACCGCTGGCGCTCGGAAGCCGAGCCCGGCTCGGGTCAGATCCTGCGCGCCAACCGCGACCCCAAAGGCTTGCAAAAGGAACCATCCAGCTACTGGGTAGAAAACGGTTCGTTCCTGCGCATCCGTAATGTGTCGCTGGGCTACACCTTCCCGACTGCCCTGCTTCAGAAGGCCACGGATCAAAGGCTTGCGGGCGTACGTAACGGGCCAGAACCTGTTCACGTTCACGAAGTACCCCGGCTTTGATCCCGAAACCAGCAGCCAGGGCGACGGCCTGTCGCGCGGCGGCGATTATCTGGGTTATCCGGCTGCCCGTACCATTATTGCGGGCCTCAACGTAACGTTCTAAGTACCTCATTTTAATTTTCTAAAAATGAAAAAAACGATCCTATTTACCATACTCATCGCTGCCTCTTTCTCCTGCAAAGAGGAGTTTATCAATCTCCAGCCCATTTCCGAGATGAACGCGGGGACTTTTTACAAGACTGAAAAGGACATGAACCAGGCGGTGATGTCGCCTTATGCTTCCTTGCAGGCCTTGTACAACCAGCTCTATATCTATGCAGGCGAAGTTCGCTCCGATAATACCACGTTTTCGTGGGTGCCGGGCAATTCCAAGGACATGACCTCCATCGACAACTTCGGGGACGTGCTGCTTTCGGACAATTCCTTTGTTACTAACCTGTGGAACAACGCCTACAATACCATTCTGCGCAGCAATATTGTGCTGGACAAAATTGAGGACGTGCCTTTTACCGACCCTAAACTGAAAGAACAGTACAAAGCCGAGGCACGCTTTATCCGGGCCTTGACGTACTTCTGGCTGGTGCGTATCTATGGGGACGTCCCTAAGGTGGATCACGAGTTGTCGGTTAAGGAAGCCTATACCTTGGGGCGGACTTCCACCCAGGAAATCTATGACTTCATTGTGGAGGACCTGAAATTTGCGGAAGCCAACCTGCCCGCCACCTACGCAGCGGTGGATAAGGGCCGCGTGACCGTCGGTGGAGCCAAGGGCCTGCTTGCCAAAGTATACATGACCATGGCGGGCTACCCTCTCAAAAAAGGCGCCGCCTATTACGCCCTGGCCGAAACCAAAGCGCTGGAAGTAATCAACAGCCCGCAGTATTCGCTCGTTGCTGATTACAAGACTCTTTTTGACCCTAACCAAAAAAACGGCCCTGAGTCGTTGTTCGAGATTCAGTACAAAAAAGGCGGTACCGGTACGGGCAGTCCCTGGAACAACGATTTCGCTCCCCGCTTCTCTAACCGGGAAGTGGTGCTGGTAGGCGACAAGGGCGGTTTCAACGCCCCTACGCCTTCCATGTCCAACGCGTACGAAGCTGGTGATCCCCGCAAAGCCATTTCCATGAGCGACGGCTATCTGTCGGTACCGGGAGGCAGTCCAGATTAATGAGAAGTACGTGAAGAAATACTACGACGTATCGTTCAGCGGCTCAGATAACGACAACAACTGGATCGAACTGCGGCTGGCGGATATCTACCTGCTGTACGCCGAAGCCCTGGTGCGTCAGAAAAAGCAGCTGGACGTGGCCCTTACCTATCTCAATAAAATTCGTCAGAGGGCCCGCAACAGTACGGGTGGCTCGGCTTCTGCTTTGCCCAATTACGCTCCCTTCAGCTCGGATGAAGCCTTTTTGCTGGCCATCGAGAAGGAGCGCCGGGTGGAGCTGGCCTTTGAAAATCACCGCTGGTTTGACCTGGTCCGCACCGAGCGCGCCAAACCCGTGATGACCCAGGAACAACAGGTACAGAATGGTTTCAGTCCATCGGCCTGGAGCGACCACATGCTGTTGTTCCCGATTCCGCTGCAGGTGATCCAGTCCAATCCCGAAAAAATTAAACAAAACCCCGGTTACTGATGCGTATGAACCCAATGAGTAGATTATTTGCAATGGGATGCCTGGCGGCGGTCCTGGGACTTTCAACCACTGCTTATTCCCAAAAAGCCAACACCCTCACTCCCAAAGAAAAACGGGAGGGTTGGCAGCTGCTCTTTGACGGCACCAGCACCCAGGGGTGGAGCACGCCCAAAGGCGCAGCTGTTCCGTCGGGCTGGGCGGTGAAGGACGGTACCCTTACGGCCGTAAAAGGCGGCAAGGGTGGAGACATCGTCAGCCTGAACCAGTACGGCGATTTCGACCTGATGTTTGACTACAACCTGGAAGCCGAAGGCAACAGCGGGGTCAAGTATTTTTATACGACTTACGAGAAGGGCGGCAATCTGGGCATCGAGTACCAGCTCCTCGATGACAAGCTCGCCGAAGACAATAAGAAGGAGAATCACCTGACGGGTTCCTTTTATGACGTAATGCCTCCCAATGCTTCGGTCAAAAAAGATGAACGCCCCCGGTCAGTGGAACAGCGTCCGGATTGTAGCCCAGGGCAAAAAGGTGGAACACTGGCTGAACGGAGTGAAGATCCTGGACTATACCCGGGGCACTCCGGACTATACCAAAGCCGTGAGCTACAGCAAGTTCAAGGATGCCGTACCGGCCTTCGGAACGGTACCCAAAGGGCATATTCTGTTGCAGGAGCACGGGGCGGAAGTAGCTTTCAGAAATATTAAAATCAAATCCTTATAAAAAATTGGGTATGCAAAAGAGACGTGATTTTATCAAAAAAATAGCGGCGGGCTCCGTGGGAATGGCCGTTGGCAGTTCGGCCTACGGATTCAGTCCCAAGAGCTACAACCGGATTATCGGGGCTAATGAGCTGCTTCGGGTAGCCACCATTGGCGTCAATAGCCGGGGCAATGGCATGGGAGCCACCTTTGCCAAAACCAAAAATACGGAGGTAGGTACCGTTTGCGATGTGGACTCGCGGGCTATCCCCAAAGCGATCCAAACCATTCAGAAGGCGGGGCAAAAGCTGACGCCTACTTCCGAGAAGGACTGCCGCAAGGTACTGGAAGACAAATCTATCGACGCCATTTACATTGCTACCCCCGACCACTGGCACGCCCCCCTGACCATCATGGGCTGCCAGGCCGGCAAGCACGTGTACGTGGAAAAGCCTCTGAGCCACAATCCCCGCGAGGGCGAACTGGCCGTGGAAGCCGCCCGCAAATACAACAAGGTGGTGCAGATGGGTGCGCAGCGCCGGTCGGCCCCCGTCCTGACGCAGGGCATAGAGCAGTTGCACAAGGGCATCATCGGCCGGGTATATATGGCCAAAACCTGGTACACCAACAACCGCAAGGCTACGGTGTTGAAGCCCGGCCCCGTGCCCGAATGGCTGGACTACGAGTTATGGCAGGGACCCGCAGTACGGACGCCCTACCAAGAAAACCTGATTCACTACAACTGGCACTGGTTCTGGAACTGGGGCACGGGCGAAGCCCTCAACAACGGCACCCATGAGGTAGATGTGGCCCGCTGGGGATTGAATGTGGACTACCCCACACGGGTAAGCTCCGTGGGAGGTCGTTACGAATTCCAGGACGACTGGCAAACGCCCGATACGCAGATCGTAATCATGGATTATCCGGGACGCATATCCCTGATGTGGGAGTCGCGGAGCTCCAACGGCCGAAAAATCGAGGGCCAGGAACGGGGCATTATTTTCTACGGCGAAAACGGTAGTTTGGATACCGGTGACGATAGCTACAAGGTGTACGATATGGAGGGCAAGCTGGTGAAGGAAGTAAAATCGGTGATGGCGGAGGAAGAAATGCAGGGCCGCAACCTGGCCAGCCCCAGCCTGGGCATGGACAGCCTGCACGTGGCTGATTTTTATGATGCCATCAAAAACAACCGCCGTCCCAACTGCGACGTCGAAACCGGCTACAAGAGCGTGGTGGCCATGCAACTCGGCAACATTGCCTGGCGCGTGGGCCGCGATCTGAATATCGACCCCAAAACCGGCCATATCATCGGCGACAAGGAAGCCCAGAAGTTATGGAGCCGGGAATATGCCAAGGGTTGGGAACCGAAAGTGTAGTTTGTTTGACCAATATCTTTTGTGCTGCTAGGCACCTCATCCGTTGCCTGCTGGTCAGGCAACGGATGTTTTTTTGCAAAAGAAGCACCCTGACGTTCATTTTGAAAGAGTAGAGAAAGCCCAAAAGCACCTTCCTTTTCTAAAATTCCAGCATTTCCTTATGAAAAAATACATATTACTACTTCTACTAACTCCCCTGCTGAGCCTGGCCCAAACCCAGAACCGGCCCAACATCATTTTCATTTTCTCGGACGACCACGCCTACCAGGCCATCGGGGCATATGGGAATAAAATAGCCAAAACACCCAGTTTGGATCGCCTGGCCCGGGAGGGTGCGCTGTTCAAGAATAGTTTCGTAACCAACTCCATCTGCGGGCCCAGCCGGGCTACGTTGCTCACGGGCAAATACAGCCACCTGAACGGCTACAAGCGCAACGACCGGACGCTGTTTGATACGGATCAGGTTCTTTTCTCGAAAGAGCTACAAAAGAACGGCTACCAGACCGCCTGGGTAGGTAAGATGCACCTGAATAGTCTGCCCGTGGGCTTCGACTACTGGAACATCCTACCTGGTCAGGGACATTACTACAACCCCGACTTTATTAGCCAACCCGGCGATACTACTCGGCATACCGGCTACGTGTCGGACTTGATCACCCAGTTTTCGACCGAATGGCTCGAAAAGCGGGATAAATCCAAGCCCTTTTTTATGATTGTGGGCCACAAGGCTACCCACCGCGAGTGGTCGCCGGCGCTGGAAGATCTGGGAGCCTATGACGATGTAGATTTCCCGATTCCGTCCAACTTTTATGACAGCTACGAAGGCCGCGAAGCTGCCAAGCAGCAGGATATGACCGTTGATGTAACCATGCGATTACGGGAAGATCTGAAAGTACGACCGGATTACGAAAAAAACGGCCTCGTCAATCGGTTTACGCCCGAGCAAAAGAAAGTGTACAAAGCGTACTACGACAAGGTGGCCGCCGACCTGGAAGCCAAGAATCTGACCGGCAAAGCCCTCATCGAATGGAAGTTGCAACGGTACCTGAAAGACTACTACGCTACCGCCAACGGCCTGGACCGCAACATCGGCAAGCTTCTCGACTACCTCGACAAGTCAGGCCTGGCCAAAAACACGGTGGTCATTTACTCTTCGGATCAGGGCTTCTACCTGGGTGAGCACGGCTGGTTCGACAAGCGGTTTATCTACGAGCAATCCATGAAGACGCCCTTCATCATCCGCTACCCAGGCGTGGTAAAACCCGGCACAACCGTAGAACAAATGATAGTCAATATCGACTGGGCTCCTACCGTTCTGGATATAGCGGGGGCAAAGGTACCCTCCGTTATGCAGGGGGTGTCTATCATGCCGCTCTTGAAAGCACCGCAGATCGCCAAAGTACCCTGGCGGAAGAATGTGTACTACCACTACTACGAGTTTCCGCAGCCCCACCACGTGTATCCGCATTTTGGCGTGAGAACCGATCGGTATAAACTGGCGTATTTTTACGGCGGAGTGGATCGTTGGGAGCTATTTGATTTAGAAAAAGACCCGGACGAAATGGCTAATATATACGAGCAAAAAGGCACCGAGTCGCTCACTAAGCAAATGAAGGCCGATCTTAAAAAACTCATGGAGCAATACAAGGACACGGAGGCTTTAAAGATACTAGCCTCGGCCGATATGTAATTTTGAAAGTACTGATTAGCAATAAGAATGAAATTCTCAATAAAAAGTACCCTGGTAGTAATAGCCCTCGCGGGTATCCATTTCCAATGCCAGCGGCAGCAGGCAGACACAGCAGGCACAGGTGAAAATACCGAAGTTAGCACGACTGGCAACGGACTGACCCGTACCACCGGTACCGCCGACACGACCGGCATGGTGTTCATACCCAAAGGTACCTTCCTGATGGGCGCCGACGAGTTTCCCGACTCCCGGCCCGTACACCCCGTGGAGGTAGATGGCTTCTACATGGATGCGCACGAAGTGACCAACGCGCAGTTTGCGGAGTTTATAAAAGCAACGGGCTACAAAACCGTAGCCGAACGGCCGTTAAATCCAGCCGATTACCCAGGGGTAGACCCCGCGATGCTGGTACCGGGTTCGGCGGTGTTCACCCCTACCCTCACGAAGGTATCTTTGGAAAATCCCTTGCAGTGGTGGCGTTATGAAAAAGGGGCCAGTTGGAAAGAGCCCGAAGGCCCCGGAAGCTCCATCAAGGGGCGGGAGAATCATCCCGTGGTGCATGTCTCGTACGAGGATGCCGCCGCCTACGCCAAGTGGGCCGGCAAGCGTTTGCCCACCGAAGCCGAATGGGAGTACGCCGCCAGGGGCGGAAAAGAGAACAACACCTACTACTGGGGCAATGAGCTGAAGCCCGACAACAAATGGGTAGCTAACATCTATCAGGGGAGTTTTCCGAACAACAACCTGAAACAGGATGGTTACGCGGGCGCGGCCCCCGTTAAATCCTTTCCGGCCAACCCCTTTGGCCTCTACGACATGGACGGCAACGTCTGGGAGTGGTGCCAGGACCTTTACCGGCCCGATACCTACATGAATACGACCGCCAAAAACCCCGTCGGCCCAGCCGATAGCTACGACCCCGACGAACCGGGCGTGGTAAAGCGCGTGCAGCGCGGCGGTTCGTTCCTGTGCAGCGATGAATACTGCATCCGGTACAAGGCCGGAAGCCGTGGTAAGGGCGAAGTAACGAGCGGCAGCGACAACCTGGGCTTCCGCTGCGTGGCCGACCGAAAATAGAAAAGGCGAGCGTTGACTCCCCTTTTCTATTTAATGTTTTATGAAAAAATCGACATTTACAGTGCATAAACATTTCTTACAAGTAGTCCTTCTCCAAGGAGAAGGATTTAGGTTGAGGTGGAACCCCGACCTGAAAATGAACTACCTATTTACCCTACTAGTAACCCTCCCCCTACTGGCCAACGCCCAGAAAAGCCAGAACCAACCCAATATCCTCTTCATTCTATCCGACGACCACACGGCGCAGGCCTGGGGTATCTACGGCGGAGTTTTGGAAGACTACGTTAAAAATGACAACATCCAATGGCTGGCTGACCACGGCGTGGTACTCGACAACGCCTTTTGTACCAACTCCATCTGCGTACCCAGCCGGGCGGCGATACTCAGCGGACAGTACAGCCACCGCAACGGCGTGTATGATCTGGAAGATGCCTACGCGCCAGACAGTGCCAATTTTGCCAAACTACTCCAACAGGCCGGATACCAGACGGCCATTGTGGGAAAATGGCACCTCAAAAAAGAGCCCACCGGCTTTGACTATTACATGGTATTGCCCGGCCAGGGTAGATACTGGAACCCTATCCTGAAAACGAAGGATAACTGGCAGGATGGCAACGCGGGTGGCAAAGAATACAAAGGCTTTTCGACTGATGTTATTGCCGAAAAATCCATTGAATGGTTGAAAAATAGGGATAAAACCAAGCCCTTTTACCTCTCTACCCACTTCAAGGCCACTCACGAGCCCTACGATTACCCGGAGCGCTATAAAACCTTCCTGGAAGACGTGGAGCTACCCTACCCCGTGGATTTTGCCGAATGGGGTACCAACGGCCGTACCCACGACGGCTGGCCGCTGGAACTACTCGGTAAGCGCTACGAGAAAGGCACCGGTACCTTGTATCCCGGCACCTCGTTTTCTCTCGAAGGATTGGATTCGCTGGCGGCCCGGAAGAAAACCTACCAGAAGTTTGTGAAGGATTTTCTCCGCGCCGGAGCCGCCATTGACGACAACATCGGCAAGCTCATCGAGTACCTGCGACAAAGCGGCGAACTGAACAATACGATTATCATCTATACGGCCGACCAGGGGTATTTTCTGGGCGAACACGGCTTTTTTGACAAGCGGTTTATTTACGAACAGTCGCTGCGAATGCCTTTTGTGATCTCGTACCCCAAGGAGCTGAAAGCGGGAAAGCGTATCGATGATATTATTTTGAATATTGATTTCCCTTCGCTGTTTCTGGATTACGCGGGTGTAAAACAGCCTGCGTATATGCAAGGGAAGAAGTTTCAGAAAAAACCTGCAAGGAAAAACGCCCAAAGACTGGCGCAAGGATATGTACTACCGCTACTGGGAAAACGAGTCTAACCGGCCGGCGCACTTTGGGATTCGTACCGATCGGTATAAACTGGCACTTTTTTACGGTCAATCGAGGACGAAAACTGTGCGGGATAACATGAAGTACCCGCCGGGTTGGGAGTTTTACGATTTGAAAAAAGACCCCCGCGAGACGCATAATGCCATTAATGATCCGGAGTATCAGGCCATTATTCGAAAGCTGAAAACCAGGTTGAACCAGATCAAATCTGAAAGCGGGGATGGCGTGGAAACTAATCCGACGATTCGGGACATTGTGAAGCAAAGTTGGTGAGTTTTTTAAACGCGGAGAACGCAGAGTTTTTTCGCAAAGTAAAAAATGAGTAAAACGCCAAAGCCGTAGGCTTGACCGATTTAGTAGCGGCGGATTTTAATCCGCTGAAACAGAAGACAAATAATACCTCAAAAAGCCGTAGGCTTGGCCGATAGAACTAAACATTTGTATAGCTGTATTGAAACAAAGCAAATCAACCATGAACAAAAAAGTACTCCTCCTGACTATACTCGCTGGCAGTCTGTTTGCCACTACTGGCTTTTCGTTTTTCCGAACCTACCCGCCCCCCCGGCCAACCCAATGTGGTGCTGATTTACATTGATGACATGGGCTTTGGAGACCTGGGCCGCACGGGTGCCATCGGCTACCAAACCCCCAACTTTGACGACATGGCGGCCAAAGGCATGTTTTTTTCCAACTACTACACGCCGCAGGCGGTGTGTACGGCCTCGCGGGCGGGGCTCCTCACGGGCTGCTACCCCAACCGCGTCGGCTTCGCCGGAGCTACCGACCATACGGCCAAAACGGGCATCAGCGCCGAAGAGGAAACCATCGCCGAGCTGCTCAAAGCGAAAGGCTATGCCACCGCCGCCTTTGGCAAGTGGCACCTGGGCTTTCAGAAGCAGTTCCTGCCCGTCAACCACGGCTTCGACGAGTACCACGGTATTCCCTACTCCAACGACATGTGGCCCAACCACCCGGTCAACAAAAACTACTACCCTCCCCTGCCCCTGATCGAGGGTGACGAAGTGGTGGATACCAATCCGGACCAGAGCCAGTTCACGACGCGATTTACCGAGCGGACCATCAATTTCATCAAAAAAAACAAGGATAAGCCCTTCTTTGCCTACCTCGCCCACCCCATGCCGCACGTGCCGCTGTTTGTTTCGGACAAATTCAAAGGAAAATCGAAGCAGGGTCTGTACGGCGACGTAATCATGGAACTGGACTGGAGCATCGGTCAGATCCGCCAGACCCTCAAAGAGTTGGGGCTAGACAAAAACACCCTGCTGATCGTCACCTCGGACAATGGCCCCTGGCTCGCCTATGGAAACCACGCCGGTAGCGCGGGTGGCTTTCGGGAAGGCAAGGGCACTACCTTCGAAGGGGGCCACCGGGTACCCTGTATCATGGAATGGACCGGCACGATTCCGGCCGGACTAGTCTCTAACAACATGGCCGCGGGCATGGACATTCTGCCGACCATTGTAGCAGCTACCGGGGCTAATTTACCCAAAAAAAAGATTGATGGCGTAAGCCTGCTGGCGAATCTGAAAGGCGACCTGTCCGTGAAGCCGCGGGACACCTTCCTGTACTACTACCGCCGCAACAACCTCGAAGCCGTGCGCCACGGCGACTGGAAGCTAGTATTTGCCCATCCGGGCCGTACCAACGAAGGCTTCAAACCCGGCAAAGACGGTCAATCCGGCGGTGGCAACGAAAATTTCAACCATCAGGGCGGGCTTTACGACCTGCGGCGCGACCCCGGCGAGCGCTACAACGTGCAGTTTGACTTTCCCGAAATCACCGCCCAGCTCATGAAGATCGCCGATGAAGCCCGCGAAGACCTCGGCGACGACCTGACGGACAAACCCGGCAAAAACCGACGGCCGGTGGGACGGGTAAGTGAGTAGGGCCGATAGTGCACCTACGCGTTTATTTGGTTATATTTGGACTTATTCCAAAAAACGATGAAATGATAGCTACCAAATCCGGCCTGCGCGTCAGAAAGCCTCGTGAGAAAGTACCCGAGTACCTGATATATGAAATAATGGATGGCCAGCCCATTCACTATAATGGGTATCGGGAAGTACTATCGGGAAATAAAAAGCTGTCGGACATCATGGGATCGAGCACCCTCCAATCGTTTATAGTAGCGTATGTTTTGAGGGTCCTGATGAAAGGGCTCAACGAGGACGACTACGTAATCCTGACCAGCGAAGCCGGTTTGCATCTCGATCGGCGGAATAATCTGGCGGGTGATATTCTTATATTTGACAGCAAGACCCTACCTATCGAAAAGATTGACGAACACTACGCCGATGTGCCGCCCAAAGTGGTAATTGAAGTGGACATCATGGCTGATTCCGCCGATATGCAGCCAGATACCTACCTTTTCCGGAAAACCCAGAAACTGCTCGATTTTGGTGTTGAAAAGGTGATTTGGATTACTACTTATACCAGAAAAGTGACCGTAGCTACGCCCCACGCGCCCTGGCAAGTACTGGATTGGAACGAAGACATTGACATAATGGGCGGGGTGGTCTGTAATGTGGGAGCGTATTTGACCCGGAAGGGATCTTCTTTGGCTTAATACGACCCCTTTTGGTGATCGTGATAAAGTTAAGTTGTGATTATATGGCTAGTAACTATGTATAGCTTTCATTCTTCACCGGCCAAGTACCCCCCATTGGTCGAGAATATATACCAATCCGTCGAGTGATTGCCCCTATCCTCCAACGGCATCAGTAAATACTATCTTCTTTTCGTTTTTAAAATTCAGAAGCAGTACTTCTGCCCCTTTCGCGAGGGAATACTCTGCCAGTTCAAAAACAGACTACTAACATTTGCATTCCATGAACGAAATCAAAAAAGAAGACATCAAACAGGAAGTCTTCGACCTTTATGACGACTACGCCCACAACCGCCTAGACCGACGGGAGTTTGCCCAGAAGTTATCGACCTACGCCGTGGGCGGTATCACGGTAGCTACCCTGATGAGTTTCCTCATGCCGGATTATACGAGTAAAATTCAGGTCAGGCCGGATGACCCCCGCGTCAAATCGGAATACATCACCTACCAGTCGCCCAAAGGCGGTGGTGCTATCAAAGCCTTGCTATCGCGGCCAGCCGGTGCCAGCAAGCCTCTGGGTGGGGTAGTGGTGGTGCACGAAAACCGGGGCCTGAACCCGTACATTGAAGATGTAGGCCGGCGCGCCGCCCTGGCGGGATTTATCTCCATTGCCCCCGATGCCCTGACGCCCCTGGGTGGTTACCCCGGCAACGACGACGAAGGCCGCACCCTGCAAAGCAAGCGTAGCCAAAGCGAAATGCTGGAAGATTTTATCGCCGCTTACGACTACTTAAAAAGCAGCAAGGAATGCAACGGCAAAGTCGGGGTGGTAGGTTTCTGTTTTGGAGGGGGTATCTCCAATCTGATGGCCGTGCGCCTGCCAGGTTTGGCGGCGTCGGTGCCCTTTTACGGGGGACAACCGCCCCTGGAAGATGTGCCTAAAATCAAAGCTCCTTTGCTATTACAATATGCTGAGCTGGACACCCGCGTGAACGCCGGATGGCCGGCTTACGAAGCTGCTCTGAAAAAGCACGACAAAGAATACACGGCCTATATGTACGAAGGGGCCAACCACGGTTTCCACAACGACACCACGCCCCGCTACGACAAAGCTGCCGCGGAACTCGCCTGGAAACGAACCATTGACTTCTTTAAGGAAAATTTGACCTAGGAAAGACCGGTACCTATCGGAGAATCCTCCCTTTTGCCTAAATACAACTTAACCTTTTCGTATCTCATGAAGCCATCAAGACGTAATTTTTTACATTCCCTCGGCGTAGGAGCGGCCGGATTAGGGCTTTCCCAGACCGCCGTAGCGGCGGAGTCCAACCCGCCTAAAACCACCAAGACTGGTTCTGACGAGCAAGTCCTTTTTGTGGGGGATTCCATTGCCATTGCTAACACCCAATATGGCAAGGTCCGGGGCTTTATCCTGCGGGGCGTCCACCAGTTTTTGGGGGTACCTTACGGGGCCGATACCTCCGGTAAAAACCGGTTTATGCCGCCCCAAAAGCCAACCGCCTGGACCGACGTGCGGCCCGCGCTCTGGTGGGGCAATACCGCGCCCCAGATCATGGAGAAGCGGTACGCCAACCCGTACGCCTCCTTTGTGGACCACTGGAACTACGACGATGTGTCGGAAGACTGTCTGAAACTCAACGTCTGGACTCCCGCGCTCGATACCCAGAAGCGTCCGGTGATCGTGTGGTTGCACGGGGGTGGATTCACCAACGGCAACGGCATCGAACAGGATGGCTACCACGGCGAAAACCTGGCCCGGTTGGGCAATGTCGTTTTCTGCTCGCTCAACCACCGCCTTGGTTCGCTGGGGTATACGCATCTCAAAGCCGCCGGGGGACACCCGGCTTCGGGTAATGTGGGCAATCTGGACATGGTGGCGGCCCTGGAATGGGTCAGGGACAATATTACCAATTTTGGCGGCGATCCTGGTAACGTCACCATCATCGGACAGTCGGGTGGCGGGGCCAAGGTGACTACCCTCATGAATATGCCCGCCGCCAAAGGGCTGTTTCATAAGGCCGTAGCCCTGAGCGGGAGTTCGCTGGCCGGTACCAACAAGGAATACGCCGAAAAACTGGGGCTGAAAGTGATGGAAGAAGCTGGATTAAAGCCCGGCGAAGTAGACAAGCTCCAACAGATTCCCTGGCTGGAATACATCCACATCGCCAACCGGGCGGTGGAGAAAATGGCCGACGAAGCCAAACGCCTCAACCTCACCCGTGGCGGCTACGCGCCCGTGGGCGACGGCGCTTCGCTGGAAGAAGGTGCCTTTTTTAGTGATGCCCGGCACTTCTCAGCGGATATCCCTCTGATGATCTGCTCTACTTTCCACGAGCAAAGCCCCAGCCGCACCGATGCGGCCCTGGAAAAAATATCCCTGGCGGAGGTAACCGAAAAGATCAAGCCCCGCTTCGGCGACAAGTCCGGCGAAATCGTGAATGCCTACGCCAGTAACTTCCCCAAAGCCCGGCCCATCGAAATCTGGGCGCTGATCATGTCCAACCGCAAGAATGCCATCGCCGCCGCCGACGCCAAAGCTTCCCAGCAGAAAGCCCCCGTGTATGTGGCGTGGTTTGGCTGGCAGCCGCCCCTGTTCGACGACCGGATGCGCGCCTTCCACTGCGACGATATTTGTTTCTGGTTTTACAATACCGACCTGATGCTCACCCATACCGGCGGTGGCAAACGCCCCCGCGCGCTGTCGGAAAAGATGGCGAAGTCGTTTTTGAATTTTGCCAAATCCGGCAATCCTAACGGCGGCGGGCTACCCACCTGGAAGCCCTACACCCCCCAAAACGGCGAAACCATGATCCTGGACGACAGCCCGGCCCTGGTCAACGACCCCGACCGCGAAGCCCGGAAGGCATTGGTTTGAGCTTTTGGTGTCAAAGTGATCGCGGCGGCTACTTCCCGAAAAGTGGGGAGGTGGCCGCCGTTGTTGCTCGCTTTGTACTATCTCATAGCATATGACCGGTCCAAAACTCCGGATTTCGTTATTTTTTTCACCCGAAAGGGCATACCTTCTTATCCTGATGAAACACGCATTCACCTTACTCAGAACGAATACCCTTCTTATGGGAGGAGTATTATTAGCAACAATATCTTTGGCTCAAAAACCAGTTCAGCCTACCCTGGCTTACCGGTCCGTGGCACCCCTATCCGTGGGCGGGTTGACTTTTAAGGATCTGAACAAAAACGGCAAACTCGACCCCTACGAAGACTGGCGTTTGCCCGTAGCGTCGCGGGTGCAGGACCTGGTAGGTCAAATGACCCTGGAAGAGAAGGTGGGATTCATGCTCATCAGCACGACCCGCATGGCGGGTGACAATGCTTTTCAGGCCAATGCTCCCAAAGCAGAGATTTCCGGCGGTTTTAACGAGGAAGATCAAGTTCAGGCCAACAATATGTTTACCCGCAAGCCCCTGTCAATTCCCATGATGTCGTCGGTCGGCACCACCAAAGGGGTCATGAGCCATCAATTGCGGCATTTTATTCTGCGGGCCAATCCCCCCGCCCGGGTCATCGCTGAGTGGGCCAACAACCTGCAGGCCCTCTGCGAATCGTCGCGGCTGGGCATACCCGCCGTGGTGGCCTCCAACCCCCGAAACCACACCACCATCGACGCAGCCATCGGGCTGAGCGTAGGAACTACCGCCTTTTCCAAATGGCCGGGCGAACTGGGACTAGCCGCCATGAACGACCTGAAGCTGACCCGCGACTTTGCCGACATCGCCCGGCAGGAGTGGACGGCCGTCGGATTGCGCAAAGGCTACATGTACATGGCCGATCTGGCCACCGAACCCCGCTGGCAGCGCATCGAAGGTACCTTTGGCGAAGACGCCGACCTGGCCGCCAACATGATCCGGGAGATTGTTCTCGGTTTCCAGGGAAATAAGTTGAGCCCTGCATCAGTCGCCATGACGACCAAGCATTTTCCCGGCGGAGGGCCGCAGGAAAACGGGCTCGACTCGCACTTCGACTGGGGGAAATACGCGCACTATCCGGGCGGCATGTTCGAGTACCACCTCAAACCCTTCAAAGCAGCCATCGAGGCGGGTACCTCGTCCATTATGCCTTACTACTCAGCCCCCAAGGGCAACGAATTCGAGGCCGTTGGCTTCTCCTACAACAAAGCCATCATTCAGGATCTTTTACGAAAAAAACTAGGGTTCAAAGGCATCGTCAACTCCGATACCGGCCCGATCGAGATGATGCCCTGGGGAGTCGAAAACCTGACGCTCCAGCAGCGGTACCAGAAAGCACTGGAAGCGGGCGTGGATATTTTCTCCGGGTCGGCCGACCCGGCTATTTTACTGGAAACGGTCAAACAGGGCCTGGTGACCGAAGCACGTATTGATGAGTCCGTTACCCGCTTGCTGACCGAGAAATTTGAACTGGGCCTGTTTGAAAACCCCTACGTGGATGTGGAGAAGGCGAATCAGATTGTGGGCAATGCCCAGTTTCAGCAAAAAGCCGATCTGGCCCACCGAAAGTCCGTCGTCCTGCTGCGTAACCAGGACAAGCGCCTGCCTTTGGCACCCAAAACGAAAGTGTATTTTGAAACCTACTACGACAATGGCCGGGGAGGCAATCCCGTGTCGGTTTATACCCAGCCCCATAGTACGCTCGAATTTGTCGCGAGCCGCGATGCGGCGGATGTGGTGTTGCTCTGGCTTATTCCCAGTGCGGGTGGCCTGTTCAGTTCAGCCGGCAAACCCATCGAACTGCGGCTTTCCAAAAATCGAATCGACGTAGCGCACGTTAACCAACTCATGCAGGGTAAGCCGACGATTGTGGCCGTTAATTTTTCCAGCCCCTGGGTGATGGACGAAATAGAAGGCAGCGCCAAAACCGTCGTAGCCACGTTTGGGACCACGGCGGCGGCTTTACTGGACATCGTGAGCGGCGCCTATAACCCGACCGGCAAGCTGCCGTTTACCATCCCCGCCTCCGAGCAGGCCGTCATGGACAACAAGTCCGATGTACCCGGCACTCAGGAGCCAGGTGGGTATGCCCTCTTCAAATTCGGTACTGGACTGGGGTATAAGTGAGTCTTGTTTTGCCTGAGTTCCTTGGGTTTTGTTTGTCAGGTTAGGGAAGTAGAATGCGTGGAAAGGACTAAGTCTCATCAGGGCTTAGTGGTGGCCTAACCAAAAATAAGTAGTTTTTCATATCTGAACTCTTCCTATAACACGGGTTTCCCCACTACGGGAATCCGTGTTTTTTTGTGGTTGGGTGCTAGTCCGCCACTGCTGCACTTTTAAACTCTTCCACTCATAAACAATAAAAAATGGATCGGCGTAATTTTGTCAAAAATAGTCTGATGGGTGGCGTGGGGCTGGCCGCTTTTTCGCCAAACTGGTACCTGCCCGCTGCGGACTTTCCCGTCGAGCGCATCACCGACGGCGCGCATTTCCACTGGTTTGGGTACTACGACAAATGGCAGATTGATCCCTCGGGCCGCTACGCCCTGGCCATGCGGGTACCTTTTGAAGGACGCACCCCCGAAGCCGCCGATACGATCGAAATCGGACTCATTGATTTGCAGAATAACAATGCGTGGCGCAAGCTGGGTACCTCCAACACCTGGGGCTGGCAGCAGGGCTGCATGCTCCAATGGCTGCCCGGCTCCACCGACGAGGTAATCTGGAACGATACCGTGCGTCTTGAAGGCCAGGGGGGTACCTTTGGCAGTCGCATCCTCAACATCAAAACCGGCCGAGAGCGCACTATTGCCCAAGCCGATTTATGCCCTGGCCCCCAATGGAGAGTTTGCCGTGGGTACCGAGTTCAACCGCATTCAGAACCTGCGGCCCGGCTACGGCTACGCCGGCAAGCCCGATCCTTTCGAAAAGCAAAAGGCTCCGGCAGAAATCGGGATTTATAAAATGGACCTGAAAACGAGTAAGCACCAGCTGCTCCTTTCCCTGGCCGAAATGGCCGCCATCCCCCACCTGGGCGAACCCGTGGACGGGTATTGGCATTGGTTCAATCACCTGCTGGTGAGTCCCGATAGCAAACGGATGCTGTTCCTCAACCGCTGGCGGCATAAGGTGCAGGAACAGGACGGCGTCCCTACCACGGAGTTTATTACCCGCATGGTGACGATGGATACCGACCGCGGCCAGGACCGCTACGTCATTGACCCCTCCGGCAATACCTCCCACATCATCTGGGACGGCCCCCGGCACATCCTCGGCTGGACCAAGCCCATCGGCAAGGAGTGGGGTTTCTGGCTGCTGGAAGACAAAACCCAAAACAGCGTCCACATCGGCGCCGAGGCCATGCCCGTCAACGGCCATAATACCTACGTGCCCCACACCAACCGCGAGTGGGTACTGAACGACACCTACCCCGACGCCAACCGGCTCCAGACCCTCTACCTCTACCACATCCCCACCAACCGCCGGGTGGTGCTGGGCAAATTCCTGTCACCACCGCAGTACAAAGGCGAGTTCCGCTGCGACCTGCACCCCCGCATCAATCAGCAGGGTACCCAGGTCTTTTTCGACTCCACCCACGAGAAACTTGGAAGGCAGGTGTATCGGATTGATATTGAGAAGGTGGTGAAGGGGTGAAAAATGTATTGTGGTACGGGCGGCTCGCCCGTCTGGTCCTAACTGATTCAGACGAAAGTAAAATTCTATCTAACACTCGCTTGCAGTGCTTTACCAGGGGTACTTTTGCTTCGTCGCTGCCCAACTCACTTGCCCTTGTCCAGTCAGCACACGCCCGGCGGTGCCGTTGAGATGATATTTGGCCCCGCCCCGGTTGTTGTACGAAAAAGCAAATTCATTATTGAGGACAATGGATTCGTTTAAATCTAGAATCGCACTTGAATAATTCCCAATGCGTAGTTTTATGAGCCCCAAAACTCTTAAAACCATCTAATAAAATAACTACGGTGGTGACAGTTCCTCACTTCCAGAAAACCGGCCTTTGGATCGTGCCGCCCTTCAGGCGGCAATCAGCGCAGGTAGGGGTACCCATCACGTAAAGGGGTACATTGGAGCCGGGAACCTGGAATTCGTTCAGAATGAGGTCCGGTGATTCGGGGATTTCGCGGATGGATAGCGTATCGGTAGGCTCACAGGCAAAGTTGAGACGGCCCAGGTACTCTGTAACAAAAAGGCGCTGCTCCTGCCGGTTGGAAGCACTGAAATATCCAAATACCAGTTCGGAAGGATTACTGACCGACTTGATGTTGCCCGTAACTTCCGCCGGTTGCGGATCGAACAGGCTGCCCGTTCGTTCGTTCGTCTTGGAGAGATTGTTCCAGTATTCGAATTCCTCCTGCGTAAGCGCGTATTGCTTCACCAGAATGCTGTATTTGGACTGAAGCTTCCCACTCGTAGCCGGCACGAAGGCAATTCCCTGATCCTTAATAATGTCCTTACTGAGCTTGATCGAAGTACCCAGCACAATGGCAGTAGGATTGGCATGGCTCCAGCAGGTATTGATATTCTGATCACGATAAACGACTTCCTTTCCCGCTAACTCATAGATCGAGTACAGGGGCATGGAATATTGCCAGGTTTCGTCGTAGCTCCACCGATAAAAGCGCGTTTTATTGAGCGGATCGTGCGTATTGACATAGATCTGCACCCCTTCCCCGGCCCCTCTTACTTTGTAGGTAACACTATCGATGGGCGGATTTTTTACTACCGGTACATAAGCCGACAGGTACTCCTTGCCCCCGCTGGTTTTGATGCGAAGCCGGTATTTTTCGGTATCTCTGTACGCCCGGGCCGCCAGCGTATACACTCCCTGGCTGGCTTCAACAAAGGCAAATGAGCTACCCTTATCGCCTTCCACGGTCAATTTGGCGCGTAATTCAGGTTGCGGTCCGCCGACGTCGTATACATTCTGGGTATAGCTAAGCTTGATCTGACTGCTTCCCGCCGGATTGGTATTCAACGACCCGTCCACCACGAGGTAGTGGTCCGCGTTGGTAATTTCGGGTGGCGCAAATGGCTCTATGCAAGCATGGAGCACGGAGAGCAGGAACAGATATAGGGGAAGCTTTTTCACTTTTGAGTAATCGTTGAATCGTGCTATCGGATTTGTGTCCACTGCTTATCCTTTGCCTCTCCATCGGTGATGGTGAGAGGATGCGGCCCGGTGAAGTTTTGAGGCAATTCAGCGGCCATTTCTGACGTGATTCCTTGGTAGTTTGCCTTGGGAATAGTAGGTATACAAACCAGGTTTACCCCTGCGGTAGGTAAAGCAGCCACTGCCAATAACTGAATATAGAGGAGTTTTCTTGACAAGGGCCATATGGAAAGTAGGTTATCTACCATCAAAAGTAGGTAGCCTCTTTTTTTTAACTACCTGGCTGGGTACATTGATCAGAGCGTACTTTTAACTCTCTCCCCAAATTCCTCAAAACAATCCTGCGAAAGCACACTCTTACATCGGCGGTCAGGGTTTTGGTATTCTTTTTCAGCATCGGCTTTTGACGGCACACCTACAAAACTATTGTTCCTAATGTATTTTTTTAACAGGGCGTTCACGTATATAAACAGAAGTCTAAGAAGCGCCTGCCGTCTTGATGGTCTTGTCTACAATGTGAGAAATTATTTGACTCGGAAGGAATTCTATGGTTGGTACATGCTGGGGAGGTTACAAACGACTATACATAGATAAGTCGTAGTCACCTTGCGGGAAACTACGACCATCAGGGAAGCAACAGGAAAGGCCAGAGTAGAAAAGGGGCCTTTCCCTACCTGATCAATTATTTTTTACCAAATTTATTTACGCACTATTTTCAAGACCACAGACTGTGTGGGACTACTTACCCGCAACAAATAAAGACCGGAAACCTGGCCTACTGGTATGGAGTAGCTTTCCAGAGAAGTGGCGCGTTCAATCTGGTTGTCGGTGAGTGAGGTACCCCCAGTCGAGAAGAGTTGAATTCGCAAGGGCTGCGCTTCCGCGCCCCGAATTTCGATTTCGGCCTGATCGCCCGCAATTGGATTTCCCAATAGGGTCACCTGCAAGGGTATCGCTGCTACCTCCTCGACTCCTACCCGGGCACCCGACGTTTCACCCGTAGGTACGAGCCGTCTTCCAGCCAGCGGTTGGACTGCGGCCGCTCGGATTTGTTGGTCCCGGCAAAGGAAGGTACATCGGTATCCTGATTTTCGGGAGTCCAGCGATCCAGAATGCGGGTGCTGGTAGCGTCGGCATCCGAGGAGGTACGGTCCATGTATACCCGCGACAGGTTATAGATCTGATTGCCCGAAACACCCTGAATGAATACATTGAGATCGAAGTTTTTGTAGGAGAAATTGTTGGTCCAGCCGTAGGCGAGTTTAGGGTAGGTGGTACCCATTGAGGTGATATCCTTATCATCAATAGTCCCGTCGTTATTCTGATCCACGTATTTGGGAGAGCCGGGAATGGCGTCGTACTTTGTGGCCTGATCGGCTTCCGCCGTACCCCAGGTACCGTTTTGGATATAGCCTTTCAACACGCCCATCGGCTGACCGACCGTCAGGAATACAGTATTGCCGAAGTTAGGCAGGCCCGGTGCGCCCAGGGTGATTTCGTTGCCTCCCGACAGCGCCAGTACCTTGTTGCGGTTGATGGCCATATTGGCCGAAGTGTTCCACGTCAGGTCGCCGCGCACGGGGGTACCCCCCAGGCTCAGTTCGATACCTTTGTTCTCAACTTTGCCCACATTTTTCAACACAGAGGTATAGCCGGAAGTGAGGGGTAAGGGTACATTCAGCAGCAGGTCGCTGGTTTTTTTCTGGTACAGGTCCACGGTAAACTCGATGCGGTTATTCAGCAATCCCACGTCAAGCCCAAGGTCAGCCTGTGCCGTTTTTTCCCAGCGTAGATCAGGATTTCCCTGAATACCCAGCGTCACGCCCGGTGTCAGCGAGGTACCGTTGATGGGGTAGGCTGAGCTGGTGTTCAACTGATCCAAAGACGTATACGGAGCCACTCCCTGGCTACCGGTCAACCCGTAGCTGGCCCGTAGTTTCAGGTTGCTGATCTGGGTAATGTCTTTAAAGAAATCCTCGTTGCTGATCCGCCAGGCGGCGGCCGCCGAGGGAAAGAAGCCCCACTTGTGATCCTGACCAAATACGGACGCTCCGTCGTAGCGGCCGGTGAAGCTGAGCAGGTAGCGGTCGTTGAAGGCGTAGTTGACACGTCCCATCACGGACTGGACCGTTTTGGTCGTCCGGCTCGAGTAGGGATACGAGGGCGAGTTGCCAAAACCCAGGTTATTATAGGTCAAGGCATCCGTATTGAAGCCTTTGGAGCCGGCAAAATTGTCGTTGTATTCCTCGCGCTGCTGCTCGTATACCGCCGTAACCGACAGGCTGTGGATTCCGAAGGTTTTCTGGTAGTTTAGCTGGTTGGTGTTCTGCAACAGCACCCGCCGACGGTTGGCGACACCAGCCTGCGGATTGCCCACGTCAGCCATTTATCAGTCATTCCTACAAAATTGGAAGCAAATTAGAAATTTCATTTGTATTTACAGGAAACCGCTTTGTCGGGCTAGAATTGGGCGATCCTGAAATACAGGAAAAGGGAGGGTTTTGAATTGATAATGCTATTTTTTTAAGTTGCGTAGTGGAAAGCAACCTTAAAACTCTTCTTTCTAAAGACCTGATGTTAAATCATCTGATACGTAAGGAATACCCAAAGGAGTATATTCGACTTAAGTAATCCATTTTCTTATACCAGTATACATAACTACAAGCACTTTCCTACTTGTGAATATTCCTCTTCCGTCGGACGAACTACTCTGGCACCGCCTGATTGACGGGGAGGAAGCTGCCTTTACCAAACTCTTCGAACGCTACTATCCCACCCTGCTAGGCTACGGAAGGTCGTTCCTTCCGGATTCTGACCGGGTGCAGGATTGTGTGCAAGATGTTTTTGTGGATGTGTGGCTGTACCGGGCTTCACTGAACAAATCGGCTATGGTAAAAGCCTACCTCCTGGCCTGTGTCCGAAAACGAATTGCCCGTTCCCATTCCCGTGACCGTATCTTCCGGCATACGGCTTCCCTCGACGATATTGAATTCTCCATTTCGTTCACGGTGGAGGACCATCTAATCGCCCACGAAGAAACCGCCGCCCGAGTCTACCAGCTCAACCGCCAGCTCAATGCCTTGCCACCCCGTCAGAAAGAAGCCTTGTTTCTGAGGTACCATCAGGGACTGAATACGGAGCAAGTCGCCGAAATCCTCAATATCAACTACCAGTCTGCCAGTAACCTGCTTCACCGCGCTCTGATGCATCTCCGGCAGGAACTAAAAGGTAGCCCTACCCTACTCATGGCTTTGTTTTTGGGTTTAGTTTAAATTTATCAAAAAAAATTACCATTTACTGAGTATCGGCCCGAAAAGCTGTCCTCTCTGCCCTTGAAACACTTATTCAGATGCAGCCGAGAAACCGCTACCAATCCGTTGAAAATTTCCTGGATGACGAATCCTTCCGAACGTGGGTGCTGGAAGAACAGGATATCCACGCCTGGGAAGAATGGACTCTGGAAAATCCGCATCGGGCCAAACTCGTAGAAGAAGCCCGGGAATGGCTGTTGGCGCTGCATGTACCCGAGGAGACGGTTGCCGGGGAAGATATAGAAAAAGCCCTGCTGCATACCTGGACTAAAATCAGGGCCGTGGAGAAGGCCGGGGTTTCGCCGGGGATACATTTCCGTAAACAGTTCTGGGGGAGAGTAGCGGCCGCGGTAGTCGTTCTGGGCTTTCTGCTGGGAAGTATCTACCAATTGCCGTTAGGCGACCTCCCGGGCCGCCACCGGGCCGAGCCTGTTCCTGAAAATACTACTGCCCTTTTGGAAAAGCGGAACACCACGGATCGTTCGCTTCTTGTGTTACTTTCTGACGGTAGCTCGGTCTTGTTGCAGCCTAATAGCTCCCTGCGTTATCCGCGGATATTTGAGGGCAAGGAACGTAAGGTGTACCTCTCTGGCGACGGTTTTTTTGAAGTCAGTAAAGACGCCGAAAAGCCTTTTTTTGTCTACGCCAACGAGCTGGTTACGAAGGTAGTGGGTACCAGTTTCAGGATAAAAGCCTTTCCTGATCAAAAAAACGCGGAGGTGGTGGTCAGAACCGGCAAGGTGAATGTTACCGCCCTGAACTCCACTGAGGAAGGGCTGCTGCTGTTGCCCAATCAGGGCGTTCGCCTGGGTCGTCGAAGCCTGGCGTTTGAGAAAATCGACGACCTGACTCAGGAAACAAACCTCTCGCAGGAGCTAAGTACCATTGAAAAACTGAGCTTTGAGTTTGCTGACGTGCCCGTTTCCCAAATTTTCCGAACCCTTGAACAAGCCTACCTGGTCACCATTGATTTCCCGGCGAATAAGCTGGCCGACTGCTACCTGACCACCTCCCTGAGCGATCAGCCGCTACCGGAAAAACTAAAAATTATCTGTGAAAGTCTGGGCGGCCGTACCCGCTACGAAATGAACGAAAATAAGATTACAATCCACTCCAATGGGTGCAACTAACCTAAACCTGACAGCCTATGCATAAAAAGAGCGTCGACATGCTGTAACATCCGACGCTCAAAGTACCCCCGTCATGTTCTGTAAAACATGTCTTTCGTGAGAAAAGGGGAAGATGATTTTGCCAATACCCTGAAAAAAAGTATCTCCTAAACCCATCAAAAGTATGAAAATATCTTTGACTCCTAAACGATTACTGTACCGAATCGTGCAACTATCTTCCTTACAAATCATCATAGCCCTGCTGTTCTCCGGCATGAGCCTGGCTACCTCCGTCAAAGGGCAGGAGATGCTGGATCGCCGGGTGTCGGTCCAGGCATCAGGCCAGGCGTTGGGAAGTGTCCTGAACGCCCTGGAAAAGTCCGCCCAGGTAAAGTTCTCGTACAACTCGCGTACCCTCGATCTTAACCACTCCATCACCGTCAAAGCCTCGAATGAGCCTTTATCGGAGGTGTTGAACCGGATTCTGACTCCTTTGCAAATCAATTTTCTGCAGGTAAGCAACCGGATCGTCCTGCGCAACAAAGCAGTCGGGCATCTGGATCCCAGCACTACGCTACCCGCCCTTTCCATCCCGGCGAATCTTGCGCTGGATTTCAACGTGACGGGAAAAGTCACCGACGAAAGCGGCGAAGGCTTGCCGGGGGTGAGTGTGGTGGTAAAAGGTACTCAGCGCGGTACGACCACCAACCAGGAGGGTACCTATTCCGTCTCCGCTCCCGATGGCAAGGCAACGCTGGTGTTCTCCTTTGTGGGGTACCTCTCGCAGGAGATCGCCATCAACAACCGGACTCAGATTAACCTTAGCCTAAGCACCGATACCAAAGCCCTGAATGAGGTGATTGTGGTAGGCTACGGTACCCAGAAAAAACGCGACCTGACGGGAGCTATTTCCAGCATATCCAGCCGGGATATTGCCGAAACACCCTCCTCCAACTTCCTGCAAAATGCTCAGGGACGACTAGCCGGGGTAGATATTGTCCGTAGTAATGGCAATCCCGGTTCGGCTCCGGTGATTCGTATACGTGGCAACCGCTCCATCAACGCCAGCAACAACCCGCTGTATGTAATTGACGGAATTCCGACGGACGTAAGCATCAACGACTTCAACCCCAACGACATTGAGTCGATGGAGGTACTCAAAGACGCCAGCGCCGTGGCTATCTACGGGTCGCGGGGTGCCAATGGGGTGATTCTGATTACGACCAAAAAAGGAAAAGAGGGCAAGGCAGTCATCAGCTACGATGGCTACTACGGAATCAAGAAAGCGCAGAAAAACCTGAACCTGATGAATGGTGAGCAATTTGCGCGCTATTCACGAGTGGCCAGGGGTATCGACGCCAATGACGCCAGCAAAGACAATACCTTTTTCAGCACCCTCGAAGTAGACAACCTGAAAAACGGAGTAGAAGCCGATTGGCTGGATCTCATCCTCCGCGACGGACAGCAGCAGCAGCACCAGATTTCGGCCAGCGGCGGTAATCAGAACACTACGTACTACTTATCGGGATCCTTTTTTGACGAAAAGGGCATCATGCAGCTCAGCGACTACCAGCGCTACTCCTTCCGGGCCAATATCGAAACCAAGCTCACCGAGCGGCTCCGTGTAGGTGTAAGCTCCACGGTTGCCACCGACTTGCAAAACACCATGGCCAACGGCCCCTACACCAATGCTTTGCAGTTCTCTCCCCTTGTGCAGCCCTACGATGCCGATGGTAATTTCATTGCCTACCCTAATCCCCGCGAAGGACTATTGACTAGTCCGTTGTTGCAATACCAGCCGGGCCAGTTCACCAACGAGCGGCGGAAGTTTCGGGTATTTGCCAACATCTTTGGTGAATACAAATTCATGGAAGGGCTTACCTACCGGCTAAATTTTGGCCCGGACTTCAGCAATTCACGTCAGGGCGAGTACAGTGGTACCCTTGCCGGCAGCGCCAACACCGCCGAAGTGACCAACCAGCAGAATTTCGCCTACACCCTGGAAAATATCCTGTCGTTTAACCGCAAATTTGGAAAGCACTCCCTCAATGTGGTCGGGCTGTTCAGTACCCAAACCAACCGGTTCGAATCGTCGGGGGCGGCGGCCCGGAACATCCCGGTGGAGTCTTCGCTGTTTTACAATCTGGGTAGTGCCGAAACCGTCACGGGTATCAATAGCTCCCTGACCAAGTGGGGACTCGTATCGTACATGGGTCGGGTCAACTACACCTTCAAAGACCGGTACCTGCTCACCCTGACCGGTCGCGCCGATGGATCGTCCCGCCTTTCCCAGAAAAACAAGTGGGCGTTTTTTCCCTCCGTATCGGCCGGTTGGGTGGTCTCCGACGAAGCCTTCATGGCAAATGCCAAAGCCATCTCCTTCCTGAAATTCCGGGCGGGATACGGCGCCGTTGGCAATACGTCCATCTCGCCTTACCAGACCCTCGGCGGATTGGAGCGCTCCGTGTATGCCTTCGGCACTAATCCGGCTTTTGGCTATGCCTTAAATGTAATCCCGAACCCTGATCTGCGGTGGGAGATATCCAGTACGGTCAACATCGGCATGGACTTCGGCCTGTTCAACGACCGACTGACTGGTTCGCTGGAAGTATACAAGACGAACACTACCGACTTGCTTCTGAACCGGTTGATCCCTATTACCTCGGGCTATGAGTCCATTTTGCAAAACATCGGTGCTACCAGCAATCAGGGCTGGGAGTTGTCGCTGAATGGGAATATCGTCAATTCTCCCGGTGGATTCAAATGGGATGCCAACCTGAATTTATTCAGCAATAAGGAAAAAATCGTTGATCTTTTCAATGGGAAGGATGATGTGGGAAACCAATGGTTCATCGGATCGCCCATCAGCGTGTTTTACAATTTCAAACAGGAGGGAATCTGGCAGACCAACGAGGCCGACGAGGCCACCAAAGCCAAACAGAAGCCCGGCGATATCAAAATAGCCGACGTGAACGGCCGGGATGCGACCGGCACCCTCACCAACCAGCCCGATGGGGTCATCAACGCGGACGATCGTACGATCCTTGGCTCCACCGTACCCGATTGGAGCGGCGGGATTACCAACCGGCTGAGCTATAAGGGAATTGATTTTTCGTTCCTGGTGTATGCCCGGCAGGGTCAATACATTCGGAGTGACTTCCATAATCTGGGCGGAAACAGCTGGCAGGGACGCTACAACGCCATCAATTTTGATTATTGGACGGTAGACAATCCGGTCGATAAAATCCCCCGCCCCAATGCGGCGGCCGCTCCCCTATACGCCGATGCGGTGCGGTTTTTCGATGGTTCCTTTGTAAAAATCCGGAACATCACCCTCGGCTATACGCTTCCCAAGGCTATTACCTCAAAAGCTCGAATCGGCAGCCTTCGCCTGTACGCCACGGCCGACAACGCCCTGATCTTCTCGCCCTACAAGCTGGTAGACCCCGAAACGGCCAATGGTATCGTGGGGGGAAGTTCACCGATGACTTCCGCAACCTATGTGTTTGGTATGAACCTTAAATTCTGAAATCCTTAGAGACATGAAAAAGAACTATATAGTACTCAGCCTGCTGTCGGTAGGTATTCTCCTGACCTCTTGCAACGGTATTCTGGAAGAAAATCCCGTGGGCCTGGCCACCGCCGAAAGCTACTACGCCACCCCGAAGGGAATCGAGGATGGCCTGAAAGCGACCTATACTCCCTTACGGAATTTCTACGGTCGAGAACACGCCTTCTTCCTCACAGTGACCGGTACCGACATGTACACGAATGGCTTCGGGGGAGCTACCAACAACCCCGATTATAACAATTACTCACCTAACCTCCTGGGATCCAGCGCCTACGTAAAAACCATCTGGGATAATTTCTACGTGGGCATCAATCAGGCCAATGCCGTAGTTGGGCGGGCTCCCAAAGTAACGGGGCTCAATGAGACTCAACGGAATCGCATCATCGGTGAAGCACGCTTTCTGAGGGCACTTTACTACTTCCATCTGGTACAGCAGTATGGCGATATTCACTTTACGCTCGAAGAAACACAGGGCGTCGAAACCGAAGCCAAACGTACGCCGGTGGCCACCGTGTACCAGCAGGGCATCATCCCGGATCTGCAATTTGCCGTAGCCAACCTACCCGCCAAAGCCCAGGCCTACGGACAAGCTACCAAACACGCGGCAGAAGGACTGCTGGCCCGGGTGCAACTTACCCTGGGCAACTGGGCCGAGGCCGAAAAAATGGCTGCTGCGGTGATTACTAGCAATGATCATTCGTTGGTGAAAAATTACGGCGATCTGTGGGACATCACCAAAGAACTGAATACCGAGGTGATCTGGTCGGTGCAGTATACCGACAACCCCCTGACCAACGGGGCAGGGAATCAGGGGCACCTCTATTTTCAGTTTGATTATACGCTCAACCCCGCCATGACCCGCGATGTGGTCAATGGGCGACCTTTCCAGCGGTTTATGCCTACCAACTACACGCTCAACCTATTCGATCTGAGTAAGGATAGCCGTTTTGATGGTACCTTCAAAACCGTATGGCTTGCCAATACCAAGGCCACTATAAACGGGAAAGCAATACAGCCCGGCGATACGGCCATCAAAATCGTGATGCGCCCGGTAGACAACGCCGTCCAGAAAGCCGCGCCTTACTGGCTCATTGACTACAACAACAAGTGGGTAGCCAGCGTGACGGATCAGCTGGAAATAGGGGGTTCGAACCGTCGACAATTCCCCACCCTCAAAAAATACCTGGACCCCCTACGCGTCAGCGTCAATGCGGAGGACGGTCGGCGTGACTTCATGGTACTTCGCCTGGCCGAAATGTATCTCATTGCCGGGGAAGCAGCTTTTAAGCAAGGCAACCTGGCCAAAGCCGCCGAGTATGTCAATGTGGTACGCACGCGGGCTGCCCTACCCGGCAAAGTAGCCGAGATGCAGATCAAATCGGCGGACCTCAGTGAAGATTTTTTCATGGATGAACGCGGCCGCGAACTGGCCGGCGAAATGCTCCGCTGGTACGACCTGAAACGCTCCGGCAAATTCCTGGAAAGACTCAAAAAATACAACCTGGATGCAGCGGTTAATGTAAAGGAGATGCACCTGGTACGCCCCATTCCCCAAACCCAGATCGACCGCGTGACCAATCCGGGAGATTTTCTGCAAAATCCGGGATATAATTTTGAATGAGTGAATGATAGAATGAGTGAATGTAGTTATAGCTGGTTTGCGTCTGCGACGCGAACCCTGAAGGCGCGTTTAAAACGCGCATTATCGCGACAGAGTCCCGTCAAGACGCAAACCAGCTGTAATTATCAAAAGCATCTATGATAAAAAAAAGTTTCTATACAAGCATCGCACTGCTGGGTCTTTGGTGGATCCTCAGCAGCATCTGTTGGCACCGAAACAACCCCCCAACGTACTCTTCATCTGCATCGACGACCTTCGACCTGATCTGAAATGCTACGGAAACGCGGAGGTTCATTCCCCTAATCTCGATGCCTTGGCGGCAGAATCGAGCCTTTTTACCCGGCATTACGTTACTCAACCTACCTGCGGGGCATCGCGGTATAGCTTACTGACAGGCCGACGTCCCCGGTCGGCGGTCCACCTTTCCAATGCCGCCATTGAAAAAGAAATCAGCGGAAAACCCCGCACCGAAACGCCGGAGAGCTTTGTGGATCACTTCCGGCGCAACGGCTACTATACCGTGGGGATTGGTAAAATCAGCCACTCGGCCGATGGCTACGTGTACGGCTACGAAGAACCCCGAAGCAATCAGCTGGAACTCCCCCACAGCTGGGATGAAATGCTGTTTGATCCCGGAAAGTGGAAGACCGGCTGGAATGCTTTCTTTGCCTATGCCGATGGCACCAACCGTCAAACGCACAAAGGAGAGGTAAAGCCGTACGAGCACGCCGATGTGTCCGACGAGGGGTACCCCGATGGGCTCAGTGCCCGGCTGGCCGTTACGAAACTGAACGAGCTGGCGGGAAAAAAGCAGCCGTTTTTTCTCAGTGTCGGGTTTTTCAAGCCCCACCTACCTTTCAACGCACCCCAAAAATACTGGGACTTGTACGACGAGTCGAAGATTTCACGTCAGCCCTTCACCCGATATTCCAGAAAATATACATCCGGCTAGCCTACAAATTAGTGGCGAGTTTAACGGCTACAAGGCGGGTGATGAACAAGCTTCTTTGTCGGCTCCGGTTTCGGACGCCTATGCCCGTAAACTCCGCCATGCCTACTACGCTAGTGTAAGCTACACCGATGCGCAGGTAGGTAAAGTACTAGCGGAGTTGAAACGGTTAAAACTAGACAAAAATACGATTGTGGTGGTATGGGGCGACCACGGCTGGCATCTGGGCGACCACCGCGTGTGGGGCAAGCATACCATTTTTGAGCGGGCGGTCAGGAGTGTATTGATGGTAAAAGCTCCGGGGACGGCCACCGGTCAACAACGCGACGAGGTTGTCAGTACCGTGGATATTTACCCTACCCTGCTGGAACTATGCCAGCTAAAATCCGCCACCCAACTGGACGGAACAAGCCTGGTACCTCTCTTAAAAAAAGGGAAAAAACCTGCCTGGGATAACGTAGCGTACAGCTACTACAACCGCGGTATAAGTGTGCGTACGGACCGGTACCGCTTTACGAAGTACTTCCGCAAGCAGGAACCCACCGTAGAACTATATGACCAGCGAACCGACCCAAACGAGAACCGCAACATAGCCGCGAAAATCCGGACGTAGTAGAAAAACTGACGCCCGTCTGGGCCAAAGGGGATACGGGTCTTTACAAATAAAGGGCGAATGGCAAGGACATTTCCATTCCATTCGTCTTTTAAAGTGACATTGATACTATACGAATAACAGGCCCGGAGGGCCGACACCTCAGTAGAATTAGTGCAATTAAGGTACGACTAAGCCCCATCGGGGCGACACCTGACAAAATCAACATCCCTATGCAAACCCAACCACTTTTTACACTACTCCTATCCCTACTTTCGCCCCTGCTGTTACGCCCAGAAACCCAACATCATCGTCATCATGGCCGATGACCTGGGGTACAGCGACATCGGCTGCTACGGTTCCGAAATACTCACCCCGAACCTGGACGCTCTGGCGGCCAAGGGCGCGAAGTTCACGCAGTTTTACAACGCCGCCCGCTGCTGCCCCAGCCGGGCTTCGCTACTCACGGGCGTGTACCCGCATCAGGCGGGCATGGGAAAAATGGTGGTGACGTCCGCCATCAAAAACCGCGACCCCGAAACACCCTACCAGGGTTGGCTGAGCCGCAACACCGTGACGGTGGCGGAGGTACTCAAAAACGCCGGCTACCAGACCTACATGTCAGGCAAGTGGCACGTGGGCGAGGAGCGCCCCGACTGGCCCCTGCAACGGGGTTTTGATAAGTACTTTGGCCTCATCAGCGGCGCCACCAGCTACTACCGTCTGCTACCCGGCCGGTTGATCCTGGAAGGAAACGAACCCTATAAAATCCCCGAAGGCTTTTACTTCACGGACGCCATTTCCAAAAAAGCCGTGGACTATATCGATGCGGCTTCGGGAAAACCCTTCTTCATGTACGTAGCCTACACGGCTCCGCACTGGCCACTGCATGCACCCGAGGAAGAAATGGCGAAGTACCGCGGTAAGTATATGAAAGGTTGGGACAAACTCCGGCAGGAGCGCCACGCCCGGCAACAGAAAATGGGCCTGCTGCCCGCCAGCCTGCCGCTATCACCGCGTGATCCGGAAATACGGGCCTGGGAAGATGCCCCCGATAAAAAGGAGTGGGATCAGAAAATGACCGCTTACGCCGCCATGATCACGCGCATGGACAAGGGCATTGGTCAGATTGTGGCCAAACTCAAAGCCACCGGCCAGCTGGACAATACCCTGATCATGTTCCTGTCGGACAATGGCGCCTGCGCCGAAGAGATAGGGGGACGCGCCAAACGCGACCTGGGCGACGAAGCCTACGAGCGCTCGCTTACTACCGCACCGGGCGAGAAGGGCTCGTACGTAGCCTACGGAAAAGAGTGGGCTAACCTGGGCAATGTACCCTTCCGGCTCTACAAAAGCTTTACGCACGAGGGTGGGGTTTCGAGTCCGATGATTGTGCATTATCCTAAGCTCATTAAAAAAGGCTTTCAAACCGACCAGGTAGGGCACATCATGGACATCATGCCCACCTGCCTGGAACTGGCCGGCGCTACCTACCCTTCCTCTTACGATGGACGAACCATCAAACCAGTAGAAGGGAAAAGCCTGATGCCCATCTTGCAAGGCAAAACCCGTGCGCCCCATGACTTCATTGCCTGGGAGCACTTTGACAGCCGCGCCATCCGGCAGGGAGACTGGAAGCTGGTGTGGTCGAAAGAAGCTAAAAAATGGGAGCTGTACGATCTGGCGAAAGACCGCGCTGAGTTGAATGACTTGTCTGCTACCATGCCCGGCAAAGTAAAGGAACTGTTGTCGAAATACGACGGCTGGGCCAGTCGAGTGGGGGTGGGTGAATAAAAGCCACTGGTGGGCGGTCTGAAAAAACCGCCCACCAGTATAGTCCTCCTAGGGAGCGTCCACTGATACAGGCTCTACCCGAAACCAGTCAAAATCCGCGTAGCCCGAATCATTGGTTTGGGTGGTTCGGGTACAGAATAGTCCCATTTTTGCGCCAATCCATCGGCCCACTTCGGCTGTAAAGGGTTCCCCGACTTTGGTGTAGCGTTGCCCGTCCAGGCTGTAACTGAACTGGCATTTTGCACCTTCGGTAACTACTACACGCAAATAGACATCACTGCCGGTTTTGATGGGCGAAATGACTTTCTCTTCTTCCGGTTTTGACTCGTAGGCTTTTTTACAAACCACATAGACTAATTTAATACCATCCTTTTCACTCCGCAGCACCAGTGAGGCGTAGCTTTGCCCCATCACAATCAGTCCCGTACGCTCGTTTTCGAGTTTTAGGTTGGGTTGGAAAATTAGTTTGGTGGTGGCCATGAAAGTCTCAGCCGGAAACTTTTGCAGTAATAGATTCGGCACAAACCAGTTGTTAGCGGCCTCCTCGGGGGCTTTGTAAGAGTACAGCCGCAGATAGCCCAGATTGCTCGTGGTGTGCCAGATGCCTTTCGGATTAGCTTGCCATTGCCACTGTAACCCCAGCGTGGTTGATTCAAACTCATCGGATTCGGGGGGGTACTTATTGGTACTTTATTTCCGCCCGTTGCCGGTTTTTTATGGATAAGCACGGGCTCGCCCGTGCCGTCACCGTCAGCATCCATTCCGATCACCGGCCAGTCGTTGACCCATTTCATCGGTTGCAGATGAACCACCCGCCCATACGCTTCTTTGTCCTGAAAATGAAGAAACCAGTCTTCCCCCGGCTTGCCCGACACCGGTGGGGTATCTACCCAGGCCCCCTGATGTGGGCCGTTGATGGGGCTGCTGCCCTGATCCATCACTACTTTCCGCTCGTAGGGGCCGTAGATGTTTTTCGACCGCAGCACCAGTTGCCAGCCGGTAGAAACTCCGCCCGCCGGTGCAAAGAGGTAGTAGTAGCCGTTGCGTTTGTATATCTTAGGCCCTTCAATGGTGGGGTCTCTTTCGTGACCATCGTACACAATAACGCCTTCGTCCAGTACCTGGGTACCCTGGGCATTCAGCTTCTTTATGGTAAGGATGCTTTTGATTCCTGCCCGGCTCCCGGCCCAGCCGTGGGCCAGATACACCTGCCCGTCGTCATCCCAGAGCGGACAGGGGTCAATCAAGCCCTTTGCCGCCTTCTACCAGTACCGGCTCGGTCCAGGGACCAGCCGGATTGGTGGCTTTGGTGAGGTAAATGCCGAAGTCTGGATCGGGGTAATAGATATAAAATTCATTATTGTGGTACCGAATAGCGGGTGCCCACACGCCGTTGCCGTGCTGGGTTTTCTCAAAATGCGCAATGGGCGGCTGCCGTTTCAGGGCATGGCCGATCAGTTGTCCAATTGACCAGGTCTTTCGAATGCAGAATGGGGAGTCCGGGTACGGCGTCGAAACTAGAAGCCGTCATGTAGTAGTCACCTCCCACGCGGCAGGCGTCCGGGTCGGAGTAGTCGGCGTGCAACACTGGATTCTTATACGTCCCGTTGCCCTGGTCGGATACCCATACGTTCGAGAGGACGGAGGGGCAGTTCCTGATTGCACAGATTGTGCGTTGACTGGGAATATCAGTCCTAATCCACTAAAAAATAGCCAATACGTCTTCATATTATTTCTTGGCGGCGGATTTGTCCGCTTCTTTACTTGGTTTAAACCAGTCTTTTCCCTGATTGGCCACGGGGGTATCCATCGTAAGGATACTTTCAGGGTGTGAGGGCTTTTGCTTCCTTTTCGGTGAGCTGTTTGCTCCACGCTACCCGCTTGGCTGGGAGCCGCGCCGGGGCCGGTGCTTTTGTATTCGGCGTAGTAGGCCGTTTTTTCGTTGGCGGGATTGCCCCAGTTGTCCCATCCAGCGGGAAGAATGTGGTTGCCCATCTCAGAGCGGATGAATACGGTATGGGAATTGGGCCGCCACGGACGGCCCAGGTATACCTTGGTAGCCTCGGGCGCGGCAATCAGCTTGCAGTCGAAGAAAACGAATCCATGGGACTGGTAGCCGGGGGTAGCCGCCGCCGTGATGTAGGCATTCGACAGGCTTTTGATGGTGCAGGACTGAAATACGGCAATCGATTTGCCAAAGATAAAATCAACGGTACCTTCGATATAGCAATTGTCGTAGTACTGCCGACTCCCTTCCGCTGCCGCGTATAGCGTATCCTGATTGCCCAGCAGCGCGCAGTTGCGGCACACAAACCGATCGCCCTGCACGTTGAGCGCCACCGCCTGTCCTACCCGCCCGCGGTGTTGCGGATGGTCAGGTTTTCGAGAATGATATCGGAGCTTCCACCAGCACCGTGTAGGAGGTGTAGGTGCTGATGTACCGGTTTGCCGGTCCGGTCTACGCCCGCCGGGTAGGCTTTGCCGGAATAATCATCCCAGGTAATAATGACCCCATCGCGGCTTTCGCCGATGATGTGGATGTTGGGTTTATAGGCCGGAATCACCAGTTTTTCGGCATAGATGCCGTTTTTGACGTGCAGCGTTACCCGTTCCTGCGAGTGATCCCGAAAGCTGTTGACGGCTTCCTGGATGGTTTTGAAATCGCCGCTGCCGTCCGGCGCTACGGTGAAGGAGGCGGGGTAGGTATGATTGGGTATGGTTTGGGCATAGAGTACCTGGGTGCAGGTTAACAGGATGCTTAGAAGGAGTGTTTTCATGGGGGTTGGGTTGGGTGAGCGGAAGGCTAAGATTTGTTGAGCACTTTTATTTGCTAGACGGGCGGGCCGGCCCGTACCATCATTATAGTTTTAAACCTTTTGCCTGCGCTCCCTGTCCGTACTCCACTTTTGTCTTAGCCTTTTTTACGTCGGTATTAAGTACCTCAATATCCTGGTTGCGGGCACCTTTTATTTCAAAAAGCAGATCGGAATTAGCATTGAATTTCAGGTGGTCAAAAACCAATTGACTACTATTGTCAACCAGTACCACGGGCCGGGTTTCTTTGGTAATCAAATCCACGTTAATAACCTTGATAGCACTGGCGTCAATCAACTCGATGCCCTTTTCGGCTTGAAGTACCATGTTCTCCATGATAATATTTGAAACGGGCATTTCGGGTAGGCCCCGGATAAAAATCCCCTTTTGCGCTCCGTTGCAGACGATGTTTTCAAATTTCATATTTCGGAAGATGGGGGTACCTTCGTTTACTACCTCACGCATATCACGTTCCCCGTCGGTAGCGAACTTGACAAAGTAGTACAAGTCGAAGAAAATGGCCTCCTGCGACGATGTCCTTCATGTACAGATTCCGGGCGTAGATGTGCTCCACCACGCCCCCGCGCCCCCGCACCGACTTAAAGCGCAGGCCTTTGTCGGTACCCATGAAGGTACAGTTCTCGACAAAAATATTACGCGCTCCGCCGCTCATTTCGCTTCCTACCACAAAGCCGCCGTGGCCTTTGTAGATGGTGTTGTTGCGGATGATGCCATTTTCGGTGGGCATGCCCCGCTTGCGGCCTTCCTCATCCTTGCCCGACTTGATGCAGATGGCGTCGTCGCCCACATCCAGGGTACAGCCTTCAATCAGAAAATTCTTGCAGGATTCGATGTCCATGCCGTCGCCGTTGTGGGCGTAGTCGGGATTTTTGGTGGTCACGTTGCGGATCGTCAGATCCTGACACATCAGCGGATGCAGGCACCAGGCGGGAGAATTCTGAAAGATGATGCCTTCCAGCAGTACCTTTTTGCAATTGGTTAGCACCAGCAGGTTGGGGCGAAGAAAATCCTTCATGCCGGCAAAATCTGCTGGTTTTGTATCCTCTCCGAGCAGCATACTCTTACCCTCGACACTGGCCGATTTGAACTGCTCGCTGGGGTACCAGGTTTTGCCATCGTCTTTGAGCACCCCGCCCGAAGCCACTTTTTCCTTCCACTCACTTTCGGTCAGCTGAGCTTTTATGCACGGCCCTCCACACATCGCCGTTTCCGTCCACGATGCCCTGTCCGGTGATGGCGATATTTTCCAGATTGGTACCCGAAATGGGCGACTGATTCCGGGCCGCACTTTTGCCTTCGTAGAATCCTTCCACCAAAGCGTACTGGCTTTTGTCGGGCGTGGATTGCAGGATGGCTCCCCGTTGCAGATGCAAGTTAACGTTGCTTTGCAGCACGACCGGGCCAGTCATCCACAAGCCGGGGGGTACCAGTACCACGCCTCCGCCTTTTTTGCTGGAAGCGGCAATGGCCGTGTTGATGGCCTGGGTGTTGAGAGTAGCACCGTCGCCTTTGGCCCCAAACTGCACAATGCTGAGGGTATCCTTTCGGAACGTGGGCTCGGCTATTTTGGGTAGGTTGGTCCAGCTGTACGGTGACGGGGACTGTCCCTGTGTTGTAAATGAGGCCAGAAGTGCCAGGCAGAAAAAAAGATAGCGATTTTGCATAGAATGAGAACCAAGCGTTCCCGATGTGCATCGGGAACGCCAGGGTTTTTTTGAAAATACAGTTTAAATTTACTCAGCCCGCCACCGCGGATCACCCGTGGCTCTTCTGCCCGGAAAGGCCGCGTCTTTGAACTTAAAATTGAGACCCATGTAGGGACTTGCCCAGAGTTCCTCGGCTTTTTTAGTATAGGTAGTGGAGGGAAAACCGGCGATTTCGGAACCGGGTACAAAAGCAAAGTCAGACGTAGCGAAAGTGTTTATGACCGAAAAATTGGTAGCTTCCAACCCACCGGCAATGCCCCGGACGGTGAGGACCTTGGAATTGGCTTCGTCCCAAGCGTGTCCCCACACGGTGTTGGTAATACTGATGCCGCCCGTGACGTTGCTACGGACTCCCGCGGTACCGCGCCAGTTGAATAGTGTACCCGCGTTGGTACCCACTTCGCTCATGGTGCAGCCGTTGATTTTGATGGTTTTGGTGTTTTGGCGGGAGGTCATAAACATGTTGATTTTACTGAATGTACTGTTTTCAAGCAAAATGTTGTCCACTGCCGCGTTGCCTTCCCCGTCCGAGTCGGTAGTCAGGATGCCGTAGCCACCGATGCGGTGAATGATGGAACTCTGAATGGTGTAGTTGGTAAGAAAGAACTTACTGCGGATGCGCAGGATGCCCCGCAGCTCGCTCACGATGCAATCTTCAATGATCAGATTCTGCACCGTGGTGGTAACCGCCGGATTGGGATTAAAAATATAGCTGCTGGCTATACCTCCCCCGATAATTTCAATGCCCGCAAACTTTACCGTACTTAGTTTGGCACCGTCGGCAATGTTCCAGTTGCAGTTGATCATGGCCGCCAGTTTGTCACCAAAGCCATAGGCCGACGTGATCGTGATTGATTTCTTCAAAGGTTCGGTAGGCGTGAGGTACTGCACGCCTTTTTTCAACACGATAATATCCCCGTCATTTGCCATAGTCACGGCGCTGGCGAGGGCGGCGGGGTCGTCGCTCTTGGACAAATCAATTACGTTTGAGCCCGTCAGAACCACCGCTGGTTTCCGGGTCTTGTACACTTCCCAGCCCCGAAGCTCGGTACCGCTGTAAATAGCCAACTGATGGGATGACGAAGGATCGAGTCCATCAATGATGATTTCGCCCGTCTTCTGATTCGCTTCGGGAACCGGAATGCTTCTCAAAGGTTTCAGGAGTTTCAGGTCCGTTCCGGCAAATACCTTGATGGCCGTCACCGGGGCACCACTCACCTGCCACTTCACCTTGGCGGCTACATCAATCACATCGTTAACGCCAGGAGCCAACAGGACACTCGGAAATTTCTGGGTCCGGACACTCCCCAGATCCGACACCTTACTGTCGTATTGGGGATCGGCCGCGTGCGCCTTTGCCCGGATCTGGTAGAGGGTATTCCAGTACAGCGGGTCACCCTTCAACGTAGTTTCGTTCAGTACCACATAATTGGTGTCTACTTTGAGCGTGTAATCCAGGGTTCGGAAGGTGTCTCGGCTCACTTCAAGCGTGTAGGTGTCCACCTGCTTGATTTTCCCCATATTCACGATGATCGTGTTCAATTCCGAACTCAGTTCCTTGTTGAGCACCGGACTAAACAACCGGGTTTGCTTCAAAACATCCGGTTCTTCGCACCCTAGTAAAAGGCAGCACCCGATCAGGAGCAATAAAAATTTGTTTACACTATTTTTATTCTTCATTGTCATATCTAGTTAAAAATGCTGTCTTATTGAAATTTATACCCGTTGTTATCCAGCTTTCCCTGGCTGTTGGTGATAGCCTCCGCCGGAATCGGGAAAACATACCTGGCCACGCCCGGTTGAGGACCGTTGTAATGGTTCTCCCAGTCTTTGGTAATCCATTCGGAGTACGTGGTCAGGTTGTTATACAAACCCAATAGGAAAGGTACTCGCTGCCAGCTTTCATCGGGAGCACCGATGTACTTGCGGTTGGGGTTCAATATCACGAACTCCCCGCTTGAGTTGCGCTTCCAGTACATGTAGTCGGGATAGCTGGCGTATTTGCCGGTGCCCGTCACCGCTCCGTCGGTCATGGCCTTCAATTCGTCCACGGTCTCTTTTGTTTTCTTGGAATACAAATTCCAGCGGATCAGCTCGTACTTGCGGATCATCTCTCCACCGAATTCCCAGCCCCTTTCGTCTACCAGGGCGTTGAAGAAGCTTTCTTTATTAGTTGAAATATTCGCCACGTACTGGTCTACTTTTGCACTCCACCGGCTGGGGTCAAATGCGCGTTGACGTACCCTTTTCAGAGCTTCCTGGGCTTTTGCGGTGGGGCCGTTCAGTTCGTTTTCGGCTTCGGCGTACATCAGCAGCACATCGGGGTAGCGCATCATGGGCCAGTTGATACCGGTACCCTTGGCGGTGGAGGGGCCGGGAGGCGTGTCGAGAAAGTGACGGCTCCATTTTCCCTGTGCAATATTGCTAACCCCCGAAACGAATTCCCGCTGAAAGCTCGTGTTAATCTTGTAGAGCGCACAGGTAACGTCCCGGCGGATGTCCGTTGTATCAAAGGAGAAGTAGTACGTGGGAGGTATGCCCATGTAGTTGTTACCCGAGCCGTAATTGTGGGCCGCTGTGGTACCCCCATCCACCGTGATACCGATGTTCCAGGCCACATCCCCGTTGCCAAGGGCGAAAGGGATTTCAAAAAGCACATCACTGTTTACCGGCGTAACAAACTTACTTTCATTCAGGAATACCTGGCGGAAGTCCCTTGGAAGAGGACGGTCTTTTAGTAGAATGAGCTTTTCGGTGTATTTCCGGGCTATTTCGTAGTAATCGCGATAATCCGTTTTCCGATCCATTTTGAGGTCCGGGGTGAGGAAGTAGCCACCGCGCTGCAAGGCAAGCCGGGCAATCATGCCCAGGGTATACTCACGATTGACCTGCTCGATGCCGTACCTGGCCTGATCGGCCCATAGCATTTTATCTTCTACTTTGATCAAATCATCAATTACCTGCGTCAGGATAAGGTTCCGATCTTCGCGGGTAAGATAAAAATCCTGACCCGCCTTCGGGGCTACCCGTACGTTGGGCACATCGCCGAAGTAAAAAATAAGCATACTATACCAGTACGCCCGCAGCGTGTACACCTCGCCCAGCATGTGGTTCATCTGCCGGATGGAGGCTACGTCGGACGACTGCAACACACTACTGGCTTCAATGCCTTCTATGGCGATGTTACAATCACGGATGGAGGTATAGGCTGCATTCCAGAACTGACGGAGATCGCCGTTGCCGGGTACGGCGTTCAGGTTCCAGATCTGGTGCCGGTCGCCGGTGGAGCCCCAGCCGCTCTGGCGCTCGATGTCGGTGTTGCCGGTCATGTTGTTGGATAGCCGGGAACGGAAACCATCGGTGCCAAACGATACGTAGGCTGCATTGACGCCTTTGCGGGCATCGTCAATATTGGAGTAGATGTAGGTTGTGTTGAACGTAGAAAGCGAAACCGGATCCAGGAAGTCCTTGCAGGAGGATAATCCGAGGAGGATCAACAGGGAGAATATTAGAGTTATTTTTTTCATTTTTGTATCAGCTTAGGAATTAAAAAGTAACGTTCACACCAACTGTATAGGAGCGGCTCCGGGGGAAAGAAGAGTAGTCCACGCCAGGGGTAAGCCCCTGGTAGCCTGAACTCCGGGAGGTACTCACCTCAGGATCAAACCCCGAGTACTTGGTCCACAGGTGCAGGTTGTTTCCGGTCGCATAAAGTCTTAGTTGTGACATTTTGAATTTGGAGATCCATTCTTTTGGAAAAGAATAACCCAGGTTGAGGTTGTTTAGCCGTAGGAACGAGCCGTCTTCTACCGCCCAGGAATGGATAACCGCCTGAGCGTCGCCGAGTCCGTGCGGAGACCAGATATTTTTGCCCGCATTCAATTCAGCCAGTTGGGCCAGGTCGGTCACGATGCCCCCCGGGGTGCCGGTGTACGCTACCGTCTACGTCCAGGTAGGTGAAGCGGTTCTCCATAGACATGGTCGTGAGCAGGTTGCCGTAGGTAACCCTTCTGAACTGGTTGTACTGAATCTTGCCGGTATTGTACACGTCGTTGCCATAGGACCAGTTGAAGAACAGAGACATATCGAAGCCTTTGTACCTCGAATTGAACCCGAATCCTCCCTGGGCCTGGGGCAGGGTATTGCCGATCACCTGGCGGTCGTTGCTGTTGATGATCCCATCCCCGTTCAAATCCTTCAATTTCAGGAAGCCCGGACGCAAACTGGTGTTTCCCACCACGGCACCCGAGTTGACGATACCCTCTTTGAGAATATACTTTCTGGCCACGGCATCGTAGGAAGCGAAGTCATCCACCCCATAATAGCCGTCCGTAGCGTACCCGTAGATATCACCGAGGGTACCTCCGATTTTTACAAAAAAGTCATCCTGGTCACGTAAATCCGTACTGGCCCAGTTGGACTGAAAAAAGCGGGATTCGGTTCCATCAAGCTTTTCTACTTTGGCCTTGTTTCTGCCGATGTTGAAATTGGCGGAGAGCATAAAATCGGGACGGTCAATCAAGTAGGCCGTCAGACCTAGCTCGACCCCTTTGTTGGACGTAACGCCCACGTTGTTCCACTGGGTAGTAAAGCCGGTACTGGAAGGAATGACCGAACGAAGCAGCAAATCCCGGGTGGTGTTGTGATATACATCGAAGCTACCTTCCAGCTTGTGTTGGAAAAACGAGAAGTCGACGCCGGCGTTGCGGTTGATGGTCGTTTCCCACACCAGACCAGGGTTGTACAGGGTACTTCCCGAGGGGGTATAGTAGGTATTATCAAAATTGCCAAAACCAGGCCCGCGCAACGTCGATCCCTGAAATAGGAACTGGGTGGCGTTGGCATCAATCCGGTCGTTGCCGGTGGCCCCGTAGCTCACGCGGAGTTTCAGTTCGTCAATGGCCTTGATTTGTTTCAGGAAGGGCTCTTCCGAAACCTTCCAGCCAAGCGCGGCAGCGGGGAAAAACCCGAGGCGGTTCTCTTTGGAAAATTTGCTGGAAGCATCCGCCCGGAAGGTCACGGTAGCCAGGTATTTGTCCTTCAACTGGTAGTTTACCCGGCCAAAGCCCGACATCCGGTTGGAGTTGGTCTGCTCGCGGGTTTCGTGGCGGTCGGTCCGGCCAAATGTCATATTCGCAAACAGTTCCTGGGGGGTAATGGATTCCCTGAAATCCTCCGACCGTACAAAAGCGTAACTTCCTCCGGTCGAATAGAGCTCCTGTCCAAACAGAAAGTCGATTCTATGACTTCCCATGTCTTTCATTCGGTAATTGAGCGTGTTGAGCCAACGATACGAAAACGATTCATTTTCAGTTTTTTCACCCAGTGGCAGGCTACTGCCGTTATTGAACGACTCCCCGGTGAGCGGCCCGTAGTACCGGAGGTTTTTGTCAAACGATTGGGAAGAAGTGAAGGTAGTTTTGAAGTCCATTCCATCCAGGATAGTCCAGGTCAAAGCACCACTCAGGATGTAATCATTGGTGGTACGCTTCCGCCAGTCCTGCTTGGTAAGCTTCACGGGGCTCACCAGGCTGAGTAGGAACGACTGGTAGTCGTCATCGTTGCTGATGGCGTTCAGGTCAATTTCCAGCTCATCGGCCACGCCGTTCACGGGGCGCGTCTGCACGGCATCCTTGATGTTGATCTGGGCGTTGCCGGAGGTACCGGCTCCGTCCACCACGGTGTTGGTGATTCGGGTAAAGGCCTCAAACTTCAATTTTTTGCTGATATTCTGGTTCAGCTTAAAGTTAAGTACGTTCCGCGTAAACCCTGATCCGATCAAAAGTCCCTCGTCGGTATTGTTGGTGAGGCTCAGGCTGAGTTTGGTATTTTCACTACCCCCGCTCAGGCTTACATTGTGGTATTGCGACGTGCGCGGGCTACCAAACAATTCATCCTGCCAGTCAGTACCTGGTTTGTCCTGGTACAAATCGTAATCCTGGTATTTGCCAAAAAACTTCTCGAAGGAATTCACATCCGATTGCGACCGTAGTTTGGCCCGCTCGTAGTTTACGAGTACGTATTCGTACGGCGATAGTACCTTGTAGCTTCTGTTTTTAGGCAGGCTTTTGTATTGCATAAAACCGTTGTACGACACCGATACCTTGCCGGCCGTGGGATTCTTGGTCGTGATCACGATAACCCCGTTGGAAGCCTGGGCGCCATAAATGGCGGTAGCTGACGCATCCTTCAATACGTTGATGCTCTGAATATCCGTGGGAGGTATGTCCCGAATGCTGCTCACGATGAATCCGTCTACTACGTACAGGGGCGAATTGTCCTGGGTAATGGACCCTCCGCCACGGACCCGGATCACTACTTCGGCATCCGGTGACCCGTCGGAGGTAAGCACGCTTACACCCGGCAGACGGCCGGTCATGGCTTGGGCGGCATTGGCTACGGGGATGTTTTTAAGCTCCCGCGCTCCCATGGTGGCCACCGAGCCGGTCATGTCCGTCTTTTTGACGGTGCCATAGCCGAAGTCCACCACTACCACTTCATTCAAGGTTTGCACGTCGGATTCCAGTACCACATTGACCACCGATTTGCCCCCTACGGGTACCTCTTGCGAAACCATGCCGATGAAAGAGAAAACCAGGACAGCATCGCCGGCGGCCGTGATCTGGTACTTCCCATTTACATCCGTAATGACGCCCACGGAGGTGTTTTTGACGCGCACCGAGACTCCGGGAAGGCCTTCTTTTCCCGCATCGGTAACTACTCCGCTCACCTTTCCCTGCGCAAGCGCTATAGTAGGAGCTTGGAGGACAATAAAGAACAAAATGGCTACGATAGCCATCTTATTCAGGTAGGGGTACGATTTATTCATACTATGAGTTTAAAAGGTTAAATGAAGGGAATAAAAATCTTACAAAATGAACAGGATATTCAACCGAAAATAAGATTGACAAAATGAGTTTATGTTTTTAATTAATAGTAATCAGCTGTGGGGATTATTTTGAGGAAGGTATATCACTATTTCTGATATGAACTGCCGGAAAATTTATTTTGTCTAGTTATTATTCTATGACGAAAATAATTGCAGTTCCCCTCTACATAAATATCAAATAAAAATATTCAAGGAATGTATTTGCAACAGAACAAATAGGTGTCAACTAAATCTTCATATTGACATATTTCTCATGCAAGATGCTCACCCTTGTTTACATTAAGAAAGATTTTATAGACTTTATTTACGCAATCGTTATCGGCAACGATCCCGGCAACGATTGCGTAAATAAAGTTCTTCCAATAGTTGATTCCCATAATTTATCTTCTAGACCAAATTCGCTCTTTGCTTTCAGACCCAAGAAATCAGACGAAAAAGCCTTTAAAATGTCAAAATCGAACATATTTAGACAAAAAAAATAAGGCTACCCAAACGGGCAACCTTATTTAACACTTACTGACTATTCTATTTCAATATCCAGGATTTTGCATTGTTTGTTTTTCACCGACGTCAATGCTTTGGCATTACTAAAAATTGCGTCCAGGAATGTTTGCGGGATGGGTCTCAACACGTGGTGGTCTTTAATGTATTGGGCTGCACCGGGGTTATATGCCTTTGCTCTTGATACTAACGTTTTCGTACGGCTCAGGTCTTCCCAGCGATGGTATTCGCCGCAAAGTTCTCGGGTACGTTCGTTTAATACCAGTGCCAGCATCTTATCATACTCGCTAGATAAGCCAAGTTTCGTAATCACCGCCTGGTCTTCTTCGGGAAGATTGGATAGGCTCGTAATTTCCAACGTAGTAGCAGTGGTAGCAACCGGAATATTATTTGATTCATAGTATGAATTTTCATTCATGAATGAATTTATACTCACATTTTGATTCAAAGGAGAAACTACATACGCAGCAGCGCCATCGGTGTAGTAGGCTCGGTCCTCACCCGACTTGTAAGCCGCTCTTTTTCTCAGAGCGTTGATATACGGCAGGGCATCGGTGTATGCACCCTGACCCAGCTTGGCAAGCCGTACCTTTGCTTCGGCCGCCATAAGGTAGGTTTCCGCCGAACGAGCCATGATTTCATCACGCATGCCCCGGTTGTCGTTGATCGCAATTCGGGCCGCATCGTAGTGCTTCGATAAGGAAGGGAAACGAGGTTCGTTCAACAGTCCAATTTTGTCAGCCGCATAAGCCACGTACGCATTGGGTACGGTCTTTTTTGTTTTTGCATCAACATACTCTCCGGATAGTTTGGTTTTGGCAAAACGGCTATCATTTTTACCATTGATGATATAAATCACGCCAAGGTCACCATTGGTATAAGTACCACTTCCCCTGTTCAGTCTATGCTTGGTTCTGAACGTTTTCCAGAAGCGGGAATCATTCACATGGTTGAAAACGTCATACGTGAAATACGTAGGAGCTAACCGGCTATATGGACGCATACCGGTCAAATCGCGCTGCATGAAAGGCAAGTCGTCGTACCGGGCCGTAAACACCACGTGAGAGAAGTTGAACGTAGTGGAGGAAAGATCGCTTGTAAACTGGGCCGAAAGAATTAACTCAGGCAAAACTTCATTCGTCCCGTTTGGTTTGGTATAATTCCATATATCCCCAAAATTAGCAGCCAACGGGTGGCGGGCAATCACTTCATCCGACAACGTTACTACTCGGGCAAGGTCAGCCGCCTTTGTCGAAGAATTCCACGCATCGTTTATTTCACTGGCTCTGGAAAGTAATGCCTTGGCCAAATAATGCGCTGCCGCATCTTTTGTAATTCTGGCGGGAGCCCCACCCGAATTATCCAAAAGTTCGTAGGCTTGCGTTAGGTCAGCGATCACCTGCTTGTACACCGCTTCGGCGGTAGCACGGGTAAACTCCAATTCCACGGTAGTACTCACATCCAATTTCAAGGGTACCCCCCCATATTGACTAACCAAATGGAGGTAGTTGAATCCGCGCATGAAATAGCCTTCTCCCAAGGCCGTTTTTTTGATGGCATTACTGGTAGAGCTGATGTCTGTTGCCGATTTAATGATCTGATTGGCAAGGCTTATGCCCACGTAATAGTTGTCCCAGGCAGCATTCGCCGCCACGGTATTTCCATTGGTGGTGGTTATGATCGACTGAAAGGCACCGTCGTAGTTGTTCCAGGGGGCATTGGAGCCGTCACCGCCTACATGAAACTCATCGGTCCCGTAATTGGTAGTAGCAAACTGCACCTCATTGCTGAAAGGAATGGCAAAAACTTTGTTGTACGCTCCGATTACCAGTGCCTGAATACCTGCTTCCGTGTTATAAAAATCGGTGCTTCTCTGGGTGGTAAGTTCTTCGTTCAGAAAGTCGTCATTGCAGGAAGTTAGGATCAGCAAAGCCGTTGCCAGTATCCCTATTTGTATATTTTTACTAACTATATTCTTCATTAGTTCGATGTTTTAAGTACTAGCGCAAAGTTATTTTGCATTAAAATCTTTTATAACACACTGCTTATTGAGTTCTATTGAGGCTAACGGCTATTTGCTACTAGCCATCTGCTACTTTTTAAAAGTCAATATTGATACCAGCGGTAAAGCCTCTATTCCAGGCAGAATTTCTCAAATCAAGATCAATCCAATCCACTTTGTTGAAAATCATACCTGGATTCAAAGCCTGTACATAGATTCGAGAATGGCTCAACCCAATACTTTTTGAAATTTTATCCGGAATTGAATAGCCCAAAGAAATATTTCTGATTTTGAGGAAAGAGCCGCTTCTATATCCTAAGACAGGAAAGAATGGGTCGCCTGATGCTTCGGTATAAATCGGTTTTTGGTAGTCGGAATTGGTATTGTTAATGGTGTAATAATCAACCGAACGCTGATTAAAACGACCGGTAAGGCCTTCACCACCCGTGTTATACCAGTAGCCCATGCGTCCGTATAGGAAAATGGAAAGCGAAATGCCTTTGTAATCAAACGTATTGGTCAGACCGAGCAAATACTTCGGAATGGTACTTCCGATGATCACCCGGTCATTGTTCGCATCGATTTTATAATCGCCGTTTTGGTCAACGGGCCGGGCATTTCCGGCCGAAAACTTATGGCCGTTGGCGTTGAATTTTGCCATTTCTTCGGCATCCGATTCCTGCCAGAGTCCACCCGATGCATAGCCGTAAATAACACTCTGACTGCGGCCAATAAACCAACCGTTGTTGATATCATCCTGCGCTCCATTCGCCAACGTGATGATGTGGTTGTCTTGCCACGAACCATTGAACGTCGTGTTCCACTCAAACCCACCTTTGCTGATATTGAGCGTATTGAGGGTCAGGTCAACGCCCTGGCTGGATGTTTCACCCACGTTTGCGTAGGTATCAATAAAGCCGGTTACGGAAGGAATCGTTTTTCGTAGTAATAGGTCAGTGGTGTGAGAGGTATAGTAATCCAAACTACCCGAAATTCTCCTTCCAAAGAAAATGAAGTCTGTTCCGAAGTTGTACTGCTTGGTTTTTTCCCAGCTCAAATCCTGATTTGCCATCGTGGAAGAGTTAGCCACCCCGGCACCCAAGGTTCCATTGAAGGGATAGAACAATGGACTTAGACCACCTTTGGTAGAATAGGGGTCAATGGCAGCGTTGCCGGTTACCCCGATACCTGCCCGTATTTTGAGCAAATTAACCCAGTTCATACCCGCGAAGAGGTTTTCCCTGTCCAATCTCCACCCCAAAGCCGTACTGGGAAAAAACGCCCATTTATGACCCGCAGAAAGCTGAGAAGCACCGTCGTAACGTCCTGAAATCGTAACTAGGAATCTGCCATCAAAATCATAATTGATACGACCCATGTACGAACGCAACTGACGTTCTTCTAAGGTTGAGTTCCAGGACGAAAGCGCTAAATTACTGGTAGAAAGGGCATTCCATTTCTGACTAGCAAACGGGATGTTATCGGCTCCCATGAAATTTGATTCGTACCGGTACTGGGTTTGAGTTTGCAGCGCCGTGATTCCAATCTGATGCTTGTTAATCGTTTTATTGTAATAAAGCATGTTGTCGAGGGTATAGGACAAAGTCTCTTCTTTACTTAAAGAAGCATAGCTCGACCCGGCCCTGACAACCGATTTCGAATCAAGAAATACACCATTACGATCCATCGAAAGGTCGGGTCCGAAATTCAATCTGTATTTCAAGCCCTCTAAAAATTTGGAGAAAGAGCCAAAATTTATCTCAGAATACAAACTCCCGAAAGCTCTGATATTGACACGCTGATCCTGAGAATACTGGGCTTCGTCAACCACCGTTTTTATGGCGATATCACCACCGGGAAACTCCACTCTGTTTCCATCCGCATCGAATGGTACAGCATAAGGAAAATTGGATCTGGCACTTTCGTACAGCCCCGCCGTATTGACCAATGAGTTTCTACCCGCCGGGGACTGTCCGAATTCGTTTACACCGTAGGTAGTACTCAAACTACCCCCAAAATTCAACCAGTTGGTTGCTTTGATATCAACACTTACTTTGCCGGTATACCGGCTGTAACCCTGTCCAATGATCGTACCCTGGTTATCCAGAAAGCCAAAGGAACCGTACGCTTTCATTTTTTCGGAACCCCCGCTGGCACTGATCGTATGCTGCTGGGTAACGGCCGTTTGGCTTACCAGCCCCACCCAATCGGTAGTTTCTACTTTGGAACCGTCCCAGGTTCCACCGGCCCATCCCTTCAAGATATTGTTATAGGCAGAAGGGTCAGATGAACCTAAGAAAATCGTGAAGTCATTGGCTTGGGTAGGCTGGTCACCACGGGGGAATACCGCCGGATTAGAGTAATGTTTAGCCCATCTTCTGTATTCAATGTATTCACCACCACTCATCAACTGTGATCTGTTTTGAAGGGTTTCGGTGGTCACCGCCGAGTTAAGGCTCAACGTAAATTTGCCATTTTTACCTCTTTTCGTCGTAATGATCACCACCCCGTTTGCCCCACGTGAACCATAGATAGCCGTTGCGGAGGCATCTTTCAAAACGTCAATGGATTCAATATCAATGGGATTGATATTGTCAATACCCCCCGAAATGAGAGGAATACCATCTACCACGTACAAGGGAGAGTTTGAGGCAGTCAGGGAGCGTACACCTCTAATGGTGATACTACCCATTTGACCAGGACGTTCGTTAGATGAAATATCAACCCCAGCCGCACGGCCCTGCATGGCCTGAAGGGTATTGGATACGGGACGTTCGCTGATTTGGGCGGCACTTACACTTACAATTGACCCCGTAACGTCCGACTTCTTCTGCTCGCCATACCCAACCACCACAATTTCATTTAGCAAAGCGGTTTCGCTTTCGAGGACTACATTGTAAACGGACTGACTCCCTACTTGAATGTCAGTACTTTTATAGCCAATAAACGAATACTTCAAGACCTCTCCGGCCGCAGCTTGAATTGAATACTTCCCGTCAATGTCGGTCTGAACACCTCGCGTGGTACCTTGTACGACAATGCTTACGCCGGGCATCCCCTGCCCATTTTCATCCTTTATCGTACCCGAAACCCCTTTCATTTGGGCTACCAGAAGAAAAGGTGTGAACAGCAGGATACTGAGCAGCATGAAGCGATGAAAATTGTAGAATTTTGATTGTTTCATAAAATAGAATAGTAAAATTGGTCAAAAAAGGTAGGATAGTAAGAGATGGCAATTATGCATTGATTCTAATTTGGTTCGAATCAGAATATTAGTATTCTATCAGGTTATTTATTAATCAGTTCGGTCAAAAAAGCACCAATTATTTTTTTACAAATTAGAAATAAGGATCATTTCAAAAAAGAAGTACTTCTACTTATTTTTTGAAAAAATACTTTAAGGCACCCTTAATGATTTAAATAGGTACATAGCTGAGCTTGTACTATTTTACTTTATTGATGAAGACGATACTTTTTGATATTCACCTATACGTTTCGAATATATTTTATATCTTTTGGAAAAAATAATCTCCGAAGTAATAGAAATAATGAAGTTTCAGCGAGTTGGTAAGAGCCAATTATTTCTTACTTTATACCTATTTATACTGCAAGATGTCTATTCTAGTTTAAATAAAAAAAGATTCTATTGTCTTTATTTACGCAATCGTTGCCGGGATCGATCCCGGCAACGATTGCGTAAATAAAGTTTATGCATTTGTTGTTCCCTAGTATATATATTCCAAGTTTTATGTCTCGCTTGGCGTCCGAGCCGGTGGATTCTAAACAGAATTTGTACATTTTTCTATATTTCTTCTACAAATAAAGTAGTAAAAAACGCAAAAGTATGAGTTTTAAATTTTCGATAAATTTAGAGAAGTACATCCAAAAAAAACTATCACAAGTTCGGGGGTGGAAGCGTGCTGTACCTCTGTTTATTTTCAGTATTATATTGTGTACATTTTCCGGAGGTATTTTTGCTCAGGGAATGCCGGATCAGGTAGCCGAGCGGATGCTACTTTTTCAGCGTGATAACGGCGGGTGGCCGCAGCCGGGTGGAAACCCTACTGACTATACGAAAGAACTTACACCGGCCGAGCAACAGGGACTTGTTCGGGACAAACCCAAACTGGATGCAACCATTGACGACCGGGCCACCACCCGGGAGATCAACCACTTGGTAAAAGCTTACCACCTGACCCAGAACGCCGCCTACCGGCAAGCCGCCGAACGGGGCATTCGTTACCTGCTCACGGCGCAGCAGGCCACTGGCGGTTGGGGGCAGTTTTATCCGGATTCGAGCAGCTACCACAAGCACATCACCTACAATGACAACGCCATGATAGATGTGCTGTGGGTAATGCAGCGTACGGCCAAGGGGATGCAGGACTTTGACGGACTCGATCAGGCACTCGTGCCCCTGGCGCGGCAGGCGGTGGAGCGCGGCATTGCGTGCATTCTTAACACCCAGTACGTACAGCATGGCAAACGTACGGCCTGGTGCGCCCAGCACGACCGTCGCACGCTGCTGCCGGCTAATGCGCGCAAGTTTGAACTGGCCTCCATCAGTGGCAGTGAAAGTGTGGGCATCCTGAGGTTTCTGATGAGCCTGGAAAATCCTTCGCCCGAAGTGAAAGAAGCCATACGGGCGGGGGTAGCCTGGCTCGATTCGGTACGTCTGGTGGGCATTGCTACCAAAACAGTAAGTGATCCGAAGTTACCAAAAGGGAAAGATGTGATGGTAGTAGCCGATTCCGGCTCCACGTTATGGGCGCGTTTCTACGAGCTTGATACCAACCGTCCGTTTTTTTGCGGACGCGACGGGATTAAAAAATATGATTTGGCGGAAATCGAACACGAACGTCGAACGGGCTACGCCTGGTATGGTACCTGGCCCGCCAAATTGCTGGAACAGGAGTATCCCAAATGGGCTAAGCGATGGAACCCTTAAACAAGGCTACCCAAAGACCGGGCAAGAAAAGTACACTACCGGGAGGAGGTCCTAACTATCAGGCGGGTGGGAATGCTAATCCGGCCCGCCTTGGGCATCAGCCCTTTTCTTTCGATGAGATCAATCAGTTGCTCGGCCGCCTGCCGGCCAATTTCCAGCGCGGGCTGTTCCACCGTACTCAGGGGAGGGTCCAGCAAAGCAGCTACCGGGGTATTGGTAAAGCCAACGAGCGAGATAGCCTCCGGGATAGCGATGTTGCGCTTTTTCAGAGCCGCCAGACAGCCAATGGCCAGTCGGTCGCTGGCCGCCAGGAAGGCATCGGGAGCCTGCATCAGCAAATCGTTGATCACCGGTCCCACGTCGGTTTGTCCAATGTCGGTGTACCGGACCAGGTTCTCGTCGTACGGCAGACCGTACCGTTCCAGGGCCGCCCGGTAGCCTGCCAAGCGTTCCTGGGTGATGGAAATGTAGGACGGAATGGTGATGTGCGCAATGCGCCGGCGACCCGATTCAATCAGGTGCTCGGTGGCGGCAAAGGCACCGCCAAAGTTATCGGAGGTCACGCAGGGAACATTGAGGTCGGCCGATATGCGGTCAAACAACACAATGGGAAGCTTTTTTTCCTGCAAACTTTGCAGTAGCGACACATCCGATGTACTGCTGGAAAGCGAGATGAGGAGGCCATCGGCCTTACGGTCCACAGCCTGCTGCAAGGTAACCTGCTCGCGCTCGTAGGATTCGTGGCTTTGGAAAATAAACACGTAGTACCCCCTTCCATACGCCGCGGCTTCGATGCCGTTGATGACCTCGGAGAAAAAATTGTTGGCGATTTGAGGGACAATCACACCGATAATCCGGCTGCGGTTTTCTTTCAGGCTGAGCGCAATGGGATTAGGTCGGTAATTGAACTCCTCGGCGTACTCTACCACGAGCCGCTTGGTTTCCGGACTGATTTCGTAACTGCCCCGCAACGCCCGCGAAACGGTGGAGGTGGACAAGTTTAGGGCACGGGCAATATCCTTAATCGTGATTGATTCCAAAATAGTATGTCCGTAAAATAAGAAGATGAAACTAGACCGTCATGTAATTGAATAAAAGATTCCTGGGTCAGGCAATTATTCGACTCCTACCCTATTCGTGAGAGCCTTTACTAGTTGGAAACGTTCCCGATAGAGTTTGCAAGAATATCCAGGCTTTGACCTTTTTTAGGAGGTACTTACCTTTTTTTAGTTTGGTTAGAAACCGAAACACTACCCTATGACTATTTTATCAGTACATATGTTACCACTACTCACGTATCAGTCTGACGTAAGTGAGGCATCCTTTCCCCTACAACCGTTGCCGGAGCGGGTGCTTCAGTTCGGTACGGGCGCTTTGCTGCGCGGGCTACCTGATTATTTTATCGACAAAGCCAATCGGCAGGGAATATTCAACGGCCGGATCGTGGTGGTGAAATCTACCGAAAACGGCGAGATGGACGCGTTCGGCCGGCAGGACAACCTCTACACGCTCTGCATCCGGGGGATAGAACACCAGCAACTGGTGGAGCAGAACGTGGTCTGTTCGGCCATCAGCCGGGTGCTTTCGGCCCGACAGCAGTGGGACGAGGTACTGCGGATAGCAATCAGCCCCGACTTGCAAATCGTGATTTCCAATACCACGGAAACCGGAATACAGCTAATCCCCGAAGACATCCAGCAGCGCCCTCCCCTTTCCTTTCCGGGCAAACTGCTGGCGGTACTGTATGCGAGGTATCTAGCCTTTGGGGGTGATCTGGGCAAAGGACTGGTAATCGTACCAACCGAACTTCTGCCCGACAATGGCTCCAGGCTCGAAGCTATTTTGCTCGAACTGGCGCACCGCAATGAACTCGATCCAGCTTTCATAGATTGGCTCGAAACCGCCAACACCTTTTGCAACTCCCTGGTAGACAGGATTGTTCCGGGTCTTCCCGAGCCCATACTCTACAAAGCCCTGACGGAGCAACTTGGTTACGACGATGCCCTACTGACCATGGCGGAAGTATACAGGTTGTGGGCCATCGAAGTTCCGGAGAATTCGAACAGTGAGCGGGTAAAAGCGGTGCTGTCATTCTATCAAGCCGACGAAAACGTGATTATCCAATCGGATATAACTCCCTTTCGTGAGCTAAAACTACGCCTGCTGAACGGCACGCATACGCTGAGTAGCGGCCTCGCCCTGCTAGCTGGAATCGAGACGGTGGGCCAGGCCATGGCCGACGAAGGCATGGCCGCTTATATTCACAAGCTGATGCTGTCCGAACTGATCCCGGGCGTTTCGGGCACGGTGGACATCAAAACCGCTCAGCAGTTCGGGCAACAAGTCCTTGACCGATTCAGAAACCCGTATATTGAACACCGCTGGCAGACCATTACGCTCCACTACTCCATGAAGATGAAGCTGCGCAATGTACCGACACTGACCCAGTATTACCGAGAACACGCACATGGGGTACCCCAATGCATCGCCCTTGGATTTGCCGCCTATCTTTTGTTCATGCGGGGTACCACCCAGCGGGACGGCATCTGGTACGGAGAACACAACGGCAAGGCCTATCCGATTCAGGATCAGCAGGCAGCTTATTTCTCCGGTCTGTGGGCGCGGTTGTCCCCCGATGAACTGACGCAGGCGGTCCTGCAAAATTCAGCTCTTTGGGGACAGAATTTAAACGCACTTCCGGGGTTTGGCGACGCGGTGGCTGGTTTCCTCACGCGCCTGTTAGAAAAAGGGGTATCGGCTACGCTGAACGCTCAGTTTGCCGAGTTTGACCCCGCCACTACCTAAACCCACAAGTACTCTTATGAAATATAGCCTATTAGTGCTGATCAGCAGCTTGCTGATAAAGGTGGCGTTTGCACAGTCGGTTCCAACCGGCGGACGGGATACGAGTTTTACCATTCAAAAATCTTTTTTGCAGGAAAAAAAAGGCCACCCCGACATCACCCTGGCGGACGCCCTTCCGCCGAATGGGGTAACCGTTCATAAGGATATTCCTTACAGTCTACCCGCAGCTGGCAGAACCCTGCGGCTGGACATTTATACACCACCGTCCGGCACAAAGGAATCCCGCCCGGCCATTCTGATGATTCACGGGGGTGGGTGGCGGTCGGGCGACCGCTCACAAAACTACGCATTGGCCGGACAGCTAGCCGCCTTCGGCTATGTGACGGTGCCCGTAGAGTACCGCCTCTCGACGGAAGCCCTCTACCCGGCGGCGGTACACGATCTGAAAGCGGCCATCCGGTGGCTTCGGGCAAACGCGACCGAGTACGACATTGACCCAAATCGGATTGCCGTGCTGGGGTTCTCGGCCGGTGGCCAATTGGCTGCCCTCATCGGGAGTACCAATGGCAAGGCGGAGTTTGAGGGTGCGGGCGGTACTCCGGGCAAGTCCAGTGCGGTGCAGGCCGTGGTGGATATTGACGGCATTCTGGCGTTCATCCATCCCGAATCAGGCGAGGGCGATGATTCGCGTCGTACGTCGGCTGCCACGCACTGGTTTGGATATAGCAAAGCCGAAAGGCCCGATCTATGGCAGCGAGCCTCGGCTCTGACCCACGTGGATAAAGCCATGCCTCCTATTTTGTTTCTCAATAGCTCCGTGGATAGAATGCACGCCGGAAGGGACGACCTGATCATGAAATTGAATTCCTTGGGTACTTATTCAGAAGTACATACTTTTCCGGACTCCCCCCATACGTTCCTGTTTTTCAATCCGTGGTTTAAACCCACCGTTGAGTATATTCAAAGTTTCTTGCAGCGCGTCTTTGATTCCCACAAGTAGGGGTCTGTTTCGGTAAGATCCTCTTGACTAAGGCTTCGAACTGTCCTCTCTGAACTAGTCGCTCTGAACGGGATAGAAAAGCAGGCTCTGGGAAGTAGATATCGGACCAATTCCATTTTTAATCGGTAGTATACCCTGGCAAAAGCAGGATTACTCCCGCTAAAAATAACCTGATCCGGTACCTTACTATTCCATGAAAATACCCCTACCTCTCCTCCGTACGACCTACCTATTCCTTGTCGTTGCGTGTAGTAGCTGCGATAAGACGAAGGAAACCCGACAGCCCAACGTGGTCGTCATCCTGACCGACGATCAGCGCTGGGATGCCCTGAGCTTTGCGGGAAATCCGCACCTGAAAACGCCGAATATTGACAAGCTGGCCGAAGAAGGTGTTTTCTTCAAAAACTACTTTTGTACTACCTCGCTCTGCTCTCCCAGCCGGGCCTCGATCCTGAGCGGGCAGTATGCCCACGCCCACGGGGTGGTCAACAACTTCACGGAGTACCCTGTGGATTTGCCCAGCTTCCCGAGAGTATTGCAGGAAGCCGGCTACGAAACCGCTTACATCGGCAAGTGGCACATGGGCGAGGACAACGATAATCCCCGCCCCGGTTTCGACCATTTCGTAACCCATAAGGGGCAGGGTAAGTACTTCGACACCGAGTTCAACACCAACGGCGAGGGTGGTAAGGTTGTCAAAGGCTACTACACCCATGTCGTTACCAAAATGGCCGATGAGTGGCTGAGGAAAGACACGAAAGAAGCCTTTCATGCTCATTCTGGGCCATAAAGCGCCGCACAGCTTCTATACGCCCGAGCCGAAGTACGCCAAGGCCTTCGATGGCGTCACCATCCCCTACCCGGCCAGCGCCTTCAACCTGGACGATAAACCCGACTGGATCAAGCAACGACTGGCTACCTGGCACGGTATCTACGGTCCGCTGTTCGACTGGCGTAAGAAATTTCCCGACTCTTCCCCCGGGGCGGTGAAGGATTTTGAAGCCATGATCCAGGCTTACTGGGGTACTATCCTTTCTGTCGATGACAGCGTGGGTGAGCTATACAAAACCCTGAAAGAATCCGGCGAGCTGGACAATACCATCTTTATCTTTACCTCCGACAACGGCTTACTCAACGGCGAGCACGGCATGGTGGATAAGCGCACCATGCACGAGCCCAGCATCCACATTCCCCTGGTGGTGCGGTATCCGGGCCTGACGCCCACCAACAAGCCCGTGGTGGTTACCAAGCAGGTACTGACGCTGGATATTGCCCCGACGATTCTGGAACTATGCGGTGCACCGGCGCTGAAAAATATTCACGGACAGTCCTTCAAACGGCTGGCGCAGGGCGATACCACCAACTGGCGGACGGCCTGGTTTTATGAGTACAACTACGAGAAGCAGTTTCCGTACACGCCCAACGTACGCGGCGTGCGCACCGACGACTGGAAGTACATCCACTACCCCACCGGCAATGGCTCGCCGGACCAGCACATGTCCGAACTGTACCACCTGGCGAGTGACCCCGGCGAAAACCGCAACCTGATCAACGACCCGGCTCACGCCGCCAAACGCAAAGAACTACAAGCCCAACTGGCCCAGCTCCTCAAAAAAGCAGGCGCCGAGCCGGACAAAATGCCGCTGGACGAAGGGATTAAATCAGAGCTGCCGGAGCAGTCGATTCGGTGAGGTAGGTCTTGATGTATGGATCACGCATCAGGATAACGATAGGGCAGCTTATCATAGAAGACCCGTTCGCTCCATTTCAGCGAATCCGGAAAGGGGAGACTATACTTTGAGAAATCGGACCAGAACATGAGTAGCCGGTGATTGGACGGATCTTCCGAAGAAAGAATTACCGGAAAGCTCCTACCCTCTACCAACCACCATTTGTCCTGCGTGAAATTGACAAAGTAGCGTTGGTATTTATAATCCTGACACTCTTTAAAAACCTGATTTTTAAATGAATACTGGTAGTGGAATCGGATAAAGGGCGTGATCGGCCTACCCTTTCGTATGCTTTCAATCCCAACTATTAGTTGCGGTTTCGTAGGCCTGATTCTCGATTATTTGTTTTTTCTCACGGGCACTCCTGATACTCATATAGAGCGCAGGAAGGGCAATCAACACAAATCCCCAAGGTTGAAATAAACATGGCCCATTGAAATTCTGATCTCGATTCTTTTGGAATGCCTTCCATTGCTGTTTTTGAGCTGTGGTTTGTTAAGAAATAGGAGTAGGTACCTTTTCCTTTTGAAGTTTACCGTTGTCGAATATACTCAATTAACCCGGACGATTTAACACAGACCGATCATGATCCAATCTATCCTTTTTCTGTTTTCACTTCTTGCCAGCCTGCTGTACTATACGCCAGGGCAAAACAAATCGACATTCACAACTCTCAAAAAAAACAAAAAGCCCAACATCGTGCTGATTATGGCCGACGACATGGGCTACGAGTGCCTGAGCAGCTACGGTAGTGCCGTCTACAACACGCCGAACCTGGACAAACTGGCCCAGCAGGGCGTACGGTTTACGCATTGCTACTCCCAACCCCTCTGTACACCCTCCCGGGTGCAGCTCATGACCGGCCAATACAATTTTCGAAACTACGAGGCCTTTGGGTACCTCAACCCGAAAGAAAAAACCTTCGGTAACCTTTTGAAAGAAGCTGGGTACGCCACCTGCATTGCTGGAAAATGGCAGTTGAGCGGTATTTCGGGGCCGGAAAAGCAACCCGGCTGGGACGATACCAACCGCCCGCAACCACTTCGGTTTTGATGACTACTGCCTCTGGCAACTGCGCGACATCCGGGCCGAGGAGCGAATCATCGCAAAGGCGGAGGGGAAATAACAACAATATGATGACAAAAAGGGGAGCGCGGTGAGAGTAACAAGCTAACAAGCTAGGTGTTAAAGCACAACTGCTTAGTCTGATTCGGCAGTGGCGGGGCCGATGATGACTTTTACTTCTTCGATTCCACTCACAGGAAAATCTGCGCAATTCGAATGCTGTCTTATAACATCTTCACTCTCTGCTTCGTGAACACAGTAAATTTTGTCTTGGGTAACATAAGACTCAACCCATCTGTAGGGTTTTCCTAAAACAGATATTACGTTGACGGAAGTTTTTGAAAGTGCTCGCAGATCCTCCTCGGACAAATTCCCGGCTCCGGGCAGGTCTCTTTCGATGATGTATTTTTTCATGATACATTTTTTTATGTTGAGGCCAAAAGGTATGAAGAACAACACGAATGCAATTACTGATTATTCCCCAGTTTACAATGCGAATTCCCTATTTTATATGCAGGCGTCTTTTCGGCTTTGCTTGTTACAGACAAAAAAACGTTAAGATAGAATCCCCATACGAGCAGCCTCGGCAACTGCTTTGGAACGGGAATCTGCATCCAATTTGAGCAAAATGCTGGAAATATGATGGTCAACAGTTTTTGCGGAAATATACAATTGCTCCGCAATCTCTTTGTTGTGCAGTCCTTCCTTCAATAATTTCAAAATATCCATTTCCCTGTTTGTTAAAAACGCAGCATTTGAACGGGTCGAACTTCTAATACCACGAGGTATATTTTTAATACCCAAATTCCGCATTTCCTGTTTTATTTTTTCATACACCGCAGTAGCACCCAAATTCTGAACTATGCCGATGGCTTTTCTTTTATCATCTTCCCCTCCTACAAACAGAACTAGGGCCTGCTCGTAAGGGCAGGCCCATTTTTCCAATAAGGCTGCAGCTTGCGAGGCCTTTGCTGCACTGCTTATGTTATACGCTTCGGCAATTTCACCGCTTTGGATAAAATGCCTACCTGCTTTCTTCATCCAAAAAGTGAATTCAGCCTTTTCAAGACTAATACCAGCTCGTTGCATGAGCATAGCGGTTTGTTCAATTTCTTCATCCTCTATAATCGTCGTTCCCGTAAGCCATTCATATTCCAATAGCGCAACCATGGAAGGAATGATACGTTGAAGTTCCCCTGTTTCAAAAGACATGGATTTAGCTTCAAGCAGCAGAGTAAGCATCTCTTTTTCTCCTCGTCTCATCCGTATTTTGGCCAATACTAAGAGAGCAGCTATTTTGGTAACCGCAGGCTGATTTTCATTTTTAAGCAGATTGTCTGCTGTGTTGTAGGCAACAGTCCAGTTTCCTTTTTCCATATCCAGCCTTGCTTGCCATGACAACAGGTAGGCAGTCCAGGGATTCAAGTCTCTATCTTCACAATACCGTATGCCTTCTTCCAATATCTCTCCTGCAAAATCATAGTTTTTTATTTTTACCAAACCGCTCCCCAGACTGGCATAAGCGCGTGCTGCATGTTCGTGATAAGAATGCTTTACTGCTATTGCCAAACTTCGCTGCAACATTCCAATGCCTTTTTGTTCGGATGCTGGGATCAACATTTGTACCGTACCCAGATTATTCATGGCATGGCAAAGCACTTCTTCATCCCCTAACTCTTCGGCCATCTCAGCAGCCTTTTGCCCCCACATCATGCATACAGCTGGTTCATCAGACAACATTTTCAATCGGGACATATTACTAAACGCCATTGCTTTTGTCCCTGAAGGAGGCTGAGCTCCCAATAAGTCAACAGCCTGTAAGGCAAAGTGTTCGGCATGACTTCTGTTGCCACCAAACCACCACAAACATGACAGGAAAAGCAGACTGTCCACGGTCTTCTCTACGTCAACCAGCTCTTTTTCAAATTTTAAAACTTTTTCTTTAGAGGCGATTGCTTCGTTTATCTGGTTATCGAGGAAGCATTCATAGGCATAAGCATCATAAATGTCAACCAACTGGCTTGTACTACTTTCTTCGGAATATTCAATAGCCGTACGATATAGTTTTGCAGCTTCCCTGTGTGCGCCCATTGCTGCTGCCTTCTTCGCCGCCTCCATTGCATACTTAACTACCAGCTTTTTTTCACCAGCATTCTTCGCATAATGCAGAATCCGCTCTATCTCACCATCTTCTTCAAAAGAATTTAAAAATAGTTTAAGCATCATTTTATTCAGCTCAATCCGCTTAATCGGCGAAAGTGACTCTTCAATCGTTTTGCGGTATAACTCATGTTTAAAAACGACTTTACCATTTTGGACAACAATGATATTGATTGCAAAACAGTGATCTATATCCCATGAATGTTTGATGTGGGCAACGCGTTCGATTTCCAGCCCTTCCGGCATAATAGACCATATTTGCCAAGCGGTTTTTGTTCCTCCCTTCTGTCGTTCATAGACGGAGAGGATGGAATTTTTAATATTATCAGGAATACCGGGGCTATAACTGGCTAAAATCTCATTTACATAAAACGGATTACCCCCGGATATGCTGTAAACATCTTCGCCGTTGTACCCTTTTTGCGTTGCCATTTCCAAAACTGTCTGTTTTGATAGTGGCCCCAAGGTTAATTTTGTAAAAGAATGTGGGGGGAGTTGCCCCAATACATTCCGAAGTGGATGCGTTGAATAAATCTCATTATCGCGATACGTGATAATGAAAAGGCAGGGCAATTGATCAATCCGACGTATAAAAAACTTGATGAAGTCAAGCGTAGCTTCATCGGCCCAGTGAATGTCTTCGAACACCAGCAAGATCCTCTCATTTTTTGTTTTTAGCTCCTGGAAGAAATTGGTAAACAAGACTGATCGTTCTTCCTTGAAAGGCGGAACAGGCCAGTGCTCTTTATTAACCTGCCAGAGTACATCATACAAAGGCGCTAAGGGACGTGGCGTAAACAGGTCGTCACAGGTACCCTGATACATGTTGCACTCATTGCTCTTTTGCTTGCAAAAGGCTCTTAACAGGGCGGTTTTTCCAATGCCGGCTTCTCCACACAACACTACGCAGTGCCCTTCCCCTCCCGCTACATTATCAAAATGCTTTTGGAGCGATCCCATAAATACTTCTCTTTCCATCAACTCCATAGTGACGAGAATTTATAAAATGGGGATACAATTATGTCAAAATGGGGATAACCTCTTACACTCTGTTAGTCGCTATAAATGTCCTTTGTACCTGATACTAAATGTACTAAACAAAATCAAAACGATTATTATGAAAGCAAAAATTATGGTGGCACCCTTGGTGATGCTCGGTATCCTGTCCTTATGTGCGTCCGCACAAACTAAAATGAATGCAGCAGATGCAAAGCATTTGTATGTAGATGTTCACCAATTAGAACCTGGCAAAGTGAAATTTGAAGATGTGGCAGCAGCACACCTGAAAGACCTTGCCGTTGAAAAAAAATATGGTGTACACTTTATCAATTATTTGGTTGATGAAGAACATGGAATGGTTTACTGTCTTTCGTCGGCCGGTGATCCCGGCGCAGTAAGTAAAGTACATGGGGAGGCACACGGATTGTTGCCCACCTATACCCTTGAAGTGACAGAGGGCCAGGCAGCCGCCTTCCAAGGCAGCCAAGAACTATTCCTGGATATCCATAAGCTAGGTCCGGGAAATGTGACGGCCGCAGCTGTGGCAGATGCCCACAAAAAAGACCTTGCTGTTCAGGGAAAGTACGGTGTGAATTTTATTAATTACTGGGTGGATGAAAAAACAGGAATGGTGTTGTGTTTGTCTGAGGCTGGAAACGCAGAATCCGTTATCGGTACTCATAAGGAAGCACATGGCCTGGTACCGGTTGAGGTACGGAAGGTAAAACGTGGCCAATGAGCGGCTGTTATGAGGAAATTAGCCTCCGAGCCGCCGAACAGATCATTGCCAAAGCAAAAGGAAAAGATGGATCAGCCATACAAATGAGCCGTGTCCTGAAATCATAGGTAATTGGCCTAAAAGCAAAGGCCCGACTCCTGAGAATGTGAGAAGTTTGTACTAACACAAACCTCTCACATTCTATGAAAGATTTTTTCTACACCACCCTGTTTCTACTCCTGTTTTCCCTGGCTGCGTCCGCACAATCTGTTCAGGGAACTATTCGCGAATCGGACGGGAAAGCGATCCCGTTTGCCTCCGTATTACTGCTCAATGAAACCGATTCAACCCTGGTCAAAGGGGCCGTAGCCACCGAATCAGGACAGTTTATAATCGAAAATATCAAAAGCGGGCTCTATCGGGTGGCGGTTACGGCAATAGGGTACGAAAAGGTATACTCGGCTCCTTTTTCCCTGGACGCCGGGAACCGGCATGAGCTACCCGCCCTGGTACTGGCACCCGAAGCCAATCAGTTGGCTGAGGTAACCGTATCCGCCCAAAAACCCATGTTTGAGCAGCAATTGGACAAACTGGTCGTCAACGTAGACAAGATGGTATCTTCGACCGGCGGCTCAGCCCTGGATGTACTGGAACGCTCACCGGGGGTGATGGTCAACCGCCAGCAGAACGCCCTCTCACTCATTGGCAAGGCGGGGGTTACGGTAATGATTAACGGCAAAATCAGCCGCCTGCCTCTCGATGCCGTCATCCAGCAACTGGTCGGCATGAACGCCAGCAACATCGACCGGATCGAACTTATCACCAGTCCTTCTGCCCAGTACGACGCGGAGGGTGACGCGGGCATCATCAATATCATCTTGAAAAAAGACATATCCCTGGGTACCAACGGTTCGTATAGCCTGACGGCAGGCTATGGCTTTCACGAAAAATCGGCCGGATCGCTGAACCTCAATCACCGCAGTCAGCGGCTTAGCCTCTTTGGCGATGTATCGGGGCTGTACGACCAGCAGCAGCATGATTTCTGGTCCAATCGCCAGTTTACCACGGCAGGGCGTTGAGAATCTGTATGGTTCCTGGGTTCGGCACGAGCCGCTGATGCAGAATTACAACGGTCGGCTGGGGTTGGACTATACCCTGTCGGCCCGAACTACCTTCGGTGGATTGATCACGGGTTTCTTCAACCAGATGTCCACCCGGAAAAACAGCCAAGTTACCTTGGAGCAGGGCTCCTTGCTAACCGAGCAGAATCAGTTCGGAGACCGGGAAATAAACCGCTGGACGCAGGGAATGGCCAACCTGAATCTGCGCCATATCTTTGGCAAAGACCGCACATTGAGCCTTGACGCCGACCGGCTGCACTATTTCAATACCAATCCTCACGACTACACCAGCCACTTCCATAACCTGCTTACGGACCAGCAAAGGAAGGAAAACATCAACAGCAGCAAGCGGACACCGATTCGGATGTGGGTGCTTAAAGCCGACTATAGCCAGCCGCTCGGCCTCAAAGCCAAACTGGAACTGGGGGCCAAGAGTACCCGAACACGCCTGACCAACGAGGTAATTGTCAATCGGCTTATAGACGCAAACTGGCAATCCGACCCCGCCTTCAGCCAGAACTACAACCTCAGCGACGACATTGGCGCTGTGTATGCTATAATCAACCAAACCCTATCGGTCAGAACCAAGCTTCAGGCGGGACTACGGTATGAACACACCCGTACCTATGTAAGTACCAGAGAAAACCCTGAGTTGGTAGCCCGGAACTACGGGAACCTGTTTCCAAGCGTGTTTCTTTCGCACGACTTAGGCAAAAAAGGAGTACCGCCCACAAGTAGCCTGCAGCTGTCATACAGTCGCAGGATCCAGCGACCCGACTACACCCTGCTGGCACCCTGGGTACTGTTTGTGGACCCACAGACATTTGTAACGGGCAATCCGGCGCTACTGCCTACCCTCACCGACCTCGGGCAGGCAACGTACCGGTTCCGCAGCAGTTGGTTGCTGACCGTGCGCTACAGCCACGACCGCAATGCACTCGACCGGTTCCGCCCCCAATTTGACTCAACGCTCAACCAGACGCTCATTACACCCCAGAATGTGCGCTCGTTCCATACCGCATCGGCTTCCCTCAGTTTCCCGCTGGTACTTACCAACTGGTGGCAGGTACAAACCAACCTGATGGGCATCTGGCAGAGCGCTTCCACCGAGATCAACAACCAGCCGGTCACGTCCGCCAACCGCTATGGCAGCGTAAACCAAAGTCATGCGTTCAAACTGCCCAAAGGCTTTACGGGTGAGCTAAGCCTGTACTACCAGTCGGCAATGCTGTGGGGACTGGGGAAGGTTCATCCAATGGGTAGCGTCAATCTGGGCGTCCAGAAAAAATTCAGTGATAAGCGAAGTTCACTGGCCCTATCAATTACTGACCTGTTCTGGACCAACAAACGGGCCATGGACGCTTACTTCGGTGCAGGAGTCACAGGGGGCTACGGCTCCCGCGCCGAACCCCGCACGGTGCGGCTGACTTTCAGCCGTAGCTTTGGCAGTCAGGCCGTCAAAGGAGCCACCCAGCGGACTACCGGCTCCGAGGACGAGCGCAAGCGCATTCAGTCTACCAATTAGTAAAGGGTCATTTCTTAAGTTAGATACTTAAGTCATCATTTTGTATATTAGCCTGTTAGGTGATTGCAATCTAGCCTGTCCTTACCCCTTATGAAAATTTATCTGCTACTTTGGTTGATACTAATCGCTTTGCCAGGATGGGCACAGTCAGATACGGTAGAGGTTTTTCTCATCGACAGTTTGCCGCCACAAGGGCTATTGCTCGACAAAGGTTGGCTATGGCATACTGGAGATAATTCAGATTGGGCAAAACCGTCATTCAATGATCGTGCATGGAGAAGTATTGACCCTACCGAAGATTACTACTTTTTACCGGAAGTTCGGGAGAACGGATTGGGCTGGTTCCGGCTAAGGCTTATAGTAGACAGTGCCCTGGTGAATGAGCCTTTAGTGCTGACAATAAACCAGATGGGAGCCTCAGAAATTTTCCTGAACGGTAAGCAAATCTACCGCTTTGGCCAGGTTAGTTCCGATCAGCATAAGGTTATAGCGTATGACCCCCTTCGACAGCCATTGGCCTTGCCGATTTCAGCCGGAACAGAACAGGTTCTGGCTGTACGATTCGCATTTAAAAAGAGCCTTCCTGTGTTTCGATACAATTACCGGCCTAATCCCCTGCTTATTATCAGGCTTAATAAGACCAATCAGGAAACAGCCGATTTCTTTGCAAAGAGGCTTAAGCCGTTGCTGCTTGATTTTATTAAAATAGGGTTTTTTCTGTTATTGACGATCCTGCACCTGGGGTTGTACTGGAACTCCCCAAAGCGTAAAGCAAACTTATACTTTCTGTTAGTAGCTTCGTCTATCCTTTTTACCCGGATTCTCTATGTGATCGCGCTTACAACTACGTCTGTAGAACTGCGAATGTATCTTTTAGCCACAATCAAATCGATCTACTGCTTTCCTACGCTCTTCTCATTAGCGGCTAATTACGCGCTCTTTAACTTCAAGAAAGGTCTGCCCTTCTGGCTGCTCAGTGCCGCCTGCCTGGTTTGTATACCACTTCCCTTTTTCATTTACGAACTACAAACATCCGTGTTTGTAGTTGTCTTTATTTATATCGACTCTGCCCGAGTTGCCTTAGTAGCGGTTTTAAAAAAGAAGCCGGGAGCCTGGTTTATTGCAACCGGAGCGCTTGTAGCTGCTATTGCCGTTTCACTAGTGATTTTAACTAATAATGGATATCTACCTTCGGGTCCTTACCACGTTTATACCCATCTTTTTGTTAATATTGCCTATCTGTCCGTTCCAGTCGCTACGTCCCTCTTTTTATCACTGGAATTTGCCTGGGCCAACCGTCAATTGAGTCAAAAGCTTCAGGAAGTAAAGGGACTATCTGCCAAAACACTCTTCCAGGAGCAGGAAAAACAGCACATGCTTGCTCAACAGAACGAAGTTCTGGAGCAAAAAGTAACCGAACGGACAGTCCAACTGCAGCTTTCCCTGGATAACCTCAAAGCCACCCAAAAACAACTAATCCAGAAAGAAAAGATGGCTTCCCTGGGCGAGCTGACGGCCGGCATCGCCCACGAGATCCAGAATCCGCTTAACTTCGTCAACAACTTCGCCGAGGTATCCGCCGAGCTGGCCGAGGAGCTTCGGGAGAATCTGCACAAAGGCGATATACCCAACGCAACAGCCTTGTCCACCAACTTGCAGGAGAACATGGGCTACATCGCCGAAAACGGACTGCGGGCCAGCAGCATCGTTCGCGCCATGCTCGAACACAGCCGCAGCAGCTCCGACGAGCGAAGGCCTACCCACCTCAACGAGCTGGCCGACGAGTACCTGCGGCTGGCTTATCACGGCATGAGGCAGTCGGAAGTCCGCACCCCCGGCGATCCGGCAGAGGGGCTCGACTTTCAGGTGCAGCTCATTACAGATTTCGATCCGGAACTGCCGCTGGTGGAGGTGGCTCCGCAGGAAATCGGCCGGGTGCTGCTGAATCTGTATAATAACGCCTTCTACGCCGTGCGGGAGAAGCAGTACCAACAGGTAGCAGTGGCCGGAGTAGCCGACGAAAGCCCCTACCAGCCGACCGTTTGGGTGAGGACCCGGCGGGTTAAGGGTCAGGTAGAGTTATCTGTGAAGGATAACGGCAATGGCATTCCGGAGGAGATTATCAGCAAAATTTTTCAACCTTTCTTTACCACCAAGCCCACGGGGCAGGGCACGGGGTTGGGTTTGAGTTTGAGTTATGACATTGTGACCAAGGGGCATGGGGGAGAAATGCGGGTGGAGAGTCAGGAAGGGGAAGGGACTTTATTTATAATGAATTTACCACTACAATCAACTACCCTACACATATGAAAATCTTAGTAGTAGACGACGAGCCCCAAATGCAGCCGCTGTTTGAGCAGCGGTTCCGGCGCGAAACGAGCCGGGGCGAAGTACAACTGACCTTTGCCCGCTCGGGTGAAGAAGCCCTGGCCATGATGCCCGGCTCGGGCGCGGTCCTTATCCTGTCGGATATCAACATGCCCGGCATGAGCGGCCTGGAACTCTTACGCCGCATCAGGAACATCCACCCGCACCGCCCGCCGGCGGTGGTGATGCTGACCGCCTACGGCGATCAGAACAACCGGCAGCAGGCCACCCGCTACGGGGCCGACGATTTTCTGACCAAACCCATTGACTTTAAGCTGTTGAAAGAAAAGCTGGGTGAATTTGTGGTTGATAATCAAACCACCGGATTATGAGTACCAGCATACTCGTCGTGGACGACGAAGTGCAATTGCAGCCGCTGATGCAACAGCGCTTCCGGCGGCGGATCAGCGCGGGAGAGTATGTGTTTCGTTTTGCGGCCAGCGGACAGCAGGCCCTTAACACCATCCGGGAGGATGCCAACATTGATGTGATTCTGCTCGACATCAATATGCCCGACATCGACGGCCTGACCCTACTGTCGCAACTGCCCGACCTGCTGCCCACCAGTCGGGCGGTGATGGTATCGGCCTACGGGGATATCAACAACGTGCGTACGGCCATGAACCGGGGCGCGTTTGATTTTGTAATAAAGCCCATCAATTTCCAGGATCTGGAACTGACCATTGACAAAACCGCCCGGTTCGTGAGCCAGCTCCGGGAGTCTATCCACAGTAAAGCCGTCGCCGATCTGAAAGCCCGGTTTTTCGATAACATTACCCACGAATTTCGGACGCCTCTGTCGCTGATTCTGGCTCCGGCCGATATGCTGTTGCAAAACCCGCACCTGGACGAACGCACCCGGCACGGCCTGTTTACCATCCACCGCAATGCTCATCAGCTCCTGCACCTGATCAACCAGCTGCTGGACCTCGCCAAACTAGAAGCCGACAGCCTGCCAGTGGTGGAGTCAAGAGGAGACATCGTGGCCTTTGTGGGACAGGTCGTGGACTCTTTTCGGGATATAACCGAGCAGAAGGGGCTCCGCTTACAGCTTTCCTCCGGACATTCCGGCCTGTCTGCACTCTTTGATGCCGACAAATGGGAGAAAATCCTGAAAAACCTGCTGTCCAACGCCATTAAGTTTACCCCCGCCGACGGTCAGATAGCGGTTCACTGCCAGGTAGAAGAAAATCGGGTAATGCTCACGATCAGTGATACCGGTATTGGTATTCCGTCCGAACACCTGCCGCACATATTTGATCGTTTCTACCAGGTAGACACCTCCCTGACCAGGGCCTACGAAGGCTCGGGGATTGGGCTGGCGCTGGCGCATGAACTTACCCGGCTGGTTGGGGGCACCATAGCGGTGGAAAGTATCCCTGGCCTGGCGACCACCTTCACTCTGGCGCTGCCTTTCCACCCCATGTCGGAGGAGGAGCCGGCGGAGGTACCACCCAGCAGGGTAGCCAGGGATGTCGAACCCTGGTTCTTTACCCGTGCCCGGCCCGATGCCGAAGAACATGATGCTACCCGTCCCCTGATCCTGCTAGTGGAGGACAATACCGAATTGCTGACTTTCCTGGCGGAGTCCCTTTCCGGCCACTACCGGATTCTGACCGCTTCTACGGGGCGCGAAGGCCTGGATATTGCTCAAAACGAATTGCCGGAAATAGTAGTCAGTGATGTAATGATGCCCGAAATGGATGGGTACCAGCTGACGCGACATCTCAAAAAGAACCCCGTTACCGACCACATTGCAGTAGTGCTGCTCACAGCCCGGGCTTCGGCGGCGAACCTCCATGAAGGGTTGGCCGAAGGCGCTGACGACTATCTTACCAAACCCTTTGACCTGGATGAACTGCGCCTGAGGTTGCGGAACCTGATCAGCCGACAACAAAAACTTCGTGAGTACTTCGGAAGGCAGATGAGCGAAACGGGCCTGACATCCTGTTGCGCCGGAGTCCACTCCGGATGGCGGTGCAGGAAGTTTTTCTAGCCAAACTGAATCAGATTATAGAAGCCCACCTGGACGACTCGTCCTTTCGGGCAGAATTGCTGGCCGATGAAGTAGCCATGAGCATTCGTACCCTAACCCGGAAGCTCACCATACTGGCGGGGGTCAGTCCGGCCCGACTCATCCGCACCTACCGGCTCCGGCGGGCCCTTGAATTGCTGCGGGCCGGGCATCCGGTTTCCGAAACGGCCTACATGGTCGGATTCAACCATCCTACCAATTTTTCCATCGCTTTTAAGGAAGTCTATAAAAAATCCCCTTCCACGTACGTGGAAGGGGATTGATGAGTTGCTTTTTTCTTTACCACAGAGTGTAACTCCATGCCTAAACTCCTGTTAACTCTGTGCCGGGCCGCGGCTGTGGTAAAAAATACAGCTGCTCACAACAAATAATACTGCTCCCAACCCTTCCGGGGAGTGGCTCCTTCGAGCAGGAAGTTGGCCAGCGGGTTGTTGGTAATCCGCTGCGTTTCCCGGTCGAAATGTAGGGGCGTATTCAGGCGTTGAGCCAGCACACCCAAGTTGAACACCTGACTCAGCGGCCCGGCAATATCAAACGACGAGCGGCATTTTTCCTCGCCTTTACAGCCTTTCAGGAAGTTAGCGAAGTGGTTGGACGGGCTCGCGGGCACTGTGGGTAGTTTCGAGGCCATGTCTTTGGCTTTTTCTTCCCCAATGATCGACAGCGTACTGCCGTGCGAACCGCCCTTGAAGGTCAGGTCCTTGCTGTAAATGATCTTGCCCGGATTCAGCTTGGCGGGTTGCATCTGCCCATTGCTCGGTGGGGGAATATTGGGATCTATTTCGGATACCCCGTAGCCCGCCGGAACGCTCGGAAGGTTCTTCAAGCCATCGTACCAGTTGATTTCCATCGGGGGCATGGCACCCCGCGCCGGAAATTTGAACGAAAGCGAGGTAGACATCGGGAAGAAAAACGGGTTATGGTCTTCCAGCATCACCGGAACAATTTCGTGGGGCAAGCCCAGGTTCAGGAACTGGTGGGCAGTATCCAGGATGTGCGCGCCCCAGTCGCCCAGGGTACCCATCCCGAAGTCGTACCAGCAGCGCCACTGTCCGTTCACGAAGTCTTTCTGGTAGTCGTGGTTCTGGGCGGTCATGAGCCAGGTATCCCAGTTGAGTGTTTTGGGGATGGGCTCTCCTTTGGGAAAACTGGTCATCTTCGGGTCCCAGTCGTGCCAGCGGCGGCGGCTGTTCATGTGGGCCGTCATGGACGTAACATCCTTGATGATACCGGCGTCCTGCCAGGCTTTAAACTGGAAATAATTGCCTTCCGAGTGGCCCTGGTTGCCCATTTGGGTAGCAACCTTATACTTTTCGGCTCCCTTCATCATCAACTCTACCTCCTTGAAGGTGCGGGCCATGGGTTTTTCTACATAGACGTGTTTTCCCAGCGACATGGCCAGCATGGTGATGGGAAAGTGGGCAAAATCGGGTACCCCCACGCTTACGGCGTCTATTTGCTTACCCATCTTGTCGAACATCACGCGGAAGTCCTGAAAACGGGGCACGTCCGGTAGCATTTTCAAAACTTCCAGCGTTTGGGGCGCGCCCATGTCCACATCGCAAAAGGCTACAATATTGGCTAGGCCCGTGGCGTGCAGGGCCTTGGTAATTTCTCCGCCCCGATTGCCAATGCCAATACAGGCCAGGTTCACTTTATCGCTTGGAGCCACGTGGCCCAGTGACTTGCCTATTACTCTGGACGGAACTACCGTCACGCCAGCGGCCGCTCCCAGAGCGCCCATTTTTACAAAGTTTCTTCTGTTCATTCGTATCAGGAGTTTACGGATCTCACCTCTTTTCCTCCATAGACGACAAAACTCCGCCATCTCCCTTCCTACCGTGTTCCTGAATACCTGCCAAAGCCCGAAGATACCTTCCATTCAGGCCCTTTTTACTCATTATTTATTTTTTTTCCAGTGCACTAAGTAGTTAGCCCCCGGCCGATCGTCTTGCTTAAAATGCCCTGGATAAAACTATCCCCGTATTTAGTATTCATTTTTACATAAAAAGGTAGTATTAATGCAAGCTAAAACCTACCGTACACCGGAGGAAGCCCTGTGTCATCAGGTTCGCGACCCGCACTGGCAGGGTGGCAAAGCCGATGAAGCCGACCTATCCGAAGCCTTGATCCGGAAAGCTTTTGCGGAAAATCCCAACGAAGGCATCAAGCGTCTGTTTCACTGCTACCATGCCCTGCTGTGCAGCCACGCGGTCCGCTTTGTTTCGTCCAAGGCAATTGCCGAAGATATCGTTTCGGATCTGTTTTACGAGTTCCACTCCCGCGAATTGTACCTGAGCATCACTACCTCCTACCGGGCGTACCTGTTTGCCTCGGTGCGCAACCGCGCTTTCGACTACGTAAAACGGGAGATGCGCCGCAACAACTCACTTGAATCTGCTTCTCATGTAAGCATTCAACCCGCCCAGGAACCCGACTCGATTACTCAGTATGAGGACTTGTACCACGACGTCGAGGCGGCCATTGACGCCATGCCCGTCAAGCGGCGGCAGATCTACATTATGCACCGCTTCGACGGCCGGAAAAGTAGGGACATCGCCAGCGAACTCGGCGTGTCGGTGCGTACGGTGGAGGCGCATCTGTACCAGGCCCTGCGGCAAATCAAAGAGCAACTCAGTACCAAATGGTTTTTGCTCCTCCTGCTCTTTCTGGTTTAATCCCATCTTACCCGAAATCCTATGAAATCAACATCCCTAACATACGACCAACTCTGCCAGTACTTCTCCGGACACGCCAGCAGCTTTCAAAAAAAGCAAATGGAAGAATGGGTAAAAGAAGATGGTAACTTGGAACAGTTTTACCACGCCCTGGCCACCTGGGAGAAACAGAACCTCCAATACACGGCCGATACCGCCGAGTCCCTTAAGCACCATTTGGCACGCATGGATAAATCCGTTCAGACAGATAGTGCCCCCCTCCACGAGCAGGCACCTCCCGGTCAACGGTACCGCTTCCACTGGCTGATTGCCGCATCCCTGGCCCTCCTGCTTCTAGTAGTAGGTGGCCTGTACCGGGCCGTATGGCGGTACAAGACCTACGCCACCGACTACGGACAAACCCTGTCGTTGGCCCTGCCGGACGGTAGCCAGGTAACGCTTAACGCCAACTCCTCCCTGCGCATCCCCCGTTTTGGTTTTGAAAAAGGCCCCCGGACGGTACTACTGGAAGGTGAGGCCGAGTTTCTGGTAAAACACACCCGCGATCATAAGCGATTTATTGTCAGAACCCCCAAAGCCCTGGACATAATTGTGCTGGGTACGGAGTTTACGGTATTGGCCCGCGAACGAGCCACCCGCGTGGCTCTGAACAGCGGTAGGGTGGAGCTATCCTATACCAACCGGAACAAGACCGAAAAAAAGCTGATGAAGCCCGGTGAGCTGGCTACGCTGGATGGAAAAGGGAATATTGGCATACAGTCTATTCAGGCGGACGAAGATCCGGCCGCCTGGAAAGATCATCGCTTTGTATTCTCCTCCACCCCCCTCTCCGAAATAGCCCTAATGCTGAATGAAGTTTTTGGGGTAAAGATCATTATCCCGGAGCCGCAAGTGGCCCAAATGACCGTTTCCGGCTCCTTTACCGCGCATTCAGCCGAAGAACTCATCCAAACCCTTTCGGAAGCCTCTACGCTGACCTATCAGAAAGATAAACGAAAAATTATTCTCCAATCCCGTTAACCCCCATCATCCTAAACCTACCTATACTCATGAAAAACCGTTTACTTATGCTGGTACTGATTGCGCTGGTAATGGGTCATTTTCCCCGGCTGGCGAAGTCGCAGGTATTTGCCCGAAACCAACGAACCATCTCTTCGTCTCGTTCTGAACCACGGTTGGCCAAAAAGAAACTGACGGCCGTGCTGCAGGAGCTTAAGGAGTATTACAAAGTGGATATTGTGTATTTTGACAACGTAGTCAAAAATATGGAAGTAGTAGCAGACAAAGTGGACACTAACCAGAAACTGGAAAAGAACCTGGATGCTATTCTGCGACCCCACGGACTGCGCTATAAAAAAACCAAAACGGGTGCCTATGTGGTGATCCCAAAAGAGGAGGTAAGGCCAGGACCCAAGGAAAGTCAAAGCACCGACACCCCAAATGAGCAGGCTTCAACCCTACCGTTTAGTGCCGAAACGGAGGTTGTGTCCACAGAAACACCAAAGCCCGAAGTTCTGGTACGTGCCGTCACAGGTTCTGTATTGGACGAAAACAGGGCCGGACTTCCGGGAGTAAGCGTGGTCATTAAGGGCACTACCCGCGGTACCACTACGAATACGGAAGGAAAATTCGAACTGGATATTCCCGATGCACAAGTTTCCGGCACCGTGCTGGTATTCAGTTTTGTGGGCTACAAAAGCCAGGAAGTAGCGCTGGGCACTAAAACTAACCTTAGCATCGTGATGGAGCCCGAAAGTAAAGCTCTGAACGAAATAGTGGTAGTAGGCTATGGCACTCAGAAAGCGAAGGACCTGACCGGTGCCGTAGCTACCATCAATCAGGAGGTAGTAAAGGAATTGCCCGTAGCTACCCTGGATCAGAAGATGATCGGACAGGTAGCAGGGGTACAGATTACGCAGCCTTCGGGCTCGCCCGGTGGGGGTACCTCCGTACGGATCCGGGGGAGCGGCTCACTGGGGGCTGGCAACGAACCCCTGTACGTCATTGATGGTATGCCCTACTCGGCGGGCCTAAACCAGAACCTAAACCCGCTGATGTTGATCAACCCCAACGATATCGAGTCCATAACGATCCTGAAAGACGCCTCTTCTACGGCTATTTACGGATCAAGAGGTGCCAATGGGGTAATTCTGATCAATACCAAGAAAGGTTCCTTCAACCGCACCCAGGTTACGTTTTCGACCATGATGGGTGTGCAGCAGGTACCTCAGCAGGGCCGCCCCAACCTGATGGGGCAGCGTGATTTTGCCGATTACCAGCGCAACAAAATTGATATTGCCGTGCGCCGGTCAGAAAACCGCGCCGCCACCCTGAACGACTACCCTGTGGAGTACCGCGACCTGGACAAATTGCAGGGCAAGGGCACGGACTGGTACGACTTGCTGCTACGCGACGCCGCCATCCGCGACTACAACGTAAGCGTACAAAAAGGCTCGGAAGATTCGCGCATGGATTTCAGCCTGGGCTACTTCAAACAGGACGGAGTACTAAAATACACCGGCGTGGAGCGTTACAGCAGCAAGCTGAGCATGGAGTCTAGCCTAGGCAAAAGGGTGACCGTGGGCGCTACCGTGCAGCCTACTTTTATCAAGCAAAACCGAACTAATACCAACTCCAACCGGGAGGACGTAATCGGGGTAGCCAACTGGGCCAACCCGCTCACCTCGCCCTATGATGCCAACGGCGACCTGCTGCCCTACGTGCGTTCTCCGCAAAGCAAGTACCACTCGGCGTGGAGTTTTGCCAATCCGCTGTTTGTGCTGCGCGAAACCAGCCAAACCCAGGAGCAGTTTCAGAACCTCGGCTCGGCCTACGTGCAGTGGGACATTACTCCCAATCTGGTGGCCCGTACCTCCCTCAACACCATCTGGTCTACGTCCAAATTTACGTCGTTCACGCCTAGTACCGTAGGCGGCTCCAACCGTCCGCCCGTGGCAGGAACCGGGGCCTCGTCCAATTCGCGGGCGGAAACCTTTAACTGGCTGATCGAAAACACCCTCACCTACAACAAGGCCTTCGGCAACCACCGGATCAACGTACTGGCGGGATACACTACCCAAAAGAATACCGGTACCAGCATTAACCTCAACGCCAGCCCCTACGCCAACGACCTGATTCAAACCATCAACGCCGCTCAGGCCATCAGCACCTGGGATCAGAATGTAAACGAGTGGAGTATCCTCTCGTATCTGGGTCGGATCAACTACAACTACCAGGACAAGTACCTGCTGACCGCCACCATCCGTTCCGACGGTTCGTCGCGCTTTGGAGCTCAACAACCGCTATGCTACCTTCCCGTCTATTGCGGGTGCCTGGCGGGTATCGAAGGAAAACTTCCTGGCCAACAACAAAGTCATCAGTTCGCTTAAGCTGCGGGCCAGCTATGGTACCAGCGGCAACAACAACATCGGTAACTATTCGCATCTCGCCAATATCAACGCCGGGTCTTACGTATTTGCAAACAACCTGGTTACGGCTTCGTTCGTGGGCTTGTCCAATCCCTTCCTGACCTGGGAGGAGTCTAGCCAGATAGACGCGGGCATGGATCTGGAACTATTCAAAAGTAACCTACTGTTGACGGTGGACTTTTACAACCGTAAGAGCAAAAATATGCTCCTCAACGATGTCATACCGGCCATTACGGGCTTTACCTCTCAGATTGTCAACAAAGGCAACGTCCGTAACCGGGGGATCGAGGTTTCATTGGGTGGTAGCCCCATCAACCGGGCCATCCGCTGGGACGTTAACGCCAACATCGCCTTCAACCGTAACTCGGTACTATCGCTCAACGACAACAGCGACCGCATCTTGTCCGGTAGCAACGATGGCAACCCTACCCACATCAGCGTGGTGGGCAAGCCCATCGGGCAGTTTTTTGGCTTTATCAACGATGGGGTCTACACCGCGGAAGATATCGCCAACCCCGAAATCATCAAGACACCGCAGGTGTACGAAGGAAACCCCAAATACCGCGATACCAACGGCGACGGCCTTGTGAGCGACCTGCTGGACTATACCATTATTGGCAATCCCCAGCCTAATTTTATCTTTGGACTTTCCAATTCCCTTTCCTACAAGCGCTTCACGCTGGGCGTAATCATCAACGGCCAGCAGGGCGGACAGGTTATGAATGGGTTGCGCCAGTCTATTGATAACTTACAGGGCTTTTTCAACATACGGCAGGAGTGGGTCAACCGGTGGCGAAGCACGTCGGATCCTGGTAATGGTATGCTATCCGGCGTACCCAAACTTACCCCAAGCTGGGGGCACCGCGTTAACTCCCTGTGGGTAGAAGATGCCTCTTTCCTACGCATTGCCAACGTGAACATTGGGTACTCGCTACCGGAAGGGCTGATGAAAAAAACGGGTTTTATTCGCAGTGCCCGAATCTACGCCACCATCCAAAACCTAGCCATGTTTACCCGCTACGAAGGAGCCAATCCTGAAGCCCAGTCGCGCAATATTGACAATACCCTGTCGCCCGGCTTTGACATATCGTCCTATCCATTATCGAGGACCTCCTCTGTCGGGATTAACCTTTCATTCTGATTTCTCAGCTCATAAAGTCATTTATCTCAAAAGATTTTTGTAATGAAAAAGATACTTTATATCCTGCTCATCGGCTTCCTGTCCTCCTGTTCCAATAACTTTCTGGAACTGTACCCGAAGGACTCCCTGAACGAAGGCAACTTCTACCAATCCGAGGTAGAGTTCATACTCCTGGCCAACGGCTGTTACCTACCCATGCGTGATTACGAGAAGAACACCCATTGGGTATTGGCCGAGCTAATTTCGGACAACGGTTCCAAGCAGAACAACATCCGCACCGGCGAAGCCTCGCGGGGCGTGATCGACCAGTTTATTCTGGGCTCCGACAATGCCGCCTACCGCGATTTCTGGAACCTGTCGTACAACGGCATCACGCGCTGCAACAAACTCCTCAGTGAGCTGGACCGCGAGGGGGTAGTTTTCTCCAAAGAATCCTACAAGGAACGCTCGGCTGGTGAAGCGCAGTTTTTACGAGCGCTGTACTACTTCAATCTCGTCCGCCAGTTCGGGGGTGTTCCATTGGTTATATCGCCCATTACGTCGCAGGAAGCCGTGGGTATTCAACGCGCTACCGAAGAGCAGGTCTATGACCAAATATTGAAAGACCTGACCGAAGCCATAGGCCATTTTGCCAAAGCCACCGACGTGGAAGAAACTGGCCGCGCCAACCAATGGGCTGCGCAGGGTATGCTTGGCAAGGTATACCTGACGTTGAAAAAGTACCCCGAAGCGCAGCAGGCTCTATCGGCCGTGATAAGCTCCGGCAAGTACCGGCTGCTGGCCAACTACGCCGATCTGTTCGATCCTTCCAAGAAAGACTACGTGGAAACCATTTTCGCGATTCAGTACTCCGAAGCCAGTGCCGAAGTAGCCAATCAGTTTATTTTCCAGTTTGCACCCCATACCTCCGGGGGTGCAGTCACCAAGCGGCCCAACATCAACATCGTCAACGCCGGCTGGAACCAGCCTACCGACGACCTGATCAAGGCGTTTGAGCCGGGAGATGCCCGCAAAAATGTGGCCATCGGTTATTGGACCGGGCTGGACTGGGACAACATCGTCCGGCCCATACCCTACCCCGCCAAGTACAAGGCCCCCCTCACGGCCCCCGACAACCGCGCCGGCGACAATTTCCCGATTCTGCGCTATGCAGATGTACTCCTAATGTACGCTGAGGTACTCAATGAGCAGGGCAAAACCAGCGAAGCACTACCCTTTGTGCAGCAGGTACGCACCCGCGCTGGGCTCACCGCCCCGCTGGCGGGCCTTGACAAAACTGCTTTGCAAACGCTGATCGCCAAGGAGCGGCAGGTGGAACTGTGCTTTGAAAATCAGCGCTGGTATGACCTGAAACGGACCGGCAAAGCCATCGAAGTGATGACCGCCCACGGCAAACGGGAGATCGCCCAGAAATCCTTTTTGTTTGAGGGGGCCTATACAATCACTCCCAACAAACTATTGGCACCCATCCCCAGCAACGAGATTCTGGTCAATAAGCTAACCCAAAATCCGGGCTATTAAGCGCCTATTTTAGAGTAATTCAGCAATTTTTTGTCTTTATTTTTGGAGAAACGCACTTTTGGAACCGGTGCCGGTTTCAGAAGTTTCAAACCTAACCCCATATGAAAAAAACAGGCACTATACTGATGGCCTGCCTGGTTGTAGTCCTGACAACCAGCTCCATCCGCCCCGGCCAGAAGCCGGAGAAAAAACCCAACATCGTATATGTGCTCGTGGACCAGTGGCGGGCGCAGGCGTTTGGTTTTGCCGGAGATAAAAACGCCCATACCCCCACCC
>CAVYGM010000020.1:0-47250 GCA_963768025.1 uncultured Cytophagales bacterium
CTTTCTGATCACCAGGAACCCCAGAACTCGTTATCCACAAGGGAATCCAAGAAAGTTTCAGTCGGGGTCTCGACGGGCCCGCCCGCCGAAGCCCCGCCGATCGACCCGTCGAGATCAAGGAGGGTGGGTTCGCGCGCGACGGGGCGGGATGAGGTTCGGCCTGTGGTGCACGGCCCGTCACGACGGCTCGCCGAGTCGGTGACGCACCACCCTCCGGCGCAGGGTCGGAGATGCCATCACCTCGTAACCGGCGTCGACGAAGACTTGCAGCAGCCCGACCGACGCCTCGTCCCAGATCACGATCTTGCCGGGCGGCGGCTCGGTGGGATAGCCCTCGAGGACGCGGGCGCCGACCTGCCTTCCGTACTCGACGGTGGCGGCGGCCAGCTCGTACATCAGCCCCTGCCGGCGGAACCCCTTGCGTACGACGAAGCAGGTGACCGACCAGACTCCCGGGAGCTCAGGGTCCAGCCGCATCCACGGCTTCTTCCGGCTCCATATTCTGGGGTAGTTCTCCCGCGGCTCGACGGCGACCCAGCCGACCGGCTCGCCGTTGAGGTACCCGATCAGGCCGGACGTGGGTCCGTCGGTGCCGCAACCGGTCTGCTCCAGCAGGGCGGCGTCCCGTTGCTCCTGGGTGGTGTCGCGCCAGATCCAGCCGGGGCACTTCAGCGCCTGGCAGCGGCACTTGCGGGCGCCACCGGTGTCGAACACGGTCTCGACGTCCTCGGTCGTCGCCTCGTTGGCCGGTCGCCAGGTGAAATCGGGCACACCGCAGCCTAGCCCGGCATCGCCACTTCGCCCGGGCACAACTACGCCAGCCTCTCTCGGTATTCGATTGACGCCGCGGGCGTGCGCCGGAGAATGGCGGTCATGGTGTGTGAGTTGTTTTCCCTGACTTTCAGCTCATCCGACCCGGGGCGTCTGTCCGGGTTCTGGGGCGGTCTGCTCGGCCAGCAGGTGACGATCGAACGGGGCGCGCCGGCACTGGCGGCGCTGCCCGAGGTGGGGTTCGGTCTGCGATTCGTTGCCGGTGCCTGGAGAAGTGGGGTCCCAACCAGATGCACCCCGACCTGAAGCCGACCTCCAGCCACGAGCAGGGGCTGCGGTCCACAGAGCGCTCGAGCTGGGCGCCCGGCACGTGGACGTCGGGCAGGGACCGGACGCCGAACACGTGGTCCTCGCCGATCCCGACGGTAACGAGCTGTGTGTACTCGAACCTGGGGGCACCTTCCTCGCCGGCTGCCCGTTCTTCAGCTCGCTGGCCGGGGACGGTCTTGCCGAGGTCGGCTACTTCTGGCGCGATGCGCTGGCCTGGAACCTGGTCTGGGACCAGGACGGTGAGACGGCGGTTCAGGCTCCCGCCGGTGGCCCGAAGATCACCTGGGGTGGCGAGCCGGTGGCGCCCAAGCTTGGCAGGAATCGGCTCCATCTCGACCTGATGCCATCGGCCTCATCAACGGTCGACGCCGAAGTCGAGCGCCTGTCGGCACTCGGGGCTACACGCGTCGACGCCGGCTGCGCGGACGGCGTAGGCATGTCTGACCCCGGAGGCAACGAGTTCTGCGTGGTGGGGTGACAGTCCCCTAGCGGGTCAGAGCCCCCGCTTCGGACCTGCCTTGCGTCACTGGCCGCCGGCGCCCCACGTGCGCAGGGTGGGCCGGTAGATCAGCTCGGTGGTGCGCGCGTCGAGGGTCCGGCTCTCGAGCAGCTCGAGGTCGAAGTCGGCCGCGTCGGCGAAGATCGGCTCGTCCCCGGTCTGGCCGGCGATCACCGGGTACAGCGTCAGCTGCACGCGGTCGACCAGCCCGGCGGCCATCAGCGCCCGGTTGAGGGTCAGACTGCCGTGTGAGCGCAACGGGACGTCGGACTCTTCCTTGAGCCGGGCAACGATCTCGACCGGGTCCCCGCTGACAACGGTCGCGTCCAGCCAGTCCAGGGGGTCCTCGAGCGTCGAGGAGACGACGTACGTCGGCAGGCCCCGCATCCGGTCCACCCACGGGTCGCGGATCGTCATCGCCCTCGTTGCTGCGGCCAGCATCGCCGCGAACGCCCGGTAGGTGTTGGCTCCGAAGACCATCCGCTGCTCGCCGTCGTACGTTGCGAGCCGGTGCTCGAGCAGTTCGGGGCCTTGCTTGCCCCAGTAACCGCCCCAGTCGCCCGGAGGGCCGTAGGAGCCGAAGCCGTCGATGCTGGAGAAGATGTCAAAGGTGTAGGTCGCGGTCATGCCACTACAGACAAGGTCCGCCGCGCGAACTCATCGCTACGCCGCTGTCGTCTCCTGGATCGAGCTCATCGAGGAGGCCAAGTCGGACACGCAGTCGGCGACGAGTTCGCTCATCGCTTCCGCATCTTCTTGGTGGGCCAGGTGACCTGCGCCGGGGAGCAGTCTCATGCGCGCTCTCGGCAGGGCATCGCACAGGCGCGTCAGGTCACTCATCGGAGACAGCTGGTCGCGATCGCCTGCCACGATCCACGTCGGAACCTGCACGTCTCCGGCCAGCTCCAGACAGCCATGACGCGCCGCCACCCGCAGCTGGTCGGCAGCGGCGCGCGGATCGGCTGTCAGGTGTCGCTCGGGCGCGGCTTCCGCGCGGATGCGGAGAAAACCTCTCAGGCCGTGCCGGGCAAGAAATGCGTTGCCGACGTCCTCGAGGACAGTCGATCGGACGACGGCATCGGCCACGACTCTGGGCGCGCCAGCCAACACCGCCGCGAAAAGGCTGGCGCAGGAGTTGCCCACACGTGCACCTGGCCCTGATCTGCCGTTGGGACGCACCACCACAGGCGAGACCAGTACCAGCCCCCGCAAGGAGACAAGGCGTCGACCGGCGACCGCTACGCCGATGGTCGCGCCGAAGGAATGCCCGACGAACACCACCGGTGCGGGAGCGCCCATGTTGCCCAGAACCTCCTCGACCAGCCGGGACAGCTCGTCCAACCCCCGGTCGAGGCGCCCGGCGCTGTCAGAAACCCCCATGCCGGGAAGATTGATGGTCGCGACTCGGAGTCCGCGTTGCACGGTTCGCGCAACAAGCTTGCGCAGCCCGACGTCGGCCCCCTTCCAGCCGGGCAACGCAACGACGCTGACGGGTTGGGCCGAGGGCCCCGAGTCCGCGACCACCACGTGAGCGCCGCTGTCGAGCCTCACCTCGAACCTGGAGCCAGCAGCCACCGCGCTTCGCCCCCGATCTCGCCGCCAGGATTCGTCACGTCAACTCCGGCCCGCGCTACCCCCGTCAGATCGGGCGATCCTCGCCATCGAGCTGGACCAGCTCGGAGTCGAAGACAAGCGTCCCGACAGCTCGTTCCAGTCACCCTCGTACGGCTGGTGCAGCGCCCGCACGAGCGCGTCGATCTGTGGGGTCATCACCACCATCACCCGCACGGTCTCGTCGCCCACGGTCGCGAACGAGGCCTGCACGGTCCCTGCGGGCACGACGACGTGGCCTCCGGCGGACAGCGTCCGGCGCGTGTCACCGATCAGCACCTCGAGCTGTCCTTCCACCACGCAGAAGGCCTCGTCGCCCTTGTGGTGGACGTGTGGCGGCGCCTGATCACCCGGGTAGGGCGTCAGGTCCCAGCGTCGTACGACGAAGTCGGCCACCGAGCCAGGTTAACCCGCTCCGTGTCGCAGGCCGACGCGGACGTCTGCGAGGCGATCGACTTCTCGCGAGATGGTCACGCGCGGCTGGGCCCTGCAGCTCATGACGCCGAACGCCGGGCGGCTGGGGCGGTGCTCGGCGAGCGCGATCGCGCTGCGTATCGCCGCGGGGCGTGGCGCGGTGATCGCGCCGTGGAACTTCCCGCTGGCGATCCCGATCGGGATGACGACGGCGGCGCTCGTGACGGGCAACACGGTGTCCTCAAGCCCGCCGAGCAGACGCCGGGCTGCGGGCTGCGGGTCGTCGAGGCGCTGCGCGCGGGCGGCGTCCCGGCCGGCGCGGTCGCGCTGCTGCCCGGCGAGGGTGAGGCCGGCGCGGCGCTGCATCCAACCCGGACGTCGCGACGATCGCGTTCACCGGCTCGGCGCGGTCGGTCAGCCGCCGGGCGCCGCGGCGCAGGTCCGTCCGGGCGCGCGCCAGCTCACGCGCGTCGTCGCCGAGAATGGCAAGAACTGCATCGTCGTCGACTCCGACGCCGACCTCGACGAGGCCATCCCGGCGATCGTCGACTCCGCCTTTACGTACGCCGGCCAGAAGTGCTCGGCGGGCGGCCGCGTGCTCGTCCACGAGGCGCGCCACGACGCACTCGTCGAGCGGCTGGCCGGCGCGGTGGCCGGCCTGCAGGTTGGACCTGCCGACGAGTTCGCCACCGACGTGCCGCCCCTGATCGAGCGCGCGGCGCAGGAGCGCGTCGAGCGCTACGCCGCGATCGCCTCGGAGACCGGCGAGCTCGTCGGCCCCAGCCGCCGCGTGCCGGCGGAGGGGCGGACGAATCGCCGACCGCTGCTACGGGGCTGCCCCTGAGCTCGCGCGTGCTGCGCGAGGAGGTCTTCGGGCCCTCCCCCGCCGACGGTCGAGCCGGTCGCCGACGTCAGGAGCAGGTCTATCCGCGTTCACGCCCTGCCGGTCGCGCTCACCGGCGGCTGGTTCAGCCGCGATCCGCGCACGATCGCGCGCGTGGTCGATCGCTCGCCGGTCGGACCGGGGTAGCTACGGCGGGTAGGGAGTCGGGGCGGTTGTCGACGTACCGAATCCATTCCTGAAGGATGGTTCTACTGTATAGCTCGGGTTCAAGGTCGTACTCGCAGAGGGTATCAAACGTAGAAGGAGAGGGGTTCATGACCAGGATCGGCAGAGTGATGCCACTATGCCGGAGGGCTACTCCTTCGTCGGCGTAGGCAACGGCCAGGTAGTCTACCCGATGGAACTGCAGCAGGCTGGCTACTTCGGCACTCCCGCTCCCGTAGGCAAAGGCCTTCACCATTACCATGATCTTGGTTTGTGCCCCCACCTTATTTCGATAAAAGTTGAGGTTGTTGGTTAGGGCATCCAGGTTTATTTCCAGGATTGTTCCGTGAACTTTCTGCTGCAGGCGGTGGACGATTTTCTCGAATGAGAACGGCCGGGCCCCTTTCACCAGCACCACGCTATCGGCTAGAGTTCCTGAGGGGGAAATTCTGTAAAAAAGACAGCGTATCCTTATAAAAGTAGGCTTCGGGGAATGTGGAATAGGGCCGCCTGACGAACCATTTCCGGGCCTATTCCCACAGAAGGTCCACCCCCTGTTCGCCCAGAAGCTGCCCGATGGTGCTGTAAAGCTCCGAGGCCGGCTGGCCACTTTGGAGTACATCCGAGAGGATGACTGCCTTGCGACTGCGGGTTTCCTGTTGCCCCAGAAAGTTGAAGTGCGATCGTAAGCCCTTGCAAGTCATTGTTGTAGGTATCATCGATCACATAGCAGTGGTGAATGCCTTCTTTCAGCTGGAGGCGCATAGAAACCGGCCGCAGCCGAAGTACCCCTTCCTGAATCCGGTCGGGAGCTAGCCCAAAATCGAGCAAAAACACCAGGCAGTGCGTCAGGTTTTCCAGCGATGCCGGGTCTCGGAATGTTGTGTCGAACCGTTGCTCCGCCCAAACTCCCCGAAAGTACAACCTGTGTGAGGCCGGGTAGGTTAGTCGTACCGCACCAGCACGTCGGCATTGGCCTCTGGGCCCAGGTGAGCGTTTTCATGCGGGGGTTGACCGACCGCAAGCATGAGACTTACCTCCTGGTCAATCTCCGGCGTAGTCGGTTCGGTACAGTAATTTCTCCACATGGGTAAAGAGCCGGAGTTTTTCGGTGATTTTCTGCTTTCGGCTCCGAAATCCCTCGTCATGGCGCTGACCCTATGTTGGTGATCAGGCCCACGGTAGGGTCGATAATCGGCTGCAGAGTATTCCATTTCGTGGGTCTGGACAGCCCGGCTTCAAACAGACCCAGGGTATGAGATTCGTTGAGTTCGTACACCGACAGCGGTACCCCTATCTGCGAATTGTAGCTTTTCGGACTAGCCACCACGCGCTCGGTCGGACCAAGCAGTTGGGCGAGCCACTCTTTCACGATGGTTTTGCCGTTGCTGCCGGTTATGCCCAGAACGGGCAGGGAATACTGCTTCCGGTGCCGGGCGGCTACTTCCTGCAAGGCCCGCAGGCTGTTGGGCACTACCCACACCACGGCATCGGACCAGGACTCAAGCTGGGACTTCAGATCGGGGGTGAGAGCGCTCTGCTCAACCACGAACTCCCGTACTCCCCTACGGTACACATCATTTAGAAAACGGTGCCCGTCGTGATGCTGACCCCGGATGGCAAAAAACAAGCTTCGGGCGGCAAAACTCAACTGTCGGCTATCGGTCAATAAATAGTGTGCGGGGGTGGTAATGTTACTCGGTTTTATTTCAATCAAACTCATAAAAAAAGTAAAAGGAAATCTTTGGTACTAGGAGGGAAAGTTAACGTTATTATACCCACTTTTTCCACCTGAAATACAGCATCATGCCCAGGGTAGTCATAGCCATTACCCCCCAGGTCACGTAGTATCCATAGGGTTTGTGCAGTTCGGGCATGTTATCAAAATTCATCCCGTAAATGCCTACTATAAACGTAAGAGGCATAAAAATCGCCGAAAAAATCGTCAGCGTTTTCATGACGGAGTTCATGCGGTTGCTGATGGTAGAAAGGTGTACGTCCACGAGGCTAGCCAGTAATTCACGGTAGGCATCCAGGGTTTCGATGGTCTGCATGACGTGGTCGTTCAGGTCGCGCAGGTAGGGAAATATTCTTTTGGACACCAGGGGGTCGTCGGCTCTCACGAGTTGGGCCACCATGTCGCGAAGAGGCCACACAAATCTCCGGGTGAGGGTAATTTCCCTTTTCAAGGCGTACAGGTCGCTCAGGGATTTGGCGTGGTACCCTTTGATTACCTGGTCTTCGGTGGCGTCGAGTTGATCACCGAAAGTTTCGAGGACCAGGAAGTAATTATCCACAATCACATCCATCAGGGCATAGAGCAGGTAGTCGGGGCCGCTCCGCCTGGTTTTGCCAACGGATGCTTTGAGCCGCTGAAGTACCGGTTCAAACACGTCGCCGGAGCGCTCTTCCTGAAACGAAATCAGGTAATCGTTGCCCAGTACAAACGAAATATGTTCGCCCCACACATCCAGGGTAGGGGCCTTTTCGATGTGGAGCATTTTCATGGTTACAAACAAGTGTCCGTCGTCGTAGGTTTCTATTTTGGGTTTTTGGAAGGTATTCATCACATCTTCCAGCAGCAGCGAATGCAGCTGATACAGCGCCCCGATCTGCTCCATCACGTGGGGCTCGTGAATGCCCGTTACGTTCAGCCAGGTCACGTGGGCTTGCTGGCCGGGAATGGGCTCAGTGGCGCAAGCGGCAATGGTGGAGGCAATTTCCTCACGGAAAAAAGATTCGTTGTATTCGATCCTTTTGATGATCGTTTTGATGCTGGTTTTCTCTCCAACGTACGTGAGAGTACCGGGAGAGGTAAGCAGGTTTTTCCGTTGTTTTCGATGACGGGTTTTATTCATGACTAGCTAGATACGTTGGCAGGTTCCTGGTTTTGGACCCTCCCCCGGCGGGGGCCTCAACCCACAAAAGTACCACCCTTGCCGGTAATTGCAATAAATGATGATGGTGCAGGACAAAAGCACCAGAAGCAAGCCGTTAAAAAAGCGGTGGAGTACATACCCTCACCGCTTTTTCAACTGCCCGTACGCCTTAGCCTCAATCCTCTATATGGTAGATCAAAAGCGGAATGTGGGTATCAATGATCATTTTCTTGGTTACACTCGGATTGGTAATCAGAGCCTCGATGAAGCTATGGTGACGGGCCGACATTACGAGTAGGTCTGCCTTGATTTCGTCGCAATAATCTTCGATGCCATGCACCACCGAATCGGCCTCGCGAAGGATAAAAACATCGTCCGGTACCGCAAATTCCCTCTGAATCTGTTCGATGAATTGCTGATCGGCCTGGACGTTTGGCTGGGAATCCGAGTCTATTTTAAGAAAGGTTACACGGCCACCTAGTTCTTTGAAGAGCGGGAGTGCCTGCCGTAGTACCTGGTTTTCATCGTATTCCAGCTGGGTGGCGTACACAATTTCGCTGAATTTCCGGGGAGTAGCCTGCGGCGGAATAATGAGTACCGGACAGGGGGCGTCGAGCCCGATGCGGGTGGCTGAGCTTCCGAATAGCCTATCCAGAAAGGAACCCGTGCCGGTGCGGCCCAGCACCACCATGTCGGGCTCATGCTGGTCTATTGCTTCAAATACCGCCGGATGAATGCCCCCCAAACTCCACACCCCTTCGGCCTTATACCCCTCGTCTTGGATAGAATCCACCAGCTGTTTCAATCGTTCCCGAAAAGAGGCTTCCAATTCGGGGGATACGGGGAGCATTCCCGCCCCCGAGGGAACGGTCATGTCGGGTATATGGGGCTGGTACGCATGCAAAATGAGGAGTTGGGTACTGTCTTTATCAGCCAATAACTTGGCTGCCACCAAGGCTCGGTCGGCGTTTTCGGTAAAGTCGATAGGAATGAGGATCTTTTTCATAGGGTAGTAGGATTAGTGTTCAGGGCTCAATGTAGGAATATACCGGCAAAAGGCAGATTAAGAAAAATTGAACAAACTCATTTTCAGACACAATTACGCTGGTTCAAATACCTGGATTCGGCGGCTTTTTTCCTATTCCCTGTTCATTGGGCACTTACCCGCCAGAGGATGTTGCTGTCGTCGTCGGCAACGATCAGGGAGCCGTCTGCCAGGACCGTCACGCCAACGGGCCGGCCGAATACTTTACTGTTGTCGGCGTTATCCACAAAGCCCGTCAGGAAGTCTTCCATGGGACCGGTAGGCTTTCCATCGCTGAACGGCACAAACACCACCTTGTAGCCGGCTAGTTGGGCGCGGTTCCAGGAGCCGTGCTGACCAATAAATGCGCCATTGCGGTACTTGGCCGGAAAGGCATCCTTATCGTAAAAGGCCAGGCCCAAGCGAGGCCGTATGCGATCCCAGGGGTACATCGGGTACCAAGGCTTTTTTGAACCAGTTCGGGGTTCTCGCCCTTGCGGCGCGGATCCTCTATGGGCCGAAGTAGGAATAAGGCCAGCCGTAAAATCCACCTTTTTTTACACTGGTAATGTAGTCGGGTACCAGGTCGTCGCCCAGTTCGTCGCGCTCGTTTACGGCGGTCCAGAGCGTGGAGGTACCGGGTGCCCAGTCCATGCCGACGGGGTTGCGCAGGCCGCTGGCATAGATTTCCTCCCCACTGCCGTCGGGATTGATCACCAGAATGTTGGCCCGTCGCTTTTCCTCGTCCATTCCGTGCTCGCCCACGTTGCTGGCCGATCCCACCGACACGTAAATTTTGGAGCCATCTGGGCTAGCCAGCAGGTTGCGCGTCCAGTGGTTGTTGTAGCCTCCGGCGGGCAAATCCAGTATTTTTTCGCCTTTGGCCTGGATCCGGGTCTGCCCGGCCTGGTATGGAAATCGCATCAATCCGTCCGTATTGGCTACATAAAAATAGTCATTTAGGACCAACATTCCAAAGGGTTGGTTGAGGTCCTGCATAAATACCTCTTTCAATTCGGGCTTGCCATCCTTGTTGGTATCCCGCAGAATGGTAATTCGGTCGGCGCTTTTTTTGGTATTACTTTCAGCGACGAATATATCACCGTTTGGGGCCTGGTATACCCACCTTGGGTGATCCAGGTCGGTTGCGAATTTTGTAACCTGGAAACCGGCGGGTGCTTTGGGAGCCTGTGCATCCTCCCAACCCACCACCTTGCTTTCGTTTTTGGCCGATTCGGTAGCGTAGGGGGCCGGAAGGGTAAGTTCACCGACGGCGGTTTGTACTACCTCGGGGCCTTGTGAAGCGGCTTCTTTTTTTCCTGGGATTCGCATCCCGCGCAGAGTGTTAAGGCTAGCAGACCACTTACGGCTGGCATTAGGGTAATTCTTTTCATTTTTAGTTTTGATTTAGGTCGATCATCTTGAATGATTTAGAAGCTGCCTGAATTACTTTTTAGCTTATAAGCTTACTTCAAACAGCTTATTATTGCCCTAAAAAGCGAAAAGAATGATGCCAAACCTGAGGAATGGCCATACGAACTGGTACGTTCCCGGACTTTGATGGCTCAGGGTATAGAGCACACAAACAGGAAAAGCGAGCCTGAGCCCGCTTTTCCTGTTTGTGTGCTGTGGTGGGAAGGCAGGGCTGGGCTACTCCTTGGTAAACTCGCCCACGCCCCGTATTTCTACCTCATCCCCGACGGTGGCGGTGTTGTCGCTACCTACCCCAAAAGCAACGCGGTTAATTTTTCCGGTGACCTTGATCGCGGCCATTGGTTTTTTGGTGCGGGGGTGCTCCCTCACTCCCAGCACGTCCATGTCCATCGTTACGGGCTTGGTGACTCCGTGCATGGTGAGGTCGCCGGTGAGCGCATACTTTTTCTCGGCAATTTTCCTGATGGATTTGCTCTTGAAGGTCATGGTAGGGTGGGTGGCGGCATCAAACCAGCTGGCACCTTTGAGGTCTCCGTCCCGGCGTTCGTTGTCGGTGTCAATGCTGTTGATATTGGCGGTAAGCTCAATGGTGGCGTCCGTGAAGTCGTCCTTTGCCGAGGTCATGACCACATCAAAATCCTTAAAGTTTCCGTCCACCTCCGAAATCAAAAGGTGAGTGACCGTAAAGCCTAATTTTGAATGGGCTTTATCCATTTTCCAGACTTGGGCATAGGCCCCGATGGAGCAAGCCACGAAGGCGATTAATAGTAATGTTTTTCTGATCATGGGTATCAAGGGTTTGAGTGCTGGTTTATCCTCAAATATACAGTTCTTCCACCATAGAATCAATGGAGCGTCAGGGACTTACTATACCAAATAAGATAATTAATCGACCTCCCGTTCCACAAACGCGACGGATGCCCCCTACGCTGTGGGTTTACTTTCCCTGCACAAACCCCACATTGCGTTTCAGGCCTTCTAGTTTGGTGCGTTTGACGGGCGATCGGCGGAACACCTCCCGAAACACCTCCTCGGTGATTTCCTCCCAATCGGCTTTGGTGAAGCCCTGCAACTCCGGCTTGAGCGCGAAGGCCGGCGTACGGTGGGGCTTGGAAAACCGGTTCCAGGGGCATACATCCTGGCAAATGTCACAGCCGAAAACCCAGTTTTCAAACTTTCCTTTCACTTCCTCCGGTATCGCTTCTTTGAGTTCAATGGTAAAGTAGCTGATGCACTTGCTGCCATCCACCACGTAGGGTTCGGTGATGGCATCGGTAGGGCAGGCGTCCACGCAGCGCGTACAAGTGCCGCAATAGTCGGCCAGGGGGCCGTCGGGAGTTAGATCAAGGTCCAGGATAAGCTCCCCAATGAAAAAGAAACTCCCCATGTCACGGTTGAGCAGGTTGGAGTGCTTGCCTACCCAGCCCAGCCCCGAGCGGGCGGCCCATACCTTGTCCATCACGGGGGCGGAGTCCACAAAAGCGCGGCCCTGTACTTCACCGATTTCGGTTTGGATAAACGCCAACAGTTCCCTGAGCTTCTCTTTTAGCACAAAGTGGTAGTCGGTGCCATAAGCGTACTTGGACAGCTTGTAGTCGTCGGGTCCTTCGGGCAGGCGCTCTTCGGGGTAGTAGTTGAGCAAAACCGACACCACCGACTTAGCCCCTTCCATGAGCTTGCGTGGATCGAGGCGCATGTCGAAATGATTGGCCATCCAGGCCATCTGCCCATGGTAATGGCGACGCAGCCATTCGTCGAGGCGCGGGGCTTCCTGTTCCAGGAATTCGGCCTTCGAAATACCACAAAAATCAAAACCCAGTTCGGCGGCTTTATTTTTTATCAGGGTAGAGCGATCGGTATTATTTAAGTCACTTATGGTCATATAACAAACTAGTCCGGATGTCTCCTAAAAAATTACTTGCGTACTTCTCTGAGAATGATAGTTTTGTAAAAAATAATTACCCACTGTTAATGAAGTCGTACGAGGCACTCCGAGTATTTCTGGACGGAATGTTGTTCATGATGGCGCTCTATTCCGTTCTGTGTTTCCTGCAGCAACGAAAAGCGATCTACTGGCAGTATGCGTTGTATATTGCCTGTATCACCACAACCTTTTATCTCAACGACCTCGACTACAAGAACGAAATTTACCTAACCGGCACCAGTTTTCCCATCACTTTCCTGGAATCGCTGTCGTTTGTGCTTTACATCAGTTTTGCGGTCAAACTTATTGGAATCAAAGAAAACGATCCCCTCAGCTATCGAATTCTGAGAGGCATGGTCGTTCTTTTGTTTATAGAAACGCTGGTGGATATTTTCCTGTTCCTTTTCGATACAAGCGATGCTACAAAGAGCGCTTCGTATACCCTTTTCCGTTTTGTGCTTGCGGCCGGTGGGCTGCTGGTAGCGCTACGCATACTGAAGGTTCGTCAGCCGGTGATCTCCTATTTTATCACCGGTTCCCTCCTCTTTGTCCTAGGGTGCACGGCGGCTCTATTGGCCAGTCACACCATGACCTTATTCACCCGATCGCCCGACAGTCCGTTTAGCTATCCGGTTACTTATATGCAATTGGGGGTAGTAGGGGAAGTGTTGTGCTTCACGCTGGGAATGTCGTTGCGGAACCGGGAAAACGAACGTGAGAAGATCAGGGTACAGGCTCAGCTAATTGAACAATTGCGAGAGAATGATTCTAAAAATCAAAAGCTTCTTCAAATCCGGGATGATATCGCTCAGGATTTGCACGACGAGCTCGGAGCCGACCTGGCCAGTATCAGCATGGTTAGCCATGCCGCGATATCTCAGCTCTCACATCGGCCCGACCAGGCCCGGGAGTCATTGAAGCAAATCGGAGAGACTTCCCGGAAAGTCATTAAGCTTTTGCGCGAAATCGTGTGGAGCCTCCACTCTGCGCATGATACCGAGGAGCAGTATGTAACTCGCTTGCGCGATACCGCTCAGTCTCTCTTTGAGCACCACCCCACCGCCCTTCACTTCCACGCGGAGGAAGCCGGGTTTTTCATCCCCTCCTCGGTACGAAGGGACTTATTTTTGATTTACAAAGAACTACTTCACAATGCCCTACGGCATGCCGATGCCAGAAATGTACGAATAAACCTTCGGGCCACTTCCCAAGGCCTGTTTCTTCAGGTGGAAGACGATGGCCATGGCTTCGACCTTTCCACTAGCTCCAATGGCTACGGGTTGCCCAGCCTGCAGCGCCGGGCTCTGTCCCTCAACGGCCACCTTTCCGTGGCCAGTAGCTCGCTAAACGGAACAAAGGTGATATTCACCTGTTCATTGGCCGAAGCAGAAGGCTCCGCCCTGTAACCTCACACGGCCAGAAAGAGTAACTTCCCTATTTTTATTTACCCAAATTGAGCTTCCTTTGGTTATAAAGGCACTATCTACCATGTTGTTTTGTTAGGTGTCAATGTGGCAGAAAATTTCTCCTGGCAAGTTTATTTTAGGAGTTTCTGGTAATAAGTACTATGAAAGTAGAATTGTCTAGTTTAAATATCTGATTTATAGCTATTTAAAAACTTGCTACACTCATAGATTTTAATAAAAATAAGCACTGTTAATTTTAGTATAGTAGTATTTTATGGCAGAAAATATCGAACCAAACGAAGAAATGACGCAAAGCACCTCGGAAGCTACTGACAATGACAACCTTGAAAAGGAAGTGGAAGAAACTACCCCCGTGGAAGCTACCGAAATAGAAGTACCCGAGTTGAGTACAGAAGAAAAACTTCAACTGGATTTGGCTGAATTGAAAGATAAATATCTGCGGTTATATGCCGACTTTGAGAACTTCCGCCGCCGTACGGCCAAGGAACGACTTGACCTTTTCAGTACAGCCAACTCGGACATGATGAAGACCATCCTGCCGATCGTGGATGACTTTGAGCGCGCTATGCAGTCTTTTGAGGCTACCACCGAGCTGGAACCCTTAAAGGAAGGGGTCGCGCTGATTTATAACAAGTTGTTCAAAACCCTTCAGGCCAAGGGACTGAAGCCTATGGATTCTAAGGGAGAACCTTTTGATGCTGAACTGCACGAATCCATTACGCAGTTTCCAGCCCCCACGGACGATCTGAAAGGAAAAGTAGTGGATGAGATCGAAAAAGGGTATTTCCTCAATGACAAGGTGATACGGTATGCCAAAGTGGTGGTAGGCGTTTAAGTTAAAGTACGGAATCCTGTTTATATTAAATTCATGGCACAGAAAAGAGATTATTACGAAGTATTAGGTGTGGACCGTAAGTCAGCGGCAGAGGATATCAAGAAAGCCTACCGCAAGCTGGCTATCAAGTTTCACCCCGATAAAAACCCTGACGACCCCACGGCGGAGGATAAATTCAAAGAAGCCGCTGAAGCGTATAGCATTCTGAGCGACGAGAACAAGCGCAAGCGTTACGATCAGTATGGTCATGCGGGTGTGGGCAATGGCTCGGCTGGCGCGGGTGCCGGTGGGTTTGGCGGAGGCTTCACCATGGAGGATATTTTCTCCCAATTCGGCGATATTTTTGGTGATAGCAGTCCCTTCGGCGATATGTTCGGTGGGGCGCGTTCGGGGGGCGGCCGCCGTCAACGCCGGGGTTCTGATCTTCGGATTAAGCTCAAACTGGACCTGAATGAGGTAGCAAACGGAGCCGAGAAAAAAATTAAAGTAAAGCGCCACGTTACCTGCGACACCTGCTCGGGAACGGGTGCCAAAAACGGCACGGCCCTGAGTACCTGTACGACCTGTAGTGGGAACGGACAGGTACGGAAGGTGGTGAATACCATGCTGGGCCAAATGGTGTCGAGCAGTACCTGCCCTACGTGTAATGGCGAAGGCAAGATCGTAACGGACCGGTGCGAGGTATGCGCCGGGGAAGGCCGCCTGATGCAGGACGACCTTATCACGCTCAATATTCCGGGCGGAGTGGGCGATGGCATGCAGCTCTCCATGTCGGGTAAGGGTAATGTCCCTCCCCGTGGCGGCGTGGCCGGCGACCTGCTCATCGTGATAGAAGAGGAAGAAAATGACTTACTCAAACGCGACGGAAACAACGTGGTGTTCGATATGCACCTGAGTTTTGTGGATGCCGCCCTCGGTACTTCCATGGAAATACCAACCATTGACGGCAAGGCCCGTATTACCATTGACCCCGGCACGCAGGCCGGGAAAATCCTCCGTCTGAAAGGCAAAGGGATTAAGGATCTTAACGGATACGGTCGGGGTGACCAACTCGTACACGTGAACGTGTGGACCCCTCAGAGCTTAACGGGTGACGAACGCGCTACGCTCGAAGCGCTCCGAAATTCCCCCAATTTTCAGCCCAAGCCCGGCAAAAACGAGAAAGGATTCTTTGATAAGATGAAAGACTTTTTTCATTGAAAGGCAATGATAGAATGAGTGAATGATAGAATGTTTTTTTGTACACTCATTTGTTCTTGAAGTGATTGAGTGATGAAAGTAATAATAAAAAGCCCTTCCGGTAGATTTACCAGAAGGGCTTTTCTTTGATTTAAAGGCAAAATTGTCCCCTCACTGCTGCATTACATTAAAACCTGAGATGTGCTTTTGGAACATCGCGTCGAATTTCTTGGCGGCATCTTCCTTACCCGATTCGCGGCAGGCACCTACGATGGTTTGGAGAATGTACAGATCAATGTTATTATCACGCTGATTGCTCGTTCCGTGTTCGCGGGCGTAATCGAGGTTTTCGTTTGAGCGCTTGGCCATGGTTTCGGCAATTTCCATGGCTTTTTTGTCTTCGCCCAATTGGAACAGCGGCCGGATGTAGTTGGCCGTGATCTGATCGTAGGTAATGCTCTTATCGGGCATGACGGTCAGGATCCGGTTCAAGGCATTTTTGGCTTTATCCGTTTTCTGCTCGGCAATCAGCTGCCCAACCAACCGCAGGAAGGCAATACGGGCCGTGAATACCGGCGATCCCAAATAGGTGTTGTCGTAGTAGAGGTTGGGGTTATCCAATCCACGCCAGGCCATTTTGGTCATCAGGTTGTTATACATCACTTCCGAATTCACGTAGCCGTCGGTGGCATTGGGCACAAACACCGGCAGCAGCCGGTAGGCATACCCTTCAATCTGCATGTACTCCTTCAGGTTGAGGTAGTTGTTGCCCGCCAGCGTGGACGAGAAATACACCGGCCGCTTCCAGTTGTTGGTAGCGATAATATCCAGCATAATCAGATCTGATTTGTACAGGTCGTTCTTACCGATAGTCCAGCTGATGGAGTCGCGCAGGAAGGGAGCTACGTCGGGTTTGAGGATATTCAAAGAACGTACGCTATCCATATTAACCGGCAAAAAGAGCACCGAAGAGGGTAGGATGGAGGTCATGTCTCCGCTCGTAAGGGGTACCTGAATCGCCCGGTTCTCGGTTTTTACCAGATTTATGTATTCTTTAAGGTTGATCCCACCTTTTACACCGGGTATTTCATAGAACGGCACGATGTCGTTCTTGCCAAACATATAATTTTCGTGGCCCAGCGAAATAGGCAGCGCCTCCGATTCATAGGTTCGCCGTTTCATTTGATCAATGTACCAGTCGGTACCCAACAAACTCAGGTTACACACCCGCACATCGGTACGGAAGCCTTCTACTTCCTGCACGTACCAGAGTGGGAAGGTATCGTTATCACCTCCGGTAAACAGGATGGCATTGGGAGCGCAGCTATTCAGAAGGTTCTTGGCAAAATCAACCGAATGGTAGCGGTGGCTGCGGTCGTGATTGTCCCAGCCCTTGAATCCCATCAGCGCGGGTACAATTAACCCAATCGCCGTAGCTAGGCCGGCCCGGGAGGTGGCATTTTTGAGCACACCCGCCAGCCCTTCGGCAATGGCAATGACGCCAAAACCGATCCAGATACAGAAAATATAGAACGATCCTACGTAAATGTAATCCCGCTCGCGGGGTTCGGTAGGGGGGGAGTTGAGGTACACAACCAAAGCTACGCCCGTAAGGAAAAACAATAACCCCAGCACCAGCAGGTCGCGGCGCCGGCGGAAATATTGGATCACGATACCTAACAGCCCTAAAATAAAGGGCAACATATAGAAATTGTTGTGGGCCTTACTGGTTGCGATAGAGTAGGGGAAGTCCTTCGCGGTATCCGTCGGCAGCAGGTTTCCGGCACCTTCCTCATCACTTTCGCGCCCCACAAAATTCCACATGAAGTACCGCCAGTACATATGCCCAATCTGGTAGGAGAACATAAAGCCCAGATTGGTGCCCAGGCTAGGCTTTTGGCCTTCGGCCAGGCCGGTCATCTGTCGGTATAGCTGGGGGTGATTGCCCTGCGTGCTGTACATACGGGGCAGGAGCATGTTGGCACCGGGCTCATATTCATACTCGGGACGGAAGTCATACACTGCGTATTTGCCGTTTTGCTTGCGGTACATGGGCTCTCCGCGCTTTTGGCTGATGGGGCGCGACACAAACGTGGGACCGTACAGCAGCGGACGGCTACCGTATTGCTCGCGCTTGAGGTACGACACAAAGCTTAGGGTACCATCCGGGTTGTTTTCGTTGATCGGTGGGTTATAATTGGCCCGTACCAATACCAGCAGGTAACAGGCATAGCCTACAAGCACGAAAGCCAGCGAGAGCAACGCCGTATTAAGGATAACTTTTTCCTTTACGTGGGAATACCGGATGCCATACACCAGGGCACCGAGGAAGATAATGACAAAGAAAATGGTACCGCTGGTGAAAGGTAGTCCCAGGGTATTGACGAAGAAAATCTCAAATTTTCCGGCAATGCTGGGCAGACCGGGAATAACGCCCGAGTTGATGATGGCCAGAATAACACCTCCCGCGAGAAAAGCCAGCAAACCACCCATAAACGTTATTTTCTGGTATTTTTTGTAGTAATACACCAGCGCCAGACCCGGAATGGTGACCAGGTTGAGCAAGTGGACACCAATGGAGAGTCCTACCAGGTAAGCGATGAAAATGAGCCAGCGGTTCTCGGCGGCGGGGTCTTCGATGCGTTCCCATTTGAACACGGCCCAAATCACAATGGCGGTAAAAAACGAGGACATACCGTACACCTCAGCTTCTACGGCCGAAAACCAGAACGAATCCGACCAGGTATAGGCCAATGCTCCCACGGCTCCTGAGCCCAGTAACAGCACGATGTCGCCCATGGACAAGTTTTCTTCCGATTTTCCAATGAGTTTCAAGCCCAGTAGCGTGACGGTCCAGAAAAGGAAAAGGATGGTAAACGCACTGCTCAAGACCGATACCATATTGACCCAGAAGGCTACCTGTGTAACATCACCCAGCGCCAGCATGGAAAAAAGTCGCCCGATCAACAAAAAGAAAGGGGCCCCCGGCGGGTGAGGTACCTGAAGCTTGAAGGCGCAGGCGATGAATTCGCCGCAGTCCCAAAAGCTGGCGGTAGGTTCGACGGTAAGAGCGTAGGTTAGGAGGGCAATCGCAAATACAATCCAACCGGTGAGGTTGTTAAAGCGGTTGAAACGGGTCATTGGTTGGGTTCTATTAGGTATAAGATGGTAAGTAAAATAGTTGGATACAAAAGGAGTTATTCGGTCAGGTGTTTAAATAACGCTGCCAAAATTAGTAAAATAACCTCAACGTCAAGTTTTTGATGCTCTTAAAAAGTGTTAAAGCTACGGGATAAGGGAATTAGAGCAGGATGGGGCTCTAAACAAACTACCGGAAATCAGCCCGTGCTGACCTCCGGTAGTTCGTTGATTTTAAGGAAATTCACGCTGGGGTTAAAAGCGGAAATTGGTCTTCAAAAACCAAAAAGCACCGTTATTTCCCATCTGTACCGGATCCCAGGCCCCGCCGGACTCCGTCAGGCTGGCGGTAAATTGGGTGGGGTATACATTGAAAATATTGGAACCGCCCACCGATACCCGCATAGCCTTGCATACCTGATAGCTGATCGAAAGATCGGTGGTGGTCCGGGCCTTGTACATGGCCAGGTTATTTTCGTCGTAGTTCCAGTCGGCGAGCTTCACTTCCCCAAAACGCACAAACCGGATCAGGAAGCTGAACTTGTTCACGGCGTAGTCGAAGGTAAGGTTGATCTTGGAGGGCGGAGCCGAAGCGCGTAGGAAGTACTGCTCGCGGAGGTCGAAGTAGGTATCCTCTTTGCCGGCTAATTTGGCGTTGGTGTTGATTTCGTCAATCGTCAGCTTGTTGAAGTTTGCCGCCAGCGTGGTGCTGAGGGTTCCGGTGGTCAGGCTGGCCCGATGGGCTACAATGATGTCCATACCCCGTGTCGTAGTAGATACGGCGTTGGTGAAAAACTGCGCCTTGCCGACGTTCAGCCGCTGCAACTCAGCGCCGATCTTATCATCGTCGTCCGAAAATTGCCCCGTCAGTACGATCCGGTCTTTTACTTTTACCAGGTAGGCATCCACGGTAACCGAGAGGGAGTTGGCCGGGCGCGTGGTTAGGCCCAGGCTGAGGTTGCGGGAGGTTTCCTGCTTCAAGGCCGGTATTCCCAGCGCCTGCGTCACCGGGCTGTCGTTGCGGGCGATGAGTACCTCCACGGGTTGGCCGCCTACGAAGTTGGTAATGGTAGAATTGAAGTACTTCTGGGGTAAAGAAGGGGCTCTAAAACCCGTACTCGCCGTACCCCGGATGGTTAGGTACTCGCTGATCTTCAGGCGCGACGCGAGTTTTCCGTTAATGGTACTCCCAAAATCGCTGTAATTCTCGAAACGAACCGCCGCACCTATCATAAAGGCGCTGGTAAAGTCGGCCTCCGTGTCGAGGTATACTCCTATGTTGCTACGCCCCTTATTGACTTCGTCCGAAGGCTGGAAACCCGGGAAGCCTTGGGAGCCGGGAGGTACGCCGGGAATATAGCTCTTCCAGGATTCCTCTTCGCCGGCGAAAATAAGGTAGTTTTCGTGGCGGTACTCCGCGCCAAAGGCTACGTTGACGCCCGCCAGGGCATTTTTGAACAGGCGCGTAAAGCCCAGGTTGGCGGTGTTCTGCTGCAATTGGAAGCCACCCGCATCAAACTCTGTGGGGGAATTGGCACCCAGGGAGGAGTTGAGGCTATTGTTGACAAAATAGTGAAAGCGATTGGAGCCGAACGTGTTGCTCAGGTCCACGTCCCAGCCTTTAAGATCACCCCGGATACCTACCCCAATGGAGGCATCGTTGATCTTGCTGGAAATGATAGGATCAAAGCCGTCGGGATAAATAGCCGGTACGTTGCGGTCGTCATCGGCAAAGCGGGTCCAGGCGTAGGCGTCGCCCTTGCGGAAGTTGGCTCCCCCGAATACATAGGCGTATACCTTGGAGGAGATGGGTAGCTTGGAATTGAGATACACCGACGTGTTCTGAATCCGCGGATCGCCAAACTGCCGGCGCGCCAGGTCGTCGGGGTTGGTGTTGGCGCGGTTGGTGTGGTCACGGTAGTTGTGGTCTACGGTTAGGTTCACAAAGCCTTCCTTGGCTACTTTTACCCCGTAGTTCACGTTCACGTTGGTATTCAGTCCGTCAAATTTCTTATCGTCGAATCGGTACTTGGCCTGATAGGCCCCCACGTTGGCATTGGCCGTAAACTCCCCGGTGGAGGATTTTAGCACGATGTTGATCACTCCCGCGATGGCATCGGAGCCGTACTGAGCGGCGGCCCCGTCCCGCAGGATTTCGATGCGTTCGATGGCGGCGGCTGGAATGGTGTTCAGGTCAGTGCCGGTGTTGCCCCGTCCGCGCGACCCAAAGAGGTTCACCAGCGACGACTGGTGGCGGCGTTTGCCGTTGATCAGCACCAGCGTTTGATCCGGGCCAAGCCCCCTCAGGCTGGCTGGGTCTACGTGGTCGGCTCCGTCGGAGCCGGTTTGGCGGTTGGAGTTGAACGAGGGGGCTACGTATTGCAGCAGTTGGTTCAGATCCAGCTGTCCGGTCTTGGCGGTTACTTCGCGCACATTGATGATGTCGATGGGAGCGGGAGTATCGGTGGAAGAGCGATTCAGGCTCCTGGACCCCACGATCTGCACCTGCGAGAGCAGAGTACCTTCGTCCAGCGCCACATCTACCGTAGTCTGCCCATTGAGCGGAACTTCCTGGGTCGTGAACCCAATGAAGGAGATTACAAGTGTAACGTTGCTGTTGGGCACGCTAAGGCTGAATCTCCCCGCGCCGTCCGCTACGGTGCCGTTGAAGGTACCTTTTTCCAGAATAGAGGCACCGGCCAGCGGATCGCCATTGGTGTCCTTTATGGTGCCGGATACCTTGACGCTTTGCGCCCAGGTAAGCCCACCCAGCCCCAGCCAAAGTATAAAATAAAGAAGTGATTTTCTCATAGGTACAGTAGTTTCGGATGAACAATAGAATGCTAGTTACCTAAAAACGCGAAACAAACCATAGTGGCTAAATAAAAAAAAGTCCGGAGGATTTTCCGGACTTGCAAAGGACAAAATTTACCTTAAAAAATGCTAATTCAACTAATGAAAGAGACAAAAGTTGAGGTTGTGATCCTGGTTTTAAATCTTATAAAAAACCCACTTGGCCAACTCTTTATAATTGACTTTCTTGCCGTACATCAGGATACCCACGCGGTAGATACGGGCAGCCAGCCAGGTAGTACCCATAAAGCCCAGCACCAGCAGTATCATAGATAAGGCCAACTCCCAGGCCGGTACCCCAAAGGGGATGCGCACCATCATGACAATGGGCGAGGTAAAGGGAATAATGGACGTCCAGAACGCCAGGCTGCCGTCGGGGTCGCGGAGGGCCATTTGGGCAAAAACAAACGAGAACACAATGGGCAACGTAATGGGTAGCATAAACTGCTGGGTGTCGGCGTCATTGTCCACGGCCGCACCCACCGCCCCAAACAGAGCGCTGTACAGCAGATACCCTCCCAGATAGTAGAACAAAAAGCAGGCAATGATGTAGGGGATGTTGAGGCTATTGACAGCGCCCAGGACTTCCGCCACGGGGTTGTTGTCGGCCGAGGCCGCCATGCTGGCAGCAGCCGGATTCATCCCGCCGCCGGGCATACCTTTCTGTACCTGCTCCATCTGCGCCTGCATTTTCTGGGGATCACTCCCCATTTTATCTTTCACGAACAGTCCGGCTCCGGCCATAAGGATGGCCGTCAGGGCAATCCAGAGCACAAATTGCGTGAGACCCACCAGGGCCACGCCGATGATTTTGCCCATCATCAGTTGGTAGGGCTTCACCGAGGAAATGATTACTTCCACGATCCGGCTGGTTTTTTCTTCGGTAACTCCACGCATCACCTGCGTACCGTACACAAAAACCGAAATATAGATCAGGAAGGCGCAGATGCCACCGATGGCGGTGGCGGCTCCCGAACTGCTGCTTTTTTCGCCTTCTTCGTTCAGGCTGATGGTCTCGGAACTGACATTGACGCGGGCATCTTCGAGTACTTTACGCGTAATACCCGCTTCGGTCAGCTTGATATTCTCGATCTGGCGTTCGATGGTTTTCTCTATGTCTCTTTTCAGATCCAGGCTCACGTTCTTGGCGGCATAGATCCGCACCCCTTTTGAATTATCGAGGACGTTCTTCGGAATATAGACCAGCGCGTTGGCTTTGCTTTGTTGAAAAGCGGCTTTGGCCGAATCGATGGGAGTGGAAATATAGTTGAAGAGCAGTTCCTCCGTGTTCTTGAACTGATTCACGAACAGGCCGCTTTCGTCCAGCACCTGCACCGTTTTGGTATCGGTGTTGCCGATGGCGATCCAGATAACGGCCGCATAGAAGCCCACAAAAAGGAAAGGTGTCAGAAACGTCATGATGATGAACGACTTCTTTTTGACCCGTACCAGATATTCGCGTTGTAGTACTAGTAGTATGTTTTTCATTTTAAATCCAATGAGTGAATTAGTGATTGTCGGAGTGAGTGAATGGCCTCGGTGGTTTCCCGTTCTTTCGCTTAGGCCTCGGGTACTTCGTTGACGGCCCGCATGAAAATATCACTCATGGTCGGGATGTTTTCGCCAAAAGAATGAATCTCCACCTGGGGAAGCAAATCCTGCAACAAGTGGTTGGAAGAGAACCCGTCCGGTAGGCGAATCTCAGAGCGCGTCAAACCGGTTTTCAAGGTCTGGGTGCCCTCTATGTTGTAGCGGGTAGCCAGTCCGTTGAGTTGTCCGGCGTATTCCACAAAGTAGGTGTTGGTCTTAAACTGCTCCTTGATTTGATCCTTGGGGCCGTCAAGCACTTTCTTCGACTTATGGATCAGGGCGATGTAGTCGCAGAGTTCCTCCACGGTTTCCATGCGGTGGGTCGAAAAAATAATGGTGCTACCTTTCTGGCGAAGTTCCAGAATCTCGTCCCGGATCAGGTTGGCGTTGATGGGATCAAAGCCCGAAAAAGGCTCATCCAGAATAATGAGGTCGGGCTGATGCAGTACTGTGGATACAAACTGTACCTTCTGCTGCATCCCCTTGGACAGGTCGGCTACGTTTTTGTCCCACCAGGTTTTGATGTCAAATTTCGTGAACCATATTTTCAGCTTGTCCATGGCCTCGCTCTTGGATAGCCCTTTCAGCCGCGCCAGGTAGAGCAGTTGGTCGCCTACCTTCATTTTTTTGTACAGGCCGCGTTCCTCCGGCAGGTAGCCAATGCGCTGAATGTGGCTATCGTTCAGGGGCTTTCCGTCGAAGATAATTTCGCCGCTATCGGGGCCGGTGATTTGATTGATGATGCGGATGAGGGAGGTTTTGCCCGCACCATTCGGGCCCAGCAAGCCAAAAATACTACCCTTTGGGATATTGATGCTCACATCGTCCAGCGCGCGGTGCTCGGCATATTCCTTTACGATGTGGCGAGTTTCGAGGATATTCATTGGGGGTACGGTTAGTTAGGTTAAATGTACGGGTCTATGATAGCCCAAAGTTGCGAAAGTTTTCACCGCTGTACAAAGTCAAAGCGGATGAGCAACGCCCGGATAGGATAAGTGGTAGATAATAAAAAACGAGCGGGAATTCCCGCTCGTGTTACGTATAGCCGTTTTGAGTGGATCGTTCAGGCATACTTTGGGCGAATCTGGTAGAGTACCCATCCCCCAATCAGAAAGGAAATAATGAGTCCGAAAAACTGAAACGTAAGCGCATTGACCGCGAGATTGACCAGAAATGCATAATATAATAAGTTCCAGCCTTTGATGCTTCGCGCCCGCAGGGGCTGAAATGCCAGCAAATATAATACTGCCGCCAGTCCCAGACCGATGATTCCGATCCACATTTGCCAGACAGAACCATAGCTATCTACGCCAATAGAGGCTACGGTAATAAAAGAACCCACGCCTACCAGGGTAAGAAAGCCCAGAATACCGAACAGGGCAAGAACCAGGCCGGCCCAAGGGATGATTGTAACCAGGAATTCGGTCAATCCTTCGGGGAAAGGGGGAAATTTGGCGAACACATTGCGTACTTCTTTTTCAAGGGGAAGGTCTTGTTCCATGCGGTAGAATGTTTAGGGTTACGGAGTTAGAAAAAATTCTATGTAAATTATACTATTTCTGAAATAGTAGCAAGAATGATCTGATTTTCAGCCGGTATATAGCCATCTTGATCCAAAAAACTTCCCAAAACCCGCAACCGGGAGTTTCTATACTATCCGGTTTTTTTAGTATGTTTAGAAATCTGTTCTTTTCAACTACGTGTCAAGTCGTCTACGTTACTCCCTTTTATGAAAAAATTAGCTCTTCACTGGCAAATCCTGATCGGTATGGTGGCCGGTATTCTGGCTGGTTATGTGTTTTCAGAATTGTACCTGGGGAAGGGATTTTGTGGTAGCCTGGATAAAACCCTGGGGGACTATTTTTATCAACCTGCTCAAACTGATCGCTATCCCCCTCATCGTGGCTTCCCTGATCAAGGGGGTGTCCGATCTGGACGATATCCGGCAGCTTTCTCGCCTGGGTACCCGTACCCTCGGTCTTTATATTGTAAGTACGGTGTTGGCTGTCATCCTCGGCCTGCTAATCGTTAACATTGTGAATCCGGGAGGTTTTATTGAAGAATCTACCCGTACGGAACTCATGGCCAGTTTTGGAGCCAATGCCGAACAGAACGTCAGCAAGGCGGGCGAGTCCAAAAACCGGGGGCCGCTGAGTGCTCTGGTGGACGTCGTGCCCGATAATGTCATCGGAGCTGCCAGCTCCAACGGCAACATGCTGCAGGTGATATTCTTCGTGGTTTTCTTTGGCATAGGGCTAATTCTGATCCCGCAACGACAAATCAGAGCCAGTCAAGCGCTTTTTCGATGGAGTCAATGAGGTCGTGCTCAAAATGATCGACCTTATCATGCTGGCAGCCCCCTACGGTGTGTTTGCCCTATTGGCGGCGTTGGTGGTGGAGTCGCCCTCGGCCGATGTTTTCATGGCGCTGGGAGCCTATGCGCTTACCGTTGTGTTCGGGTTGGCTATTCTGATTTTTCTTTTTTACCCTACCGTCATCCGAATCTTTACCGGCATCAAGTACGGAGAATTCTTCCGGGGAATTGCCCCGGCCCAGTTGCTCGCTTTTTCGACCAGTTCGAGTGCTGCTACCCTGCCAGTGACCATGGAGCGGGTGGAGGAGCACATTGGGGTAGAAAAAGACGTGGTATCTTTTGTGTGTCCAGTGGGGGCTACCATCAACATGGACGGTACCAGCCTGTACCAGGCCGTGGCGGCGGTGTTTATTTCCCAGGCCTTCGGTGATGATGTTACTATTGGTGAGCAACTTACCATTGTTTTGACGGCCACGCTGGCCTCCATCGGTTCAGCGGCCGTACCGGGGGCGGGTATACTCATGCTGGTCATTGTGCTGGAATCCATCGGGGTAAATCCCGCCGGGATTGCGCTCATCTTCGCCATCGACCGCCCGCTGGATATGCTGCGTACGGTAGTGAACGTCACGAGTGATGCCACGGTAGCAGTTCTGGTTGGGAAAAGCCTTGGAAAGCTAACCGGTCCTAAGGTCAAACAGTGGGACGATCATTTGGTGGAGTAGAGTAATACTCCTGGATATTCGGGCTGCAATGCTTTGCTACCGCTTTCGCTTGGGAGGGCTAATCAACGCGTCAATGGAATACTTGCCGCCTCCCAGAACCAATAAGGTAAAGTAGATCAGAATGTAAAGCAACAGCAGCTCTTTTTTACCGAAAGGGTCATCGGCGTGGGCCACAAAAGCGGCTACTGAACTGCTGATGATCAGCGGAATAGTGGCTAGTCGGGTGCCCATTCCCAGCAATATAAATAGCGAACAGAATGCCTCGGAAAATACTACCAATGCAAAAGACACCGTAGACCCTAGTCCAATGGGGTCGCCAAATTGCATGTTTCCTTCGAGTAGTCTCGTAAACTTGGGGATTCCGTGGGTCCACATAAGGATTGCAACTCCGATCCGCAAAAATATCAACCATACATGTACCAGGTCGTCGTTGTAGGTCACTGAAAATAGGCGTTTCATCCGATGTACTATTTGGTGAGAGTGAAATATAATCGGTTTTAATTTTTTCTCAAAATTCATTCTGTATATTCTCTGCATCATCAAGCCTCAAAACCCCACCAAAAACTCCGTCCAGCCATCCTCCCCCGTCTTTAATGAAAAAGTAAAACCATGATTCATCAGGATCTCGCGGGTGAGGCTCTGCTCGTTGGATTTGCTTCTGTAGAAGGGGTGTAGGTACTTTCGAAAATAGGATTCGCTATAAACGGTCTTTTCAAGTGGTGAACGAAAGTTAAAATGTGTATTTTTGGGTAAAATCAAAATAAGCTATGAAAACACTGACTTTTGAAATAGAAGTGGATGATCACACGGCCGAACGTGTACGTCAGAGCGAAGAAGAACAGATAAAGATCAAGCTACTTATCAAGAATCTTTTGGATACTCCTTCCAGGGACGTTGCGAATAAGCAACTTTTGGAATCAATGGATCGATTGTCAGATGAAGCCCAAAAGAACGGACTGACGGAGGAGAAGCTTTCTGAGTTGCTGGCCGAGATCGACAAATCCCGTGATTAAAGTTGTTTTTGACACAAACACGCTGGTGAGTGCGGCACTGAAGAAGCAATCGGCTAGTCGAAAAGCTTTTGAGATGACAGTGGATTTGGGAGAAATTCTGGCTTCGTCTGAAACCATTCAAGAATTGAATGATGTGTTGTTTCGATCTAAATTTGATAAGTACGTTTCGGTTGAGGAACGACAGGTTTTTATTATGAATTACCTGGCGGTGGCTAAGGTGCTTCCAGTAAAATTGAAGCTGAATGAATGCCGTGATCCAAAAGACAATAAATTTCTGGAATTAGCCCTTACCGGAAGTGCTGAGTTTATTGTGACTGGTGACGAAGATCTGCTGGTTTTGCATCCTTATCATTCCGTTCAAATAGTGAACTCTTCTTTATTTTTGGATTCTGTGAAAAAAAATAGGATGCTCTAAAAGTCTCCCTTTTACTCAAAACCCCACCAAAAACTCCGTCCAGCCATCATCGCTCGTCTTCAACGAAAACGAGAAACCGTGATTCATCAGGATTTCGCGGGTGAGGGTGAGGCCGATGCCCTGCCCGTCGGGTTTGCTGCTGTAAAAAGGGTTGAACAACTGGGCGGACTGCTCAGGGGAAAGGGGGGTACCGTTGTCGCGGACGGCCAATTGGTGGGGCGACAGGTGCAGCTCTACCCGTTGCCCGGCCTTGCAGGCCTCGATGGCGTTTTTGATGACATTGACCAATACCTGCTCCATTTGTCCGGAGTCGGCCAGGAGGAAAACTTCCTCTTCGGCAGGTACCAGAGCTAGCGCAATGCCTTTTCCCCCGGCAAAAGACTGCATGAAAATCACTACGTCGTGAACCAGCCTGCCAAAGTCAATCCGCTCGCGGGTAGGCAGAGGTAGCCGCACTACGTCGGCAAAATTGCGCATGAAGCGCGTCAGGCGCTGGTTGCGCTCGGAGGCGATGCGCAGGGCTTCGTTGAGTTCGGCAAACTCTTCGCTGATAAGGAAATTACGGGTCGTTTGCAGAATAGAATCGGTGGCCCCCAACGTATTGTTTACCTCATGCGCCATCATCCGAATCACTTTTCCGTAGGCCTTTTTTTCGGATTCGAGTAGCTCGGTGGTAAGCTCTTCGATCATCAGAAAAGACCGTCGGAAGCCCTGATCCATGAAGTGCGACCGCTGCGCTTTGTAGGTTTCGACGCCATTGGTTTTTACGATTCTGGATTCGCCGTCGGTGAGGTTGACTAGTCCAGCCAGCAGGGGGAGGCCGGTCTGTTCCAGGGTTTTGCCTGCCAAGGTGTCCAGGTCTGTTTTCAATAGCTGGCGCGCTTTGAGATTGAGGGATTGGATGCGGTCGTCGAAATCCAGAATAATGATGGAGATCGGGGAAGCGGCGATGAGTTTTTCCAGAAAATAATGCTGCTCGTTGAGTCTTGGTGCGCTCTTCGCGCAGCTGGTCGATCATCAGGTTATAGACCTCAATGAGGGTATCCACCTCTCCTTTACCCGTCGGGACAAACTTGATGGTGAAGTCCTTGTCCTTGATGGCTTCGATGCCGGATTTGACAAATTCATTGGGCTTCATAAAATTCTGGAAGATTCGGATCGAGACTCCGATGGAGAGCAGCAGAAACACTTCCGAAGCAATAAATAGTACCTTATCCTGAAACAGTACCTTGTAGACCAGAAAGATCAGTACGCCATGCAGGGCGGTGAGGTACATGATATACTGGGTGCGGGTAGACCACCTCATACGTCTGACGAGTCATAGGCAATCCCGTACTTTTCGAGCCGCCGGTACAGGGCAAAGCGGGTGATGCCCAGCGACCGCGCTACGGTGGATACCTTGTTCTGATGAAATTCCATGGCCCGGCGAATCATCTGGTACTCCATTTCTTCCAGGGTGATGGTACCTACCTCCGGCAGGGTGCGGGCGGGAGCTACGTTGGGCGTAGATGTGATATTTTTCTGAAAATCACCCACGTCGAGTACATCCTGCCCCGAGAGTAGTACCGTGCGCTCCACGGTGTTTTTGAGCTGCCGGATGTTGCCCGGCAGGGGCAGGGTTTTGAGCCACTTCGCCGCCCCCGGACTCAGGCGCAGCTCGGGGCGCTGGTAAATGGTTTTGAGGTTGTTGATAAAAAATTCCGCCAGCAGCGGTATGTCGTCGGGGCGCTCGCGCAGGGCCGGGAGCTTGACGGTGATGAGGTTGATGCGGTAGTACAGGTCCTCGCGAAAGGTACCCTGCGCTACCATTTCTTCCAGGTTGCGGTTGGTGGCGCAAATCACCCGCACGTCCACGGTGCGGCTTTTGCTGCTGCCCAGCGGTTCAAAGGTTCGCTCCTGCAATACCCGCAGCAGCTTGACCTGACTGGCCAGATCCAGCTCGCCGATTTCATCCAGGAAGATGGTACCCCGGTGGGCCAGTTCAAAGCGCCCGGTGCGGTCGGTTTTGGCGTCGGTAAAGGCGCCGCGCACGTGGCCGAATAGTTCGCTTTCAAACAGTGTGGACGAAATTCCGCCCAGATTGACTTTCACAAAGGGCGCTCGTTTGCGCTTGCTGTTGAGGTGGATGGCCTCGGCAATGAGTTCCTTGCCCGTGCCGCTCTCGCCCGTAATGAGCACCGGGGCATCGGTAGGGGCCACCCGGCCTACCGTTTCCAGAATATCCAGCAGACGCGGGTCTTTGCCCACGATATTGTCCAGCTGGTATTTCTGATCAAGCTGCCGACGGGTAGACGACGGCTGGGTGGGCTCGTTGAGGTTGAGTTGCGTCTGGACGGACTGTACCAGATGCTCGTTGTTCCAGGGCTTGGTGATGAAATCCCGTGCTCCTTCTTTCATGCCCTGCACGGCCAGTTCAATGGACCCCCAGCCGGTAATGAGGATGACCGGAATCTTCGGATCAAACTGCCGGATTCGCCTTAGCAAAGCCATGCCCTCCACGCCGGAGGTTTCGATGGAGAAGTTGAGATCCAGCAGAATCAGCTCGGGTGTTTCTTTTTGCAGGACATCAAACGTTTCTTCCGGCGACGCCGCGCCCTTCACACTGAATCCCTCCTTTTTCAGAAGCAGATTCAGCGAGGTCCGAATGGCTATGTCGTCGTCAACGATCAGAAGCATGTATTCAATTGTGAATGAGTGATTGAGTGAATGATAGAATATTTATGATTTATGTACTCTCAATGTGCTAACCGCAATGCAGCGATTCTCAATTCAGAATTCCCAACTATTCTTCGTGCAGCGCCGTAGCCGGGTGAATTCGGGCGGCTTGCTGGCTGGGGTACCAGGCGCAGAGCGTTACGATGGACAAATATAACCAGTACGGCGGCTATCATTGCGATGATGTACACGCTGGAAGCCAGATCAAAGACATTCAGGAGCGGAAACTGCACCGCAAAGATCAGCCCGATGAGTACGCTGAACGTAGCCAGTACCCACATTTCGCCCAGAAACTGCGTCGTAACTCCGGCTTTCGGTGGCACCCATGGCGCGGCGCAGGCCGATCTCGCTCCGGCGGCGGGCAATGTTCAGGTTCAGGATTCCGAATAACCCCAGGGCTACATTGGTAAGCAGAAAACCGCTGATGATCAGGAAAATAATGACCGGGACCAGCGTTAGGTTATGGCGGTTAGTGCGCGACTCGGACAGGTAGGTTACCTCGGCCCCCCAGCCGGGTACCATGGCCGTAATGTCTTTTACCAGCTGGGCTTCGAAGGTAGCGTCGGTACCCGATTTGGTTTTGATAACTATGTTTTTATCCCAATGGTTGTCATTTTTTATCTGCATGAAAACCGCTGGCTCGTCGGCCATGTACTCGCCTTTGGCTTTGAATTGATCCACCACCCCAACAACCTGATAGGAAACTTTATTACTTTCCTGAGCGCTGGGGTCATTTTCTCCCATGACTTTCCCTAATGGATTTTCCTCTCCGAATAGTTTTTTCTGGAATTGACGATTAATCACAATTGGGGTATGTCGCGATACCCGATCTTCGGGCTTGTACCAGCGTCCTGCTACTATTGGAAGATCGAGCGCTACACTAAGTTGATCATCCGAGACGTAGTTATCGGCCATGGTTGAGGTTTTATTATAAGAAAAGTTGTTATTCATGGTGTTGGCCGAGAAGGGCGTATTGCTCGACATGCGTGAGGCAGATTCTACCTCCGAGTAGGAACGAATCCGCTGCATGATGTTTTCGGTTTTTTCCAGAATAGCAGTGGTATCCTGATTGTTGTTCAGGTTTAGCACCCATACATTCCGGTACTCAAACCCAATCGGTTCGAGGTAATTACTGAGGTTGTAAACGATCAGCGAAAGTACCCCGAAGAGCACCATGAAGGAGGCCCAGATTTCGACGATGAGCAGGGAATGGGCTCCCTTTTTATTCCAGATGAGTTTGAAAAGATGACGTAGCATAATCAGATTTGAATTATGAGATATGGAATCTAAGATTTCAGGGCATCGACGATTGTTAATTTGGACATACGAAAGGCGGGTAATACGCCTGATAGCAGCCCGAATACCAGACAGACCGCTATGCTGACCGCAAAGACCGCCAAGTTGATGGTGAGGTCGGCGTAGGCTATCCAGCCGCTGTTGTTGATCAGTTGAATGATTAGGAAAGACAAGACCAGCGCAAAGGCACCCCCAAGGAAGGTGATGAAAATGTTCTCGATAATGAATTGCCAGAGCAGGGCCTTGGCAGGTGCCCCGAAGGCTTTCCGGACGCCGATTTCGGAAGCCCGTTCGAGAATGCGGCTCACGTTGACATTGACCAGATTGATGGCCGGTAGCCCCATTAGCATCAGCACCAGGACAATAAGGATAGAGTAGAGGATAGCCCTGCGGTTCTCGTCGAAGAAAGTACTGGCAAAGTCGTCAAAATAGAGGTTAGCATCTACCTTAATGACATGGAATGTAAAGCCATCCGTCGGTACGGGGTAACGAGATGGTACTAACCGCTCTACTGAATTCATCCCTGATCGCTGGAAAATCCTTTTCGTCTTTGGCGAGCACAATAGCTACGTACCCGCCCCGCATACCGCTTGTTCTGGTAGTTGCTTTTGGGAGCGGTGTAGGGAAAATACACGTCGCTGTACGTATAAGGGCGCGTCACCGGACTTCCTTTCACCACGCCGATAACCCGGTAGTTGATGGATTCAATATCCATGTATTTACCGACTACGGACTCACCTTTGTCCTCAAAATACTGTCTTCGGAGATCGTCCGTAATGACGATGACGTGGTCGCCGTTAGCGATATTCTGCTCGTTGTAGGGTTTGCCTTCCAAAAATTCAAACTCGGTGACCTCCCAGAAATCCGCGTCGGTGTACTTGGTGTTCAGCTTGATCCGCTTGCCGTTGACGTACGTGTTGGCGAAGCCAAACATGGTGGCAATGCCTACGCGCTCGGGCGTTTGGAGAGATTTGGCGTATTCTTTCAGAAACTTATAACTCATGGGGCCCATGTTACGACCCTGGTTCGTAGTGTCCTGTTGGGTCATGCGGGTGATGTACAGCGACCGCTCCCGCTTGTTTTCGGGATAGTGGGTACCAAACAGGTGGTCCAGAAAGGAGGTAAGCACCATCAGCACCGTCAGCGTCAGGCTGATGCCGAACAGGGTGATGAAGGTATAGAACGGATGCCGCAGCAGTACCTTCCAGGCGATTTTTATGTAGTTGAGGATCATGGCTGTATGGTTAATAGTTGACAGTTACAGTGGAGACGTGGCATGCCGCGTCTAGTTGACCGCGTCTGGCAAGACATTAAAGTACCTGCGTTCCGTCGAACAGGCGTACCAGCCGGTGGGTCTGCCGGGCCATTGCGTCGTCGTGCGTCACCATCACAATGGTAGCGCCGTCTTCATTGAGCTTTTGCAGAATGCTCAGAATTTCGTTGCCCATCACGCTGTCGAGGTTGCCCGTGGGTTCATCGGCCAGGATGATTTCGGGCTTGCCCACAATGGCCCGGGCAATGGCTACGCGCTGTTTCTGACCGCCCGAAAGTTGCTTCGGGAAGTGCTTCATGCGGTTGCTCAGTCCTACTTTTTCCAGCGCTTCCTGCGCCAGTTGGCGGCGTTCTCTGGCCGAACTGGTCCGATACAGCAGGGGTATTTCCACATTGTCGAGCACCGACAGATCATTGATCAGGTGAAAGCTCTGGAAAATAAAGCCGAGCTTCTGATTGCGTAGTTTGGCCAGTTCTTTATCCCGGTAGCTATCTACCTTTTTTCCATCCAGCTCGATGGTGCCGTTGGAAGGTTCATCCAGCAGACCCATGATGTTGAGCAGGGTACTTTTGCCGCAGCCCGAGGGCCCCATGATGGATACGAATTCGCCCTTTTTGATATCCAGGTTAATGTTGTTGAGGGCCAGCGTTTCTATGGAACTGGTCCGGTAGACTTTTTCGACGTTTTGCAGTGAAATCATAATTGTGAATTGATAGAATGATAGAATGATAGAATGATAGAATGAGTAGAATGATTTCAATAAGCAGAAAGTTAGGGGTGGGTGAGGTACCCGGCTCACTTGCTACCCGGCTCGTTTTCCTCCCCACTACCTGCTAGCTTTTCGTTTTTTTCAAAATCATACAGCGTCAGCAACCGCAGGCTGTAATAGGCCTGCCAGTAGTCGCGGAGGGCCAGGATGTAGTCGCGGCGGGCGCGGTCTTTTTCCTGGGTGGCAATGCCGAGGTCCGTTACGCTGAGGTTGCTCAGCATAAAGCGATCCTGGGCAATCTGGTAGCGGTTGGCGGCGATTTCGTCGGTGAGCCGGGTGAGTTTTACCTGCTTTTGCAGCATTTGCAAAAGCGTTACCTGCGTAAAAATCTCCTGCTCAAAGGTGAGCTTATCCTGCTCTACCGACTGCTGCGCAAACTCCTGGTTGGTGCGGGCAATTTCGGTCCGGGCTTTGTTGCGGCCCCAGGTCAGAATGGGCAGCGTAAACTGCAACTGCACAAACTCCCGGTCCTGCGGGTTGATGTACACGTCGCCCGGCCGCGCACCCTGGTTGGAGAAGCCAAAAGCCGCTTCCAGCGAAGCATTCAGGCCGTTTTCTTTCCGCGCCCGCTGCGACTCCCGCTCCGCTTCCAGCAACCGCCGCCGGAACCCAATGGCGTCAGCCCGGTTGGCGAAGGCCTCGGTCAGAGCCAGTTGGGTATCAATGGCAAATTCGGGGGCTTCCTGCGGAATGGCCAGATCCAGCATCGCTTTCGTCGCGCAGGCTCAGGTACATTTTTAGCCGCAGCGAAGCCACGGCGGCGGCCTGTTGCGCCGAGGCCAGGTCTTTCTGGGCGGTCAGCACTCCCATTTGGAGTTGCAGGAGGTCGTTTTGCGAAATTTTCCCCAGTTCCAGTTTCTGCTGCGCAATCTTATATAGCGTATCGTTGTTGCTCCGGTTCTTTTCGGCAATCTGCAAATTCACCTGCGCTATCAGCAAATCGAAGTAGTAGCCGGTGGCATTCAGGGCCACTTCTTCCAGCGAGGCGACATACTGCTGATTGCCTTCCTGAAATTTCAGGGGCTCAATTTTCCGGCTCCACTTCATGTCGTTGAACCGGAACAGCGGCTGGTTAATGCCAACGGCGAAAGGTATGCCGTTGTACCGGGTGTTGTTGCGGGCAAAGTCATCGAACCGCTGCAATTGCTGCTGCACGAAGACCGTCCCGCCCGTCAGGGCTATGTTCTGGCTCAGTGCGAGGTTGAGCATGGAGTTGTTGTTGGATACCGGCTGGAACGAAATGGTGCCATCCGGCTGCCGCACCTCAATGTAGGAGCGGGTGAAGCCCGGAAGGGTACCATTCAGGCTGAGCTGCGGCTTGAAGTCGGCCACGAACGAACGGTACTGCCAGTAATTGGTCTTGCGTTGGGTAGCGGCCTGCTTGGCGGCGATGGATTGGGTTTTGGCCAGCTGTACTACTTCGGGTAGGGTGTATTGCTGGGTTTGGGCGTGCGTATGTGTATTACCTGCCACATGCAAAAGAATGAGCAAAATAGAGCTTTCCAGGTTTGCATCTTTGACGCGAACCCGACGAGGCGCGCGTTTTAAACGGGCGTACGACCTGTCCGCGTGGAAAACGTCTGCAACGAGCGAAGCTCGGAAGAGGCGAACGTTTTCAACACGCGCATTTACGATGCTGATTCGCGTTGCAAACGCAAACGCAGCAAAGCTCGAGATAGAGTAAGAAATCATTTTCATCGCGGCGATCAGTTTTTGATGGTGATTTCTTCCAAATGCTCGTACTGATTCATATCCGTCAGGATCACCTTTTCTCCCGCTTGCAGACCGCTTTTGATCTCCACAAATTCGAAGTTAGACAGCCCCACCTCCACTTCGCGGCGGTGCGCCATGCCCTTGTCCAGTACATAAACATACTGCTTACGCTTGCCGGTAAACGCCGGGCCGTTGGCCACGCGCAGGGTATTGGTGCTGCGGGTGGTGACCACGTACACATCCACTTTCATGTTGGGACGCAGCGACTCGTTTTTTGCGTTTTCCAGTTGGACTACAAAACCAATCACCCCGTTTGTCACAGCGGGCTTTACCTGCGTGATGAGGCCCCGCAGATTGGCATCGTTCACTTTCACGATCACCGGCAGGCCCGCTTTCACCTGATCGGCGTACACATCCGAGCAGGAGCCCTCGATCCGGAAACTGCCCAGATCGGCCACCTTGGCCAGCATTTCGCCTTCATTGACCGACGAACCGATGTTTTCGTTTACCCAGGTAAGTACCCCCTGGCGGTCGGCCACGATGTCGGCCCGGGTGAGTTTGTGCTGCAATTCCTTCAAGATTTTTGCATTCGATCTGCGCGCCCAGCTCAGTTTCGCGCAGACTGGCTCCCATCGACTGACGGTTGTAGCTAAGGTCGTTTTCCAGTTGCTTCTTTTCCAGTTCGGCGATTTTCAGGGCATTTTCGGCGCGGGTAATGTCTTCTTTGGTGCCGCCGCCCACTTTTTCCAACCGCCGGGCGTCTTCCAGATCGGCGCGGAGTTTGTTGATGTTCAGGAGCTTGATCTTGTCGTTGATTTCGGCATCAAACAGGTTTTTGTTCAGCCGCATCCGGAGTTGTTCGATGCTGTTCTTTTTCAGCGCCAGCTGATCCTGGTAGCGTTCAAATTCAATCTGGGTCAGAGACTTATCCAGCTCCACGATGCGCTGGCCCGGTTCGATCCGGGTGCCGGGCGTCAGCAGCACGCTCTTGATACTGGCCCGGATGGGGCTGGTGATAATCTGCTCGTAGGCCGGTATCACTTCGCCCGTAGCGCTGAGCGTATTCTCCACATCACCGCGCTGCACGGTGCCCGTGCGGATGCGGGACGACTCCATGGTACTTCCCAGGGATCTTCTGAAAAAATAAACGGCGGCAACCAGCACGATCAGGATTACTCCGGCGGTAATCCATTTTCGGTTGCGGGCCTTTTTCTGGTAGTCGGGGGATACTTCACGATCCATGGGAGGGGGAGTGTTTTGTCTTTCATAGCTAATTCTTTCATAGATGAATATAAAATCATACCATCATGTATATATCTGATATACAATACTTTATATAAATAATTATTCTTAGATTCCGTGCGAAATCGAACAGAGCGTGCGAATTAAAACAACATACTTAGAGGATACTCAAACAAGGCTTCGTACTATACACCGGATCCTTTCCTCACTTGCTAATTCAGGAGATTTTATTGGATAAGTTGTATTCAGGAAAGAGGGAAATGCACTTTGTTGCGGTTGTCAAATATTGTCCTGACAATACGATCTTTTGTAGTTCTTTTTTTCATAAGTTTATCGTTTGGAAAAAACCATATCTCCCTATCACAAACTATATGAAGAGAAATATTACGCTTGTCAATTGGGGACTTGTAACGGTGGCAGCCGTGGCAACTTTCCTCAGACACTACGACCTCATTGCCATTCCGGAAAGCGTGCTGATGGTCCTGCGCTGGCTGGCGATTGCCGGACTGTTGGCCTATGCCTTCGTCAAGCAGAGCCTTACCACCTCCATTCTGGTCGCGATGGTGGTCGGAACAGAGATCGGCTACGACTTTCCCGGAGGTTGCACCAACTTGCGTTTTCTGCGGCAGATATTTCTGCAAATGATCAAGACCATCATCGCTCCGCTGCTGTTTGCCACGCTGGTGGCGGGTATCGCCGGGCACTCTGACCTGAAGCAGGTAGGGCGTATGGGCTGGAAATCGCTGCTTTATTTTGAAGTCGTCACCACGATCGCTCTATTCATCGGACTGTTCTTTGCCAACTGGTTCCAGCCCGGCGCGGGACTTACGGCCCCGCCGAGTTTTAGCGGAGAGCTACCCAAGGTGGAAGCGCAGAGCTGGCAGGACATCATCCTGCATGCGTTTCCCGAAAACCTGGCCAAGTCCATTTACAACGGGGACGTGTTGCAGGTGGTGGTTTTCAGCGTAATTTTTGGGGTGAGCTCTGGCTTTGCTGCCGACAGCCAAGAAAAAGAAGTTTGTGGGCGGCGTCGAACTGCTGGCTGAGGTGATGTTTAAGTTCACCAAGATCATTATGTTGTTTGCACCCATTGGCGTAGGTGCGGCCATCGCCGAAACGGTTGGCCACATGGGTATCGATGTGCTGCAGCAATCTGGCTATGCTGCTGGTGACGCTTTATTGCGCTCTGCTGGCCTTTATGCTGCTGGTACTGGTGCCGGTGGCGCTATTCGTCCGAGTGCCGGTTATCAAATTTGCCAAGATGATCGCCGAGCCGGTTTCCATTGCTTTTGCTACCACGAGTTCGGAGTCGGCCCTACCCAAGGCGATGGAAAAAATGGAGAAATTCGGCGTACCCCGGCAGATCGTGTCGTTCGTGATGCCCACGGGGTATAGCTTCAACCTCGACGGCTCCACGCTTTACCTCTCGCTGGCGACTATTTTCGTAGCCCAGGCGGCGGGAATTGATTTTCCGATCGGGCAGCAAATTGCCATGGTGTTCCTGCTCATGCTCACCAGCAAGGGCGTGGCGGGTATTCCGCGCGCTACGCTCGTGATTCTGCTGGGAGCGGTGGCCAACTTTGGTCTGCCCGAGTGGCCGGTTCTGCTCATTATGGGCATCGACGAACTGATGGACATGGCCCGTACTTCGGTCAACGTGATTGGCAACTGCCTGGCAACGACCGTAATCGGCCGCTGGGAAGGCGAACTCGACGACGCCAAGATGCATAATTCGGACGTGATAAGAGATGACGAGATCGTAGAGGAGTTGGTGGAGCATTGAGAATCAAAAGAATTAAACCTATCTTTGGTATAGCTAATTTATAAAAGCGATTGAGACTATGACAGAGTTGGTTTTTGAAATACATTATGAGCCAGATGGTGGATATGTTAGCTCATAGTAAGCTGGAAAAAGGCTCGATTATCACCCAGGGTGATGACCTGGTAGAACTGAAAGAGATGATAAAGGATGCCGTTGAAGGGTATCTTTTTTGATAAAGCCGGTCAAAAGCCCCAGCGGGTACTTCTGCGCTTTGAGGAAATGATGGATATCGTTTAGGATGAAGACTCCCCGTGACCTAAATGGTTTGGAACTGGTAAAAAAGTTTGAAAATCTGTGGGTATACCATTCACCATCAGACAGGCAGCCATATTATTATCAGAACACATAACGCAGGCGAGCATATGAATTCGATCCCTAACCATAAGCCGCTAAGAGTGGGCTCTCAGGAGTAATTGGCGAGGTTGCAGCTCATTATGGCTTTCTAAAGAGGTAATTGAGCGTATATTTGAAGGTAAGCTAGAATTTTCGCCGGCTACCTTGTTTACCTACCAAAATCCCCCCATGGAACCCATCATTCAAACCCGCAACCTCACCAAATACTACGGAAAAAATCAGGTACTGAAAGGCATTGACCTGACCGTACTTCCCGGCCAGATTATCGGGTACATTGGCCCCAACGGGGCTGGCAAATCCACCACCATCAAAATTTTGACCGGTCTGCTGACCGATTACGGCGGAGAAGTGAAAGTCAAAGGAATGGAAGTGTCGCAGTAACCGCTGGAAGTGAAGCAGCTCATCGGCTACGTACCCGAAAACGCCGTGATGTACGATGTGCTGACCCCAACGGAATATTTTCGATTCCTGGGTAGTTTGTACCAGAAAGAGGGGGAGGCCGTGGAGAAAAAGGGCGACGAACTGTTGCGGATTTTTGGCCTGTACAACCACCGCGACGACCGCATGACGTTCTTTCTCCAAGGGCATGAAGCAGAAGGTACTGCTTATATCGGGTATGCTGCACAACCCCGACATTATCTTTTTTGACGAGCCGCTTTCGGGTCTGGATGCCAACTCGGTGATTCTGCTGAAAGAAATTCTGCAACAGCTCAGCAAGGCCGGCAAAACGCTCTTTTACAGCTCCCACATCATGGAGGTGGTGGAGAAAATCTGCGACCGCATCATTCTCATCAACCAGGGGACGATCGTGGCCGATGGTACCTTTGCCGACCTGCAAAACCAGCAGCATTCGGGCTCGCTGGAACAGCTTTTCAACCAGCTGACGGGCAACAATGAGCACATTGCCCTGGCCGACGAGTTTGTACAGATCATCCGCGATTAGCCATGGAAAAACTGACGAACTTCTACCTGAACATCCTCGATCTGTTTTCTGGGTTGTTTGGACGCCTGGGGGTAGACTACCCCCAGCTGCGGGCTATTGTGGGCGTGAAACTCACGATGGATCAGCGCCGCACCCGCACGGGTTTCAACGGCGTGGAGAAGAAAGCCACGCCCTGGGGCTACGCGTGGTCGCTGGTGATTACCTTTCTGATCTCTACGTTTGTGGCGGCGGTGGTAGTGCTTTGGCCCAGTCCGGTGGCGGCCTATTCCATTGTGGCGGCTTACGGCATGATCCTTATTACATGACGCTGATTACGGATTTCTCACAGGTAATTCTCGATAGCTCCGATAGCACCATTATCCTGCCCCGGCCGGTCAGCGACCGTACCCTGGTCAGTTCCCGACTGGTGCACGCCGTTATCTACCTTACGCAGCTATCTCTGGCCTGTTTGCTACCGTCCATTCTGGCTACGTTCTATACCTATGGACTCGCTCCCGGCGTGGTCTCTGATTCTTTATTTCTGTCCTTATTACGCTGCTGTCGGTCTTGTTTACCATGGTGCTGTACCTGGTGCTCATGCAGTTTGCTACGGAAGAAAAGCTTCGGAACATCATCAACGGCTTGCAGATCGTGATGGTGATCGTGGTCACGGTGGGGTATCAGGTAGTCCTGCGGATATTCGACTTTGAGGCCATGATGGAGTCTGCGCTTTTTTCAGTGGGCGTGGTGGCACGTCGTTGGTGCCCCCGATATGGATAGGGTATATAATGAACGCGGTGATCGAAGGGACTTTTGACGCACCCGTTGCTTTCTGCATCACTTTGCTGGTAGGCCTGCCGCTCCTTTCCGTGCGGATTCTGAACTCGGGTCTTGCCAAAAAATTTAACAGTAGCCTGGGGAACATCGATACGGTAACCCGGAAACAATCGGCCGAAGCGATCGCAGCCGTCCGTAAGAGTCTGTGCTGAACGACTGTCGCCCTGGTTTACCCGCACACCCACCGAGCGGGGCGCCTTTGAGCTAGTCTGGAAAATAACCGCCCGCGACCGTAAGTTCAAGCTGCGGGCCTACCCCGGCATGGTGTATTTTATGGTGATCGTCCCATTCATGTTCGTCAACCGATAGCCAGGGAGAGGGCTTCTCCGACATGGTAGCCACCGCCGCCCAGTCTGACTGGCAGAAGATTATCATGGTTTATTTTAGTGCCATTGTCTTATCCACCATCCAGCAAAATATCTCCTTCCTGGACCAGTACAAGGCTTCCTGGGTATACCACATAGCCCCGTTGGCCCATCCGGGCGAAATCCTGACGGGAAGCCTGTGGTCGTCAGTAGCGAAATTTTTGATTCCCATGATGAGCCTGATCGGCCTATTGCTGGTACTATCTGGGGATTGGAAAGCCTGGACGATCTTGTCTTGGGAACCCTCATCATCATTATCTTCCAACAAATTCTAATCTTAGCTACCCAGAATACCCTTCCATTTAGCCGGGAATTTACCAAAAACGATTCAGGACAATTTGTCAAAATCATGGGCCTACTCCTATTAATGGGGTTGGTGGGCTTTGGGCACTGGGCAATGAGCCAGGTACCGTACGTGATTCTGGGGTTGATCCCATTTGCTTTCGCATTATTGCTTTTTCTCAATCGCGAAATCCGGAAACTGGGGTGGGAGAAGGTACATTAGGCCTTCTCCCCGCATAGACTGTTACCTCAACCTTCCCAAAGCTGCTTCCAACACTTTGTCTCTTCCTGAGGCAATATCTTCATGGGTATTGACTACCCGTACCTTGGGCGCGACCCCAATGCCTTCGTAACTTTTCCCATCGGCCGCCCGGAAATCTCCGGTGCTTATCGAATAGATCCACCCATTGGGTAGTTCGCGCTTGGGGTTGTCAGAGAAAATTCCGTAAGTGGTATCTCCCATCTGCATAATGTGGGCTTGTTGGTTCATGGCCAGGGTAAAGGTTTCTCCCGCACTCTGGGTCAGACGATTGGTAAGCAGTACTATGGGCTGGGTATATTGACTTTTACCAGTTGGTTCTACATACCATTCAGAAGGAGCGGTAAAGTCGCTGTGCTTCGGACCGTTGCGGAAACGGGTGGTCATATACAGTTTTCGCTCCCGTGCAAAGCGCCCGGCCACATACTGCGCCGAACGGTCCAGGCCCCCTTCCAGATTGCGGACATCTACTATCATCCCTTTGGTGTCAGCCAGTTCTTTCAGAATGGTGTCCAGCGCTTTTTCGTAGAAGGCTGGATTATAGCCTAGATTGGTAAAATAGAGGTACCCTACATTCCCGGCAAGCTTTCCGTAAACGATATTGACACCTTCAACTGTACCGATTTCTTGCGGTGACTGAACGTACTTTCTGGCAACAGCCAGGCTGAAATCCCCACTTTCGTACACCGGTCCGCTGTCATAGCGGCGGTAATCGGGGCCGGGTTTGAGCAACCACAAGTGCCCGTCGTTGAGTTCGCCCAGGGTCTGGGCCAGGAGGTCAAACAGCTGATCGTCGGTAGTGGCGGGAGTGATTTGGGGGCGGTATTTTGTATAGACCGCCTTCCAGTCAAGATTTTTGGCTTCAAAAAGGCCGTACATCCGGTCAAATTCCTGCCAGAGCCGATCGTAGTTTTCTTCGGGTGTGTTGACGGGTTCGGGACCGAGGGTAATTTCATTGCAGGAGGTCAGATAAGTGGCAATCAGGACCATTGAGGTAAGTCTAAACAGGATATTTTTCATAGCTATTGAAATATTCTAAAAAGTATAAACAAGTGAAGTGTGCAAGGTATGCGCGGCCGTGCGGATGGTACGCGGCTGGGAATAGTACATCCAATTGTACCGGTAGCCAACGCCAAAAGTTACCCGGCGATTCAGCCTGAAACGATAGTTAAGACTTACTTCCGGACTCAGGTAGCGGTTGAGGGTAGCCAGACGCGTGCTTCCAAAAAAGCTGGCAGCGTCCGACTGATTGGGTTGTGAAACCACGTTGCTGTACGGCATACGGGTCATGGTGGCCAGAAGCGGGAGCGAGGCATCTGCCACCAGCGTATGGCGTTCGCCAAGGGTAAGGCGGGTCTGGTACAAGAGCCTCACGTCGGCGCTACTGAACGCCCAGGTACTCAGGGCCAGGCCGTCGGCGTAGCCGGCTGTTTCGAGTAATCCCAGGCCCAGCCAGGTACTCCGACGGCCACTTTGGCGAACAGAACGCAGGTACTCAACCCGGAGTTGGCCCCGGTAGAGCGTGGGAACCAGCCACAGGGGCTGCTCCTGCTCCGGAGAGAATTTGAACCCCCGGATACCAAGGGAAGGGGCCACCAGGTCGCCGATTCCGGCGGAAAGTTCGACCCGCCACTGGTTGTGGGGGGTAAGCCGTTGGAAGCCTATCCGCAGCTTGTTGAGGTTGGCCACGTACATGGCCGGCGAAGCCTGGTTGTCCCGCATTTTGAACGTTTCGCGCTCGAAGTCGAGATGGATTTCAGAAGACGGGGCTTGGGGAGTCTGGGCAGAAACCAAAGCGCTGCCTAGCGACAGTAGTACTGCCGAAAAAACAGATTTCATGGTGAATTAGGTTTGCTCAGCCCGGAAGGCTGGTTTGATTAATAAAAGGAGTGGGGATCAATTGGGTGAAGAAGTGCGCAAAGGCGGCGTGGCTGTTTCCGTAGCGCTATCTGCAGACCGGATCATTTGTTTTACAGTATGCATCACCGGATCATGGCCCGTCAGAATATTCTCTACCGTAGGTACTACTACACGGTCGGGACGAATGCCCTGGCCTTTGTCCAGCTTGTCAGGTAGGTCGGCCATATAAAACCCGAACATCGGAACGCCGAGATCAATTTTGGAGTGGGGAAGTTGGGTAATGGCAAATATACCGCTGTTGTTCCCTTCGTACGCCCCGCCGGTTTCCTGCCCAAGGAAAGTACCCCGTCCGTCGGCCTGTACCCTGGCGGCCAACTCCGTGGTGACCGAAAAGCTGGCCCCGTTGATGAGTACGTATAGTTTTCCCAAAAAGGCATCCCGTTCGGGTTTCTGGATTTTAAGACCGCGCTGCGCCGTAAACACGTAGCCGTCGTTTTGCTTTTTCACCACCAGCCACCGGAGCATCCGGTACAGCCTGGGCGTGTAGGCCGGAAAGGAGAGGGCTTTCTTCTGCGCCACGCTGATGTGGTCGTAGTAGCGGAAGGGCTGCCGGGCCAGGTACCTATACAAGGCAATACCATATTTTTCTTCCCCACCTTCGTTGTCTCGCAGATCAAGTACCAGGTTGTTGCATTTCCGGGATTTGATTTGCGCAAAAGTCAATGCCAGAAAATCATCGAAGGACTTTTCGTTCTTTTCGGTCCAGAAGCGTCGGATGGTCAGAAAAGCCGTGTGGGTACTATCATCGATGGTGAGCCGAAACGCCTCCGCATTTTGGGCGGGTGCCTGAGTGAAGGCCTGAATGTCCTGGTACGTTACGGCGGGCAAAGACACCGTTTTCTGGCTTCCTCCGCTTTCAAAAGTGATCCTGAACTCCCGGGGTGCCTCGATGTAAGTAGCGTAGTAGCCCGGAAAATAATGGTTTAGGTCATGGTACTTGCCATTTAAAGTGGCACCATCCGCAAAGGTAATGGTAGGGAGTAGACGATTGACAATCCCGGCCATCGGCTGGTCATTGATGGTGATTATTTCGGCACCTTCCGGTACGGGTAGCTTTCCATAATTCGCCACTACCCAGGCCCTGTTTTCAACAAAATACAGTTTGAGAGGAAACAAACGATCCTGGAAAAACGGATAGTGCTGATCCTGCCCCGGTACGATCCACTTGATGTGCCCATCGCGCAGGGCTACGAGCAGGGGTGTCATGGCTACGTAAAACTCATGCCGGCTCATGGGGCGGTTTAAGTGTGTCCGAGTAGTCGCAAACAGTGAATCGAACGTAGCTTTGGGCGTGTAGCGGTACATGGCCGGGTGGGCTTCCCGCAGAGCGGTCTGGAAGTGGGCAAAATCCGCTTGCAACTGTTCGGGGGAAAGCACCGGCTCGGGAGGTGCCTGACCTCGGGCTGCACCGCAGTAAAGGAGCAGTAGCGTGTAGAGTAGGTTTTTGATTTTCATGGCTATTGTTTTTTCTACAAAGCTGTCCGAAAAAGTCTTCTCTGAAAACAAAGGCAGCACCGAACTGAGGAGATTTGCTCCCGAAACGTCGGATTCTACTCCCCTAACCAACGCTTGAAGTCCCCGGCTTTTTCCCGGCTTACCAGTACTTCCTCCGGAAAAGCGGGTGTGAGCGATACTTTCAGTTTGCCGTTGAAATAGAGGTGCACCTTCTCAACGGACCGGAGCTCGGCGATAATCTGCCGGTTGAGCCGGAAAAATCGCTGCGGGTTCAGCATGTTTTCCAACTCGTCCATGGTATAATCGATCATCCAGTCCTGGCCGTCGCTGGCTTTCAGGAAAGTAATTTTGGAACGGGTGTAGAAGTAGGTTATTTGCTTCAATAGAGATAGAAAACATGCGCTGCCCTTGCTTGACCAGAAAGCGGGTTCGTTCAGCCCGTGCCTCCGTGGCAGGCGCGCCCGGCTTGGCTGTGGCCGGCCCGGACTCTGCGGCCCGTTCGGGATTCAGCTGGCGCAGCAGGCCGATCAGTGAATCCTGCCAGCCCGAATCAGGGCCTGCCAACGACTGTTTCAGGGCCTGCAACTTAGCGAGCGCCGCTCGCAGGTCGGCTTCCCTAACGGGTTTGAGCAGGTAGTCAATGCTGTTGACTTTGAAAGCTTTGAGGGCGTATTCGTCGTAGGCGGTAGTGAATATGACCGGACAGGTAACCGCCACCTGGTTGAAAATTTCGAAACTCTGGCCGTCGGCCAGTTCAATGTCCATCAGAATCAGTTCGGGCATGGGGTTGGTTCGGAGCCACGCTACCGACTCCTCCACGCTGCCCAGCTGCCCGGCCAGGGTAGCGGTGGGCGCTACCTGCACGAGGAGACGTTGCAGCTTGCGGGCGGTCGCCTCTTCGTCTTCAATAATGAGGATGTTCATGGGGTAGGGCATCAATAAGGGGGATTAAAACCTGAAAAAGGGTATCGGTTTCTTTCACCACCACGTCGGGCTGTTTGAGCAGCCGGTACTTGGTGGCGATGTTTTGCAGACCGGTCCGGTTGGAAGGTAGTGCCTTGGCTTTTTTTTGCAGATTGTTTATTACAAACAGATTACTGGCTTCGTCCGAATAGATCCGGATCAGCAGCGGCCGACCCGGCAGGGCAGTATTGTGCTTGACGGCATTTTCTACGAGCAATTGCAGGGTCAGCGGCGGTATGAAATAGGCATGGTACCGCTCATCAATGGCTATTTCCAGGACTATACTCGATCCAAAACGCATTTTCAAAAGGTTGAAGTAAGCCTGTATGAATTGCAGTTCCTGATCGAGGGTGGTCAGGGGTTGCTCGTTGGTTTGCAGCAGATAGCGGTACACCGACGCCAGCTCCTCGATGAATCGTTCCGCCTTGGGCGGATCTTCGGTTACCAGCGAAGACAGGGTACTGAGGCTGTTGAACAGAAAATGTGGGTTGATTTGGGCTTTAAGGGAGTCGAGCTGGCTTTGCAGATTTTCTTTTTTGAGGCGCTCAGCCTCGTAGTAGGTTTCCCACCACTGACGGTACAAGTGCTTTCCCTCATAGATAGCTGCCACCGGCAGGGTAAACAGAAACGACACCAGCGTCGTGACCCAATAGGTACCCCCCGGCAGCGGGTACCCCCAAAATTGCGTGATGTCGTAGAGGTAGGTGATGATGACGCGGTGAACGATCGTCGCGGCCATCAGCCAGCCCAGTTCCAGGGCGATGCGTCGTTTGGTTTGGTTGAGGCGGGGGTATTTCCTTTGGGCCACCAGAATCCCCTGCCGGTTTACTTCCAGCAAAATGGTCCACTCGATCAGGCTGATGACCAGGCCTTTCAACCAGCTGATATGCTGCACGTCGTTGTCGGGCTGGTAGAACACAAAATTGGCCACCACCGCCACCACTCCGATGCTGATTGTTCGTAACGCCGTATTCTTTTGTTTACCCATAGTCTGGTAAAAATAGGTTAAAGCTAACCGAACCAGCAACATACTACTGCCGTAGTGTCGAAAAGAGGGACTCAATGGGCAAAATAGCGTTTTCAAAAGAAATGAAATTTCTATAACTCATATTTTTGACTATATTGAGCAATAGAAACCATTTCTATACCTCATGACCTGGAATTGGCAGTACGACAATTGGCCCAGCTTCACATGTGCCTCTGAACTTCTGGTAGCCTACGAACGGGACTTTTTGCTTCGTGCAGGGAAGTTGGGAAGTGTATTTATATCCGGGAGGAAGAAAAGGAAGGTCTGACAAGCACCAACTTCAACGACTCGTTTGCAGGAGAAGCGCGTATTTTTTTAGCTTTTCTCGTGCATTCATTTCTGGATTAATAGAGTTGATACTGATTTGTTTGACAGGGATTGACCCAATCAGGCTTCCAAGCCCACCCCCTACGAATGACACGATGCCAATGACGAAAATACCGGGCGGGGCTGCGCAACTAGCTCCGATCAGGGCATCACCGAGGGAGACCTTTTGCTGCAAACCCGCGCACCCGATATTATCCTGAGATAATATACTTGCGGCCATGATGGTTTCCAGGGTCACGAAGCTTGCAAGATACCCTATACCGAAACCCCTACCCGAAGATCGTCTTCG
>CAVYGM010000021.1:0-105331 GCA_963768025.1 uncultured Cytophagales bacterium
GAGGGCGGCTCATTCCGCCGGCGCTGATGGTGCAGGAGTACTTTGCCGCCGAACAGGCGGCCATTGACGCGCTGGAAGCCGAGGCCGAAAGCCTGAACGCCACCATGGAGGAGCTGCGCGAGGAGCACGGCGGCGAGGACGGCCTGCTGGCCAACGCCGTGGACGACAAGGGCAAGATCAGCATGGGCAACCTGGCCAGGGCCATCAAAGAGCTGGGCAAGCGCACCGCCGACACCGCCGACGAGTACGACCTGCTGCAAACCTACCGCAAGGCCATGGAGGCCGAGAAGAAGGTACAGGACCGCATCAAGCTGGCCCGCATCGAGCTGGAGCGCGACGTCATAGACCAGTACCCCCGTCTTTCCATTGACGAGATAAAAACCGTGGTGGTGGAGAAGAAGTGGATGGCCAGCGTGGAGCAGCGCATCGGCACCGAGATGGACAACATCAGCCACCGCCTCACGCAGCGCATCAAAGAGCTGGCCGAACGCTACGAAACACCGCTGCCCGAGCTGGAAACATCGGTGGGAGAAATCGAGCATCGGGTGAAGGGCCATTTGGCGGCGATGGGATTCTGAGGGTTCAGGAAACCTGAGTTGGGGCCAATTCGCCAGACAGTGACTGGCGAATTGCAAAAGACTGACAATAAGGAAAATAATACAGTAAAAATGCGGTCTGAACAGCTCATGACATACTTGTCGTTACGAGTTGTTCGTATCGAAATACCAGTTACAGCTTCCCGATCGGCAGACGTTGCTGAATCTGATTCAGCAGGATCTCGAAGCGTTCGGTGAAGTTTGACGAGCGTCGCAAATTAGTACCAAATGTGCGACAGGAAAGGCGGAAAAATGGTCTTTATCTAATTGATTACCAATTTTTTATAAAAGGCAAAAACGCGCGGGGGTACTGGCGTTTTTAGTGTCTCTGAGTTAGCTTGAATTTTAGAAAATAGAAAAACGTATCAATAGCCTGCCATGGTAGAAAATATAGAAGTACAAGCTGAATTTAAGGAAACCGAAGTGGGGTTGATTCCTGCTGATTGGGAGGTAGCTCAATTAGATGAATGGGATATTTCTGACATGAAAGTGGAGAAATCTAATTACTGTAGCGAAGGAAGATGAACTTGGCCCATTTCCATGACTATTGGCTTTGGGAAATGGCACTTGTAGGATTATACAATGCTAAATCTACACAGCTCAGAGGAAATATTTGACTCATTGGCAGACAAAGGAGCTTTATGTGGAAATGTTAAATTGTATCAGGTGATAAAATTTTTGCTTCTAAACATGCAGTAGTGGTATCGACCCAAGAATAGGGACATTGATATCAACTGGCTATACTATATGCTAATTGATATGCAATTACAATCAATAGAATTCTGAGTCATCTGCCCAGCCTGGTTAATCAGGTTGCGAAAGATACGTAGAGCTAACCCAATAGCCCTCCCCCCCACACTAGCCGAGCAAACGGCCATTGCCACGGCCTTGAACGATGCCGATGCGCTCATTACCCAACTGGAAAAACTCATCGCCAAAAAACGAGCCATCAAGCAAGGCGCCATGCAGGAGCTGCTCAAACCCAAAGACGGGTGGGAGGTGAAGAGGTTGGGGAGGTATTCAAGTTTCTAAATACCGCATACAATTCAAGAGCTGACCGTACTGACCGATGGAGTCATTGAAATATTCACTATGTGATATCCATACTAAATGGAAAGTTTTTTAAACTGTTCACGTACAGACCTTCCATTCATTGATGAAAACAAGTAAAAAATGTTCGTTGCTACAAAACGGTGATTCTAGTGATTGCTGATGCGTCAGAAGATTATGAAGGATTGGGGGCATGTATCGAAATAATAAATATCGGTAAGCGTAGCATTGTAGCGTGGACTTCATACGATGCGTATTAAAGGGCGACAAAACCCTGCTTATTGATGGGTTCAAAGGTTTTTCTACAAATTATTTTAGTGTTAAGTAGGCATAATTGCAATTCAACAGGAGTATCAGTTTATGGAATTTCTAAGAGTAAACTAAAAGAGCATAGAAATTTCAATTCCGTCTATAGAAGAACAAGTCCAAATCGCCCAAACCCTTTCCGACATGGACGCGGAAATAGAGGCTTTGGAGAAGAAACTAGCCAAGTACCAGCTGCTCAAACAGGGCATGATGCAGAATCTGCTCACCGGAAAAATCAGGCTGGTATGAACGCGCCCCTCGAAAATCATTGGCTCTTCGATTCCGTCCGGAAGTTGATCGAGCAAAGCCGACAGCAGATGGCGCTGGCGGTCAACACGACCATGAGTCTGCTGTACTGGCAGATCGGCCGACAGATCAACGAAGAAGTACTACAAAACCAACGGGCCGAGTACGGCGCACAGATTGTCGCTACGCTGTCGAGACAATTGGCCAGCGACTATGGCACCTCCTTTTCGGAGAAAAACCTGCGCCGAATGATGCAGTTTGCCACGGTATTTCCCGAGGAAGCGATTGTCGTATCGCTGATACGACAATTGAGCTGGACGCATATTCTGGCCATACTACCCATCGAAGATCCTGTAAAACGTGCCTTTTACATTGAGCTGTGCATCCACGAGCGGTGGAGCGTCCGCACCTTCCGCGAGCGCATCCAGTCTATGCTCTACGAACGCACCGCCATCAGCCGCAAGCCCGAACAAACGATCTTGAATGACCTCTCTCAGCTGCGCGATGAGCAAAAGCTAAGTCCCGACCTGGTATTCCGTGATCCTTACGTGCTGGACTTCCTGGGCCTGGCTGATACCTATTCGGAAAAAGACCTGGAAACCTCCATCATCGTAGAGCTGCAACGCTTCCTGACCGAACTCGGTAGCGACTTCGCCTTCCTGGCCCGCCAGAAACGCATCACCATCGACCACCGTGACTATTACATCGACCTGCTGTTCTACCACCGTCGCCTCAAATGCCTGGTGGCCATCGATCTGAAAATCGGGGAGTTCGAGGCCGCCTACAAGGGGCAGATGGAATTGTATTTGAGGTACCTTGAAAAATACGAGCAGGTGGAGGGCGAAAACGTCCCCATCGGCCTGATCCTGTGCACAGGCAAGAACGAGGAGCACATTGAACTCATGCAGCTCGACCGCAGCAACATCCGGGTGGCCGATTACCTCACCGCCCTGCCCTCACAGGACACCCTCCGGGATAAACTACACCAGGCTATCGAGATCGCCCAACAGAAACTACACCACAAAAACGATGAGTAAGATTGGCAAAATAGAACGGGAGACCCAGAACCGGCTGGTCCGGCTGTTTCAGAAAGAACTCGGCTACCGCTACCTGGGCAACTGGGAAGACCGCGCCCACAACAGCCACATCGAAGCGGAGATCCTCACGGCCCACCTCACCCGGCGGGGCTATCCGCCTACCCTGATCGCCAAGGCCCTCTACCAGCTCGACAAGGTAGCCAACGACCAGGGCAAAAGCCTCTACGACGTCAACAAGGAAGTCTACTCCCTGCTACGCTACGGCATCAGCGTGCAGCCCGAAATCGGCCAGAACCGCCAGACCGTCTGGCTCATTGACTGGAAGCATCCCGAAAACAACGACTTCGCCATCGCCGAAGAAGTATCCATGGCGGGCAAGCACAAAAAACGCCCCGATCTGGTGCTGTACATCAACGGCATTGCCCTGGGTGTCATCGAGCTCAAACGTAGCACGGTATCCATCTCCGAGGGCATCCGGCAAAACCTCGACAACCAGAAGCAGGTCTTCATCAAATCGTTCTTCTCCACCATCCAGCTCGTGATGGCCGGCAACGACACCGAGGGCCTGGCCTACGCCGGCATCGAAACCAAGGAGAAGTACTTCCTGCGCTGGAAAGAAGTAAACGAGGAAACCAACAAGGATCATCCCTACCTGCTACAACTGACCCAACCCTTGCGCCAACGCGCCAATGCTTACGACTACCCCCTGGACCGCAACGTGGTGGAGCTGCTGAACAAGGAGCGGTTTCTGGAAATCATCCACGACTTCGTGGTCTACGACCGGGGCCAGAAAAAGCTCTGCCGCCCCAACCAGTACTTCGGCATCAAGGCCGCCCAGGACTTCGTGCGGCGCGAGAGGGGGCATCCTGTGGCACACCCAGGGCAGCGGCAAGAGCCTCACCATGGTGTGGCTCACCAAGTGGATCCGGGAGTACAACCCCAACGCCCGCATCCTGATCATCACCGACCGCGACGAGCTCGACGAGCAGATTGAGAAAGTATACAAGGGCGTGCAGGAAGACATCTACCGCACCAGCAGCGGCCGCGACCTGCTCACGAAGCTCCATGCCACGTCGCCGCTGCTAATGTGCTCGCTCATCCACAAGTTCGGCGGCAAGGAGGAAGTAGACGAGAACGACATGGAGAAGTACCTGGCCGAGCTAAAAAGCAGCATCCCGACCGACTTCCGGGCCAAGGGCGATCTGTACGTATTTGTGGACGAATGCCACCGCACCCAAACCGGCAAGCTGCACCAGTCCATGAAGCAGTTCATGCCCGATGCGCTGTTCATCGGTTTTACGGGTACGCCCCTGCTCAAATCCGACAAGCAGACCAGTATGGAGGTATTTGGGCGGTACATCCATACCTACAAATTCAACGAGGCCGTCAAGGACAAGGTAGTGCTGGACCTGCGCTACGAAGCCCGCGACGTGGAGCAGAAGGTGATGTCGGCAGACCGCATAGACGAATGGTTTGAGCTAAAAACCCAGGGCCTCACCGACTACGCCCGGGCCGAACTCAAACAGAAGTGGGGTACCTTGAAGAAAGTGTTCAGCTCCAAGTCGCGTTTGGAGAAAATCGTGATGGACATCATGCTGGACATGGCCAAAAAAGAGCGCCTGCAAAACGGCCACGGCAACGCCCTGCTCGTATCCGACAGCATCTACAACGCCTGCCGCTACTACGAGCTGTTCCGAAACGCCGGCCTGAAACAGGTGGCCATCGTGACCTCCTTCGTGCCCACCCACGCCGACATCAAGGGCGAAGAAACCGGGGAGGGCTACACCGAGAAATTGCAGCGCTACGAAATCTACCGCCGCATGTTGGCCGACTACTTCAACGAAGACCCCGACACGGCCATCAACAAGGCGGATGAGTTTGAGAAGCAGGTAAAGAAGAAGTTTGTGGACGAACCCGCTCAGATGAAACTGCTGATTGTGGTCAACAAATTACTCACCGGCTTTGACGCGCCGTCGGCTACCTACCTGTACATCGACAAAAAGCTCCGTGACCACGGTCTTTTTCAGGCCGTCTGCCGCGTAAATCGCCTGGACGGTGACGACAAGGACTACGGGTATATCGTGGACTACATGGATTTGTTCAATAGTCTGGAAGCGGCGTTTTATGACTTCACCACCGAAGCCCTGGGCGGCTACGACAAAGCCGACATCGAAGGGCTGTTGAAAAACCGCCTGACCAGCGGCAAAGAACGGCTGGACGAAGCCCTGGAAGCCATCAAAGCCCTGTGCGAACCGGTGGAGCCACCCAAAGGCGACCTGGAACACCAGCACTACTTCTGCGGCGACACCAGCAACCCCGACGACCTCAAAGACACCGAGCCCCGCCGCGAAGCCCTGTACAAGCTGACGGTAGCCCTCATTCGGGCCTACGCCAACATCGCCGACGAAATGAAAGAAGCCGGGTACAGCGAGCGGCAAATAGAGGCTATTAAAGCCGATGTGAAGCACTTTGAAAATCTGCGCAAAGAGATACAACTAAAAAGCGGCGACTACATAGACCTGAAACAGTACGAGCCCGCCATGCGGCACCTGCTGGACAGCTACATCGGCGCGGAAGAAAGCCGGATGCTGGCCAACTTCGATGATTTTAGTTTGGTGGAGCTGCTGGTGCAGCAGGGTGAAAAAGCCCTGGAAAATCTACCGGAATCTACCCGGAAGAACAAGGAGGCCATGGCCGAAACGATCGAGAATAACCTGCGGTCGGTGATCATCGAGGAAAGCCTGGCCAACCCGGCCTACTACGAAAAGATGAGTACCCTCCTGAAAGAGCTCATCGCACTGCGGAAGGAAGCTACCCTCGAATACGAGGAGTACCTCAAGAAAATCATTGACCTGGCCGGTCAGGTAAAAGCCCCCGGTAGCACCAATGCGTATCCGTCGACGGTGAACACCGACGCCAAGCGGGCCTTCTACGACAACCTGGGTAAAAACGAAGAACTTACCAACGACCTGGATCATAAAATACTGACGACCAAAAAAGACGGTTGGCGGGGAAACCCGCAAAAGACCAAAGGCCGTAAAGTACGCCATCGAGGAAGTGCTGGACAGACACGAAGTACAGGAGCCGAGCTGCCGAGTTTGTGCTGGACCTGGTCATGAAACACAAGAATGAGTACTGAAAAAAGATACCGATCGGGAGCAGATCACCATCAGCAACATCACGATTGATATTGTCAGGAAAGACATCAAGAATATCCATTTGGCGGTATATCCCCCTGCGGGAAGGGTACGGATCGCCGCGCCCTTGCAAGTCAAAGACGACGCCATCCGGCTATTTGCCATTTCCAAACTAAGCTGGATCCGCCGCAATCAGCGCAAATTTGCCGAGCAGGAGCGCCTTCCGACCCGGGAGTACAAGCAACGCGAAAGCCACTACTTTCAGGGAAAACGGTACCTGCTCCGCATCCACGAAGCCGACGCCCCACCCAAGGTAGTACTCCGCAACAAAACCTACCTGGACCTGTACGTACGCCCAGGTACGCCCATAGAAAAGCGCCACGACATCATGACGCGCTGGTACCGCGCCCAGCTCAAAAAACAGATTCCGCCGCTGATCGAAAAGTGGGAGACAATCATGGACGTGCAGGTAAACGGCTGGCAGATCCGGCAGATGAAAACCCGCTGGGGCTCCTGCAACCCCGACCAAAAGCAAATCCGCCTAAACCTCGAACTAGCCCAAAAACCCGATACCTGCCTGGAATACATCCTGGTCCACGAAATGGTCCATCTTCTGGAACGCCACCACAATGACGTCTTCGTGGCCTATATGGATAAGTTTTTGCCTACCTGGCGGCAGTTAAAGGTAGAGCTGAATAAGCTGCCGGTACGGCATGAGGAGTGGGGGTATTGAGGAGGGGGGGTACAGGAAAGTTCAAATAAATGGGCATGAATTTACCATTTGATAAATTATGTATTTTTTTCTGGTAAAGACTTCCTAAATTCAATAGCTTTAATGTGAAGCATCTTGCATTTTCATTCTTGTAAATTGTGACCTAGTCAGGCCCTTCATTCGATTTTATCCATCATAAGAGAGGCACGTAGACCAAAAAACAAATTCATATGATTAGATCTATTTTTTCTGTCCTGTTTCTATTTGCACTACTTAATTCTAATAAAGCGTTCCAAGTTGAAAAAGTCAGTTTGGAAATAATTCATCAGGATGGGACATCCAAGGAAGTGAAATTTGATTGGCCCTTTAAGGGACCACCATCCGTTGGTTCCAATAAAGCATTGCTGAAAACCGTGGATAAAATTCTGTTGGAAAACGAAATTGATTGCCCACCAAAAAGAGAGAAGATCAGTGATCATATCTGGAAATGTGGTAATGGAAAAAAAGTTAGATCAAAAGATGATAAACTAACCAGGCTATTGACAAAAGCCTGGGAATAAACACGCTATGCAATGGCAAAACAGGGCAGTGACACATCCGAGCAGCTTAAAAGAATAGAGGATAAGATAGGAGAGATAGAGGGAAAAATGACCGAGAAATGGGTTATACCCGTTGCTTTGGCATGCCTTACTTTTTTATTTTCCGTCATAAGTTACTTCATCCAAAGGCAGGTGAACAATGCTGACATCAATAATAAAAAACAACAAGAAAAATATGGTGAATATCTGGCTGACAATAAACTTAAATTTTATTCCCAATGCAAGGAGTATCTGAATACAATAGATGAACAATTTGAGTCCGATTGCACTTTTGGCCCTTCGGAGGGAGTCGAAAGCGGCCTGGATAGTACCCTGATTTCTTTTAGAAAATTTATTCATAATCAGCAAATCATTGATCAGCAGGTACTTGATCCGGTGAAAACCTATTCGGAATTTGTGGCTGAGAGCTCATTCACTATATATTCTAAAAACCTAACTATCCAGGAATCAAAAAAAATCTATCTCAATAGCCAGTATTTGTTGAAAGAAGCGGCTGCTACACTTGATAATAGTATTTATAAGCTCCTGCATCCATGAGAATAGTTATTTTATCCCTACTTGTTTTAGTCTGTTTTATTGAATCCACAGCACAGACCGATGCCAGGGTTTCCTATATAATACCTGGCAACATACCTGCAATAACGCAGCCAAAGGATAATGCCTGCTGGATAACAGTCACAACGATGATGCTATCCTGGAAAGAGCAAAAGGAGTATACTGTCATGGATATAGCCAATAAGCTTGGTGACCCCTGGAAGTTTTATTTTGAATTAGACACGGGCTTACAGGAAGAAGACAAAAAATCATTTATCGAACAAATTGGCCTGCATGCCCTTCCTCCGGCCAATCATACCTTGATTGTCTATTACGATTTATTGAAAGAGCATGGGCCTATTTGGATTACCACGGGCGATGAATGGAGCTCACATGCCCGAATATTGATTGGGATTGAGGATATGGACAACACCAATGACTATACGAATACCATTTTTGTATTGATTGATCCCGCCGAAGGAAAAATTCAGAGAATACCCATTCTGGAATTCCTGAAAGTTTTTGAAGAAATCGCTTATGCGGCCAACCGGGAAAAATGGAAAAATATACCCAATTCAGATCTTCCATTTTCAAAAATAAACCTCCTACTCCCCTATGCCTTTCTACCAAAAAATAGACCCAAAAACCAAAGAGGGCCAGCGTACCATTGACCGGCTCCTGAAACTCCGTAAGAAACTGAAAGCCGAAATCCCGGAAAAGAAGCTGGAAAGCAACCTGCTGCTGGCCACCTGGAACATCCGGGAGTTTGATTCTCTGGCTTACGGGAAGCGCCCGCAGGAAGCCTACTATTACATCGCCGAGATCATCTCCAAATTTGACATTATAGCCATCCAGGAGGTGCGGGAAGATCTGGAAGCCCTCGATAACCTGATGAGCATCCTGGGAAGTTACTGGTCGTATATGTTTACCGACATCACCGAAGGGCGACCCGGCAACGGCGAACGGCTGGCGTTTGTGTTTGATACCCGAAAGGTGAAATTCGGGGGACTGTCGGGCGAAATGGTACTGCCCGCCTTTGAAGAAAAAGACCCCGAAACGGGACAGACCATCTACCGGCCCATTCGGCAACTGGCCCGCACGCCCTACCTGTGTGGCTTCAAAGCCGGCTGGACTACCTTTCAGTTGGCCACTGTCCACATTCTGTACGGTGAAAACAAAAAGGATGACCCCAACCGGGTCGAAGAAATAAAAAGCCTGGCCAATACCATGGCCAAACGAACCGATAACCGGTACGAATGGTCCAATAATATCATTCTGCTGGGCGATTTCAATATTTTCAGCCCCGAGGATAGCACCATGAAGGCCATCACCGACGCCGGTTTTGTGATTCCGCCGGAATTGCAATCACTGCCCTCCAACGCCCTGCGCAACAAGTTCTACGATCAGATTGCCTTCAAAGTAAAGCCCAATCGCTTTGAAACCACGGGCAATGCGGGCATATTTGACTACTTCCAGGTGGTATACCGCGCCGAGGACGAAGCCGAATACGCCGAAGCCATGGGGAAGGCGTACCTCCGGACTTCCGACGGCGAGCCCCGGAAAAATCCGAGCGCCTACTATACCACCTATTGGCGTACCCATCAGATGTCGGACCACCTGCCCATGTGGGTAGAGATAAAGATAGACCATACCGAGGCCTACCTGACTGAGCGGCATGTACCGCCCCAGGCCGTGGACGAAAGTACCGAGGCCCCCACCAGAGAAGCCGATGAGTCGGCCATCAGAAAACCCAGCGCCTGAGCCTAAAAGGTACCTCCTCAGGTACTACCTGATTTTTTGCTGAATAAGTAGGTTCCTCCCACTAGTCACATTTAGTAGGTAATCGGTATTGATTACATAGAAAACTTTATTTGTACAAAACATGCTACTACGAACCCTTGGCCTTTTTGGTTGTATGGCCCTTTCGGGTCTGGCTTTTGCCCAACCCAAAGCTACCGTTGTGAAAGAAGAATTCATTTACGAAACCGCCCCCTTCCCCTCCTGCCACGCCTCCACGATCCTGGAAGTTACCCCCGGCAACTGGATGACGGCCTGGTTTGGCGGAACCGATGAAGGCAATAAAGACGTGGGGATCTGGCTTTCGAGTACCCAAAACGGCCAATGGAGCGCCCCTACCCTCATGGCCGAGGGGATCATCAACGACAATCTCCGGTACCCCTGCTGGAACCCCGTGTTGTTCAAAGCTCAGAAAGGCCCGCTGTACCTGTTTTATAAAGTAGGCCCTTCGCCCCGCGAGTGGTGGGGCATGCAACGGACCTCCACCGACAACGGCAAAACCTGGTCGGAGCCGGTGCGCCTGCCCGACGGCATTCTGGGGCCGATTAAGAACAAACCTACCCAACTGGTGGATGGTACCATCCTGAGTCCGTCGAGCACCGAAACCCGCCAGAGCTGGAAGGCCCACGTGGAGCGCTCGACCGATCAGGGCAAAACCTGGACGCTCATACCCGTTGATCCCCAAACGGAGTTGGATGTGATTCAGGGTAGTATCCTGACCTACCCCGACGGACGCTTACAGATGCTGTGCCGGAGCCGGCAAAACCGGATTGCCGAGGTGTGGTCGAATGATCAGGGCAAGACCTGGGGTACCCTCACCAAAACCGAACTCCTGAACCCCAGCTCGGGCACCGACGCCGTGACGCTGCACAATGGCTGGCAACTGCTGGTGTATAATCCGATGATTCGGGGCAAAGACTGGGACAATGGCCGCCAGAAGCTACACGTAGCGATGTCGAAAGACGGAAAAACCTGGACGGACGTGCACGTGCTGGAAAACCAGGAAAGGGGAGAATTCAGCTACCCCGCCGTGGTGCAAGCCGCCGACGGGAAGGTACACATCACGTATACCTGGCATCGGAAAAAGATCCGGCACGTGGTGCTGGCCCTGAATTAGGCAAGCCTTTCTCAGACTTTCCGGGAAGGACGGGCGTTTGTTCCCTACACCCCTTCCCGGAAAACTTACTGTGTCTGCTATTTCTGTAGGCCCGCTTTTTGTTGTTCTTTTGTAGGGGAATACTGTTTTTTGGGGTTTATTTACAAAAAATATTTTCAATGAAATCTTGGAAATATTTTTATGGACAGGCCCTAATTCCAACCCTTAAACATCAATAACTATGTGGACCGAAGAAGATAACAAACTTACCCGCAGCTTCAAATTCGCCGATTTCCGGGAAGCTTTTCTATTCATGACGCAGGTGGCCGAAGTAGCCGAAGCCCAAAACCACCACCCCTGGTGGTCGAACGTCTACAATGAAGTACATATCAAGCTCTCTACTCACGATGCGGGCGACATCGTAACCGAAAAAGATCGTCAGCTCGCCGCTGCCATTGACCTCCTGCACCAAAAAGGGAATCAGGCATGAAACTGTACCTGATCCCGACCCCCATCGGAAATCTGGAAGACATCACCTACCGGGCGGTTACGATTCTGAAAAGCGTGGATCTGATTCTGGCCGAGGATACCCGTACCTCAGGGCATTTGCTGAAACACCTGGAAATCAGCAAACCCATGCAGAGCTACCACATTCACAACGAACATCAGACCATCGCCCGGCTCACGGACCGGATGCTCAAAGGCGAAACCATGGCGCTCATCTCGGACGCGGGTACCCCGGCTATCTCTGATCCGGGCTTTTTGCTGGTGCGTGAGTGCATCCGGCAGCATATTGCCGTGGAGTGCCTGCCCGGTCCTACGGCCTTTGTGCCCGCTCTGGTCAACTCGGGCCTGCCGTCAGACCGCTTTACCTTTGAAGGCTTCCTGCCCCATAAAAAAGGGCGACAAACCCGCTTGAAAGAACTGGCCGTAGAAACCCGCACCATGGTATTTTATGAATCCCCGCACCGGCTGATCAAATCTCTCGAACAGTTTAGCCGAGTACTTCGGGGCCGATCGTAGTGGCAGCGTGTCGCGGGAACTGACCAAAGTATACGAAGAAACCGTACGGGGTACTTTACAGGAAATTATTGCTTACTTTGCCGAAAAAACCGTTAAAGGTGAAATCGTAATCGTCGTGCCGGCAAACCTAACTGATTCCATCAATGTTTCAATTGTATAGGCGGGCTCTGGCCCTGTCGTTTGTTTAATTATTTTTTGTGGGTATTCTGCCTCTGCCCAGCTCGCCCTTAGCCCCCAGGCCAAGGTCAGCCTGATTACGGTGGGGCCCGGCGATGAGCTGTATTCCAGCTTTGGCCACAGCGCCCTGTGGATCTACGACCCTGTGTACCAGCTGGACCGGGCGTACAGCTACGGTACGTTCAGTTTCGAGACGGGCAACTTCTACGTCAAATTTTTGCGGGGTACCCTACCCTACACCATTTCGGTCAATCCCCTGATGCCACAGTACTACTACTGGCAGCAGGAAAACCGGTCGGTCAAAGAACAGGAACTTAACCTCTCGTCGGCGCAGAAACAACGCTTGTACGATTACCTCGAAACAAACCTGTTGCCTCAGAATCGGGAGTATCAGTACAAGTTTTTTTACGACAATTGCTCCACCCGCCTGGGCGATGCCGTTAAGGCCGCCTGCGGCGATAGCCTGGTGTATCCCGGCTATGTTCAAGATACCCTCAGTTTTCGGCAGTGGATAGATCGCTACGCCTACGTGCAAAAACCCTGGTCCGACTTCGGCATGGACCTGGCCATTGGCTCTCCCTCCGACGAAATTGCCACGCCCCAGCAGGCTACGTTTCTGCCCGACAACCTGAGCGCGGCCTTTGCCAATTCCAAAGTACTGGTGGGCGGACAGGCTATGCCGCTTGTCCAGGCGACCCGCGAGCTGTATACCGCCACTCCTACCACCGAAGCTATGCTGATTACCCCCACGGTGTTTTTCTGGGCGTTAGCGGCCCTGGTATTGTTATTTACCTTTTGGCAAATGCAAAAAGAAAAACTCAACTTTGTGTTGGATAAAGTTCTTTTTACGATCGTAGGCCTTACCGGCTGGCTGATCGTACTGCTGTGGTTTGGCACCAACCACGGCGTTACCAGCTGGAATTGGGATATTTTGTGGGCCTTCCCCCTGTGGATTCCAATTGTTTTTATGTTTTCGAAAACCCAAAAACCTGCCTGGTTCCAGATTTACCTGCTGGGCTACGGCCTGCTGCTTTTATTTGCCACCGGTAATCTGTTAAAGCATAATTACGTACTTATCCCCATCCTGGTCATTCTGGTGAGCCGGGTTTACTATATCAATAATTCGCTGGCCCAAATTCCGGCTAATAAAACAAGAATTCCCCATGAATCTTGAAGCACTTACTCACCATACTACCGCTATCGTAAAGCAGGCTTCTTCCTTTATTCAACAGGAGGCCGCCATTTTCCGGCAGGACAAAGTAGAGTACAAGGATGTAAACAACCTGGTATCGTACGTAGACAAAGAAGCCGAAAAAATGCTGGTAAAGGGACTCCGGGAGCTCCTGCCCGAGGCCAGTTTTATTACCGAGGAAGGCACCACCGGACAAGCCCCCAACCCCGATGCCCTCAATTGGATCATTGACCCCCTGGATGGCACCGCCAATTTTGTCCACGGCCTGCCGATTTACTGCGTCAGTGTGGGCTGGCCCGGGGGACTGAGCCGCTCCTTGGCGTGATTCACGAGCCCAACCGCGACGAGCTCTTCTACGGTTGGCAAGGCGGCGGAGCCTGGTGCAATGGCGAACGTTTGCAGGTGTCCAAAGCTGCTACGTTGGGCGAAAGCCTATTAGCCACGGGCTTTCCCTACTATATATTCGACAAGCACGACCGGTACATGAAAATCCTGGAAGAGCTCATGCGCAAAACCCACGGCCTGCGGCGGTTGGGTGCCGCCGCCGTTGACCTGGCGTACGTGGCCGCCGGACGGTTTGAGGGCTTTTATGAGTACAACCTCAACTCCTGGGACATGGCCGCCGGCGTGCTGCTGGTAAAGGAAGCCGGGGGCATTGTAACTGACTTTTCGGGCGGCGACAACTACCTGTTTGGCGGGGATGTGGTGGCGGGCTGCCCGGCTCACGCGGAGTTGTTAGCGGTGATAAAGGAAATTTTTTAGTTGTTTAGACAAAATTCCAGTATTTTGGAATCCAAAATTAATTTTGCCGTTCAATAATCAAAATTTTGAATTGGTAGTTATACAATCAGTATGAAAACTAGTATTAATACCATATGCCTCAGCTAATCCAGCTCAATACGTTTCATTCTGAATCCGGAAATCTGACCGTGTTCGAAAAATTGATGCCGGGCACCATCAGACGTGTATTCTACATCTACGGAGCCGGTCATATTCCACGGGGGGGACACCGACACAAAAAAACCTGGAATGCCCTGATCTGCCTGCATGGCCAATGTAGGGTGTACGTAAACGATGGGAATGCGGAAAGTGATTTCTTGCTCGACAAACCCAATACCTGCCTTATTCTCGAACCGGCGGATTGGCATACCATGGAGAATTTTTCGGATGATGCCATTCTGCTGGTTTTGTCCAATGAATATTACGACGTACACGACTACATTGACGAACCTTACGTCGAAACCTCTCCCAGAGAAATAATTGCCAGTTCTACTTCCAGCTAAGTACCCCCCCTAGCCAAAGCCAACCCAGCACACTAGTCTTGTTCATGATTCCTTTTCTGGATTTAAAGCAAATCAACGCACCCTATGAAGAAGAGATTCAGGCTGTGCTGCGGCGGGTTGTAGAATCGGGCTGGTATATTCTTGGCCAGGAGTTGGCACAATTTGAGCAGGCCTTTGCCGCCTACTGTGGTGCCCGGCATTGCCTGGGGGTAGCCAATGGCCTGGATGCCTTGCAGCTTATTTTGCAAGCCTATGATTTTCCCGCCCAGAGCGAGGTCATCATTCCCGCCAATACCTATATAGCCTCGGTCCTTTCGGTTAGTTTTTTGCACTTACAGCCGGTATGGGTGGAGCCGGACCCAGCTACTATGCTGCTCGACCCGGCTTTGATAGAAGCAAAAATAACCCCAAAAACAAGGGCCATTTTGCCAGTACATCTCTACGGACGTAGCTGCGACATGACCGCCATCGGGGAAATTGCCCGACGTTATAATCTGAAAGTGATCACAGATTCCGCTCAGGCCCACGGGGCCAGCCACGGGGGCCAAAAGGGGGGAATTCTGGGCAACGCTTCAGCGTTTAGCTTTTATCCAACCAAGAACCTGGGCGCGCTGGGCGACGCCGGTGCCGTAGTGACCAACGACGACGAGCTGGCCGAAAAGATCCGGCACCTGCGTAATTATGGCTCCGCCAAAAAATACATCAATGTGTACAAAGGGGTGAACAGTCGGCTGGATGAAATGCAGGCCGCGATTCTGACCATCAAATTGAAAAACCTCGACGCCGAAAACGAGCGCCGGAGAGCGCTAGCCACAAGGTACCTGCTCGAACTCCACCTGCCGGATTTGATCCTGCCCCCGGCGGATCAGATTGGGGAGGATGTGTGGCACCTCTTCGCAGTGCGGCACCCGCAACGGGAGAATCTGATCAGCTATTTGTCTGAAAAAGGAATTCAAACCAACATCCATTATCCACTTCCCATTCACAAACAGCTCGCCTACCAGGAATACGCGGACATGTCGCTTCCATTGACCGAGCAAATTCATCAGGAAGTATTTAGCTTGCCCCTGAATACCGCCCTTACCGACGAACAACAAACGTATATAATAGAAGCCATCAACCAATACCGGTAATTCCATGCTACTTTCCGTCATTATTCCGGTATATAACAGCGAGGCTTCCATCGGCCCCCTGCTCGATCGGCTCTATGCTGCCCTGGCAGGAGTTTCCTATGAGGTGATTTTGGTCAACGACGGAAGTAGGGATAGGTCCGAGCAGGTGTGTGCCCGGCTTGCCAGCGAAAAGCCCGAGGTGCAGGTTTATTTCGCTCAGGCGAAATTTTGGCGAATTCAATGCCGTCATGTGCGGTCTCAATTACGCCAAGGGCGCCTACTCTGTCATGATTGACGACGATTTTCAGAACCCACCGGAGGAGATTCTGAAGCTGGTGGAAGTGGCCGAAAAAGGAGGTTACGGGGTTGTATATTCCTACTACCAAAAGAAAGAACACGCTTTTTACCGCAACTTCGGAAGCTGGTTTGTGAACTGGATCACCAGTTTCCTGCTAAACAAACCCAAGGATCTGTACTTATCCAGTTTCAAGGTGATCAGGTACGAGGTGGTGCAGGAGATCATCAAATATACGGGCCCCTACCCCTACATCGATGGCCTGCTTTTCAGAGTTACGCACAACATCGGCAAGGTGATGGTAAGTCACAACAAACGAGAAGAGGGGCGGTCGAACTACACGGCTCGCAAGTTGATCTCCCTTTTCCTCAACATCCTTTTTTGCTATTCTGCCTTGCCCATCCGGTTGTTTTTTCCGATCGGGCTTGGTATGGTAGGCTTGGGTGGATTATTCCTGGCTTTTTTGTTTGGTCAATGGGTTATTGGGCCCGATGATCCAAAGTCCTGGCAGGTGGTAACGGCTACTCTCCTCTTCATTGGCGGGATCCAGTGTACGCTGCTGAGTGTATTGGGGGAGTACATCGGCAAAAGCTTCATGGCTCAGAGTGGTCAGCCACAATACGTTATCAAAAAGATAATCGAATGATCGATAATCGGGAAGAGTATGCCCGCATGTACGAAGTAGAGCGTACACTTTGGTGGTATCAGATCCTCCACCGAAAAATTTTTCACCATTTACAAAAGCATTTCGGTAGCCACACCCCGCAGCCGAAGATCCTGGATGCCGCCTGTGGCACGGGCGGTCTTCTCTCCTATCTCCAGGAGCAGGGCTATACCCAGGTATCTGGTTTTGATTATTCCCCCTTTGCCATTGAATTTTCCCTGGAACGACAGCTTGACGTGAGTTTTGGGGACTTAAAACAGGTGGAAGCCTTCCGGCCCGGGGAACGGTACGATGCTATTATTTGCAACGATGCCCTCTATTTTCTGACCGACGAAGAGATCATCCGAGCGCTCACCGCCTGGAAGGAAAGGCTCAGGCCAAACGGGCTCTTGTTGATCAATATCCATGCCTTCAATACCTTCGCCGGCACCCACGACCTGGCCGTGGGCAGTACGCGTCGTTTCACGCTACCCGATTTCCAACGGTACCTTCAGGCCGCCGGGTTACGATTGGATTACTCCACCTATTGGCCCTTTTTTTTGTCCTTACCCATTTGGCTCGTCAGGCAATGGCAGCGCTCACAACTCCGGCAGGGGAGAAAAGAGAGCCAGGATGTCAAGTCCGATGTCAAATACCCAGGCGATTTTCTGAATGGCTTACTGGGATTGGTGACGCGTTCCGAACAGGCCCTCCTGCCTCGGGCTCCCTTTGGAAGTTCTTTGTTTTTGGTGATCAAAGAGGGAAAAAGATCCAACTCTTTTGTTTAATTTCGACCTCTTGGGACGTATCTCCCCTTTGCCATCCTTTTGTAATCAGCTATCCTAACCCTTTTACCTTTCCATGGAAATAGAAAATCTGCGCTATCCAATCGGACGCTTTACGACCAAATCCGGGTATACGCTCGAAGAAATCAAATCTAATATTCAAATAATCAGTGCTTTACCCTCAAAATTCATTAATTTACTGGGAGGCTGGGATGAAGCAAAACTCGATACCCCCTACCGGCCCGATGGCTGGACTATCCGGCAACTCATTCACCACGTAGCCGATAGCCACATGAATGCCTATGTGCGTTTTCGACTGGCTCTTACCGAAGACTCCCCTACCATAAAGCCCTATAAAGAAAACCTCTGGGCGGAACTGCCCGATGCCAAAACGGCCTCGATTGACCTATCCCTTCAACTGCTGAAATACATCCATCTCCGGTGGGTACTTCTCCTCAATTCCCTGGACGATACGGATTTGGCCCGCACCTACGTTCACCCTGACAGTGGCCGAAGCATTCCGCTATCGGAGGTACTTGCTCTGTACGCCTGGCATAGTGAACACCACTACCAACACGCGTTTGGGCTGGCTGAGCGGAACCATTGGTAAGGATACCAGCGTTACTGGTTCAACAATCGACGGAAAGTGTATGTACCAGCAAATCGTCATTTTGATCTTATTCGCATCTGCCTTGGGGTACCTTGGGTACCGGAGCTGGCAGTCCCTGCGCCGACCCGAAACGGGTGGGTGCGCAAAGGGGTGCGGTTGTGAAGCACCGGCCCATCCTTCTGCCCCGATCCGGAATAAATCCTGATTCGGGAGGTACCTTTTGACGGCTCCCCCACCACTGCCTGATGGTTGGAGCCTACTTTCCTTTTTTCTACAAGCATCTTTCTCGAAGAAGAGGTAGGTGAGGACAAAACCCGCTTGCTCAAACAGACAACTTCCTGACTACTAACGGCCTGATTCCAATTTCTGGTAATACGTTCTTGTGTCTAGTACGTACGTTTGGGTAGCCAATTGGTCTTTTTTGGCAGAATATTCAAAAATACCAAGTAGGATAGTTTGCCGTTATGTTACTTTGTTAAATAAATCTGTTGCCCTAAAACTGGTTTCCATTTTCCAAAAAAGACATGCGAAATCCGCTATCCAAAATCCCGGTTGCGCTGGTGATCGTTCTTTTCCTGGCTTTTTTGGCCGGAGTAGGGCTGACGGTCTGGATGAATGGATACCGCGCCAGGATTCTGGATCAGATACGGGTGTTAGCGGCAAAGAACCTGGAAGGTACCCTGAGCGTGTCCAATCTCCGGTTTACTCCCTGGAAATACGGGGGGGGGATTATCTTCACTTTCTATGATGTGCATCTCCAAGATCGGCGCATTTCGCAGCACCAAACCTCCCTGCTATCGGTTGCCAAGGTAAGTGCCTCCCTGGACTTAGCCCAACTCATCAAAGGGGAAATCAAAATCCGCACGTTGGGTATAGAAGACGGAAAAATCACCGTTTTTGTGGGAAAGGATGGCTATTCCAATGCCTCTATTTTTGGCAAGCTCGCCCAAAGCACCAGGCAAAAGGCCGACGACCCGGAAAAAATTAACTTTTTAGGAAAGATTGAGAAATTCGTCTTTCTAAATTGTCCGGTTCAGTACACCGATTCCCTGCGGGGCAAATCCTATGCGGGTACCTTGCGAAAGGTACAAACCCGCCTCATCAGAACCGACAGCTCCCGGCATGTGGAGTTGTCAGGCGCCATCCTCTTCGACGGCCTGATATTTAACCCCGACCGGGGTGCTTTTCTCCGTCAACAACTTGCCCACACGGTACTGGATATTGACTACCTCAGTACCAAAAAGCTATGGCGAATTAACCCTTCTTCGGTTAAAGTTTCCGATCCGAACGTCGGCCGGATTTTTCTAAAAGGAACCATCAATGTTCAGGATACCCTGGGTTATTTGTCGCTCGATTTCAGGGTGGGCAAAACCAGCCTGCCCGCTACCTTACGGGTACTGCCGCAAAAACTGGAACAGGCTATCAGCCGCCGAAAAATCCTGCCCGAACTGACAGCCGAGGTACACCTGCGGGGCCCCTTGAATGAAGGCACCCCTTTGGTTACGGTAGAGTACCAAACCGACACTTTCTCCTATCCGCTACCCTACGGACGGCTAACCGGCATGAAAGCGACGGGCAAGTTTACCAACCAAGCCGACCCGCAACTGCCCATTGGTGACCGAAACTCCCTGATCGAGGTCACCAGTACGGAAGGGTACTTCGAAACCATTCCGCTGAAAGGCAGCCTCAAGGTGCTGGATCTGACCGAGCCACGGGCCAGTATGGACTTCTCCCTGAGCGCTACCCCCGCCTCGGTGAACGCGCTTCTGGATACCAGCCGCTACGTGGTGAGGCATGGCCTGGCCAGTCTTCGCTTCCGCTACGAAGGCAGTCCGACTGACTTTTATGATGCAAAAACCGATAAGTTGACGGGAAAGCTGAAAGGGGTTATTCTGCTGCGCGATGTAGCCCTGAGCTATAAGCCGGGCAAGATTACCGCCAGCCAGCTCACTGGCAATTTTTCTTTTGATGAAAAGACCGTGTTGCTACCTAACTTGAAAATGCACGATGGCCGGAACATCCTCTATATTTCCGGTCAGGTGTTTGACTTACCCGCCTCCCTATTCGGTTCAAGAAGCCCGGCGCGGGCATTTGTGCACGTAAAAATTCCGGACTGGCAGCTTTCCTGGCCCGATAAACTGCTGAACCGACAGAATCGGTCGCCCGCTAAAAACACCCGCTTGAAGCTATCCAAACTCCTCGATAAAACCATTGATAACCTTCAAGTATCCGCCAGCCTGGAAGCCGAAAAAATGCGTTACCGAAGGCTAAAAGCCGAGGGGATTCGGGGTAGCCTGGTGATGAAAGACCGATTGATTGAACTCAATAATCTTTCCATGCGCACCTGCGGGGGGGATGTTAAATTTTCGGGAGGCTTTCAGGCGTTTGATGACCAGCACCTCCCGAGATTTTATGCCAACGGAACGTTGACCAATGCCAATGTAGAGTCGGTTTTTTATTCCTTTGGGAATTTTGGTCAAACCACCCTCACCGATCGGAATATGAAAGGCCGCCTTACCGCCGATTTTCATTTCGAATCCCTGATCAAGAACGACACCTCGTTTGTAAAACCGTCCATGCGAGGCTACGTAAATATGAACCTGAATCAGGCCCGGATCGTGGACTTTAAGCCGATCATGGATATTAAAAAATTGCTATTTAAAAATCGGGCGTTAGAAAATGTCCAGTTTGCCCCGTTGGTCACCACATTCGTCCTGAAAGGAGAAGAGGTGGAGGTAAACAAAATGAAAGTGGAGTCGAACATCCTGTATTTCTTTCTGGATGGCGTATACAGTTTTGGAAGAAAAACCGATCTAAGTATTCAGATTCCGCTGAGTAACCTCCGCCGTAAAGATCCCAACAGCCGCTTGGCCAACAAGGAAGTGGAAGATATCAAAGGTGATATCATCTTCCTCAGAGCCAAGGATGAGGCTGGGGAAGTACGGATTCGGTACGACAAACTGATGCGTTTTAATTAACCGCATCCCCTATCTCACCCGGCTTACCAGCAGAGTGGGGCAAAGTACCTTTTGGAAAGTCACTGTACCGCTACTTCTTTGGGAACTAGTCGCCCGGCAAGGCAGGGTCGGGTCACGGGTTTCGGCGTAGTAGGTGCCGGCGCGGGAAACCGCGAGGGTTAACTTCCCGGACGCCAATAGGGTACCTCCCACGGGCGCATCGTACCAGTCGACGGTGTGAGCCGGGGAGGGAAAAGCCTGCAAGGTGGCGGAGGCCGATGCGCTACACGAAACACTGCTGGACACCAGAGGCGCGAACAGAGGTTCGGGCTCAATTTCGGGCACCAGGTACCTTAGCTCCCTGGTACCCAAGGGCGTTAGTTGTAGAATGCGGATACTCTCACCAACGGACACATTCCTGATTACATAACTTGAATCATTGAGCGTAACCAAGGTACCTCCTTGTACCCGGACACTGTCCTTTGAAGTAATTCGCAATTCGATTGAGAGATTTCCCTGAAAACAGGCCAGATTTGCTCCAACCCGGATGGATTGAGTAGGCTGTGAATAGCCGAAGTTTACCCCTGCCATAGACAGAAGTAGCAGTGAAATGTGCTTTTTCACGTCGTATTTGAGTATGTAGTGTGTGTATTCTTTCAACAAATATAAAGAATTCAGGGTAACTTACAAGGAGTTGCACACACTAATTACCGTATTCATGCAAAAATGATATAACCGAAGGATAGTAAAAGTACCTGGTACAAGGGCGTAGGTACCGACACTAGAATAAGCATATTCTGCAAAGGGCGAATAGTACTTTCCGATCAAGCCCGAGAAAAAAGGGCGTGGCTAGTTACTTGGCCGTCTTGCCTTCCTTTAATTTTATTTTCAAATCCTCCTGGAGCTGCATCAGTTCGAGGTTGTCCCGCTGCATAGCTATTAGCCTGGTTTTTAGCGTCAGTAAAGTCGTATCCTTACTTTTGGCCCTGGCAATGTCATTGACCAGATCGGTGTAGCTAGTCACGATGGTGCCGTAAAAGGGCTGCTCATATACGGTTTTAAGGTCGTTGGTCCATTTGAAAAAAGGGACAAGCGCCTCGGCTTCCACTACGGGAGCCCGCTGAATCTGGATCACGAGGGAATCGGCCTCATTGGTGTAGCTCACAAACTCCTCAATCCGGTCGTTGGTCAGGGCGGTTTCCCGATTGTGAATCCTGGGGATTACCACAAACAAAAAGTAGAACAAAACGAACGTACCAAGTAGGGCTACCAGATAGCTGAGCGCAAAGTGGCCTATTTTTCTATTTCTTTCGGTGTGGTTCAAGGCACCCATCGTATGAATTGTTTATGGTGATTTTGGAAGAAAAATCCTACTTGGGGACACTAGTTAGCTCTGTCCTGCTGCAAATTCGGGCAGCTGGTATTCGAGGTACCTATCCGGTGGTTACTTTTGTGTAGCCCTAAGGTAGGTTCAGCAGGGCTTGTTCTACCATTTGGTTTTTGGTTTTCAATTCCAGGTTTGTCGCTTCCAACTCCTTGATCCGCTGGGTCAGGCGATTCACCTCGCCCGCTTGCTGGAGATGCCGTTCCATCAGCTTTTGTGAAAGCAGAATTCTGAATTCGTAGTTTCTTACGAGCTTGGCTGCCAGCACGGCCGGAGGAGACGATGGCCCGGCGTATCTTTTTTTGATCCCGGCCAGTTGTTGATCCAGCCGGGCGGAGGCACTGGCAACGGCGCTTTGGTTGTTGGTTACCACCAGGACGGCGTACGCGTTGTACAGGCTGTCGAGTACCAGGGCTTCGTTGCGGAACTCCTGCTCTTTTTCCATGTTGATGGCCTTTGCCGGGCTCTCTTTGCGCAAGGGCTTGCTCAGGTAATAGAAAGTTACCCCTCCGCCTAGGAGCACTACCAAACTTACTACCAAAAATACCCGCGATCTGTCCATAGTCTAAATTGTTTGGTCCTTATCCAATCAGAACGGTAACGCAACCTACCACGATTTTTCCCCCGTGGGCCGTGGTGTCACCCATTCGGGCCGCCGGTTTACCGCCAATCATGACACTGGTAGAACCCATTGCGATCACATCCGGCGGACCCGTACACGTACATAAGCTAGTGGCCGTGGCAGCGGGCATACTCCCAATCAGAACGGTTGGGTCGCCCGGTGGTAAGATCGGGCCGCCTACGTGGGGCACTACCCCCGTAACCAGGGGGCATACGTGCAAATCTCCTACTCTTGCTGCTGGTAATCCCATATTTTTGGATGGTTTAAATGAAGTTGATAGGTAAATGTGGTGCGTCTGGTTAACCAGCGGAATAACCCCAAACTCACTTTTGAAGGATACAAATGCCGGGAACCTACCCCGTTTTAGGCAATATCCCATTTGCTAGCCGACTCTACGTAGGGCAATTCTAGAATTCCCTGCACCACAAATTCCAGAAAATCAAGGAAACCCTTGATGTTGTCGAGCAGGAGGGTACAGTCGTTATGGGTATAGGTGCTGGTCAGGACGGTATCAATCATCGAATCCATTAGGGATCGGGTAACCTCAGGCACCCGGCGGTTAAACTTGGTAGTGCCCCCTACATTCGAGCGCAAGTATTGGTACAGCCGCGCCGAACTACTCTCCGACAGGCAATCGAGGGCAATGCGCAGGGTACGGGCATACTTGGTGAGACTACTGATAAAGTAAACCGGAGGCTGTTCTTTATTGATCATCCGATAGGCGTCCAGGACATCAAGGCCGGTTTGGACGATCCTGTCCATCACCCGCTGAATATCACTGGCAACACCCGAGATCTTCTGCATCCCGTTGATCTTCCGGAGGGTCAGTACAGCCGACTGGTGAATACTGTTGATTTGCTTGCCGCAGGTTTCATAATACCACAAGAGATTTTCACCAAACACACCCGTGCTGGGCGGAATGTAATCGTAGTCCGGTGAGAATAGTTGCCCTTCAAACCGTACCCTAAAAATAGGAATGCTATACCCATCCGAAATAGCTTCGTGGGCCGACAGGAGTTCGAGCATGGGTTTCAGGACCCGGTTGGGCTTCCTGAGCGGTAGCTCCTCCGTGTCGTATTCACCCGACTCGACCAGATTTGTGAGGGCGATCCGGAGTACGATGTAAAAAAGCCCCACGCTTCCCAGGCGATTTTTGTAGTCAAGAATCGAAAGGCTCACACTTTCCGCGTCCACGCCGGAGTTCCACTCCACCCGCAGCCCTCCCGGTGTGATGGCCCGGCAGGAGAGCAACTGGAACGTATCGCCCAGGATACTTACCTGAAGGCCGGCATTGAGGCCGTCCTCAGCGGGGAGTATGCCGTAGTTGTACCCATTCATATGGAGAGCGGTGGCATCGCGAATGGCGTCCCGAATGGCCTGATCGTGGGCAGAAAGGTGCTTCTGGGTAATTTTCATACCGTCACGCCAATTTACAAACTGATATTCTATTCCGGGGAGTACCATATTTTCCTAGGTTATGACAGCCATCGGGCGTCAGGTTTTGTTGGGTTTCGGGTGGTTCGTTTACTCGGTACTGTACGCATAAATATGCTCGTTGGGCATGACCTGATTTTCCGGCAGGGTTTTGTCCATGTCCAGATACACTTTCTTTTTTGGGGAGGAATAGGTGAACAGTACCCACTCCAAAGGCAGGGTGCCGTTGAGGTACTGAATCGGCTTTTTGCTGTATTCCCGGTGCTTGTTATGAAAAGAAATAAAGTAATGAAAAAGCTCTCCAACCGATACATTCGTCGGAAACTCAACCTCGTAGCCTTCAAAGGGCCCTTTGTTTCCCGTTGGCAGGGGTGTAAAGTTCATGGTAACCTTCACGGGGTCTATCGGGTGTAGCCTAGGAACGGAGCTATGGATCGGGTAGAGCCAGGTTTTGTACTTTTTGGGCGGAATTCGCATCCAGTTATCGTAAGAGACCCGGTACCCGGCCGGAAGCAAAAAAGCTCCCATGGCCACCAGCATATAGTGAGTATCGTTGCGGGAAGCAAGCACCGAATACAAGGCGGCATATCCCGCGATACCAAAAAACAACAGGATCAGGTTGGTCAGAAAAACATCCGGCAACCGCTGCCTCTGCCACCAATCCAGGGTAACCGGGGCGAGCGCAAGGTACAGGATTCCGAGCAGCACGGCCCCCAGCAGCACCGTCAGGAACCGATTTGGCAAGGACACGATCTGCACCGAAATGAACCCCAGGCCACCACAAAGCACAGTCATCCATAGAATCCAGAGGATCAGGCGAATCAGGGATAAATCGCCCCCTCTGACGTAGTACAAAACGCCGAGAGTGGCCAATCCGAAGATAACGGGTAAGAGTACCAAAACGATCAAGTTCGTGCCCATGGGTACTTTTGTTTTTATTAAAGTAATGTCTATTTAGCCCAATACGGTAGAGTACCCCAACACAGCGGCCTCCTTACCTCGATTGATCTGAAAATTTCCGTCGCCGGGAAGAAGCACCAGGGTCCAGGAGATTTCGACGGGAAGGAGCAACTCGCACAGAAATTCCAGGATGCGGTACTTACCCCCGGTCGGCGGGTGCATCCTGTACTCCACCATAGCCTGGGCGGCCACCGGGCCTATCGTGATTTTGACGCAGTCCGGGTCGGGATATGCGGCAAAGGGAGTCCAATCCACCCCCAGGATAGTGGTTCCTAGCTGGGGTACGGGGTTCAGGTGGGCGGCCATCCAGCCGCTTGCTTTTCCCTTTTCCAACGTTACCGGATGCCCCAGAATTTTTTCCATGTAGAGGCTACACTGCTCATACACCCCGGCCAGGGAGTGGGCTTTCATGGTGAGTTCGAGGATGAGAGCTTTCTGGTAAGTCGTCAAGTCCAGCGCTAAATCCGGCCACAGCAATTCATACAGCTCCTCGCTAAAATTGGCGAAGGTATGAGTGAAGGAGTGGTGTTCGAACTGTTCCAGGCAAATGCGCTGGCGTCCCAACTCGGCGTCGAATGGCAGGAAAAAGTTTCGTGCTTCCTGAAATTCCGAATCGTGCAGTTCGGCTTCTTCCAGCATTACCTCCGGGGTACGTTCTTCGCGGTTGAGGGTAGGCTGGAAAATAATCCCCGGCGGAATCATATCGGCGATGCCCTCCCGAAGCGTATGAACTTTGACCACATTCCGGGTGGGATCCTCATAGTCCTGGTCTTCGACCAGGGAGTCAACCTCGCTGGAATACCCACGGCGGTGCGGTCCCAGGGGCACCAGTACCAGGGAGTCGAGGGAGGCGAATTCCTCCTCTATCATCTCGCGTGCCAGTACTTCGGCCCGAAAATCAATCGGGATAAACTTCAACAGGTCCGATAGCTCAAATACTTCCATCATACTTTCCAGCTATATCCTTCCACCGAAACAAACAGCGGCAACACGCCCGTAGACCGCTGCTCGAGAGCATTCTTCACCAGTTGAGCTTGCCTTAGCCAAAACTCCTCGGGGTGCCTTTGGCCGGGATCAGGGACAAGGAGTACCTCCATCGTTCTGCGCACCCCCTCCCCTGTCCCCTCACCCAGACTCAGCCCTTTGTTTACCCGCACGGTGCTCACCAAACTCCCTAGCTGGTCGGCAGCAATGGTTCTAAAATCCTCCACCGTCACGGCCTTTCCCCTGGTGAGAATGGTTTGACGGAAGGCCCTCCGCATCTGGCTTTCGTCCAGCGGGTCCTGTCCACCCGAGGTAGGCAAAAGCAGAACAGCCCCCTCCGTTTTGATTTCATTGGTGGGTTCAGCATTCAGCTTGGTTTGCGGGGCCATGCCGTTAGCCTTACTGCCCAGCGACGTCCAGAAATGAATATCCACCTTGGTGCCTTCCGATTTGGTATACACCAGGAGGTAGATGCGGGGAAGTGCTACTTCCTGCTTATCGAGGTGTTCCCGCAGCTTCCCTATTCCTTTGTTGATCGTGTCCAGGTGGGTATTTACTATCGAGTTGTCGAGGGCATTGAATGCAGCCAGGTCGTCGCGTAGGTGAGCCGTTACGTCATTTAGTTTCTCAAAAGCATCCCGCTGGTCGAAGCGCGCTATGTTGCGCAGGCGAAGTGAGTACACATTGTCGGCTTTCGACGGGGCCTTTTCGCTTACCGGGCGAAGCTCCTCGCCGTCGCCATTCCACACGGTATGAATACCCAGAAATCCGGCCTCATCCGTAAGGGCATACACGTTGAACATCGGCTGTAGTTTTCCGCGCTGGCGGATGAGCCTGCGGTTGAGGACCGGAAAACAGTTGGTAACCACCAGCAGGCGTTCGAGCGCCTCAGGCGTTACCGGGGCGGGAAACTCCATTTTTATCCATACCAACTCCTCCTGAAAAAGTGCCTTTTCGGCGGCTTCGAGCAGGGGCTCCCAGGCATCAGGGTACCTTTTCAGCGCTTGCCTCCCGCTGAGCGAGAGGGTATCCAGCGTTACGAATTGGGGATAATAAAATTCCCGTACCCTGTACTCGTACTCTTCCAGGGGTGTACGAGGCTGGGAAACCTCACTCCGTACCGGACGGATACCCATACTGGACTGGACCGGCATGGGCTTGGCGGTCAGGGAGCCATCGCTTCCGTGGTAGTACCTCACCGAGGGGGTGTAGGAAAGGTATTTGGCCCGATCGGCCAGGGCTTCCCAGTTCAGGAAGAGGACCAGCTGATCCCCTAGGCCAGCAGGAGAGGGCTCCACGGCAATCCAGGCCGTGTGGGCGGGTATACCTTTTCCACCCATCAACCGAATCAGGGGCTCCCGTTGGCAGGTACTCCCCAGTTTATCAATCCGGGCTCCGGTGGCTATGTACCCTACCTTGGCCCCGCTCAGGCCAAACCGGCCGGCGGGAGAAAAACAAACCCCCTCGTTGCCCGGCGCTACAAACTGATCCGTTGGCTGTATGTCGCTGGCTGCCAGGACCGGGCGCGCCATCAGGACCGAATGAGCGGGCACAATGCCCGTAACTACTTCGGGGAGCACGGTTTCGACCATCCGCTTCACCACCCGGCTGCGGGATACTTCCATTTCCTGCCAGAGTTTTTCGGTTTCGATGGCAAAGGCACCAAACAACAAGTCCACCAGCGGGTCAAAAGACCCATTTTTCAGGTCATTTTCGTCTACCCCCCATTGGCGGGCTGCCTCGGCCTGTAGGCGGCGTTTGATCGATTCTTTGCTCTCAACAATGGACATACCTTGGTAAATTTGGTGTTGTATGCTTTTATCCTACCTCCCTAGGTTACCGTAATGGGGCCAAAGAACATCAGGAAATTTTCGTCAAAATTTTCTCCACTTTGCAGGATCGTACCCTGCACCGTAATGGTAAGCCGGTTGCGAATACGCCGTACCTTGTTTTCCCGATTCAGTTCGGGGATTTCGTCGCGCTGAATGTCCACGTTCCGTACTTTCAGGCGGGTTTCGTAGCGGGCCACCGACCGCTTGATGTCTTCTTTTACTTCATCAAGCCACAGGTTCAGGTTATCGGTTTGTTCAAAATCCTTTTCCCAAAGCACACACTGAAAGTCGGGATCGTATCGCCATTCACCCCGCTGGGTCAGCAGCAGCAGGAAGATATACTCCCGGATGGACTGCGCCATCGTCGCCCGCTGAATCCGCCCTTTTTTGAGCAGTGAAGCGAAGTCAATGGGAACGTGGTGAAGTGGTTGCATGGCTTAGTTGATCATGACAAACTTGCCCTTCACCACCGTCAGCGGACCGCCATCAATATTGGTCATGGCCGAACCTGTAATTTCTACTTGCTTCCCGTTCGCTTTCAAACCGATCTGAGCTTCCATCGCAATATCCATTTCGCTCTCTAATTTTATTAATTGATCGCTCATGATTAGTACTTGGGTTGGCGAATACACTGAAACTTCTTGGTTTGCGAACCTAGCTTGATGGTACCATTCTTGCGACCACATTGTGGTACGATAATCACTTGTCATGTCCGTGGTTTTGGAGGTCACCTGAAAGTCTTCTTTTGCCTTTATGATAATGTTCTCCGCGTTCATCTCTATGGAATCCGCATCCATCTTTATCTTTCCATTGCTTTTAATGCAGATGTGCGAGCCCCCGTCCAGCGAAAGTACCAGTTCGTTTTTCGACTCCTTGTTGTAGATTTTGATGTTTTCCTTCCCACTAGTATCGTCTATCAGGATATGGTTTCCGCCTTTGGTGATGAATCCTTTGAAGTTGTTGTTTTGCTCAAAAAGCTTCGGGCCGGGCTTGTGATTTTTATGAAAAAATCCCCCCCGCACAAAAGGCATATCGGGATCACCATGATCGAAATCGACGAAGACCATCTCTTCCACTTCGGGCACAAAATACACGCCCGTTTCGTCACCGCTCATCACATTGGCCACCCGAATCCAGGGAGTAGTGGTATCGGTGGGATGCCAGGGGAAACTTGACCTTCACCCGGCCCATTGGCCGGGATCGTTGGTGTCGATCACCATGGCATGTTGGCTTTCGGCTACGGGGCTGGACACTTTGGGATAGGTCGTGGGCGGAAAATCGGGATTATCGGGAATGGCCTCGAAGGTATTCTGGTACTGCCCGTTGGCATCCACGTAGTGAAACACCTTTGTAAGCAGGAAATCACCGTAGCTATCGGTTCGGGTAGTGGGGCCATTGAGCTGCACGTGGTCTATTACCGACACCACTCCGCCCGGTGCCATGCCCAGGCAGGTGGCCGTACCCGACAGCACCGCGAGTTGGTTCGACTCCATCCGCAACTGCCCTATGACCGATGCCTTGTGCGAAGCACTATCGGGAAAATGCTGGAAGGCCAGATCGACATTTTGGGAAGTTAGCGTATCCAAAGACGCCCTCAGCGCTTCCTGGGCAACATTTTGAGCACTCACATCTTGATCCGCACTTTGGAAAGTATAGGTGTCGTCGTTGACATAATCATAGATCCTGGTTTGACGGGTCAGGTCGATAAGCCGGGTTTCGTAAGACATATCCAGCAGGTTGCTACCGTATTCCAATTCGATGAGTTGGGTAGGGCGTGCCGCCGATTTTCCAAAAACCAGCGTAGTACCGTTGTAGTAAAACCACTCGCCATACTGCCTGGCCAGCCGTTGTGCAAAGTGGAAAGGCGTTTCGCGGTAGCTGGTTACGTAAGGGATCGTAGGATTGGCGGAGGGGGAAATGGAAACGGGCCAGCCATGAGTATGAACCCGAGTACATACTGTGTTTATAATGTCGGAAAGTGGCTTATCTACAAAGGAAAATGTGTTTTCACCCGATTCGAGCAGGAATGTCGGACTCATGGCCGTGATGACGACGTTGCTGTTGACAGCATCGCGCATTTGGAAATTAATCTTGGTCACAAGGCCCTCGAATACCTGGTCGGCCACGGGTGACAGTATGCCCGCCAGGTCGGTTTCGCCCTGTGAAATAATTACCGTGACCTTTTTGCCTGCCCAGTCTCTAGTCAATGGGCCGATGTTGGTCATGCTCCCCGAACCGTCTAAGCCCAGTGCTTCATGAATATCTTCTGTGCCTATACTGAGCGTAAAGGTATGGTGGTCATCAAAGGGTTGGGCGATATAAACGTTATTGTACTTTGCAATCCTATTCCCTCCGATGGTAATGCTGACACGAGAAATCATGGAAATTAGTTTATCCGAATTATTCGGTGGTGGTACACTTGAGATAAGTCAATTAAGATTCATTAAATAAAGAGCGGCAGCCTCCTTAATAATGAGGACTGATTAGGTAATCGAGCATCCTAAATTTTTGAATGCTACTGGAAATACTGAGTTCGATAGCCGCACCAGCCAAAGGAATATCCATACATATTAACTGGGGGGAAGTACCCGACGAAATCACGGAGTAGGCATTGAATACCTGATGTCCTACATCCCGAACGTGGCCTGCGTTAGCCGCTCCTATGGCAAGGGTGCGAAAAGACTCCCTGCCAAGGTTCATTAAGGGCCTCAAGTGTCTGAATGTGCCTCTGGCGAACTCTCCCCACCTGCTACCTAGTGAGACGGCAATATCTACATTTCCCTGGGCCTCAAAACTGTCCTGCACTAAATGGAGTGGATTCCGACAATTCAGGGCGAGCACAAAAACCTTTCCTACTCCCCCGCCCAATCCAAGACCAATTTTCATTGATTGTTGGTCAAAAAGCACAATGTCATGGGTAGCGAGGTTGATCATCCACCCGTTCGTGGTTTCGTAGCCGAACCCGGTCAGCATCCCGCCATACTTGATTCCAGTACCTATCCAGGTTGCTTGTGCTAGGTTGCTTGACATTGTGAGAATAGGGATATTTTGTACAACTAGGAATATTTGATTAAAAAGTAGTGTGCAATTCCGTCTTTTCAGTCTGGTAAACAAACCATTTGGGCGGGCTCTTCTTTTTTGTACACCCACCAAAAGCCCCCGGTTTTGGTTTCCAATTGATTTCGCCGGATGTAAAACATCGCGCTTTGCTCAGGGCGACCGGGGTCCATTACGGCAAAAAGCTGATCTGGCCCAGTGGTTCCCTCCACCCCTGCCAATACCATGTAATGCCCGCCGTAGGTTACCTTTGGCTTATCCGACAACTTCGCCTTACGGCCGTACCCCTTACAACTTTTACAAAGAAATATAATGAGCTTGCCTTGCTGTAGGTAGAACACGGCCTCGTCAAGGCTAACCCTGGACCCGGCAAAACCGGCCCATTGACCACTAATGCCTTTAATCATCGGGTCACCAGCCGTGCCTTTGCCCGACACCCGCCCATGCGATGCCGCGTAGGTAGCTGTATCTACGGGCGAAAACCCATCCGAAGTTTTGCACAGTGCCTCATCTGGCTCGACCAGGCTATTGTTATTCATCAGGTATTTGATCACAATAGCCAATGAGGTAGGTCCGCAGCCTGCCTCCTTCATTGTCGTATCCGTCGGAGAATTTCCATATACCTTTGTTGCCCAGCGGGTATCAAATTGGGTAAACATCTGCAAGGATCCATGCCTTACTTCCTCTTCCCGTAAGGTACGTAACAGACCATCCTGCAGCTGGTGGTCTAGAATGTATTCTCCCAGATCACTACCAGGAAATAGCAAAATCCAGGTAGTGGTATTCACCTTCTCGATTCGATATCCAAATCGGTAAAGTTTAGTAGCGATATCCCTTAAAGTAGGAGGCAATCCGGGGATTTTTATGACTGGCATATCTTGGAAATTTTCTATTTATTCAATGATCTTAATCTTACCCATATCCATTTTGAACGTATATTTCCCATTAGCCCGATGCGTATCTACATCCAGCTTTTTATGGATCGTAGAGTTTCGGGTTCTACCAAAATTATAGGTTTCCTGGTACTCCTCGTGGGTCAGCGCATCGATTCGTTTTCCGTCCGATGACCGCACAATCATTTCAAATTCTCCATTCAGGCCGGAATCAGTATCATCGCGTAGAAACTTTCTACTTTCTGCTGAACTGACCCCCACCATACTTCCAACCCAATTTCCAGTAGACATGTGAAAAAAGTTTTTAAACGTAGACTGCTCTTCCCATACATGGCCCAAGTTGTCCTGAAAGGTCAATTTACCCGTTTTCGTGAGGGTAGTAACCTCGTTTTTTACATTGAAAAAATTTCTGTGTAAATGATAAAACAAGAATTGTTCTTTATCCGAAATCTTATCATTCAAATAGGCGTCGATGACTTTTTTGACATCAGTTGGTTTTAGGGAATATTCCATAATCGTTCGGCAGTGGATTGCAAAAACTCAATAATGTACTTATTCTAGTGAGAACGGATTGGGGTAGGTACATGCTCCTATAAATCAGAAATAATTCCCGTAGTTTGTAAGGACTATCTTACCATTTCACGCTAAACAAACTACGGGATCTAGTCAAACTAACTACCACTTCTTCTCAAAAGCCACGCCGTCCACGGTGAGCTTTTTGCAGGAAATGGTGATGTTTTCGGTCATGGTACCGGTGGTACCGGCGTCCATGGACTCGCTGTACCCTACCACGGCACCGTCTTCGAATTCGACGGTTTTGAGATCCTTATCAATGTCGAAGGGATCCTTGAACACGACCTTGCCTTTGCTGCGCTTGGTGGGGTGAATGGCCAGTTTCCAGAACTCGGATTCTTTTATACCTTCTACCACGAGCGACACGTTGCCGGCAAATACTTCGGAAGTTGTTTTTCCGGTAACATAGTCGGCACTTTGCGACACGGAATAAGAACAATGGTGGAGTTTGCGGGGATTGCCACCGTCAATGGATACTGTTGCTTCAAAAGCCATAGTTGTACGTAGTTTGGAATTGAATAATTGATTGATTTAAAAATAGAATTACTTGACTTCGGTCTGCCAGTCGTCACTGCCATCCATCCCGGTGAGGCTGATGAGGAAGCTTCTGGCGGCAAAATGGGGGGTAATGGAAATATCCAGAATGATATTTTTTATGTCGTTGGGGTCACGTCGGATGTCCTTGACGGTATAGTCCTTGATCAGTTTCTTAGAGCCGGTGATGCTATTCAGAAATTTGGAGATCTGCTTCCTGAGGTTATCATCCGTGTCGTAGGTCCAGTTTTGAAAAGCAAAGCGATCCAGGAAATCCACGAGAACTTTATTGATCCAGTCGAATACCCGCACCACGGAGTACGTTTGTAGCCCTACGTTATCGCCGTTGAACATGGTCCGATCCGAGAACGCCTGTACCTTCCCGTAGGCCGAGAGCATTGGGATCAGCCCCATGCGGTTCATATCCCCGGCCTGATTGCGGTCGATGCTAAACCGGGTACCTTCGGCGCCCATAAGCATCCCGTAGGTAGCGCCCGCCACCGGCTGTGACATCAGCACCGAGTGCATGCGCCCGGCCAGGGCCGTGGAAGGGGGAATGTAGAGCGCTTCTTCTTCTCCTAGGTCGCTGTGGGCTCCCCGGCCCACGAGCCAGTTGCAGGCCATCAGCAGGTTGGCTTTGTGGTTGCTGGCATCGGCCAGTTTTCCTTTTTCAAAAGCGGAGATAGCCTCTTTGGCATCGGTATAATCCTCGTAATCGGTGATCATCATTACCTTATGCTTACTGGCTACCCTGGCGAAAGAATCGATTACGGTATTTTTGCCCATGTAGCCCGGTATCACCATCAGGGAATAGTTGTCACTGAGGTCGTACACCTGGTAGTTGTTGTGGAGTTCTTCATCAATAGCATTGAGTACCTCCCCGTCTTTGATATCGGCCACCTGATCCAGGGAGGCGTTGACAATCGTAAGCTTGGGAATCGCGCGCTGCTCGGTGTTGAGCATAAAGGTAGCCAGTCCCGAATACGCTACTTCCAGGTCTTTGGAGTCGTTCAGAAGGGTTGACTGATTCTGCTTAAGCAAGCGTTCATTTGTTTCCTGCCCCTGCCGGGCTTTGGCCTGCATCTGATCTACGGTTTCGCTTTCCCCGATGAGCTCTGCCCACAATTCCAGGCGCTTTAGCAGATCGCGTCGTTCCTGTTCGGTGTCTTCGTCCGAGAGGTAATTGGCCTTGGCCCCCGCCTTTTGGGGGTTCATATCCCGCACGCCTTCTACGGTAGTTTCCATAAACTTGAAGCTACCCAACGCTTTCAGGGCTTCAAGGCTTTCGTCCAACGAAAGGGGTTGGGCTATTAAACCGGGAGCCACGGTGGCCGGGTCGCGGTAGGCGGCTTCGGCTACCACCTTCTGAGTTTCTTCCTGTTGCTTTGCCATGCTGTATGTTAGTGATTCAGGTTTCTGGGGAATGGTTTACTGGTTGATTTGTAAATTGGTTATTAGTTATTGGTACTGAGTTCTGGGTTCTTAGTTAAAGCCTTAAAATAGTAAGTAACTCGTTATCAGATAACTAACTGATCAACCAATACCTAATTAACCAATAACCATGACTAATCCCCAATAACCCAAAAATCAAAGGCTTTCTTTCAACTCGCCGATCAGGGTCTGCAGGGCGTTCAGGTAGGCCACGCGGGTAGCAGGATCTGACAGGGCTTTTTGCAGTTGACGGTTGTTTTTGAGGTTTTTATAAAAACGGTCATAGTTATACTCCTTCGCCGACACCTCTTTCAGGAAGGGGCTCTGTTCCATCATGCCCTCGGGCGAAAAATCCTTAATTTTATTGAACGCGATGGTTTCGAAAACGGGAGCGCCTTCTTCATCCTGAAACTCGACGTCAACCGCCGGTTTGAAATGATCAAAAACCGCTTCCATCGTTTCCAGTCCCGTTACCATTTCCTTCTCGGGATTGCTATTGAATGCAGAAACATACAGGGTACGTGAAGGCGGAAGTGCCTCAATTTTTTCGTAGCCCTTATTTGCGTCGGGATCTACGTTACCTCCTGGTCTGATAAAGTCAAATTGGCCTGCCATATCGAATGAGTAGATTTAATTTGGAGGGATCCGCCCCCACGGGTATTTGGTACTGTTTTTTTATTCTGCCAAGGCTGGTACTCCCTGCTTCTCCCACACAAACTCCCCCTCTTCCCCCATTCGCACCGTCACGGTACTTCCCTTTCCAATATCGCCGGAAATAATCATTTGGGAGAGGGGCTGTCGCAGCCGGTTGCTAATGACCGCCCGAATGGGTCGGGCCCCAAACTGTGGGTTATATCCTTCGCGGGCCAGGGCTTTTTCGGCGGCCTGGTCTATGAGCAGGGTGATGCCGAGTTTGTCCAGGCTTTTGCGCAGGGGTCGCAGCTGGAAGTTGAAAATCAGGCGGATGGTATCTTCCGTAATGGGCCTGAACGGCGTGAGGCCGGTGAGCCGTCCCAGAAATTCGGGTCTAAAATACCCCTCCATATTTTTTACGAGGTCGGCCTGAGTAGGTACCCGACCCTGGTCAAATTCCGAGACAATAAACTGAGAACCAATGTTGGACGTGAACAATAGGATGGCGTTGGTAAAATCGCCCTCCCGGTCCAGGGTATCGTGCAACCTGCCTTCATCCAGAATTTGGAGAAAAATGTCGTATACCTTGGGGTGCGCTTTTTCCACTTCATCAAAAAGTACCACGGCAAACGGCTGCTGCCGGATGCGGGTCACCAGCAGTCCTCCTTCCTCGTAGCCGACGTAGCCCGGAGGAGACCCCTTTAAGAGCGACACGGTATGCTCCTCGGCGTACTCCGACATGTCGAAGCGAATAAGGGCTTTCTCGTCGTTGAAAAGCAGTTCGGAAACGGCCTTGGCCAATTCTGTTTTGCCGGTACCGGTAGGCCCCAGCAGAAAGAAGGAGGCCGGTTTGCCGGTTTCACCTACCCCCGAACGGTTTTGGCGGATAGCATTGGAAATAATCTCAATGGCAGTGTCCTGGCCCACCACCCGCTTGCGGAGGTGGTCTTCGAGTTGCATGAGTTTTTCCTGTTCATTTACCTGAATCTTACCGAGCGGAATACCGGTTTTGTAAGCTACTACCGCCGCAATGTCCGTTTTGTCCACCAGGTCTTTGTGTTGCAGGCTCTGCTCTTCTACTTTTTCGAGGAGCAGGGTTAAGGTCTCGATGGCAGCCTCGGGTACCTCCGTGTTTTTCAGGTCGTTGAGCTCTTCTATTTGTCCCAGTAGCACCGGACTCAGGCGGTCGTGCAGCTGCTGTTCAAACCAGCGAAGTTCCTCCATTTGGGCCGTGGGGTCGCCTTCACCGGATTCGGTTTTGAGTTTTTCGAATTCAGCCATCAGATACTCCAGTTCAAGGGAAGTGGTTTCACTGAGGAGCTTCCGGGCAGCCATGGTGCGGTCTATCAAATCCAGGGCCGCATCGGGGAGCCGACGGTCTTTGATGTAGCGTCGCGCCAGCAGGACTGCCTCTTTTATGGCTTCGCGGTCAATGCTGAGCCCGTGGTGTTTTTCAAAGTAGGGTACCACTTTTTCGATCATCCGACGCGCACGGGTGTCGTCGGGTTCTTCCACTTTCACCAGCTCAAACCGCCGGCTGAAGGCCTCGTCGCGCTCCATGTACTTGCGGTACTCGTCCAGGGTGGTGGCTCCAATGACGGTCAGCTCGCCCCGGGCCAGCTCGGGCTTCAAGAGATTGGCCAGGCCCGTAACGCCGCCCTGCGGATCCATGAGCACATGAATCTCATCAATAAAAAGGAGCGCCCTGGGAAACTGCTTTATTTCGGCTATGATATTCTTCAACCGATCCTCTACTTCCCCTTTGTAGGAGGCTCCGGCGATCAGCGACCCCATATCCAATTGAAACAACTGCGAGTTTTGGAGGTGCGCCGGTACGTTTCCGTTCAGGATCAGGTGCGTCAGGCCCTCTACCAGGGCGGTTTTTCCCACCCCAGGTTCCCCGACAATAATCACGTTGGGCTTGGTACGGCGACCGAGGGTTTCTACCATCATCCGGCTTTCTTTTTCCCGGCCCACGATCGGATCCAGCTTCCCGGCCTTCGCCATAGCTATCTTATCGATACAAAAACGGCCCAGGGCCTTGCCCGGCGCAGTCACCCCCGCTGCGGATGGGGCCGATGCCTGAGCAGGATGTGAAACCGAGCCGGGCCCATCAGCGGATACCTCCTGTTCTACTTCTGCGAGTGCCTTATTCAATAAGTAAGACTCCGTCAGCGGGAAGGCCTTCAATTCATTTTTGGAAAACGCCACCTCAGGTCTGCTCAATGCGATCAGTACCGCAAACGGCGACACCTCGGTTTGCCCCAGTTTCAACCGGATCACGTCCGCTACTTCCAGCGTTACCAGTACCTTCTGATCGCCCACCGGTTCTTCTACGGCACGGGCCGATTTGGGGTATTTTTCAACCTTATACTCCGCCCAGTCGCGGATAAACTGGATATCGGTACCCCACGCTACCAGGGTACTTCCCAGGCCCACGTCGTTGTGCAGCAGTGCCACCAGCAGATGGGCTGGCGAATAGGTAGCCTGTCGGTATTCGCGGGCCATGGCCTGGGCAATTTGCACCGCGCGAATCAGCTCTCCGGAAAGGGTATTAGTTAGCATAGCCTGGGTTGAAACAATGATTAATTGACTCTGCAATGTTATTAAAGTTATGGGCTGTGCGAAATACGTCAAATGACGTATTTTATAAATAGGGCACATTTTGCTACTTGCAATGGTCCTTTTAAGGAGGATAATCCATCCAAAAAAAGAGAGGTATACGGCTGATTTATAATTTGTTATAAAAGATGAATCCTCAGATCAAGAGAATCACCATCGGTAGGAAACCAGGAAACACGATTGTGCTCAACAACCACGACGTGAGCGGAACCCACGCTACGCTCACCTTGGTGAGCCCGGTAACCAACACCTGGGAGATTCAGGACATGGGCTCGGCGAATGGGACTTTCGTGGATGGCATGAGGGTGTATCGCAAGGAGGTAACCCTCACGAGTCAGATAAAACTAGGGCAAACTTCCCTTTCCTGGGATCAGATCCTGGATCGAAAAACGCCCGCTTCTCCACCTTATATAGTAGCTCCTATACTACCGCCCGTGCCGGAGCCTACGGAGGAGGATGAAGAGCTGCGTGAAATAGCGTGGACGTTAAAAAAAGTAAGCGATGAGTACCGTGATAAAAAATACCGGCTGGCGGAGATCCAGTCGCAAGAGTCCCTCAATTCGCGTATCCAGAGCCTGGGGTTTCCGATTGGTGGGGTTATGGGCCCACTGCTTTTACAAACTCTCCCTCCCGAATTCAAAATGTACGGATTGGTTGGGAGCCTTATTCCGCTGGGCTTTGCGGCCAGTGCTTTTTTTAGCTCCCGCAAACTCAGCCAAGAACGCAAGGCCTTCACGGGTCTGGAGGACTGGTATAAAATACACTACGTATGCCCGCACTGCCACACGTTCATCCAGCAACCCTTTGAATTGCTGGAAAAAATCAAAAATTGCCGGGCCTGCAAGAAGCCGCTGATACCCTAGGGCGAGCCCTTGAACCGACCCAATTGAAAAGATTTTGTAATCCTTATACTATACTGCCGGATATGACTACTCCCGAATTTGAAAGAACCCAGGTATGGGCCAACAACCTGACCAGCGCCTCGGCCTCCCCGCTTCCTCCGGTAGCCGCCGCTCCCGCCGCGGTAAAACCCCTGCTTTCCAAAAAGCCAGAACTAAAAGCATTGACCAAAGAAGAGAAACTAATTTTGGCATCGGGCGGGGCGCTCGCCATTGGCCTGGGGGCGATTGTGATGGTGAGTTTGCCCGATACCGCCCAGGCCCAACCCCTTACGCCCCCGGCAGAAACCACCGATCTGGTGGCCCCGGAGCTGGATTTGAGTACCCAACCTGTGCTCACGGAGCCCCTCGAAACAGCTACCCCGCCCCCACCGCCAAGGCACCGACCGGCCGCCCCCCGCGAACCCGCGGCTGCCCATCCCTCACCACCGCCCACAGCTCCGGCTCCGGTAGAGGCCGAGGAGCACCACGCGCTGCTCCAAATTCCCGAAACCCCCGAAGTGGCCACCAGCGTCGGGGATGATCTTACTTTTCTGGAAGCGTTCCATGCCGCTAGGGCGGAAGTAGGTCCGGCGGGACTTTTTGCCTGGCGAAACACCTTCTACAGTACTTTCACGGACAAGGAATGGGAGCTGGTACCGGAGGATCAAAAGGAAAAGTGGCTTGAAGCCGCCGAACCGATCATTGACCCTGGCTATGAGAATTTGAGTGAAGTACCGGCCAATGCTGAGCCCATGGAAGCTACTCAACATGTGATCGTGGCGGAGCGGGGGGCTCTCACCTGGACAGGGATAGACCGCGATGGTGACGGCCAGGTGGAAGTACTGATGGGGCGGATCAACGGCCAGTCTCCAATGGTGCTCATGGATACCGACGGAGATGGCGTGCTGGATACCCGCTACGACTTCGATGCCCAGAAGGGTAAAGCCTACGCCTCCCAAATCGAGCCCTTTTCCATGAGCTCTTCCGAGATCGAGCACATGGAATATGTGTCCATTGAGGGGGACATGGGGTTCTTTAACGAGGCTGAACGGATGAAGTCAACCGGGACCTTGCCGGTTTCCATTTTTGAAGAAGATGGGCGGTATGTTATCACTATGGACAGTAATAACGACAAAACGATTGATGCCATCACCTACCTTACCGACGACAAAGGCCCGGTAGTAGGGCTGGATTTTGACAACGACGGAAAAATAGAGATGGGGTATTTGTACGATCCCGTCACGCAGTCGGTGTCGGCTACGGAAGTGCTACCCCTGGAAGAAATGACCGTAGATGATCCCGAATTTCCCGCCTATGCTTCCCTCCAAGACCATGAGCAGATAGATGGCTACCTGCTGGAAAGCCAGACAACCGAGCTGACCCTAGCAGATGACCTGCCAGATGCTGAGGATACCGACCCAACTGACGATACCAGCTACCGAGACTCGGAAGATATTTTGTATTCCTAACCCTTAGAAGCTGTTTGAGTCAACCTATTAGAATTCAACTATTTATTGGCTTATGGAAATCTCTTGCCGAAAATGTGGCACCCCCCTTGTCGTTACAAACCCCGCCACACCGATTATAAAATGCACCAACTGCAACTACCCCAACCCCGTCATGGCCGGGGCGGGACGCACATCCCCGCCGCCAGAACCGGCCCCGGCCGTAGCTTCCCCGCCACCGCGTCCGAGAACGGAGACAGGAGCGGATCGAAAGCCCGTAGGTGCTCCGGCTGCCCCGATGCCTTCCCGCCCGGTAGCGGAAAAACCACCCGGTCAAGGGGATCTGGGCTGGCTGGTCGTCCACGATGAAAACGCCGATCAACAGACCCACCCCTTGCGGATAGGCAGGCAGATCGTGGGCCGCAAAAGCGTTAGCCGCCCCTGCGACATCATGATCGAGACGGACGACCCTTACATGGGTCGCAACCATTGCATTATTGAAGTGAAGCCCAGCCGTAGCGGGGGGTACGACTTCTTCCTGTCCGATGTTAGAATGACCAGCGGTACCCCCGAGCAAATGAGTACCAACGGCACGTTCGTTAACGCCTACCCCACAGCGCTGAAACCCAAGGATATGGTGTACCTAAAAGACGGAGATACCATCCAGATGGGCAAGACCAAAGTGGTCATCAAGACCTTGATCGCCGCCACCAACGCCGAGGATGCCTCCCGGATGGTGCAGGAGACCGACTACTCCCCCACCGTAATCCTACACTAATTCCATCACCAAGCTATGAAAATAAAGATTCATCGGCCGGCGAGCTTCAGCGAAACCGGAAACCGGGCCAACAATGAAGATAGCGTGTACCCTCCGACTGGCTCCGCCACGGCGGCTGACCGCCTGTTTTTGGTGTGCGATGGCGTGGGAGGTGAGCACAAGGGGGAGGTAGCCAGCCAGGAAGCCTGTCGGTGCATCAGCGCGTATCTGCTCCACCAGCAGGCAAGTACCTTTGGACCCGAATTGCTGCGGCAGGCCTTGGAGCATACCATTCAGACGTTCGCAGAAATTGAGAGAAATGACCCCGAATCAGCGGGAATGGCTACTACCCTCACGCTTCTGTACGTACTGGACGCGTCCCTGGCCATTGCCCATCTGGGCGATAGCCGTATTTATCAGGTGCGGGATGGGAAAATCATTTTCCAAACCAGGGATCACAAATTCGTAAATGAACTCGTGGAAGGAGGGATCATTACCGAAGAGCAGGCCCGTGACCATCCCAAAAAAAACGTGATCACCCGCGTGATTCGGGCCTCCCGCCAGGATCAGGCCGATTATACTACCATTCAGGACATCCGGCCCGGAGATTATTTCTTTCTCTGCACCGATGGGGTACTGGAACGTGTATACGACGGCTTGCTCGAATACCACCTCGATCCAAAATCGGCCACTGGGGCCACCCCGCAGGAGCTGTTGGACGCGATCCGGGGAGAATGCGATGGGCTAACCAATGATAATTATTCAGCCTACCTCATTCAGATCGAATCGGTGGAGAATAGCGCCCCCTTGGGAGCCACCGGGGACTCCGAGGACACCGTTCGGCTGGATCAACTCGTGGCTAACCCGGTGCCAGTCCGGAAGTCAAACGGAGTCCTGTTTACCATCGGGGTTCTGATCGGGCTCCTGGTGTTTGGCAGTACAGCTTATTACTTTCTCCAACCACCCAAAAATAAAGCAGCTGACCCCGATACGCTGACTCAAACCGCGAGCCACTCAACTCCGCTGACTGGCACGAATGCAACGACAGAAGTCGCTGAGTCACCAGCGGGTGGACTCGAACAGGGCTTTGTAGAAACGGCAAAACCGGTTTTGAACAAGAGGAAGACCGAAAAACCTCCCCCCGCGCCAGTCTCGAAACGGCCACCTAGGGGCGAATTAAAGGATACCCTTACCAAAAAAGTGAAGGAGGCCCAGGGTAAAGATCAGGGTAGTTCCGCGGATTCGGCGCAGAATGTATCTCCGCCCGCTACCTCCGATTCCCTGGGGAAAAGTACACCCGAAAAAATAAAAACCGAAAAAAGAGTCCTATTAAAGCGTGAGCGGAAAACCATACCACCCAAAGTAGACAGGGAATAATCCTGCGCACGTGATCAACTTACCTTTCCAGAATTACCATGAACAGAATGTATCTCAAACTATGCCTGTATGTATTCCTAAGCCTAGGAACGGTTGCCTGCCATACCGAACTCTCTGATCCACCGATCGCTTCGTTCGATTACGACGTGAGTTTGAATGGCTCTACGAGCGAAGTCATTTTCAAAAATAATTCTACCAACGCCAAAACCTATTCCTGGGATCTGGGCGACGGCACCAAATCGTCCGACCCTAACCCAAGGCATACGTACGCTCCCGGGAGAACCTACGTGGTCAAGCTGATTGCCCAGGGAGATGGGGGTAGCGCCGGCGTTTCCAACTCGGTGCAGGTAGAGTCCGTTCTTCCTCCCCCGACTGCGGCTTTTACCGTTGGCAACACCAATTGCGAAGCCCCTTGTTCGGTAACTATCAGCAACAGTTCCACCAATGCATCGACATTCAGCTGGGACTTTGATGACAACAGTACCTCCACGGTCCGTGACCCCGGCACTCATCTGTACCAAACGGCGGGCAACTACACCATCAAGTTGACGGCTTTCAACGCCAAAGGTGCTTTCGAGTTCGGCCAGCAATTCCTTCGTCATCAAGCCCAAAAGCCTGACACCCGTACTCATCCTGGACTTTAACAACCCAAACGACACCAAAGAATGGACCAGGCAGTACAACACCAACGGCAACACGGGTGAATTTTTGTCGGTCTCGAACGGCTACCTGATTATGCGTACAACCGGGAATTTGAATGATGTGGTGTACGGACTTAAGCATTCGACCGACTTATCAGGGTTGACCAACTTTGAAATCGTGACCAAATTCGGGAGAGAGGAGCTAGCGTCGGGCAACCCTCGTTTTTGTCATGTGAAGGTCCCAATCAAAGAGTACGGAGGAAGGGATCTAAGCCTAGATATTTTGTATCAGAATGGGGTGCGGAGCCTACGGGTGGGCCGATACGGCAAGGAAGTATTAATCAAGCAAATCCCGGCTAATTCATGCAGCGAAATCACCTTCACCGTACGCAGCCAGAATGGCAAATTTGAACTGACAGATAATTGTACCAATACCATTTGGTTTTCCGATCCGCAGGTTTCGCTGGCGGGTTCAGTTGGCCTGGATGTTTATTATGTCTGCCCTTTGGGCACGTGTGGTAAAGACAGCTACGGCAGCTTCGCAATTGACTATATCCACGTCAGAAAGTATTGAACTTTGGCTTTCCACTCACCCTTAAAAATTGTAGACAATGGTTTTCTTAAGATACACCCCCGGTGGCCAGGTAAGGCAATCGCTGATTTGCCTACTTGTGACCCTTCTGGTATCCTGTCATATCGAAATTCCCCAGGAACCCCTGGCTGACTTCACCGTTCAGAACGATAAGTGCACGGCTCCCTGCGAAATGAGTTTCATAAACAATTCAAAAAACGCCGGCACCTACACCTGGGACTTTGGCGACGGCACGAGTTCCACGGATCAGAATCCGATGCATAAATTCCTGGGCGGCAGCACCTATCAGGTAAAGTTAGTGGCCAAAGGCGACGGGGGAAGTAACGGCACCGCCAAAACGGTATCCACGGTAGCGCCGCCCGGCGTCAATGCGGCTTTTACCATTGTCAACAACAATTGTACAGCTCCCTGTACCGTAAATTTCACCAACCAGTCGAGCAATGCGAGCTCTTATTTCTGGGATTTTAACGATGGTACCTCCTCTACCCAAACCAACCCCTCCAAGGAATATCGAAGTGCGGGAAGCTTTCAGGTGAAGCTCTCGGCCAGCGGCCCAGGGGGAAGCCATACTAGCCAGCCCCAAACCGTCACGATACAAAGTGCCGTGGAAAAAGCGCCCACAAAAGTGTGGGACAGTACGATCGGGGGGGGCGATTTGGATATCTGTCAAACCCTAGTTTCCCACAGCGATGGAGGCTATTTTGCTTTTGGCCTTTCAAAATCAAATACCGGATTCGAAAAAAGCGAGAATTCCAGGGGAGGCTTTGACTACTGGTTGGTTAAACTCAATGCAAACGGAAAAAAAGTATGGGATAAGACCTTCGGAGGTTCCAGCGACGACATAGCCTTTACCGTAGTCCCTACTTCCGACGGAGGTGCCCTGATGGCCGGGTTTTCAAGCTCGAACCGGTCGGGCGATAAAAGCGAAAATTCCAAGGGGAAGGATGATATCTGGCTAGTGAAAGTAAATTCAAACGGGGGCAAGGAATGGGACAGAACAATCGGAGGCTCAGAGGACGACGTGAATCCCCGCATCATCGCCACGCCCAGCGACAACGGCTTCCTGATTTTGGTAGAATCCAATTCTAATCAATCGGGGGACAAGAGTGAAAACAGCCGGGGCGAGCGGGATTATTGGCTGGTAAAGCTCAATGCCGATGGGTCCAAAAAGTGGGATAAAACCATTGGAGGAAACAAAAATGAATTCCCCAGGTCGGCATTAGCCACCACGGATGGGGGTTATTTGGTGTATGGTGAATCCTTGTCAGATCAGTCGGGCGAAAAGGGAAGCAACTCCAAGGGTAGCCGCGACTACTGGCTGGTCAAGGTTAATGCAAACGGAGCCAAACAATGGGACAGATCCTATGGGGGTAATATAGACGAAAATGGCAGCAGCCTGGTGGCCACCACCGACGGAGGATTCATCCTATCCGGCGATTCCGGCTCGGGTGCTTCAGGGGATAAAAGCGAAAATTCCAGAGGAAAAAGAGACTACTGGGTAGTAAAAGTCAACGCTTCCGGCGACAAACAGTGGGAAAAGACCCTGGGAGGGAATGATGAAGACTTCGCCGGAGTGGTTTTAGCGGCACCAAACGGAGCCTGTATTGTGACGGGCTTTTCGCACTCCGGCCGTTCCGGCGATAAAACCGGGGAGTCCAAAGGAGGCCGGGATTCCTGGATAGTAAAGTTATCTGCCAAGGGGGAGGTTGTGTGGGACCTCACCCTGGGTGGAAGCGACAGCGAAACGATAGGAACCGGTACGGCCACCGCCGATGGTGGTGTTACCCTGGCCGGCTTCAGCAATTCGCCCCCGTCGGGCGACAAGTCCGAAAGCCCCCGGGGAGACCACGACTTTTGGATCATAAAAGTCAAATAGGCCGGCATGAAAACGTATTCGGCGGTAGGATGGCTATTTGACCTTACTGCTTTTCTACTCTTGATTGTCAGTATTGCCTCAGTTCCACAATTTTTCAGACCTCAACTTACCACCCATGACCACCGCCGAATTCTCTAACCGCTTCGACTACGACCCCGACAATGATCTGCTGGGGGAGGGCGGCTTTGGAAAGATATTCAAGGCCTGGGATACGATCCGCAACGAGTACATTGCCCTCAAAATGTCCAAGGTGCAGCCTACCATGGAAGAGTTCAGTCTACTGAGCGAATTTAACCGGGTACGAGACCTGGAACACCCCAACATTGCCCGCTACATGGACTGCCAGCGCATCAAACTGGGCGGTATCGGCACGCACGATATCGCCCTGATGAAGTACTACGAACACGGAAACCTAAGTCAGCTGCTGAGCAAACATACCCTCACTACCACCCAGAAGCAGCACATGGTGGACGGCCTGCTGGACGGAATCAACTACCTGCACCAGCATCGCCCCCTAATCATCCATACCGACTTGAAGCCTTCCAATATCCTGATTGTGGAGCGACGGGGCTTTTACATCCCCCTCATTACGGATTTTGGCATCAGCCGGCAGGCCCGGCAAGACGATAAGTCGTACGTGACTAACACCGTAGGCGCGGGTACCTACGCCTATGCGGCCCCCGAGCAATGGGAAGCTCGGGAACTGCGGCCGAATGTAGACTTGTGGAGTTTCGGAATCCTGGCGATCTACGTATGGTTCAACGGCCGAAAGCTCCCCTTCCGATCCGACGACCTGAGCATTTCCACCGAATCGGGCCGCATTGAGTTTATGAAGCGGGTGGTAAACCTGGACTTTATTCCCGACTTGAAAAACCTGCCGGATACCTACCGAAAAATTGTGGAAGCGTGCCTGGTGGTAAGCCCCAAAGATCGGGTGCGAACGGTGGACGATTTACGAGGGCTATTGGCAACGGACCAGCCAGCTCAGCCCCCCCACCAGGGATAGTACGGAGGTACTGCCAGAGCGAAAAGCCAAAAAACAGCCCCCCAGTGAAGCCAACGAGCGGACGGAGATCCTTCCAAAGGAAACTGCTCCTGAACCTCCCCCCCCACCAGCTAAACCAAAAGAGCAAGTTCTGTCTCCGGCCCCCACAGCGCCCCCGAAGTCAAACCAGGGGTTGCTCGTAGCGGCTTCGGTGGTGTTGGCTTTGGTGGCTGGAACCACCGGCTGGTATATACTCAAAGACACTCCAAGCGTACCTGAGCCCAATCCGGTGGAGCAGCAAAGTCTTACGGCCCCCATTTCCACTGATACCACTTCCATCGCCGCGCCAACTCTTACACTTGATTCAACGGAAAAAGAAAAGCCAGCAACGAAAAACCCCGTTGTGGCTACTACTACGGCACCAAAGAAAACGGAGACTCCAAAAAAATCAAGTGAACTCAAAAAGGCGGAACCAAATCCGAATGCGATTTACCACGTGGTAGATGAGGACCCGTCGTTTCCGGGTGGAGAAAGCGCCATGCGCTCCTGGTTGAGTCGAAATCGCCGGGTGCCAGAAGCGGCAGAAAGGGCCATGGTGGCCGGGGTTGTCAGGGTTTCCTTTCGTGGTGAACACGGATGGCTCGTTGAAAAATATCGTGGTAATCAAAGGCCCGGGGTATGGCTACGAGGAGGAAGCCCTTCGGCTGGTGAATTCCATGCCACGCTGGCATCCCGGACGCCTATCCGGAAAGCTGGTTCGAGCCAACCATACGATTTCGATTGTATTTGAATAGCCTTCCCTCAGGCGGTGCGGCCTATGACCTTGGCCACCGCTTCGCGGCTGCCTTTTACGTGCAGTTTCTGGTAGATGTGTTCCAGGTGTTTCCGGACGGTTTTGTCCGACACAAAGAGTTTCTCGCTAATATCACGGACATTCAGCCCGCGAACCAGCCATTCCATAATCTCGTTTTCACGGAGGGTAAGTTCGGCCGTACGGGTCACGGATTGGATCTGCAGGTCATTGGAGCCCTGCCGGAGCAAAGCCAGGGCCTTTGATGCCATGATGGGCGACATGGGGGCCCCACCTTCCAGAACGTCGGTGATGGCGTTTATTATTTTGTGTGTTTTCTCTTCTTTGAGCAAATAGCCCGATGCCCCCGCTTTAATGGCTTCGAACAGCTTGCTGTCATCATCAAAAATCGTGAGAATCAAAATCTTGACGGTTGGGTACTTTTCTTTCAGCAGACGGGTGGTGGTTACGCCATCCATCTGGGCCATTTCTATATCCATCAAAAAAACATCCGGCACCGGGATTCTTGCTAATTGTCTGAATAAATCCTTCCCATTGACGGCCCGGAGTACCAGCTCAATATCTTCACTTAAAGACAGTTTCTCCCAAATATCTCGGGAAATTGTGGGATTATCTTCCACCAAACCAACGCTGATTCTAGACATACCATAGGGGATTACAAAGTGAAAGACCGCCCAATACACGCATGAGGATTGCCCGCTTGCAGGCTACTCCTTGCAAAGTAACAAACCAGGTACCACCCATAAAATACGTCATTTGACGTATTTTATGGGTGGTACCAAGGGAAACTCAGCCATAACTTCGGTACCGTCGCCGGAGGAGTTGATGGTTAGGCTTCCGTCCAGTTCCTCCGTTCGCTTCTGGAAATTGAGCAATCCGTAGCCCAGTGTAACCTCCTCCGGGCAAAACCCCCGGCCATTATCACGAATTTGAATGGTCAGGCTGTTTTGATCAATGGCAAGGCATACCGACAGTTCGGTACAATCGGCGTACTTGATGGCGTTGTTCACGCCTTCTTGCGTGATCCTGAAAATCGAGGAGGCCAGCTGAGGAGACAGGAGCGTTTGGGCGTCCCCATAGGCGGTGAGGCGGATAGAAGGGCATTCCGAATCCGTCGAAATTCGGGTGAGTAGCCCTCTGATACGCTCGGTGAGTTCGCCGTATACTATTTCATTTTGATTCAATACCCAAATAGTTTCCCGCAGTTGCTTGACGGTTTCCCTGGTAAAATCCCGCAAATCGTGCAACTGATTTTCCAAGGTGACATTACCATGCGCCAACAGGTCCAGCCTGGATATGATGTGCGTAAGCTGTGATCCGATCCCGTCGTGCAGATCGCGGGCGATCTGTTCGCGTTGCTGAAGAAGCGATCGCTGGATGCTGGATTCGACGGGTTTGCTTACGCCCTTAAAATGGTCAAAGGCTATCCTGGGCCTTTTGTGTCTCGTTGAGGGAAAGTCGGATGATCGGTACCCGGATTCGCGAAACGGCCTACCTTTTTCCGTGGCTTGAGTATTCATAATAATTGAAGGACTGTGGATACTAGGGTATGTGCTTTGTCAGGTGTAGGTTTCGTACCAATCATCCGCATCGTCGGTAGACGCGGGATCGTCTTCCTCAAAATACAGGTCATCAATCTGAGCCGCTATACTATCTTCCATTTTCACGGGGGAAAGTACCTCTTCCTCTGGATAGTCCTCCCCAGCTGGCTCGAAAGTCGGATCTAGGAATTCTCTGAAAAACATTTCATTCCGGTAAGCCAGGGGCATATCGCCCGAAAATCGTTCGTAATGATAAGATGCCCCCTCCCAATCTTCGGTCAGCACGGCTGCCGTGAGTTCCGGAAATTTGGATAGCCCCCCCGTGTTGTATACGTAGTCAAAAAGGATCTCCTTTTGTTTTTCAGAAAGCGTATCCCATTCGGCATCCGCCTGGGTAAAGCTGGGGTTTCCCGCCACAAATCTCACCAGCTCAGCGCGAGCCCGCTCTTCGTACTCGGGTACCAGCACCTGTTCGTATAACACCCTTTGCTGTTCTTCGGTGATGCTGATACCGCCGTGGTGGGCGATCCAGCCTGCGGCCTCTGCACCCGTTTTTTGGGAGGCCTCGATGAGCGCGTAAGCCGTTTCGGGATCGATGCCGGCATTGGTTAGGTCGGTGTATATTTCCTGAGCACTCCGATGCCCCATGTCATAGCCGGGCCCGATGGTGACGCCGGACCGGCCTCCGGGATAGTGCGGCACCAGGCTTTGCCCCTGATGGCCTATTTCCTGATTATAGGTAAAAGTGTAGTTTGGCATACTGACGGCGGTTGTGAATTGGACAGCTATCACTCATTAGTCGTATTTTTTATTCTATTGGAAACATCCCAGCCTCATCTTTTAGTCCATCCTCTCTCCTCTACATTTAATCCACCCTTGATTACTTTTTTGATGGGATAAAAGAAAGCTTCAGAATCCCTGGGGCATAAAACTAACCAATAGGGAGCCACTACCCCGTACATTTTTAGCAAGCGGTACCTCTATCTATTTTAAGGTGATTTTGCCCGAAAAAATACGTCAATTGACGTATTGATTGGCCCTGAACGTCCTCCTAATTTTGGCTAACGATAATTCGGTCGGTAGAAAGCTAACTTAATCCTATAAGGTCTAATGCGAGTACATATCAAATTCATGGCAGGATTTTTCCTTATTCTATTGGCCTGTTTTGGCGTACGCGCACAAACCACGCCGAAGAAACCAGACGTGATCCATAAGCTTGACAACACCACCCTGGAAGTCATCATTGACGAAATCAACAAGACCGACATCCTATACAGGAAGGTAACTGATTCCAAAGGCCCCCTGTATGCTCTTCCAAAAAGAGAAGTACGCAAGATCGTGTGGAATAATGGCGACGTGGAGGACATTACCGTCCCGCCCGCTCCCGCTCAGAAACCCGCTAATCCCATTGCGTTACTAAAAAAGAAGGAGAAGCCTCCGGTGCTATTCTGGGATCATCCGGGCGCCTACGGAGGCTTGCGTCTGGGTGCCGGGGTGGGGCTGGTGGCTACCCCCTACACACCTTCCCTCACCGACGATTTTTCCCTGGCCTATGCGGGTGGCGTCACCTTGGGCTATCGCCTAAAAGCGCTTTCCGTGCAGGTGGAGGCCCTGTATACCGCCTTGACCTATACCCTCACTGTGCCGACAGGTGCTCAGGACATAGCCGCGGCCGAGGGACAGCAACAAAACCTGGTGGTACCCCTGACCGCCACGCTGGCCACCCGCTTGGGTAAGGTAAGGGTGGGGCTGACGCTGGGAGGCTACGGGGCCCTGCAAATCGGGAACGGAAGCACACTCGTTACTAACTCGGAAAACACGAAAACGAATCTGAAAAATTGCGCCGAATGCTCCGACAAACCATCTTTTGGGGCCGTGGGAGGACTTACGGCTACGGTAATCGAAAAACCAGCGTATGCGGTATTTCTGGATGCCCGGTGGTACCATAGTCTGGAAAACAACGAAGCCTATAAAATAGCCGAGACAGGTATCAAAATGCACACGGGAATGGTAGGGGTAGGCGTCCTATTTACCCTTTCCGGAAAATAAGGAGGTACCGAGTCAAGAGTCACATTCACTCCATTATTACACTTACTTACAATGAAGTTCTATCCCTTTAAAAGCCTAAAAAAGATCTGGATTGCGACCTGTATCCTGTGGAGCGGCCTGTGTGCCTCGCCGTTGGCAGCTCAGGAGAAATTTTACTGGAGCAATGGCAGTGCCTTCTCCAACCGGATTGTGGAAGCAGACGAGCGGGAACTGAAATATGAAGAAGTAAAAGGGAATGTACCCCACAAAAGGACCATGGACCGGGAGAATGTGGTGGTGGCATTTAATGCCTACGGCATGTACATGGTCATTGACCGCCTCCCGACAGATCCCGAGAATTCACGCATGACCCTAAAAAAGTTTTATAATACCACCGGTTGTCCCACGGATGTCCTCATAAAAGCCAACCCCCTGGAAGTAATCCCGGCTACGATTCGCGTAGAGGATGAAGCCATCAACTACCTGACCGAGGCTGGCAAGTCGGCTTCGATCAAGAAAAGCGATCTGGTGGCTATTCTCTACAAAAATGGCAGTCATCAACTCCTGCTGGAGCCGGAGGAAGCAAAATCGTTGCTCAGTTCAGCCTTTGATCAGGTGAGAAAGTACTGTGGCAAACAGGCACCAAGTCCAATACCATCCCCACCCAAATCGGATTCAGTGGTCAGGATAGCGCCGCCCCCCGGCAAGCCCATCCTGAGCGACGCCGAATACACCGAGTACAGCAAAAGGGCCTTGATCGTGGTGGGGCAGTTTGCCGAGTACCTGCAGATCATCGCCAGCCGAAATTTTTCCCCCAACGAACGCGATGCAGCCATCAAAAACGCGCTGAAATTATTCATGCCCGGTACCAAAATAAAGGTCTCCTCCAAAAGCCGGAAGGACATACCGGAATACAGCCTGGAAACCTACCTGAAACGGTTGAAAATGCTGCCCTATGGTCAGGTGGAGATAAAATGGAGCAACATCGAATACATCGATAAGCTTCAGCGGGCCGAAGATGGCAACTACTACGGGCGCATTGTGGGGAGTCAGACATTTACCGGATTTAGTGAAAGGGGCGAATCGGTAAAGTACAGCGACGTAACCCGCAAGGATGTCAAAGTAAAGCTTCATTCGTACGAAAAAGAAATCAACGGCCAGAGTCAGTACGGCTGGAACATTCTGCTGGGGAACATTGGGGTGGTAGAAAACGAATAACACCATGAAGTGGGCAGCACCATATCTCCTTCTAACGCTGGTACTGGCAGTAGGACGGCTATACAGCCAACCGGTACCCCCGGCGCGGTCGCTGCGCCTGCTGGGCTACGCGGGGGATGTGTACACCAGCGCCCGGCTAGAAGGGGCGACCCTGTATGCCTCCATCGGCAAGCAACGCAAAAAATTGGCCGAAAGTGACAAAGAAGGTAGCTTTTCTATGGAATATCCTCCGGAAGCAACAGCCCTGATCGTGGAAAAAACTGGGTACCGGACCCTCGTCATAGCTACCGCCATGCCATGGGATAGCCTGAGCCCGCCGCCCTTTTTTATCAGGCTGCCAATGATTCCGTTGGACAAACAGGCCCCCGACAAACCCTATTTGCAAAGTCAACAGGAGGATTTTGTATTGGAGGTAAAACAAACCAATAAGAACAAACTGACCCGCATTTTCAAAGTTACCAATGCCCTAACGGACCAGCCTGTTGAGGTAGCAAGCATCTGCCTGGACTATACCAAAGTTGAGAAAAAAGAGTGCCATACCATCAGCCCGGATACCAGTGCTCAGCCGGTGACTTTTCTGGAAGCGGACATTGTGAGCGTGGTGGTGGAAAGCAATGGCTACCAAACGTACCGGGGCAACCTAATTTTGGATAAAATGGACGGCAGCACGAGTACCTACGAAATAAGGCTAACACCCGAGATCACACTTCTGACGATGAATGTTACCAACTATCCTTCCGAAATGCAGGGCCGCCTGGTTTCTCCGGATGGCGACACTACCTACCTCAGCAAGGGGGCGGATCGGGCGTACTATGCATTTGGGAAGGTCGGGGAATACTCCATCCGAATCGGGAATGGGCAGGGAGTTCTGCTGCATTCCGAAAAAGTAACCCTCCAAAAGGGCTTGAACCTGCGGACCATCAAAATCGCCGATGCTTTCCGAACCGCTGCCCCTCCGGCGAGGGCGGTTTCCCGGACAGCCCCGAAGTCCATACCGGTCGTACGCGCCACTCCCTTGGCGGATACGACCCGAACTATCACCTTGTACTTTGCCCAGAGTGACTACGTGCTGTTACCGGAAGCCTGCCAGCTATTAGACCAGCTCGTGATGCTCCTACGCAACGCACCCACTCGAAGAATCAGGATCGAGGGACATTCTGACAATGTGGGAGATCCGTACAGGAATGAAACACTGTCGGAATACCGGGCCCGATTGACCCATAAATACCTGGAAGACCGTGGGATAGGGAGCGGCCGGATGGAATGGAGGGGGATGGGAAGTCGAAAGCCGATTGCCAGTAATGACTCAGAAGAAAATAAAAAGAAGAATCGGCGGGTGGATATCACCTTGCTTCCGCAGTAATGCCATTGTTTCACTTAATACTATATCCAAATGCGCTATTTATATGCATCCCTTTTGTGGGCAGCGGCCCTTTTTCCGGCTTTCGGACAGAGCCCGCCGGTGCTTTCTATTGAGGATAAAAAGGAAATCAGAGGCGAGGCTAGAAAAATAATAGAATCCCACCTCAATGACTTGTTGAACTCTATCGCTTCCAATGGGATCGGGGAAGTGGGCCGAAGGGCGATTTTGTACGATAGTTTTATGCCAAATGAAAGCCAGATTTTCAGCAACAACAATGTAATCGTTGAAGATGACATCAATCCTGAATTCACCATCAGCAAAGCGGGCTATCCAGATTTGAAGATTCAATTATACCTGGAAAACCTGAACTTGATGTACACCAAAAGTGAAAACTATTCCATCAAATTCACCGAGATCTTTGTTACGGATGTCATGCAGGGGCCTAATTCGCTCTACGTGCTGGTCCATTATAAAAGCCACTTTACAAACACAAACAAAAACCGACCCAACGTAAAATACGCCCCGGTGAACCGTACGGCTGAATTGAGCGCTGAAAAAATCAATAACCAATGGAAGGTACTTATCACCGGCATCAGGTACTATAAGGAGCCGCCCAAGGGTACCCCCGTAGCCAAAGCTCCGGTAAAACCCGCCGATGCACCTACCGCGAAGCCCACGGCTACCCCAACTACAAAACCCGCCACCGAGCCCGCAAAGCAATCCGGTACCAAAATCCCCCCGGCCCCGGTGAAAACTGAGCAAGCGGTTGCTGAAACAAAGCCACAGGAAAAGACTATGGGACCCAGCAACCCGCCCGCCGAAAGGAAGGAACCGGTTACGAAAGCCGCCGAGAAATCGCCCGAATTGGTTCCGGAACGGACAGCTAAAGGGAGTCGTGAACTGGATATAAAGGCGGAGAAATACAGGAAACAATCCTTACTCTACCGAGCCGGGGCCGGCGTAGCGGTGGTGGGAGCCGTAGCCACGTTCTTTGTTCTGAATAGCTCGTACGGCGAGTATAAATCGGACATTGAGCAGAACAACACAACCCTGGAAACCTGGTGGAACGCGACCGACGCAAATGGCCGAACAAATGGGCAAAATTTCGGCTCGATTGATACCTACAAAGCCCAACCAAAAAGCATAGCGGCGTTCGGAACACCCGGAATTTATGTAGCTGGTGCGGCCATTTTGGGAGGCGCGGTGCTGTGGATTGTGGGAAGCGGTAGCAGCAGAAAGGCAAAAGACCTAAGAAGCCAAACGTCTCTTAAAAACATTTATATGTCGCCTCAGGCAAGTTTGTCACACCGGTATGCCGGCTTAACTGTCCGGTATAAATTTTAAATTCAATCCATTTTTAACATGAAAACAGTACCCCTTTCTCTCGGTTATCTACTGCTCGTGCTGGCGGTAGGCTGCACGCTGGAAGATCCCGCCAGTCCAATCGCCAAGGCTGTTCCTTCCAAGTCGTCCTGCACCGCCCCCTGCACCGTCAGTTTTACGGATGCTTCCGAAAACACCGGCATCTACTCCTGGTCGTACCAATGGGACTTTGGGGATGGGAATAGTTCCACCGAAAAGAATCCCACCCACACCTACCAAAAAACGGGTACCTACAAGGTAGTCTATACCCTAAGTGGCAAATATGGCAATGCGATGGATAGCACGGTGTTGGTAAGCGTCCTTTCGAATCCTCCGGTGGCCAGCTTTAAAATAACCGGGGGCAATTGCGCCGCTCCCTGTGAGGTAACCTTCACGAATTCGTCGCAGAACGCAACTACCTACCTCTGGAATTTTGGTGATAAATCGCCGGATTCCACCTCTACCGTCGCAAATCCCAAGCATACTTACCCGAAGGCTGGCAAATTTGTGGTAAAACTTACGGCATCAAAAGATGGTGCTATCAGTACAAAGATTGACACGGTGGTGATAAAACCCACCGTAGTGCTGCCTATGTCTAACTTCTCCTACGTGCAGGATACTACACACGCCGATTTCACGGTGGTGACCTTCACCAATCTTTCTGCCAACGCTACTACCTACGCATGGGAGTTTGGCGATGGCAAGTCCTCCGTGCTTAAAGACCCTCAAAATACCTACAAAAGGGAATCGGGAAAAGACACCTCCTATTTGGTAAAACTGCATGCTTACGCCAATGGGGTTACCACAGTGGAGGCAAAGTCCATAACCATAAAGAAGAAATAGCTTCCATATGAGGAGAATTCCTGCCGGTAGATTGAAAAAAGAGAGAGCCTGCTCCGTTTCGGAGGGCTCTCTCTTTTTTTATTTTCAAATTCAACCTATAAAGCCCCCATTTTGATTTCCTCTACCACCGCCGGATCGAGCAGCGTGGAGGTATCGCCCAGGTTGGAAGTATCGCCTTCGGCTACTTTACGCAGGATGCGGCGCATGATTTTTCCGGAGCGGGTTTTGGGCAAGTCCCGTCACAAACTGAATTTTATCCGGTCTGGCAATCGGGCCGATGATCCGGCGTAACGGTGGCCAGCCAGGTCTTTCCGAAACATTCGGGGTCATCGGGCTTGCTGTTCGGTGATGACGTAGGCATAAATACCCTGTCCCTTAATATCATGCGGGTAGCCCACTACCGCCGACTCTCACCACGCCCGTAGTGCATGTTGATGGCGTTTTCTACCTCGGCCGTACCAATCCTGTGACCCGACACGTTCAGGACGTCGTCCACACGGCCCGTAATGCGGTAGTAACCCGTTCTCATCGCGCAGGCAGCCGTCGCCGGTAAAGTACATGCCCGGATAGGTGGAAAAGTAAGTATGTACGGCAGCGTTCGTGGTCGCCGTAGGTGGTGCGAAGCATACCCGGCCACGGAAACTTGATACACAGATTACCGCTCACGCCGTTTCCTTCAATCTACCTTCACCGTTTTCGTCAACCAGCACCGGCTGTACGCCCGGCAGCGGCAGGGTAGCGTAGGTCGGTTTTTCCGGCGTAACTCCCGCCAGCGGGGAAATCATGATGCCGCCGGTTTCGGTTTGCCACCAGGTATCCACCAATGGGCAATTGTCCTTTACCTATATTATGCGTCGTACCAGTGCCAGGCTTCCTCGTTGATGGGCTCTCCTACGGAGCCCAGTTTGTTCAGCGACGACAGATCGTAATTCTTTACGTATTCGCAAGCCAAAACTCATCAGGGACCGAATGGCCGTGGGTGCGGTATACAGGATGTTGACCTTGTGCTTATCGACAATCTCCCAGAACCGCCCGGCATCCGGATAGGTAGGGATACCTTCAAACATCAGCGACGTGGCCCCGTAGCAAAGCGGGCCGTATACAATGTAGCTGTGGCCGGTGATCCAGCCGATGTCGGCGGTGCAGAAATATACCTCCCCTGGCTCGTATTGAAACACATTGGCAAAGGTATAGGTCGCGTACACCATGTACCCCCCGCAGGTATGCACCACCCCCTTGGGCTTGCCCGTAGAGCCGGACGTATACAGGATAAACAGCATATCCTCCGCATCCATTTCCTCGGCGGGGCAGTGGGCTTCCACGTGCTTTACCTCCTCCTCCCACCAGAGATCACGGCCTTTGATCATCGACACCGGCGTGCGGGTGCGGGTCATCACAATCACGTCTTTCACGGTTGGGCACTTTTCGAGGGCATCGTCTACGGTTTCCTTCATGGGTATTTCCTTAGTACCCCGGAAAGCCCCATCGGAAGTAATGACCATCTTACAGCCAGCGTCGTTGATCCGATCGGCAATGGAGTCTGGCCGAGAAACCACCAAACACCACCGAATGGATGGCACCAATCCGGGCACAGGCCAGTACGGCTATGGCCAACTCGGGCACCATTGGCATGTAGATACACACCCGGTCACCTTTGCCGACGCCGTTACTTTTTGAGCACGTTGGCAAAGCGGCATACCCTGGTCGTGCAGCATTTTGTACGTAATCGTCACGGCCGTATCGTCGGGGTCGTTCGGCTCCCAAACAATGGCCGGCTGATCGCCCCGCTCGGCCAGGTGACGGTCCAGGCCGTTTTCGGTAATATTCAGCGTCCCCCCCACAAACCATTTGATGCTGGGCTCGGCAAAGTTCCATTCCAGGGTCTTCTTCCAGGGCTTTTTCCAGTGAAACTGCTGGGCAATTTCGGCCCAAAAGCCTTCGGGATCGTCTACACTCTGGGCGTATGCTGCTTGGTATTGGTCAAAGGTTGAAATTTTCATTCCGGTTTTAGGTTTTGTATTTTTTTTAAAAGTAGCGGTATTCTTAATTTTTTAAAAATTCCGAAACTAGTGATGCGTAGCTTCTCCCACGCCTGATGGTAACCGAATATCCTCCACAATCTGCTGAACATCCTCCGGCGGCGCGGGCGTAAAGGCACTGATGGTGAGAGATACCACGAAATTGGCCAGCATCGCTATCGAACCGAAGCCTTCCGGCGAAATACCAAACCACCACTCGCTTGCGGGCGGCGGGGTAGCATCCAGCCAGCCCATTTTGTACTTTACCATGTAATACAGCATCAGCACCGTTCCCACCACCATACCGGCCACGGCACCTTCTTTATTCATGCGCTTATAGAAAATCCCCAAAATGATAGCCGGGAAAAAGGAGGCAGCCGCCAACCCAAAGGCCAGGGCAACCACCGCGGCCACAAAGCCGGGTGGATTAATCCCAAAGTAGCCCGCTATGCATACCGCAACCGCGGCCGAAAGACGTGCGGCGATCAGCTCGCCTTTCTCGGAGATATCGGGGAGAATCATTTTTTTGAGCAAATCATGGGAGATCGATGAAGAAATGACCAGCAACAGTCCGGCGGCTGTAGAAAGAGCCGCTGCCAAACCACCCGCCGCCACCAGGGCTATGACCCAGTTGGGTAGGTTGGCTATTTCGGGATTGGCCAGCACCATGATGTCATTATCAATGGTGAGTTCGTTCACTTCTTTATTGGCAACGTATTGAATCTTTCCGTCGTTATTTTTATCCGTAAAGGCCAGAAGCCCGGTTTTTTCCCAATTCTTAAACCACTGGGGTACGGAGGCATAGTCGCGGTTGCTGACGGTTTCAATCAGGTTGGTACGGGCAAATACCGAGATGGCCGGGGCCGTGGTGTACAAAATGGCAATAAACACCAGCGCCAGTCCAGCCGACATGCGGGCATCCTTCACCCGCTTCACGGTGAAGAACCGCACGATTACGTGCGGTAGGCCGGCGGTACCCACCATGAGGGCCAGGGTAATGGCGAATACGTCCTGCATACTTTTGCTTCCCTGCGTGTATTCGGCAAAGCCCAGCTCGCGCGAAAGTCCGTCCAGTTTGTCGAGCAGATATACCCCCGAGCCATCGGCCAGGGTACTGCCCATACCCAATTGCGGAATGGGGGTACCCGTCATAATGATAGAAATATAAATAGCTGGCACCATAAAGGCAAAGATCAACACGCAGTATTGCGCAACCTGCGTGTAAGTGATACCCTTCATACCTCCCATTACGGCGTAAATGAGCACAATCACCATCCCGATGATTACGCCGGTGTTGATATCTACTTCCAGAAACCGCGAGAACACCACTCCCACACCGCGCATCTGACCGGCCACGTAGGTAAACGACACCAACAGCGCGCATACCACCGCTACGGTGCGGGCGGTGTTGGAATAGTAGCGATCGCCGATAAAGTCAGGGACGGTAAACTTTCCAAATTTGCGCAGGTAAGGCGCCAGCAGCAGGGCCAACAGCACGTAGCCGCCCGTCCACCCCATGAGGTATACGGTACCGTCGTACCCCATGAAGGAAATGAAGCCCGGCCATGGAAATAAACGACGCCGCCGACATCCAGTCGGCGGCCGTAGCCATGCCATTGGCCAGGGGCGACACGCCCACCGCCCGCTACGTAAAACTCTTTGGTAGAACCGGCCCTCGTCCAAAATGCGATACCAATGTATAGGGCAAAGGTGAGGCCCACGATAATATAGGTCCAGATTTTAACGTCCATGTAGGTAATTGGAAATGAGTGATGGGTAGATTGAGAGAGTATCTATCGGATGTTTGGTTCTAATCGAGGGGCCATTAGCAGACCACCAGCTATCTATTCGTCGTATCCGTATTTTTTATCCAGCCGGTTCATGAGCCAGATGTACACAAAAATCAGAATAACGAAGATGTAGATAGAGCCCTGCTGGGCGAACCAGAAGCCTAGTTTGAAGCCCCCCAACCGAACCGAATTGAGAGCATCAGCAAAGAGAATGCCGGCCCCGTAGGAAGCCAGAAACCAAATAAGGAGGAGAACGCTGAGGTAGGTAAGGTTTTCTTTCCAGTAGCGCTGGGCGTTGGAGCCACTATTTTTTTCCATAAAGCGATTGAATCATGAATTTTCATAGCCAAAGGCCGTAAACTCGTACTTTTACCCCATGGACGACTCAATTCCTGAACTAACCGAGCCAGAACGGACCTTTATTCGCGAGCATCTTCTGGAAGAGGTGGCTAAGTTGGTGCTACAAAAAGACCGATACCCCCAACTGGACGTCGGAAAATTGGTATCCCAAATTGCCGCCCGTCAAAAAGCAAGGTACAAACTACCCGACTGGTACGCTAACGATCGCCTGGTTTTTCCTCCCCCGCTCTCCGTGGAGCAGGGATCTTCGGAAGCCACCGCCCGGTTCAAAGCGGGCCTGGTGATCGGCCGCACCCTGATAGATATTACGGGTGGAATGGGGGTTGATTGTTTCTATATGAGTGCAGGTTTTGAGCAAACAGTCTATTATGATCAACAGGCGTTGGTAGCCCGCGCGGCGGCTTATAATTTTAATCAGCTAGGGGCGGGTAGCCGCATTGAGGTGCGGGACCAGGAGGCCATTGCTGCGCTGGATGCGAACCCCATCCCCGCCGACTGGATCTATGCCGATCCCGCCCGGCGCGACGCGCACCAGCGAAAGGTAGCGCAACTGGCGGATTGTACCCCCGACCTGACGGCTGTCCTACCCGTGCTTTTTCGATCGGCACCCGAACATCCTGGTCAAAACCGCCCCTTTACTGGATATAGATCTGGCCGTTTCCCAGTTGCACACCGTCCGCGAAGTCTTTGTAATCGGCCTGGACGGAGAGTGCAAGGAAGTCCTGTATGCGTTGCACGAGCATGCCAGCCCCAGCGGCGATATTCCCATTAAGATAAGGCTGCTGAATTCAGACGGGACGGTAGGCGTGGGTTTTGATTTTACGCGGCAGCAGGAAGCCGCGTCACCCACCCCTTTTTCTGAACCGCTGGCCTACCTCTACGAGCCGCACGCCGCCCTGCTGAAGGCGGGAGCTTTCCGATCCATCGCTGCCCAGTATGGCTTGGCCAAATTGGCTACGCACACCCATTTGTACACGTCTAACCACTGGCTCCCGGAGTTTCCCGGTCGTGGGTTTGAGGTCAAGGGGGTATGCAAACCCGACGCCAGGGCCCTGGCCCCTTACCTACCCGACGGGAAAGCCAATCTCACGATTCGGAATTTTCCGGCCAGGACTGATGACCTCCGCAAAAAATGGCGTCTTAAAGAAGGAGGCGACGTGTACCTCTTCGCTACGGAACTTCACGACAAAAGCAAAGTTGTGATTGTGGCAAAAAAAGTGTATACTACGTAGCTCGGCTTACTTCATCAAAAACAAACCAGATGCAACCCTATTATGAAGAAATCATTCCTGCTTTTCGCGTTTATTTGCCTCTTTTTCCTTTCCGACCTGGTTGCTCAGGGAGTATTTCCGGGCAAGCAAAGTGTCAATAAAAAAGACTACTTCGGCCTTAACCTCAACTCTTCCATTCCTGAACGGTTCCTTGCAAATTACTGGGAAGAGTACCTTCAATCCTTTGGCAAAACCCATAGTCGCCGGAATGTGTACACAGTGGATCGCGCCGACGTGCCATCTATTTCAAAAGAACCCGTCGAAATGACCAGCCAGATCAGCACTTCCCGAAACCTGACGCAGCTGTTCCTGGCGGTGAAGATAGATAACCGTTACGTCGCAAACTTTACCGATACGACCTACCGCGCCACTGAGCAATTTTTGAAGGATTTCTCTGACTTTGCCGTACTACGCGATGAAGTTCGTAAAGCGGAGGAGTTTTATGGCGAAGCGGACAAAAACCACCAACGTCTCCAACGCGACAACGAGCGGATCATAAAGGAAATTGAGCGCACCAAAAAACGACTGGAGGATTTGGCTCAAGAACAGGAAACCAACACCAAAGATCTGGCCGGCTCCGTGATTGATCTGCAAAACAAACAGAAAGACCTGGAAGCGGCTAAGGCCAAATTACCAAAACGGTAGTAGGCAAAATCCTGACGTATCGTTACTATTTCAATCTGCCATAGGTAGGGCGGCTAGGCTGAAAATAGGGTGTCGAATTGCTTATTGATAACCTCCTCAATTTTTTCTTCAGGAACAAAAGTGGTGACCAAACCGGGCAAATCCGAATTCATGATAATTTTCCCATTTTCGACCTGAATGGTACCCGCTATTTTTGTGCTGATAAATCCTTTCTTGACCTTGAAGGAAAAGTTCATCGTATTGCCCGACCAGCTTTTGGTGGGTTCTTTCACCACGGCACCTCCTGGAAACTCACGGTGCATGAGCTCATCCAGAAAGCTATCGATTTTCTGAATGGCCTGTTGCTGATCTACGTTATGATTGCGTTCTATTCTCATGATTAGTAATTTTGAGATAATGGAGATGATTCCTGCGTAAAAATGGCAAAAAGTAGCTTTTCTAACTGTTACTTAGGTTCAAAAAGCAAACGTTGCTCGGAACATTTGCCAGGTACTTGCCCCACCCAAAATTTCCATACCAGGGAAGCTATCCAGCATACCTACGATCGTTAGCTAGTCAACATAATTTGAAAGTATTCGCAAGATTGACCTTGTTTACCTTTGTCAGGTCAAAGGTCGTTTGAAAATAAGTTGCCACCTTTGGAAGATAAAAAAGCGGCTGTCAGTTTGTCTCCTAAACTCAACCAACACCTCTACCCAACATGATACGTCCGATTCATTGGATTGCCATACTAGGCCTTACCATATTCTCCACCGCGCACAGCGTCCGCGCCCAGGATTCCGAAAAGGAAGCGTTAGCCGTGGCACAGGCATTGCTAACCGCCATAGAAAAAGGGGATACTACTGCCTTTCGAAGCCTGTTTCTTCCGAACGGTATGATCTATACCGTTCGGGAAAAAGACGGCCAACCTCTGGCCGCTAGCCGTTCGCCCTTTTCGGATACCTTCCGGGCGGGCACCGTAGTGAAAGAACGAATGAAAGCGACGGGGGTAGTGGTGCAGGTACACGGTAACATGGCACAGGTATGGGCACCCTACGATCTGTGGATCAATGATGCTTTTTCCCATTGCGGAGTGGATGTATTTACGTTGATCAAAACCGCTCAGGGTTGGCGCATTGCTACCTTGTCCTACACCATCGAAAAGGTAGGATGTACTGTTCCCTGAACGCCCCGATGCATCGTTTCCTCCCAATGGATCGGTTGACAGATTTTGAGGTATAGGTAAAACAGGTTATATTTCGCCCTACTTTCTAATAAATCCTAAACCCATGAAGCGCATTTTTTCAACTGGCTACAACGATAGTTTTGTTCAGGTTTGGTTGCTTTTGTTGCGAATTGGAGTCGCCGCCCTTATGTGGACCCACGGCATTCCCAAGTTCCTGAACCTACTGGAAGGAAACCTTGGCTTCGGCGATCCCGTTGGGCTCGGATCTACCACCTCCTTCCTTTTAGTCAATTTCTCCGAAGTACTTTGTTCGTTGTTCATACTCCTGGGATTAGGCACCCGGCTGGCGGTAATACCACTGATAATCAGCTGTTCGGTGGCCGCTTTTGTGGCCCACGCCGCAGATCCCTTCGGCAAAAAAGAACTTCTTCTGCTCTATATTTTGATCTACCTTACTCTATTGGTACTTGGCAGCGGTGCTTATTCGCTTGATGCCCTGATCAATCCCAAAAAACGGAAAAGAAGATAGTAGCCCTGCTTTCCAAGGCCTGGCGTATACGATAAGACAAAGAAAGAGGTACAGCCTGTCCCCAGGTATCTCACCGGCTTCCCCCTTAGCAGAGACACCTGCTTTTGGGGCAATAACTTCACCTGATACTAGTTAGAAATAGACAAGCACAGGTAGGGCGGTGACCCGGTATTCTGCAGATAATTGGTTCCTTCCATGCAGGTTGGGTTTGCCTGGTCGAAAGCTTCATTTAAACAGGACTGTACTCTTTTCCCCTTGTAAAATTCCAAATTTGATGCTGTCTGCTGCTGTTTTACCGATAAAAAAATCGAGGTCTTTTGCCGACCCTTTCGCAAACCACGGAAGTAGGGAAAGATTTTGGGAAACAGGGCGAAAAAAATTATCCCAGTGGATTGGAATTACTAATTCGGGATCAAGTTTTCCGACTGTTTGCTTATAGTAGTTTTCCCGCCAGGCTTTACTTTTTTTATTAATTGTACCTACCCCAATAAAAACTACCTCTGCCGAGAAACAATCCAGTGCGCCAGCTATGAAGTTTGGGCTTGCTTTCACATATATGGTTCTTCCTTCGTGCTTGATATAAAAGTCATAACTGCCCCCTTCCAAATATTTAGATGCTTTGACCGGTTGCTGAATGGGAGCTTCAATCCCTTCCCCTTCATCGTGTAAAGGCCGGTTGGAAGAATGAATGGTAGGGATAGCCTGCACCGTAAACTTGCCTACTGGAACCTCACAGTTAAGATGAAATAAGGATAGCTGCTTTTCGGGTACATTTCCACCGAGGGCTATGTTGCGTGTGGAAGCAGAACCATACACCTTAGCACCGGTTTTATTGGCAACATAAGCCACATCCATGGCATGTTCGTAATGGGAGTGCGTAACAAAAATTCCCTGCACTCTATTCATTTTATGCTTTGCTACTAGTTGATTGATCGTAGTAGTGTCAGACTTAATTTTGGTAAATAACGTCTTTGAAATGGATGGTCTCGAAAAAAAACCATCAATCAAGATTTGCGTCTCCCCATCATCGAAAAGCAAGGTAGAAACACCAAAAAAAGTAACTCTCACCCCTTTATCAGCATTCTTACCAGTATCCGGGATATAGTAAGGTTCGTAATTTTTTATTCTACCAGAGCAACTATACAGTACAATCAGACTGCACATAAGTGCCTTCATCACAGGTTTGGTACAAAAGCCTCTTTTCATTTGTTGGCTAGAATGAATGTGCGCAGGGAGAAGGAATAGAGTACAGACCAGGTTTATGATCCCGTTCACTTTAACAAGGGGTAGCTATTTGTCAAAAGAAAATCAACCTACCTGCCCAGTGTCAGGTAACCCAATGGTAACGCGAGCAGAATGAAATACCTAATCCTGAGCAAGCGAGTAAGGCTACCCCCTTACTCGCTGAGCGGTAGTCGCGCCGGCTAGTTTCCCGGCCAGATAACCCATTGGAAGATAGGCCCCGGTTAGGTCTACCACAGAAAACCATAGGGGTGAGGGTAGCATCATCACGCTAGCAATGCCGCCCGCCAGAAAAAAGAAACCAATCCCCAGCGCCAACTTCATTTTGTGACTTGCTGCCAGGAGCGCCGCTACCAAAGCCCCAACAAAGGTACCCAGGGCGTGAGCCAGAAAAGGAAATAGAAAGTGCTTGGGTTGGAAGAGGTGCATGGTGGCAGCAAGTCCCTCCATGGTGGAAATATCCCCATCAGCCGGGGGCGGTATGATATGCGGGCCTACCTGGACAAGACCGATGTTGACGATACTTCCGACACAGATACCAACAACAATTGCCAGGATGTTTCTGAGGATGGGATTCATGGGAGACGGGGAAAGTTAGAGGTTGAGGACTGGGAAAACCCACCCCTTGTTAAACAACTTCTAAGCTTAAGGGAGGGCTTATTCCCGACTAAGTTAGATTGAATTTTGGAATAAAACAATGGGGAAATCTGCTGGTTTCACCATCGAAGGATGAAGGACGTATAGGCACAAAAAACCCCTCGCCGAAGCTACTTCGGCGAGGGGTTTTTGTTTTGAAATAATCTTGAAAAGAATTAGTTCTTAGGATTTCCGCCCATGGTGGCCGGAGCTGAACCTGACGTAGATGGCAACGCGACTGGCTTGCCTTCGGCATCCAATTCAATAATTTCGTATCCAAGCCTTTCAAGACCTTTACTAACGGATTTTTTATCCCCTACTACCAGAATATTCATCTTCTCGGGATTGACGTATTTTTTCGAAAAAACATCAATTTCCTTTTTCGTGATTTGATCAATAATTTTCTTTTGATCGGTCACAAAGCCTGGTTTTAGGTTGTAGGTCAAGATTCTGCTCAGGAATGCGGCCTTTTGGAATGGCGTTTCATACTCCCGGGCATCACGCTGACCAATTGATTTTTTCATAAATTCCAGCTCCTCTGTTGAAATGCCTTTGGTATAATAATCCCGCATTTCACTCAGGAACTCCACTACCGAGGAATCCGTAGCGTTCCCCCGTACGCCGGCTGAGGCTGTAAAGGTACCTGGTTCTTTTCCACCACTAAATCCGGAACTAGCCCCGTAGGTATACCCTTTGTCTTCCCGCAGATTGAGATTGATCCGGCTGTTGAACGCTCCGCCCAGCGGATAATTCATCAGGTAGGACTTAAAGTAATCACCGGTTGCGTCGTAGGGCAAGTCAGTTCTGTGTAGCCAATCCGAATTTCGGACTGTGGGGCGTCCGTTTTATCCACCAGAAAAATTCGGGTCTTGTCCACCTTTTTGATTTCCTTCATTTTCGGGATCTCTACATTCTTTTTCTTCCATTTGGAAAGGAAAGCAAGTGATTTCATGGCCTCATCCTTGTCAATATCCCCCACGATCACCAGCTCAGTGACGCTGGGTGAATAATTGTTGGTATAAAAAGCCTTCACATCATCCAGCGTTATGTTGTTTATGGTAGATTCCAAGCCTATCGTCGGATAGGATCGAATGCTATTGTCGCCATATATCAGACGATTGTACACCCGATTTGCAATGGGAACTGGCTGTTTCTCGGCTGCCTTGGCGCTTTCGATTTGCTGCTTCTTCAACCGGTCAAAATCATCCTGACTGAATTTGGGATTAAAGAGCATTTCCTCCAGCACCTTCAAGGTAGGTATCAGATTCTTTTTTAGGGTTTGTACACTTATTTGAGTGCTTGTACTTCCACTACCAAAATCGATTCTACTTCCCAGCTTACGAAGTTCCTCCGAGATTTGTTCGGCGGTATAGTTTTGGGTAGATTCGTTCATCATCTCGGCCGTCAGGGCAGCCAAGCCAGCCTTGTCAAAAATAGTGGCTTCCAACTGCTGCCCCCCTTCAATGGAAAATTGAAAGGTAACGGTCGGGATTTCATCACTCCGGGTGCCAATTATCTTGATGTCATTGTCCGTTTTAGCCTGCCAGTATTCGGGTACGTTCACCAGGGGTGCCTGGCCCGGTATTGGCTTTTGGCGACGGTCCATGGTATCCTTAGGCTTATTATAGGACAGCCCTTCGTAGTTAGTCACCATAAAAGGATTGGCTCCTTCGGTCTGAGGCTTGAAATTATCAGCCTGCACCGCCATGCTCTCCATTCCCTTGGGTAGCACACTCTGAATAATGGCGTATTTGTCCTTGATGTACTTGTTGTACACCCTCATTACATCTTCTTTCGTAATGGTAGTGTAGCGTTCTAGGTCTTTCTTGATTTGGTTTGGATTACCGGTATAGGTTTGAAACGCGGCCAGTTGCGACACCTTCCCACTTACGCTTGCCAACCTATTAATCGTGCTCGATTCGTACTCCGCTTTGAACTTGGTGATATCCTCATCGCTTACCCCGTTCTTTTCGAACTCAGCCAACGCCTCACGCATTTGTTGTTCAAAATCTTTCAAGGTAGTTCCCGGAAAAGGAAGCACCAGCATGGTGAATTCACCCGATAACTCGCTGGCACTATGATAAACGTTCGCCTGAATTGCCTTACGGGTATTTACAAATTTTTTGTAGAAATAAGCACTCTTTCCATTGCCAATAATATCGGCCAGGCAATCGAGAGCGGCCTCATCTTTGTGATATTCGGGAACGGTTGGATAGGTCAAAAATAGAGCCGGAAAGCGGATATTGTTATCTACGTAGGATACATACCGATTTTGATCAAGCGTAACCGGTTTGAGATCCATTTTTTCAACCGAAGGCCCCGCCGGAATCGGCCCGAAATATTTTTCCACCATTCTTACCACATCCTGTGCTTTCACATCACCTCCTACGGTTACCGTGGCATTGTTCGGGCCATACCAACGTAGGAAGAATTTTTTGAGATCATTCACATCCACGCGGTCCAGGTCTTCAAGCTTGCCAATAGTTAACCAGGAATAGGGGTGTCCGTATGGATAGAGGGCTGAAGCGTTTACTTCGCCCAGTCGACCATAGGGACGGTTGTCATAGTTCTGTCCTTTTTCGTTCTTTACCGTGGAGCGTTGTACCTCGAATTTTTTCTGCGTCACGGCATCCAGAAGAAAGCCCATGCGATCGGCTTCCAGCCAAAGCATGAGTTCCAGTTGGTTGGCAGGTACGGTTTCATAATAATTGGTACGATCCCGGTTGGTCGAGCCATTCAGGGTACCTCCCGCTTCGGTTATTACTTTGAAGTGTTCTTCGTCCGCAACGTTTTCAGATCCCTGAAACATCATGTGCTCAAAAAAGTGAGCAAACCCAGACTTACCTACCTCCTCGCGGGCCGACCCTACGTGGTAGGTCACATCCACGTGCACCAGCGGATCGGAATGGTCTTCGTGGACAATCACCGTCAGACCATTCGGTAAAACGTATTTTTCATAAGGGATCACGAGTTCGCCACCTTGCCTGGTAACTTTCTCAACAAGGCGAGCCTGGCCAATGGCTGATACTCTGGCAAAAACGACCAATGAAGCAACCGCTAGTATAGTCCTGACATTCATAAATAAGTGTTTTAAAGTTTTCTGGCTTTTACTGTGATAAGGAATCAGAAAAGTAGGCATTCAGTGTTCAAATACCAATACATACATGACAAGCGGCAAATATCCACCGCCAAGTCCCTCACTTCACCCGTTGCCAGGTATCCGTTCGTCCGATGAGCGAAATACCCACGTACCCTCTTACGTCCAGGGTGTTAGAACCACGAAGGGTCAGTTTACAGCTATACTCCTTGCCGTTTTCGGGGTCGTAGATCTTGCCATCTTCCCATACCGTGCCACTTTCGTAGCTAAACCCGCGTAGATTAACCAAACCCAGTAGCGGATGCCTGCGTTTTTGTGGGTCGGGGTTGTTGCTATCCGTCTTGGGCTGATTGGTCTTTGGGTCATTGGGCTCTTTTAACCAGACAATTTTTCCATAATACTGAGTACCTTGCTTATAAATTTGGACATGCCCCTTTTTGGAGCCGGTCAGCCAAATCCCCAGCACAGCGTCGGGGTTGTCGGCCGTACGGAACGCGGTGAGTAGCGTCAGGCACCAACCGGCCACTAGGAGTAAGACCAAGTAAGAACTATTTTTTTTCATAAATCAATGGACTGTTTAGAATGAAGTATCGTTTTTTTAGTACACTCAACGAAGAAACCTTGATCAGGATTATGTGGCACCCGCGAATACAAAGTAAGGTAGGATTTCTGATACTACTGGTAAGTATGGCGGCTTGCTTCCGACCCAACATTCCCATATCTACCGGCACGGTGTACCCCATTGATGTCTTCATGGAGAATCAGGCTCCGGACCGTCCCTTCACCGAAATCCAATGGGTCGAAATAAGCCGGGAGGATACGCTGGACACCCGCCAGAAAAAGTACAGCGACCGGATGCTCTACCGGGGAAATTCGGCAGAAACCAAAGATTTACTCACGGCTCAGTTGGTCCTCAAAGCGCAGAAACTTGGCGCCGATGCTCTGATGAAGGTGCAATACCGGTACTTCACCTCGGCAACCAAAGAAGGCTATACGATGAAGGGCCTGGCCGTACGCTACCGGGGCGATTGATTAGAGGATCTCTTCGATTTTGGAAGTAAGCTTTCCCGAAGCCGGCGCTTGGGCCGGGGTGGGATCGGCTCCCACCGGAATGGAATTAAGGGCCCGATTGATCGGTTTGAAGCGGTTGAAGCTGTGCGTAAACTGCATACTTACCCCACCGGTGGTAAGGGCATTGTTGAGCAACAGGGGGTTCTGAATGTTTCGGTTGTACGCTTTCAGGCGCACGCTGCCGTTTTGTACCATCCAGTATTCCAGCGTCCATTCACCCAGCAGGCTCGTGGCGTCGTACTGATTGGGACCATAGGTGAAGCGGCCATCCCGGGTAATTCTGAACCGATCGTTAAGGAACCGGTAGGAAAACCGCAGCTGAAGATTCGTCAGCGCGTTTTGATCCAGCGAAAGGCCGGTAACGCCCACTTCCAGGTTTTCGTTGAGGGCAGAAGCCCACCGGCTGATCTGATTGGACACCAGTTCACTGAGGCTATTGCCCAGAAACGTTTGGCTTTGGTTGGGCTGGGCCAGAAAAACCTCCTGTGGACTGAGGAGCTGATTAAACAGAATGAGGCTGCTTACCTGTCGGCTAAGTTCCTGCTCGTCGCTTCGTAGGCGGTTTTCGAAAGCCGCCACCGCCGAACGGTACTCCCCGGAAGACGGATATTCCTTGATCGTAAGGTTATAAGCAATGGTGGGCGTCATGAGACGATCGGTAAGCGAAATAATAACCTCCACCGGATAGCGCCGCGAGAGCAGATCATTGGAATTGTTGGAGCCGGTGGGCAGGGAAAGCCCCGGCAACACCCCGGATAGGGAAGCATTCTGAGTGTAGGAGGCCTCTACGTCCAGCAAGGCCCCGTACGGATCACCGGACCAGGAAATCCGACTCCCCGGATTGATGGTAAACTTTTTGTTCAAAGCATTCTGGAAGGTGAAGGTATAATCGCCGCGGTCAATTTCGTAGTTGCCCACAATCGTAAAATCGCCTTTGGTATCCACCTTCATGTTCAAAAGCCCCCTGCCATAGGCCTTGATGATGTCGCCTGCCTGCCGATCCAGCTGTATTTCGCAGTAGGCATCGGGGGTAATATTAAAATTGAAATCCATTTTTATTCCCCCAATGTCTACATTCCGGCTTTCGCCTCCTTCCAATTCGAGGCTATCTTCCTTGATTTTTTGGCTCACAAATTGAATATAATCCTGGGTTGTGACCTCGGTGGCGCCGTCGAGCGGAATGTACATGCGGGTACCCCGGTTGCTGGTCACGTCGGCCTCGATTGTCAGGTTCTTGACCGAACCGAACAGATTGGCTTTGCCGGTTACGTAAGCTGCACCATAAAAGAGATCGTTGTCGTTGGCCGTGGTATTCAGGATTTTGAAGTTTCGCATTTGGGCCGTAAAATTTAACAGGAACCCTTTGTTCCCGTCGCTATACACGCCGCCCGATACATCGGCCGTGTTGCCGTCCTGATCCCTGACCTGCATATTTTTTACGGCTATCTCGGTCTCGCTGAACGTCACAACGTCGCTAAACGTGAGGGTAGACTGTAAATAATCAAATTTGAGACGACCCCGATCTACCTTCACCTGGCCCATCAAGACGGGATCTTCGGGGGTTCCCGAAACATTCACCACGCCTTTTACCGAGCCTCCCACATTGGAAATTAGCCCCTGGCTAAACGGCTCTATCACTCTGAGGTCAGCCTCATTGAAATTTGCTTTCAGATTAAGGGAGTTCTCTTTTTTGCGTGGATTGTACGTTCCCGTCAGGGAAAAGACCCTATTGGTGTGGTGATCCAGGTGGGCATCGAGGTTAAACTGCTGAATGAGCCGGTCCCACACTCCCCGTCCCGAAAGGTTGCCCAGCTCATATGCATCATAGCTCAGCCCCTCCACTTTAAAATCACTTTCCAATTCGGTATTGTCCAGTACTTCGTGGAGGCGAACCCTGCCATCCATTACGCCGCCCAGTTTGGTTTCCAGAACAGGATTTAGGGTAGCTAGTTTGAAATCCCGGACGTCGACGTTCAGGTTTTGGCTGGAATCTCCCAGTATTTCGCCGTCAAGAGCGATCTTTTGCTTTTGATTGCTGAGGGCCAGATTGCTGAATGTTGTTTTCTTTCCAACCTGCGTGATCAGGTTGGAGGGATTGATAGCCCACACCTCGTCCAGGAGTTTTAAGCTCGATTTTGTCAAATGCATGGTCAACCCCGCAGGCAAAAACCGGATATCACCATTCAGGCTCGCCTGATTGGTGCTGTTGGTTTGGCGGAGACCGCTGGTAAAGTTGATATGATCCTTGTCCCAGGCGGCTTCAATGCTAAGGCGCTCCGTGGGGGTAAGGGCGGTTATTTTCTGCTGCTGCGAGGTGATCAAACCCGAGGCCAACACGTCCGAGTTCGTCACAAATTTGGAAGTCGTGACGTCCAGTTCTGATCCAACGAATTGATTCGTGCCCAATCGGAGGGTATCGGCCCTGGCATTCATGGAGATAAAGGCCGTGTTGCCCATCCGGACCACACCTTCCAGTCGGCTGCCCGATGAAATAAACGTCGACGGCAGAAAAAAGTCAAGCAGATTGGTCATATCCCGGCCTTCCACTTCGAAGTTGATGGTGTAAAGCCGGGTCGAATCCGGAAGTACTTTCTGTTGGTAGTAGGCATTCCTTTCGGCCTCATTGCCCAGGAAATAGAGCTTATACTCCTCGAAGAAGTCGGGTTAGATCATCGTACGCCTCCGTCAGAATAAAATTTCCCCCGATGCGGGCGTTCAAAAACTCACTCGCTACGGCAATCGTCCGCTCATTCGCCTTTTGGGTGGAACTAACAAAAAGTGTGTCCACCACGAGGTTGCGTTGGGAGAGTGGGGTCACCAGATACGTGTTGAGGAACTTCGCTTTCCCCACCAGCTCGTCCAGGTTGTTGCCTTCCAGCTGAGCGTCAATTTTGGTAGTTAGGGTCAAGGTCTCGTGGGAAAACCCCAGGGCCTTTAAGTTTGCCTTTTCTATGACTCCCTGTAAGTCAAAGGTATTCAGGGGGTTGACCATGTCTATTTCACCATCCAGCACAAAAACAAGGTTGGTATCCCTCGAACTCACCTGGCCGTTGAAGTAGGCTTTCTGCAAATTTCCCCGCAAGGCAACATTCCGATAATCATAGTTTTTAAAGCCCAGCCGGTTGACTGTTGCATCCAAACTGGCCGAGGCGGTCGAAATTTCGAATCCTTTCCCGTTGACGCTACCGGAAAAATCTAGTTTTTGTAGGGTTTCGGGTTGCTCAAACAGCACTCCCAAGTCCAAGCCCTCCGTGGTAAGTAATCCCTTGTAGGTTGACGTAGACCGGTCCCGAATCCGAAAAACCATATCGGTAGTCAAATTTCCAATATCAGTTCTGGTGCGACTTTTCAACGAAAAATTATCAACGGTACCTTGGAAAGCACCGTCAAAACCTACCTGCCCAAATTTCTTGAAGGTCTCGTGCAGGTCGGTTTCGGGATAATATTGCACCAAATCTTCCGTTGCAATTTTGGAATTCACCAATTTGAAATCCATGATGGTGGTACTGAAGGTAGGCAAGCCCTTGAATCCAAACTGCCCGACCAGACTACTCCCCTTCCCGAAGCGAAGATTGGTATTGGACACTCTGAAATCATGAACGGTTCCGTCGAAGTCGCCGGATAGTTTCCAGGTTTCGTTCAACGTCAGCAGGTACTCATGGAATAAGCCCAAATCATCGGCATAGATCCGGCTGTTGTCGAAGTGGGCTACCATTCTCACTTTTTCATTGAAATCCCCAAAGGCCGACGGTTTGTTGTAATTGAAGCTCAGGTAGTTGGTCAGATAGGACCCTCCGATGTACGCACTCAGGTCAGCCAATTCGGTTTTTTTGGCACAATACATAAACCGCGTGTCCAGGTCATGCACTTTGAGCGCGGTTTGCCGGTCGACCGTCGTGAGGTCATTGGCAATAAACTGAATGGTATCCCCCAGCACGAGGAAATCTTTTAGCTGGGCATTAAGACTCCGCAGCTCAAAATGGTAATAATCAAAAACCGAGGATTGCTTTACGTACGGCTCCCGGGGGTCGTCGTAGTGAAAAATGGCATCGATAAGGGTAGCTTTCCCGATTGTGAACGGAATGTTTTGGTTTGGAATATTGCGGGTGGTATCCGAAGGTTGGACGAGTTCATTGATCCGCTGAATAAAAAAATCCATGTTCAGATCACCCGTCTGGGTTTTGACCAGCCGTACCTCGGGCTGAAACACCTGCACTTCATCCAGGTGAATTTCGTGCGAAGCATTTAGCAGTATGTTTTCAATATCAAAATTGATGTCAATCCGCTTCACATCAATCATCGGCTGATTTTTGGGATCCTTGACAGAAACTCCCTGCAGCGAAATAACATCGAACCATTTGATATTGATTCGCTCTATTTCAAGAGGGTACCCCATTTTTTCGGAGATTTTTTCCACTGCTTTCTGAGTGGCCCAGGTCTGCACGATTGGAAATTGGAAGGCGATTGTCAGGACACCCAGTGTATAACACATCAGGATAAACCCCATCATCAGGCCATTTCCAACTTTTTTAAGAATCTCAATCATGAGCAGCTTCGGGGAACGATCTTAGCCTTTCTTGTAGTAATTTACTTATTTTTGTGCAAATTTCACCGATTTCTATGAATATTTTAGCCATCGCATCCTTCTGGGACGAACCATCGGCAACTGTCATTTCTAACGGCAATCTTTGCTCTAATGTTGTAGATATCCGGCGCATACCTGCGGCATTGGGCCTTAAAAGCCAAAAAAGCTCTTCAAATGCCCTCAACCCGAAGGAATTCCGTCCGTTGACCCTGATCCATTCGTTGGCAAAAGTAGCGAAAAAGAACGATTAGCCCCAAAAACTGAGATTTCCAGGAATGGGTTCGTCCTACTTTGGTCCAAGCCTTAAACCAGTACATTCACAGGTTCACTACGCCTTAATTCCGGATTGCTATTCATGTATACATTATCTGAAATATGGATATACCCCATCAAATCATTGGGTGGTATCCAAGTCACCGAAGCCCTGGTTCAGGAGCGCGGACTCCAATACGACCGCCGCTGGATGATCGTTGACCCGCAGGGTAGGTTCCTCACCCAGCGCACGGTTCACGAAATGGTCTTGTTGGACGTAGCATTTGCCGATGAATGGCTTCCTGGTTAGGCATCGTTCGTTCCCCACCGAAGAGCTGCTGATACCCTTCGAACCAGAGAGCGATACCGTGTTGTTGGCTCAGGTGTGGGACGATGAAGTAGAGGCCGTGGCCGTGAGCGAAAAAGCCGATCGACTGCTTAGTAAATGGCTCAACAGGGAAGTAAAACTAGTGATGATGCCCGACTGGGCTTCGCGTCCGGTAGATCCGAACTATACCCAAAATGGAGAAAATGTAAGTTTTGCCGATGGCTACCCCGTCCTTCTGATCGGACAAGCTTCCCTCGACGACCTGAATGCCCGCCTTCAGGTACCTGTGTCCATGATCCGGTTTCGGCCCAATCTGGTGGTGCGCGGAGCCGATGCCTACGCGGAGGACAGTTGGAAAGATATCACCATAGGTTCTACCAATTTTAAAGGAGTAAAGCCCTGCGGGCGTTGCGTTCTGACCACTATTGACCCCTCCACCGGTCAGGCCGGTACCGAGCCGTTGAAAACTTTGGCAACGTATCGCAAGCAAAATAATAAGGTTTTGTTTGGCATGAATCTGCTGGCCCAACCCGGTCGCATTTCCGCCGGCGAGTCCGTAGTCATAAATTAGTGCATGGATACCAACAAGATGGCATCATATCGTTTTCGACCGATTCACCTACACTGGCTCAGCCTCGATGTGGTGGCCGGTGCCGTGGTGTCACACGTGGCAGCCAGCCGGATGCCAACCGGCAAAACCCAAAGCCATGCGTGGGTGGCGGTGATCTTGGGACTGGTGGTCCTGGGGATATACACTCTGGATCATTTGCTGGACAACCGCCACCCTGGGCAACCACGCACGCAAAGGCATTCCTTTATCAAGACCTATGAGCCCCTGGTGTGGCGCGTTACGATCGGGGCGCTGGTGATAGCAGGGGGGCTTGCCTGGCTGGTTCCGCGAGAGCTGTGGGAGTTTGCCCTCGGCATGGTGACCCTTGCGCGCTTCTATTTATGGGGAGTATCGCGCATTCCGGTCAAAAGTCAGCGACAAGCTTTGAAAGAACCCATCACGGCCTTGATCTACGCGAGTGGAGTATGGGGAAGCACCTGGTTTTTGGGGGAGGTAGTTACCTGGGAAAGTATCGTATTGGGCATGTTGTTCTACCTCCTTACTTTTCAAAGCCTTCTGCTTTTTTCCCATTTTGAGGCCATTCGCTACAAGGAGGTATACAATTTGGCTCGTTGGCTTCAGCGACCCCTTACTTTTAAGCTATTAAATGGGATCACCCTTGTAACCCTGATCACCTGTCTTGTGGTGCTATTTTTAACCGACCACCACTACACCCAACGGCTGTCCATTTTTCTAATGGTGATGGCGCTTACCCACCATTGGATGATGAAAAATCCGGAGAAGATCATCTCGGACGAGCGATTTCGTGTTCTGGGTGAGCTGGTTTTTGTACTGCCGGGACTAGTGTTATAAACGGTTGAATGCTCGACACATCACAGTTTTGTAATCTCACTTTCAGATAAGCCGGTAGTTTTGATGATTATATCGATGGGGACATTGTTATTCTTCAATTCTTTGGCGATGGCAATAGCCATTTCTTTCTTACCTTCCTGGATTCCTTCTTCTCTGGATGTGGCCACTACATTATTCAGATCCCGGTAGTATTTAAGGCTGTTCTCGTAGGCCTGCATCTCATCCGGGGTAAAGTTGGCGATTTCGGCGGCTTCGAATAGTTTTTTAAATACCTTTTCTTTGAGGGCCTCCGGACGGTTGTCCAGATCGGATAAATGCCGAAAAATATAGAGCCATTTATCAAAATGCGAGGACAATTCCTTTTCATTCTTTTTGAATTTAGGCAACTCTATATAGATGAATTTCAGCTTGTCATAGAATACTTCACCGCGCTGGTTTTTCAATTCAACCAAATGCAGTAATTCGTCTTCATTTTTGTGATCATCGAACACAAAATCCAGAATACCAACCGTATACACGGGGTCCAGTTTGAAATTCCAGTCTCCTTTTTGGGCCTGTTCCTGAATGGGGAAGGAGGAGTAATAGATGCTGCGATCTTTAAAGAAATTCTGTTTTACCTTCTGCAATTCAACGATAAACCGCTCCCCCGTTTCTCCGATGCAATACAAATCAAAAATCGCCTTTCTGTCTAGCTCTGTGCTCCCCAGCTGCTCATTTCTTGCGTAATTCAGGTCCTTAATTTTATGATGGGCCGGGAGAATATCTGATTTAAAAAATCAATCAGCAATAGTTTGTTTGGCTCCGTACCAAAGAGCTTCTTGAAGCCAAAATCAGTGAGGGGGTTGACATACCTGTCTTTTAGAGTACGCATGGGATAGCCTGTTGTAACGTCATAAAATTACACAAATGAACCGACAAAGCGCATAGAATGGCAAATTGATGCACGACTTGCGCTACGGTGAACAGACTCAGGCCTGATCAACCGTCAGCCTCACTAATTCTATGCGGGTATCCTGCATGGAAACAATCTTAAAGGTATAGCGGTGCAACTGAATACTATCGTTTACCTTGGGTAGGTCGCCATGCATGTGGATCAACATGCCGGCCAGGGTATCGTAGTCGCCTTCGGGGAGCTCCCAATTGTATTTTTCATTCAAATAATCCACCTCGTGGCGGGCACTGAATAAGTAGGTGTTCTCATCCAACTTCCGCTCGGTCCAATCCTCCGTGGAATCGTATTCGTCCTGAATTTCACCAAAAATCTGTTCGACTACATCCTCCACGCTTACCAGGCCCGAGGTTCCGCCAAATTCGTCTACTACCAGCGCCAGACTTTTCCGCTCTTCCAGAAAGCGCAGCATCAGGTCGCTGGCGGGCATGGCTTCGGGAACAATTAGCATCGGCGTTACGATGTTGACGATTTCCTTTGGTTTGCGAAAAAGCGCCAGGGAATGGCAGTAGCCCACTACGTCGTCAATGGACTCGCGGTATACTACTATTTTGGAATGGCCGCTACTGATGAAGGCCTGCCGTAAATCCTCTATTTCATCATCAATGGCGACGGCCGTAATTTCGGTCCGGGGAATCATGCAATCCCGAATGCGGACATCCTTAAAATCGAGCGCATTGATGAACATCCGCTCTTCGATCCGGTGATCGTCAAAATCAGAATCGTCGGCCGATTCGGAGTCTTCCCTTACAAATCCGGGCAAACGGCTCATTTGAAGGGAATCGAGGCCCGGTGAACTTTGCAGAAAGGGTTCCAACAACCAATAAACCGGCGTGAGGAGCCACTCGGCAAAACGAACCGGAAATACCCTCATCGAAACAATCCGGGGAAAAGCACGCCCCAGGCGAATCCAAAATAAATACCCCAGCAACCAGCAGAAGGCAGCGAGGCCGAAGTAAATCAACACTTGGGCCCATTCTGGCATGTAAGCGGATAAGTCCCATGAATACACTCCGCCCGCCACCAGAAAAAAGCACCCGATCCCCACCAGCAAAAGGCGGGTCATGCGAAGAATACGGCGCCAATAGGCGATTTGCTGCCGGTTGAGGTGGTCGTCGTGGAGGGTCTTTAACCAATCCAGCGGGGAATCCAGCAGAATGGCCCGCACCGCCCCGTAATAGCCCGCCAAAAGGAAAAAAGTAATTGTCAACAGGGGATACAGCATCATTTCCTTTTGCGTTTTGAAGATCTGGGCGTGTCTTTGGTTGTGGGAGTGGAGGGCTTACTTGCTTTTTCCGAAATCAATTTCAGGCGGTAATATTGATGGATCAGTAAAAAAGTGAGGCTGATCATCACCAGCCAATAACTAGTGCTGAGATCTGTGCGTAGCAGTTCGAGGATCCACAAAATCAAAAAGCCCAAAGAGGCTGACAATAAAAGAGTTTTAATAAGTTTGGGATTCATATCACCAGAAAAAAATCATCCATCAAGAAGAAAAAGGTACCCTCTATTCTTCACCTGGTATTACAAAATCAGGTTTTCAAAGGTATAAAGTTTCCTCTTACTCTGAACAATCAGGCCCTAAACATTGCAGTCCAACCCGGCGAAGCTTCCTGTGATTTTGTTAAAAATAATTAACTTGCGTAATAATGCCGTATTTACTTACGAGTTGCAGTTTACCCTAAATTTTTTCTTGATATAATCCTTTAAAAAACTATGAGCGATACCATGACCCGCTTTAAGCCCGGTGTAGTAACGGGCGAAGGAGTAAGCGAAATTTTCAGACATGCCAACGAAAATGACTATGCGCTTCCTGCTGTCAATGTAGTAGGAACCAACTCGGTCAATGCCGTGCTGGAAACCGCCCGGGCCGTCAACAGCCCCGTAATGATCCAGTTTTCCAACGGTGGATCTATTTTCTACGCTGGCAAAAGCCTCTCCAACGCCGAACCAACAGGCAGCTATTGCCGGTGGCATATCGGGTGCTATGCACGTTCACCAAATGGCTGAACTATATGGTGTACCGGTAATTCTGCACACGGATCACTGCGCCAAAAAACTCCTTCCCTGGATTGACGGGCTTCTGGAGGCCGGCGAAAAGTACTTCGACCAGTACGGCAAACCCCTGTACAGCTCCCACATGCTGGATTTGTCAGAAGAGCCCATCGAAGAAAACATCGAAATATGCAGTAAGTATTTTGAACGCATGGCCAAACTGGGCATGACGCTCGAAATAGAACTAGGCGTGACGGGCGGCGAAGAAGATGGCGTGGACAATACCGACGTGGATAGCTCCAAACTCTACACACAACCCGAGGAGGTAGCCTACGCCTACGAAGAACTCCGGAAAATATCGCCTAATTTCACCATAGCGGCAGCCTTTGGTAATGTACACGGGGTGTACAAGCCCGGCAATGTGAAGCTTGAACCGAAGATTCTGCTTAATTCCCAGAACTACATTCAGGAGAAATTTGGTACCGGTCCACTTCCGGTCAACTTCGTGTTCCACGGCGGATCGGGCTCTTCCCGCGCCGAAATCCGCGAAGCGATTGAGTACGGAGCCATCAAGATGAACATTGACACGGACATGCAGTGGTCAACCTGGGAAGGTATCCTGAAATACTACAAGAGCAAAGAGGGCTACCTGCAAACGCAGCTGGGCAACCCCGAAGGAAGCGATTCTCCCAACAAGAAATACTACGATCCTCGCGTATGGTTGCGCAAGGGCGAGGAAAGTATGATCGAGCGCTTGAAAGTGGCCTTTGAAGACTTGAATTGTATCAATCGTCTGGCCTGATACCCCTGGTAATTCATAAAAAAGGTGGGCATTCGCAAAGAATGACCCACCTTTTTTTATGAGCAAGTAAAGGCTGTAAAAAGTAGTCCAGCTTTGGGAAAGCTGATTCTCAGGTCATTTCGGTAGCGGCGGCGTCGGGTACGTGAACTTTGCTTTTTCCCCAAAAACTTGCCAGAATGGAACCGGTAATGTTCATGATGGGGCCAAAAAGCGCGGGGGCCAGCCCCACCGTGGCCACCTTACCCATTTGGAGGGCTAGGCCCGAGGCCAGGCCGCCATTCTGTAATCCTACTTCCAGCGCTACGGTTCGGCAGTCCTGCTCGGGTAATCGCATCAACCTCGCCAGTCCGTATCCTAAGCCGTACCCCATTAGATTATGAATGAGGGTACAGGCAATGAGGGCCACGCCGATGGTCAGCAGGCTTTCGCGGCCTGCCGCCGTGATAATGCATATGATCAGGGCGATACCTACCATCGAAACCAGGGGCATATACCGATTGAGCCAGGCCGCCTGTTTCCTGAAAATATAATTCACGAGTAACCCCAACCCAATGGGCAGAATTATCATTTTGAGGATGTCCACCATCATTTTGAAAAAATCCACCTCCACCAGCGCTCCCGCCAGCCACTTCATGAGGGCCGGGGTTAGGATTGGGGCTATCAAGGTAGCAGTAGCCGTAATGGTCAGGGAAAGGGCCACATTCGCCTTGGCAATGTAGGCCATCACATTAGAGGCCAATCCGCTGGGTGAACACCCAATGAGGATAACCCCAGCGGCAATTTCATCTGGAAAGCCAAAGGTGGTAGCCAGGGTATACCCTACAAAGGGCATGATGGTAAACTGGCACAAAATACCAATAAACACGCTGCGGGGATTTTTGACCACCCCTTCAAAATCTTTCAACCCCATGGTGGTTCCCATTCCAAACATAATCACCATCAAAAGGGGTACAATCAGGTTTTTGAGTTCAAATCCCCCGATCACGGTAAAGGGGCCGGGAAATAGCATGGCTAAGGTAGCAGCCAGTATGATGGCCAGGGTGTAAAGATAGGAGCGCATAAGGCAGGCTTACCTGGGTTTGGATGAAAAGTGAGGTAAAAAACAGGCTAGGAAAAACATTCGGGTAGTGTAACCCCTCTATTCCAGTACAGGTAGAGGGGTACTTGGGGATGAAAAGAATATAGTTTTTCAAACCTACTTACACCCGGTAGGCAGACAAAGGAGTTGGGAAGATAATGGAACAGAAAAAAGAGATCAGAGTTGCGCCAGCAGATACAGTACCGCCATGCGCACGGCCACGCCGTTTTCGACCTGATCGAGAATAATGGAATGCGACGAATCGGCCGCATCGGACGATAGTTCGACGCCCCGATTGATGGGGCCGGGGTGCATGAGTACAATTTCCCGATCGAGCTCGTCGAGCATGGCTTTGGAAATGCCGAAGTAAAGAGCGTACTCTCGCAGCGACGGGAAATATTTGATCTGCTGCCGTTCCAGCTGAATGCGCAGCACGTTGGCCACATCGCACCAGGCCAGGGCCTCCCGCACGTCGTGGCCTACTTTCACCCCCAGAGCTTCGAATGTATTTGGGGATGAGGGTCTTAGGGCCGCATACCATGTACCTCTGCACCCTGTTTTTGCAAACAAAAAATATTGGAAAGGCCACCCGCGAGTGGGTAATGTCGCCAATGATGGCTATTTTCTTACCGGCACATCCCCAATTTTTCCCGAATGGAAAAGGAGTCCAGCAGGGCCTGGGTCGGGTGCTCGTGGGTGCCGTCGCCCGCATTGACGACATTGGCTTTAATGTGTTTGGTCAGGTAATGAGGAGCGCCGGGGCTGCTGTGGCGCATCACGACCATATCGACCTTCATGGCCAGGATATTATTGACCGTATCCAGCAGGGTTTCGCCTTTTTTGACCGAGCTACCCGACGCCGAAAAGTTGACGACATCGGCCGATAGCCGCTTTTCGGCCAGCTCGAACGAAAGCCGGGTGCGGGTCGAGTTTTCGAAAAAAACGTTGGCAATGGTAATATCACGCAGCGAGGGGACTTTCTTGATGGGGCGGTTAATGACTTCCTTAAATTGGGTAGCGGTATCTAATATGGTATGAATATCATTTTCAGAAAGATTCTTGATACCTAGCAGATGCCGAACCGAGAGTTGTGCCATTACTTTTTTACTGGAAAGTTTGACAAAGATACGGAAGAAAATAAAACAGCGATGGCTTTTGGGAAACTTATGGCTGGCAGACGTCCGGCTAGGATCTAAGTCTCGCCTACCTGACCTTGGGTTATTTCTAGTACTCCCGCCCTGGCTAACTTTGAAACCCTGGCCTTCTCAACATCCGGGCATCCCTCTCTCCTAGGCGGTTAGTAATTCTTGTCTTAGAGCTACTATTCTATTTTTTATATACAATTTTTTGGTGATTTAATTATAATTTCGCCCTATGAAAACAGTATATATCCTAAAATCAGCCTTTTTTTAATAAAATTTAATTTATTCATTTCATTCTTAACCTGTTGCCATTTAATCCTATGTAGAAAAAACAAGAGTACATTTTGAAGAATACAATAAAAGATCATTTTAACCTTACTTTAAACTCAATGAATCCAAAAACTACCTATCAAGGGAGGTACCGCTCTATAAGCCGTGCCATCCTTATCAGAGCCAAGGTCTGCCTCTTTGTGGCCGTGCTTCTGTCCGCTCTGTCGGCCGAAGCGCATATCATGGCCGCTGCTGGCTCACCAGAAAAAGGGCAGTCCGTGGCGGACAAAACCGTACGCGGGAAAATCATCGATACGTCCAACGACCAGGGGCTGCCGGGCGTCAACGTAGTCGTGAAAGGAACAAGCAGGGTACCACTACCGACGAACGGGGAAATTATTCGATCAACGTGGCCGACAATTCCTCGGTAATTGTGTACAGTTTCGTGGGGTACATCAGCCAGGAAGTGACAGGTGGGCAACCGCACCACCATAGACCTATCGCTGGAACCCGACACCAGGGTACTTAGCGAAGTGGTGGTAATCGGGTACGGTACGGTTCGCAAGTCCGACCTAACCGGAGCGGTATCCGGCGTTAAAGAAGCCGAACTGCAGGAGCGGCCCGTCGTCCTCGCTCAACCAAATGATGGCCGGCAGAATGCCCGGTGTGCAGGTCAACACCAACTCGGGTCGTCCCGGTGGTCGGACTACGGTCCGGATTCGGGGATTCAGCTCCATCAACTCCTCCAACAACCCGCTTTACGTGGTCGACGGCGTTATGCTGCCCCAGGGTACCGGTGATCAGTTCAGCAACGCCATTGACTACATCAACCCCAACGATATCGTATCGGTTGAGGTGTTGAAAGATGCTTCATCGACGGCTATTTACGGAGCCCGGGGTGCCAATGGCGTTATTCTGGTAACGACCCGCAAAGGAAAGGCGGGCGAAAGCCGCGTTACCTACGATACGCAGTTCAGCGTCAACACCATTGGCCCCAACAAGCCACAGGTGCTGAACGCCAAAGAATACCTGGCCGTTGAAGACCTGTCCTATGCCAACATGGCCAAAATATGATCCCGTCGGCTGGGCGGCTGGCAAATAGGCCAACCTGGACCCGATCAGTGACGCCGGAAAGCCTTCAGCGCAAGTTCCCCGGTGTTTTCGATGCCAACCTGAACCCGCTGTACGATACCGACTGGTTCAAGGAGTCGATCCAGAACAAACTCTCGCAAAACCACCAGTTGGGTTTTAGCGGTGGTAACGAGCGGACTCAGTATTCGCTTTCGCTTAACTACCGCGACGATCAGGGCCTGATCAAGACCTCGTACATGAAGCGGTATTCGGGTCGGTTCACGATTGACGATCAGGTAAAAACGTGGCTAAAATTGGCGGTACGCTGAGCTACAACAACCAGACGGAAAACCTGGTGGACATCAACGACGCCGTAGCCCGGCAGATCGTGGAAGACTTCCCGTTCCTGCCCGTGACGCTACGCCGAACGGTATCTTCGCCAACAACCGCGATTATCCGCTGGCCGAAGGAACCATGAGTTCGGTACACCGCCTGATGGATCGTCAGTACATCCAGAATACGCAGACGACTCTGGGTAGCCTGTTCACCACCCTCACGTCTGGCAAAGGCCTGGAGTAAGCGTATTCTGGGTGTGAACATCCAGACCCAGGAAATCAACCAGTCGCAAACCCGTACCCTGAACATTGGCGGCAACGGTAACGCATCGGTCAACAACCGGAAAGAAACATTCTGGTCGCTGGAGAACTACCTGACCTACAACAAGCAGTTCGGTCAGGACCACTCCGTTTACGGGCTGTTGGGTATCTCGTGGCAGGAAACCAACGTGTTCTGCATTGGCGCGTCGTTAACGGCTTCGCTACGGACTACTTCGGTTTCAATAACCTGGGTGCCGGTGCTACCAACCCCGGTGTTGGTTCCGGTGCCATCGCGGTTTGCGTTCAACTCCTACTTTGGACGGATCAACTACGGCTTCAGAAACAGATACCTGTTCACGGCAACGGGCCGGGCCGATGGTTCGTCCAAGTTCGGTGAAAACAACAAGTTCGCCTTTTTCCCCTCGGCGGCTTTAGCCTGGCGGGTATCGGAAGAAGACTTCCTGAAAGGCAACTCCATTATCTCGAACCTGAAAATACGCAGCAGCTACGGTCTGACGGGTAACTCCGAGATTCCGCCTTATTCGTCGCTGTCGTTGCTGAGCTCCAACTATGCTACCATTTACAACGACACCCGCGTAAGTGGAACGGGTATCAACCGTCTGGCCAACCCCGACCTGCGCTGGGAGAAAACGGCTCAGACCGACGTCGGTTTGGAGATTGGTCTTGTTCAAGGGCCGCGTATCACTCGAAGCCGATTACTACTACCGCCTGACTACCGACATGCTGCTTGATGCCCCCGTACCCCAAACGAGCGGCTACGCCACCATCCGGCGTAACGTAGGTTCGATGGAGAACAAAGGCTTCGAGTTTGGCCTGAACACGGTAAACATCAACCGGGGGCAGCTTTAGCTGGAACATCCAACTTCAACATCTCGCTCAACCGCAACAAAGTGCTGTCGCTGGCTACACCATCGGATATCTTCAACGTGGGTGGTCCTAACTTCACCAACCCAACCAACATTATTCGGGTGGGTGAACCAGTAGGTTCATTCTGGGGGCTGACCCGCCTGGGTGTATGGAGTGAAGCCGAGCGCGAAGAAGCCGCCAAGTTTACCAGCTACCGCAACGGTCTGACCATTCTGCCCGGCGATATCAAGTACCTGGACGTGAATGGCGACAAGGCCATCACGGATGCTGACCGCAGCATTATTGGCAACGGTAGCCCTAAAGGCTGGGGTGCTATGACCAACAACTTCAGGTTTGGCAACTTCGACGCTACGCTGGAACTCCAGTTCATGTTCGGCAACGACGTAATGCTGATGAACCTGCACCCCAGCGAAGACCGGCAGGCACTGGCCAACAGCTACACCTCCGTGCTGAATGCCTGGACACCAACCAACCAGAACACACAGATTGCCGAAATTCGGGATACACGGGCGGGTTACGTGACCAACGTAGATACGCCACTGGATCAAGAATGGCTCGTTCCTGCGCGGTCGTAATCCTGCTGTTTGGTTACACCTTCCCGGCTGCAGTTACCAACAAGCTAAAAATGAACCGGCTGCGGGTGTACGCTTCGGCGCAGAACTTCTTCCTGCTGGTAGAAGATCCCATCGTTGGCGATCCGGAAGTAACGCCAACCAACCAGGGTGGCGGCAACAGTGCCTTCTCGCAGGGCATGATCTGGCACAACTACCCAAAACCAACCACCTATCTGCTGGGTCTCCAAATTGGTCTGTAATCACAACGTATTTAACACACTGAATTCACAATTATGAGACATACATTCGTAAAAAACATATCAGCCGGGTGCTGCTGTGCGGCATAGCCCTGACCGGGCCTATTGGCTGCTACGGACTTTCTTGACGAGAACAGGCCCCTCGAACCTGACGCCCGACAACTTCTATACCATTCCCGACCATGCCGAAGCGGCTCTGGCATCGGTATATGCCAATCTGCGGTTTATGGGCGATGGAGCCGGTATTTTCTCCAGCAACTGGCAGTTACTGGAAGCCCTGACGGGTACCTCCACTACGGAAACCGCCCAGAACTCCGACCTCAACAACCTGTACGGCTGGTGCACGACGGCAACACCGTCCACGTGGTTAACTACTGGAACGGCCTGTACCGGGTCATTGCCAACGCCAATCAGGTGCTCGATAAGGTGCCGGGTATTACGCCGATGGACGACGCTCAGAAAGACCAAAATTCTGGGTGAAGCCCGGTTCCTGCGCGCTTCTGCCTACTTTACGGCCGTTCAGCTTATGGGGTGATATTCCGCTGATTACCAAGCCCCAAACGGCCACTTCGGACAGATTTTCTGCCAGCCCGCGACCCAAAGAAGATGTCTACAAGCTGATTGTTGATGACCTGATCGCGGCTGAAGCGGCTGGTTTAGCCTGGATGGATGTGAGTCGGTCGGGCCAATCTGGCCGCTGTGAAAACGCAGCTCGCCAAAGTGTACCTGACAATGGCGGGTTTCCCGCTCAGCAAAGGAGCATCGCACTACAAACTGGCCGCCGACAAAGCCCTGGAGGTAATTACCTACGCCAATGCCAACCCTCGGTACGATCAACCTGTTCACAACTTACGAAGACGTACACCGCGAAAGTACCGAGAACCGGGTCGAACACCTGTTCATGATTCAGTACAACACGCTGGTGGCGGGTAACCCGATGGATAACTTCTACCCCAACTTTAAGCCCGTTACCTTCAACGGACCGGGTGGAACGGGAAGCTCGGTACCAACGCCATCCTTCTACAACTCGTACGAGAAAGGCGATCTGCGGGCCAAAGACCAGGAGGGCTATTTTTACACCACCTATTTTACCAATGGCAACGGTGCACCGTTCGACCTGGGTGCGCCCTATGTGTTCAAGCACTTCAACCGCACTGCCAACGGAACAGCGGGTAGGCGGGTACGCGCCAGAACAACCTGAACGTACCCCAGATCCGCTACGCCGAAACGCTGCTGATCTATGCCGAAGCGCAGAACGAAGTGGGTGGACCTACGCAGGCAGCTTACGATGCCTTCAAGCGGATTCGGGATCGGGCCACGCTGACCACCCCGGCCCTGGGCGCCTATACGCAGGCCACCTTCCGGGAAGCCGTTTGGCGGGAACGCTGGCATGAACTGTGCCTACGAGCAAATCACCTGGTTCGACATGGTGCGTTTGCGGAAAGTCTACAACGAGAAGACCAATGGGTTCGACAATTTCGTGGGCCACGTAAATCTAAGTTCCAACCAGGCGTTGCAGGAGAAGCACCTGCTGCTACCGATTCCCAGTCAGGAACTGCTGAACAACCCCAATCTGAAAACGCAGAACCCAGGTTATAACTAATAGTGTATTTAACCTGAAAGGTCGCCTGTCCAAACCGGACGGGCGACCTTTTTTATGTTCTATCTAGCCATCTCCCTCACTAGGCATCTTTAAGCCCCCATCGGGTTCTCGCCACGGCCACCTCTTTTCCCTCTTCATTTTGCAGGACATGAAAAATTTCGCTTTCCAGCGTGGTCAGGCATTTACTAAAAACTACATCATCCAGCCGGCACTCCTTTTTAAACTGAATCTCTGCTTCTTCGCACATACAAGCATCCAAAAACTCGGCTGAGAGAGGTTCCAGGAGCCACTGAAAATAGACACTATTGTTCACATGGGCGTTGGTGTCAATCTCATTCTGTCGGGCCGTTACCAGTTTTTTCACGAAGGTTTCCGACCTTACAAACTCAAATTTCTGAGTCGCTCTGGGTAAAAAAGTAAGATTCCGGTACGGTTCAAAAATCGCCTGAAAATGATTGGCCGGCGTAGATAGGGAGCGTTTGTTGGTATCAAAAACCAGCCAGGTTGAGGAAGCGGTTATGAGCAGGTTTCCGGCGTGATCGTATACCCTGAAATCGCGAAAAACGAAAACCCGTTCCAAACCCGAAGGATTGGTTTCGATAGTGATGTTCTCGGCTATTTTTGGCCAGCGAATCACCTTTATTTTCATCCGATGCAGAACCCATGACAACCCAAGCTCCGCTAGAGCCGGCATCCCTACCCCCAACAAAATCGCGTGACGATCGGCAGCATCCTGAAAAAAATTAGCTAAGGCAAAGAGAGAAAGATCACCCCGGAAATCGGTCTCATAATTTCGTATCCGAAAGGTTTCTTTGTATATCATATTCCCAGTTTTACTGTGTTACCCCCTCCTTGGTTATCACGAGCTAACGCTCACTAGGTACTCGTTTTTCAGCTTTTCATAAATAAACGCCGGTTTCGGTAGAGAACATAAAACGAAGATGCCGCTAGCCGAAATAGTACCTTGCTGAATGAAAATTCTGCGGCTATCCCTTGGAGACAGTTGGGACAAAGAGGCCCTTCACTACTCGTGAGGTGGATTGCGCTGGCAAAAAAACTCATAAAAGTAATGGCAAGGAAAAAGAAAATTGTCTGGATGATGAGGATAGAAATCTTACTAGTCATGTGGAAATGCATTTTATATAGGTTAAGAAGCACAGTAAAGAAACCAAAGCTACAAAATAAATCCAGTTTTGAAAATCATGGTCAAAAAACCCGCTGGAAAGAGCGTGAGTAGCGCATGGTAAAGGGTCGATCACGAGTAGATGACTCCCTTAAAAAGCCTTTACAAATTATCACTTAAATGTACTAAAAATACGCCTGAACTAACCCAAATTATTTCGTATGAATCCGACGCGCAGAAAATTCCTTAGAAATATTTCGGCAGCATCTGCTCTCCTTACCACCGGAAGTATTGGCAACCTAAGCGCAGCCAAACCCTTCTCTATTATTCGGGACTTGAAAAAAGTAAGTCCAAATGATAAAATCAGAATCGCAACGATTGGAATGGGGATACAGGGAAACTATGACACTAAGGCGGCCTTGCGTAGCTCGGCTGATGTGGAATTAGTGGCCGTGGCCGACCTGTACGATGGACGGCTCAAGCGCGTGAAGGAAACCTTCGGCAAGGATATAGCGACCACCCGCGATTATCGGGAAATCCTCGCGCGTTCCGACATAGACGCCGTGCTGGTAGTGACTCCTGACCATTGGCACGACCACATCACCAAGGATGCGCTGAAAGCCGGGAAAAACGTGTATTGCGAAAAGCCCATGGTTCACCACATTGACGAAGGACTTTCGGTAATTGAGGCCTGGAAAAAATCGGGTAAAACCATGCAGGTAGGTAGTCAGCGGGTGAGTGGGGCTACGTTCCAGGAGGCCAAGCGCCTGCTGGCCGCCGGCGAAATCGGGGCCATTAACTACGTAGAGTCCAATAACGACCGCTTTGGGGCCATCGGGGCCTGGAACTACTCCATCCCGCCGGATGCATCCCTGGAAACCTGCGACTGGGATCGTTTTTTGGGCGATGCCCCCAAGACGCCTTTTGATGCGAAGCGGTTTTTCAGATGGCGCAACTACCGCGACTACGGCACCGGCGTAGCGGGCGATTTGTTCGTTCACCTCATCACCGGGGTGCATTTTGTAACGAACTCCCTGGGCCCCGAAAGGATTTTTTCATCCGGCGAACTGAGCTATTGGAAAGATGGGCGCGATGTACCGGATGTACTGGTGTCTATTCTGGAATATCCCAAAACCGACATTCATGACCATTTCCAGATGGTGCTGCGGGTAAATTTTGCCAACGCGGGCGCTATCAAAAACAATACGAGGATCATCGGTACCGAAGGGCAGATTGAGTTTGACGGCTCCGGTCTCACCCTTACCAAGAAAAAACTTCCCGAAGCACCGGGGTACGGCAATTACGATAGCTTCTTTACTTTTCCGGAAGAAACACAGCAGGCATTTGTCAAGCAGTACGACGCCCAATATCCCCCGCAGGCTCGGAAATCAGAGCCGGTGAAGGAAATAAAGTTCACCGCCCCGGAAAATGACGATGAGCACGCCAATCACTTCGCCAACTTCTTCGACAACATCCGCAAAGGCAGTCAGGGTACCATCGAAGACCCGGTCTTTGCGTTTCGGGCCGCCGCACCGGTGTTGGCCTGCAACGAAAGTTACTTTGAAAACAAAATCGTGTACTGGGACCCAAAGAACATGAAGAAAGTCAAAAACAAATAAGCGGCTGTCCCGGTAAGTCCCAATACAACGAAAGCCCTGCCGATTGGCAGGGCTTTCGCTTCGTTATGTGTATGATAAGTCTCGATTAGGCAAGCTTAACATTCACGGCGTTAAGACCTTTACGGCCTTCCTGTAGATCAAAGACAACTTCGTCGTTTTCACGGATCTCATCTACAAGTCCCGAAATGTGCACGAAATAATCCTGTCCGGTTTGGGTGTCCTTAATGAAACCATATCCTTTGGAGTCATTAAAGAATTTTACTGTTCCTTGATTCATGATAAATTTTATTGTATTAGTAATACACAAATGTATAAATTAATGAATTCATTGCAAAAAATTTTAGAGCTCTCCAAACAGCGCAAAACTTGCCTTTAACTTTCGCCATTTGGTGGTTTCTCCTTAGTTTTGCGGTTTAGATAGCTAACTATGACCGATCAAATTCTTATTCTCGATTTCGGCTCACAGTATACTCAATTGATCGCCCGCAGAGTTCGCGAACTTGACGTTTATTGCGAGATTCATCCCTTCAACAATTTTCCTGAACTAACACCTAGCATCAAAGGGGTTATCCTCTCCGGGAGCCCGTGCTCCGTACGGGACGCTGATTCGCCCCGGATCGACCTGGGACAGTTTCGCCAGAGCGTGCCCGTTTTGGGGGTTTGCTACGGGGCGCAACTCATGGCTCAGCAGTTGGGAGGCGATGTGATGCCTTCGCAACACCGGGAGTACGGCCGGGCCAAACTGGAAATTGTGGATGAGGATTCTTCCCTGCTGGCGGGACTATCCGAAACCTCCCAGGTATGGATGTCTCATGCCGACACCATCGTTCGCATTCCGGATAATTTCAGAATTATAGCCTCCACCGACTCGGTAGAAGTGGCGGCCTTCAAAATCGACAACGAACTGACCTACGGCATACAGTTTCATCCGGAGGTGACCCACTCCACCGAGGGAAAGCAACTGCTTAAGAATTTTGTGCTCGGAATCTGTAAGTGTCGTCAGGACTGGACGGCCGAGTCCTTCGTGGAAACTACGATCCAGAACCTTCGTTTCAAAATCGGTGACGACAAAGTAGTAATGGCGCTTTCGGGCGGCGTAGATTCCACCGTGGCCGCTACGCTGGTACACCGCGCCATTGGCAAAAACCTGTACTGTATCTTCGTAGATAATGGCCTGCTGCGCAAGGACGAGTTTGAGGAAGTGCTGCACTCCTACCAGGACATGGGCCTTAACATCAAAGGTGTAAATGCCGTGCAGCAGTTTTATACCGCCCTGGAAGGACTTACCGACCCCGAAGAAAAACGCAAAGCCATCGGCAAAACCTTCATTGATGTCTTTGACCAGGAAGCCCATCTGATTCAGGATGTCAAATGGCTCGGGCAAGGTACCATCTACCCGGACGTCATCGAGTCGGTGTCGGTAAAGGGACCGTCGGCTACCATCAAATCGCACCACAACGTGGGCGGGCTACCTGACTTCATGAACCTGAAAGTGGTAGAACCCCTGAACACCCTATTCAAAGACGAAGTAAGGGAGGTAGGCCGGGCCATGGACATAACGCCTGCCATTTTGGGTCGTCATCCTTTCCCCGGACCGGGGTTGGGTATCCGCATCCTGGGCGACATAACGCCCGATAAAGTGGCTATCTTGCAGGAGGTGGATGCCATCTTTATCAATGGATTGAAAAAGCATAAACTTTACCATGAGGTGTGGCAGGCGGGAGCCATGCTCCTACCCATTCAGAGCGTGGGGGTGATGGGCGACGAACGTACCTACGAACGCGTAGTGGCTCTCCGGGCCGTTACTTCCGTGGACGGCATGACCGCCGATTGGGCCCACCTACCCTACGAGTTTCTGGCGGAGGTATCCAACGAGATCATCAACCGGGTAAAAGGCGTGAACCGCGTGGTGTACGACATTTCGTCCAAACCACCCGCCACCATTGAGTGGGAATAAACGCGCGAGAAGTCCAAAAGCAAAGGGGAGGCACGATGCCTCCCCTTTGCTTTTAACTTATATCTTGTATCTTGAAGTGCTATTCCTACCCCTTGACTCGCCCGCTGATGAGGCTGATGACAAAAAGTACTAAGAATACAAAGAAGAGAATTTTAGCGATCCCGGCTGCACCAGCAGCTACTCCACCAAATCCGAGAATTCCGGCTACAATCGCGACGATCAGAAATATTACGGTCCATTTAAGCATGATTGAAAAAAGGTCTAAGTGAATAATTATCGTATGCTTATGAATTCAAAAAGCCCGTACCACTCCATCTGGACGCATTTTTAATTCAAAATCAGCGTTTTATTTAAAAATAATCCCCTAATTTCAAAAAACTGTGGCAAAAAATCCTCATTTTGACACGATTCTGGGCCCTTTGTATAGTTGAAAAGCCTTGGAAGTTGTTTGGAGCCATCGAACCGACCTGATCCTCATGCGCACACTCTCGCTAATTTGTATATATTTAGTTTCGTCCTGGCCAGCCCTTAGGGCTCAAATCAGTGCTACCAACCGGCCCGTGACGGTTTTTACGATACGAGCCGTAGACGAGAAGTCGGGCCAGGAGATCCCGGCGAGTTTTCGGGTATTACTCCACTCCATCAACCAGAAATCCGAAGGCAGCAACAAGGCCGGAGGGGACAATTTTCAGGTGAATATGTACAGCTCCGACACCGTGACCGTCGAAACCACCGCCGAGGGTTACTTCACGCTGGAAGAGATGTTGCTCGTTTCCTGTGATACCTGCGGGTTCTATCAGTACACCGCTTTGATGGAAAAAAAGATGGATTCGGTATTTACCGACTTAAAAGTCAACGACATAGTGAAGCTGGATAGAATATACTTCGATCAAAGCAAATACGAACTGCGTTCCGAATCCCGCGATCAGCTCGAAAAGCTGTACCGTACCTTGCGCGACAACCCGAAGTTAAAAATCGAAATTGATGGCCATACAGACAACGTAGGCGATCCCCGGCTCAACCAGCTGTTATCCGAAAACAGAGCCAAGGTGATCTATACCTACCTGCTTCGGAAAGATATTGCGTCGGCCCGGCTAAAGCACCGGGGCTATGGGGCTACCCGCCCCGTGGCTCCCAATGACTCCGAAGAGAACAAGGCTCTGAACCGCCGGGTAGAGTTCATTGTGTTGGAAAATTAGTCGGGGCATACTTTTAGAAGTTCTAAAAACAGGCTTCAAGAGCCTAGGTCTCCTATTCGGGTTTCCTGATCACCACTAGTTAGCGTCCTCATATGATGAAACACCACCAGATCCCAGTCCTAACAGTTTTTTGTCTGTTCATTAGCACACACTTAGTTTTCGCTCAAAGTTTTTTGGGGCTTTCCACCCAAGGAAACGGGGGGTTCTATGCTTCCTACCAAAACCCAGCCCTCCTTACCGCCAACCCGCACCCCATCCAGCTGCACCTCGTTTCGGGTGGGCTGCACCTGGACAACAACTATGTGCGGTACGCGGCTCCTTTTTCGATGCTCCAACTGTTGTCCGGCAAAAATTCCCGTCCCCTGGAGCCCACGGACCTGGTAGAAACCCGGAACGGCAAGCCCGTGCAGGCTACCCTTAGTGCTGAACTTCGCGGTCCGGCCGTAGCTTTCAAGGTAGGGGATAAAACTACCGTTGCCTTGATGTCTCGGCTTCGGAGTGGAGTTCAGATAGCGGATGCCTCCCCTCAGCTGATGAGCATTGTGCGCCTTGGATTGGCAGATGCCGATGACTTGCAGGAACTAGGGTACCTCGCACTGTTTGCTAACCAAACCGAAAACCGTTTCAATGTTTCCACCATGGCTTACTCCGAATGGGGCCTTTCGATCGGCCAGGTGTTGTCCGAAACCGACGATATGCGTTTCTCCGGAGGGATTTCCATAAAACGGTATTTTGGGTACGCCGGAGGCTATATGAAAAATCAGTCTCTAAGCTACCGACTCCTGCCGGATTCCACGGCGCGCAACCAGGTGTACATGCAGGTTGACCAGTTTGATGCTACGGTAGGCTACACCGATTTGGAGAAAAGTAGTTTTTTATCACCCGGTCGGCTCTTAGGACTAAATTCCAACGGCCAGGGGTGGGGTTTTGACATCGGCGTTTCCTACGAAGTCCTGGGAGATGAGGGGGAAATAGCCCCCTTACGCCTAAGTGCCTCCCTAACCGATATAGGCTCCCTGCGGTATAAAGGTCCATCCGTGAACAATTATACGATCGAGGGCGAGAACCGCCAGATCACCGAGGAGGAGTGGCGTGGCTACAGCTCTCCCCGGGCCGGAGAAAATCAATTCAATGCCTTTGGCCGCTTATTTGAGGAAGAGTTTGGCTTGACGGACGAAAACAATACGGGCACGTTCAAGATGGCTCCGCCTACCGCCCTCACCCTGAGCGCCGATATGCGGCTACTGCCCGCTATTTTTATCAATGCCACGCTTATTCAAGGGATAGTACGCTCGGGGATTCCCCAATGGAGACAATCATCCTTGCTGGCTCTGACGCCCCGGTTTGAGACATCCAAAGTTGGGGTGGCTTTTCCGATTCTCATCCAGAACAATGCTTTGGCGTTTGGTACCGGCTTGCGCCTGGGCCCGCTCCGGGTAGGGTCAGATAATTTGTTGGGATTATTTTCCAAAAATGGTCGGATCAAGGCGCAGGGAGTGGACGTATACGCCGGGCTGAGCCTGGGGCTGGAAAAGAAGAAATAGCGGTGAGGGTACCTTCCTTTGCCACTTCTTGGCACGCAAGCCAGCGACTTCTACTCCCCGGGCATACTTTTTTCAACAGGTCCATAAACTTAATCAGGACCCTATGAAAGAAAAGATCTGCACTTTTTCGCACTGGATTATTGTATTGGTGGGGGTTCCGGCGGGCCTGTATCTGGGTCAAACCTTCCTGATCACCTTCATTATCGGCATCATTCTATCCATGGTACTAAGCCCTGTGATGGATTGGCTCATGGACAAGGGACTACCCAAAGGCTGGGCGGTAGCGGCGAGTACGCTGCTTTTACTCCTGTTTTTTAGTTTCATTTTTGGGTTGCTATTTTACCAGGTGAACCTCCTGGTAGAAGACTGGCCCCGGATCAAAGAAAAATCAACCGGGCTGTTCGATCAGGCCCAATCGTATATCGCTGTCCGCACGGGTCTGACTCCTGAACAACAAACCCAAAAAGCCCAACAGATTGCGAATAGGCTCAGTTCTTCCTTGGCTGCTTTCTTCGGTACTTTTACGAGTACGGTCACCAACTTCCTGCTGGTGTTCGTGTACGTCGTCCTGATGCTTTCACATCGGCACCGGTTCGAACGGTTCTTACTCAAAACGGTCAAAACTTCCGATAAAAAACAGGTTGGGGACACGATTCATAAAGTCCGTAAATCAGCCAGCAGCTATGTCTGGGGAATGCTGAAGGTGATCTCGGCCCTGGCAGCTTTTTATTCTATTGGGTTTTGGTTGGGAGGGATCAAGTACAGCATCCTGCTGGCTATCCTGGCGGCCATGTTTTCTTTTCTGCCCTACGTTGGGAACGTCATCGGGGGAGGAACCGCCGCCTTATTGGCGGTCGTATCGGGTGAACCTTCCGGTTTTTTTGTCGTATTGGGTGTGATGACGGTGGCCCAGCTTCTGGAAAATTACTTCCTATCGCCCATGATTGTGGGTGACGAAGTGGAGCTGAATCCTTTCTTCAGCATTGTATCCGTCATTCTGTTTGGCGCCTTGTGGGGGATTGGAGGAGCCATTGTAGCCATTCCTCTGGCGGCCATTGTGCACATAGTCCTCAAATTCTCGCCAGATACCCTACCTCTGGCTGAACTTATGGAAAATAGTAAAGATTCTGAAAAATAGCCCCCTACTCTACCAAAACTATCCAGACATTAAGTAGTTGTTTGTTGAGAATACTATTCCTACTTTTAAGAAACCCAAATCATAAACCCACTATGAGCGTGACTTCCCTTTCGGCTGTCCTAGGCCACGAAGATTACTTGGTTTCACTTCACGCCCGTACCCACGAAATCCTGGCCGATGAGCCTATCGAACTAGGGGGAAACGATCAGGGTCTTGCTCCCTATGAACTGATACTGGCGGGACTGGGAGCCTGTACCAGTATTACCCTCAAAATGTACGCCCAACGGAAGGGCTGGCTGCTGAATGATATTGACGTAAAACTGGAGCTGTCCGTGGAAGAAACCGAGATTCCCGTTATTACCCGAAAAATCAGCGTGCAGGGCACCCTCACCAACGAGCAACTCGACCGCCTGCTGCAAATAGCCAACTCGTGTCCGGTCCATCGCCTTTTGACGAATCCCCTCGAAATAGAAACAGAGCTAACTACCTAACTTTTTTTCCTAACCCACTCTTCTCCTAAATCGCTACGTACGCATGAAGCACATTGTCATACTGGGAAACGGCATCAGCGGCATTACCGCCGCCCGCCTCATACGCAAGCACAGTGACGATCGCATAACGGTTATCTCCGGGGAGACCGACCATTTTTTTTCCCGTACCGCCCTGATGTACATCTACATGGGCCACATGAAGTACGAGCATACCAAACCCTATGAGGATTTTTTCTGGTCAAAGAATCGAATAGAACTGGTAAAAGCCTGGGTGGAGCGGGTTGATTTCTCAGACAAGACCCTCATCCTCGACAATGGCATCAACATAGCCTATGACTCCCTGATTCTGGGCCTGGGCTCGGTTCCCAATCGGTTTGGCTGGCCGGGGCAGGATTTGGAAGGAGTGCAGGGGCTGTACAGCTACCAGGACCTCGAATCCATGGAAGAATATACCAAGGGTACGCAGGAGGCCGTGGTGGTAGGCGGCGGGTTGATCGGGATCGAAATGGCCGAAATGCTCCATACCCGGCACATCCCGGTCACGATGCTGGTACGGGAAGATGCCTACTGGGATACCGTACTTCCCAAGCAGGAAGCCGAAATGATAGGCCAGCACATCCGTGACCACGGGATAAACCTTCGGCTTTCCACGGAACTGAAAGAACTGCTTCCCGACGAAACGGGAAACCGGGTTGGGGCGGTCGTAACCAAAGACGACGAAGAAATTCCCTGCCAGTTTGTGGGCCTGACCGTTGGTGTACATCCGAACCTTGCGCTATTCAAAGACACCGATTTGGAAACTGATAAGGGAATCCTGGTCAATGAATACCTGGAAACCAACATTCCCGACGTGTACGCCATCGGCGATTGTGTGCAGCACCGTACCCCGCCGGAGGGGCGAAAGCCCGTGGAGCAGATCTGGTACACCGGCCGAATTATGGGCGAAACCGTGGCCCGTACGCTTTGCCAGAAAAAGACGGCCTACCAGCCGGGCGTTTTCTTTAACTCGGCCAAATTTTTTGATATAGAATACCAAACCTATGGACACGTTCCCGCTGCAATTCCTAAGGGCGTGAAAACGTTTTACTGGAAGCACCCCGAGCAGAACATCGCCCTCCGACTCAACTACCAGGATGAATTCGAAGCCCTGACGGGCATCAATACCTTTGGAATGAGGCTCCGGCACGAGGTATGTGAACGATGGATAAAGGGTAAGAAAAGCATCGGTTACGTGCTGTCCCACCTGCGGGACGCCCACTTCGACCCTGAGTTTTTCGACCGGCACGAGACCGCCATCGTTGAGGCCTTTAACCATCAGCACCCAACGCATAAAATCAAGTACGTCAAAAAACCTACCCTGTGGCAAAGGCTCATGGCCTGATTCCCGGTCAGTAGTTTACTTATAAATCATTCATTCTTTACACCCAGAGACATGACTACCCTTCAAAAACTTGGACTCGTGCTATTCAACATCGGCTTTCTGGTTTGGATCGCTACGCTTAGCCTGGGGAAATTTACGTTAACGGACCAAATCCTGAAAGACAACCTCAAAAAGGAACACTATGAGCTGGTGGCACCGAAGGCCAAGAGTATGTACGGTAAAACCTACCCCCTGGCCTTTACCTTCGGCAATGACTTCCGGGGCATTGTGGATGAGCTCAACGCCGACTTTAAGGCCCAGCAGCAGTACGACAAGGTCATTTACGATAATTACGCCTTCCCCGTCGCCAAAGCCGCCTCCGAGGGGGCCATCACCGACTACACTGCCCTGTGGTTCTGGCTCAGCTTTGGTTTGGCCGTGCTGGGAGCCTTGCTATACATTTTTCCAAAAAACCGGAAACTACCCGGCATCAAAAACGACCATATTTACCACAGCGCCACCACCTCTCGGGGCTGGATCGGAATCCTGCTCGGCACGTTTCTGATCCTGTTTTATGTAGCCCTGTACTTCTACCCCGAATACATCGTCAACTGGGTTCTCCTGGTCGATCCCGTCAGTGAAGCCCTCAGTGGCAATCCGGCCTCCCAGTGGTTTCTGTACGGATTCATCTATACGCTCTGCATCCTGGTCATGGGCATCCGGATGATCATCAAATACCGACACAATACCTACCAGATGATCCGAACCACGTCCGTTATGTTTTTTCAAACATCCTTTGCGTTCATCATACCCGAAATATTGGTCCGGCTCAACCGACCCTATTACGACTTCAAAAACATCTGGCCTCTGGATTATGACTTCTTCTTTGATTACAACTTGAACGAAATGCTCAGTAATGGCACCTTGGGGGTATTTATGCTGGTGTGGGGGACAGCTTTGTCCATGCTCGCTGTTCCGATATTTACCTATCTGTATGGTAAGCGCTGGTACTGCTCCTGGGTGTGCGGCTGCGGTGGCCTGGCCGAAACCCTCGGCGACCCCTATCGGCAACTCTCGGACAAATCGCTGAAAGCCTGGAAAATTGAACGGTACACTGTCCACGGGGTACTGGTCTTTGCCATTGTCATGACCGCCTTCGTGCTGTACACCTACTTTACGGGTCAGTCCAACGTTGGGCCTATCGATAGCTATACGGTTCGTTCGGCCTACGGCTTCTGGATTGGGGCCTTGTTTTCCGGCGTGGTGGGCGTAGGGTTCTACCCCCTGATGGGAAACCGGGTGTGGTGCCGGTTTGGGTGCCCCCTGGCAGCCTACCTGGGGTTGGTGCAGCGGTTTAAGTCCCGTTTCAGGATCACCACCAACGGCGGGCAGTGCATTTCCTGCGGGAATTGTAGCACCTACTGCGAAATGGGAATCGACGTTCGCGCCTACGCCCAGCGCGGACAAGACGTGGTGCGGGCCTCCTGCGTGGGCTGTGGGATATGTTCCGCGGTATGCCCGCGCGGCGTCCTCAACCTGGAAAACGCCGACCCCGACTCCCGGGTGATGATAGCCCCCGAGCTGTTGGTAGGGAATGATATGCCGGCGATCAAGAGCCGGAAGTAAGTTTTGGGAGCGCGGTTGGTTATTCCCAAGCCAGCCGGCTTCCCTGAGTCAAAAAACCAGAATGTACCGTTAGATAAATTCCACCAGGTTTTTAGCATTATTTCTTAATCGTTTTGTAATTTACAAAGCGATGCGGGTACCGTATTTGTAGGGTACCTGAGACTTCTTTGGTCATAAGTGGCCAAAACACTCTTTCGAAGTAGCTTAATAAAGGTTGCCTCGGGTCTACTTAGACCTACCATTTTTCTATATCCAACCAGCCAAATGATAAACAAGAATCTTGAAACAGACCAAAAAGAATAGGTACCTCTAAAACTAGAAGCTTACAGAACTTTATCCCTGTCCAGGCCCTTCCCAACCATCCTTTTCTCCTCACTCCTTATGACCACTTCCACCATCTTAGTCCCCGCAAAAGAAACAGAAAAAGCAAATCTCTCTTTAACCCCTAAGCAGGAACATCTTGAATTAAAACAAGAATTCAACTTTAAAGAAACTAAACGCGGGGAAGAAGCAGCCCCCATAAAGGTCGATTTGGAAGTAGGAGATGTACTGACAGTTCGAGTTTGACGATGACACCGTCTGGCTCTGCACGCAGGATGATTTGGGGGAGCTTTTTGATGAAGTAGCCTTGCAGAAAAAACGCGACCTATCCCGCGGTGACCAGGAAAAAGCCCTCCTCCTGATTCCGACCGAGCTCGTGCTAATGGATCAGCAGCGAGGGCTGAAAAAGGTACTGGTGAAGTTTCTGAAAATATTTGGCAGGAAAGAAGTCGATCTACCGACCGAATTGGATGAGATTATCATAAAGCTTGCCGAGGATTTTGAAGAAAAAGCGCTTGACAAACAGCGTGGATTGCTCGGAGTAAAAAGTGACTTTACGCTTGAAAAGAGAGAGATAAAAGAGGATGGTAAATATTTCCTTTTTCTGCACGGTACCGCTGCTTCTACTCGCCAAACTTTTGAAGACCTGAATAAAGATGGAAAGCCTACCGATCTGTGGAATACGATATTTACGACCTATGGGGAATTAAACGTGCTCGCGTTCGAACACCAAAGCCTGACGAAAAGTCCTCTCCAAAATGTGCTCGAGCTGGTCAGGCAACTTCCTGCCAAGGCCACGCTGCACATTCTCAGTCAATCGCGTGGGGGACTGATTGGCGAGGTCCTCTGTCGGTTTTGCATCGAGAATTCCGGGGCTGTCGGTTTTTCGGATAAAGAGAAAACGTTTCTCAACCGGGCTGGAAGGCAAACCGATGTAAAGCTTATCGAAGAAATAGAGGAAGTGATGCGGGGCAAAACTATCACTATTGAGAAGTTTATCCGGGTAGCCTGCCCGGCCAACGGGGCTATTTTGGCCTCCAAGCGGCTGGATGTTTTCCTCAATGTGATCTTTAACCTCGTTGGGCTCGCCCTCAAAAAGGAAGGAGAGGTACATACGGCGTTCAGAAATCTGCTCTCGGCGGCGGTTGAAATCAAGAACAACCCCACTGTGCTTCCCGGTTTAGAGATCCAAAATCCTGACTCTCCCTTCAATCAGGTACTGAACAACCCCGCCCCCGACCTGGAAATTACGGCCCCTTTGCTGGTGATTTCGGGTAACAATAAAGTCACGTTTCGGTGGCAGGCAATTGTCTCAATCCTGGCCAAGTTGTTCAACATGGGCCCCAACGATATGATCGTGAACACCCGGTCTATGTTCAACGGAGCCAAGCGCGCTCCCGGCCGGTCGCAGTACCTGCTAGATGAAGGGCCGCTGGTGACCCATTTCTGCTACTTCGCCAACAAACCAACCCGAGACGCCATCCTGAACGCCATCCAAAGCGACGGCCTGAATCCCGTTCCCGGCTTCATGCCCCTGACCGACCGGGATTTTACCGGAACCGAAATACGCAACATCAGCCTCACCAATCCCAAAGGTAGGCTATTCCCTGCCCCCGTATCGGGTAAAAAACCCATCGTGATTTTACTTCCAGGTATTATGGGGAGCAATCTGACGGTGGGAGACAACCAGGTATGGTTTAATTTTCTGAGCATCCTTAATGGGCAACTTACTCTGCTAGGCACAGATAACAACAGCAACATCATGGCTCCTTCGGTGGTGGAGGCCTCTTACAAAAAATTGACTGATTTTTTGAGCCCTGACTATGATGTGGTAGTGTTCCCTTTTGACTGGCGGCTTAGCATGGCGCATAATGGCGAGGCCCTCAACAGCAAAGTGGTGGAGCTGCTGCAATTCAAGCAACCCATTAAGCTCATTGGCCACTCGATGGGCGGTCTGGTGATCCGGGATTTTATGATTAATAAAAAATACAAGGAAACTTGGTCAAAACTGAGCACCGATGCCAACTTCCGGTTATTGTTTTTGGGGGCACCGCTGGGCGGTTCGTTCCGAATCCCCTACATTCTGTTTGGAGAAGATTCGATCATCACTACCGTTAGTGCGATTGACCTGGGAAACTCCAAAAAGAGTTTATTAAAAATCTTTTCTCAATTCCCCGGTATTCTGAGTCTGCTTCCACTGGATACCACCGTGGCTGATTTTGGAAAGCCTGAAACCTGGAAAAGTATGTCCGTAGCCTTTGGGGATGATGCATGGCCCGTTCCTGAGGATAAAGTACTCGAAGGGTTCAATAAATACCGCAAGGAGATAGTAACACTGAATAGTAAAAACGAGGTTATCGAAAGCAAACTTGATTATTCCAAAGCCACATACATTGCAGGGCAGGCTGGGAAAGGAGATCAGACCATTAGTGGCTATATCATCAAAGAACGAAAGACTTTTTTTGGTACCCGCAAAACGCTCGAATTCATCGCTACCCAAGAGGGGGACGGCAGCGTAACCTGGGCCAGCGGTATCCCGCAGGCAATAGCAGAACAAAAAAATGTGTATTTCTCCGATATTCCGCACGGTGAGCTTGCCAACGCCAGCACCCTATTCGGAGCCATTTCGGATCTGTTAAAAACGGGTAAGACCAGTCAGTTGCAACAAACCCAACCTACACTACGCGGCCTAGATACCGGATCAGTAGCCAAAACAAAGTTCACCTTCAACCTCTCTCCTGACAATGTAGAAAAGGTAATGCTGGGGCTGGGTACATCGGAGGGTAGTTTTATAGCGGGACAACTGCCCCTGATAGTATCGGTCAGTAACGGGCATCTGAAGTACGCGAAGTATCCCCTCCTCATCGGCCATTTCGATAGGGATGGTATTCTATCCGCTGAAAAGGCTGTGGAGCAATCACTAAATGGGGAAGTGAGCAAACGCCTACAACTTGGCGTGTATCCAGGACCAATCGGTACCCATGCCTTTTTGGAAACCGGAAATTTGAGAGATCTCAAAGGGGTACTTGTGGTGGGGTTGGGCAGGCAGGGTGAATTGAACGAATTCCAACTGATCAACACGATCGAACTTGGGGTATGCAGCTACCTGGTGGGCTTGATCAATAGGCCATCCAGGGAAGCGAATCAAACAATTAATAAGCCGAAATTAGTTGGAATGTCAGCCCTATTAGTAGGGTCAGGATACGGCGGACTAAGTATTGAAGGAGCCGTGCGCGCCATCTTGCAGGCTATTCAAAACGCTAATCAAAGAGTACTTGCTGTGTATAAGGAAATGGGCAAGACCATAGAGGCCGTAGAATTTATAGAACTTTATACCGATCGCGCCCTCGCCTGCGTAAAAGCCGTGAGTGTACTCGAAAAAGAGGAGAATAAGATATTGAACTTGAAAAGGTCCGGGAATAGTATCAATAAGCAGCCCGGCCGACGTGGTCGCCTTCCGGTAGAAGATACGCAGGACTGGTGGACGCGCATCAACGTTCAACCCTACGACAATCCCGAAGATCTGGATAAAAGTCGCCAGGGTCTGAAATTTGCTATTTCCACCGATGCCGCCCGCATTGAAGAAGCTACCCTGACCACCGACAGCCACGACCTGTTCCAGATACTGGATGCCATCTCGATTAAGGACGACTGGTCGCCCAGACTAGCCAAAGTTATTTTTGAGATGCTTATTCCCAATGATTTTAAGCAAAAAGTAAAAAGACAAAACAACATAAGCTGGCAACTCGACAGCCTGACGGCGGCCTTTCCCTGGGAACTCTTGCAGGACGGCACTGCCAATGCAAAACCAATGAGCGTGAACGCCGGCATGATACGACAACTGGCTACGCCTAACTTCCGCCGGGCTATTAGCTCGGTTGTTGAAAACAGCGCCCTGGTTGTTGCCGACCCCAATCTGGAAGGTTTTTTTGCACAATTGCCCGGTGCCAAGACGGAAGGGGAAATCTTGGCAGCGCGTCTAAAGGCGAACGGGTATGATACGGTACATTCGTCTAATCAGAAATCGGCGGAGATAAGGATAGAACTCCTCGGCAAGGATTACAAAATCGTTCACCTCGCTGGCCACGGAGCCTTCGAACATGGGGAAGAGAAAAAGACGGGGATGCTCATCGGAAAAGATTCCTTCCTGACGCCAGACGACATCAAACAAATGAGCGGAGTTCCAGAACTGGTGTTTGTCAACTGCTGCTACCTGGGCCAAATGGCTGCCCTTTGCGGAAAAGGTCCCGCAAAGCCCTTATCGGCTGGCCGCCAACATCGGCACCGAGCTGATCGAAATCGGGGTAAAGGCCGTGGTGGTAGCCGGTTGGGCGGTCAGCGATACTGTAGCCCTAAAATTTGCCGAAAAATTTTACGACTGCCTCTTTTCTGGAGACACTTTTGGCGAGTCGGTTAAAAGGGCTCGCAAGACTGTTTACGAAGACTACGGCACCCGCAATAATACCTGGGGAGCCTATCAATGCTACGGAGATCCGTTCTATAGACTCATTAACCAGGACTATATCCCGCATTATGAGTACACCTTTATCATTCCGGAAGAAGTCGAAATAGAGCTCGCAAATTTGTTGAATCAACTGGATACGGGAAGTTACGACCTAGAAGTACTCCAGAAAAAGATGGAGGGCATCAATCGGGGTATGGAAAATGCCAAGATTAGAAACGGCAAAATCATTGAGTACCAGGCATTACTGTATGCTGGAATGGGGATGTACCAAGAGGCTATCGATAAATTTGAAAGCTTGAGAATCCTGGAAGAATCAACATATTCTTTTTCTGCCTTGGAAAAATTTTGTAACGTCAGGGCTAAGGACGCTATTCGGAAGTTCAAAGATGATCCTGTGCAGCGAGCAGTCAGCTTAACAAAACTTACGAAATTGACCGAGGAACTTACTACGCTCAATACATTCGGGTGTACCAATGAGCGATTGTACTTACTTGGGAGTACGTATAAGCGGTTAGGAATGGTGAGCATGGGCACCGACAAACAAACAGCCTACGAAAAGGCTGCAGACTATTACTGGCAAACTGTCAACGAGAATAACAAAATAAAGCACTACCCGCTGACAAACTGGCTGGCCCTTGAACACGCCCTAGTGCTTCCTGGGAATAGTGAATGGGGCAGTTTGTTTGATAATTACCAGGAAAAAAAAATTTTGGCTGAAAGCACCGAAGCGGCAAGGGAAATACTAAGAGCAGAGTTAAAACGCCTCAATGAGGTTGAAAATGACGAAGTTGACTTTTGGAATTTCATATCTGAAGCTAAGCTCAAGCTAGTACTCCTGATCCTGGATGACAAAGATATGTCGTACGACTCCGTACTGGAAGCCTATCAGCAAGTTTGGAAATACACTGGCCACCGGGGCAAACGTATAGGCGAGCTAGAAGCATCTGGATTTCTTGCTGGATTTGTACTCAATTGTTCCAAATGGGAAAGCGGATAGAATATTGG